>JAMHWF010000077.1:0-370414 GCA_035911095.1 Ideonella sp. | reverse complement strand
CACGTCGATCGGCAGCTTGCGGCCGTCGGCATGCACGGCGTGCTGGCGCAGCGCCTGGCAGACCATCGGGCCGAAGGTCAGGTTCGGCACGTAGTGGTTGTCCATCACGTCGAAGTGGATCCAGTCGGCGCCGGCGGCGGCGACCGCCTTCACCTCCTCGCCCAGGCGGGCGAAGTCGGCGGACAGCAACGAAGGGGCGATACGGTAGACGTCGGGCTTCAAGACGGTGCTCGCGGCCGCAGGGCGGCGGATGGGACGGAGGGCTCGGGCGCGCAGTGTGGCCCAAGCCGGTCGCCGGCGCGCACCCAGCCCAAAGGCAGGCTCCTAGAATCTCGCGCCATGTACCACCCCGAATTCAGCTGCTCGGCCCGCGTCCAGTTCCTGCCGGACCGCTCCGACCCGGCACGCGACGTCTACGCCTTCGCCTACACGATCACGATCGTCAACAGCGGCGACGTGACCGCGCAGCTGATCGCGCGCCACTGGGTGATCCGCGACGCGAACGGGCATACCGAGGAAGTCCGGGGCCTCGCCGTCGTCGGCCACCAGCCGCTGCTGCGGCCGGGCGAACGCTTCGAGTACAGCAGCTGGACCCGCATCGCGACGCCCCAGGGCACGATGCACGGCAGCTTCGCCTGCATGACCGAGCAGGCCCAGTCCTTCGACGCGCCGGTGCCCGAGTTCGCGCTCGTGCGCCCCGACCTGCTCCACTGAACCTGCGTCGCGGCGGCGGGCGCTGCGCGCGGGCCGTCCTCCGTCAGCGGGCCGAGGGCTGGAGCCGGACCTCTTCCGGCGTGTCCTGGCGCGCCGTCTCGGCCGCGGCCAGGAAGGCGCGCATCAGCGGCTCGCCCGGCAGCAGCTTCGAGTCGAGGTAGTGGAACTCCGGATGCCACTGGACACCCGCGACGAACAGCGACCCGCGGGCGCGGATCGACTCGACCACCCCGTCCTCGGCCGAGCGCGCCTCGACCGTCAGGTCGGCGCCGAGCCGGTCGACCGCCTGGTGGTGGATGCTGTTGACGCGCCCGCCCTCGAGCCCGTCGTAGATCTGCGCCAGGCGCGAGCCGGGCTCGAACCGCAGCTCGTGCGCCAGCTGGTCGTAGAGCACCGGGTCGACGTGGGCGTGGGCGCCCTCGCGCAGCAGCTGGATGTCCTGGTAGAGGCTGCCGCCGAAGGCGACGTTGATCAGCTGCGAGCCGCGGCAGATGCCGAGCACCGGCTTGCCGTGGGCCAGGAAGCCGTCGAGCAGCTCGATCTCGTAGCGGTCGCGCACCGTGTCACCCGACCACTCGGGGCGAAGCGGCTGCTGGCCGTAGGTGGCCGGGCTGACGTCGGCGCCGCCCTGCAGCACCAGGCCGTCGAGCGCCTCCACGCAGTGGCTCACCGAGACCTTGCGGCGCGAGATCTCGGCGTCGAAGCCGAGCGTGGGCAGCATGAAGGCCAGCGCGCCGTGGCCCATGATCCAGTGCGCGATCGACTGCTCAAGGTACTGCAGCGTCTTGTTGCGAAAGCCGAGTTCGGCCGGCGGCGTGTGCATCAGCCGGGCCGACAGGCCGATCCGCAACGGGCGCGGGCTCGTCACCCCAGACGACCCCCCCAGCGCTCGCACTGCTGGCGCACCACCTCCGGCAGCAGGCGCTCGCGGTCGTAGACGCCGCGCACCCAGGTCGCGTCGTTGCCGTTGCCGTTCAGCTCGTCGCGGATCAGCGTGATCGCGCCCTCGGCGCGCAGCTCCATCGCGTGGATCTCGAGCGCGTCGAGCGTGGTGCGGATGTCGTCGCGCAGCGTGCGGTGCTCGCCGGTCTTGGGGTCGACGAAGGTGCCGTCGAGCCCGAAGCGGCAGGCCTGGAAACGGTTGAAGGTGTAGGGCAGGCCGTCGTCCTCGGCCGGCTCGAAGGGGCGCTCGACGCGCAGCCAGCGCGCCAGGCACTGGATCAGTCCGCCGAGAGCCGCAGCCTTCTCGATCGTCAGCGGCGTGTCCATCACGCGCACCTCGATCGTCCCGTATTCGGGCTTGGGACGAATGTCCCAATAGAAGTCCTTCATGCTCTTGACCACGCCGGTGTGTGTCATCTTGGCGAAGTAGGCCTCGAAGTCTTCCCAGCGGAGCAGGAACGGTGCCCGCCCGGAGAGCGGGAACGCGAACACCGAGTTCAGCCGCGCCGAGTGGAAGCCGGTGTCGATGCCCTGCACGAACGGCGACGAGGCCGACAGCGCGATCAGGTGGGGGATGAAGCGCGTCAGCCCGTGCAGGAGCACCAGCGCCTGGTCCGGCCCCGGGCAGCCCACGTGCACGTGCTGGCCGAAGACGGTGAACTGCTTCGACAGGTAGCCGTACAGCTCGGACAGCTGGTTGAAGCGCGGCGCGTTGAAGATGCGCTGCTGGCTCCAGTCCTGGAACGGATGCGTGCCGCCGCCGCTCAGGCCGACGTTGAGCATCTCGGCGGACTCGACCAGGTGCTGGCGCAACTCGAGCAGCTGTGCGAGCGCGTCCTGGTGGCCGTTGCACACCCCGGTCGCGATCTCGATCATGCTGTCGGTCATCTCCGGCATCACCTTGCCCGGCAGCTTGCGCTTGTTGACCAGGCGCAGCAGGTCGACCGCCGAAGGCGAGAGGTCGTAGTCGTGCAGATTCACGATCTGCAGCTCGAGCTCGACACCCAGCGACAGCGAGCGCGAATCGGCAAAGGGACCGAGGCTCATGACGGCCTCCGGCCGCGCTGCGGCGGCAGCAGGAAGAGCAGGGACATCGCGCAGTCTCCTTGCGGGCGGGTCGGGCGGTCTTGGGGGCAGGAGCGCCTCAGCCCGGCGGGGGCAGCGGCGGAGCGGGAGGCGGCGTCGAGGGTGCCCCAGGCGGCGGTGCCTGCGCCGGCGCCTGGGCAGGCGCTGCGCCGGCCGCGGACGGCGCCGCCGACGGGCCCGGCAAGGGGATGGCCGGAGCTGGGGCCGGCGCCGCCGGGCCGGCCGCGGCAGGCCCGGCCCCACCCGCCGGCGGGGCCGCGACCGGCTTGGCGGGCGCTTCCTTCGGCGCGGGCGCCGGGGGCGCGCCGCCGTGGGGCTGGTGCTCGCCGGCCAGGCGCAGCCCGAACTGCACCGCGATCGGCCCGAGCAGTTCCATCACCGCGATCGCCGACAGGATCACCGGCGCGATCGCCGGCGCGAAGCCCGGGTGGTAGCCGTAGAAGTCGGTCAGCATCACGAGCGCGGTGCCCGAGATCGGCGTCAGCGTCAGCGACAACGCCAGGCCCTGGCGCATGCGGATGCCGCCCCAGCGCGCCAGGCCGACCACCGCCACCGTCTTCGCGACGAAGCGCGCGACGAGCAACACGAGCGCAGCCGCCAGGCCCGCGGCGAGGGTCTGCGGCGTCCAGGAGGCGCCGACGATGACGAACAGCATCAGCACCAGCACCCCGCCAGCGGTGCCGAAGTGGCGCGGCCAGACCCAGGGCCGCTCGGTGCTGTTGCGCAGCACGACGCCGGCGATCAGCGGCACCAGCAGCGTCGAGGCATTGAACATGCGCGCCGTGGTCAGCGCCAGCACGATCATGCCGAGCAGCAGCAGCACCGAGTTCTCGTCGCGCAGGTCGAGCCGGCGCGCGACCCAGGCGACCAGCCGCGCCAGCAGGAAGGCCAGCAGGGCCGAGGCCGCAAGGGTGTAGAGCGGCTGCGACACCGCCTGCACCCAGCTGCCGCCCTGGTCGAGGTAGAGCCAGCCGACGACGAGCTTGTTCGCCAGCACCGCGACCGTCGTGTTGAAGGCGGTCAGCACGATCATCCGCTCGGTCACCTGGCCGGCCGACTTCAGCTCGCTGGCCACGCGGCCGACGACCGCGGCCGAGGCGCAGATCGCGAAGGTGGCACAGGTGAGCGCCACGTTGACCGGCTGCCCGAACCAGCGCAGTGCCACATAGACGAGGACGAAGCTGAGCAGCGACTCGACCGCCCCCGCCCACAGCAGCGCCCGGTTGACGCGCAGCCAGCGCAGGCTCACGCGGCTGCCCAGCTCGAACAGCAGCAGGGCCAGCGCCAGTTCGACCAGCAGCCGGAAGGTGCCGGTGAGGCGCCCGTCGACGATGCCCAGGCCCGCCAGCGCGATGCCCATGCCGACCGCGCTGTAGCCGACGATGCGCGGCAGCCCGAAGCGGCGGAACACCGCCTCGCCAAGCAGCGCACCCAGCACCAGCGTCAGCGCCGACCAGAACAGCCCTGGCGGCCTCGGTGGCCAGGCTTCGAACTGCAGGTAGCCCGCGATCTCCGCCAGCATGCAATCTCCAGATTCCTTCGTTGTCCTGCCGGGCCGGTACTGGCGCCGTACTGAACCGTCGCCGCGCCGGGACCGGCGACGGGGGCGCATTGTGGCAGGGGCGGGAGCCTCGCCAGGGCCGCGCGCGCCGTGCGAGCGCCCGAGACCCCCATGGGTTCAACCTTCTTCGATGCCGCGGCCGAGAAGACGCGCTTGGCGGCCCTTCCAGCCTTGCCGCACCCCGCCGAGTGTTACAGGCGTGGGCTCGAAACGAGGCGATCAGGACACTTTCGAGGCCAGTGAGCGTTTGATCACTTCGCCTACAGGCACTGAAAAACCTGACCAATCACGCCGCCATCGCCTCGTCCATCGCCTCCAAGAGTGGTGAGAAGTGTGTAACAGAAACCCCCTCCCTTTCCCTAGCATCGAGCAGCCAGGCGTTGCTGGCTGCTCCGGTCGACACACCGTTCGACCGGCCCCGAAGAACAAACGAGGAGTTCCCCCGTGCCCCTATCCGACGACCGGCCCGCCGCGGGCGGCCCGCTGTCCACCTCCCGCCTTGTCCGCATGCTCGGCCTGTTGGCGCTCGGTCCGGCCACCTGCCTGCCGGCCGCAGCGCAGACCGTCGACGTCAACCGGGCCGTGCCGGGCAACGCGCCGGTCTACATGCGCTGGACCTACCTGTCGGCCATGGGCGCGCCGAGACCGCTGCCGCTGACGGTCAACACACCGGTCATCCTCGGCCCGTCACAGCTCTATCTCAACGCCAAGGGCCTGGTCGGCGTGCATCAGACGGGCGGCACGGTGTTCCCGGCGTCCAACGCCTTCTTCCAGCCGCTGGGCACGAACGGGCGCTCCTGCTTCACCTGCCACCAGCCGGCCGACGGCCTGAGCATCACGCCCGCCACCGCGCGCACCCTGTACAACCTCACGGGTGGGCGCGACCCGCTGTTCGCGCCCGTCGACGGCGCGAACTGCCCGAACAAGGTGCCGAAGCACCTGACCCTGCCCTCGCTGATCGGGGGCCTGTTCGGCGCCGGATCGGGCTCGGCGCAGGCCGCCTACTCGCTGCTGCTCAACAAGGGGCTGATCCGCATCTTCCTGCCGGTGCCCCAGCAGACGCCTGACTACACCGCGGTCGGCGGGCCGCCGAGCCATCCGGTGGAGTTCAAGATCGAGGTCCTGAAGGACCCCTACGGCTGCAACACCGATCCGGCCTACGCGCAGCAGCTCGACCCCGTGACCGGCGAGGTGCGCCAGATCGTCTCGGTCTACCGCCGCCCGCGCATCTCGGCCAACCTGCCGTTCGTGACCACGCCGGCCGCCTCGCTCGGCCCGACGGCGGTGCTGCCCCATCTCGACCCGGTGACCCTGGTGCCGGTCGTCGACCCGGCCACCGGCCTGCCGGTCAGCGGCAACATCATGTGGGATGGCCGCGAGCCGACGCTCGAATCGCAAGCCATCAACGCGACGCTCGGCCACGCCCAGGCGCTGCGGGCACCGACCGCGGCCCAGGTGAAGCAGATCGTCGACTACGAGAAGGCGGTCTTCGTCGCGCAGTCCCACGACAACCTGGCAGGCCAGCTGACCCCCGGCTGGTTGAGCGCCGGCGCCCAGGGCGGGCCGGAGGTGCTGTCGCAACAGCTGCCGTCGGTGACGCCCTTCAACACCTACCAGAGCTGGCCGACGACGACCGGGTTCCTGGCGTCGCCTTCGGCCAAGGCGCGCGCGTCGATCGCCCGCGGCCAGGCGGTCTTCAACAACAAGGTGATCAACGTCGACCATGTCGCGGGCGCGAACGACATCACCCTCGTCCCGCTGCCGCGCAACCCGGATGGGTCGGTGCCGCTCACCTGCGGTGCCTGCCACGGCAACATCCCCGGCGGCACCGACCCCCTGCCCACCGGGCAGCGCGACATCGGCATCGGCGGCCACGCCGAGGCCTTCGGCGGCCCGGCCCCGCAGGCGGATCTGCCCTTGTTCAAGCTGACCTGCCACGCGCCCTACCAGACGGTCGCCTACGGCAACGTCGTCATCACCAACGACCCGGGCAAGGCCTTGATCACCGGCCGCTGCGCGGACATCGGGCGCACGACGCCGTCGCCGCTGCGGGGCCTCGCGTCACGGGCGCCGTACTTCAGCAACGGTTCCGCGCAGAACCTGCGGCAGGTCGTCGACTTCTACAACCGTCGCTTCAAGATCCGTTTCACCGAACAGGAGTCGGTCGACCTCACGCGCTTCCTCGAAGCCCTCTGACCTCGGTCCCGGCCCGTCACGCAGCCGGGCCGGGCCCGCCGGGAGGCGGGAAGGCAGCGGGATTCAGGCCTTGTCGTCGTCGTCGGGCCGGCGCTCGCCGCCCCGACGGCCCGAGAACATCGTCCACCAGACGATGAAGACCAGCAGCGCGAGCGCGCCGAGGGCCTCCAGCACAATCACCCACATGCGTTCAGTTCCCTGCGAGGCCTCGAAGGATGCTTCAGAGGCCCGCCCCGATGCCCGGTGCGCACAGCGGGCCCCCACCGGCCGTACCCGCTTCGCCCTCTGCGGCGCGGCGGCGATTCTAGGAGCCCTGTCGTTCCTCACGGCCTGCACCACCACCCCCCTGCCGCCGGCGCCCGCCGACACAGCACCGGCTGCCACCGCCCCCCCGGCCGCGCCGTCCGCCCCCGCCACCCACGCGCCGCCGGTCGCCGAGCCGCCGCTGCGCACGGTGCGCGAGGGCGCGCTCTCGCGCTGGGTCGAGGCCGACTGGTCGGAGCTGCCGGGCTGGGACGCCGACCAGGTGATCCTCGCCTGGCCCTCGCTGCTGCGCAGCTGCCAGCGCCCGGCCCCGGGCTGGGAGGCCGCCTGCGCCGCGGCGCGCCGGCTGCAACCGGCGGACGAGGCGCGCGCCCGCCAGTGGCTGCGTGAACATCTGCAGCCCTGGCGCGTCGAGACCACCGACGGGCGCGCCGAGGGCCTGATCACCGGCTACTACGAGCCGCTGATCGAGGCCAAGCGCACCGCCGCCGGGGCCTTCCGCGTGCCGCTCTATGCCCCGCCGGCCGAGCTCGGCCAGCAGAAGCCCTGGTACAGCCGCAGCCAGATCGAACAAGAGGCGGGCGCCCGTGCGGCGCTGCGCGGCCGCGAAATCGCCCACGTGGTCGACCCGCTGGACGCGCTGGTCCTGCAGATCCAGGGCTCCGGCCGGCTCTGGCTGACCGAGCCGGACGGCCGCCGCCATCTGGTGCGCGCGGCCTTCGCCGGCCACAACGACCACCCGTACAAGTCGGTCGGCCGCTGGCTGGTCGACCGCGGCGCCTTCAGCGTCGACCAGGCCTCGTGGCCGGCGATCAAGGCCTGGGCGCGCGCCAACCCTCAGCGCGTGTCCGAGTTGATCCACGCCAACCCGCGCTTCGTCTTCTTTCGCGAGGAGGCGCTGCCCGACCCGACGCTCGGCCCGCTCGGCGCCCAGGGCGTGCCGCTGACGCCGGGCCGCTCGATCGCCGTCGACCGCGGCTCGGTGCCCTACGGCACGCCGGTGTGGATCGACACCACCGAGCCGCCGGGCGCGCCGTCGGCCCTGGTGGCGAGCACCGGCGGCGTCGCGCCCGGCGCGCCGTCGCGGCCGCTGCAGCGGCTGGTGGTCGCGCAGGACACCGGCAGCGCGATCACCGGCGCCGTGCGCGCCGACTACTTCTGGGGCTGGGGCGAAGGCGCCGAAGACCTGGCCGGGCGCATGAAGCAGCCGCTGCGGATGTGGGTGCTGTGGCCGCGCTGAACGACGGCTCCGGGACGAACGGACGATGAGACATCGCGTCGAGATCGAGTACTGCACCCAGTGCCGCTGGCTGCTGCGCGCGGCCTGGATGGCGCAGGAGCTGCTGACCACCTTCGACCGCGACGAGATCGCCGCGCTGACCCTGCTGCCGGGCAGCGGCGGCGTCTTCGAGGTGCGGGCCGACGGCGTGACGGTCTGGTCGCGCAAGGCCGAGGGGCGTTTCCCCGAGATCACCGAGCTGAAGCAGCGGGTGCGGGACCAGGTGTCGCCGCAACGCGATCTCGGGCATGCCGACCGCAAGGCGGCGCCGGCGCCGCCGACGGCCTGAGGTTCCGCGCGTCGACGGCGGCGGCGCGCGTCCTCCGCACCGTTGAATGCCCGCATCGCCAGGCCGGCGCCCGGGCGCCGCAGCCGACTCAGCGCGTGTGGATCCCCTGCCAGAGCTCGCTGCCGCCCTCGGCCACGCGCAGCATCACCAGCTGCCCGCCGAGCGCCGCCAGGCCCGCCGGCAGCGCGCTCGAGCAGCCCTCGATCGGCACGTTCGGCCGCCATTGGCCATCGTGGATCGAGTGCCAGAGCTGGTTCGTGCCGTCGCCCTGGTGCACCAGGTGCAGCCGCCCCTGCACCGCCGCGAGCGCCGGCGCGCCGTGGCTGCGCTGGTTGCGGAGGCGCACGTTCGCCGACCACTGCACGCCGTCGAAGACCGAGTGCCACAGGTCGTTCGAGTCCTCGCCCAGATGCACCATGTGCAGCAGGCCGCCGTGCACCGCCAGTGCCGGCGTCGCCTTGCTCGACTGGCTCGGGATGCGCTCGTTGCGCGACCAGCTCGCCCCGTCGAAGCTCGTGTGCCAGAGGTCGTCGGCGCTGTCGCCCAGGTGCACCATGTGCAGCAGGCCGCCGAAGGCGGCCATCGCCGGCGTGGCCTTGCTCTTCTGGCCCGGCAGCTTGACGTTCGTCGTCCAGCGGCTGCCGTCGAACACCGAGTGCCAGAGGTCGTTCGAGCTGTCGCCCAGGTGCAGCAGGTGCACGCGCCCGCCGTAGGCCGCCAGCGCCGGCGCGGCCTTGCTCTTCTGGCCGGGGATGCGGAAGTCGGCGCTCCAGCCCTGGCCGTCGAAGATCGTGTGCCACAGCTCGTTGCCCGAGCGGCCCAGGTGCACGCAGTGGACAAGCCCGCCCGCCTCGGCCAGCGCCGGCATGCCGCGGCTCTGCAGTCCGGCGCGTGCCGAGGACCAGGCCGGATACAGCGCGTGCAGGGTCTCGATGTCGCCGAGCGAGAAGCCGGCGCGCTGGCCGATGTTGGCGAAGCTGCCGACGAAGCCGTCCATCGCCGGGCCGCGGGTGATCACCGGCGCCGTGCCGCGGGCGAAGCCGAAAGGCCCGTAGTGCATCAGCGAGTCGTAGTCGTAGGGGCCGCTGTCGTCGGCGTCGTCGACGTGCTGGCGGTAGTTCTTCGCCTGGCCGTCCTGGATCTCGTCCTCGTGGATCGTGACGAAGCTGTCGCGGTCCTCGCGCGCCTGCTCGTGACGCAGGCCGGCGGCGTGGCAGATCTCGTGCGCGACCGAGCCGGCGACGCTCGTCGCGCCCTGGTCGAGACGCGAGTGCCAGAGGTCGTCGCTCACGTCGCCGGCGTGGACGACGTGCACCCGCGCGCCGTCGCTCGCCATGGCCACGGCGCGCTGGCTCAGCTCCTCCGCCAGCTCGACGTCGGCGGACCAGGTGCCGCCGTCGAAGCTCGAGTGCCAGAGACGGTGCGACTCCTCGCCCTGGTGCACCAGGTGCAGCGCCGACCCGAGCGCGGCCAGCGCGGGCGCCGCCCGGCTGCGCTGCGCCGGCAGGCGCAGGTTGGCCGACCAAGCGCTGCCGTCGAAGCTCGAGTGCCAGTAGTGGTTCGAGGTGTTGCCGAGGTGCACCTGGTGCAGCCGCCCGCCGAACGAGGCGAGCGCGGGGCGCTCGCGGCTGCGGCTGTCGGGGAGGCGCCGGTCCTTCGTCCACGCGCTGCCGTCGAAGCTCGAGTGCCAGAGGTCGTTGCTGCTGTCGCCCAGGTGCAGCAGGTGCAGCCGTCCACCGTGCTCGGCCAGCGCCGGCGCGGCCTTGCTCTGCCGGTCGGGAATGCGCACGTTGGCCGACCACGAACTGCCGTCGAAGCTCGAATGCCAGAGGTTGTTCGAGGTGTTGCCCAGGTGGACGAGATGCAGCCGCCCGCCGAAGACGGCCAGCGCCGGCGCCGCGCGGCTGAGGCGGTCGGGCAGGCGCACGTTGGTCGACCATCGGCCGCCGGCGAACACCGAGTGCCAGAGGTCGTTCGAGCGCTCGCCCAGGTGCACCATGTGCAGTTCCCCGACGAAGAAGGCCAGCGCCACGGTGGCCTTGCTGCGCTGGTCGGGGATGCGGCGCTGCCGGCTGCTGCCGATGTCGCAGTGGATGTCCTGCCCGCCGCCCTGGCGGCCGACCGCGCTGCTCAGGTCGGACGCCCCCTCGCGGAAGACGACGTAGTCGGCCTCGCCGGCATGCGCGACCAGCGGCGCGAAGCTCTGCGCGTTCCAGATCGCGATGCCGGCCTCGATCACCGCGCGCTCCGGCGAGCCGGGCGGAAAGTCGGCGTCGTCTATGCGGAACGGGATGCGGCGCCTCGGCCAGAGGTGGCTGAAGGTCGTCGTGACGTGGCCCATGGAAGTCCTCGCTGTGTGTGGTGTCGTGGCGCTGTTTTCGATCGGCCTTCGCGGGCAGCACCCTTCCCGCCCGTCGCGGCGTTCCCGCTGGACGAGGAGGCTTCCTGTCGTGTGGCCGAAAGCGCTTCGGCGAAGGGGGCTGCCGGGGCGACCGACGGATTCACGATAGGCCCCGGCCCGGCCGCGGTCGAGCCGAAAACCGGCGCGCGAAACAAATGAAGTGCCACCTGCGATCCCGCGTTGCACGGGCTTCGGCCGCAGCCACTGCGCCGCCGGATCGAGCCCCTTCGTGCTCACCGACACACCTGCGCCGCACGCGCCGGCTGCATCGGATCCGCGCGCACCATCGACAATCCGTCCCCAACGCCCGGAGCCGCCATCGCCGCTCGGGCACCCCGCTGGCGCTGCACCTTCCATGGCCGCGCCCCACGTCACCGCTGTCTTCCGGAGAACCCTGCCGATGCTCAAACGCCTGCTCGCGCTGCTTGCGATGGCGGCGGCGCTCACCCCGGCCCTCGGCGCCGACCCCGACCCCTGCGCACTGCTCACGCCGTCCGAGATCGCGTCGGCCCTGGGCGCGACGCCCTCGGCCGGAAGCCCGGACGGGCCGACGGTCGACCACAAGCTCGAGGCCCGCTCCTGGACCTGCCAGCAGCAGGCCGGCAGCGCCCAACTCTTCGTCAGTCTGATCGAGTTCACCACGGCCGACGGCGCTTCGCGCGGCATGGCGGCCATGCTGCGGGAAGCCGCGCAGGCCAGCAGCCCGAGCGGCATCGCCCTCACGCCCGCGCCGGACCCGGGCGAGCAGGCGGCCTGGGGCGCCTCGCCGGAGGGCGCGCTGTGGGTCGCGCTGCAGGGGCGCCACATCTTCTCGGTGCTGCTCGCCGGCGAACTGCGCGATACCCAGCGCCTGCGCGAGCCACTGAAGGAGCTGACGACGACCGGGCTGCGCCGGCTGCGCTGAGCAGGGCCCGGCGGGCCCTTGCGGTCGGCGCAGGATTGTTCGCGCTGGCTGGACAGTTCATCCGGGGCGGCACAGGTGACGCCGCCGCCCGGGCGGCCTAGAGTCGCCCGCTCCTTCACTTCGACGAGCGGAGCTCACCATGACGAGCCACACCCTGGACCAGAAGGTCGTCCTGATCGCCGGCGGCGCGAAGAACCTCGGCGGCCTGATCGCGCGCGACCTCGCGAAGCACGGCGCCAAGGCCGTGGCCATCCACTACAACAGCGCCTCGGCCAAGGCCGAGGCCGAAGCGACCGCCAAGGCGGTGCGCGAGCTCGGCGCCGAGGCCGAGATCTTCCAGGGCAATCTGACCAGCGCCGCCGCGGTCGAGAAGCTGTTCGCCGACGCGAAGCAGCGCTTCGGCAAGCTCGACATCGCGATCAACACCGTCGGCAAGGTGCTGAAGAAGCCCTTCGCCGAGATCAGCGAGGCCGAGTACGACGAGATGTTCGCGGTCAACAGCAAGAGCGCGTTCTTCTTCATCAAGGAGGCCGGGCGCCAACTCGAGGACCACGGCAAGCTGCTGACGCTGGTGACCTCGCTGCTCGGCGCCTTCACGCCGTTCTACGCCTCCTATGCCGGCTCGAAGGCACCGGTCGAGCACTTCACGCGCGCGGCGGCGAAGGAGTTCGGCGCGCGCGGCATCTCGGTGACCGCCGTCGGCCCGGGCCCGATGGACACGCCCTTCTTCTACCCGGCCGAAGGCGCCGACGCGGTGGCGTATCACAAGACCGCCGCCGCGCTCTCGCCGCACAGCAAGACCGGCCTCACCGACATCGAGGACGTGGTGCCCTTCATCCGCCACCTCGTCACCGACGGCTGGTGGATCACCGGGCAGACGCTGCTGATCAACGGCGGCTACACGACGAAGTAGGCCCCGCGGCCGCGCCCCGGGCGCCGGCGGCCCGGCCCCTCAGGATCTCGCCCCGTAGACTGGGACGGGCTCGACGAACCACGGGGGGACGAACGACATGGCAGCCGAATCCGGCGCAGGCGATCTGGTCAAGGTGGTGACGCTGCTCGGCGCCGCCGTGGTGGCGGTGCCGCTGTTCAAGCGCATCGGCCTCGGCTCGGTGCTCGGCTACCTGGCCGCGGGCCTCGCGATCGGGCCTTTCGGGCTCGGGCTCTTCAGCGACCCGCAGACGATCCTGCACACCGCCGAGCTCGGCGTGGTGATGTTCCTCTTCGTCATCGGGCTCGAGATGCGGCCTTCGCACCTGTGGAGCCTGCGGCGCGAGATCTTCGGCCTCGGCAGCCTGCAGATCGTCGTCTGCGGCGTCCTGCTGACCGGCGTCGGCATGGCCTTCGGCTTCCCGCTCGCGGTGTCCTTCGTCAGCGCGATGGGCTTCGTGCTGACCTCGACCGCGATCGTGATGCAGCTGCTCGGCGAGCGCGGCGACATCGCGGCGCCGCGCGGCCAGAAGATCGTCGCGATCCTGCTCTTCGAGGACCTGCTGATCGTGCCGCTGCTGGCGCTCGTCGCCTTCATCGCGCCAGCGGCGGTGGGCGACGCTGCCGGCACGGCGCACGCCGCTGCGCCTTCGCGCTGGGCCTCGATCGGCCTGGCCCTGGGCGCGCTCGCGGCCCTCGTCGCCGCCGGCCTGTGGCTCTTGAACCCGCTGTTCCGCGTCCTCGCCAACGCGAAGGCGCGCGAGGTGATGACGGCGGCCGCGCTGCTGGTGGTGCTGGGCGCGGCGCTCTTGATGCAGCTTGGCGGCCTGTCGATGGCGATGGGCGCCTTCCTGGCCGGCGTGCTGCTGTCGGAGTCGAGCTTCCGCCACCAGCTCGAGGCCGACATCGAGCCCTTCCGCGGCCTGCTGCTCGGCCTGTTCTTTCTTGCCGTCGGCATGTCGCTCGACCTCGCGGCGGTGGCACGCAACGCCTCGCTGATCGCCGCCGGCGTCGTCGCGCTGATGATCACCAAGGCGCTGTGCATCTACCTCGTCGCGCGGCTGGCGCGCAGCTCGCACGCCGATGCGCTCGACCGCGCGGTGCTGATGGCCCAGGGCGGCGAGTTCGCCTTCGTGCTCTTTGCCGCCGCGCTCGCCGAGGGCGTGATCGACCCGACGGTGAACGCGAACATGACGGCGATCGTCGTGCTGTCGATGGCGCTGACGCCGCTGGTGGTGCTGGTGCACCGGCGCTTCTTCGTGCGCCCGGGCGCGGTCTCGATGGAGGGCGTGGAGGCCGCCGACCACCTCAGCGCGCATGTGCTGATCATCGGCTTCGGCCGCTTCGGCCAGGTCGCGAGCCAGGGCGTGCTCGCGCGCGGCGCGACGATCTCGATCATCGACCACGACACGCAGGTGATCCGCGACGCCGAGAGCTTCGGCTTCAAGGTCTACTACGGCGACGGCTCGCGTGCCGACGTGCTGCACGCGGCCGGCGCACACAGCGCGCAGGCAGTGCTGGTGTGCGTGAACGACAAGGCCGCCGCCACGCGCATCGCCGAGCTGGCCCGGCACGAGTTCCCGCACGCGAAGCTGCTGGTGCGCGCCCACGACCGCGAGCACCTGATCGAGCTGATGCAGCACGACGTGCACTACCAGGTGCGCGAGACCTTCGAGTCGGCGATGGCGCTGTCGCGCGAGGCGCTCGCGACGCTCGGCGCCGGCGACACCGAGGCCGACGAGATCCTCGCCGAGGTGCGCCGCCGCGACCGCGAACGCCTCGCACTCGAGTCCGCCGGCGGCCTCTTCGCCGGGCGGGCGATGATCCTCGGCAACGCGCCGCAGAAGGAGCCCCGCCATGGCGCCTGAACTGCCCCCCGACGCCGCCGCCGTGCTGCGCTTCTGGCGCGACGCCGGCCCCGACGCCTGGTTCCGCAAGGACGCGGCCTTCGACCGCGACTTCCACGACCGCTTCCTCGCGCTGCACATGGCGGCGGCCCGGCGCGAGCTCGACGCCTGGTCGGCGACGCCCGAGGGCGCGCTGGCGCTGCTCGTCCTGCTCGACCAGTTCCCGCGCAACGCCTTCCGCGGCAGCGGCCACATGTACGCCACTGACGCGCTCGCGCGCCACCATGCGCGGGCGATGGTCGAGGCCGGCTTCGACCGCCGCATCGAGCCCGAACTCGCGCTGTTCTGCTACCTGCCGTTCTCGCACTCCGAGCGGCTCGCCGACCAGCGCCGCGCGGTCGAGCTGAACCGGCGCCTGGGCCAGCCCTCGCTGGAGCATGCCGAGGGCCATTGCCGGATCGTCGAGCGCTTCGGCCGCTTCCCGCACCGCAACCGCATGCTGGCGCGCGAGACGACGGCCGAGGAGCAGGCCTTCCTCGACGGCGGCGGCTTCGCCGGATGAGGCGGCCCCGCCTCTCGGCGCCGCCGGGCTGACCTCGGGACGCGCTCGCGATGGACCGCCTGGGCCAGCTGCGCGTCTTCGTGCAGGTCGCGACGATGGGCAGCTTCATCGCCGCCGCACGCACGCTCGAGCTGCCGCGCGCCACCGTCTCGGCCGCGGTGCAGGCGCTGGAGCAGGACCTGGGCGCGCGCCTGCTGCAGCGCACCACGCGACAGGTGCAGCTGACGGCCGACGGCATGGCCCTGGTCGAGCGCGCCCGCGCCCTGCTGGCCGATGCCGAGTCGCTCGACCAGCTCTTCCGCACGCGGCGCCAGCAGGTCGTCGGCCGTCTGCGCGTCGACGTGCCGAGCCGCATCGCGCGCCGACTCGTCGCGCCGGCACTGCCGGCGCTGCTGCGGCGCCATCCGCAGCTGCAGCTGGTGCTGGGCTCGAGCGATCGCGCCGTCGAGCTCGTCAAGGAGCAGGTCGACTGCGCGATCCGCGTCGGCACCCCGGCCGAGAGCAGCCTCGTCGCGCGCCCGCTCGGCCGCGTCGCGATGGTCAACTGCGCGAGCCCCGGCTACCTGCGCGCGCACGGCCTGCCACGCCGACCCGAGGAGCTGACCGAGGGCGGGCACCTCGCGATCGGCTATGCCTCGCCGGTCGACGGGCACGCGCTGCCCTGGGAGTTCGTCGCCGAGGGGCGCGAGCAGGCGCTGCGCGTGCCCTCGCGCGTCGTCGTCAACAACGTCGAGAGCTACATCGCCTGCTGCCGCGCCGGACTGGGGCTGATCCAGGTGCCGCGCTACGACGTGCGCGACCTGTTCGACGCCGGCCAGCTGGTCGAGGTGATGCCCGAGCGGCGCCCGCCCTCGATGCCGGTGGCGGCCCTCTATGCGCACCGGCGCGACCGCAACCCGCGGCTCGCCGCCTTCCTCGCCTGGTTCGAAGGCCTGATGCGGCCGCACCTGGAGCCTGAAAGCGCCGGCCCGGCGGCCGCCTGAATCCCTGCCTGCGGGCGGCCAGCGCCGCACGCGACAATCCGGCGCATGCCCACGCTGCCCTTCGAGCTGCTCCCGCACGAGGTCGAGACGATCGCGATCCGCGCCCAGGGCGCGGGCGGGCAGAACGTCAACAAGGTGTCGAACGCGGTGCACCTGCGCTACGACCTGCGCCGCGCGAGCCTGCCCGAAGCGCTGAAGGCGCGCCTGCTCGCGCTGGGCGACCAGCGCATCAGCCGCGACGGCGTCGTCGTCATCAAGGCCCAGTCGCACCGCAGCCTCGAGATGAACCGGCAGGACGCCTTCGACCGCCTGCACGCGCTGCTCGCCGCCGCGGCCGAGGTGCCGACGCCGCGGCGCGCGACGCGCCCGACGCGCGCCTCGCAGCGGCGGCGCGTCGAATCCAAGCAGCAGCGCGGCGCGCTGAAGGCCTCGCGCACGCGGGTGATCGAGTAGCGGCCAGGGCAGCCGAACGGCGCGCCCGTCCGGCGCGCGCTGCGCTTCAGGTCTTCGCGTCGAGTAGCGAACCGAGCATCGAGTCGCCGACGCCGAAGACCGACAGATTCGCCATGAACGACTGCTTGGCCTGCAGCAGGCCGACGAGGCTCGATTCGATCGAGGTGCCGGGGGCGACGGCCAGGATCACTTCCGGCCTCGTCGCGCCGCTGGTCGGCGCCGTGAACGCGGCGGCGGCCTGCACCTGGGGGTCCTGCGTCGCGGTGCTGGCGATGTCGTGCGCTGCGACCTGCAGGCGCGACTGCGCGGCCTGGAGGCCACTGAGTGCGGTGGAGGTGACGCTGTTCATCGCGGCGGAGCAGTTGGATTCGCTGGGGCTGACGGAAGCTGGGCCAGGAGTTCGGGCCGTTTCAGTCTGTCAGACCGCAGCCGACTCGGCACGGCCCGGCGCCCCTTCAGGCCCCGAAGGCGCCGATTGCGTCACGCTCACGGCCGCTCCTTCGACTCGTCGCCGGCGCCGTGCGCCTTCAGCGGGGCCGCACACCCCCACCCGGCGCGGCGCGCATGATGTGCGCCGACGCGCGCGCCGGCGCGTGATGCCGCCGAGCCGTGAACCCGCCCTCGCGAAAGCCGCCCGCACCGAACGCCGCCGTGGCGTCGCTCGACGCCTACCGCCGCCGGCGTGACCTGGCACGCAGCACCGAGCCGGACGACCCACCGCAGCCGCGGGCACCGGCACGCGAGGCCCCTCCGGCACCGGGTCTCGCCTTCGTCGTGCAGAAACACGGCGCGCGGCGCCTGCACTACGACTTCCGCCTCGAGCTCGACGGCACGCTGAAGAGCTGGGCGGTGCCGAAGGGCCCGAGCGTCGACCCGCGCGACAAGCGCATGGCGATCCCGGTCGAGGACCATCCGCTCTCCTACGCCGGCTTCGAAGGCGAGATCCCGCCCGGGCACTACGGCGCCGGCGCGGTGAGCGTCTGGGACCGCGGCACCTGGACACCGGTCGGCGACCCGCAGCGCGGCCTGGCCGAGGGCAAGCTGGCGTTCGTGCTGGACGGCCAGAAGCTGCACGGCCACTGGGCGCTGGTGCGGATGCGCAAGCGCGACGAGGCGAAGCCGGTGTGGCTGCTGCTGAAGGAGCTGGACGCCTACGCCCAACCCGGCGTGCAGATCACCGAGACGCAGCCGGACGGCATCGGCACCCCGCCGCCAGGTGACGGCGGGCGCGCCGGCGCCAAGGCCCCCGCGAGGCCCCGCCCGGCGCGGGCGGCAGCCGTGCGTGCCGCCACTGCCGCGGCGCCGGCGACCGCGACCGCCGCCGCAGGCGATCGCTTCGACGCCCTGCTGCCCGAGGCCCTGCTCGCCCGCGCCCCGCAGGCCGCCCTGCCGCCGACGCTGGCGCCGCAGCTCGCCACCGCGGCCGAGGCGCCGCCCGCGGCCGGCGGCGCCGGCTGGCTGGTCGAGATCAAGTACGACGGCTACCGCCTGCTGGTGCGCAAGCAGGGCGACGAGGTGCGCTGCTTCACCCGCCGCGGGCTCGACTGGAGCGCACGGCTGCCGCCGCTGGTCGACGCCTGCCGCCGCCTGCCGGTCGACGAGTGCTGGCTCGACGGCGAGATCCTGGTCGCCGACGACGACGGACGCCCCGACTTCCAGTCGCTGCAGAGCGCCTTCGAGGCCGGGCGCAGCGCCGACATCGTCTATTGCCTCTTCGACCTGCCGTACGCCGGCGGCCGCGACCTGCGCGCGCTGCCGCTCGCGGCGCGGCGCGACACGCTTGAGCGCCTGCTCGCCTGCCTGGGCGGCAGCGCCGGGCCGCTGCGCTTCAGCACCGCGCTGGCCGGCGACGTGCCGTCGCTGCTCGAACAGGCGCGGCGCGGCGGGCTCGAAGGTCTGATCCTGAAACGCGCCGATGCGCGCTACCAGCACCGCCGCACGAGCGACTGGCTGAAGCTGAAGACGCGCCTGCGCCAGGAGTTCGTCGTCGCCGGCTACTCCGACCCGCAGGGCGCGCGCAGCGGCTTCGGCGCGCTGTTGCTCGGCGTATACGACGAGGCCGGCTCGCTGCGCTTCGCCGGCAGCGTCGGCAGCGGCTTCGACGAGGCGGCGCTGCACCGACTCGCCGCGCAGCTCGCGCCGCTGCGCGCCGCGCGCAGCGGCTTCGCCGATGCGCCCGCCAAGGTCGGCACGACCCGTCGGCAGGTGCCGCACTGGCTGCGGCCCGAGCTCGTCGCCGAGGTGTCGTTCTCAGGCTGGACGCGCGACGGTCATGTGCGCCATGCCGTCTTCCACGGCCTGCGCGAGGACCTCCCGCCGGGCGAGGTGCGGCGCGAACGGGTCGCGCAGGTCTCGACGACGGCATCGACGCAGGCCCCCGCCCCGGCCCCGCCGAACGCCCACGCGACTCCGGCGCACGCCGCCTCGGCGGCCGGCCGGCCGCGGCGCAAGGCCGCGGGTCGCGCAGCGCCGGCCACGCCCGCGAGCTTCGCCGTCACCCACGCCGAGCGGGTCGTCGACCCCGAGAGCGGCCTCACCAAGGGCGACCTGGCGCGCCACTACGCGCGCGTCGCCGCGCTGATGCGGCCGCACCTGCAGGACCGGCCGGTCGCGTTGCTGCGCGCGCCGCGCGGGCTGGAGGGCACGCTGTTCTTCCAGAAGCATGCCGAGCGCGCCGCGCTGCCCGAGGTCACCCAGCTCGACCCGGCGCTCGACCCCGGCCACGCGCCGCTGCTGGTGGCCGACACCCCGGCCGCGCTGGCCACCCTGGCACAGATGAACGTGGTCGAGATCCACACCTGGAACGCGACCTCGCGCGCCTTCGACCGCCCGGACCGCATCGTCTTCGACCTCGACCCCGGCGAAGGCGTCGCCTGGGCCGGGGTGCGCGACGGCGCGAAGGCGTTGCACGGCTTCCTCGAGGCGCTCGGCCTCGCCTGCTTCGTCAAGACGAGCGGCGGCAAGGGCCTGCACCTGGTGGTGCCGCTGCGGCCGCAGGAGGGCTGGGACGAGGTCAAGGCCTTCTCGCGTGCCGTCGTGCAGCACGTCGCTTCGGTGCTGCCGCAGCACTTCGTCGCGGTGAGCGGCGCAGCGCGGCGCGTCGGGCGCATCTACATCGACTTCCTGCGCAACGGCTTCGGCGCGACCACGGTGGCGGCCTGGTCGGTGCGGGCACGGCCGGGGCTCGGCGTCTCGGTGCCGCTCGGCTGGCAGGAACTCGACCGGGTCGAAGCCGGCAACCAGTGGACCGTCGCGACGCTCGACGAGCGGATCGCGATCGGCAACCTGCCCTGGCAGGGCTACGAGGGCGCGCGCGGCCGCCTGGCCGGCGCGCGCAGGGCGCTCGGCCTGCCGCCGCTCAGGAAGACGGCACGGGAGCGCCCCGGGCCTTCGTAGCCTCGCGCGGCCACTGGGCGGGCAGTGCCGGCGTTGCGGAGCCCGGGCGCGGCGGCGGGTGCTGCGGAGAGGATCAGGCGGCGGCCGTCGCGTGCAGGCTGACGCGGTTGCGCCCGGTCGACTTGGCGCGCTGCAGCGCCTCGAGCGCGCGCTCGACCAGCTCGGTCGGCTGCTCGATCGACTCGTCGAAGGCGGCGACGCCGACGCTGACCGTGATCTGCACCGCTTCGCCCGACAGCGTCGGGATGTTGGCGCGCGCGATCTCGTCGCGGATGCGCTCGGCGACGGCCGCGGCTTCGCGCGTGTCGCCCGGGGTCACGACGGCGAACACCTCGCCGCTGAAGCGCGCGATCCAGTCGACGCTGCGCACGCAGGCCTGCGCCAGCTCGGCGACGCGGCGCAGCACCACGTCGCCGATCGGCTGGCCGTGGTTGTCGTTGAACGGGCGGAAGTGGTCGAGGTCGATCAAGGCGACCGACAGCGGCCGGTGGTCGCGCCGCGCGAGCACGAACTCGCGCTGCAGACGGCGGTTGAAGTAGCCGCGGTTCCAGACGCCGGTCAGCGGGTCTTCGTCGGCGCGGTGGCGGGTGGCGTCGCTCAGCCGCGAACCGGCCTGGGCGATCAGCTGCGCGGCGCGTGCCGAGACCACCTTGGTGCGCGCCTCGTCGTCGGCGACGAGGCTGTCGGCGCTGCGCCGGCTCGAGGAATGGGTCAGCGTGCGCTGGCGGCCGGCGGCCTTGGCGGCGGCCAGCGCGCGCTCGGCGTCGGCGAAGGCCTCGGTCAGCGAGACGCCGGGCGAGAGATAGGTCATGCCGGCGCTGGCGCTCGCCTCGATGTCGAGGCGGCCGGTGTCGACCCGGCACGGGCTGGCGGCGATCGCCTCGCGCGCCAGCTCGGCCAGCATCCACAGCAGCTCGCGCTGGTCGCGCCGCGCCAGCAGCACGAAGGCGTCTCCGCCGAGCCGGCCGATCAGGTCCCCGGGCATCGCCGCACGCACCAGGCGCTGCGCGACCTCGGCCAGCACGTCGTCGGCCGGGCCGCGGCCGTGCAGCCCGTTGATCTCGGCGAAATGGTCGAGGTCGAGCACGATCAACGCGGCCGGCTGGTCGGGCGTCAGCTCGGCCAGCAACGGCTCGGCCGACTGCTCGAAGGCGGGACGCGACATCAGGCCGGTCAGCGGGTCGCGGGTGCGCAGGTCGGGTCCGGCCGCGATCGCGCGGGCGAGCAGGCGGTGCAGACGGCGCGCGAGGCTCGCGGCGCCGTCCTGGCGCAGCGCGAGATCGTCCTGCGGGCGGCGCGCGATCAGCTCGTCGGCCTGGCGGTCGCCTGCGTCGTCGTCGGCCAGCAAGAGCGTCGGACAGGGGTCGCGTTCGAGCTCGGCCTCGACCTCGCGCAGGCTGGGGAAGGCGGACGGCGCGATCACGCGCAGGGCGCAGCCCTCGGGCAGCGGGCTGCCGGGCGACAGCTTCAGCACATCGAAGCCGGCCTCGCCGAGCGTGTCCGGCAGGTCTTCGCCCTCGACACCACTCGAGGGCTGGACCCAGGCGAGGAGGGGTGGGCGGACGGACATCGGGGACCTCGGCGACTCGAACGACTCAGGCTAGCTTAAGAGGCCGCGGAGGGCACGTCGTGTGCAGTCCTCACGGCTTCGAGGCACTTCTCGGCCTGCGGTGATCGTCTGTCGAACCATTCGTCGGCGGCACATGAAATCGATCGGCATCGCTGCGAAGAAGCCTGGCGGGAAATGTAGTTGCAATCGGACGGCTTCGGCCAACCGAGCGTCGACTCAGCAAGTGCACACCTCGCGCGGCTGCCACGCCCGGCCGCGATTGGCCGTCAATGCGCCCACCCGGTTGCTTGCGGGTCGAGGCGAGAACGAATAGATACGAAGCATTCTCATCAGGTTTCTGCGCCGCGCGCCCGGCCCGAGGAATGCCGCCGTGCCCGCAGAAGCCGCCCCGCCCCCGATCGGCACGCTCAGTCGGCCGCGTCGTTGGCGTCTCGCCCCGGCTCGAGGTGCTCGAGCGGCAGCGGCGCGGCCGACTTGACCTCGCCGAGCGAGAAGCTGGTGTGCAGGTCCTTCACGTGGGGCAGGTTCACCAGCCGCTCGATCGCCAGGCGCGAGAAGACGTCGAGGTCGGTCGCGACGACGGTCAGCTCGAAGGTGCCGGTGCCCGAGATGTAGTGGCACTCGATCACCTCGGGCAGCGCACGGATCGCCTGCTCGAGTTCGCGCGTCGCCGCGCCGGTGTTGCGGTCGGCATCGACCCGCACGAAGGCGAGCACGCCCAGGCCGATGCGGCGCCGGTCGATCGTCGCGTGGTAGCCGGTGATGACGCCCTGCGCCTCGAGCCTGCGCACGCGGCGCCAGGTCGGCGCGGCCGACAGGCCGATGCGGTTGGCCAGCTCGGCATTGCTCAGGCGCGCATCGGCCTGCAGCTCGCGCAGGATCGAGATGTCGTAGCGGTCGAGGCGTGCGTCGTCGCCGCGGCGGGCCGGCCCGGGTTCGTCCGGCGTCATCAAGGTTTTCCCTGAAATGGCGTTCTTTGGCGGCATTCAACCAATGTATCGCTATTTGGAGAAAGACTCTTGCCGATCAGCCGGCCATTTCGGCACAGAAAGAAAGGACACACCCCGGCTTCGACTCCTACACTGGCCGCTTGCGCAGCGGGCCCGCCGGTCACGAGCCAAGGCCGGGTCCGCGCCCCCGCCCACCGCTCGACCGGAGTGACTCGACGATGAATGCCCCGCTGCCCGAAGCCGTCCGCCAGGCACTGGAACAGGCCTCGCTCGAAGACAAATACACCCGCGGCAGCGGCCGCGCCTTCATGAGCGGCGTGCAGGCGCTGGTGAGGTTGCCGATGCTGCAGCAGCGGCGTGACACGATGGCCGGGCTGAAGACCGCCGGCTTCATCAGCGGCTACCGCGGCAGTCCGCTCGGTGGCTATGACCAGGCGCTGTGGGCAGCGAAGAAGCACCTCGCGGCGCAGGACATCGTCTTCCAGCCCGGCGTCAACGAGGAGCTCGCGGCAACCGCCGTCTGGGGCAGCCAGCAACTCGACCTCTACCCGCAGACGAAGAAGTTCGACGGCGTCTTCGGCATCTGGTACGGCAAGGGCCCGGGCGTCGACCGCTGCTCGGACGTCTTCAAGCACGCCAACATGGCCGGTACCGCGCGCCACGGCGGCGCGATCGCGATCGCCGGCGACGACCACATCGCCAAGAGCAGCACCGCCGCCCACCAGAGCGACCATATCTTCAAGGCCTGCGGGCTGCCGGTGTTCTTCCCATCGTCGGTGCAGGACATCCTCGACATGGGCCTGCACGCCTTTGCGCTCAGCCGCTTCGCCGGCGTCTGGGCCGGGATGAAGACGATCCAGGAGATCGTCGAGTCCGCGACCAGCGTCGACGTCGACCCCGACCGCGTGAAGATCGTGCTGCCCGAGGACTTCGCGATGCCGCCCGGTGGCGTGCACATCCGCTGGCCCGACCCGCCGCTCGAGCAGGAAGCGCGGCTGATGGACACCAAGTGGTACGCCGCGCTGGCCTACATCCGGGCCAACCGGCTGAACCACAACGTGATCGAGGGCCCGCACGACCGCTTCGGCCTGATCTCCAGCGGCAAGGCCTTCAACGACACGCGCCAGGCGCTGTTCGACCTCGGCCTCGACGACGCGAGCTGCCGGCAGCTGGGCGTCCGGCTGCACAAGGTCAACGTCGTCTGGCCGCTCGAGGCGACGATCACCCGCGAGTTCGCGCAGGGCCTGACCGAGATCCTCGTCGTCGAGGAGAAGCGCCAGGTCGTCGAGTACCAGTTGAAGGAAGAGCTCTACAACTGGCGGCCCGACGTGCGGCCGAACGTGCTGGGCAAGTTCGACGAGGCCGAGGGCGACCAGAGCGGCGGCGAATGGTCGCAGCCGAACCCGGCCGGCAACTGGCTGCTGCGCGCCCAGGCCGACCTGACGCCGGCGATCATCGCCAAGGCGATCGCCAAGCGGCTGAAGAAGCTCGGCGTGCCCGAGGATGTCGCCGCGCGCATGGATGCACGCATCGCGCTGATCGAGGCCAAGGAGCGCAGCCTGCGCGAGCTGGCCCCGGCCACGCCCGCGACCGACCGCGCGCCCTGGTTCTGCAGCGGCTGCCCGCACAACACCAGCACCCGCGTGCCCGAGGGCTCGCGCGCGGTGGCCGGCATCGGCTGCCACTACATGACGGTGTGGATGGACCGCAGCACGGTCACCTTCAGCCAGATGGGCGGCGAAGGCGTCAGCTGGAGCGGCCAGGCGCCGTTCACCACCGAGCGCCACGTGTTCGCCAACCTCGGCGACGGGACCTACTACCACTCGGGCCTGCTCGCGATCCGGCAGAGCATCGCCGCCGGGGTCAACATCACCTACAAGATCCTGTTCAACGATGCGGTCGCGATGACCGGCGGCCAGCCGGTCGACGGCACGCTGCGGGTACCCGAGATGACGCGCGAGCTCGAGGCCGAGGGCGTGCGCAAGATCGTCGTCGTCACCGACGAGCCCGAGAAGTACGCGTCGGTCAGCGGCCTCGCGCCCGGCGTCACGGTGCACCACCGCGACGAGCTCGACGCGATCCAGCGCGAGTTCCGCGAGCTGCCCGGCTGCACCGCGATCGTCTACGACCAGACCTGCGCGACCGAGAAGCGGCGCCGCCGCAAGCGCGGCACGCTGGCCACGCCAACGCGCACGGTGTTGATCAACGAGGCCGTCTGCGAGGGCTGCGGCGACTGCTCGGTGCAGAGCAACTGCCTGTCGGTGGAACCGGTCGAGACCGAGTTCGGGCGCAAGCGGCGCATCAACCAGAACTCGTGCAACAAGGACTACTCCTGCCTCAAGGGCTTCTGCCCGAGCTTCGTCACCGTCGAGGGCACGCCGCGCAAGGTCGTCTCGAAGGGCGTCGCGCACCGCGACCCGTTCGCGCTGCCGCCGCTGCCCGAACCGCGCCTGCCGCTGGGCGACCTGGCAGAGGACCGCGCCTGGGGCATCGTCGTCGCCGGCGTCGGCGGCACCGGCGTGATCACGATCGGCCAGCTGCTCGGCATGGCCGCCCACCTCGAGGGCAAGGGCGTCGTCACGCAGGACGCCGCGGGCCTGGCGCAGAAGGGCGGCAGCACCTGGAGCCACATCCAGATCGCCCACCGCGCCGCCTCGATCCGCACGACCAAGGTCGACACCGCGAAGGCCGACCTGGTCATCGGCTGCGACCCGATCGTCGCGGCGAACAAGGCCACGCTGTCGGCGATGCGCGAAGGGCACACCTTCGTCGCGCTGAACACGCACGGCGCGCCGACCGCCGCCTTCGTCACCAACCCCGACTGGCAGTTCCCGGCCGCGGGCTGCGATGCGCAGATCGTCGCCGCCGCGGGCGCGGCCCAGGTCGGGCGGCTCGACGCCGACGCGCTCGCCACCCAGCTGCTCGGCGACGCGATCTACACCAACCCGCTGATGCTCGGCTACGCCTGGCAGCGCGGCCGCGTGCCGATCGCCCGCGAGGCGCTGATGCGCGCGATGGAGCTCAACGGCGTGCAGGTCGAGCGCAACAAGGCCGCCTTCGAATGGGGCCGCCGCGCCGCGCACGACCTGGCCGCGGTGAACGCGCTGGTGAGCGCCGGCCAGGTGATCCAGTTCGTGCGCAAGTCCGGGCTCGACGAGACGCTCGACAAGCGGGCCGCCTTCCTCGCCGCCTACCAGGACGCGGCCTACGCCGAGCGCTATCGCGCGCTGGTCGAGCGGGTGCGCACGGCCGAGGCGGCACTCGGCGCCGCCGCGGGCATCGGAGGCAGGCCCTCCACGCGCCTGGCCGACGCGGTCGCGCGCGGCCTCTTCAAGCTGATGGCCTACAAGGACGAGTACGAGGTCGCCCGCCTGCACAGCGACCCGGCCTTCCTGGCCCGCATCGGCGAGCAGTTCGAGGATGGCGCCAAGCTCTCCTGGCACCTGGCGCCGCCGACCCTGTCGCCCCCCGGCGCCGACGGCGTGCCGAAGAAGCGGGCCTACGGCGCCTGGATGGGCCGCGCGTTCGGCGTGCTCGCGCGCTTCAAGCGCCTGCGCGGCACGCCTTTCGACCCCTTCGGCCGCCACCCGGAGCGTCGCACCGAGCGCGCGCTGATCGACGAGTACCGCGCGACGGTAGAGGAACTGCTCGCCTCGCTGCGCGCCGAGAACCTGCCGCTCGCGGTCGAGATCGCCCGCCTGCCGGAGGAGATCCGCGGCTACGGCCACGTGAAGGCGCGCCACCTCGCCGCGGTGCGCCCGCGCTGGCAGACGCTGATGCAGCAGTGGCGCGGCGGGGGCGCCTCGCCGGCACGCCGGGTGGCCTGAGCGACGCCCCGGCGGCGGACCTCCGCGGCAAGGTGCCGCGGCAGACGGTGTCGCGGGGCAGGCAGACGCGGATGAATGGGTCCTGAACGGCCACCGCCGGCACGCTGAAAGACGGGCCGCGGCGGCCCATCGCGCCGGCTTCGGGCGCAGCGCCGGAACCCGGCCCGGATTCAGTCGATCTGAACGGCCGGCTCAAGGGTCATGAACCGAGCCTTTGGTCGGCTGACGCACACTCAGCCCCGTTCCGCCCCCACCTGCCGCCGCCTTGAACACGCCTGCCACCCGCTACAACTCGACCGCGATCGCGCTGCACTGGCTGCTCGCCCTGGCGATCCTCGGCTCGCTCGCGCTGGGCCTGTACATGACGAGCCTGCCCCTGTCGCCGACGCGCCTGAAGCTCTACAACTGGCACAAGTGGGCAGGCGTCACGATCCTGCTGCTGTCGGCAGGCCGGCTGCTGTGGCGCCTGCTGCACCGCCCACCGGCCGACCTGCCGGGGCCGGCCTGGCAGCACCGCGTCGCCCACGGCGTGCATTTCGCGCTCTATGTGCTGTTCTTTGCGGTGCCGATCGCCGGCTGGGCCTACAGCTCGGCGGCCGGGTTCCCGGTGGTGTGGTTGGGCGTCATCCCGCTGCCCGACTTCGTCACCCCCGACAAGGCGACGGCCGAGATCTACAAGGGGGTGCATGCCACCCTTGCCTTCCTGCTCGGCGGCCTCGTGCTGCTGCACATCGCCGCCGCCCTGAAGCACCAGTTCATCGACCGCGACGGCCTGATCGGCCGCATGTGGTTCACCGGCCGCGCCTGACGCGCGCCGCCACGACCTTCGGAGGACGCTCCCACCATGCTCAAGACCCTCGCCGCCGGCCTCGCGCTCGGTGCCTCGCTGCTCGCCGCGAGCCCTGCCTCGGCCCAGGACGCGCCGGCCGCCAAGCTGGTGCAGGCGCAAAGCGAGATCTCGTTCACCAGCCGCCAGATGGGCGTGCCGGTCGACGGGCGCTTCCAACGCTTCGACGCCCAGGTCGCACTCGACCCCAAGCAGCCCGAGAAGGGCAGCGTCACGCTGACCGTCGACCTCGCGAGCGTGACGATGGGCGCGCCAGACGTCGAGGCCGAGCTGGCCAAACCCGACTGGTTCAACACCGCGAAGGCCGCCGCCGCGACCTTCCGCAGCACGAGCGTCAAGGCCGCCGGCGCCGGCAAGTACGACGTCGCCGGCAAGCTGACGATCAAGGGCCAGACGCAGGACCTCGTCGTGCCCGTGACGCTCACGCAGTCGGGCGCGAACGGCACCGCCGCCGGCCAGTTCACGCTCAAGCGCCTGGCCTACAAGATCGGCGACGGCGAGTGGGCCGACACCTCGATGGTCGCCGACGACGTGATCGTCAAGTTCAAGCTCGCGCTCGCCGGCCTGCCGGCGCACTGAGCGCCGCGGCTCGCCCCTTTCCGTTCCGCGTCTCCCCCTCGGCCCGCTCCGGGCCACCTTCCCGCGCCGGCGGCGGACGCCGGCCTTTCCTGTGTTGTCACCAAGGAGTCCTTCCGCATGAAGAAAACCGTCGTTGCCGCCGCCGCGCTCGCCCTCGCCTCGCTCGCCGGCCTCGCCCAGGCCGACACCGCCACCTACTCGATCGACCCCTCGCACACCTTCGTCTACTTCGAGGCCTCGCACTTCGGCACCTCGACGATCCGCGGCCGCTTCGACAAGAAGGAAGGCTCGGTCCAGCTGAACCGCGCCGACAAGTCGGGCAAGGCCGAGATCAAGATCGACCTGACCTCGGTCAGCACCGGCGTCGGCCCGCTCGACGGCCACCTGAAGAAGGACGACTTCTTCGACGCCTCCGCCCACCCGACCGCCACCTTCGTCGGCGACAAGTTCACCTTCGATGCGGACAACAAGGTCACCGAGGTCAGCGGCCAGCTGACCTTCCGCGGCAAGACCCTGCCGCTGACGCTGAAGGCCGACCGCTTCAACTGCTACCAGAACCCGATGCTCAAGCGCGAGGTCTGCGGCGGCGACTTCGAGGCGACCGTGGTGCGCAGCCAGTACGGCAGCAGCTACGGCCTGCCGGGCATCCCGGACGACATCCGGATGCTGATCCAGATCGAAGCCGTCAAGCAGTGACGGGATGAAGGCGGCCCCGGCGGCGGGCGGCGCGCAGGCGCCGTGGCGGGCCGGCGCCGCCGGCCGGCGTGCCCTTGCCGCCGCCGGCTTCTGCATCGGCCTGGGCGCCGGCACCGGCGCGGCCGCGCCGGTGCATGCCGAGCCGGTGGTGTACCGGCTCGACCCGCAGTTCAGCTTCGTGCACTTCGAGGTCCTGCACTTCGGCACCTCGACGATGCGCGGCCGCGTCGGGCCGATCGAGGGCAGCGTCACGCTAGACGCCGCCGCCGGGCGCGGCGAGCTCGGCCTCACGATCGACGTGGCGAGCGTCAGCACCGGCTTTCGCCTCTTCGACGCACGCCTGCGCGAGCCCGACCTGCTCGACACCGCGAACTACCCGACCGCCTGGTATGTCGCACGCCAGTTCCGCTTCGGCGCCGGCGGCGCGCTCGAAGAGGTGAACGGCGAGCTGACGCTGCGCGGCGTCTCGCAGGGGCTGCGCCTGAAGGCGCTCGGCTTCGCCTGCCGGCACGACGCCGAGCGGGCGCGCGAGGTCTGCGGCGGTGACTTCGAGGGCGAGCTCGACCGCAGCTCGATCGGCGCCACCTTCGGCCTGCCCTTCGTCTCCGACCAGGTGCGCCTGCGGGTGCAGGTGGAAGGGCTGCGCGACCCTTGAACGCCCGCCGCACCGACGGCGCAAACGCCGGCGCCGCCGGCGCATCTGCAGGGACGGTCCGCGGGGCGATTCCGCAGGAAATGGGAGGCGCAACGCCCTCTTCTCGTGCGAGCGCCGGTCGCCTCTACATGCCGCGCTCGAAAACTGCCGTGACGTGGTTCACGCCGGCCGGCTGCCGCCGCCGTGTCGTGCCGTAACAGGCGACCCCATTTGAAACGTCGCTACATCGCGACGACGGTCCTCCGAAATGCGGCGACATGGACGCCGCACATCCCTCCCGACCCGCGCCCGCGCCTTCCGCCCGTTCGCCTTTCTCCGGCATGCGCTGGCAGCCCTGGGCGATCCTGCTCGCCGGCGCGGCGCTGGCCGCCTGCGGCGGCGGCACCAGCGGCGAGGAGACGGGCGAGCCGGGCGGCGGCACCGCCAGTGCCTCGGCGCCAGGCAGGGCGTCAGCAGCGGCGCCGGCCGCCGCGCCCGCGCCGGCCCCGACGACGCCTGCCCCTGCCCCGGCGGGCCTGATCGGCGCGCCCGCCGTGTCCGCCCCGGTCACGACACCGACCACCGAGACGCCGCTGACCACCAGCCCCGCGGCGGCGCCGGCACCGAAGACATCCGCACCGGCACCCACGCCCGCACCCACCCCTGCACCAGCGCCCGCCGCGACGCCCTCGCCCTCGCCGGCACCGACGCCGGCCGCGAGCCCGGCGACGACCCCGGCGCCCGCACCGACCCCGACCCCAGCGGCGGCCCCGGCCCCCGCCCCCGCCCCCGCCCCGGCCCCGGCCCCGGCCCCGGCCCCGGCCCCGACACCGACACCGACACCGACACCGACACCGACACCCGCGCCCGCGCCCGCGCCGACGCCGATGACCACCGAAGACGCGGTGCGCCTCGCGCACCAGGCCAGCTTCGGGCCGAACGAGAGCCTGGTGGCGCAGATCCGCAGCGCCGGCACCGTCGGCTGGGTGCAGAACCAGATGACGCTGCGCAACGCCCGCTACACGCTCGGCATGGGCGACGCGGTGCACAAGTGGACCGGCAGCGTCGACTTCTGCACCGGCAGGGGCAACGAGTGCTGGCGCGACTGGAGGTCGACCGTCCCGCTGCTCTGGGACTTCTACCGCAACGCGACCTCCAAGCCCGACCAGTTGCGACAGCGCGTGGCCTTCGCGCTGTCGCAGATCGTCGTCGTCTCCAGCCTCGAGGTGAACGGCACCTACGGCTTCCGCAACTACCACAACGCGCTGCTCGACAACGCCTTCGGCAACTACCGCCAGGTGTTGAGGAAGGTCGCGACGTCGCCGGTGATGGGCGACTACCTGAACCACGTCAACAACGACAAGGCGGCGCCGAACGAGAACTTCGCGCGCGAGCTGCTGCAGCTGTTCTCGATCGGCACCTGCGAGCTCAACGCCGACGGCTCGCTGAAGGGCGGTCAGTGCCGGCCGACCTACGACAACGCCCGTGTGCGCTCGTATGCCTACGCGCTGACCGGCTGGACCTATCCCCCCGGCGGTGCCAGCGCCTGGGGCTGCTGGCCACGCGGCGCGAACTGCCGCTACTACGGCGGCGACATGGTGCCGCTGCCCGCGTTGCACGAGACGGCCTCGCTCGGGCTCCTCTCCGGCGTGACGGTGCCTTCCGGCAGCACGCCCGCCTCGGCGCTCGACGCCGTGCTCGACAGCCTGATGACGCACCCCAACATGGCGCCCTTCATCGGCCGCCAGCTCGTCCAGCACCTGGTGACGAGCAACCCGAGCCCGGCCTACGTGGCGCGCGTCTCGCAGGCCTTCACCAGCGGGCGCTACAGCAGCGGCGGCGTCACCTTCGGCGCCGGCCAGCGCGGCGACCTCGCCGCCACCGTCGCCGCCGTGCTGCTCGATGCCGAGGCCCGGCAGCCCGGCGCCACCACCGGCAAGCTGCGCGAGCCGGTGCTCCTGAACACGGGCGCACTGCGCGCGCTGAACGGCAGCACCGACGGCGACCCCTATGCCTACCAGTGGGGTGATTCGCTGCGCCAGCAGGTCTTCCGGTCGCCGTCGGTGTTCAACTTCTATCCGCCCGACTATCCGGTGCCGGGCACGCCGGACATGGTCGGGCCGGCGTTCGGCATCCACAGCGCGAGCGTCGCCCTCGAACGCCTGAACGTGCTGACCTACCTGCTGTACTGGAACGGCTCCGCACCGAACGCCACCGTGCCGCAGGCCACCGGCACCAAGGTCAACCTGCAGGCCTACCTCGCCGACGCGAACGACCCCGGCAAGCTGGTCGACCGCCTGTCGACGCTGGCGATCGGCAAGCCGCTGCCAGCCGCGACCCGCCAGCAGATCGTCGCGGCCGTCGAGGCGATCAATCCGCGCACGGTCCAGGCCGACCAGCAGGCCGTCGAGCGCGTCCGCCAGGCCGCCTACCTGGTCTTCGCATCGCCCGACTACCACGTGCAGCGCTGAGGCCCGCCATGACCACTCACGACTCCCCTTTGCTCGACCGGCGCGAGTGGCTGCGCCGCAGCGCCCACGGCGTCGTCGGCGCCGGCGCGCTGGCGCAGACCCTGCTGGCCGCGCGGCCCGCCCATGCGGCCGACTACAAGGCGCTGGTCTGCGTCTTCCTGTACGGCGGCAACGACGGCAACAACATGCTCGTGCCCACCGAGAGCGGCCGCTACGCGCAGTACAGCGCCGTGCGCCGCACGCTGGCGCTGCCGGCGGCCTCGCTGCTGGCGCTCGGCAGCACCGGCTGGGGCCTGCACCCGGCGATGTCGGCGCTGATGCCGGCCTGGAACGCGGGCGGCCTGGCGCCCGTGTTCAACGTCGGGCCGCTGCACGCGCCGCTGACCAAGGCGCAGTACCGCGCGGCCTCGCCGACGAGCACGCTGATCCCGGACAACCTGTTCTCGCACTCCGACCAGCAGATCCTCTGGGAGACCTGCGGCAACGACGCCTTCACCCGCACCGGCTGGGGCGGCCGCGCGGCGCAGCTGCTGTCGCCGTCGAACCCGGTGATCTCGGTCGGCGGCAACGGCCGCTTCGGCCTGGCCGAGATCGGCGCGCCGCTCGTGCTGCCCGGCCCGGGCCAGAACTTCGGCGCCCACGAGCTGGCGCCCGATGCCTGGCGCCAGACCTGGGCCCCGCCGGCCAAGCGAGCCGAGGTGCTGCGCTGGATGTACCAGCAGGGCCAGGCCAACCCGCTGGCCGCGGCTTTCGTCAAGCAGCAGCAGGAGGCCTTCGAGGTCTCCGCGCGGCTCAGCGCGGTGGTCAAGCGCCAGCCGGGCGACAGCGGCGTCTCGGCCGGCATCCGCGACGCCTTCGGGCCGCTGACCAGCAGCGGCGCGATCGCCTCGAGCCTGGGCAAGCAGATGTTCCAGATCGCCAAGCTGGTGGAGGCCCATGCGCTCGTCGGGAGCGGGCGTCAGATCTTCTTCGCCCAGCTCGGCGGCTTCGACACCCACAGCAACCAGTTCTCGGGCACGGCGGGCGCCGGCAACCACGCGACGCTGCTCCAGCAGCTCGCCGACGCGCTCGGCGCCTTCTACGCCGCGATGCAGAACATCGGCATGGGCGGCGCGGTCACCAGCTTCACGCAGAGCGACTTCGGCCGCACCTTCGTGCCCAACAACAGCAACGGCACCGACCATGCCTGGGGCAACCATCACCTGGTGGTCGGCGGTGCGGTGCAGGGCCGGCGGACCTACGGCCGCGCGCCCGAGCTGGTGCCCGGAGGGCCGGACGACGTCGGCGAGCAGGCCTGGGAGCGCCAGGGGCGCTGGATCCCCTCGACCTCGGTCGACCAGTACGCGGCCACGCTGCTGCGCTGGTTCGGTGCCGGCGACGGGCAATTGAACGCGGTGCTGCCCAACCTCGCCAACTTCGGCGCCCAGCGCACGCTCGGCTTCGTCTGACGTCGCACCCGGCCTCCGGCCGGCGCGACGGCCGGTCGACCGCGCCTGGCGGGCGCCGCGGCTGGCGGCACCGGCCGTCGAGGCCTGCGGCCGTCCATGCGCGCGAGCGGGCGCTTCGTCGCATCGCGCCCGCGGCGGCGCAGGCCGCGCCGTAGAGTGCCCGCCATGCCGCCCCAGAGCACGCCACCGTCGCCCTCCGCGCCGCAGCCGCCGGCCGCGCGACCTGCGCAGGCCCGGCGGCGCTTCGGCGCCGGGCTGGTCCCGGCGTTTCACGCCTATGCCGGCTGGCTGGTCGGCATCAGCTGGACGCGCTTCGCGCTGATGTCGGTGCTGCTGCTGGTGCTCGCCCAGGTCCTGCAGGGCATCCCGCCGTTCACCTGGACGCTGAGCGAGACGGTGCGCACGATCGCGCCGCCGGAGGCGCCGTCGCCGCCCGTCCCCCCGGTACCACCCGAGCCGCCCGGGCGCGCACCGACACCACCGCGCGAAGAGGGCGGCGCCGACCCGAAGGCGCTCGGCGACGGCGTGCGCGAGGCGCTGGACGAGGCACGCCAGGCGATCGAGGCCGCGGTCGAGGAAGGGCGCGTCGCGAAGCAGGAGGCGCTCGACGAACGCGAGAAGCTGCCCCGCACGCGCGTCGTGCGCGTCCATCTCGGCGACTTCCTCGACGACCTCGCCTTCTTGCTGATCCTCACCTCGGCGATCGTCAAGATCACCTACAAGCAGCGCCTGCAGGCCGAGGTGAAGGCCGCGCAGGCGGTCGAGACGGCGGAGGACGAATCGCTCAAACGCCAGGTCGTCGAGGCGCGCATGGCGGCGATGCAGGCGCAGGTCGAGCCGCACTTCCTGTTCAACACGCTGGCCTCGATCGACCACCTGATCGAGACCGATCCGGTGCGCGCCTCGGCGATGCAGAAGCACCTGATCGCGCTGCTGCGCGCGGCGATGCCGACGATGCGCGAGGCCCACGCGCGCGGCCTCGGCGACCTCGGGCGCGAGCTGGAGCTGGTGCGCCCCTACCTCGAGCTGCTGAAGATGCGCATGGAAGAGCGGCTGCAGGCCGAGGTCCAGGTGCCGGAAGGCCTGCACTCGGCCGAGTGCCCGCCGATGATGCTGCAGGGCCTGGTCGAGAACGCGATCAAGCACGGTCTGGAGCCGAAGGCCGAGGGCGGACGCCTGCGGGTGCGCGCCGAGGTCGTGCACGGCGACCTGGTGCTCAGCGTCGAGGACAGCGGCCTCGGCTTCGGGCGCGCCCGCACCGCGGGCACCGGCGTCGGGCTGGCGAACATCCGCGAGCGGCTGCAGCTGCTGTACGGCGACGCGGCCTCGCTGACCCTCGCCGAGAACCCCGGCGGCGGCACGCGCGCGACGATCACACTGCCGTACCGTACGCGCCGATGAACCCGCCCGCCCCGCCGCCGCCCTCGCAGCCGCCTGCACCACCGCCCGGCCCCGATGCCGCGCCGCGCGTGCGCGCCGTGATCGCCGACGACGAGCGGCTGATGCGCGAGCAGCTGCGCGCGCGCCTGGCCGAGGTCTGGCCCGAGCTCGAGATCGTCGCCGAGGCGAAGAACGGCGAGGAGGCGCTCGAGCAGGTCGAGGCGCTGCGCCCGGAGCTGGTCTTCCTCGACATCCGCATGCCGGAGCTGAACGGTGTCGAGGCAGCGCGACGCCTTGCGCAGCGCGATGGCGGCGCGCCCTGCGAGATCGTCTTCATCACCGCCTACGACCAGTACGCGATCGAGGCCTTCGAGCAGGGCGTGGTCGACTACCTGCTCAAGCCGGCCGAGCGCGAGCGCCTGCGGCTGACCGTCTCGCGCATCCGCCAGCGCCTGGCCGCGCGCCGGGCGGCGAGTGCCGCGGGTGCCGCGGATGCCCCGGGCGCGGCGGCAGTACCCGAGGGCGCAGCGCCCGCGCTGGCGCTGCAGCAGCTGCTGGAGAAGCTGGCCGCGCAGCTTCCGCCCGCCCGGCAGCCGGCGCCGGAGGCGCGCCCGCCGCTGCGCTGGATCCCCGCCAGCGTCGGGGCGCAGATCCAGATGATCCCAGTCGAGGACGTGCTGTTCTTCATCAGCGACGAGAAGTACACCCGGGTGCAGACGGCCCGCCTCGAGGCGCTGATCCGCAAGCCGATCAAGGAACTGATCGACGAGCTCGACCCGCAGCAGTTCTGGCAGATCCACCGCTCGACCCTGGTCAACGCGCGCGCGATCGCCGGCGTCAGCCGCGACTTCCGCGGCCGCCAGCTGGTCGCGCTGCACGGCCACGACGAGAAGCTCGAGGTCAGCCGCAGCTACGCGCATCGCTTCAAGGGGATGTAGGCCTCCCTCGGATCGCCGCACGGGGCGTTCGCAGGCCGCGCCCGCGCGAGCGGTTAGGCTTGCGGGCCTCACGGAGACCGCCATGCATCCCAAGCGTCGATCGATCCTGCTGCTGCTCGCGTCCGGCATCGCCGGGCCGGGCCTGGTCGGGACGACGCTGGTCGGCTGCGGCGGCGGTGACGACGACGAGTTCGAGCAGACCCAGGTCCGCCTCGTCAACGCGACCTCCGGGATCGCCAGCGCCGACCTCTACCGCGGCGACGAGCGGGTCTCCTCCGGCGCGACGCGCAACACCGGCACCGGCTACTCGACGGTCGACGACGGCTCGGCGACCTTCAAGGTGACGGTCAGCGGGCAGAGCGTCTCGCTGGCCAGCGTGAACGCCTCGCTCGACGACGACACCGGCTACACCGCGCTCGCCTGGGGCCGCGGCGGCGCCGTCAAGCTGACGATGCTGACCGACGATGCCGACGAGCCCGACGGCGGCAGCGCCCGGCTGCGCGTGTTCAATGCCGCGCCGGACGCGGACACGCTGGACGTGTTCCTGACCGACACCAACGTCAACCTCGAAGACAGCTCCCCGGTGGCGCAGGCCGCGCCCGGCGAAGGCGACACCGAGGCCGAGCCCAGCGCCTGGAGCCAGCTCGGCGCGCGCAGCTACCGGCTGCGCGTCACCGCGGCCGACGACCCGACCGACGTCCGCCTCGACGTGGCGGACTTCCCCGTCGGCGACCGCGAGCGCGTGACCCTGGTGCTCCACCCGGGCGACAGCGGCGTGCTGGTGCATGCGCTGAAGCTGGTGCAGCGCGGCGCCGTCACCGCCTACCAGAACACGAACGCGCGCCTGCGGCTGGTGGCCAGCGTCGGCGGCGCCGGCCGCGTCGGCCTCGCGGTCGGCGGCACGACGCTGGTGGCGAGCCTCGGCTCGCCGGGCATCGGCACCTATCTGTCGGTCGCGGCCGGCGCCGCCACGCCGGCGGTCACCGTCGGGGGCGTCGCGGTCAGCGTGCCGGCGCAGACCTTCGCGGCGGGCACCGACTACACCCTGCTGGTCTACGGCAGCGCCGCCAGCCCGCAGGTCTCGCTACTGGTGGACGACAACCGCCTGCCGACGACCGACGGCAAAGCCAAGCTGCGCCTGGTGAACGGCCTCGTCTCGCAGGCCTCGCTCAGCCTGACGCTCGATTCGGTGACGGTGGCCAGCGACGTCGCGCCCGGCGCCACCGGGGCGCCGGTGCAGGTGACGGCCAACGACGACGCGGTGCTCGAGGCGTTCGGCGACAGCGCCGACCCGCTCTTCAGCACCGCCGCCAACCCGATCGCGATCCTCGACGGCGCGGTCTACACCTTCTTCCTGCTCGACGGCGCGGCGACGCCTGCCGACCGGCTGCGACGCGACCGCTGAGCGGCATGCGAACCCTCCCCGCGCGGCTGCGCTTCGCCTTCCGGCTGGCCCTGCTGGCCTGGCTGGCGCAGCTCTGCCTGCCGGCGGTCCATGCCTCGGCGATGGCGGCGCAGCGCGCGGACCTGCTCGGCTGGTGCGGCGAGCCGTCTCTCGCGCTGGCCGTTGCGTCCGCACTGCCGGACGAGATCCGCGAGGGGCTCGGGCTGGACAGCGCGAGTGCCGACCACCTGGCCGGCTGCGATGCGCTCTGCGCCTCCGGCGCCGCGCCGCCGGTGCCGGCCGTCGCCAACACCGTGGTGCTGCGCGCCGCGGGCCACGAGCGCGCGCCGGCGGAGCGGCCGGCCCCGCGCTCGCGCGAACGGGCGCCTAGGCCCCCGTCCCAGGCCCCTCCGGCACTGGCCTGAGGCCGCGGCGTCTTCCGACGCCGACCATCGCCCACCCTGCCCCGCCGCCGCGCCGCTGCGCACCGCGGGGCGGCGCGCCGCCTGTGTCGCGGCGGCGTCGTGGGCTGCGTCCACAGGGGGCGGCAGGCGGCTGCGCCTGCCCCGGGCCCCCGACCCGTTTCCGGAACAGACCATGACTTCACTTTCGCGCGCGATCGCCGCGCTCGCCCTCGTCCCCTGCGCGGCCGTGCAAGCGCAGGACCCGCAGAACCCCCAGGCACCACAGGAAGCCCAGCTCCCTTCGGTCGTCGTGACCAGCAGGCAGGCGCCCGACCGGGTGCCGGCCGAACTGGCCGCCGAGCAGGCCGCCACCCCGGGCGGCGTGACCGTCGTCGACGGCGAGGGCCTGCGCCAGCGCAACGTCACCAGCCTCGCGGACCTGCTGCGCTACGTGCCCGGCGTGTGGGCGGCCAGCGGTTCGACCGGCGATTCGTCGTTCCTCTCCAGCCGCGGCTCCAACCTCGACGCCACCAACTACGACGGCAACGGCATCAAGCTGCTGCAGGACGGCCTGCCGGTGACCGCCGCCGACGGCAACAACCACAACCGCGACGTCGACCCGCTGTCGGCCCGCTACGCGATCGTGGCGCGCGGCGCGAACGCACTCACCTACGGTGCCAGCACCCTGGGCGGCGCGATCGACTTCATCACCCCCACCGCGCGCGACGGCGAGCCCAACGGCCTGCTGCTGAACGGCGGCAGCCACGGCCAGCGGCAGGGCCGGCTGACCTGGGGCACGGTGGCCGGCGCCTTCGACGCGCTGATCACCGCCGAAACCAAGCACAGCGACGGCTTCCGCGCGCACCAGCGGCAGAAGCGCTCGGGCCTGTACGCGAACGCCGGCTGGCAGTTCAGCGAGACGGTGCGCACCCGCGTCTATCTGAACGCGATCGACAACGACCAGCAGTTGCCCGGGGCGCTGACGCGCGACGAATGGCGCGCCAACCCGCGCCAGGCGCAGGCCGCGGCCGTTGCCGGCGACTACCAGTACAACGTCCGCACCTGGCGCCTGGCCAGCAAGACCACCTGGGACATCGACGCCGACAGCAGCCTGACCGCCGGCCTCTCGTACGAGGAGCAGCGGCTCTACCACCCGATCGTCTACGCGCCGCCGTTCTTCAGCCTGCTGATCGACACCGAGCAGCGCAACTTCGGCAGCAGCCTGCGCTACCAGCGCCGCGTCGGCGCGCACGACCTGCTCGCCGGCCTCAACTACGGGCGCACCGGCGTCTCGGGCGGCAACTACGCCTACGAGCCGGGCGGCGCGACCTCGCTCTCGACCCGTGTCGACAACCGCGCCGACAGCCTCGAGCTCTTCCTGATGGACCGCTGGCAGTTCGCCCCCGACTGGACGGCCGTGTACGGCGTGCAGGCGGTGTCGGGCCAACGCGAGGTCCGCAACGTCGACGCGGCCACCGGCGCGCTGCGCCACCCCGAGGACGACTACCGCAGCCTCAACCCGCGGGTCGGGCTGATCCACCAGCTGACGCCTGCCGTGCAGCTCTTCGCCAACCTGAGCCGCCTCTACGAGGCCCCGACGCTCTACGAGCTGGACGACGACGTGCGCGGCAACGACGCGACCCTGGACGCGATGCACGGCGCCGTGGTCGAGGTCGGCACCCGCGGCAGCCACGAGGCGGCCCGCAGCCGCTGGCACTGGGACGTGGCGCTGTACTACGCCCGGCTGCGCGACGAGATCCTGTCGCGCGACGACCCCAATGCGCCCGGCACCAGCCTGTCGACCAACGTCGGCCGCACCGTCCACGCCGGGGTCGAGGCCCTGGTGGGCGCGAGCCTGCCGCTCGACGGCGCGGGCAGCCACCGGCTCGAGCCGACGCTCAACCTGACGCTCAACCGCTTCCGGTTCCAGGACGACCCGGCCTACGCCAGCAACCGGCTGCCGGCGGCGCCCACCTACGCCGCCCGCGGCGAGCTGATCTACCGCCACGCCAGCGGCTTCTTCGCCGGGCCGACGTTCGACCTCATCGGGCGCCGCTACGCCGACTTCAGCAACACCTACACGGTCGACCGCTACGCCCTGTGGGGCCTGCGGGTCGGGGTCGCCCGCGAGCAATGGGAGCTGTACGCCGAGGCCCGCAACCTGGCCGACAGGCGCTATGTCTCGTTCTTCAGCGTCCAGAACGCCGCGGCGGCCGACGCGGCCATCCTGACGCCCGGCGAGCCGCGCTCGGTGTACGTCGGCGGGCGCTACAGGTTCTGAGGCCGCCATGGACGCCTCGCTCCCTGCCACCGGCGCCGCCCGCGCGGCTGCCGCCGTCTCCGTCTCCGCTTCCGACGCAGAGTCCGCGCTGTACCGGCGCGTCTGGCGCTGGCACTTCTATGCCGGCCTGGTCTGCCTGCCCTTCCTCGCCCTGCTGGCGGTCACCGGGGCGCTGTACCTGTTCAAGGACCCGATCGAGTCGCTGGTCTATGCGCGGCTGCGCGTCGTCGATGCCGCGCCGGCACCGTCGCCGGCAACAGCACCGGCGCTCAGTGCACAGGCGCTGGCGGCCCGGGCGCTGGCCGCCCAGCCCGGCGAGGTGGTGAGGTTCGTCGAGCCGGCGCACGCGGGCCTGAGCGCCGAGGTGGGCATCCGCAGCGCGCAGGAAGGGGTGGTGGCGGTTTACCTCGACCCGGCCGGCGGCCGGGTGCTCGGCCGCCTGCGCGACGACCGGCGGCTGATGGACATCGTCAAGCGTCTCCACTCGCTGGCGATCGCCGGCCCCGTGGCGAACCTCTGGATCGAAGTGGTCGCCGGCTGGGCCGTGGTGCTGGTCGTCTCCGGCCTCTTCCTCTGGTGGCCGCGACGGCGCAGCGGCGGCGTCTGCAGCCTGCGCGGCCGGCCGTCGCAGCGCCTCTGGTGGCGCGACCTGCATGCGGTGACCGGGATGCTCGCGGCCGGGGCGATCCTGTTCCTCGCCGTCACCGGCATGCCGTGGTCGGCCTTCTGGGGCCAGCAGCTGGGCCGCTGGAGCGGTGCCTGGGGCGTCGGCCTGCCGCAGTACGTCTGGGGCACGCCACGCTCGGCGTCGCCGCTGGCCGACCTGCCGGCGGTGCCCTGGAGCCAGGGCCAGGCGCCGCTGCCGCCCTCGGCGTCACCGGCGGCCGTGGGGGCGCCGGCCGCGGCCGGGCTGGGGCTCGACGCTGCGCTGCACCGCTTGGCCGACCTGGGCATCCCCCGCGGCACGCCGGTGCGCCTGCCCGAAGGCCCGCGCGGCGTCTACACCGCGATGCACCTGCCGGACGACGTGCGGCAGGTGCGTGTCGTCCACCTCGACCGCTACACGGGCGCCGTGCTCGCCGACGTCCGCTACGCGGACTACGGCCTCGTCGGCCGCACCACCGAGTGGGGCGTCAGCATCCACACCGGCCGCCAGTTCGGCTGGGCCAACCAGGCGGTGATGCTGGTGGGCTGCCTGGCGATCCTGGCGCTGGCGGTGTCTGCCGCGGTGATGTGGTGGAAGCGCCGCCCGCGCGGCCGGCTGGCCGCGCCACCGCGCCGGGCAGGCGACCGGGCGGCCGCGGGGGCGATCGCGGTCGCGGTGCTGCTCGGCCTCGTCTACCCGCTGCTCGGCGCCTCGATGGTCGCTGCGGCGCTGGCCGATGCCGCGGTCCCGCGGCGGTGGCGGCAGCGCTTCGGCCTCTAGCGCGGCCGTTGCGGCCCCGGCCGCGCGGCGGTGCGGGCGGCCGCGTCCGCCTCGTTTTTCGTGAAAAAGTTCTCACTTCGAGGGGGTCCTTGCGTGTCCGCGCGTAAGAGTTGTCCTACACGCCGCCGCTGCAGAAACAGCCCCCTGCGCACGCCGCAAAACTGCGGGCGATGCAATCACCAACTTCCACCCTCTCCCCCGCCGCCGCACGCCTCGGCCGGGCGGCCGCCCTGGCGCTGAGCCTGGGCGCGCTGGCCGCCTGCGGCGGCGGCGACGGCGGCCACGCCCCCGCGGCCGTCGGCACCGGCGCGGCGCACGACGCGGCCGCCGGCGCTGGCGCCGCCTCCGCCTCCGACCTCACCACCGACGCTGGCGCCACGACGGGCCAGGCCGGCAGCCGCCGCGAGTCGCTCGCCGCCGTCGCCGCGACGCCCGCCAACACCGAGGACGCCTCGCGCCTCGCGCACCAGGCGAGCTTCGGCCCGACGGAGGCGCTGATCACCGAGATCCGCAATGCCGGCAGCGCCGGCTGGGTCCAGGCGCAGATGGCGCGGCGCGACTCGCGCTACACCAGCGGCCAGGGCGACGCCGGGCACAAGTGGACCGGCAGCGGCGACTTCTGCAACCGCGCCGGCGCCGGCGCCAACTGCTGGCGCGACTGGCTCTCGAGCGAGCCGCTGGCCTGGGACTTCTACCGCAACGCCACCACCAAGGCGGACCAGCTGCGACAGCGCGTGGCCTTCGCGCTGTCGCAGATCGTCGTCGTCTCCAGCCTCGAAGTGCACGGCACCTACGGCCTGCGCAACTACCACAACGCCCTGCTCGACAACGCCTTCGGCAACTACCGCCAGGTGCTGAAGAAGGTCGCGATGTCGCCGGTGATGGGCGACTACCTGAACCACGTCAACAACGACAAGGCGGCGCCCAACGAGAACTTCGCGCGCGAGCTGCTGCAGCTGTTCGCGATCGGCACCTGCGAGCTCAACGCCGACGGCTCGCTGAAGGGCGGCCAGTGCCGCCCGACGCACGACAACGCCCGCGTGCGCAGCTACGCCTACGCGCTGACCGGCTGGACCTACCCGCGCGGCGGGGCCACGGCCTGGGGCTGCTGGCCGCGCGGCACCAACTGCCGCTACTACGGCGGTGACATGGTCGCGGCGCCGGCCTTCCACGAGACCTCGGCGCTCAGCCTGCTCTCGGGCGTCGCGGTGCCGGCCGGCAGCACGCCCGCCTCGGCGCTGGAGAAGGTGCTCGACAGCCTGATGGCGCACCCCAGCATGGCGCCCTTCATCGGCCGCCAGCTCGTCCAGCACCTGGTGACGAGCAACCCGAGCCCGGCCTACGTGGCGCGCGTCTCGCAGGCCTTCACCAGCGGGCGCTACAGCAGCGGCGGCGTCACCTTCGGCGCCGGCCAGCGCGGCGACCTCGCCGCCACCGTCGCCGCCGTGCTGCTCGACACCGAGGCACGCCGGGCCGGCGCCACCACCGGCAAGCTGCGCGAGCCGGCGCTGATGCTGGCGGGCGTGCTGCGCGCGCTGTACGGCCGCTCGGACGGCGTGCCGCTCACCGCCTACTGGGGCGCGCGCGTCGGACAGACGGTGTTCAAGCCGCTCTCGGTCTTCAGCTTCTATCCGCCCGACCACCCGCTGCCGGGCAGCGCCGACCTGGAAGCGCCGGCCTTCGCCATCCACAGCGCCGGCGCCGCGATCGACCGCCTCAATTTCCTGACCTTCCTGCTCTGGTGGGACGGCGTGGCCGCGCAGGCCGACGTGCCCGGCGCCACCGGCACCAAGGTCAACCTGCAGCCCTTCGACGCCAGCGCGGCGACGCCGGCGACGCTGGTCGACCGCCTCTCGACGCTGGCCGTCGGCAAGCCGCTGCCGGCCGCGGCGCGGCAGGAAATCATCACCGCGGTCGCAGCGATCACCGCCGGCAACACGCCGGCCGGCTGGCAACGCGAGCGGGTGCGCCAGGCGGCGTACCTCGTCTTCGCCTCCCCCGACTACCAGGTGCAGCGTTGAGGAGCGCCATGAACACGACCGAACTCCCCCCGCTCGACCGGCGCCAGTGGCTGCGCCGCAGCGCCAGCCTGCTCGGCGCCGGCGCGCTCGCGCCGGGCCTGCTCGGCGAGGCGCACGCCCAGGCCGCCGGCTACAAGGCGCTGGTCTGCATCTTCCTGTACGGCGGCAACGACGGCATGAACATGCTGGTGCCGACCGACAGCGCCCGCTACAACCAGTACAGCGCCGTGCGGCGCAGCCTCGCGATCCCCGCCGGCGCGCTGCTGCCGCTGGCCGGCAGCAACTGGGGCCTGCACCCGGCGCTCTCGGCGCTGCTGCCGATCTGGAACGCCGGCCGGCTGGCGCCGGTGCTGAACGTCGGGCCGCTCCACGCGCCCCTCACCAAGGCGCAGTACCGGGCCACCGCCGCGACCAGCGCGCTGATCCCCGACAGCCTCTTCTCGCACTCGCACCAGCAGACGCTGTGGGAGGCGGGCAGCACCGACGCCCAGTCGCGCAGCGGCTGGGGCGGGCGCGCGGCGCGCCTGCTGTCGCCGGCCCACCCCGTCATCGCCGCGGGCAGCGGCGGGCGCTTCGGCATCGGCACCAGCGCCGTCCCGCTGGTGCTGCCGGCGCCGGGCGGCGACTTCCGCACCTACGAACTGGGGCAGGACTACTGGCGCCGCGCCAACGCCTCGCCGGCGACGCGGGCGCTGGCGCTGCAGCGCCTGTACGCGCTGCCGCAGAGCAACCCGCTGGCGGCCGTCTACGCCCAGCAGCAGCGCGACGCCTTCAACGTCACCGCGCGCCTGGGCGCGCTGGTCGAGCGCCAGCCGGGCAACGCCGCCATCTCGGCCGGCCTGCGCGCGGGCTTCGGGCCGATCACCTCCGGCGGGCAGATCACCACCGGCCTCGGGCGGCAGCTGTTCCAGATCGCCAAGCTGATCGAGGCACATGCGCTGGTCGGCAGCACGCGGCAGGTGTTCTTCGCCCAGCTGGGCGGCTTCGACACCCATGCCAACCAGTTCCAGGGCAGCGCGACGCAGGGCCAGCATGCGACGCTGCTGCGCGAGCTGGGCGGCGCGCTGGGCGCCTTCCACACCGCGCTGACCAACATCGGCATGGCGGGCTCGGTGACCAGCTTCACGCAGAGCGACTTCGGCCGCACCTTCCTGCCCAACAACAGCAACGGCACCGACCACGCCTGGGGCAACCACCAGCTGGTGCTGGGCGGCGCGGTGCGCGGCCGCACGGTCTACGGCACCGCGCCGGCGCTGGTGCTCGGCGGGCCGGACGACGTCGGCGAGCAGAGCTGGGAGCGGCAGGGGCGGTGGATACCGACCACCTCGGTCGACCAGTACGCGGCGACGTTGCTGCGCTGGTTCGGGGCCAGCGATGCGCAGCTGGATACGGTGCTGCCGAACTTGCGGAATTTCGGGGGGCGGAGGACGGTGGGGTTTGTGTAGGGAGCGGTGCTGCGCGGGCCGGCGCGGCGGGCGACCGCATCACGCGGGAATCGGCGCGCTCGCGCCACGCGACCCGCGCGGCCCCGGCACCGACCGGCCCCTGAGGGCCGGCTCCCCTACGTACCCGCCTCTTCGCCCGCCAGCCAGCACCACAGGCGCGGGCGGGGTTCTGCCTGCACGCCAGCCCCATGCGCCGACCGGTCCTGATCGTCGCCTCAGCCGGCTCGGGTATTACCATGCAGACTGTCGGTAATGCCTACAGGAGGTCCCCATGGCAACGACGCTGACCAGCAAGGGCCAGGTCACCATCCCGAAACGCATCCGCGACGAAATGAGGCTGCTGCCGGGCACGCAGGTTGAGTTCTCAGTCAATCAGGCGGGCGAGGTGGTCCTGCGCCGGCAGCCGGCTGCACGGCAGTCGCGTCACTCGTCCGCCGATCGCTTCGAAGCCGTTCGCGGTCGCGCCGACGTGCACTGGCGAACCGACGCATTGATGAAGCTGCTGCGCGCCGACGACTGATGCTGCTGGTGGACACCAATGTCTTGGTGGACGTACTGCAGAACGATCCGCAGTGGGCCGACTGGTCGATTGCGCAGTTGCGAGCGCAGGCGAAGCTGCACGCCTTGGTCATCAACCCGGTCGTCTACGCCGAGATGTCCTTGTCCTTCTCGACGCTCGAAGCGCTTGACGACGTGGTGCGAACCTTGGGGCTCGAACTGCGCGAGATTCCCCGGCCCGCCCTCTTCCTGGCGGCCAAGGCCTACGCCCAGTACCGGCGCCGGGGTGGCGGCAAGGCGCAGGTGTTGCCGGACTTCTTCATTGGCGCCCATGCCGCCGTAGAGGGCTGGCCCCTGCTGACGCGGGATGCCAGCCGCTTTAGGACCTACTTTCCGACAATCCAGGTGCTGTCGCCTTGAGGCCGAAGACCCCCAACTTCAGGCAGGCCACCGTCAACACTGCAAAGAAGACAACCCTGCGCTCTATGGGCGCTTGATACATCCGGCCAAGGTCCTCCCGTGGCCCACTGTCGACCACGCAGCGCGTGAGCCCACGACATACAACGTTTGCTTCGCCCTCGAGACCATCACGTTGATGATGTTGGGCGTCGACACCGCCCAACGCCGAGCGCCCTGCTGCGCAGCCATGGGTGCACCCAGGACAGCGATAACGGCCTCGGCCTCCTTTCCTTGAAAGGTATGAATCGTCCCGACTCGATCGCGCAGCCAATCCGGCGGATCAACGCCCAGACGTTCCAGTAGTCCCCGTTCCGCCTCGATGCGACGCCGAAGCTCCTGGGCGACGATTCGAAACGGCGTAATGACATAGATATCCGGCTGTTTGACACCGGCCGCAACGAGCTTGGAAAGCAGCTGTATCACCGCATCGCCTTCCGCGGGACACCACTTGCTCTTCGCGGGGGCATTGATGTCGATCCACCGCGAGTCCCCGAGTGCCCGAGCCACGGGACCGGGCTGGAAGTCGCCTGCTGCGTGCACCATCTGGCCGTCATAGGCGACACGATTCGAAATGCCGAACATGGGCTCCTGGCATCGGCGATGAACCAGCAGCGGAATCCCCACCTCGCGAACTCCTGCGTCCGCGGGGAATTCGGCTTTCAGTTTCGATGCTTGGTCAGCCAGCGTTTGAACTGAGGCATCCGGCGCCAACCAGTCGACAGGACTGACGCCGAAGAACTTTCCGACTTCGAGAACGAGTCGTTGCGGAATCGACACCACCGGCGGAATCTGGAGAGGATCGCCGACCACGATGGCTTTGCTCGCTCGCATCAACAAGCCGACGGCTGACTGTGGAGTAGCCTGCCCGGCCTCGTCCACGAGAACCCACCCAAGACTTGCCGGCGGTAGATCACCCAACATCCGATCCACGGAAGCGAAGGTCGTCGACACGACAGGACACACGAGAAACAGCGTTGACCACAAGTCGCCAAGCAACGCCTTCTTGGCTTCCTCCTGGAACGCCCCTGCGTGCATTGCCTGCATCAAGACGCCGAGGTTGTGAGAAACCTTCTGGGCTGTCACGTCGACAAAGGCCCGATGCACCTCCAACGCCAACCCGAATAGGTCCTCCCGCTTCCGGTGCAGCGGATCGGGCAGCCACGGTGAGGCAAGATTCCACCGTGCATGTCCCTGACTGAAGAATCCTTCGTCGACCAGCCTGTCTCCGAGACGTGCTCGATGGGTTTCCACTATGTGTTCCATCGCTGACAAATCTCGCTGCGCTTCCGCTAGGTTCGCTTCTGCAACTCGCACGACAGACGCTGCCGCCGTTCGCAACCGCCCGGCCTCTTCATGGCGAACGACGGCTTCCCGCGCACTGAGCGCGGCCTCCGAGCGCTGCTGAAGCAGCGGCGCGCAAGTGTCACGCCACTGCCTCATCCTCGTCGTATTGAGAACTCGATGAAGCCACCACGGTCGTCCCGCAAGCGCCTCGTCCGCGCACTTGGCCGCCCACTTCAGGTTGGTTGCAGAGGAGTCCCGAACACGGACGGCGTCGTCGATGCCCGCCTGTCTCGCGTTCAGGGTACTCGCCGCTGCGGCAAGATCTGCGCGCCCTGCTTCAACCGCCGCACGGGCCGGCGACAGCTTCAGGCAGGTCCGGCGAATTGACTCCAAGGCGCGGAGTTCATCGTCCACCTGGGCACGAAGCGTCAAGTACCGCGCCCGCACCTTCGGCCAGTTCAACCGGGCCTCCTCGGGGGTCGGTGGATTCTCTGCCTCGATGATCGTGGGAACCACACGATCGATGACGTTCCCTTCGTCATCCGTGAGCTCGCGAACTGCCGAGCCTCCCTTGGCGACCTTCAGGTACAGCCTGAGACTTCGGTCATCGTCCCACCAGAGCGCCTGCTGGAAGGCCCCGCGGTTCGTCGCGTTGCCCAGCGCTGCGGCGATCAGACCCCAACTGGGCTCGCCATCTGCCAGTTCCCCATCCGAACCCCGCTTGGCCAGCAACCTGTCCGACACGGTCTTGAAGTGAGCGATTTGACGCCCGACCGCCTTGAGTGCGGGCAACTCCCTGCTGACGTTCTCGACCGCCTTGTTGTTGCTGGACGCGACCAGAACTTCATGGCCTTTCACCGACTCGTCCAGCCTATACAGGTGAAGAAACGCACGCCCTCCTGCCGCCACCTTCTGCCCCGTCGTGCTGAATGCCGCCGTCGGGTCGTCGAAGCGAGCCATGGCCGTTGCGCGATCGAGCACGCAGCCGGCGACGATATCGCGCAGTAATGTGGTCTTACCGGTACCCGGGGGACCGTTCACCGCCACGATACCGGCGCCGTTCCCGGCAAGTTCGGCTCGGGCCGCATTGACAGCGGCCTGCTGCAAGGTGACCAGTGGATGGCCGCCGGCGGCCGGCCATCTAGCCGCCGGCATCTTCGCGGGCGCGACCAGTGCCTCAATGGCAGATACGTCATTCAGAAGGTTCGAACTCCGTGCGACCCTCTCTTCTCCGAGGTACCGCGCCAGTACCCGGCCGTGTTGCCCATGATCGACCAACTTCGATGCGCGCCCTAGATCGGCCAAGTAGAAGGAATTGAGCAGCGTGGGCTCTGGCCGGCTCTGTGACTTGTAGAAGTGGAAGATGCGAAGAACGAAGCTCGGCTCCTCGTACAACCCTGGCGGCAGCCCCAATGCTGCGACGAGCCATCGAAAGGCCTTTTGGAGAATCTCAGCATCAAGCGGAAGCTGGTTCCCATCGCGGTCCATCCTGACAAGCTTCTTGGTGAGCCCTTCGACAAGACCGCGCTCCGCCTCGGTCCACGCGCCGAGCCGGGTCAGGTCGCCAGACAGCGCCACGGGAAGCGCCCAGCCAAAGCTCGAGATTCCAACTGCATGCTCCTCCAGAAGCAAGCCGCTTCTGTCTACCAGCACCGCAGCAAGCGCCGCCTTCTCGCGCTCTCTCCGTCCACGCTCTTCATCCTCGCCGAAAGCCTTAATGAGCGCATCCATCGCGAGGTCAAAGGGAACGCACCCCAGAATCACCTGGTAGTAGAGCTGGTACTTGGGGCGAGATGGCTCCCTCCGAAACCACGGCAGATCATTGCCGTCAATGGACACCACACATCTGCCATCTCCGCTAACCAAGTCGGCCGGCCGACGATAGGTTTGCGGCGATAGAGATTCAAGGGCAGTCCAAGCGGAGAGGATGGAAGCCGCCTTGTTCGCGTTGGCGGAAGGCGGAAGCTTCCGTCTCTCCTCGGGCTCGGTGACGGTTTCGTCGTTTCCAACGTTCCCCGCATCCACTCGATCCAACGCGGCCTGGATGCGCGCAAGCGTAAGCGTCCGGCGAACCCATCTTGAACGCTGCGGCCGGGCCGACAAGGATGGTGTCCACCAACGGAGGAAGTGGACACCATGGAAGACGCCAAGCCCAGGATGCGCCGCCGCCACAGTGGTGAACGCAAGCGCCAAATTCTGGCCGAGTGCGCTGTGCCCGGCGCATCGGTGGCGAGCATTGCACTGGCCCACGGCCTGAACGCGAACCTGGTCCACAAGTGGCGCCGGCAGGCTGCTCGCGGCGGCGCGGCTTCGCCGCCCGCGGCCTTCGTGGCGGTGAGTCTGCCGGCACTCGAGGCACCGGTGGCAGAGGTGATCGAGCTCGAACTGCAACGTTCAGCCGTCACCGTGCGCGTGCGCTGGCCGATCGTTGCGGCATCGTCATGCGCGGCCTGGCTGCGCGAGGTTCTGCGTTGACTGGCGCACATGATCCGGGTTGAGGCGCTGTGGCTCGCCGTCGAGCCGCTGGACATGCGCGCCGGGACCGAGGCCGCGCTCGCGCGCGTGGTGGCGGTGTTCGGCGCGGCGCGCCCGCACCACGCCTACCTGTTCGCCAACCGGCGCGCGAACCGGATGAAGGTGCTCGTGCACGACGGCATCGGCGTGTGGCTGGCGGCCCGGCGGCTCAACGCCGGACGCTTCGTCTGGCCCAAGGGGATCGACGGCACGATGGCGCTGAGCCGGGCGCAGTTCGAGGCGCTGTCGCTGGGGCTGCCGTGGCAGCGCCTCGGCGAGGCCGGCGTGATCACGCTGCTGTAGCGCGCGTCCATTGCCGCATGTGCCGATGGCCTGGCTCGGCCCGCGCCGGCACGATCAACACCCGTGATCGCCGACGACCTCGACACCCTCGACGCTGACGCGCTGCGCCAAGCCCTGCGGGCTACGCGCGCCGAGGTCGCGTTCAAGCAGGCCGTCATCGACAAGCTCACGCACGAGAACGCGCTCCTCAAGCGGCTGAAGCTCGTCGCGCGCAGCGAGAAGTTCGGCCCCGAGCAGCGCAGCCTGATCGACGAGACGCTCGACGCGGACCTGGCGGCGGTGGCTGCCGAGATCGAGGCGATGCGCCCGGCCAGCGGGGGAACCAGAGCCCAGCCCCGGCGCGAGAAGCTGCCCGCGCACCTGCCGCGCCGCGCCGTCCACCACGAGCCCGAGAGCACGACCTGCGGCTGCGGCCAGCCGCTGCAGCGCATCGGCGAGGACGTGGCCGAGAGGCTCGACTACCAGCCCGGGGTGTTCACGGTAGAGCGCCACATCCGCGGCAAGTGGGCGTGCCGGTGCTGCAGCCAGCGCGGTGAGGGGCGGATCGTGCAGGCGCCCGTCGCGCCGCACGTCATCGACAAGGGGCTCGCCACCACCGGTCTGCTGGCGCAGGTGCTGGTGGCCAAGTACCTCGACCACCTGCCGCTGTACCGCCAGGAGGCGATCTTCGAGCGCGCCGGCCACGCGATTGCCCGCTCGACGCTGGCGCAGTGGGTGGGCGAGTGCGGCGTCCAACTGCAGCCGCTGGTCGACGCCCTGGCCGACGAACTGCGGCGCCAGCGCGTACTGCACGCCGACGAGACGCCGGTGGCGATGCTCAAGCCAGCGAACCTGCGAGACGGCAAGACCCACCGGGCCTACCTGTGGAGCTATTGCACGACGGTGTTCAACCCGGTCCAGGCCGTCGTCTACGACTTCGCCGACAGCCGCGGCGGCCAGCACGTGCGCGAGTTCCTGAGGCTGCCGGGCACGCCCGACAGGCCAGGCTGGCGGGGCCAACTCGTCACCGACGACTTCAGCGGCTACAAGGCCTGCTTCGAGCTCGGGGTGACCGAGGTGGGCTGTATGGCCCACGCCAGGCGCAAGTTCCACGAGCTCTGGGCGAACCACCACAGCCCGCTCGGCGAGCAGGCGCTGAAGTTCTTCGGCGCGCTCTACGACGTCGAGCGCGAAGTCGCCGCCACGGACAGCGCCAGACGGCTCGAAGCCCGTCGACGACGGTCGCGGCCGGTGGCCGATGCGCTGCACCAGTGGCTGCGCGAGCAGCGCCCGAAGATCCCGGACGGTTCGGCCACCGCCCGCGCGATCGACTACAGCCTCAGGCGCTGGGCGGCGCTCACGCGCTTCCTCGACGACGGCGAGCTACCGATCGACAACAACTGGGTGGAGAACCGCATCCGGCCGATCGCGCTCGGGCGTCAGAACTGGCTGTTCGCCGGCAGCCTGCGCGCGGGCAGGCGCGCCGCGGCGATCATGAGCCTGATCCAGTCGGCCAGGCTCAACGGGCTCGATCCGTACGCCTACCTGCGCGACGTGCTCGAGCGGCTGCCCACGCAGCCGGCCAGTCGCGTCGAGGACCTCTTGCCGCATCGCTGGCGAGCCGCCTGACCGTCCGCATCACGGTCAAGACGGGTTCGCCGGGCGCTTACGCGCAAGCAGCGCGGCCGCCCGATCAGTGTTCCGATGCTGCAGCTCATCAGCGATTGCATGGCAGATCGCAGACTCGCAGTCGGACGATTCAAAGATGGACTCTAGATCGGCGATGCCGAGCTTGAAGTACGGGCGCACAACGGACATGTTCTATATCGCCCCTACCTGGGGCAGCAGACTCTTCCCAACAGGGAGATTCTCACCGAGGCATGCGCTGACTCATCGGTAACGCCGCAGAAATCCGAGGCCACTGCCGCTTGTCATCCTGTGTAGGCCCCACTTGGGCAATGGTTCCGATGCGCGACACCGCCTTGAGTCTTCGAACGCCGAGACGCAACGGACTTTGTGGCCTTGTGTCTGCCGGTAAGTCCCATAGCGGTCACTCCAGCAACGTTGACTTTGGAAAACCCTGCCGGATGAAGTCGATACTCCCGTGGAAGGTGAGCCGAGCTCCTCACGCCTCATGTACACGTCATGACGCCCGCCGCTCGTTGCACGGCTGGATTGCAGCCCCGCCTACATACGCCACCCGACCGCGCCCGGGCCACCGCACCGCCGCGCGGAAACCCGTCAGAGTCGCGGCGGCGAGTCCCCCGCAGCCGCTGCGGCCGCACTCCAAGCGCTCGGGCGTCACGTCGTCGTCCTCGCTCCTAAAGAGCGGCAGGCCCTCGATGACGCGGCGAGAAGCGGCCAATGTGCGCCGCGCCTATTCCCAGGAACCTTCCGGGTCCAAGTTCCGCGCCAACTCCATGGCGTCGTGCAGTACCCGCCCGACCACGAGAAGCTCAGGCTCGACGCGGTAGACGAGAAAGTGGCGCGGCCGGCGAACCACCGCTGCGCCCGTGGTCGCGCGGTTCCGGCTCAGTCGAAGGTGCCACGACCGGACGCCTGCCCCGAGTTCAGGCCGAAGGATGCTGCCCGGTCGGTCCGGCTGCATCGCCACATCGCGCAGCGCCGCGACGATCAGGCGCTCATAGCGCAGCCGGGCGGCCTCGCTGAATTGCTCGTGCGTCCAGGCAAGGACGCTGATGACATCTGCCTGAGCCGAGTCCGACAGCCGATAGCGGAGCATCAGCCCGCTGTCTTCGCGAGCAGGGCGGCGCGGCGGCCCAACTGCCCGACGAAATCCTCGAGCTGGTCGTCTCCGACATCGGCGTAGCGTGCCGCGGAGATGTCCGTCCAGCCCTGTCGGGCCGCTTGCCTGAGGGCTTCGAGCTTTGCTTGCTCAGCGCGCTCGCGCTCCTCGATGAGGCGCAGGCCCTCACGCAAGACCTCGCTCGCGTTCTGGTAGCGGCCGGACTGCACCAAGGTCTCGACCAGAGCCTGTTGGTGATCGCTCAGAACCACGTTGCGCGTCGGCATCTCGATTCTCCGGAGGCTTGGGACGCGGGAGGCAAGCCCACGATTGGCAGATTATGCCAACGCCGTGCCCCGGCGCCAACCCGCTCAGCGCCGTGGCGACCCCGCGGCCGCAGCAGCCACCGCCGCACTCTCCGCCGCCTTCAGCGCCAGCTCCTCCCGCAGCCGCTTGAGCCGCGCCCGCGGGTCTTCCTTGCTGGTCGCCTCGTGCAGCTTCATCTCGCCGATGAAGCGGCTCGGCACGCCGGCCACCGTCTCGCGGCCGCGCTTGCGGCGGCGCAGGGTGCTCACCGCCAGCGTGTGGCGGGCGCGGGTGATGCCGACGTACATCAGGCGGCGCTCTTCCTCCAGGCGCTCGGGCGTCATCTCGTCGTCCTCGCTCCTGAAGGGCAGCAGGCCTTCGTTGACACCGGCCAGGAAGACATGCGGCCATTCCAGGCCCTTGGCCGCGTGCAGGGTCGAGAGCGTCACCACGTCCTGCTCGTCGCCGCGCTCGGCCAGGCTGATGATCACGCTGATCGTCTGCGCGACGTCGAGCACCGTCTTGCGCTCGGTCTCGACCGTCATGCCGCCGTCGTTCTCGACCTGCCCGCCGCAGCGCTTGCCGATCCATTCGACGAAGTCGAGCACGTTCGACCAGCGCGACGCGGCGAGCTTCTCGCCCTCGGCGTTGTCGTACAGGTGCTGCTCGTAGCCGATGTCCTTCAGGAAGCCGAGCAGCAGCACCTTCGCGTCCTCGGCGCCGGTGGTGTGGCGGGCGCGGTATTCGAGGTCGCCGACGAAGCGGCCGAACTCGTGCAGCGAGCCGGTGGCCTTCGCGCCCAGCGCGGCGGGCAGGCTCTCGGCGAACAGGGCCTCGTAGAGGCTGGTCTTCCAGCGGCCGGCGAACTCGCCGAGCCGGGCGAGCGTGGTGTGGCCGATGCCGCGCTTGGGCGTCGCCACCGCGCGCAGGAAGGCGGGGTCGTCGTCGTTGTTGACGAGCAGGCGCAGCCAGGCGCAGAGGTCGCGGATCTCGGCGCGGTCGAAGAAGCTCTGCCCGCCCGAGACCTTGTAGGGGATCTGCGCCGCGCGCAGCTTCTGCTCGAAGACGCGCGCCTGGTGGTTGGCGCGGTAGAGCACCGCGAAATCGGCGAACTTCACCTCGCCGCCGCGCGCGCGCAGCGCCTGGATGCGCGACACCGCGCGCTCGGCCTCGTGCTCCTCGCCGTCGCATTCCACCAGCGCGATCGGCTCGCCGTCGCCCAGGTCGCTCCAGAGCTTCTTCTCGTAGAGCTTGGGGTTGTGGGCGATCACCGCATTGGCCGCGCGCAGGATGGCGCCGGTCGAGCGGTAGTTCTGCTCCAGCGGGATCACCTTCAGCCGCGGAAAGTCCGCCGGCAGGCGCTTCAGGTTCTCGACCGTCGCGCCGCGCCAGCCGTAGATGCTCTGGTCGTCGTCGCCCACGGCGGTGAACTGCGGGCGCTGCTCGTCGGCCAGCAGCTTGAGCAGCTCGTACTGGGTCGCGTTGGTGTCCTGGTACTCGTCGACGAGCAGGTAGCGCAGCGTGTCGCGCCACTTGGCCCGCGCCTCGGCGTCGCGCCGCAGCAGCGCGACCGGCAGGCCGATCAGGTCGTCGAAGTCGACCGCCTGGTAGGCCGCCAGGCGCTCCTCGTAGAGGCGCATCACGCGGGCGGCGACGCGCTCGTCGTCGCTCGCCGCCACGCCCTCGGCCTGGGCGCTGTTCAGGCCGTCGTTCTTCCAGCGGCTGATGGCCCACTGCCAGCGGCGCGCGAGCGCGTTGTCGGTGCTGGCGCCGGCGTCCTTCAGCACGCCGAGCACGTCGTCGGCATCGAAGATCGAGAACTGCGGCTTCAGGCCCAGGCGCTCGCCGTCCGCGCGCAGGATGCGCACGCCCAGCGCGTGGAAGGTGCTGACGACCAGGTCCTTCGCCGCGCGCGAGCCGACCAGCGCCTTCGCGCGCTCGCGCATCTCCTGCGCCGCCTTGTTGGTGAAGGTGATCGCGGCGATCTGGCGCGGCAGGTAGTCGGCCTGCAGCAGGCGCGCGATCTTGTGCGTGATGACGCGCGTCTTGCCCGAGCCGGCGCCGGCCAGCACGAGGCAGGGGCCGTCGAGGTGGTGCACGGCGGCCATCTGGGCCGGGTTGAGCGTGGCGGGGGTCGAACTCAAGGGGGCGGCGTGAGGCAGCGGCGCGGCCCGGGGCCGGGCGCTGCAGGCAGGTTCCGCGGCCGGGCCGGCCGGCGGAAGGGGGCCGCGATGATAGGCGAGGCGGGGCGGCCTTCCGCCCGTGCCGGGCCCGCGCCCGCGGCCTGCGCCCGCATGGGCGCGCGGCGCTTCACGACATCCGCACGTTCGCGACGCGGACGCGCCGGGCGCCGGCGTTCGGCACGCGGACGTTCCTGTCCTGCAGGCGTCCGGCCGTAGGGCATTGCCGACAGGCCTTTGGTGGCCCGTCCGGCATCCCGCCACGGCCCGAACAGCGACGCTAGCCGGGCGCGGGGCGTGACCCGCACCGCGCACCCGACGCGGCCGTACCAGGCCGCCATGGCAACGAAACCCACGAGGAGCAGCCGCAATGACCGATCAGGCCACCGAACACGCAACGATCGTCGGCACCGTCGAATACCGGCTCGGCGACGGCCCGAAGGAGGAGATCCCGAAGGGCGAGGTGATTTACGAGCTGGGCGTCGACGACGTGACGCTGACCTGGGGCGAAGGCGAGGACCACCAGAGCACCGCGATGCCGCGCACGGAGTTCAGCCGCTACGTCGTCGAGAAGGCGATCGTCCTGCGCGGGCACCACTGACCCGCGTGCCCTCGCCGCGCCCGCCGCCGCCCTGCGTGGCGCGCGGGGCGGCCCCTCCGCCACGCAGGCCCGCAGGCGACGCGCCACACGCGCAGGGGTCTTGCGTGGCCGCCGCCAGGCCCAGGCCTCGTGGCCGCGCTGGGATACTCGCGGCCCATGCAGGCCGTGCTCGCCGTCACCTTGCCGTTCTTCGCCCTCGTGCTGTGCGGCTACCTGGCGGCCTCGCGCGGGGTGCTGCCCGAGTCGGCGGTCCCCGGGCTCAACACCTTCGTCCTCTACTTCGCGCTGCCGTGCATGCTGTTCCGCTTCGGGCTCGGCACGCCGCTGGCCGAGCTGCTGAACCCGGCGCTGATGGCGCTCTATCTCGTCGCCGGGCTGGCGACGGTCGGGCTGACGATCGCGATGACGCTGGGCCGGCCGGCCGCCCGCCCGGTGCGCCTGAAGGACGCGGCCTTCGGTGCACTCGTGGCGGCCTTCCCGAACACCGGCTTCATGGGTGTGCCGCTGCTGGTCGCGATCGCCGGCGCGGCGGCCGCGGGGCCGGTGATCTGCACGCTGCTGATCGACCTGGCCCTCATCAGCTCGCTGTGCATCGCGATCGCGCAGTGGCACGACGCGGCAGCCGGCGGCCACCGCGCGGCGGCCTGGCAAGCACTGCGCGGCGCCCTGTCGAACCCGCTGCCCTGGGCGATCGCGCTGGGCGCGCTGGGCGCGCTGGCGGGCCTTGCGCTGCCGGGCCCGGTCGACACCGTGGTACGCATGCTCGGCGACGCGGCGAGCCCGGTCGCCCTGTTCACGATCGGCGCCGTGCTCTGGCGCGCCGGGCGCCACGCCCACACGCGCACGCCGCCCGGGCAGTACCTGCCGGTGGCGCTGGTGAAGCTGCTGCTGCATCCGCTCGCGGTGTACGTGCTCGGCCATGCGGCGATCGCGCTGGGCGCGGCGATCACGCCCTTCCAGCTCGCGGTCGTCACGCTGGCGGCCGCGCTGCCGAGCGCGAGCAACGTCTCGCTGCTCGCCGAGCGCTACGGCGCCGACAACGGGCGCGTGGCGCGGATCATCATGGCCTCGACGGCGCTGGCGTTCTTCAGCTTCACGGGGCTGGCGGCGGGGTTCGACTTGCAGAAGTAGCTTCTGCCCGCGACGACAGGTCAGATCGCCAGCGGATCGACATCAATCGCCCAGCGCAGCACGCCCCGGTGGCGCGTGCGCAAGGCGGTCAGCGCCGGCGACCAGGCGGCGAGCGCGCGCTGCAGCACGCGGCGTGACGGCGACTCGAGCAGCATCTGCATGCGCTCGACGTTGGCGACGCGGGCGACCGTCGGCGGCACCGGCGGGTAGACGGTGAGGCCGTCGATCGAGAGCGGCCCAAGGGCCGAGGCGCCGCGCGCCGGGTCACCTTCGGCCGCGTCGCCGCCGAGCAGCGCGGCCAGCGCCTGCGCCGCGGCCTGCAGGAAGGCCCCGGCCGCCTCGGCGGTGCGCGCTTCGGCGCGCAGCAGCGCGAGCGAGGCATAGGGCGGCAGGCCCGCCTGGCGACGCTCGTCGAGCTGGCTCGCGGCGAAGGCCGCGAAGTCGTGGCGTCGCAGCGCGGCGTACAGCGGGTGCGCCGGCTGCCAGGTCTGCACCCACATCTCGCTGCGCTCGGCCTGCGCGGCGTCGCGGCCGGCCCGGCCGCCGGCCTGCATCAGCAATGCGAAGAGGCGCTCAGCGGCGCGGAAGTCGCTGGCGAAGAGCGCGACGTCCGGGCTCACCGCCGCCACCAGCGTGATGCGGCGGAAGTCGTGGCCCTTGGCGATCATCTGCGTGCCGACCAGCACGTCGACCTCACCCGCGTGCACCGCGGCCAGGCTCGATTCGAGCGCGCCCTTGCGCCGCGTCACGTCGGCGTCGATGCGGGCGACGCGCGCCGGGCGCGAGCCTTCCGGTGTCTCGACCTCGCCGATCGCCTCGCCGAGCTGCTCCTCCAGCCGCTCGGTGCCGCGCCCGACCGGCGCGATGTCGAGGTTGCCGCAGTCGGGGCAGGCACGCGGCACGCGCTCGGTGAAACCGCAGTGGTGGCAGCGCAGCGTGCGGTCGAGCTTGTGGAAGACGCGCCAGGCGCTGCAGTGCGGGCAGCCGCTCTTCCAGCCGCAGGCCTCGCACTGCAGCACCGGCGCGTAGCCGCGGCGGTTGAGGAAGACCATGCACTGCTCGCCGCGCGCGATGCGCTCACGCATCGCCGCGAGCAGCGGCGGCGCGAGCACCGGGCTCGCGCCCGGCGTGCGCGGCAGGCGCGTCATGTCGACCACCCGCACACGCGGCATCGCGCCGGCGCCGACGCGCTCGGGCAGGTCCAGCTTCAGGTAGCGGCCGGCGAGCGCGTGCTGCCAGCTTTCGAGCGAGGGCGTGGCCGAGCCGAGCACGACCGGCACGCCTTCGAGCCGGCCGCGGTAGACGGCCAGGTCGCGCGCCGAGTAGCGCGCACCCTCCTGCTGCTTGTAGGAGGGGTCGTGTTCCTCGTCGACGACGACGAGGCCGAGCCGCGGCAGCGGCGTGAAGACGGCCAGCCGCGTGCCGAGCACCACGTCGGCCATGCCGTGATGCGCCGCGAGCCAGTGGCGCAGGCGCTGCGCCGGGCTGAGGCCGCTGTGCAGCGAGACGAGGCGCCGGCCGGCGAAGCGCTCGGCGAAGCGTGCCTCCAGCTGCGGCGTCAGGTTGATCTCGGGCACCAGCACCAGCGCCTGGCGGCCAGCGGCGAGCGCGTCCTCGACCGCGCGCAGGTAGACCTCGGTCTTGCCGCTGCCGGTCACGCCGTGCAGCAGCGCCGTCACCGCCCCGGCCGCGCGAAGGCGCGCCAGCGCCTCGGCCTGGGCCGCGCCGAGCAACGGCGGCGCGCTACGCCCGGACGCGGCGATGCCGGGCACATCGGGCGCGGGCGGGGTGATCTCGACCGCACCGCCCGCATGCGCGACGGCGTCGGCTGCGCCGGCCGCGGACGGGACGGGGTCGAGCGCACCGAATACCGGTGCGGAAGCCTCCACCTCGCGGACCGCCGGCGCAGTGGAGGCGAGCCACTTGTCGAGCCGCGCCAGGCCGGCCTGCTCGAGCCGCCGCAGTTCGGGCGGCAGCACCGCCAGCGCCAGCTCACCCACGGCGCGCTGGTAGTAGCCGGCGGCAAAGCCGACCAGGGCGCACCAGGCCGGCGGCAGTGGCGTGATGGCGTCGAGCACGCCGGCGACCGGCCGCAGCGCGGCCGCGTCGGGGCGGCGGGCGAGCCCCTGCGCGGGGCCGACGGCGGCCGGTGGCCAGACGATGCCGACCACCTCGCGGCGACCCAGTGGCACGCGGACCAAAGTGCCGGGCGCTAGTGGGTGCTCGCAGAGGTAGTCGAGCGGCTCGGCCAGGCCGGCGTGCTGCGGCAGCTCGACCGCCACGCGCACCAAATTGGCGGGCGACGGGGCGCCAGCCGTCACCTCGACATCCACCGAATCACTGCCACTTACCCGTGAAAGTTCTGTTTCACTTCAATGACGCCCCGTAAGTCGATGATTCGACAGGACTTTGCGAGCTTTCCACTCAAACTGTGGACAACTTTGTGAGCAACCTGCCCACAGCGCCGCTAACTGCTTGATCGGCTTGGCGTCGCGGTTCGTTGCCCGCTTTCTGGGCAGGGGCGAACGATCAATGAAATCAATGACTTACGAAAAGCGAGGCCCGCGATCATGTTGCACTGCAACACGAATGCTGTGACACTCGTCGCTCGTCCCGTTTTGGGGATAAGTCAAGCCCCGTTGAAAAAAAATGCGGGTACTCATCGAGCGGCGAACTTCGTGAAAAAGTAGCCGCTCACCGTGCGGCACGCATGGCGCGCGACCTGGCATGCACCGTATCGACGAGGACTGCCACGTTTTCGGGCGGCGTCTGGGGGTTGATCCCGTGCCCGAGATTGAAGATGTGGCCGGCCGGGGCCGCTTCGGTGCCCGGCGGCCCAAAGCTCGCGAGGCTGCGCTCAACCTCGGCGCGGACCTGTTCGGGCCCCGCGAAAAGCACGATCGGGTCGAGGTTGCCCTGCAGCGCGACGCGGTCACCGGTGCGCGCACGCGCGGCGCCGAGATCGACGGTCCAGTCGACGCCGATCACATCGGGTCCGACGCCGTCCGGCGCCGCGGCGATCTGCTCGAGCCACAGGCCGCCGCCCTTGGTGAACACGATGTGGGGCACGCGCCGGCCTTCATGTTCGCGCTTGAGCGCCGCCAGCACGCGCCGCGTGTAGGCGAGGCTGAAGCGCTGGAAGGCGCCGTCGGCCAGCACCCCGCCCCAGCTGTCGAAGATCATCACCGCCTGCGCGCCGGCTTCGATCTGCGCATTGAGGTAGGCCGCGACCGCCTCCGCGTTGACCGTCAAGATCCGGTGCATCAGGTCCGGCCGCGCGTAGAGCATCGTCTTGACCAGCCGGTAGTCGGACGAGCCGGCGCCTTCGACCATGTAGCAGGCGAGCGTCCACGGGCTGCCGGAAAAGCCGATCAGCGGCACGCGGCCGCGCTCGACGCCGTCGTCGCCACGCACGGTGAGCGCGCGCCGGATGCTGGAAACGGCGTCGAACACGTAGCGCAGCCGCTCGAGGTCGGGCACCTCGAGGCGCGCGACGTCGCGCTCGTCGCGCAGCGGATGGGCGAAGCGCGGGCCCTCGCCCGCCGCGAACGACAGGCCGAGGCCCATCGCATCGGGCACGGTGAGGATGTCGGAGAACAGGATCACGGCGTCGAGCGGGAAGCGCTCGAGCGGCTGCAGCGTCACCTCGGTCGCGAGCTGCGGCGAGGTCGCAAGCCCCATGAAGCTGCCGGCGCGGGCGCGCAAGGCGTTGTACTCGGGCAGGTAGCGGCCGGCCTGGCGCATCAGCCACACCGGCGTGTGGGTGGTCGGCTGGCGCAGGCAGGCGCGCAGGAAGCTGTCGTTGGCGAGGGCTGGAGGCATCGCCGGATTATCGGCGCCGGGCCGCGAAGGGTCGCCGCGTGGCGGCTAGAGGCGCCCGGCGCGGACCTGCGCCTGCGGCAACGGGCGCCCGGCCAACCAGTCCGCCACCAGCGGCACCGCGCCGAGCTGCGCCGAGAGCCAGACCAGCTCGGGCGGCGCCACCCGCGTGCCGTGCGCGGCACCGGCGAGCTCGATCGCGAGGCGCAGCGCGAACTCGGCGACCTTGGCCGGGCGCACCGGCTGCTCGCGCTGCGGCACCATCCAGCGCAGCTGCGACAGCATCCCGTGGGCCAGGCGCTCCAGCACATGGCGGCCGCCGGCCCGCTCGGCGTTGCCGGCGGGGCGCACGATCGCCAGCTGCTCGAAGTCGAGCGCCGCCACCGCCTGCTCGTCGAGCGAGGCCAGCCCCGCCTTCAGCGCCGCCGGCAGCAGCGCCGGCGCATGCGGCAGCACGAGCACCAGCCGCGTCACGCCGCCGGCGTGCAGCCAGGCCGCGAGCGCCGGCAGCGCCGCGGGCTCGGGGCGCAGGAAGGCGGCCTCGCGCCCATGCCGGCCACGCACCCGGTCGAAGACGACGAGCGCGGTGTCGGCGGCCAGCGGCACGGGGCGGACGAAATCGTCGACGACCATCGCGTGCAGCCCCTGCAGCGCGACCCCCATCGGCCGCACGCACAGCGCGGTGACCCTCTCGAAGGCCGGTTCGCCGAGCGCCCGCTCGAGCACGGCGGCGCCGAGCGAGCCGCCGCCGCCGGCCACGAGCAGCCGGCGGCGCGCGCCGGTGGCCGCGGGGTGGCGGGCGAGGCCAGCGCGCAGGGCTTCAGTCAACAGGGGCATGCAGGCACTGTACGGTCGGCGCGCCGGCGGGTACCAGCGGCCGCGGCGGCGCGCGTCCGTCGGGGCGGGCCACTTCCCTGCCCCCTGAAGCGCGGTTAGCATCGCCGCCCATCGCCGACCCCCAGAGGATTCCCCGATGCCGTCCACGCGCATGCCCGCCCGCTCGCCTGCCCTGCCCCGCACCGCCCGCCGGGCCGCGGCCCTGCTCGCGGTCTGCGCCGCGCTGACGCTCTCGGGCTGCGGCTACAACGACTTCCAGCGGCTCGACGAGCAGGTGAAGGCCGGCTGGTCGGAGGTGCTGAACCAGTACCAGCGGCGTGCCGACCTGATCCCGAACATCGTCAGCACGGTGAAGGGCGAGGCGAACTTCGAGCAGGAGACGCTGACCCGCGTCGTCGAGGCGCGTGCGAAGGCGACCTCGATCCAGGTCACGCCCGAGACACTGAACGACCCCGAGGCCTTCAACCGCTTCCAACAGGCGCAGGGCGAACTGTCGAGCGCGCTGTCGCGGCTGATCGCGGTGAGTGAGAACTACCCGAACCTGAAGGCCAACCAGGGCTTCCAGGACCTGAGGGTGCAGCTCGAAGGCACCGAGAACCGCATCACCGTCGCGCGCAACCGCTACATCCAGACGGTGGCCGACTACAACGTGCTGGCGCGCAGCTTCCCGACCAACCTGACCGCGATGCTGTTCAAGTACCCGGTCAAGCAGACCTTCTCGGTGGAGAACGAGGCCGAGATCTCGAAGCCGCCGGCGGTCAGCTTCGACAAGCCGGCGTCGAAGTGAGGCTGAAGACGCGCCGCGGCGCGCGACCGGCGGGAGCCCACCCGACGTGACACCCCAGCGCGTCCGGCGCGGCCTGCGCGGGCTCGGCTTCGGCCTCTGGCTGTGGATGCTGCTGGCGCTGGCGGGGGTGCTGCACGCGCAACCTTTGCAGCCGGTGCCGCCGCTCAGCGGCCGCGTGATCGACCAGACCGGCACGCTGACGCCCGCCGACCGCGCGGCCCTCGACGCCAAGCTCGCCGCCTTCGAGCAGGAGGCCGGCTCGCAGCTCGTCGTCGTGATCGTCGCGACGACGCTGCCCGAAGACATCGCCGACTACACGCAGCGCCTGGGCGACGCCTGGAAGCTCGGCCGGCGCGACGTCGGCGACGGCGCGCTGATCGTCGTCGCGAAGAACGACCGGCGCGTGCGCATCGCGCCGGCGAAGGCACTGGAAGGCGCGATCCCCGACCTTGCGGCCAAGCAGATCATCGACCGCGCGATCACGCCGGCCTTCCGCGCCGGCGACTTTGCCGGCGGCCTCGCGCTCGCGGTCGACCAGATGAGCGGCCTGATCCGCGGCGAGGGCCTGCCCGCGCCGGGCGCGCGCGGCGGCGGCGCGGGCAGCGACAGCCTGGGCTTCGAGGAGCTGGCGATCTTCTTCCTCGCCGCGGTACCGATCATGGGCATCGTGCTGACCGGCCTGCTCGGCCGGAAGCTCGGCGCACTGGCCACCGGCGGCGCCACCGGCTTCCTGAGCTGGATGTTCACCGCCAGCCTCGTCATCGCAGGCATCGCGGGCGTCGTGGCCGTGGTGCTCGTCGGCGTGCTCGGCTTCGGCGCGGCCACCGCCGGCCGGCGCGGCCGCTACGGCGGCAGCGGGCCGGTCATCCTCGGTGGCGGGGGCGGGTGGTCGGGCGGCGGCGGCTGGTCCGGCGGTGGAGGCGGCGGCTTCAGCTCGGGCGGCGGCGGCAATTTCGGCGGCGGCGGCGCCTCGGGCGGCTGGTGAACGACATGGCCCACGCGCGCATCCGGCGTCGTCCCGCGGAGGTCGGCAGGTGAACCGCTTCCTGCGACTGCTCAAGCACCGCTGGTTCGACGAGCGCGACGCCCGCCGCGCGCTCGACGACGCCGCGCTCGAGCGCCTGCGCGCGCGGATCGAATCGAGCGAGCGCGGCCACAGCGGCGAGATCCGCATCTGCGTCGAGGCGAGCCTGCCGCTGTCGTACCTCTGGCGCGGCGCCGATGCGCGCGAACGCGCGCTGACGATGTTCGGCAAGCTGCGCGTCTGGGACACCGAGCAGAACAACGGCGTGCTGATCTACCTGCTGCTCGCCGAGCACGCGATCGAGGTCGTCGCCGACCGTGGCGTCTCGCGCCACGTGCCGGACGCGGCCTGGGGCACGGTGGTCGACGGCCTGCACGACGCGCTGCAGGCCGGGCGCTTCGAGGCCGGTCTGGACGCGGCGGTCGATGCGGTCGACGCACTGCTTAGGCAGTCCTACCCGGTCGCACCGGGCACGGCCAATCCCAACGAGCTGCCGAACAGCGTCTTCCGTCGCTGACGCCCCACGCCCCCGCCGCGCCGTCGCCGGCGCGGCCCGCTCGCCCGCAGTCGATTCCACGCGAAGCCTGAAGCCGCAGCTGCAGCGGCGTGGGCGATGGCCCCACGGGCCCTCACCGGTCCGCGTCGGCCCCGCGTACCGCCCCGCATTGACCGCCCGAAACGCAGGCCACCAAGATCCGCGACCTGTTGCTGCCCCCCTCGGCCGACGGGTCCCGAGACAACAAGGAGTCATCGCATGCACTTCCGGCGCACCGCAGCCTTCGTCGTCACGGCCCTCGCGGCCGCCCCCCTGTTCGCCCCCGCCGAGGCCTGGGCCGGTGGCGGGGGCGGCGGCAGGGAGCCGCTCCAGGTCCTGTTCGTCGGCAACAGCTTCACCTACACCCGTCCGCCCGCGCTCAACTACAACACCGCCGCGGTCGACGACATGAACTACGAGAACTTCCTGGCCAACCCGGAAGGCAGCGACCCGAAGCTGCCGCAGCCCTGGGGCGGCGTGCCGGCGATCGTCAAGAAGCTGGCCGACCAGGCGGGGATCGACCTCGACATCCATCTCTCGCTGCGTGGCGGCGCCAGCCTGCGGGGCCACTTCCTCAACACCAACCCGGCCAACTGGGACCTGCGGGCCAACATCGCCGCCAAGCGCTGGGACATCGTGGTGATCCAGGGAAACAGTACCGAGGCGGTCAACCGTGCCGGCGGCGACTACGGCCAGTTCAGCGCCTACGTGCAGAAGATCGAAGGCTGGGTGCACGACGGCACCGCGCTCGAGTACCGCGAGGCGGACCTGTACGCCGGCGGCAACACGGTGCTGCGCCGCATCCCCGCCAACCCGAACGCGAACCCGAACGCGCTGGTCTACCTGTACCAGACCTGGGCGCGGCCCGACCTCACCTACCCCGCCGGCAGCCCCTACGAGGGCGAGCCGCTGGAGACGATGACGCGCGACCTGCGCGACGCCTATTCGCAGGCCGCGCTGGAGGACGGCCGCATCACCGCGATCGCACCGGTCGGCGAGGCCTTCATGCGGGCGGTGCGCACGGGGGTCGCGCTGCGCAACCCGTACGAGACCGTGGACGCGGCGCGCGGCCGCGGCGGGTCGCGCGGGAACGCCGTCAACCTGTGGTGGTACGAGGACTGGTTCCACCCGAGCGGCGAAGGCGCCTATCTGAGCGCGCTGGTGATGTTCGGCACGCTGACGCGTATCGACCCGGCCTGGTTCGGCGCGCGGGAGGACGCGGCCGACGACCTCGGGATCCGCCCGCCCGCCGTGCAACGGCTGCAGCGCGTGGCCTCCGACCAGTTGCGCGCGTCCGGCTTCGACCTGCGGCGCGCCCCACCCTGCCAGCGCGGCCCGAGGCACGGCTGGGGTGGCGGACACGGCCGGCCCTGCCTGCGCTGAGCGGCAGAGCCGCAAAGCAAGAAGCCCGCGACGCGCGCGGGCTTCCGGTCTCCACAGGGTTGCGGGCCAGGGCCCGCCGCCGCGTGCCGCCTACTTCTTGCGGAACTTGCGCAGCGCCGCGATCTGCGCGGCCATCGCGGCGAACTCGCTCTGCGCCTTGGCGAAGTCGATTTCGCTCTTCGCGTTCTTCATCGCCTCTTCGGCCTGGGCCTTGGCCTCGCTGGCTTTGGCCTCGTCGAGATCGGCGCCGCGGATCGCGGTGTCGGCGAGCACGGTGACCGCGTTCGGCTGCACCTCGAGAATGCCGCCGGCGACGAAGACGAACTCTTCCTGCTGGTTGTCGGCGCGCGCGATGCGCACCGCACCCGGCTTGATCCGCGTGATCAGCGGCGTGTGGCGCGGCAGGATGCCGAGCTCGCCGTTCTCGCCCGGCAGCGCGACGAAGGTCGCCTCGCCCGAGAAGATGCTCTCTTCCGCACTGACGACATCGACGTGAATGGTGGCCATGTTTGTCTTCCTACAAGGAGGTTCAAGAAGCTAGCAGTCGGGCCGGAGGCAAGGCGCCGCGCGGAGGCGGACTCGCGTCCGCTGAGCACGGCAACGCCGCATCCGGTTCGAATGCGACGCTTACTGAATCTTCTTGGCCTTTTCGAAGGCCTCGTCGATGGTGCCGACCATGTAGAACGCCTGCTCCGGCAGCGCGTCGCACTCGCCGTTGACGATCATCTTGAAGCCGCGGATCGTCTCCTTCAGCGGCACGTACTTGCCGGGCGAGCCGGTGAACACCTCGGCGACGTGGAAGGGCTGCGACAGGAAGCGCTGGATCTTGCGCGCGCGGGCCACGGCCAGCTTGTCCTCGGGCGAGAGCTCGTCCATGCCCAGGATCGCGATGATGTCGCGCAGCTCCTTGTAGCGCTGCAGCGTGCCCTGCACCGCGCGCGTCGTCGAGTAGTGCTCCTCGCCGACGACGTTCGGGTCGACCTGACGGCTGGTCGAGTCGAGCGGGTCGACCGCGGGGTAGATGCCCAGCGCGGCGATGTCGCGCGAGAGCACGACGGTGGCGTCCAAGTGGGCGAAGGTCGTCGCGGGCGACGGGTCGGTCAGGTCATCCGCCGGCACGTACACGGCCTGGATCGAGGTGATCGAACCGACCTTGGTCGAGGTGATGCGCTCCTGCAGGCGGCCCATCTCTTCGGCCAGCGTCGGCTGGTAGCCCACCGCCGACGGCATCCGGCCCAGCAGCGCCGACACTTCCGTGCCGGCCAGCGTGTAGCGATAGATGTTGTCGACGAAGAACAGCACGTCGCGGCCCTCGTCGCGGAACGACTCGGCGATCGTCAAGCCGGTCAGCGCGACGCGCAGGCGGTTGCCCGGCGGCTCGTTCATCTGGCCGTAGACCATCGACACCTTCGACTCGCCGAGGTTGTCGAGGTTGACGACGCCCGACTCCGCCATCTCGTGATAGAAGTCGTTGCCCTCGCGGGTGCGCTCGCCCACACCGGCGAACACCGACAGGCCCGAGTGCGCCTTCGCGATGTTGTTGATCAGCTCCATCATGTTGACGGTCTTGCCGACGCCAGCGCCGCCGAACAGGCCCACCTTGCCGCCCTTGGCGAACGGGCAGATCAGGTCGATCACCTTGATGCCGGTTTCGAGCAGTTCCTGCGACGGAGAGAGCTCGTCGTAGGCGGGCGCCTTGCGGTGGATCGAGGCCGAGAGCGCCTGGTCGACCGGGCCGCGCTCGTCGATCGGGTTGCCGAGCACGTCCATGATGCGGCCGAGCGTCGCCTTGCCGACCGGCACCGTGATCGCCTTGCCGGTGTTGCTGACCTCGAGTCCGCGGCGCAGGCCGTCGGAGGAGCCGAGCGCGATCGTGCGCACGACGCCGTCGCCGAGCTGCTGTTGCACCTCGAGCGTCAGCGGCGAGCCCTCGAGCTTCAGCGCGTCATAGACGCGCGGCATGTGGTCGCGCGGAAACTCGACGTCCACCACGGCGCCGATGCACTGGACGATCTTGCCTTGTGCCATTTGTCGATCCTTCGAAACGTATGCTTGGTGTGGGCGGCCGGGGTCAGCCGCTGATCGCGGCGGCGCCGCTGACGATCTCGGAGAGCTCGGTCGTGATCGCGGCCTGGCGGGTCTTGTTGTAGACCAGCTTCAGCTCGCCGATCAGGCTGCCCGCGTTCTCGGTGGCGGCCTTCATCGCGACCATGCGCGCGGACTGCTCGGAGGCCATGTTCTCGGCCACGGCCTGGTAGACCAGCGCCTCGATGTAGCGCGTCAGCAGCTCGTCGATCACGGTCGCCGCGTCGGGCTCGTAGATGTAGTCCCAGCCGTACTGGGCCTTCTCGGCGGCGGTCTGCTCCAGACGCTCGGCCGACAGCGGCAGCAGCTGCTCGACCATCGGCTCCTGCTTCATCGTGTTGATGAAGCGCGTGTAGCAGAGGTAGACCGCATCGACCTTGCCTTCGACGAAGGCGTCGAGCATCACCTTGACCGGACCGATCAGGCGCTCGAGCACCGGCGCGTCGCCGAGCTGCGTCACGTGGCTCACGACCTTGGCGCCGACCCGGTTCAGGAAGCCGTAGCCCTTGTTGCCGATCGCCACCGCATGCGCGCTGCCACCGGCGCCCTGCAGGTCGCGCATCTTGTTGGTGACGGCACGCAGGACGTTGGTGTTGAGGCCACCGCAGAGGCCCTTGTCGGTCGTCACGACGATGAAGCCGGTGACCTTCGTGTTGCCGTCCTGCCGCATGTACGGCGACTTGTACTCGGGGTTGGCCTGCGAAAGATGCGCGGTGATGTTGCGGATCTTGTCCGCATACGGGCGCGCGGCGCGCATGCGCTCCTGCGCCTTGCGCATCTTCGAGGCCGAGACCATCTCCATGGCCTTGGTGATCTTCTTCGTGTTCTCGAAGCTCTTGATCTTGCCTCGGATCTCTTTACCGACTGCCATGTGTCAGACCTCCAGGGTGCAAGCGGCCACCGGCTGGCGCCGGGCCGTCCCAAGCTGGCCGGCGCCCCCTCGGGGGGCGGCGAGCGCAGCGAGCGTGGGGGTGGACATGACTCAGGCGAAGGACTTCTTGAAGGCCCCGATCGCGCCGCCCAGTTCTTCCTCGGCCGCCTTGTCGAGCGCCTTGTCCTTCTCGAGCTTGGCGAGCAGCGCGGCGTGGCTGGACTTCAGGTGCTGGTGCAGGCCGTGTTCGAAGGCGAGCACCTTCTTCACGTCGATGTCGTCGAGGAAGCCCTTGTTGACGGCATACAGCGTCGCGGCCATCAGGCTGATCGGCAGCGGCTGGTACTGCTGCTGCTTGAGCAGTTCGGTCACGCGGGCGCCGCGGTCGAGCTGCTTGCGGGTCGCGTCGTCGAGGTCGGAGGCGAACTGCGCAAAGGCCGCCAGCTCGCGGTACTGCGCCAGGTCGGTCCGGATGCCGCCCGACAAGCCCTTGACGAGCTTGGTCTGCGCCGCGCCACCGACACGCGACACCGAGATACCGGCGTTGATCGCGGGGCGGATGCCGCTGTTGAACAGGCTGGTCTCGAGGAAGATCTGGCCGTCGGTGATCGAGATCACGTTGGTCGGCACGAAGGCCGAGACGTCGCCGGCCTGGGTCTCGATGACCGGCAGCGCGGTGAGCGAGCCGGTCTTGCCCTTGACTTCGCCCTTGGTGAACTTCTCGACATAGTCGGCATTCACGCGCGCGGCACGCTCGAGCAGGCGGCTGTGGAGATAGAACACGTCGCCGGGGAAGGCTTCGCGGCCCGGGGGGCGGCGCAGCAGCAGCGAGACCTGGCGGTACGCGACGGCTTGCTTGGACAGGTCGTCATAGATGATCAGCGCGTCCTGCCCGCGGTCGCGGAAGTACTCGCCCATCGTGCAGCCCGAGTAGGCCGAGACGTACTGCATCGCGGCCGATTCGGAGGCCGAGGCGGCGACGACGATGGTGTACTCCATCGCCCCATACTGTTCGAGCGCGCGCACCACGTTCTTGATCGACGAGGCTTTCTGGCCGATCGCGACGTAGACGCAGGTCATGTTCTGACCCTTCTGATTGATGATCGTGTCGATCGCCACCGCGGTCTTGCCGGTCTGGCGGTCGCCGATGATCAGTTCGCGCTGGCCGCGGCCGATCGGCACCATCGAGTCGATCGACTTCAGGCCCGTCTGCACCGGCTGGTCGACCGACTTCCGCGCGATCACGCCCGGGGCGACCTTCTCGATCACGTCGGTCAGCTTCGCGTTGATCGGGCCCTTGCCGTCGATCGGCTGGCCGAGCGCGTTGACGACGCGGCCGACCAGCTCGGGGCCGACCGGCACTTCCAGGATGCGGCCGGTGCACTTGACCGTGTCGCCTTCGGAGATGTGCTCGTACTCGCCCAGGATCACCGCGCCGACCGAGTCGCGCTCGAGGTTCAGTGCGAGGCCGAAGGTGGGCAGCCCGCCGGGTGTCGGCGGGAACTCGAGCATCTCGCCGGCCATCGCGTCGGACAGCCCGTGCACGCGGCAGATGCCGTCGGTGACGGAGACGACGGTGCCCTGGTTCTTGATGTCGACCGACGCGCCGAGACCCTCGATGCGGGTCTTGATCAGCTCGGAAATCTCTGCGGGATTCAGTTGCATGGGGTTCTCCTGCGACGACGGCGGCCCGCGGGCTCAGGCCGTCAAAGCGATCTTCATCTGTTCGAGGCGCGCCTTGACCGAGGTGTCGAGCACCTCGTCGCCGACGACGACGCGGATGCCGCCGATCAGCTCGGGCACGACCTGCACGGTGGCGGCGAGCTTGCGGCCGAAGCGCTGCTCGAGCGTCGCGACGACGCCGGCGAGCTGGGCGTCATCGAGCGGGAAGGCGCTCTCGATCAACGCGTCGGAGACACCGGAACGGTCGTTGACCAGCGCGCGGTACTGCGCCGCGACTTCGGGCAATGCGCCGAGGCGCCCGTTGTCGATCATCGTGCGCAGCAGGTTCTTCGCCGCGTCGCCGATCCAGGTCTTGTTGACCGAGGTGACGAGGTCGTAGACCTGGGCCGGGGTGACCTTCGGGTCGTCTGCGAAAGCGCGCAGTTGCGGGTTCGCGGCGATGGCGCCGAGCGCGGTGACCTGGTCGGCGACCGCATTCGCATCCTGCGGCTGGATCGCCTTGAACAGGGCTTCGGCGTAGGGGCGGGCGATGGTGGCGATCTCTGCCATGTCGTCTCTGCCTCAGTGCGTCACAGCTCGGCCTTCAGGCGGCCCAGCAGGTCGGCATGCACGCCGGGGTTCACTTCCTTGCGCAGGATCTGCTCGGCGCCCTTGACGGCGAGCGCGGCGACCGAGTCGCGCAGCGATTCGCGCGCCTTGATCACTTCCTGCTCGGCCTCGGCCCGCGCGGCGGCGACGATCTTCGCGCCTTCCTCGCTGGCGCGGCTCTTCGCCTCCTCGATCATCGACTGCGCGAGGCGCTCGGCATCGGCCAGGCGCTTGGCAGCGTCGTCACGCGCGGCGGAGAGCTGCTCCTCGACGCGACGGTTGGCCGCGGAGAGATCGGCCTTGGCCTTGTCGGCGGCCGAGAGGCCGTCGGCAATCTTCCTGGCGCGCTCGTCCAGGGCGGCGGTGATCGGAGGCCAGACGAATTTCATCGTGAACCAGACCAGGATCAGGAACACGATGATCTGGATGATCAACGTAGCGGTGATGCTCACTTTTCATCCTCCCCCTCGCGGCCGAAACGGCCTCGAGGGTCGACGGTGGGATCGGGGCGAACGGGGCGTCGGCGAACGCCGCTCACTGCGGCAGGCTGGCGATCTGGCCGAGGAACGGGTTGGCGGTGGCGAACCACAGCGCGATACCGGTACCGATGATGAACGCCGCGTCGATCAGGCCGGCGAGCAGGAACATCTTGGTCTGCAGTTCACCCATCAGCTCGGGCTGGCGGGCGGCCGACTCGAGGTACTTGCTGCCCATGATGCCGATGCCGATGCAGGCACCGATGGCGCCGAGGCCGATGATCAGGCCGGCGGCCAGGGCGACGAAGCTGATGACTTCCATGATGACTCCTTAGGTCTTTGAGGTACGAGGGGAGAAAGGAGCCGGGCGAGAGCCCGGCGGGGGGACGGGCTCAGTGGTGGTCGTGGGCCTGACCGACGTACACCAGCGTGAGCATCATGAACACGAACGCCTGGAGCGTGATGATCAGGATGTGGAAGATCGCCCAGGCGGAGCCGGCGATGATGTGCCCGATCGCCAGGGCGATCCCGGTGCCCGAGAGGGACCAGGCACCGCCCATCAGCGCGATCAGCATGAAGATCAGCTCACCGGCGTACATGTTGCCGAACAGCCGCATCCCGTGCGAGACCGTCTTGGCGACGAACTCGATGATCTGCATCAGGAAGTTGAACGGGTACAGGAACCACTTGTCCCCGAACGGCGCAGAGAACAGCTCGTGGATCCAGCCGCCCGCGCCCTTGATCTTGACGTTGTAGTACAGGCAGATCAGCAGCACTGCGACCGACAGGCCCATCGTGATCGACAGGTCGGCGGTGGGCACGACGCGCAGGTAGTCCTTCATGCCGACCGCGGGGCCGGCGGTGTGCCAGATCGCCGGCAGCAGGTCGACCGGCAGCAGGTCCATCGCGTTCATCAGGAAGATCCAGACGAACACGGTCAGCGCGAGCGGCGCGACGAACTTGCGGCTCTCGGCGCTGTGGACGATGCCCTTGGCCTGCGAGTCGACCATCTCGACCAGCAACTCGACCGCGGCCTGGAAGCGACCCGGGACGCCCGAGGTGGCCTTGCGCGCCGCCTTCCAGAGCAGCCAGCAGGTGACGATGCCCAGGAGGGTCGAGAAGAACAGCGAATCGAAGTTGAGGACCGAGAAATCGGCCACCGCGCTCGGCGGCTGGTTCTGTAGATGCTGGAGGTGGTGGACGATGTACTCGCCCGCGGTGGGGCCGGCGTGACCTTCTGCTGCCATGTCTTCCTCAGCGCCTTGCGGCGTCCTCGACGTTCTTCGGTCGGCCCTGCCAGAGCAGGGCCACCCAGTTCACCTTCAGGCACACCACCATCGCCGCCAGCAGGGCCGGCCAGCTCAAGTCGGGCACCACGCGCCAGGCGGACAACAGCAGCACGACCGCCAGCAACACCTTTACGCCTTCCCAGATCAGGAACCCGGCCGCTCCCACGACCGGCCCCGCACCCGAGAGCCTCCCCATGCCGCGCGCGAGCACGGCTGTCGGCAACACCACGACGATCGTTCCGTACAGGGCGGACCAACCCACCGAGGGCCGACCGCTCCACATCCAGGCGATCAGTGCAACCAGCGTGCCTACTGCGGCCTGTACCGCAACGACACGCCATGGCGAGATCTGTGGCTGGCGCTCTCGTAAAGCGCGCGCCTCTTCTCGCGTGAGCGGCCTGAAGGCTGCTTCTTCATCGTTGCCGCTCGCGTCCGGATCGTCTGCGCGACCGGGCTTCCAGCGGCGACGTTCGAGGGAATCGTGCATCGCCTGTCCACTGCCCCGTCACCGCTACCGATCGTCAGACATCCGTGATCTCACTCACGGCAAAACCGCGAAATTATACCGGGCAAGCCCTCAGCTTCCTTACGGCACCAGGCAAGCGATGCAAGGCTGCAAGTCGCAGGGTCATGCGGGACGAAAGCCCCGCTTCGATGATCATGTCCGAAGCGCTGCACAGTCTGTGGCTGCAGCGCGATGTCATACGCGACACGGCCCAGGCCCGCAACGTGGCGCGAGTTCGCGCGCAGGATCGCGGGCACGATGGAACCCAGCTTCTTCGACCCCTTCCAATAGCCCATGCCTCTCGGGACCCCTTCGCGACTGCCGGCGTTGGCTGCCGCCGTGACCCTGCTCGGCGCGGCATGGCTCGGCCTCGCGCCGTCCACCGCGCAGGGTCAAGGATTGCCGGCGCTCACCGGTGCCGGGCCTGCCGCGACAGTGGTCACCACGCCGCAGGTGCGCGCCGAACTGGTCGCCCATGCGCCACAGGGCATCGTGCCGGGCCAGCCGGTCTGGCTCGGCCTCGAGATCCGCCACCAGCCGCATTGGCACACCTACTGGAAGAACCCCGGCGACTCCGGCCTGCCGACCACGCTGCAGTGGACGTTGCCGGCCGGCGTCGAGGCCGGCGACATCACCTGGCCGACGCCGCAGCGGCTGCCGTTCGGCCCGCTGGTCAACTATGGCTACGAGGACCGGCTGCTGCTGCCGGTGCCGCTCGCGATCCCCGCCGGCTTCGACGCGCCGACGCTCGACGTCTCGCTGCGCGCCGACTGGCTGGTGTGCAAGGACGTCTGCATCCCGGAGTCAGGCGAGTTCCGCCTCTCGCTGCCGGCCCGCGCCTCGGTCGGCGGCGAACACGCGCAGGCCTTCGCCGATGCACAGGCACGCGTGCCGCAACCATTGCCCGCCGCTCGCGCGACGAGCCGCTTCGAGGGCGAAGCGCTGGCGCTGACCTTCGAAGGTCTGCCCGAGGCCTGGCGCGGCCGCGAGCTGACCTTCTTCAGTGAAGCCGAGGGCGTGATCGACCACGCCGCCGCACAGCCCGCGCGCTGGGACGGCGCGCGCTGGACCGTGAGCGTGCCGCTCTCGTCACAGCGCAGCGAGAGCCCGTCGCGTTTCGGCGCCGTGCTCGTCGCGGCCGGCGAGGCGCGCGGCGTGCAGGTCAACATCGATGTCGCGGGCCCCTGGCCGAAGCCGGGCGCGGCCGGCGCGGTGCAGGCAGCGGCGGCCGGCCCCGGCGACCCTTCCGGCGGCGAGGCGGCGGCGGGCCGCGCGACGAGCGCCCCGATCGGCCTCGTCGCCGCGCTGGTGCTGGCCTTCGGCGGCGGCCTGCTCCTCAACCTGATGCCCTGCGTGTTCCCGGTGCTGTCGCTGAAGGTATTCGGCTTCGCCGCGCATGCGCACGACCGGCGCGCGCTGCTCGCCGGTGGGTTGGCCTACACCGCAGGCGTCGTGCTCTCGTTCCTCGCGCTGGCCGGGCTGCTGCTCGCGCTGCGCGCCGGCGGCGAGCAGCTCGGCTGGGGCTTCCAGCTGCAGTCGCCGGTGGTGGTCGCCGCGCTGGCGCTGCTGTTCACGCTGATCGGGCTGAACCTGGCCGGCGTCTACGCCTTCGGCTCGGTGCTTCCGAGCGGCCTCGCCACCGCACGGGCACGCCACCCGGTGGTCGACTCGCTGCTCACCGGCGTGCTCGCGGTGGCCGTCGCTTCGCCCTGCACCGCGCCGTTCATGGGCGCCTCGCTCGGCCTGGCGATGACGCTGCCGACCGCGCAGGCGCTCGCGGTGTTCGCCGCGCTCGGCCTCGGCATGGCGCTGCCTTACCTCGCGGCCAGCGCCTGGCCGGGGCTCGCGCGCCGACTGCCGCGGCCCGGGGCCTGGATGCAGACCTTCAAGGTCGTGATGGCCTTCCCGATGTTCGCGACCGTCGTCTGGCTCGCCTGGGTGCTCGGTCAGCAGTCGGGCATCGATGCAGTGGCCGCGCTGCTCGCGCTGCTGCTGGCGGTGGCCTTCGCCGTCTGGGCGCTCGGCTCGCCGATGCTCGGCCGCACGGCGCGGGTCGGCCTGGGCAGCACCGCGGTCGCGCTGCTCGCCGCGGCGCTGGCCTGGGGCGGGCCGCTGCTGCTGACCTCGACGCCCGCGCAGGCGGCCACGCCCGCCGCCGACGCGCGCTGGCAGCCCTGGGACGCCGCGCGCGTCGCCGAGCTGCGTGCCCAGGGCACGCCGGTGTTCGTCGACTTCACCGCCGCCTGGTGCGTGACCTGCCAGTTCAACAAGCGCACCACGCTCGCCGACGACGCGGTGCTGGCCGACTTCGCTGCCCGCCAGGTGGTGCTGATGCGCGCCGACTGGACGCGCCGCGACCCGGCGATCAGCCGCGAGCTCGGCCTGCTCGGCCGCAGCGGCGTGCCGGTGTACGCGCTGTATGCGCCCGGGGGCAGCGGCGCGCCGCAGCTGCTGCCCGAGATCCTCAGCGCGGGCGCGGTGCGCGACGCCCTCGCCGGCCTGCGCGCCGATTGATATCGATTGAAGCCGGGCACCTTGCCCGCCCGGGCCGTTTCCCCAGCCGCCGCCCTTCCCTTCCACCGTCATATGAGGAGTCCGCGATGAAGACGAAGCAACTGACCCTGGCCGCGCTCTGCGCCGGCCTCGCGCTCGCCACCGGCGGGGCCTGGGCTGCCGCGACCGTCGGCCAGCCGGCGCCCGCCTTCACGGCCACCGACACGCAAGGCAAGACCGTTTCGCTGGCCGACTTCAAGGGCAAGACCGTCGTCCTCGAATGGGTCAACCCCGGCTGCCCCTTCGTGCAGAAGCACTACAACAGCGGCAACATGCCTGCGACCCAGCAGGACGCGACCGCCCAGGGCGCGGTCTGGCTCTCGGTCAACTCCACCTCCAAGGACGCGAGCGACTACCGCGCGCCGGCCGACCTGCAGGCCTGGCTCGCGCAGCACAAGGCCGCCGCCAGCGCCACGCTGATGGACGCCGACGGCAAGCTCGGGCGGGCTTACGGCGCACGCACCACGCCGCACATGTACGTGATCGACCCGCAAGGCACGCTCGTCTATGCCGGCGCGATCGACAGCAAGCCGACCGCCAACGCCGCCGACATCCAGACCGCGACCAACTACGTCAAGCAGGCGGTCGGCGAGACGCTGGCCGGCAAACCCGTCACCACCGCGACGACGCGCGCCTACGGCTGCTCGATCAAGTACTCGGACGGCTGAACGCCTGGACTCCAGTCCGCCAGGTCGCGCGCCGCCCACCGCCTGGCGCGGACGGCGTCGACCACCCGGGCGGCACCGGCACCCGCCAGCGCCCGCCCTGCGGTCGCGAGCCCGTTGCACCCGCTGGACCGGGTGCGCGCCCACGCGATCACCCGGCCCTGCCCTTCCTCAGTCCAGGTGGACGAAGTTGACCGGCAAGCCGGGCACCTCGACGCGCATTGCGAGCACGCAACCCGCCCAGGGCTGGGCGGCGAGCTCCGCCTCGCTGCGGTGGTGGCGCGCCGTGGTCACGTAGAGGGTGCGCAGGTCGGGCCCGCCGAAGCAGGGCATCGTCGGGCAGCGCACCGGCAGCGCGATCTCGCGCTCGATGCGGCCCGTCGGGTCCAGGCGCAGCAGGCGCTGGCCCTCGAACATCGCGACCCAGAGGCCGCCCTCGGCGTCGACCGCCGCCCCGTCGGGCCGCCCGCCGTAGCCGTCGAGCGGCGCGCCGGGCGCGCGCGTCGCGAAGCGCGCGAAGACACGCCGGTTCGACGGCGCGCCGGGGCCCAGGTCGAAGTCGAGCACGAAGATCGTGTGCGAGGTCGTGTCGCTCCAGTACATCGTGCGCCCGTCGGGGCTCCAGCCGAGTCCGTTCGAGACGGTGATGCCATCGGCGACGCGCTCGATCTCGCCTTCGCGCAGCCGGTACAGCGCCGCGTTGGGCGGCTGGCGCGGCTCGTAGAGCGTGCCGCACCACATGCGGCCGGCCGGGTCGGCCTTGCCGTCGTTGAAGCGCTCGCGGGCCGGGTCGTAGGGCGGCGCCTTGCCGATCCGGCGGCAGGCGCCGCTGCCGGGCTGGAAGTGCCAGAAGCCGCTGCGCCGGCCGAGCAACACGCCACCGCCCATGACCGGCGCACAGCAGGCGACGTCGTCGTCGAAGGGCCAGCGGTCGAGGCGGCCGGACGACGGGTCGAAGCGGCGCAGTTCGCGTCCCGGGATGTCGACGTGGTACAGGCACTGCTCGTCCGGGTGCCAGAACGGCGACTCGCCGAGCTGGGCCGGCTCGGCGACCGCGCAGCGGATCTCGGGCGCCGGGGCGGCGGGCCCGGGCGTGGCCTCAGGCGTCGCCATCAGGCCTCGGTGCCGCGGGGCACGTCACGGCGGCGACCGGCGCCGCCTCAGGCATGGGTCGGCGCCACGTCGAGCCGCATCCACGCGCTGGTCGTCTCGCCCGGCTCGACGCGGCGCAGGCCGCGCGCGATCGGGTCGTCGAGGTTGATCGCGTTGCTCACGTGGCTCACCGGCTCAACGCAGTAGTACGGCTTGTCCTGCGGCGTGAAGACGACCAGGCGCGTCAGCGACGAGGTGATCGTCACCCCGAGCCGCTCGTCGCGCGCGCGGGCCGGGCCGCGCCAGCCGTCGAAGCAGTTGTCGAAGCGCAGGTGCGCCACGTCGGCATCGATGCCCGCCTGCGGCACTGCACGCAGCGGCAGCTCGGTGGCCGGGTCGCTCTCCCAGCGTTCGCTGAGCTCGGCATGGATGCGGCTGCGCGAGCGCTTGGGGAAGTACGGATGCCAGCCCAGGCCGACCGGTGCCGCCACGGCGGCCGTGTTGCGCAGGCTCAGCACCACGCGCAGCCCCGACTCGTCGAGCTCGAAGCGCTGCTCGGCCGCGAACGGAAAGGGCCAATGCGCGTCGCCTTCGTGGTCCAGCCCGAGCGTCAGCGAGCGTTCGTCGCTCGCGCGCAGCGCCCAGGCCCGCTGCCAGCCGTTGCCGTGCACCGAGTGCGGGTTCTGGTCGAAGTTGGGCTGGGTGGTGTGCGGCTGCCCGTCCCAGGTGAAGCGGCGCCAGGCGATGCGGTTCGAGTAGGGCAGCAGCGGATAGCACCCCGACTGGCGCGCGCTCGTCAACGCCAGCGGCTCGAGCGAGCGGAGCACCGGCGTGTCGCCACAGGCCAGGCCGGCGATGCAGGCGCCGAGGTCGGCGCGCACCGCGAGCTGCATCGGGCCCTGGCGCAGTTCGAGCAGGACGGGTTCGGTGCTCACGTGGGTCCTTTCATCGCGAGAAAGCGGCGATCCTAGTGCAGCCGGATGCGCCCACCCGGCGGCGGGGCCGCTGCTCAGCGGGTAGCGGCACCGGCCCCCGTCACCCGCCACACCACGTCGCCCACGTCGTCGGCCACCAGCAGCGAGCGCTGGTCGGGCCCGACGACCACGCCGACCGGCCGCCCGTAGGACACCGACTCGTCCGGCGCCAGGAAGCCCGAGAGGATGTCGCGCGGCGGGCCGGCCGGGCGGCCGTTGACGAAGGGCACGAAGACGACGCGGTAGCCGCTCAGCGTGCTGCGGTTCCACGAGCCGTGCTGGCCGATCACCATGCCGCCGGTGCCGAAGCCCGGCAGCGTGCCCGGCGGCATCCAGCACAGGCCGAGCGAGGCGGTGTGGCCGCCCAGCGCGTAGTCGGGCGTGCGGGCGCGGGCGACCAGCGCCTCGTCCTGCGGTACCCGCTCGTCGACGGTGCGGCCCCAGTAGCAGTAGGGCCAGCCGTAGAAGGCGCCGTCGTCGACCGTGGTCAGGTAGTCGGGCGGGGTCTCGTCGCCGAGGCCGTCGCGCTCGTTGACGACCGTCCAGAGGCGGCCGATGAACGGCTCCCAGGCCATGCCGACCGGGTTGCGCAGGCCGGAGGCGAAGACGCGGCTGCCGCCGGTGGCAAGGTCCACCTCGTAGATGCAGGCGCGGCCGGCCTCGGCCTCCAGCCCGTGCTCGCCGATGTTGCTGAGCGAGCCGACACCCACGTAGAGCCGCCGCCCGTCGGGCCGCGCAAGCAGGCTGCGCGTCCAGTGGCCGCCGGGCTTGAAGCTCGCCATGCGGCGCCCCGCCGCCTCGATGCGCGTCGCGCCCGGCGTGTACGCGAAGGCCAGCAGGCCGTCGGTGTTGCCGACGTAGAAGCTGTCGCCGACCAGGGCCATGCCGAAGGGCTGGTTCAGGCCTTCGAGCAGCGCGTGGCGCTCCTCGGCCACGCCGTCGCCATCGGCATCGCGCAGCAGCGTGATGCGGTTGGGGCTTTCGCCCAGCGCGGCGGCGCGGCGCATCGTCGCCTGCATCGCATGGTCGAACAGCGTGCGGGCGCCGCCACCCGGCGTCATCAGGGCCTCGGCCACGGTCACGTCGCCATTCGGCAGCACCTGCAGCCAGCGCGGATGGCGCAGCCCGGCGGCATAGGCATTCACCGCGAGCCCCGGCGCCGCCACCGGCGTGGCGCCGGGCGCCCAGCCCTGCGCGGTCGGCATCTTCAGCGTCGGGATGCGGCCCTGCGGCCGCGCGGCGGGGATCTCGGGCGCCGTGCCGACGGCCTGCACCGGCGGCGCGCCACGGCGCCGCCGCCAGCGGATGGCGCCGGCGCCGACCAGGGCAACGGCGCGGGCGAGGGTGTCTTGGAGGGCCATGGGGCGGACGGGTCTCGTGAAAAGGCCGGAAGCGCGTGGCCTCCAGGCGAACAGCACATCGAACGACGCATTGTCGGGCGGCGCCCGCCTCAAGGGCGTGACCGCCCCCGCGCGGCGCGCCGCCGGTCCCAGCCGAAGAAGTGCGCGACCTCGTCGCGACGCGACAGCGCGTCGGCCTCGCCGAGGTCGAGCAGCTCGCTGGTGTAGGGCGTCTCGAACAGCAGGTAGCTCGCCAGCGCGGCGCCGCTGGTGGCCAGGCCCTCGCGCTGCACGCCGACGCCGCGCAGCAGCGAGCGCATCGAGGGCGGCAGGCTCTCGACATGGCGCGCCGCCAGGTCGTCGAGCCGCTTGCTCGGCGCGATCAGCAGCACCTCCAGCCGGCGCAGCGGCGTGCTCGCCCGCGCGTCGGGGTGCAGCAGCAGCAGGGTGCGGTTGATGCGCTGCACCCGTTCGATGTCGACCGCGAGCGCGTCGAGGAAGATGCTCGACAGCGCGTGGCCGGCGATCTGCGCCAGCGTGGGGTAGGCGCCGGTGGTCGCGGCCGGCGCCTCGGACGCCTCCTGCATGCGGCCGGCGCCGATCACCAGCACCCGATCGGCGCCCAGATGCACCGCCGGCGACAGCGGCGCCGTCTGGCGCATCGAGCCGTCGCCGAACCATTCGCGCGAGTCGCCGATCGCCAGCTCCTCGGCCGGGAAGACGAAGGGGATGGCAGACGACGCGAGCAGGTGCTCGATCGTGATGCGGCACTTCACCGCCAGGCGCTGCGAGCGTGTCCAGGGCGGGAAGTCGCGCAGCGTGTCGTAGAAGGTGACGTGGTGGCCGCTGGTATAGCTAGAGGCCGTCACCGCCAGCGCCTGCAGGTGGCCCTGGGCCATCACGCCGTACAGGCGGTCGAGCTTGATCACCTCGTGCAGCAGCTCGCGCAGCGGCGCGTTGTCGAGCAGCGAGCGCGGCCGCGCCCGGCGCCAGCGCGCCAGGGCCCAGCCGGCGGTGAGCATCGTCAGCCAGTGCGCGCCGCTGCGGATCACGCCGAGCGCATCGGCGCGGTAGATGCGGTCAGCCTCGAAGCCACGCCAGACCTCGACCAGCCTCTGCACCGCGAGGTCGAAGTGGTCGGCGTTGCAGGCCAGCGCGGCGGCGTTGACCGCGCCCGCCGAGGTGCCGGCGATGATGGGGAACGGGTTGCCGCGGTAGACGCCGCAGTCGCGCCGGATGCGCGCGATCGCCTTCAGCACGCCCACCTGGTAGGCGGCTCGCGCGCCGCCACCGCTCAGGATCAGGCCCGTGGACGGTGCTTGCATGCGGGGCGAGTGTATAGACGGGGGATCTGGCGACAGGCTCGACCATGGAGAGCCGGACAACTCAGGGCGGCGGGGCCAACGCGCAGAATCTGCGGGTGCAGAAGGCTACCGAGTCGCAGCAGAAGGTCTTCGCCTACGGAGCCGATGGCTCGCTATTGCACGAAGAAGTGGCAAGCGGTCAGTCCGTCGGTCAGTTGACCAACTACATCTACATCGGCGGACAGGTGGCGGCCATTCAGCGTGCCGGCAAGCTCTATTTCAGCCACAACGAACATCTCGGCCGCCCTGTCGCGCTCACCGACTCGGCCCGCTCCGTCGTCTGGCGCGCGCGCGACGACGCATTCGACCGTACCGTCACCGTCGACCGGATCGGTGGCTTCGAGATTGGATTCCCGGGCCAATACCGGGATACCGAAACGGGTCTTTGGTACAACTGGAATAGATACTACGATGCCAGCCTGGGGAAGTATACTCAAAGTGATCCGCTAGGCTTGGGCGGTGGGATCAACACCTATGGCTATGCGGCAGGAAATCCCATCAACAACATCGACCCGAACGGTTTACTGTGCTTCAACTTCGAACAGTTCGTCAACCAAGTCGAGGAGAACCGCTCCAGCGCGGCAGCAAGTTTGGGTGCCTTGGTGGCAGCGGGGAGTGTGGGAACGATGCCCAAGACGTCGGGTGAGCTTCGAGGGCTTGGCGTTCCGAAAGGTGAACTCAACCCCTACACCAGCCAGTTGAGCCGTTGGGCCAGTCGGCTTGGCACTCGCGTCTTTCGCGACTTCGGACGAACGGTAGGCGGCCAAGCTTTGAGCTCTGCGGCAACTGCTGCTCTCGTCTTCGATGGCTTCTACAACTGGGGCGTCATCGGCCAGGCCGCGTGGGATGCTACATCCTCGGAACAGGACTGCGGCTGCGGGAAGTGAGGTGGTGGCGATGGCAGACATTGAAACGCTCATTCGTCAGCGAGCCCTGCAGCGGGTGGCCTCGGTGTTCAAGGTCGAAGCCGAGTCGCTGCCGTTGGCTGCACGCTTTGGTAAAGACCTCAAGGCTCATCCGGTGTCGGACTTTAAGGCCAACGAGTTCGACATCATCGACGGAGACATCAAGGATGTTGCCGACAAACCGCTGCTCAAGGCGATGAGCCGCGGTGAGTTGGAAATACGAACCGTGGCCGACTACTGCGACCACATGGTTCGCTGCTACGCGGTCAGGCCGAAGCACGTTGCCGAACTGTTGTCGTTGCCGAAGACCGCGTAAGCGTGAGGCTGCCCTGCAGCACCTCGCCAACCCGCTTGAACACTGGCGAGGCGGGCTGGTGGGTTTTCGCAGGCCTGACTCAATACCGCGAACTCGACGCCCCCAACTCCGCCTTCAGGTAATGCGCCCCCGGCACCGGGTTGTAGTAATACGGCGGCACTTCCTCGAAACCCAGCGAGGCATAGAGTTCGCGCGCCGATTCCATGTCGTCGAGGGTGTCGAGCAGCATCGAGGCATAGCCCGCTTCCGTCGCGCGGTCGATCAGGGCGCCGGCGATCAGGCGGCCGAGGCCGAAGCGGCGGAAGGCGCGCCGCACGTAGAGGCGCTTCATCTCGCAGGCGTTCGGGTAGTCGCAGTCGGGCAGCGGGCGGAAGGCGCCGCAGCCAGCCACCTCGCCGTCGATCGTCGCCAGCATCAGCAGGCCGCCGGGCGGCGCGTAGTCGCCGGGCAGCGCGGCGAGTTCGGCCTCGAAGCCCTGGAAGCCGAGGTCGATCGGCAGCGAGCGCGCGTACTCGAGGAAGATGCTGCGCGTCTCGTCCAGCCACTCACCACCCTCCGGCACGATCAACTCGATGCTGGGCCTGGGCAAGGCTGAGGTTCGCGGCACGGCGTGTTCGGGGCTGGCGGCGGGGCCGGTCAGTGTAGCGGCGGCCCTCCGGCCGGCGCGACAAGGCCCGGCAGCGGCCTGGGAGACGCCGGCCCCGGCCCGGACGGCGGCGAGCGGGGCGCGAAGCGTCTGGCCACGGGCCTTCAGCCGAACCGGGGCGCGGCGAGCCGGACCGGGCCGCGCGGGGTGTCCAGCTGCACGGCGAACGCCGCGCCGAGTGCAGCCGCCGCCTGCCAGGTGATCGCCGGCAGTCCGCCGGCGCGGGCAACCGCGTGGCGCACGTCGAACGCCGGCGCCGGCACCCCTGGCCTCGCCGGCAACGCGGCCGGCGCAGACGACTCGGCGGGCAGAGACTCGGCCAGCTCGAACGTCTTCAGCACCAGGCCGGAAGGCGGCATCGCCGCCGCCGGGTGCTGCCCGTCCCAGGCGATCAGCGTCGGCAGCGCCCCCTCGGCCCCGCGCGCGCCGTCGTCGCGCACCGCGACGCGCCAGCGCAGCAGGCCCGCCGGGGTCTCGCGCGAGGCGCCCTGCACCCGCCCGCCCTCGAGCCCGTCGGCGGCCCAGCGCGCCAGCGCGGTGTCGAGCGCGGTGCAGCGCGCGACCCAGGCGACGAGCTGCGGCCCTTCCGCCAGCGCGGCCTGCAACGCCGGCAGGTCGAGGTCGAACCAGCGCCGCCGCCCGGGCGGCGCGGCCTGCGGGTCGATCGCGATCAGCTCCAGGTAGGCGAGCGGCCAGGTCTCGTCGCCGCCGGGGCCCGCGCGCCCGCTGCCGAGCGCGAGCAGGCGGTTGTGCGTGCCCATCAGCGGATGGCGGCCGCCGGGGCCGGGCGTGACGCCGAGCGTGCGCTCGCACCAGGCGGCGCCGGATTCGAGGTCGCGCACCGCGATGACGAGGTGGTCGAGCTCGAGCGCAGGCTCGCGCGCCTGGCCGTCGGGTGGCGCGCCGGGCCGTGGAGCGGCCCCTGCGCCGCCGTCAGGCGCCCCGGCGGATGCGCCCGGCCCGCCGCCTTGTGCCGCCGTGCGGCGGGGGTCAGAACTGGACATGACCTTCAACCACGCTCATGCATTCACCTCCTATCCAGATCTCTCCGTCGCGCCGCTCGACGTGGACGCGCCCGGCGCGGCCCAGCGCCGTGCCCTGGCTCGCAACATAGCGCTCGGGCGCCAGCCCGGCGCCGATCAGCCATTGCGCGAGCGCCGCGTTCAGGCTGCCGGTCACCGGGTCCTCCGGCACGCCGAGGCCGCCCGCGAAGGCGCGCACCTCGTAGCGGCAGGGCTGCCCCTCGGGGTACGGGCCGACGATGCCGATCTCCAGCGCGCCGAGCGCCGCGACATCGGGCTGCAGCGCCAGCACCGCGGCCGCCGAGTCGAGCATCACGGCCGCCCAGTGCGGGCCGTTGTCGGCCCACTGGTGGCGGACGATCGCCGCCGGATCGACGCGCAGCACGGCGGCGACGCGGGCGAGCAGCTCGGGTTCGAGTGGCCCGCCGCGGCGCAGCGGCGGCGCGGCGAACGCGAAGCGCTTTCCCTCGTGGCGGATGCGCACCAGGCCGACGCCGCACTGCTGCACCACCTCGTCGCCCCGTGGCACCCCGCCGGTGGCGAGCCAGGCGGCGCAACTGCCGAGCGTCGGGTGGCCCGCGAAGGGCAGCTCGCCGCCGGGGGTGAAGATGCGCAGCCGGTAGTCGGCGGCCCGGCCGTCGGCGTCCTCGGTGGCCGGCAGCACGAAGGTCGTCTCGCTCAAGTTCGTCCAGCGCGCGAAGCGCTGCATCTGCTCGTCGTCGAGCCCGTCGGCGTCGAGCACGACGGCCACCGGGTTGCCGAGCCCGGCCTCGGCGCTGAAGACGTCGACCTGGCGGAAGGCGCGGCGGCGGTTCATCGGGCGCCCTCCGCCGCCGCGACGGCCTCGGTCGTCGCGGCCGCTCCCGCGGGCCGGAAGTGGAGCGCCTCGGCGATCACCCCGGCCAGCGCCTCCACCGCCCGCGCCAGCGTCGGCCCGTCGGCGGTGACGAAGGACAGGCGCATCGTGTTCGCGCGCGCCAGGCCGGCATAGAACGGCGCCCCGGGCACGAAGGCGACGCCGCGGGTCACGGCCTCGGGCAGCAGCGCCGCCGCGTCCAGCCCGGCCGGCAGCTCGAGCCAGCAGAACATGCCCCCGGCCGGCCGGTTCCAGCGCACGCCGGCGGGCATGTGGCGCTCGAGCGCCGCCAGCATCGCGTCGCGCTGGGCACGGTAGCGGGCGCGGATCGTCGGCACATGGCGCTCGAGGAAGCCGTCGCGCAGCAGTTCATGGGCGAGGCGCTGGTTGAAGCTCGGCGTGTGCAGGTCGGCCGCCTGCTTGGCCTGCAGCAGCTTCGGGTAGAGCGCCTTGGGCACCACGACGTAGCCCAGGCGCAGCCCCGGCGCGAGCACCTTCGAGAACGAGCCGAGGTAGGCCACGCCTTCCGGGTGGCGGCTGGCGAGCGTCGCGGGCGGCGGGGCCTCGAACCACAGCTCGCCGTAGGGGTTGTCCTCCAGGATCGGCAGCCCGGCGGCGGCGGCCGCCTCGACCCAGGCGGCGCGGCGCGGTTCGTCGAGCGTGCGCCCGCTCGGGTTCTGGAAGTTCGGCAGCAGGTAGGCGAAGCGCGCGCCGCGCCCCGGGCCCTGCAGCGCGGCGGCGAGCGCCTCGGCGCGCGGGCCGCCGTTGTCGCCCTCGAGTTCGACGAAGCGCGGCTGCATCGGCGCGAAGGCCTGCAGCGCGCCCAGGTAGGTCGGCGACTCGACCAGCGCCGGGCTGCCGGCGTCGAGCAGCAGCTTGCCGAGCAGGTCCAGGCCCTGCTGCGAGCCGGTGGTGATCAGCACCTGGGCCGCGTCGACCGCCATCCCCTGGCGCCGCAGGTCCTCGGCGATCTGCTCGCGCAGCGGGCCGTGGCCTTCGCTGGCCGCGTACTGCAAGGCCTGGCGTCCGGCGGTGTCGTCGGCGAGCACGCGCTGGCAGGCCTCGCGCACCGCCTCGAGCGGGAAGGTCGCGGCCGAGGGCAGGCCGCCGGCGAGCGAGACGACGCCGGGGCGTTCGGTGAGCTTCAGGATCTCGCGGATCGCGGAAGGGTTCATGCCGGCGGTGCGCGCGGCGAGGGTCCAGTTCATGTCGTGCTTCCTTGCTCGTCGGTTCCTTGCCCGTCGGTTCCTTGCCGGTCGGGTCCCTGCCCGCTGCGGGAGAGCATCCAGTCGACCGCCGCCTGCGCGTGCAGCGCGGTCGAGTCGAAGGCGGGCAGTGCGAGGGCTTCGCGGTCGCGCGCGGGGTCGATCATCAGGCCGAGTTCGGTGCAGCCGAGCACGACGGCCTCGGCGCCGGCGGCGGCCAGGCGGCCGATCACCGCCAGCAGCCCTTGCCGCGAGGCGGGCAGCACCTGGCCGCGGCACAGCTCCTCGAAGATCAGGCGGTGCACTTCGGCCCGGTCGTCGCCGCCGGGCACGACGCATTCGACGCCGTGGCGCGCGCGCAGGTGGTCGACGAGGAAGGGCTGCTCCATCGTGAACCGCGTGCCGAGCAGCCCCGCCCGCGTGACGCCGGCGGCGCGCAGCGCGCGGCCGGTGCTGTCGCCGATGTGCAGCACCGGCAGCCCGGGCGCGCCGGCGGCGGTCGCCTCGACCACCTTGTGCATCGTGTTCGAGGCGATCAGCAGGCCTTCGGCGCCGGCGGCCTGCAGCCCGGCCGCCACATTGCCGAGCTGGCGGCCGATCTCGTCCCAGCGGCCCTGCCCCTGCAGCGCGGCGAGCGGCCCGAAGTCGAGGCTCGCCAGGGGCAGCTCGGCGCTGTGCAGCCCGCCGAGGCGCGCCGCGACGCCCTGGTTCAGCAGCCGGTAGTAGACCTGCGTCGACTCCCAGCTCATGCCGCCGATCACGCCCAGGGTGCGCATGGCCGTCTCCTCGCTTCCTGTCGATCGCTTCATGCGGCCGGCGCCGCCGCCCGCGATCATGAGGCCGGCCCCGATGCCGATACCGGCCGCCGTGCCGATGCCGTCGGCCCCACTGCGCAGCGCCGGCCGATGACCACGGTCGCCAGCACGGCAAGGGCGAAGCCGACGGTCTCCGCCTCGAGCGCCTCGCCGAGCAGCGGCACCGCGGCCAGCAGCGCGAGAAACGGCTGCAGCAACTGCACCTGGCTCACGCGCAGCGTGCCGCCCAGCGCGAGCCCGCGGTACCAGGCGAAGAAGCCGAGCCACATCGACACCAGGCCCAGGTAGCCGAAGGCCAGCCAGGCCGCGCCGCCGACCGGCTGCGCCGGCCAGTGCCAGGCGGCGAGCGGCAGCGCCAGGGGCAGCGCGAGCACCAGCGTCCAGCAGATCGTCGCCTCGGGCCCGAGCTCGGCGGAGACGCGCGCGCCCCAGACGTAGCCGATCGAGGCCGAGAGCACCGCGCCGAGCAGCAGCGCGTCGGCCTTCTGCAGCCCGCCGCCGGTGGTCAGCGCGAAGCCCAGCACGAGGCCGAAGCCCGCCAGCGCCGCGAGCCAGAAGCCGGCCGATGCGCGCTGGCGCAGCACGAGCGCGCCGACCACTGCGGTGGCCAGCGGCAGCAGCCCGGTGACGACCGCCGCGTGCATCGCCGGCACCTCGCGCAGTGCGAGCGCCAGGCACAGCGGAAAGCCGAGCACCACGCCGAGCGCCGACACCGCCAGCGCCCGCCACTGGGCGCAGCTCGGCCATGCCGCGCGCATCAGGCCCAGCCAGGCGACCGAGAGCAGCCCCGCGAACGCCGCCCGCCCGGCCGTGGCGAACAGGGGCGACAGCTCCGGCTGCGACGCCTGGCCGACCGCGATGCGCGGCATCGGCAGCGTAAGCGCGAACAGCGCCACGCCGACGAAGCCCCAGGCGAGACCGCGCCGCTCGCGCCGGGCCTGTTCTGCGCCGCCCACCGCGTCGGTTGGGGCTGGAAGGGGATTCGACAGGCTCGTCATGTCGCCCAGCATAGGTGCGCGGCCGATACATCACCAATACACTTTCCAGTACAGATCGCCGTGCTGTACTGGCAGCAGGGCCAACACACCAGGCGGCCGCCGAAGCCGACGCAGACCATGCCCGAATCGATCTCGACACCCGGCGCCGCGGTGCCGCCGGCCCGCCAGGCGGGGCACGACCCGCTGGCGCGCACGGGCGAGCACACGCTGACCGAGCAGCTGGCCCAGCACTTCGCCGGCGCGATTCGCGAGCGCCGGCTGGCGCCTGGCGCGCGCCTGCCTTCGGTGCGCGCCTGCGCGGCGCGCCATGGGGTCAGCGCGCACACCGTCGTCGCCGCCTACGACCAGCTGAGCGCCCTGGGCCTGATCGAGTCGCGGCGGCAGCGCGGCTTCTTCGTGCGGACGGACGAGGCGGCTTCACTGGCCGCTGCCGAGCGCGGGCCCGGCACCGCGCGCGGCGCCGACGCACACAGGGCCGCCAGCAGCGCGGCCGACCCGCGACCGCGCGCCCCGCTGCCGCTGAACGCGACGATGCTGATCCGCGGCATGTTCCAGGGCGCCGTTGCCGGCCGCCCGGCGCCCGGCCTCGGCACGCTGCCGGAGGACTGGCTCGACCTGCCGCTGCTGTCGCGCGCGCTGCGCCGCGTGACCCAGGGCGCGGCGCTCGGGCCGCTCGCGCTGCGCTACGGCGAGCCTTCGGGCGACGCGCGGCTGCGCGAGGCGCTGGCGCAGCGGCTGGCCGAGCACGGCATCGCCGCCTCGGCCGGGCAGATCGTGACCACGGTCGGCGCGACCCAGGCGCTCGACATCGTCACGCGCACGCTCACCCGCGCCGGCGACGCGGTGCTGGTCGACGAGCCGGGCTGGTCGGTCGAATACGCGCGGCTGCGCGCGCTCGGCCTCGTCGTGCTGCCGGTGCCGCGCGGCGAGCAGGGGCCGGACCTGGAGGTGATGTCCGGGCTGCTGGCGGCACACCGGCCGCGCCTGTACGTGACGGTCAGCGTGCTGCACAACCCGACCGGCGCCTCGCTCGGCCTGCCGGCCGCGCACCGCCTGCTGCAGCTGGCGCAGGCACACGGGCTGACGATCGTCGAGGACGACACCTATGCCCACCTCGCGCCGGCGCACCTGCCGCGGCTGTGCGCGCTCGACGGGCTGGAGCGCACGGTCTATGTCTCGGGCTTCTCGAAGATCCTGGCGCCGGCCTGGCGCGTCGGCTACCTCGCCGCCCCCGCAGCGCTGATCGATCGCCTGGTCGACACCAAGCTGCTCACCGTGCTGACCACGCCGGTCATGACCGAGCAGGCGCTGGCGCTGTGCCTCGAGCAGGGCGGCCTGCGCCGGCATGCGCAGCGCGTGGCCGAGCGGCTCGAGGCGGCCCGCGCGCGCAGCGTGCGCCTGGCCGAAGCAGCGGGGTGCCGCTTCGTCACGCCGCCGCGCGGACTGTTCGGCTGGATCGACACGGGCATCGACACCGAGCAGCTCGCCCGCGACATGGGCGAGGACGGCTGGCTGCTGGCGCCCGGCGCGCTCTTCCACGCCACCCCTCGGGCAAGCACGCTGATGCGCATCAACTTCGCGACCTCACAGGACGCGCGCTTCTGGCAGGCGCTCAAAGCCGCCCGTGGCCGCCAATCCCGCGCTGTCGGTACGGACTGTGCCTAGGAATCATTCGCATTTATACTTTTCCGCATCAACAGCCCCTGAGGGACCGCCATGCACACTGCCCCCACGCTCGATGCCATCGCCCGCCCCGCCGTCCAGGTCGCCCAGCCTGTCCGCGGCGCCGCCGTCCCGGTGCCGCCGACCTGGCGCAGCGAGGACCTTCTGAACGGCAAGCCCGAGGCCCATATCGAGCACGCCGGCTCGGTCTATCGGCTGCGCCTGACGATGCTCGGCAAGCTGATCCTCACGAAGTGAGCCTTCCGCGGTACCGCGCCTGCGGTGCCGCGTCGCAGTGCCGCCGCAGCAGCGGCACTGCATCCGCTGCTGCGGTGCGCCCGCAGGGTCCTGGCATGGCCCGGCCTGCCGCGCGAGCGACCGCATCCGCGGGCCTGCCGCGTCTGCACCACAACGGATCACGTCGGCAGGCGGGCGGGCCGAAGCGCTTCCTATCGTGGAGCACGCCTCACACGCCCTCACCGGGACGGCTATCGGCCCCCAGAGGCATCGCCTACAGTGGAGCCCCCTTTCCGCTGTCCGATGTTCGAACCGACCATCCCCTTCGGCGAACCCGAGTTGATGCGCGTCAGCGCATTCCGCCGCTACCTGGACGAGCTCGACACGTCGGCAGGGCCGCTCACGTCGTCGCGGCTCGCCTCCCTCAGCCCTTCGCTGATGGCCGACCTGATGCGCTTCGAAGCCTCCGACGGCGGCTCCGAAGTGCTCGAGGTGCTCGCCGCCTGCCTGCGCCACGCGCGCGACGTCACGATCCACCTCTCCTGGGGCGACAAGGTGGCCCCGCTCACCGTGTTCGCGCAGCAGCGTCTCGTGCATTGCCCGATCCCGATGGAATCGGTGCTCGCCGGCCGGCTCGCCGAGATGAGCGTGCTGCAGGTGGAACCGGCGACGCGACGCCCACCCGGTGACGCCGAGACCGCGCTGATCGGCGACGCTGCGGAGTACCACGCGCTCAGCCCCCTGCTCTGGGAGCTGGCGCTGCGCGGCCGCCGCGATGCGTTGCTGCCCGAGATCGCGGGCCCCGTCGCCTACCGGCTGGCGCCGGGCCTGGACTTCGCGGTGATCCGCCTGAACGGCGCGCTGACGGCCGGCGTCGAGCGCCTGCAACGCCACGCCTCGACGCTGCGCGAGATCGCCGACTGGCCGGGCTTCGACCGCGAGCGCGCGACGCGCCTGCTCAACGGCCTGTACCTGCAGGCCGGATTGATCGTCACCCGCGCCAGCCCTGCGGCGCTGAACGACTCCTGGTTCGGCGGGCTCGGCATCTGAGCACCGCTGGCGCCGCCGCAAGCCGGCGGCGCTGCGCGTCGCTTCAGCCCGCGCCGAGCGCCTCCCAGCGCTCAAGCAGCGCGAGCAGCTCGGTCTCGATCGCGTCGTAGCGCTCCTGCACCTCGCGGATGCGCTGCGGCATCTCGGTGTAGAGGCCGGGGCTCGCGAGCAATTCGGTGAGCTGTTTCTGCTCGGCCTCCAGCGCCTCGATGCGCGCGGGCAGTTCGTCGAGCTCGCGCTGCTCCTTGAAGCTGAGCTTGCGGCGCGGGGCCGGGCCCGTTGCCGCGATCGGCGCAGGGGCTGCGGGCGCAGCACCCGCAGCGGCATCGCGCGAGGTCTCTGCCACACCCGGCGCCTTCGCCGCGCGACCCGCCGTCGCACCGGCCTTCGACGCCGGCGCGCCCGCCCCGGATGCCGTGGCCGGATTGCCGGCCGCCAGCGCCGCCGCGCGCCCCGACTGCGCGAGCCAGTCCTCGACCCCGCCCTCGTACTCGCGCCAGCGCCCCGGCCCCTCGTTGACGATCGTGCTCGTCACCACGTTGTCGAGAAAGCGCCGGTCGTGGCTGACGACGAAGACCGTGCCCTCGTAGCCCTGCAGCAGCGACTCGAGCAGTTCGAGCGTCTCAATGTCGAGGTCGTTGGTCGGCTCGTCGAGCACCAGCACATTGGCCGGCCGCGCGAAGAGGCGCGCGAGCAGCAGCCGGTTGCGCTCGCCGCCCGAGAGCGACGAGACGGGCGAGTTCGCCCGCGCCGGGCTGAACAGGAAGTCGCCGAGGTAGCTCATCACGTGCTTGCGCTGGCCGCCGATCTCCACCCATTCGCTGCCCGGGCTGATCGTGTCGGCCAGCGTCGCCGAGAGGTCGAGCCCGGCGCGCAGCTGGTCGAAGTAGGCGACGGCCAGGCGCGTGCCGAGCCGCACCGTGCCGCGGTCGGGCGCGAGCTCGCCGAGGATCAGCTTGAGCAGCGTCGTCTTGCCGGCGCCGTTCGGCCCGACCAGGCCGACCTTGTCGCCGCGCAGGATCGTCGCGTCGAAGCCCTCGACCACCGGCGGCCCGCCGTACGACTTGGAGACGCCTTCGAGCACCGCGACCAGCCGCCCGCTGGCGGCGCCGGCATCGACCTCGAGGCGTGCGCGGCCGAGCGCCTCGCGCCGCGCCGCACGCTGCGCGCGCAGCACCTCGAGCCGCGCGATGCGCGCGACGCTGCGCGTGCGCCGCGCTTCGACGCCCTTGCGGATCCACACCTCTTCCTGCGCCAGCAGCTTGTCGGCCCGCGCCGAGGCCAGCGCCTCGTTCTCGAGCTCGCGCGCCTTCTCGGCCTCGAAGGCGGCGAAGTTGCCCGGATAGCCGCGCAGCCGCCCGCGGTCGAGTTCGACGATGCGCGTGCACACCGCGTCGAGGAAGGCGCGGTCGTGGCTCACCAGCAGCAGGCTGCCTTTCGCGCCGGTGACCTGCCCCCCCGCCTGGCCCGCGAGCAGGCCTTCGAGCCAGGCGATCGCGTCGAGGTCGAGGTGATTGGTCGGCTCGTCGAGCAGCAGCACGTCGGGCGCCGCGACCAGCGCGCGCGCCAGCGCGACCCGCTTGCGCAGGCCGCCGGAAAGCGCGTCGACCGCGCGCGCGCCGTCGAGCCCCAGGCGCGCCAGGGTCGTCTCGACGCGCTGTTCCCAGGTCCAGCCGTCGAGCGCCTCGATGCGGGTTTGCAGCAGGTCGAGGTCGTCGCCCGGCGCATGGCGCTCGTAGCGCTCGCGCAGGCTGCGCGCCTCGGCGACGCCATCGGCCACCGCGTCGAAGATGCTGAGCCCGGGATCGAACGGCGGCTCTTGCGCGACGTAGACGCTGCGCAGCCCTTGCTGCGCCTGCAGCAGGCCGTCGTCGAGCTTCTCGAGCCCGGCCAGCACCTTCAGCAGCGAGGACTTGCCGCTGCCGTTGCGGCCGACCAGGCCGACGCGCTCGCCCGCCTCCAACGCGAAGCCCGCGCCGTCGAGCAGCGGCAGGTGGCCGTAGGCGAGGTGGGCGTCGGTGAGGGACAGGACGGCCATGGCGGAGCAGGTGATGGAGGGTCGCAGCCCGCCATGACGCCACGGCGCGAGAGCAGACAGCGGCGGCGAGAGCCGTGTCGCGTGGACTGACGCTGGGGAGGCGTGGCGCGACCGGCAAGGATCGAACTTGCGACGCGGCCTTCGGAGGGCCGCATGATATCCACTTCACCACGGTCGCACGCCAGCCCGTGATTCTAGCCGGCGCCCCTCGCGGACCCTGAAAGGACACACGCGGGCCGATGCGGTCGAAGGGCCCTCGCGAGCGTGCGATGATCCACCGCCTTGCATGCAACGCCCCATCGGGACCCGGCGTGCCGCGGCGGGTCGAACGACATCCGGTGAACCGTCCCGGCCTTTCCCGACGGCGCGTTGCGCGACCCGCCCACGGATCCGACGCAGCCGCTGCCGGATGTGCGCCCCGAACGACCGGCCGAGTGGCCGCCAGACCCCGCCATGAACCGTCCCGCCACCCCCCCACCCGCCTCGTCCTGGCCCGTCTACGCGGTGATCGCCGCAGCGCTGATCGCGCTCGGCATCTGGTACTGGTGGCCCAAGACCCCGACGCTGACCGCGCCTCCGCAGGGGAGCCCCCCGGTCTCGTCGGCACCCGCTGCCGAGGAGCCACCGCCCGCGCCCGCCGCCGAGGCCTCGGAGCCGACGGTCGAGCACCCGATCGAAGACGCGCCTGCCACCGCGGTCGCCCAGGCCGAGCCGCTGCCCTCGCTGCCGGAATCCGACAGCCGCATGAAGCGGGCGCTGAGCGCGCTGCTCGGCCGCGAGCCGGTGCTGACCTGGCTGCAGACCGACGGCTTCGTCAACCGCGTCGTCACCACGGTCGACAACCTCGGCCGCGCGCATGCCGCGCCGCGGCTGTGGCCGGTGAACCCGATCGCCGGGCGCTTCACCGTCGCCGGCAGCGGCGACGACGCGCGCATCTCGGACGAGAACGCCGCACGCTACGAGAGCTTCATCGCCTTCGTCGACAAGGTCGACGTGGCCCGCGCCGCCTCGCTCTACAAGGGCATGTACCCGCTGTACCAGCGCGCCTACGAAGACCTCGGCTACCCGAAGCGCAACTTCAATGACCGCCTGGTCGAGGTGATCGACCTGCTGCTCGCGACCCCGCAGCCGCCCGAGCCGCCGCGCGTGGCGCTGACCGAGGTGAAGGGCCCGGTACCCTCCGAGCGCCCCTGGGTGCGCTACGAGTACGCCGACACGACGCTCGAGGCGCGCCCGGCCGGCCAGAAGATCATGCTGCGCCTGAGCCCGGCGCAGCAGCAGCGCGTGCGCGCGAAGCTGATCGCGCTGCGGGCGCAGATCGCCGCGCCGCCCGCAGCCGCCCAGGCGGCCTCGCGCTGAACGACCCCGGCGCCCGTGCGCCGGGACCGCGGGGCGCCAGGCCGAGCGCGACACATGCGCCCCATGTCGACCGACACCGCCCCGCCCTCGGCGCTCGACCGCGCCTGGGGCCTGCTGCGCTCGCTGGCGATCTACCGCGGCATCCCCTGGCGGGCCGCGCAGCTGCGCCGCTTCTACCGGCCGTTCGTGCCGGACGGCGGCCTCGCGTTCGACGTGGGCGCGCATGCAGGCAACCGCGTCGCCGCCTTTCGTGCCCTCGGCGCGCGCGTCGTCGCCATCGAGCCGCAGCCGGACTTCGCACGCCTGCTGGCGTACAGCTTCCACCGCGACCCGGGCGTCGTGCTGCTCGCGCAGGCGCTGGGAGCGGCCCCTGGGGAGGCGCAGTTGCTCGCCAGCGCGCGCACGCCGACGGTGTCGACGCTCTCGCCGGACTTCGTGCGCCGCGCCGGCGCGACGGAGGGCTTTCGAGGGGTGCAGTGGTCGCCCGGCCCGACGGTGGCCGTGACCACGCTCGATGCGCTGATCGCCACCCACGGCCGCCCCGACTTCGTGAAGATCGACGTCGAGGGCTACGAGCTCGAGGTCCTGCGCGGCCTGTCGCAGCCGCTGCCCGCGCTGTCGTTCGAGGTCGTGCCGGCGCTGGCGAACGTCGCGCTGGGCTGCATCGAGCGGCTCGAGTCGCTCGCGCGCTACCGCTACGCGCTGTCGCCCGGCGAGCGTCTGCGCCTGCAGCCACCGCAGGGCCTGGGCGCCGCGGCGATGCGCGCAGCGCTCACCGGCATGACGAGCGAGGCTCCGTCGGCAGACGTGCTGGCCTGGCGCGACGCCTGATCGCCCGAACCGCCGAGGCACGCCCCGTCGGGCGAGGCTCAGAAGGTCTGTGGCCCACCACCGACCGTGGCTGCAGAGGGTGCCCGGAAGAGGGGCGCCATGCCCTTCGTGCCGTTCCTAGGATCGCGCCGCCTTGCAGCCCTGCGTCGTCGGCACGTCCATGACAGCGGGGACACGAGGTGCATCACACGGCAGTCTCAAGCGAAGGACCATATGAAGCGCACACAAGTATTCGGTCGTTGGGTCATGACGCTCGCCCTGGGCGGCACGCTGGCCGCCTGCGGGGGCGGCGGCGGCAACGATGGCGACGCCGGCGGCGGCACGCCCCCTGCCCAGGGGAACGGGCTGCGCGTCAGCACCGCCAATGCGCCGGCGGCGTTCGGCGAATCCATCGTCGCCGGCAACATCGGAACGATGACGCGGGACGACTCGGCCCAACAGGCCTCCCAGGCCGGCCGGCAGCTGACCCAGACGGCCGCGGCCCGTACACGACAGCTGCTGGCACGCGTGGGCTCGCGCGAACGGGCGCAGGCCGTCGACAGCGAGGAACTGCCCTGCCTGTACGGCGGCAGCGCCGTGCTGACGTTGAACACGGCCAGCGCCGACGGCCTGTCGAAGGGCGATTCGATGACCATCGAGTTCCGCGACTGCGCCGAGGACGGCGAAGAGATCGACGGCACGATGCGCCACACCTTCGTCGACTTCAACGACGCCCTGACCCGGTGGGTCACCGACACGGTGTACACACAGCTCACCTGGACGGCCGGCAGCCAGGCCGTGCGCGTGACCCAGGGCTCGATGCGCCTCACGAACGAGGACGACGACAGCGGATCGCTTAGGCTCGTCGCGAGCAACGGCTCGCTCAGCTACCAGCGCCTCGACGCCGGCGCGGTCGTCGCAAGCGCCACGCTGTCCGGCTACGCCTTCGACTACGCGGTGACGCCCGCCGCGATCAGCGAGTCGTTCAGCTTCCACGCCAGCGGCAGCTTCCCGGCGATGGGCGACGCCTCGTTCGACGTGCAGACCCTGCACCCCTTCGTCAGCGTCGGCGGCGCACTGCCCACCTCGGGCCAGCTCCGGATCGACGGTGAAGCCGGCAGCCGCGCGACCGCGACGATCACCGGCGCCCACACGCTGCTCGAAATCGACAGCGATGGCGACGGCCGCGTCGACAGCCGCGAGCAGAAGACCTGGGCCGAGTTACTGGCCTCAATCTGAGCTGACGGGCCGCGTAGCGGGTGGTCCTGCGGCGCGGGCGCGCCCTCAGCCGCCGTTCGCGCTGCGTGCAGCGTCTGCGGGCGCGATCACACCCGCCTTCGCGCCCGCGTCCACGCCTGCGGTCGCCGCGCGCTCGCCAACGGCGGCCGCATCGAACACCTCCAGCAGGAGCGGCGTGAGGGCGTGAATCGGGCCGAGGGTCTGCGCCGGCGGTGCCAGGCCGGGCACGAAGCCGCGCTCGACGAAGCGCCGCAGCAGCGCCGGGTCGTCGCCGATCACGTGCACCGGCACGTCGTGGCTGGCGTCGGCGCCCGAGACGGCCGCGAGCGGCTGGTGGTCGCCGATGACGATCGTCAGCAGCCCGCGCGGCGCCGGGCCGGCGAACCAGCCGGCGAGCCAGTCGAACTGGTAGCGCAGCGCCTCGGTGTATGCCGTCGAGAAGGCGGGTGACGGCGCGACCTTCGCGGTGGCATAGGCATCGGGGCGCGCAGCCCGTGTCCAGTCGGACAGGTACGGCGCGAGCGGGGTGAACGGCGCATGCGTGGACAGGGTCGGGAAGACCACGAAGCGTGGGGTGCGCGGCATGACCGCGAGCGGCAGCGCGGCCGCCGTCGGCGCGTCCAGCTCCTGCTGCTGCAGCAAGGCCAGCGCCGCCTGGTCCGGCACCCGCCAGTAGCCGAAGGGCGCGCCGGCGTAGCCGATCGCGTCGAGGCCGGCGAGGCGGTCGAAGCCGTAGAACGCGCCTTCGGGCCAGGGGCGCTGCAGGCCCGGCATCCAGCCGACCGTGCGGTAGCCGTGGCGCGCGAAGTGGCGCACCAGCGTCGGCCGCTCGCTCGCGAGCAGGCGCTCGTACTGCCAGGGGTCGGCGGTGTCGATGCCCGACAGCAGCGCGGCGTGCGCCAGCCAGGAGCCGCCGCCGAAGGTCGGCGAGGTCACACGCGCCGAGACGACCTGGCGCCCGCCGGCGGCGACGGCCGCGGCGAGGCGGTCGCGCGCCGGCTGCATGGCCTGGGCCAGGGCCTCGCGCTCGAAGCTCGCGATGCCGTAGGACTCGGCGAAGACGACGAGCACGTCGGCCCCGCGCAGCGCGCCGAGCGTGCCGTCGAAGGCCGGGCCGGGCGGCAGGCGCCGGTCGGCCCCGCCCGGCGCGAGCACCGAAGGCAGCAGCGCGGCCTGGTGCAGCAGCGAAGGCGCCAGCGGCAGCGCGAAGAACCAGCGCGTGTCGCGTGCGACATGCGGGTGGGCCGCGAAGCTGGCGCCGAGCGCACCGACGGCGACCAGCAGTGCCGGCCGCGGCCGGTGCCAACGCAGGCTGTCGAGCAGGGTCACGACGCCCCAGCGCACGAGCCGGTGCAGTAGCGCGAGGCCGAACGCGAAGCCGAGCAGGGCGCCCGCCAGCTGCCAACCCGTGGCGACGCTCGCCGCCAGGCGCAGCACCTCGCTGAGGTGGCGCAGGTCCCAGACGAGGTTCAGCGAGCGGCCGAACAGGGCCGGCATCGTCACGTCGACGTAGCGGGCGAGCACCAGCAGGACGAAGCCGGCCGCGAGCCATGAGGTGCCGCGCGGCGGCGATGTGCGCGGCGCCGAGGTCGGGCCCGGGCTCGTGCGCGGGGCCGAGGCCCTGGCTGCGGCCTGTCCCGCGCGCGCGGCCCGCGCCACCGCATCGCGGCGGCCGGCCCACAGCGTCAGCCCGCCGAGGAGCAGGCAGAGCTCGAACGACAGCCGCGGCGACGGCACGACGCCGAAGCCGCCGCCAGCGTTCTCGAAGGTGAGCAGCGCGTTCAGCAGCGCGAACGCGGCGCCGAATCGCAGCGACCAGGCGAGCCAGCCGGGGCTGCGGCCGTCGCTTGCCGACGCGACGGCCGGCCTCACCGCCGGCACGGCCGACACGCGCGGCGCGTCATTGGCGGACAGCCTCGAACTCGATGATCAGCGCGATCTCGTCGCCCACCCAGCCGTTGTCCAGCGCGTAATTCATGCCGTAGGCACTGCGCTTGAAGCTGCCGCGCGCCGAGACGCCCATCACGTAGGGCTTGCGGAGCAGGCCGATCGGCGACTCGGCGCTCTTGTTCCAGCTCGCGGTCAGCGTCAGCGGCGCGCTCTTGCCGAGCAGCTCGAGCTGGCCCGGGATCTCGAAGGTGCGGTCGGCCGAGCCTTTCGCGCCGGCCGAGGTGAAGACCATCTTCGGATGCTTCTTCGCGTCGAGGAACTCGTCGCTGCGCAGGTGCTCGTCGCGCGCCTCGAAGTTGGTGAAGACGCTGTCGGTGTCGATCTCGATGCGCACGTCCGACAGCGTCGCCGTGGCCTCGTCGAAGGCGTAGCTGCCGCGCGCCTTGCGGAACATGCCGAGCACCTTGGCGTAGCCGATGTGGTCGACCAGAAAGCCGATCGACAGGTGCGAGGGGTCGATCTGGTAGCGGGCGGCCTCGGCCCGGGCCACGCCGGGCCTCGTGCCGAGCCACAGGGCGAGCGGCGCGCCACCCAAGGCGGCGAGGCGCGCGCCGCCGAGGGCGGCGAAGGGCGCGGCGCCGAGGCCGGTGACGAGGCGCCGACGTCCCGGCGAGACGGGCGAAGTGGGCATGGGGGCGAGGGACGCGAGCGGATGGTGCTTCATCGGGTCTCCTTGACACCGGCCGAACCGCCGGCAGGGTGCGCCGTCACGGCGCCAGGGGCGGCACCGTCGGCGGCCGGGAATGGCCTCGACGGCCGGCGCGCGCGCGCCAGCGCACGCACGTCGACCGCGAACGAGGCCGCGAGGGCGAGCAGCGTCACCGCCGCGAGCGCCGAGGCCAGTTCGCGGCTGACGATCGGCCCGAGGCAGACGATCAGCACGGTGATCTGCCCCACGCACACCGCCTTGCGGCGCCAGCTCGGCGCGAGCGGCCCGTTCAGCCAGGGCCAGGGCACGGCCGCGGCGACGAAGGCATAGCGCATCAGCCCGGCCGCGAGCACCCAGGGGCCGGCCTTGTCGAACTGCAGCACCAGCGCGCACAGCACCAGGGTGTAGGCGGCGTCGGTCTCCATGTCGAAGCGCGCGCCGAAGCCGCTGGCCAGGCCGCTGCGGCGGGCGAGCGGGCCGTCGAAGGCATCGGCCACGGCCGACAGCGTGGCGATGACGACGATCGCCCAGGCGATGGGCTCGGGCCGCGGCAGGGCCTCGCCGACGATCGCCGCCAACAGGGCCCCGACGCCTAGGCGCACCAGCGTCACGCGGTTCGCCGCGCCGAAGCGCACATGCGGATGCGAGCCCGGCAGCGCGCGCCAGACCAGCACGGCGCCGAGCGCGTACCAGCCGAGTGCCTTCGGCAGGTAGGCGGCCGAGAAGCCGGCGAGCGCCATCGCGACGAGGCCGGCGACGACCAGCAGGGCCGCGCCGATGGCGAGCTCGCGCGCCGCGTCGCGCCGCAGCGCCGCCGCACCGGCGCCCACACCGGCGCCCGCAGCATCAGCAGCCCCGTGCCGGGCCTGGCCCGCCTCGTCGACCCTCACCGTAAGATGCCCCGCACCGTCATGGCCCATCCTCCCACGTCCACGGCGTGCCCGCCCTCCCCAGCCCGGCAAGGCCACGCGCCGCGCAGGAGCGCGTGATGCAGGCGCGCGCCTGCTGGGTCGTCGCCCCCGGCCGCGCCGAACTGCGCGACGAGGCACTGCCGCCGCCCGCCGACGGCGAGCTGCGGGTGCGCACGCTGCACAGCGCCGTCAGCCGCGGCAGCGAGGGGCTCGTCTTCCGCGGCGAGGTGCCGGCCAGCGAACACCAGCGCATGCGCGCGCCCTTCCAGGCCGGCGACTTCCCGGGGCCGGTGAAGTACGGCTACCTGAACGTCGGGGTGGTCGAGTCCGGCCCGGCGGCGCTGCTCGGCCGCGAGGTGTTCTGCCTCTACCCGCACCAGACGCACTACAACGTCGCCGCCGGGGCGGTGCGGCCGCTGCCCGCGGGCGTGCCGGCCGCGCGCGCGGTGCTCGCGGGCCAGGTCGAGACCGGGCTCAACGCGCTGTGGGACGCGGCGCCGCGCCCGGGCGACCGCATCGCCGTCGTCGGCGGCGGCGTGGTCGGGCTGGCGGTGGCCTGGCTCGCGGCGCGCATCCCGGGCTGCCGGGTGGAGCTGGTCGACCGCGAGACGGCGCGCGCCACGACGGCGGAGCGCCTCGGCGCGCACTTCGCGACGCCCGCGCTGGCGAGCCCCGAGGCCGACCTCGTCATCCACGCCAGCGGCCAGGCCGAGGGCCTGGCCTGCGCGCTCGGCCTCGCCGGCTTCGAAGCCACGGTGATCGAGCTGAGCTGGTACGGCACGCGGCCGGTGGCCCTGCCCCTCGGCGCGGACTTCCACGCCAGGCGGCTCACGCTGCGCAGCTCGCAGGTCGGCCAGGTGGCCGCGGCACGCCGCGCCCGCTGGAGCCGCGAGCGGCGGCTCGACCTCGCGCTGTCGCTGCTGACCGACCCGGCGCTCGACGCGCTGGTCACCGACGTGGCAGCCTTCGACGCCCTGCCCGCGGTGCTGGCGCGCCTGGCCGGGCCGGAGGCGCCAGGCGTGCTGTGCCAGCGCATCGACTACCCCGGCGCGCCCTGAGAAGGCCCCCAAACTCACCGGAGCCCGCGATGTACGCCGTCAACGTGCGAGACCACTTCATGATCGCCCACAGCTTCCGCGGCGCGGTCTTCGGCCCGGCGCAGCAGCGCCACGGCGCGACCTATGTCGTCGACGCCGAGTTCCGGCGCCCGGCCCTCGACCCGGACGGCATCGTCGTCGACATCGGGCGCGCGACCGAGGTGCTCAAGGCGGTGCTCGGCGCGTTGAACTTCCGCGACCTCGACGAGGAGCCCGCCTTCACCGGGCGCAACACCACCACCGAATTCCTCGCGCGGGTGATCTTCGACCGCATCGCCGCGGCCATCGCCGGCGGCGAGCTGGGGCCGCATGCCGGCGGCCTGGCGGGATTGAAGGTGACGCTGCACGAATCGCATGTCGCCTGGGCGGCCTACGAGGGCGCGCTGCCGGCGCGGTGAACATGCGCGCGCAGCCGCTCGAAGACAGCGCCCCGCCCCCCTGCGGGAGGCAGTCACGTCGTGACCGGCGGGCCGCCCGGTCGGCGACACGGCCCGACCGCCGCGGACGGCGCCAGCCGTCGCTCCCATGCTGAGCCCGGCGCCCACGCCGGCGCTGCTGGTACCGGGCGACTGGTCAGTGCCGACCGGCGGCAACCGCTACGCCCAGCGCCTCGCGGCCGCGCTGTCCGAGGCCGGCTGGCCGGTGGAGCATCGCGCGTTGGCAAAGGGCTTCCCCTGGCCGGACGCGGACGCGCTCGCGCAGGCCGAGGCCGTCGTCGACACCCTGCGCGACGGCACGCTGACGATCGTCGACGGCCTCGCCTTCGGCGCCCTGCCGTCGCTGGCACGGCGGCACGCCGTGCGCCTGCGCTGGGTCGCGCTGTTGCACCACCCGCTGCACCTCGAGAGCGGCCTCGACGAGGCTCAGCGGCAGCACCTGCGCGAACAGGAGCGCGAAGCGCTGCGCTGGGCGCGCAGCGTCGTGGTCACCAGCGCGACGACGGCGCGCGACGTCGCCGCCACGCTCGACGTGCCGATGGCGCGCATCCGGGTCGTCGAGCCCGGCACGGATCGCGCGCCCGAGCCCCCCCTCGCCTCGAAGCGAGCCCACGGCCCCGCAACGCCGCTGCGCCTGCTCTGCGTCGCGTCGCTGACGCCCCGCAAGGGCCACGCGACGCTGCTGCAGGCGCTGGCGCCGCTGCGCGGCCGCCCCTGGACGCTCGACTGCGTCGGCAGTGCCACGCGCGACCCGGCGACCGCCGCGGCGCTGGCGACGCAGGCCGAAGCCCTCGGCATCGCCGCCCAGCTGCAGTGGCACGGAGAAGTGGACGAGGCGACCCTGGAGGCGCACTACGCCCGCGCCGACGTCTGCCTCCAGCCCTCGCTGCACGAGGGCTACGGGATGGCCGTCGCGGAGGCGCTCGCGCGCGGCCTGCCGGTGCTCGCCAGCGACGGCGGGGCGCTGGCCGAGACGCTGCCCGACGACGCCGGCTGGCGCGTGCCGGCCGGCGACGCCGCAGCGCTCGGCCTGGCGCTCGAACGCGTGCTCGAAGACCCGGCGTTGCGCGAGGCCGCCGCGGCCGGCGCACGCCGTGCCGCCCGCCGGTTGCCGACCTGGGACGACGCGGCGCACCGGTTTGCGGCCGCGATCGCCGACCGCCCCACCCGCGGGGCCCTCGCCACCCAGGCCCGAAGCGAGGGCGCGTTCTCGGCCGAGTGGCTGGCGCAGCGCGAGCCGCACGACCGGGCCGCGCGCGACGCGGCGGCGCGCGAGCTGGACCTCGACGCCGTGTTCGCCGGCTGGAGACGGCAGCACGGGCCCGCGCCGCTGACCGTGGTCGACCTGGGCTGCGGCACCGGGGCGAACCTGCGCGCGCTGGCGTCGCGGCTGGGCGGCGCGCAGCACTGGCGGGTCGTCGACCACGATGCGACGCTGCTCGACCGGTGGCCCGACCTGCTCCATGCCTGGGCCACCGCCCAGGGGGGCCGCAGCGTCGAGGTCGGCGAGGTGGCCGGCGGGCTGCCACCGCTGCGGGTCACGCTGCCGACGTGCCAGTTGCAGGTCGAGCGGATCGCGCTCGACTTCGGCCGCACGCCGGAGGCGCTGCCCCTGCAGGGCGCGGCGCTGGTCACCGCCTCGGCGCTGCTCGACCTCGTATCGCACGCCTGGCTGCAGCGGCTGGTGAGCGCCTGCGCCGCGGCGCGCGCGGCCGCGTTCTTCAGCCTGAACGTCGACGGGCGCCTGGCCTGGACGCCTGCCGATGCCGACGACGGCGCGGTCGAGGCGCTGTTCCGCGCCCACCAGCGGCGGGACAAGGGCTTCGGCTTCGCGCTCGGGCCGGGCGCGCCGACGGCAGCCGCCCTCGCCTTGGCCGCCGCGGGCTACACCGTTCGGCAAGCGACGAGCGACTGGGGGCTCGACGCGCGCGACACAGCCGCTGAAGCCACCGCCGCGGCCGGCCTGATCGCCTCGCTGATCGACGGCATGGCCGACGCAGCCGGGGCGCAGGCGCCGGCCCTGGCCGCGCTGGTGCAGGCCTGGCGCGCGCGCCGGCAGGCGCTGCTGGCAGTCAGCACGTTGCGCGTCGGGCATGTCGACCTGCTGGCGGGGCTGCGGGACGCGGGGCGATGACGCGGGCGGAGCGCGCAGTGCCTTCCTGGAATCCGGAAGCCAATACAAACCACGAAAGCGCCAGCATGGAACCGATTGACAAGCGCTCCGACATCAGAAACCTGTTCATTCCGGCGACCCCGGCTCAGGTCTTCGCCAGCATGCGCGACCCGTCGCGCCTGGCTCGCTGGTGGGGCCCAGACGGCTTTTCGAACACCATCCATCGGTTCGACTTCCGACCTGGCGGGACATGGTTGCTCACCATGCACGCACCTGACGGAAAGGACTTTCCGAACGAGAGCCGATTTACTCGCCTTGTCCCGGACGAGTGGTTTGAGATCGAGCATTTGACCGGCCATCACTTCCTGCTGTCCATCGAGTTGCGCGCCTCCGGTCAAGGCACCCAGGTCCACTGGCGGCAGACATTCGACACTGCCGAACACTACGAGCGGATCGCACAGTTCGTCGCCGGGGCGAACCAGCAGAACCTTGAACGTCTTCGCGCCGAGGTGCTCGGCCCCACGAGTACCGTCTAGCCTGTCGCGCCAGCGCACGCCCTCAGGGCCCACCTGTGCGCGGAGTTCGTTGAACATGAGCCAAGGCCGCATGAAGACCGTATTTCAATCATCGTGGGATCGTGCCTGGCATGGTTTGCATACCCGGGGTCAGGGCCTGGAGTTGCGAGACGCCATACTCGATCGCTATGCCGAGCCGCAGCGCAAATACCACACGCTGCAGCACCTTGAGGAGTGCCTGGCCCTGTTCGATCGTGTGCGCGAGGCAGCCGAGCGCCCGGCCGAAGTTGAAATCGCCCTCTGGTTCCATGACGCCATCTACGACCTCAAGGCCTCGGACAACGAGGAACGAAGCGCGGCCTGGGCCCGAGACGAACTGCTGCGCGGAGGCGTCCAGCCCGAAGTCGCAGCCCGCATCCATGACCTGATCATGGCCACGAGGCACACGGACTCGCCACTGGGCGGCGACGAGAAGGTGCTGATAGATATCGACCTTTCCATCCTCGGCGCCAGCGCCGCGCGGTTTGTGGAGTATGAGCGGCAGATCCGGCAGGAATACGCTTACGTTCCGGGTTTTCTGTTCCGACGGAAGCGGCGCTCCATTCTGAAGTCATTCCTCGATCGCGCGGAGATCTACAGCACTCCCGTGCTTCACCGAGAACTGGAAGCTCGCGCGCGAGACAATATTTCGTCGGCCCTCTCAGCTAAACCGGCATAAGTTTTCTACAGGGCCTCGTCTTGATTCGAGCGCCGACACAGGTCTGAAGCCATCAGCTCTACGCCCGCCCCGAACGCCGGCTGCGTGGCTGCAGCTTGTCCAGCGCCGCCAGTTGCTGCTTCAAAAGCAAGACGAGCGTTCGGGCGTGGTCGACCGGTATGCGCAGACAGGTTGATCCGGCCTCGTCCTCCCTCAGCTTCCGGGCCAGCACCAAGGCGTCCATGTCCACTTCGATCACGCCCTTGTCATGCTTCATGGATTTCAAGCGCTGCACCTCGATGTCGAATGGCTTCAAGCGTGTGCTCCAGGATCAGGGGAATCGATTGTCAGGTGGTCGCGCCCTGCAGGGCTTGTCGATAACGGCGGGCTGCGATCGTCGTACGAGTGTCGGGCGCCTGTGGTCGCCCTTTACCAGGAGAGGGTCATGCGTGTGATGGTGTTTGTGAAAGCGACGGAAGACAGCGAACAGGGCGCCATGCCCTCGCGGGAACTCCTCGAGGCGATGGGCAAGTACAACGAGGAGCTGATCAAGGCCGGCGTCATGAAAGACGGCGACGGCCTGAAGCCGACGTCGCAGGGCAAGCGCGTGCTGTTCTCCGGTGCGGACCGCACGGTCATCGACGGCCCCTTCTCGGAGACGAAGGAGCTGGTGGCGGGCTTCTGGCGCTGGGAGGTCAAGGACATGGAAGAAGCCATCGCCTGGGTCAAGCGCTGCCCCAACCCGATGCCGGGCCCGAGCGAGATCAAGATCCGCCCCTGCTACGAGGCGTCTGACTTTGGCTGAGGCTTAGGGCGGGCGATCACCCGCCGCCCTGGGGCAGCCCGCGGCGCCCCAGCGCCCGCCCGTCCAGGTCCCACACGAGGTCGTCACCCAGCGCCAGCCGCCGCGCCTGCGGCCGGGGGCAGGCTCGCATCGCCGCCGCGGCGGGCAGGCTCAGCCCGCGCCGCCCGTCGCCGATCAGCACCGGCGCGACGATCAGGTGCAGGCGGTCGAGCAGCCCCGCGGCGGCGAAGCGCGAGACGGTGATGCCGCCGCCTTCAACAAAGACGCGCTGCAGCCCGCGGGCCGAGAGTGCGTCGAGCAGGTGCGGCAGCGCCTCGGCATCGCTGCGGTCCAGCCAGCCTTCGAGTGCCAGCACCTCCACGCCCGACGCTCCGGCCGCAGGGCCCCCGCCGAGGCTCGCCCGGGCCTGTGCCGCGTGCCGCGCATCGCACACCCAGAGGCTCGGCGCCAGGCCGTCGCTGAACACCCGCGCCGCCGCGTCGAGCCGCACGCGCGGGTCCAGCACGACACGCACCGGCTGCGCGCCGGGCACGCGGCGCGTCGTCAGGCGCGGGTCGTCGCCGGCGACGGTGCCGGCGCCGACAAGCACGGCATCGGCCAGCGCGCGCAGCCGGTGCAGGTGCGACAGGCAGGCGGCGCCGTTGACGTAGTACGAATCGCCGCTGTGCGTCGCGACGAAGCCGTCCAGGCTTTGCCCGAGCTGGGCGACGACGCAACGGCGCCCGCGCCGGCGCGCGTCGAGCAGCGGCTTGTAGAGCGCGAACAGCGCCGCGCTCTCGGCGCTGCAGCCCTGCGCCGACCAGCCTTTGGCATCGCTCCAGGCGAGCCGGGGCCCTGCGGCCTCGACGGGCGGCGGCTGGCTTGCCGCCGCCGCGGCCGCCTGCTGCAGGCAGGCCCACAGCGCCGCCCAGTCGGCCGGCTCGTCATCGGGCCCTTCCGGCAGGCTCGCCGGAGCGCCGCGCCGCGGGTCGGCGTTCTCGGGGGCGGCGGGTGTCAGGGCTGGTTCCAGGGGCTTGAGGTGGCTGGGTACGGAGGGATGAAACAGGGCCCCGCCAGGCGGCCCGGCCGCCGGCGGCGCGGCACCCGGAGAGCCCGCCTGCGCTCACCCGGCCCAGACAAGGCAGGCCCGCGAAACCTGCGGGGCGCCGCGAATCGCTATCCTAGGTCGGATGTGCCATCCGCCCTGCCCCGGTCCGTATCCGCTTGTTCCAGGCCTGCGCTCGCCGTACCGGTATGCCCCCGCTCGCGGCCGAGGAGCCCGCCCATGAACGACCGCGCCCCTCGCGCCACCCACCTCGACCCCGCGCGCAGCGCCGCGACCGTCGCCGATGCCGGCCCGGCGCCCGGCCCGTGGTCGCCCGACGAGCCGCCGCAGGACGAGGCCGCGGCGATCCGCGTCGACCGCGCCCGCACCGAGCTGCGCCACGGCCGGCCGGTCGTCGTCACCGACCCGACGGTGGCCGACGGCACGGTGCTGCTCGTCGCCGCCGTGGAGACGCTGGTCCCGGCCCGCCTGCCGGCCTTCCTGCGCCGCGCCGCGCCGCGCCTGCTGCTGACGGCCGAGCGCCTGCATGCGCTGGGCCTGGCCCACGCCTCGACGCCGCGCGCCTTCCTGCTGCCACCGGAGCTGGCTGCCGAGGCGCTGCAGGCGCTGGCCGGCTCGCGCCAGCCGGCCATGCCGGCGCCCCCGCCGCCGGCGGACGCCGGCGAACTGGCCGACGCGGCGATGCTCGCGGCTCTGGCGCTGTGCAAGCGCGCCCGGCTGGTGCCGGCGCTGCTCGTCGCGCGCCTGCCGGCCGAGTCGCTCGCCGAGCGTCCCTGGCTCGCCGTCTCGACCGCCGACGTCGCGCTCGCAGCGCCGCCGCGCGCGCCGGCGCTGCGCCGCGTCAGCGACGCCCAGGTGCCGATCGAGGCGCACGAGGACTGCACGCTGGTGCTGTTCCGCGAGGTCGAGGGCGATGCCGAGCACGTTGCGATCCGCATCGGCCAGCCGGACCCGGCGCAGCCGGTGCCGGTGCGGCTGCACTCGTCCTGCCTCACCGGCGACCTGCTGGGCAGCCTGCGCTGCGACTGCGGCGACCAGCTCGAGCGCGCGATCACCCACCTGGCCGGGGCCGGCGGCGTGCTGCTCTACCTCGCGCAGGAGGGCCGCGGCACCGGCCTCGCGAACAAGCTGCGCGCCTACCGGCTGCAGGACGGCGGCCTCGACACGCTCGACGCGGACCGCCACCTCGGCTTCCGCGAGGACGAGCGCGACTTCTCGGTCGCCGCAGCGATGCTGCGTGAGCTCGGCATCGGGCGCATCCGGCTGCTGACGAACAACCCGCAGAAGATCGCGGCGCTGCGCGCGGCGGGCATCGACGTCGTCGACCGCGTGCCGCTGGTCGCGCCGACGAACGCGCACAACGCGCGCTACGTGCAGACCAAGCGCGACCGCGCCGGGCACCTGCGCGAGGACGAACAGCAGGACTGAAGGCGCGGCGGGCGCGGTGCCGCCAACAGCGGTCGTGCCCTGGCGGCAAATGAGAATCACTCTCTATACTGCCGCCCCTCTCCGTTGAAGGCCCGCGCTGCACAGGCGCCGGGCGCCGTCGCGCGATGCGCCCTCCGATCTGCTCCATCCTCAGCCGCCGCCTGCTCGCCGGCGGCCTCGCCGCGGCCGGCCTGGCGGCCTCTGCGGCTCAGGCCCAAGCCCCCGCTCCCGCCCCCGCCGAGACCGCTCCACCTGCCGCCGCCCGCAGCGAGCTGGCGCCGGTCACCGTCAGCGGCTCGCGCGCCAGCACCGCGACCAAGACCGACACGCCGCTGACCGAGACGCCGCAGGCGATCAGCGTCATCGACGCCGAGCAGATCCGCGAGCGCGGCGCGATCGGCCTGCAGGAGGCGCTGCGCTACAGCGCGGGCCTGCGCACCGAGCCGAACGGCGCCGACTTCCGCTTCGACTACGTCACCTCGCGGGGCGGCTTCGAGGCGGCCCAGTACCTCGACGGCCTTCGGCGCGCCGAGGGCTACTACGCCGGCCGCATCGAGCCCTACACCCTCGAGCGGCTCGAGGTGCTGCGCGGCCCCTCGTCGGTGCTCTACGGGCAAGGCTCGGCCGGGGGGATCGTCAATGCGATGTCGAAGCGGCCGCGCGAGGTGGCCGCGGGCGAGATCGGCCTGCAGCTCGGCAGCTACCGGCGCCGCCAGTTCCAGCTCGACCTCACCGGGCCGCTCGACGAGGACCGCGGCCTCTCGGGGCGGATCGTCGCGCTGGTGCGCGACGCCCGCACGCAGACCGAGTTCAGCCGCGACGACCGCGTGGTGCTGATGCCCTCGCTGCGCTGGCAGCCCAGCGCCGACACCGACCTCGTCGCGACCCTGCTGTACCAGAGGGACCGCGCGGCCTCGACCGCCTCCTTCCTGCCCGTCGGCGCGACGCTGCAGGCGGCGCCCGGCCGCGAGCTGCGCTGGGGCGCCTACCTAGGCGAGCCTTCGCACAACTTTGACGACACCAACCAGACCTCGGCGACGGCCCAGCTGACGCACCGCTTCAGCGAGGCGCTGAGCCTGACGAGCGCGCTGCGCCTCACGCGCGCGAAGACCTGGAAGGGCGACATCGAGGCCGACATCTGGAACGGCCTGGAGAACCCCTTCCTCGACGCGGATCGTCGCCTGCTGCCGCGCTACCGCTACGACTTCAATTCGCGCGTGGCGGCCCTGTCGACCGACCACAGCCTGCGCTGGAATTTCGAGACCGGCCCGCTGCGCCACGAGGCGCTGGCCGGCCTGGACTACTCGCGCGTGCGCCTGCTGAGCGAGACGGCCTATGGCGCCGCCGACCCGATCGACATCTACGCCCCGGTCTACGGCAACGTGGCGGCCGCCGAGCTGGCGGCCGACCCGCGGCTGGTCGATGCGCAGCTCGGCCTCTACCTGCAGGACCAGATCCGGATCCGCGACGCGCTGACCGTCGTCGCCGGCGTGCGGCGCGACCGGGCGCGCACCAGCGCCGAGGGCGATCCGGGGCAGGTCGACTACGCCACCTCGTGGCGCTTCGGCGCGATCGGCGAGGTGCTGGCCGGCCTCTCGCCTTACGTGAACTACGCGGAGTCGTTCCAGCCGACGGTCGGCCTCGACGTCTACGGCAATGCCTACGTCCCGCAGCGCGGACGCCAGATCGAGGCCGGGCTCAAGTGGGCGGCGACGCCGCGCACGCTGGTGACGCTGGCGGCCTACCGGATCAAGGGCACCAACCGGCTGACGAACGACCCGACCAACGGCGAGAACATGATCCAGCAGGGCGAGGTGAAGTCGCGCGGCATCGAGCTCGAGGCGCAGCACCGCAGCCGCGGCGGCTTCGAGGTGAGCGCCAGCTGGAGCCGCGTCGACGCGAAGATCTCGCGCAGCAACGAGCCGCTCGAGATCGGCCTGCCGATCGCCGCCGTGCCGCGCCACGAGGGCACGCTCTGGGCCCAGCAGCGCGTGGCGCTCGACCACGGCATCGGCCTGACGGCGGGGCTCGGCGCGCGCTACGTCGGCCGCTCGCGCGAGGCCTCGGTGGTGGACGGCGCGGTGATCAGCCTCGACACGCCGAGCTTCACGCTCTTCGACGCGGTGATCGCGCTCGAACGCGGCCCCTGGTCGTTCGCGCTCAACGGCACCAACCTCGCCGACCGCAAGTACTACGGCAGCTGCTCGCCGAACACCGCCTGCGGCCAGGGCTACCGGCGCAACGTGGTGGGCACGCTGAGCTACCGCTACTGAGCGGGCCGCCCCGCCGGCCGATCAGGCCTGGCGGAGCGCCGGCGCCGGCAAGGGCATCGCCTCGACCTCGGCGAGGATCTGCACGAGCCTGCCCGCCAGGTGCTCCAGCACCGCCCGGCCCTTGTCGGCGCTTGCAGCGCGGGTGTCGCCGCAGGCGCCTTCGGGGTTCAGGTCCTGCGCCATCCAGCCGATGCCCACCGGCTTCTCGGCGCCGACCAGCCCGCCGGGCGTCGCCGGTGCCGCGCGCCAGGTCGGGAAGTCGACGATCGCCTCCTGCCGCACCAGGTCGGGCCGCAGGTGCATCACGAGCGAGGTCTCGACCGCGCCCGCATGCAGGCCGAGCGCCAGCTCGTCGACCTCGAACAAGCCCGGCGGCACGCCGAGCGAGAAGCTCTGCACCCGCACGACGAGCATCGCGTGCGCGACGCGCAGCCGCAGCGCGACCAGGTCGACGTGCGCCTTCTGGCCGCCGTGGCTGTTGAGGATCACGAGCTTGCGGATGCCCGCGCGCGCGACGCCCTCGCCGACCGCGAGCCACTGCGCGACCAGCGCCTCCAGCCCGACGGTCAAGGTGCCGGGGAAGGCGCTGTGCTCCAGGCTGTCGCCGACCTCGAGCGCCGGCAGCACCAGCACCGAGGCCGCCGCCGGCAGCCGCTGGAACGCGGCCTCGACGATGCCGGCGTTGATCAGCGCGTCGGTGCCCAGCGGCAGGTGCGGCCCGTGCTGCTCGGTGGCCGAGACCGGCAGCAGCGCGACCGTGCGCAGCGGGTCGACACGCGTGAAGTCGGTCGTCGCCAGCGCCTGCCAGCGGCCGCGCAGCGGCTGGGCGGCGCTCATGCGTCGCTCGACGCCGCGGCCGGCAGGCGCAGCGCGTCGACCTGGAGCTCGAGCATCGTGTGGCCGATGCGGACCAGGTCGAAGGCCGTGGGGTCGAGCAGCCAGTTCTGGATCAGCCCGTCGACGCTCGCGTGCAGGCCGATCGCGAAGCTGGGCGCCGGGATGCGGCGCGAGGCCTGACCGAGGCGCTGCGCGGCGCGCACCGCGAGCTCGATCTTCTGCGTGTACTTCGCGCGCCGGCTGATGTGGCGCTCGCGGATCACGGCCAGCTCGTCGACATACTCGACCTTCTGCGTCGCGATCTCGAAGATGCGGCGTGCGCCCTCGTCGGCGGAGATGCGGCGCAGCACCCCGACGAGATGCCGCTTCAGGCGCTCGAGCGGCAGGTCGTCGAGGTGGTCGAGCAGGTCGGGGTCGAGCTCCTCGAAGGGCAGGCAGGCCCGCTCGATCATCGCGGCGACGACGTCTCCCTTGTCCTCGAAGTGCCAGTAGATCGCCCCGCGCGTGACCCCGGCGGCCTGGGCGATGTCGTGCAGGCTGGTACGCGAGACGCCCTGGCGATGGAACAGCTGCTCGGCCGCATCGATGATGCGGTTGCGCGTGACCAGCGCCTCTTCCTTCGTCTTGCGGGCCATCTTGCGTCTCGGGTCTCGCGGGGTCTGTGTCTCGAGCGTCTCGGCTCGCGGGGCGCACCGAGGGTGCCGTGATCTTCGTCGCGCAAGCCACACGGTGGAGATGCAGCGCGATCACATACATTCTAGACTGTATGTATACTGGTGGCGTTCGACGGCCTGCTCGGCAGTCGGGTATCCGGCCACTGGCTGCGGCCAGGCACCGACCCCGCCACCACCCGCCACCGCAACGTGTGCAGGCCCTCCGTCGCGCCACGCGTCGTGACCGCCCCGCCTTCGCGCGAGTGGCCGCCGCGGGGCGATCCCTCTCTGCCGACCTCGACCAGCGCAGGCTTGCCATCGTGATCGAACGCGAACCGACTCTTCCCCAACGCGGCCGGGCCTCGCCCTCGCGCCTGTTCCTGATCGCCACGCTCGCCGCCCTCGTCGGCGCCGCGGTGCTGGTCGCCGGCTGCGGCGACTCGGGGCCAAAGGCGCCTGCGGGCGGCGCCGCCGGCGCCCCGCCGCCGGCGCAGGTCGGCGTCATCGAGGTGCAGTTGCAGACGATCGCGCTGTCGACCGAGCTGCCGGGCCGCGTCGAGCCGATCCGCGTCGCCCAGGTGCGGGCGCGCGTCAACGGCGTCGTGCTGAAGCGGGTGTTCCGCGAAGGCAGCGAGGTGAAGGCGGGCCAGACGCTGTTCGAGATCGACGCGGCGCCCTACCGCGCGACGCTCGCCAGCGCGCAGGCCGCGCTGGCACGCGCCGAGGCGAACCGCGCGCAGGCCGCGGCCACGGCGCAGCGCTACAAGCCGCTCGCCGAGGCGAAGGCGATCAGCCAGCAGGACTACGTCAACGCCCAGGCCGCGCAGAAGGCCGCCGAGGCCGACGTCGCCGCCAGCAAGGCGGCGATCCGCACGGCGCAGATCAGCCTCGACTACGCGCGCGTGACGGCGCCGATCCGCGGGCGCATCGGCCGCGCGCTGGTCACCGAGGGCGCGCTGGTCAGCGCGACCGAGGCGACGCAGCTGGCCACGATCCAGCAGATCGACAAGGTCTACGTCAACTTCACCCAGTCGAGCAGCGAGGTGCTGCGGCTGCGCCAGGCGATGGCCGCCAAGCAGCTCGAGCGCTCCGGCAACGGCGAAAGCCTGCCGGTGCGCATCCTGCTCGATGGGGGCCAGGTATACGGTCACGAGGGCAAGCTGCTGTTCTCCGACCTGACGGTGGACGAGAGCTCGGGGCAGATCACGCTGCGCGCCGAAGTGCCGAACCCCGACGGCTACCTGCTGCCGGGCCAGTACGTGCGCGTGCGGCTGTCGCAGGCGCAGCTGCCCTCGGGCGTGCTGCTGCCGCAGCAGGCGGTGACGCGCAACTCGACCGGCGACACGGTGCTGGTCGTCGGCGACGACAACAAGCCGGCGCCGCGCCCGATCAAGATCGGCGGCGAGCAGCGCGGCCAGTGGATCGTCACCGAAGGCCTGCAGGCCGGCGAGCGGGTCATCGTCGACGGCTTCCAGAAGATGATGGTGCCGGGCGCCCCGGTGAACCCGGTGCCATGGCAGCCCGCGGCAGCCGGCTCGGCCCCGGGCGGTGCCGCGGCGGCGTCGGCCCCGGCTTCGGCAGCCGCGCGCTGAGCGGACGGAGAGCCCAGCCATGGCCCGCTTCTTCATCGATCGCCCGATCTTCGCCTGGGTCGTCTCGCTGTTCATCCTGGTGATGGGCGGCGTGGCGATCACCCAGCTGCCGGTGGCCCAGTACCCGCCGGTCGCGCCGCCCTCGATCTCGGTCAACGTCGTCTACCCCGGTGCCTCGGCCCAGACGCTGGAGGACAGCGTGCTCGCCGTCATCGAGCGCGAGATGAACGGCCTGCCCGGCATGATCTACATGGAGTCGGTCGCCCAGGCCGACGGCACCGGCTCGATCACGCTGAACTTCGAGCCGGGCACCAACGACGACCTGGCCCAGGTCGACGTGCAGAACCGCCTCTCGCGCGCGACGCCGCGCCTGCCCTCGGTGGTGACGCAGCAGGGCGTGCGGGTCGACAAGGCGCGGCGCAACTTCCTGCTCTTCGCGATCCTCACCTCGAGCAACCCGGCGCACAACCCGATCGCGCTGGCCGACTACGCGGCGCGCAACGTGCAGCCCGAGCTGCAGCGCGTGCGCGGCATCGGCCAGGTGCAGCTGTTCGGCAACGAGCGCGCGATGCGCGTCTGGATCGACCCGGCCAAGCTGCTCGGCTACAACCTCTCGACCGCGCAGGTCATCTCGGCGCTGCAGGCGCAGAACGCGCAGGTCTCGGCCGGCGCGATCGGCGACCTGCCGAACGTGCCCGGCCAGCGCGTCGCCGCCACGGTGACGGTGCGCGGCCAGCTCACCAGCCCCGAGCAGTTCGGCGAGGTCGTGCTGCGCGCGAACACCGACGGCTCGACGGTGCGCCTGAAGGACGTGGCCCGGATCGAGCTCGGCGCCCAGGGCTATGCCACCTCGGCGCGCCTGAACGGCAAACCCTCGGTCGGCATGGGCGTGCAGCTCGCGCCGAGCGGCAACGCGCTCGAATCGGCGCGCCTGGTGCGCGAGAAGATGGACGAGCTGCAGCGCTACTTCCCGAGCGGGATGAGCTATGCGATCCCGTACGACAGCTCGCGCTTCGTGCGCCTGTCGATCGCGCAGGTGGCCGAGACGCTGATCGAGGCGGTGGTGCTGGTCTTCCTCGTGATGTTCCTGTTCCTGCAGAACATCCGCTACACGATCATCCCGACGATCGCGGTGCCGGTGACCCTGATGGGCACCTTCGCGGCGCTGCTGGCGCTCGGCTTCTCGATCAACGTGCTGACCATGTTCGGCCTGGTGCTCGTGATCGGCATCGTCGTCGACGACGCGATCATCGTCGTCGAGAACGTCGAGCGGATCATGAGCGAAGAGGGGCTCTCGCCGCGCGAGGCCACGCGCAAGGCGATGGGCCAGATCTCCGGCGCGATCGTCGGCGTCACCGTCGTGCTGATCTCGGTGTTCGTGCCGCTGGCCTTCTTCACGGGCTCGACCGGCAACATCTACCGCCAGTTCTCGGCGGTGATGGTGGCCTCGATCGGCCTGTCGGCCTTCATGGCGCTGTCGCTGACGCCCGCGCTCTGCGCGACCCTGCTCAAGCCGGTCGAGGCCGGCCACCACCTCGAGAAGCGCGGCTTCTTCGGCTGGTTCAACCGCTCCTTCAAACGCACCGCGAAAGGCTACGAGGGCTGGGTCTCGAAGCTGATCCACCGCGGCGGCCGGGTGATGCTGATCTACGTCGCGCTGATCGCGGTGGTGGGCGTGCTCTACCTGCGGCTGCCGACCTCGTTCCTGCCGCAGGAAGACCAGGGCAACCTGATCGTCAACGTGCAGCTGCCGCCGGGCGCCACACAGGCGCGCACCAGCGAGGCGATGCGCGGCGTGGAGGAGTTCTTCCTCAAGCAGCCCGAGGTGCAGAGCATCGTCGGCGTGCTCGGCTTCAGCTTCTCGGGCCAGGGGCAGAACGCGGCCCTGGCCTTCGTGACGCTGAAGGACTGGTCGGACCGCCCCGGCGCCGAACACTCGGCCCAGGCGCTCGCCAGGCGCGCGTTCGGCGCGCTGATGGGCATCCGCGACGCCTTCATCTACCCGCTGAGCCCGCCGCCGATCCCCGAGCTGGGCACGGCCTCGGGCTTCATCTTCCGCCTGCAGGACCGCGCCGGGCAGGGCCACGAGGCGCTGATCGCCGCACGCAACCAGTTGCTCGGCATGGCGGCCAGGAGCCCGGTGCTGACCCAGGTGCGCCCGGACGGCCTGGAGGACGCGCCGCAGCTCGAGATCGAGGTCGATCGCGACCGCGCGAACGCGCTCGGCGTGAGCTTCTCGGCGATCAACTCGGCGATCTCGACCTCGCTCGGCTCGAGCTACGTCAACGACTTCCCGAACCAGGGGCGCCTGCAGCGCGTGGTGGTGCAGGCCGACGCGCCGGCGCGCATGCAGCCGGACGACCTGCTGCGCCTGAACGCGGTCAACGCAGCGGGCCAGCCGGTGCCGCTGTCGGCCTTCGCGACGACCAAATGGGTCACCGGCGCGATGCAGACGGTGCGCTACAACGGCTACCCGGCGGTCCGCCTCAACGGCGAGGCCGCACCCGGCTACAGCTCGGGCGCGGCGATGGCCGAGATGGAGCGCCTGGCCGCCCAGCTGCCCGAAGGCTTCGGCTACGAATGGGCCGGCCAGTCGCGCGAGGAGAAGCTCGCCGGCGCCCAGGCCTTCGTGCTCTACGGCTTCGCGATCCTCTCGGTGTTCCTCTGCCTGGCGGCGCTGTACGAGAGCTGGTCGATCCCGTTCTCGGTGATCCTCGTCGTGCCGCTCGGCGTGCTCGGCGTCGTGCTGGGGACCCTGTTCCGCGGCTACGCGAACGACGTGTACTTCCAGGTCGGGCTGATCACGATCATCGGCCTGTCGGCGAAGAACGCGATCCTGATCATCGAGTTCGCGAAGGACCTGCAGGCGCAGGGCAAGTCGGTGTTCGAGTCGGCCCTCGAGGCGGCCCACCTGCGCTTCCGGCCGATCGTGATGACCTCGCTCGCGTTCATGCTCGGCGTGCTGCCGCTGTTCATCGCCAGCGGCGCCAGCTCGGCGAGCCAGCGTGCGATCGGCACCGCAGTGATGGGTGGCATGACGACCGCCGTCGTGCTCGCGGTGTTCTTCGTGCCGGTGTTCTTCGTCGTCGTGCGCCGCATCTGGAAGGGCAGCGAGCGCCAGCGCCGGATGTACGCGCACGAGCTCGACACCCCACCGGCGACCCCGCCCGGCACCGCCGGCGGAGCGCACCCATGAGGCCCCCGAGGACGATGGCAGGACCCGAGATGAAGCGCCTCCCGATGACCCCGCAACCCGCCCTGGCCGCCGCCCGCGCGGCGCGCCTGGTGGCCGCGCCGCTGCTCGTCGCGCTGCTGGCGGGCTGTGGCTCGCTCGCGCCGACGCTCGAGCGCCCGCCGCTGCCGGTCGCGCCCTCCTACCCTGGCGCCCAGGCGGCGACGGGGGACGCCGCGGCGCGCTCCGCCGCAGCCGACATCGCCTGGGCCGACTTCTTCACCGACGCGCGCACGCAGCGCCTGGTCGGCATTGCGCTCGAGCAGAACCGCGACCTGCGCGTCGCGGTGCTGAACATCGAGCGCACCCGGGCGCAGTACGGCGTGCAGCGCGCCGACCGCTGGCCGACGCTCAATGCCGCCGCCACGGCGACCCGGCAGCCGAACGGCGCCGGCGGCACGACCAGCTTCTACAACGCCGGCCTCTCGGTCAGCGGTTACGAACTCGACCTGTTCGGCCGCGTGCGCAACCTGAGCGAGGCCGCGTTCGCCCGCTACCTGGCCACCGAGGAAGGGCGCAAGAGCGCGCAGATGAGCCTGATCGCCTCGGTCGTGCAGCTCGAGCTGGCGCTGCGCGCCGACGACGAGCTGCTGGCGCTCACGCGCCAGACACTCGGCACGCGCGACGACTCGCTGCGACTCATCCAGGTGATGCTCGACAACGGCGCTGCCTCCGAGCTCGACCTGCGCCAGGCACAGTCGCTGGTCGAATCGGCCCGCGTCACGCTGGCGCAGCTGCAGCGCCAGCGCGCACTCGATGAGAACGCGCTCGTGCTGCTGCTCGGCCAGCCGCTGCCGGCCGACCTGCCCGCCGCGCCGCCGCTCGATGACACCCTGCTGGCGACCGACCTGCCGGCCGGCCTGCCCTCGGACCTGCTCGAGCGCCGGCCCGACATCCGCGCCGCCGAACAGCAGCTGGTCGCCGCCAACGCCAGCATCGGCGCGGCCCGCGCCGCCTTCTTCCCGCGCATCACGCTCACCGCCGGCCTGGGCTTCGCCAGCACGCACCTGTCGGACCTGTTCAGCGACGGCGGCGGGGCCTGGACCTTCTCGCCGCAGATCGTGCTGCCGATCTTCGACGGCGGGCGCAACCGCGCGAACCTGGACGTGGCGCGCACCGACCAGCGCATCGCGGTCGCCGACTACGAGAAGGCGGTGCAGACCGCCTTCCGCGAGGTGGCGGACGCGCTCGCCGGCCGCGAGACCCTGCTCGACCAGACGCGCGCCCAGCAGGCGCAGATCGACGCCGAGTCGGCCCGCTTCCGTCTCGCCGACCTGCGCTACCGCAATGGCGTGTCGAGCTACCTCGACCTGCTCGACGCGCAGCGCTCGCTGTTCGCGGCCCAGCAGGCCGGCGTGCAGGCACGGCTGGTGCGGCTGCAGAACCAGGTCGCGCTCTACCAGGCGCTGGGCGGCGGCTGGCAGGAGCCGCCAGCCGGGACAGCGGCGGCCAACCCGGCGCCCGCCTCGACCCCGACGCGCTGAGGCGGCGCCGGGGCCGGTTGCCCGAAGGGCCGGAAGGGGTCGGCCGATATAATTTCAGGTCCTTGCCGGGACACGGCCGCATGGTGTCCGGCGCGTGGCTACTACGTACGCCGCCCCAGCTTCCCCGCCGACCGCCAGAGGACTCCATGAGCGACGACAAGCATCCCCCGATGGAACGTCATGAGGGGCCGATCAAGACGCCGAAGCAGCTGATCGTCGCGGTGCTGCTGTCCTTCATCGTGCCGATCGGCGTCATCGTCCTGCTGGTCAGCTACATCGGCTCGGCCGCCAGCCCGGGCGCCGGCACCGAGTTGCTCGACGAGAAGGCGGTCGCGGCGCGCCTCGCGCCCGTCGGCCATGTCGAGATCAAGGACGCCTCCGACCCGGCCAGCCTCGCGAGCGGCGAGGCCGTCTACACCGCGCAGTGCGCGGCCTGCCACGCCGCGGGCACCGCCGGCGCACCCAAGATCGGCGACAGCACTGCCTGGGGGGCGCGCGTCGCCACCGGCTACGCGGCGCTGCTGAACTCGGCGCTGAAGGGCAAGGGCGCGATGGGCGCCCAGGGCGGCGGCGACTTCTCCGATTTCGAGATCGGCCGCGCAGTCGTCTACCTGGCCAACAAGTCCGGGGGCGCGCTGGCCGAACCGGCGGCACCTGCCGCCGCGGCCGACACCGCAGCGGCCCCAGCCACGGCCGGCGCCGACGAGGCGGCCGCCGCCGCGGCAATCGCCGCGCTGCCCGCGGCGGCTCCGGCACCCGCTGCGGCCGCCGCCCCGGCGGCCGCAGGAGGCGCCGTCCCGGCCCTCTACACGCAGGCCTGCGCGATGTGCCACGAGTCCGGCCTGGCCGGGGCGCCGAAGCATGGCGACAAGGCGGCCTGGGCGCCTCGCCTCGCACAGGGCGAGGCCACGCTGGTCGACCATGCGATCCACGGCAAGGGCGCGATGCCGCCGCGCGGCGGCTCCAGCGCCAGCGACGCCGAGATCAAGCAGGCCGTCGACTACATGCTCGAAGCGGTGCAATAGCCGCGCGCGGGCCTGCACCGAGCGCCCAAGGCGCGCGGCCCGGCCTGGGGCGCGCCCGACCCGACTGAAGCGCGCTCAAGGCGCGCGCGGGTGCAGCCGGTAGCCGTGGCGCTCGGGCAGCGACTCGAACAGCACGCTGTCGAGCGCCCAGTCGCCGGCCTCGACCGGCTCGCTGGCCAGCCCCATGTCGAGCGAGTGCACCAGGCCCAGGCCGAGGTCGGTCTCGAGGAAGAGCCGGTCGTGCTCGTCGAGGCAGGCCCCGCGGTAGGCGGCCGCGCGCCCGGTGTGCGAGACGATCGCGATGCCGTCATCCCCCCCGCCCGCGGCGGGCAGCAGGCGCCAGATCCACGGCGCCGCCTCGAGTTCGACGTAGACCCGCTGCGGGCCGTTCTGGAAGTACCAGCCGCCCCGCTCGTCGGCCTCGTAGTTGCGCTCGATGAACTCGCGCAGCTTGTCGTGCTCGATGCGGCTGCCCTTGACCTGCGGGAAGGGCCCGGCCGCCTGCGCGGCCTCGTCGCGCAGATACCAGTCGCCGCGCGCGTCGAGCCCGAGCCAGCCGTAGCTGGCCGGCACGTTGGGCCACTTCTTGAGCGCTGCCTTGACGATGTCGTCCATGTGCTTGAGCGGGAGCGTGAGGCTCCGCTGCCCATCATCGGTCAGAGCGTCGCCGCGAGCCAGTCCAGCACCGCTCGCGGCAGGGCCATCGTGCGGCCGGGGAACGCCCCTTCGGGAAAGCCGACATGCCCGCCGTGCGCGGGCTGCCACAGCGTGACCCAGCCGCCGGCGGGCGGCGCCGCCGGCAGGCTCGCGCCGGGCACGAAGGGGTCGTTGCGCGCATTGAGCAGCAGCGCGGGCAGGCGCAGGCGGTGCAGTTGCGGCAGGCTGGAGGCGCGGGTCCAGTAGTCGTCGACGCCGTCGAAGCCGTGCAGGCGGCTGGTGTAGACGTCGTCGAACTCGTACAGGTCGCGGGCGGCGAGCAGCCGCCCGCGGTCGACCAGGCCCGGGTGACGCTGCAGCTGGCGCAGCGCCTTCGCGCGCATCGTGCGCAGGAACATGCGCGTGTAGACGAGGCGGTTGAAGCCGCGGCCGATCGCCAGGCCGCTGGCCATCAGGTCGAGCGGTGCGCTGACCGCCGCCACTGCGCGCAGCGCCGCGCCCGCGCTGTCACCGGCCTCCTCGGCCCAGCGCAGCAGCGCGTTGCCGCCAAGCGAGACCCCGACCGCGAACCGCGGCCCGGCATGCAGCGCCGCGAAGCGGCCGAGCATCCAGCCGACCTCGGCGTGGTCGCCGCTGTGGTAGGCCCGCGGCGCGAGGTTCAGCTCGCCCGAGCAGCCGCGGAAGTGCGGCAACGCGAAACGCCAGCCACGCGCCCGGGCCGCGGCCGCGAAGCCAAGCGCGTAGGGACTGCGGCTCGACCCTTCAAGGCCGTGGAACAACACGAGCAGCGGCGGCGCGGCCACAGCAGCGCCGGGCGCCCCGGCCGAAATGGCGGGCCCGACGGGCGGAGAACCGGCGGGCGGCGCGACGGCCGGCTCGAGCCAGTCCACGTCGACGAAGTCGCCGTCCGGCGTCGGCCAGCGTTCACGCCGGAAACGCGGCAACGGGCCCTCGTGGGGGCGCGAGAACAGCGCCGGCCAGATCGTCTGCAGGTTGCCGCCGACCGGGCCGGCGCCACCGAGCCAGGTCGGCGCGGCGTAGGCCTGCATCAGCCGGCGGGAAGCGGCACGCGGGTCTCGCTCACGCCCGGTCAGTGCAGCGTCGACGGCGACTCGGCGACCTCGAGGCTCTCGCGCTCGGCCCCCGGGCTCGCATGGTGCAGCACCATGCGCCAGCCCTGAGGCGCCTTCAGGTAGACGTTGGTCGCGACCACCCAGGCCTCGGCCGGGCCGCTCGACGTCATCACCTTGACCTGCTCGATCACGTGGTGCACCGCGGTCGAGGCGGTCTGCAGCCGGCGCACGGCCTCGAGCCGCGCCGGCACGCCGCCCCCCTGCGCGAACATCGCCTCGAAGCTGGCGCGCACCGGGCCGGGGCCGAGCACCCGCGGCCCGCCCGGGTGCACGCAGGCGATCTCGTCGTCGTCCGCCCAGACGGCCATCAGACGCTCGATGTCGCCCTGCTGCAGCGCGTCGTAGAACTGGGCCTCGATCTCGTCGGGCGAGGCGAGCGGCGGGCGCGGCGGTCGGCTGGCCATGGCTTCAGGCGAAGACCACCGTCTTGGCGCCGTTCAGCAGCACCCGGTGCTCGACATGCCAGCGCACCGCGCGCGCCAGCACCACCGACTCGACATCGCGGCCGACGGCGGTGAAGTCCTCGGGCGTGTGGGCGTGGTCCACCCGCTCGACGTCCTGCTCGATGATCGGCCCCTCGTCGAGGTCGGCCGTCACGTAGTGGGCGGTGGCGCCGATCAGCTTCACGCCGCGCTCATGCGCCTGGTAGTACGGCTTGGCGCCCTTGAAGCTGGGCAGGAAGCTGTGGTGGATGTTGATCGCGCGGCCGTGCAGGAAGCTGCAGAACTCGGGGCTCAGGATCTGCATGTAGCGCGCGAGCACGACGAGGTCGACCCCATGCTCGTTCACCAGCGCCTCGATCCGCTGCTCCTGCGCGCGCTTGGTCTCGGCGCTGCTGCCCGTGGCCAGCGGCAGGTGGTGGAAGGGAATGCCGTAACTCGCCGCCAGCTCGGCGAAGTCCGGGTGGTTGGAGACGATCGCCGGGATGTCGACGCCCTGGCGGCCGCCCAGCGTCTGCGTCTTCCAGCGGAACAGCAGGTCGTTCAGGCAGTGGCCGTGCTTGCTGACCAGCAGCAGCACGCGGGCGCGCCGGCCCAGCGCATGCAGGCGCAGGTCCATGCCGAACTGGGTGCGCACATTGGCCAGCATGCGCTCGAGCGTCGCCGCGTCGGCCAGATGCTCGGGCGCCTCGAAGTGCACGCGCATGAAGAACAGGCCCGTCCCGTCGTCGCTCTGCACGTCGCCGAACTGCTGCGAGTCGAGGATGTTGCAGCCGGCCTGGTAGAGCAGGCCGGAAACAGCATGCACGATGCCCTTCGCGTCGCGGCACGACAGGGTGAGCACGAACTCTTGTGACTTCGAAGGCATGGGGACGCCGCCGCTGCAAAGCGCGCATTCTACGAACCGGCCTTCGCCGCGCACCGGATGGCGGCGGGCTCCGACGCGCCGCCCACGGGCGTCAGCCGGACGGCGCGGCGTCGAGCGAGGCTCGCAGCGCGGCCCCGGCCCGCGCCGGCGTCACCGCGGTCAGGCAGCGGTAGTGGCCGTAGCGGCAGGTGCGCTCGAAGCAGGGCATGCAGTCGAGCCCGAGCTCGTCCTTCAGCCAGATCACCTGCGCGCGCGGGTTCAAGGGCGGCGTGTGGTGCGGGCTGGTCGAGCCGAAGACGGCCACCTGCGGCAGGCCAAAGGCCGCCGCCACATGCATCAGCCCCGAGTCGTTGCTGACCATGCCGCGCGCACCGGCGATCAGCGCGAAGGCATCGATCAGCGAGGTGGCGCCCGCCAGCACGCGGCAGGCGCCGGGCGCAGAGGCGGCGATCTCGTCGGCCAGCGCGCGCTCCTTGCCGGAGCCCAGCAGCAGCACCGGCGCGCCGTCACGCGCGTGCAGCGCGGCCGCCAGCGCCGCGTAGTGCGAGGCCGGCCAGCACTTCGCCGGGCCGTACTCGGCCCCGGGTGCGAACGCCCAGTAGCCCCGGGCCTGGAGGCCCTGTGCGGCGAGCGCCGCCGCCTGCAGTGCGGCGTCTGCGCGCAGCCGCGGCCGCGTCCCCGGGGCTTCCACAGGGCCTGCCAGCGCGCTGTAGAAGTCGGTCATCGGCGGCCGGCCGGCCGGGTTCGGCAGGCGCCGGTTCAGCAGCAGCGGCCGCCCCTCGCCCTGGTAGCCGATGCGCCGGGGAATGCGCGCGAGCCAGGGCAGCAGCGCCGCCTTGATCGAGTTCGGCAGCACGTAGGCGACGTCGAAGCGCCCGCGCCACCCCCCCGCGATGCGGCGCCGCGCGCCCCAGTCGAGCCGGCCGTGGGCGAAGGGCAGCTCGATCACCTCGGCCACCGCCGGCACCGCGCGGTAGACCGGCGCGACCCAGGGCAGCGCGGCGACGCAGAGTGCCTCGCCCCGCGCAGCGAGGCGCGCGAGCAGCGGCTCGCTCATCACGGCATCGCCGATCCACTGCGGGGCGATGATCAGGGCGCGGGTCGGCAAGGCAGCTGCGGGCCCGTGCCCCGGCGCGTCAGTGCCCGTGCCCGAGCTTCTCGCCGGCCTTCAGGCGGTAGGTCGTGCCGCAGTACGGGCAGCGGCCTTCGCCGGTGGTCGCAACATCGATGAAGACCTTCGGGTGGTTGCTCCACAGCGCCATCTTGGGGTTGGGGCAGAACACCACGCCCGGCCCCTGGAGATCCTTCGCCACCACTTCGACCGTCGACCTGTTCTCGCTCATCGCTCCCGCCCAGCTGTCGTTCGTGCTTCGTTGTGCCGTGACCTGTGGCCGACGCTCAGACCGGCGTCAGCCACTCCGCGTACTTCGCATTGCGCCCGTTGACGATGTCGAAGAAGGCGGTCTGGATCTTCTCGGTGATCGGCCCGCGCGAGCCGATGCCGATCTCGACCCGGTCGAGCTCGCGAATCGGCGTCACCTCGGCCGCGGTGCCGGTGAAGAAGGCCTCGTCGGCGATGTAGATCTCATCGCGGGTGATGCGCTTCTCGACCAGCTTCAGGCCGAGGTCGGCGCAGATCGCGAACACCGTGTTGCGCGTGATGCCGTTCAGCGCCCCGGCCGAGAGGTCGGGCGTGTAGACGACGCCGTTCTTGATCACGAAGATGTTCTCGCCCGCGCCTTCGCTGACGAAGCCCGACGCGTCGAGCAGCAGCGCCTCGTCGTAGCCGTCGTCGGTCGCTTCCATGTTGGCGAGGATCGAGTTGCTGTAGTTGCTCACCGCCTTGGCCTGCGTCATCGTGATGTTGACGTGGTGGCGCGTGTAGCTGCTGGTCTTGACGCGGATGCCGCGCTTCAGCCCTTCCTCGCCGAGGTAGGCGCCCCAGGCCCAGGCCGCGACCATCAGGTGGATCGTGTTGCCCTTGGGGCTGACGCCGAGCTTCTCGGAGCCGATCCAGGTCAGCGGGCGCAGGTAGCCGCTCTCGAGCTTGTTCACCCGCACGACCTCGCGCTGCGCCTCGGCGACCTCGTCGAAGCTGTACGGGATCTTCATGCGCAGGATCTTCGCGCTGTTGAAGAGCCGTTCGGTGTGTTCGCGCAGGCGGAAGATTGCCGTGCCGCGTGCGGTCTTGTAGGCGCGCACGCCCTCGAAGGCACCGCAGCCGTAGTGCAGCGTGTGCGTCAGCACATGGATCTTCGCGTCGCGCCAGTCGACGAGCCGGCCGTCGAGCCAGATCTTGCCGTCGCGGTCTTCCATCGACATGGAAAGGCTCCTCGGTCATTGCGTCGCGACGGTCGAGCGACGCCCGCGACGGGACGAAGATTCTAAGGCGCGAGCCCGGCGGCCCGGCCCGGTGTCGCAGGCTGCGCGCACCGCGCGACGCCTCTTCGCCACGCCTCAAAGACCAAGCAGTCCGCTGGGTCAGCACCCTAGGGAATACACTAGCCGCCGTCATCGGGGAGTAGCCGCCCGTCCGGTGTCGATCGAATCACATTCGATCGATGCCACCCCGGGGCTCGCGTCAACACACTTGGCCTTTCGGGGTCGTGGCGCGAGCAGCCACCCTCCCGTCCACCGACCATCCTGGTCGGTGTCCGGGGCCTGGCAAGACCGTGACCGTTCGCCTGGCGTGGGCCGCTGGCGTGCGGTCATGCGTCCTGCAACCGCGGCCCCGGAGTGCTCCATGTTCGAAGCCTTCCTCGTCTCGACCGGCGTCGTCACGCTCGGCGAGATGGGCGACAAGACCCAGTTGCTCGCGCTGCTGCTCACCGCCCGCTTTCGCAAGCCCGTGCCGATCCTGCTCGGCATCTTCGTCGCCACGCTGGCCAACCACGCCGCAGCCGGGGCGCTCGGCGCCGCGGTCGCCGCCTGGCTCGGCCCGAACGTGCTGCGCTGGATCATCGGCCTCGGCTTCCTCGCCATGGCGGCCTGGATGCTGATCCCCGACAAGCTCGACGACGACGCCGGTGACGAGGCACGCACGCGCCGCCTCGATGTCTTCGGCACGACGGTGGTGACCTTCTTCCTGGCCGAGATGGGCGACAAGACGCAGATCGCCACCGTCGCCCTGGCCGCGCGCTACGACGCCGCGCTGGTGGCAGTCGTCGTCGGCACGACGCTGGGGATGATGCTGGCGAACCTGCCGGCGGTGCTGATGGGCGACGTGATCGCGCGCAAGGTGCCGATGAAGCTGGTGCACAGCATCGCGGCCGCGATCTTCGGCGTGCTGGGCGTGGCCGCGCTACTCGACGTCGGCCACTTGTTCTAAGCCCGCGCTGATCTGCCGTGGGGCGCCGCGCGGCGCCGCCCGGCGCTCGCGGCGCTCAGGGTCGGTTCAGCGTCCAGTCGACGACCTTGCCGGCGCGCAGGCGCACGATGACCTCGGAATCGCCGGGGTCGCGCCACGCCAGCGCTTCGGCATCCGGGTCGCCCGCCGCCGGACCGGCCGCATCGGCCTCGCCCACCTTGCGCCCCAGGCTGCCGGTGAGCCGCAGCAGGTCGGTCAGCTTCAGGCCGGGACGAAGCCGCGAGTGGACCATGACCACGCTCGGCACCATGCCGACCGGCGCCTGGCCGGCGCGGCGCAGCACGCCCATCGCGCGATGGAACTGCAGCAGCCCGAGAAAGAGCGCGGTCGAGGCAACCATCGCGACGCCGGCCCAGCCCTGGGTCAGCCAGCCCACGACGCCGAGTGCGATGGCGCCGAGGGCGATGAGGAGCGGTGCCTTCACGCGTGCACGACCTCCCGCTCGGGGCGCCCGACGCGGCCGCTGCGCAGGGCGTCTGCCCAGTCGCCGCGGCCGTTCGCCTCGGCCCTGCGCGCCGCGGACCTCCAGTCATAGGCGACCTGGCGCAGCGTCAGCTGCCAGCCATCGTCGCGGCGCTCGGCCAGGGCATAGCGCGCGTGCGGCGAGCCAGCCTCGATCACGTGCGGCAGCGGCACGTCGTCGTCGTAGGCGGGCAGACCGACGCTGCCGGGATTCATCACGCAGCGCCCGTCGGGCAGGCGCGTGATGCGAGCGCAGTGCGTGTGGCCGCACAGCGTCAGCGAGGCGCGGATGTCGCCCAGGCGCTCCGCGACCTCGGCCTCGCTCGCCGGCCGCACGCCGGACTCGTCGCCGCCGGGCACCCAGCCGCCGGTGACGGTTTCGAGGAAGTAGTCGGTGTCGTAGTCGGGCGTGCCGTGGCAGCAGAACAGGTCCGGCGCCAGCCACAGCGAGGATGGCAGCGCGGCGAGCCACTTGCGCTGCCGCGCGTCGAGCTGGGCCGCGGCGAAGCTGTCCGAAGGGCCCATCGTGCCGGGCGGGCTCAGCACGTAGCGCTCGTGGTTGCCGCGCAGCGTCGGCCAGCGCAGCGACATCAGCAGCCTGGCCGTCTCGGCGGGCCAGAGCGGGCCGGAGACGATGTCGCCGAGGTTGACCACCGCATCGGCGCCGGCGGCGCGCAGGTCGGCGATCACGGCCTCGAGGGCCGGCAGGTTGCCGTGGATGTCGCTCACCACGGCCAGACGTCGGTCGGCTTCGTACGCCATCGCTTCAACCGTGGCGCGCGATGCGGCGCACGCTCCAAGTGCGCGCGCCACTGCCGGACCGAGCGGGCGCCGGATCGCGCGGATCGAAAGGATCCTTCATGCCTTCATCCCCGTGACTTTCTGCTCTGCCTGAGGATAGTCCGAGGTCCCCGGCTTCCGTCAATGCGGGCTTCTCGCACGTCGGGCGTGTGAACTACGCCACGCGAGCGCCTGCCTGCCACCGCGGCCTCAGAGACTCTCACGCGCGAAGTCGACCGCGTCCTCGACCCGCTCGACCACCCGCACCTCGAGCCCCTCGATCGGCTTCTTCGGCGCGTTGGCCTTGGGCACCAGCGCGAGCGAGAAGCCGAGCTTGGCCGCCTCGCGCAGGCGCTCCTGCCCGCGCGGCGCTGGCCGTACCTCCCCCGCCAGGCCCACCTCGCCGAAGGCGACGAAGCCTCGTGGCAAGGGCTTGCCGCGCAGGCTGCCGTGGATCGCGAGCAGCACCGCGAGATCGGCCGCCGGCTCGCTGATGCGCACGCCCCCGACCGCGTTGACGAACACGTCCTGGTCCATGCAGGCGACGCCGGCATGGCGGTGCAGCACCGCGAGCAGCATCGCGAGCCGGTCGCGCTCGAGCCCGACCGAGAGCCGCCGCGGGCTCGGCCCGCCGGCGTCGACCAGGGCCTGGATCTCGACCAGCATCGGCCGCGTGCCTTCGAGCGTCACCAGCACGCAGGCGCCGGGCACGGGCTCGCCGTGGGTCGACAGGAAGATCGCGCTCGGGTTGGCGACGCCTTTCAGCCCGCGCTCGGTCATCGCGAAGACGCCGATCTCGTTGACCGCGCCGAAGCGGTTCTTGAAGGCGCGCACGAGGCGGAAGCTCGAGTGCGTGTCGCCTTCGAAGTACAGCACCGTGTCGACGATGTGCTCGAGCACGCGCGGGCCGGCGAGCGTGCCCTCCTTCGTCACGTGGCCGACGAGGATCACGGTCGAGCCGCTCGCCTTCGCGACGCGCGTCAGCTGCGCCGCGCACTCGCGCACCTGCGCGACCGAGCCGGGCGCGGAGGCGAGCTGCTCGGTGTAGACGGTCTGGATCGAGTCGATCACCAGCACCGCGGGCTGCTCGGTCTCGACCGCGGCGAGGATCTTCTCGAGCTGGATCTCCGCCATCACGCGCACCGGCGAGGCTTCGAGCCCCAGGCGATGGGCCCGCAGCGCGACCTGCGCGCCGCTCTCCTCGCCGGTCACGTACAGCGTAGGCATCGCGCGCGCCAGCGCGTCGAGCGCCTGCAGCAGCAGCGTGCTCTTGCCGATGCCCGGGTCGCCGCCGATCAGCACCACGCCGCCCTCGACGATGCCGCCGCCGAGCACGCGGTCAAGCTCGGCCAGGCCGGTGGGCGTGCGGGCGATCTCGCTCGCCTCGATGCCCGACAGCGTCGCGACCGGCGCGGAGCGGGCGAGCGACTGGAAGCGCTGGTTGCGCCCGGCGCTGCCCGAGGGTGCCTCCGCCGGCCCTTCGACCAGCGTGTTCCAGGCGCCGCAGTGCGGACACTTGCCCAGCCACTTGGGGCTCGTGCCGCCGCAGTCGCTGCAGACGTAGACAGACTTCTCGCGTGCCATCGGGGCGCATTGTCCCGCGTCGGTGCCGCGCACCCTCGCGGCGGTCGGGCCGCGGCCTCAGATGGCGCTGACCACCAGCCCGCCGGCGCGCCCCAGGGCATCGCGCACGGCCGTCGCGCCGCGGCCGTCGGCCGTATGGGCGACGACAGCCCAGCAGCCGGCCCGGCTCGCGCGCCGGACGTGGCTCGACACCAGTTCGCGGTCGGGCGCCGGCGTCAGCAGCACCCCATACACCATGCCGAAGAGGCCGCCCGCGACCGACGTGGCCACCGGGACCAGCCAGACGACCATCCCGTCGTTCAGCACGCCCGGCGTCGCGAAGCCGAAGCCGGCAAGCGCGCCGACGAGCATGAAGGCGACCGTGCAGCCGAGGTTCGAGCGTAGCGTCGCGCGCCAGGGACAGCAGCCGGAAGGGTCCAGCTTGCGCGCCATTTCGGGGTCACCGGGCGTCACGACGCGAGCCACCATGCCCGGCCCCCAGGGCAGCTGCGGCAAGGCCTGCACGGCGCGATGCGCAGTGTCGGCATCGCGGTAGATGCCGGCTACCGTCGTCACCGAACGCTCGGCGAAGCGTCGCAGGGCACCCATGGGCAGATCGTTCCTCGAGTCGCGTCCGACATCTTGCGCGAATTCAACCTCGCCGGCCGCGCAAGAGAAAGCAGGCGGAGCGGATTGGGGTGTAGGCCGCGGCTGACTGATCCGGGCCTGCCCGGCCCCGCCCGAGCCGCGCCTGCCATCGGAACGCGCGCGAGCTCAACGGCTGGGCGGGCCGGCGTCGCCCTCCACGGCCCTCATCCAAAGCACGCCGAGGTCGACCGGCCCCGGCACCGGCGGGATCGGGATCGCTTCGGTCTCCCACACGGCCTGGCCTCCGACGAGGATCGCCCCCTTCAGCGGCACCTCGCTCGCGCCGAAACGGGCGCGTTCGACGCGCAGTTCGAAGGGCACCGGCACCTGCCGCCCGTCGAGCGCGATGCGCTGTTCGGCGATCGCCGGGGCATCGGCCTGGACCCGCATCTCGACCACCGCCAGCGCGCCCGGCGGCAGGGCGATGCGCTGGCGGTAGGACAGCTCGCCGCGGATCACCAGCAGGGCATCGGCCGATGGCGATGCGGACGCAGGCGGCACGGGCAACGGGGGCGGCCCCGCGGGGGGCGCGGCACCGGGCGGGGCCGCACAGGCGACGAGCCCGAGGCCCGCAGCCAGCCCCAGGGCCTGCCAGCGGCGGCCGTCGAGGATCGGAGGAAGGCGAAAGCCCATCATGGTCGGGTGCTCGGTCGGCCAGCCGCGAGGCGCGGCCCGACCGAAGCGCGCATTGTGGTCGATCGACGCACCCGGTCCTCCCGCGCCCCACCCGCGGACCCGCAAGGGGGCGGAGGCCCCCGGTCACAGCCGCGTCATCCGGCCCCGCGACGCTGGCCCGCCGGCGGTGCGCCCCGGCCGTGGCGCGATCGGGCCGACCTGACCAGCGGCCCGACACGGCCGACCCTGGGTCCGACCCGGCCACACCCGGGCGCCATCCGGATTTCCCCCATCATGCTCGACAAGGTCAAAGGTCCACGGTGATGGGTTCGACTGCGGGCGCAAGCAATGGCGACCGCCGATGCGCGTGCGTTATGCCTGAGGAGGCACGATGAAGATGAATGCACCGGGACCGGTTGCCGGCCACGAGCGGATCGAGCAGGTGATCGGCCTGATCCAGACCAAGGTACCGGCCGAGCAGCGCGAGACGCTGATCGCGTTCGTGCAGCAGTACTTCACGCGCGTGGACCCGGAAGTGCTCGAGGAGCGCGACCCCGCCGACCTGTACGGCGCGGCGTTGTCGCACTGGGCCTTCGCCCGCCGCCGCGCGCCGGGCACGGTGCGGGTACGCGCCTTCAACCCGACGCTGGCCGAGCATGGCTGGCAGTCGACGCACACGATCGTCGAGATCGTCAACGACGACATGCCCTTCCTCGTCGACTCGGTCGCGATGGAAGTCAACCGCCACGGGCTGACGCTGCACCTGATCGTGCACCCGCTGCTCACCGTCACCCGCGACGCCGAGGGCCTGCTGACCGGCCTCGGCGGCGACGGCGCGGGCCTGCATGAATCGTTCATCCACGTCGAGGTCGACCGCGTGCCCGAGGCGGCCCAGCTCGAGGCGCTGGCGCAGGACGTGACCCGCGTGCTCGGCGACGTGCGCGTCGCCTGGACCGACTGGCAGGCGATGCGCAGCCGCCTGCTCGCGATCGCCGACGAGGTGGCGACCAACCCGCCGCCGCTGCCGGCGGCCGAGCTCGAGGAAGGCCGCGCCTTCCTGCTGTGGCTGGCCGACAACCGCTTCACCCTGCTCGGCGCCCGCACGCTCGACCTGGTGACGCGCGGCGACGACATCGACCTGCAGATGGAGGCCGGCTCCGGCCTGGGCATCCTGCGCAGCGAAGAAGCGTCGCAGATCCCCGCCTCGTTCGCCGCCCTGCCGGCCGACGTGCGCGCCGGCGCGCGCCTGCCCGAGTTGCTGGTGGTCACCAAGAGCAACTCGCGCTCGACCGTGCACCGGCCGGGCCAGCTCGACTACGTCGGCGTCAAGCGCTTCGGGCCCGACGGCCAGGTCTGCGGCGAGCACCGCTTCCTCGGCCTGTTCACCCACACCGCCTACAGCGCGAACCCGTCGGAGATCCCGCTGCTGCGTCGCAAGGTGGCCGAGATCGTCGAGCGCACCGGGCTGCCGCCGGCCAGCCACGACGGCAAGGCCCTGATCAACATCCTCGAGACCTACCCGCGCGACGAGCTGTTCCAGACCGACAACGAGACCCTGCTGCGCACGGTCACGGCGATCCTGCACCTCGGCGAGCGGCAGCGCTTCCGGCTCTTCCTGCGGCGCGACCGCTTCGAGCGCTTCGTCACCTGCCTGATCTACGCGCCGCGCGAGCACTACAACACCGAGCTGCGCCGCACCTGGCAGCAGATGCTGATCGCCGCGCTGCACGGCAGCAGCGCCGAGTTCAACGTGCACCTGTCGGAGTCGCCGCTGGCGCGGGTGCTGATCACGGTGCGCACCCAGCCCGGCAGCGTGCCCGACGTCGACGAGCGCGAGCTCGAGGCGCAGCTCGCCGCCGCCTCGCGCAGCTGGCAGGACCTGCTGCGCGAGGCCCTGGTCGAGAGCCTCGGCGAGGCGCGCGGCAACAGCCTGCAGCGCGTCTACGCCGGCGCCTTCCCTGCCGGCTACCGCGACGCGGTGCCGGCCCGTGCGGCGGTGCCCGACATCGAGCTGATGGCCGGCCTGGCGGATGCCCACCCGCTCGCGATGCGCCTGTACCGCCCGCTCGAGGCGCCGCCCGGCGTGCTGCGCTTCAAGCTGCTGCGGCGCGGCGAGCCGCTCGCGCTGTCGAGCAGCCTGCCGATGCTCGAGCACCTGGGCATGCGCGTGCTCGACGAACAGCTGCACCGCATCGCCCCGCTCGAGGGCCCGACCGTCTGGCTGCACGACTACGGCCTCGAGGTCGCGGTGGGCGACGCCGAGCCCGACATCGACCGCCTGAACCCGCTCTTCGAGACCGCCTTCGCCGCGGTGCTGAACGGCGAGGTCGAGAACGACGCCTTCAACCGCCTCGTCGTCGCGGCCGGCCTGCCCGCGGCCGAGGTCGTCGTGCTGCGCGCCTACGCCAAGTACATGCGGCAGAGCGGCTTCGCGCTGTCGCAGGCCTTCATCGAGACGACGCTGGTCGCGCACCCGTCGATCGCCGCGGCGCTGGTCGGGCTGTTCAAGGCGCGCTTCGACCCGGCGCGCAGTGCCGAGGCGCCCGAGGTCGCCGCCGCCCAGGTGACGGCGATCGAGAAGAGCCTCGAGGACGTGACCAACCTCTCCGAGGACCGCGTGCTGCGCCAGCTACTCGCGCTGATCCTGGCGACCGACCGCTGCAACTTCTGGCGCGGCCGCTCCTTCCTCTCGTTCAAGTTCGACCCCTCGCGGGTGCCGGGCCTGCCCGAGCCGAAGCCGGTGGCCGAGATCTTCGTCTACGCGACGCGCTTCGAGGGCGTGCACCTGCGCGGCGGCCGCGTCGCGCGCGGCGGCCTGCGCTGGAGCGACCGGCCGGAGGACTTCCGCACCGAGGTGCTGGGCCTGGTCAAGGCGCAGATGGTGAAGAACACGGTGATCGTCCCGGTCGGCTCGAAGGGCGGCTTCGTGCTCAAGCGCGCACCTTCGCCCGCCGACCGCGAGGCCTATCTGGCCGAGGGCGTCGCCTGCTACAAGAACTACCTGCGCGGGCTGCTCGACCTGACCGACAACCGCGTCGCCGGCGAGATCGTGCCGCCGCCGCAGGTGCGCCGCCACGACGCCGACGACCCCTACCTCGTCGTCGCCGCCGACAAGGGCACCGCGACCTTCTCCGACCACGCCAACGCGGTGAGCCGCGAGTACGGCTTCTGGCTCGACGACGCCTTCGCCTCCGGCGGCTCGGTCGGCTACGACCACAAGGCGATGGGCATCACCGCGCGCGGCGCCTGGGAATCGGTCAAGCGCCACTTCCGCGAGCTCGGCGTGGACACGCAGAGCACCGACTTCACCGTGGTCGGCATCGGCGACATGTCGGGCGACGTGTTCGGCAACGGCATGCTGCTGTCGCGCCACATCCGGCTCATCGCGGCCTTCGACCACCGGCACGTCTTCCTCGACCCGAACCCCGATGCCGAGCGCAGCTACGCCGAGCGCGAGCGGCTCTTCCAGCTGCCGCGCTCGTCCTGGGCCGACTACGACGCCGGCCTGATCTCCACCGGCGGCGGCGTCTTCGCGCGCAGCGCCAAGTCGGTACCGCTCTCGCCCGAAGTGCGCAAGCTGCTCGACCTCGAGGTCGCGTCGCTGACGCCGACCGAGCTGGTCAACGCGGTGCTGAAGGCGCGTGTCGACCTGCTCTACAACGGCGGCATCGGCACCTACGTCAAGGCCACGACCGAAACCCACGAGCAGGTGGGCGACCGCGCCAACGACGCGCTGCGCGTCGACGGCGTCGAGCTGCGCTGCAAGGTGGTCGGCGAAGGCGGCAACCTGGGCCTGACGCAGCGCGGGCGTATCGAGTTCGCGCAGCACGGCGGGCGCATCAACACCGACGCGATCGACAACTCGGCCGGGGTCGACACCTCCGACCACGAGGTCAACATCAAGATCCTGCTCGGCCTGCTCGTCGGCGACGGCGAGATGACCGAGCGCCAGCGCAACACGCTGCTGCCGGTGATGACCGACGAGGTCGCGACGCTGGTGCTGCGCGACAACATCTTCCAGAGCCAGGTGCTGTCGGTGACGAACCGCATCGCGCCGCAGCTGCTCGACGCGCAGCTGCGCTTCATGCAGTTCCTAGAGAAGGCCAAGCGGCTCAACCGGCGCATCGAGGTGCTGCCCTCGGACGAGGTCATCGCCGAGCGGCGCGCCGAAGGCCTGGGCCTCGCGCGCCCCGAGCACGCGGTGGTGCTGGCCTACGCGAAGATGTGGCTGTACGACGAGCTGCTCGCCTCCGACCTGCCCGACGACCCCTGGGTCGCGACCGCACTGGTGCGCTACTTCCCGAGCGAGCTGCAAGAGCGCTGCGCCTCGGTGATGACGCGCCACCCGCTGCGGCGCGAGATCATCGCCACCCACGTCACCAACAGCATGCTCAACCGCGTGGGCAGCACCTACGTGCACCGGCTGATGGAGACCACCGGCGCGCGCCCGAACGAGATCGTCCGCGCCTACCTGCTGGCGCGCGAGGTGTTCGGCATGGTCGGGCTGTGGGAACAGGTCGAGGCACTCGACAACCAGGTCGACGACGAGGTGCAGGCGCGCATCCTGATCGACACCAGCGCCGACCTCGAGCGCGGCACCACCTGGTTCCTGCGCTCGCGGCGCCTGGCCGACGACATGGGCACGACGATCGCCGCCTTCCGCCCCGCGGTCGAAGTGCTGCGCGAGCTCGCGCCGGCGCTCGGCGACGCGAGCGAGCAGGCGCGCGTCGACGAGGCGCGCGAGCGCTGGGCCGCCTTCGGCGTGCCGCTGCCGCTGGCGACGCAGATCGCCGGCTTCGAGACGCTCTTCTCGGCGCTCGACATCGCCGAGGTCGCCGCCGCCTCCGGCCGGCCGGTGGACCTGGTCGCCCGCGTGCACTTCGAACTCGCCGGCCGCCTGGGCGTGCCCTGGCTGCGCAAGAGCATCGACGCGCTGCCCGGCGACCAGCACTGGCAGCTGCTGGCGCGCGGCGCGATGCTCGACGACCTCGACACCCTGCTGCGCAATCTCGACGCCAGCGTGCTGACCGGCTCCGGCGACACAACAGCGCCCTTGGTCGAGGACTGGCAGCGGCGCCAGGAGCGCGCGCTGACGCGCGCCCAGCAGGTGCTGGGCGAGCTGAGGGCGGTGAGCGCGCCGGACGCGGCGATGCTCTCCGTGGGGCTGCGCGAGCTGCGGGCGCTGGGCTGAAGCCCCGGCCCGGCCTCGCGGCCGGGCCGATGCCCAGCCACAACGCTCAGCGTCGGTCCGGCGGCGTGCCCTCGTCGCACTTGCGGCAGGGCAGGGTTCGGCCGAGGACGCTCGCCCGGCCCTCGGCGGTGACCGTCCAGGGCCGGTTGAACCAGGGCGGGTCGTGGCGCACGTGCTGGCCGTGGCCGCAGGCCAGTTCGGCGACCCAGTGACCTTCGTCGTCCTGGTGGAAGCCGGTGATCGGTTGGTCCATCGGGGCGCGGGCGGCAAAAAGGTCAGGGGCCGGCGGCAGGCAGCGCGGCGTCAGACGGCGAGCGCACCCGCCGGGCGCTCGGCCAGGTACGGCTTGATCCGTTTCATCGCGTTCGCCACGTAGGCGTCCTTCTCGCCCACCGGCGCCACGTAGTGCAGCGCCTCGGCCGCCGCCTCGACGCCTTCGCTGCGCGCGATGACCCAGGCGGCGAGGTAGGGCGAGGCGAAGCAGCCGCCCGCCGTGGCGAGGTTGCCGCGGGCGAAGAACGGCTGGTTCAGCACCTCGACCCCCGCCGCCTGCACCCAGGGCTTCGTCGTGAGGTCGGTGCAGGCCGGCACCTCGGCGAGCAGGCCCAGCCGGGAGAGCACGAGCGTGCCCGAGCATTGCGCGCCGATCAGCTGGCGCGACGGGTCGAGCGCCAGGCGGCCCATCAGCGCCGCGTCGGCGACCACCTCGCGCGTGCGCACCCCGCTGCCGACGATCACGGCGTCGGCCGTGGCCGCCTCTTCCAGCAGCGACTGGGCGCGCATCGCGACACCGTTCATCGACACCACTTCGGGCTGCGGGCAGCACAGGCTCACGCGCCAGTCCGGCTTCTGGATGCGGCGCAGGACGCCCAGGGCGATCAGCGAATCGAGCTCGTTGAAGCCGTCGAAGGTGAGGATGGCGATGTGCATGGCGTGGCGGGCAAAGGGCCTGCGGGGGGCGGGTCGCCGATCCTACCCATCGGCCACGCGAAAACCGCAGAGGCTGTAGAGGCTCGCATTCCTACGAAGGGTGGGCACACACCCTTGCGCCCCGCCGTGCCGACGGCACCATCTGGCGCCGCGCCCGAGACGCGCGACGCCACACCGTGCGCCCGGGCCGGCCCGCCCGCCGGCCACCGCAGGTCGACGCGACCACCCCACCGTCCCACCGGCTCGAGCCCATCCACTGCAAAGGAGACCGCATTGAACGTCAACCGTTGCCTACGCCGCCCCGTCGTCCCGCTGGCCCTGCTGGCCGGTGCGGTGGCGCTGCCGGCCGGCGCCGCGCCGGCCGCACCGGCCACGCAAACCTCGTCGGCACGCGCGAACCCGCTGCCCTCCTTCATCGTCCGCGACAGCCTGCGCAGCGCCACCTATGACGGCGTCAGCGACGACCTGCTGACCGCCGGCCTGGGCCAGACGGGCCTGGCGGGCGCGGCGCCCGCCTTCCTCGTGCCGGATGCGCCCAGCGTCGCCGAGCTGCGCCGCAACGCGATCTACAGCAACTACCGCGCGATCGTCGACGTGACGAGTGCCGGCGGCTACGGCCGCTTCTTCGGCCCCGCGGTCAACAGCCCCTATGCGGCGAACGACGGCCGCGTGCCCGGCTTCGAGGTGCTGGCCTTCAGCGACGACGGCAGCGGCCGGCGCAATGTGACGCTGATGGTGCAGGTGCCGGCCCACTTCGACCCGCAGCGCCCCTGCATTACCACCGCGACTTCATCGGGTTCGCGCTCGGTCTACGGCGCGATCTCGACGGCCGAATGGGGCCTGAAGCGCGGCTGCGCCGTCGCCTACACCGACAAGGGCACGCATTCGGCCCCGCACGACCTCGCGGCCGACACCGTGCCGCTGATCGACGGCACGCGCAGCCCCGCCGCCACCGCCGGCGACGACGCCGCGGTGCGCGCGCGCCTGTCTCCCGCCCGGCTCGCCGCCTTCAACGCGGCAACGCCCGACCGCCACGCCTTCAAGCACGCGCACTCGCAGCGCAACCCCGAGGCCGACTGGGGCCTCTTCACGCGGCAGGCGGTCGGCTTCGCGTTCTGGGTGCTGAACGACCGCTACGGCGACGGCGGCCGCCGCCACGGCGCGCGGCCGAAGATCCGCCCGGACAACACGCTGGTGATCGCCGGCAGCCTCTCGAACGGCGGCGGCGCGGCGATCGCGGCGGCCGAAGGCGACCGCGAAGGGCTGATCGACGCGGTGGTCGTCTCCGAGCCGCAGGTGCAGGTGCCGCCGCTGCCGCTGCGCATCCAGCGCGGCCACACGCTCTACACGCGGGTCGGCCGCTCGCTCTACGACTACACCTCGTTCGCCAACCTCTACGCGCCCTGCGCAGCGCTCTCGGCGCAGCTGGCCGGCACGCCTTACCAGGCGGCCTATGCGGTGGGCTTCGGCGCGCTGGCGGCGCAACGCTGCGCCTCGCTGCAGGCCAAAGGCGCGCTGAGCGCGACCGGCACCGCGGCCCAGGCCGACGAGGCGCTGGCGAAGATCCGCGCCCACGGCTGGGAGGCCGAATCGGTGGTGCAGCTGGCGACCTTCGCCGCCTTCGAGACGCCGAGCGCTATCACGATGGCCTACGCCAACGCCTACTCGCGCGCGAGCGTGGCCGACAACGTCTGCGGCTACAGCTACGGCGGCACCACCGCGGCCGGCCAGCTGCGCCCGCTCACGGCAGCGGAACTGGCCGGCTTCTTCCCCAACGGCAACGGCGTGCCCCCCGGCAGCGGCATGCAGCTGATCAACAACCTGAGCCCGGGCGGCGCGCTGCGCGACGTGCTGTCGTTCTCGCCCTCGTCGGGCCTGCAGGACATGAACGCCGACGGCGCTTTCTGCCTGCGGCGGCTGCATGACGGCCGCAACCGCGAGTCGATCAAGCTGCATGTCGGCATCGCCGAAACCTGGCGCAACGGCCAGCTGCGCGGGCGGCCGACGCTGATCGTGCAGGGGCGCGACGACGGCCTGCTGCCGGTGAACCACACCGGCCGCGCCTACACCGCGCTGAACCAGCTGGTGGAGCAGCGGCGCAGTGGCCTCTCTTACATCGAGGTCACCAACGCCCAGCACTTCGACGGCTTCATCGGCCTGCCGGCGGTACTGCCCGGCTTCGACAGCCGCTACGTGCCGCTGCACCTGTACCTGGAGCGCGCGATGAACCTGATGTGGGCGCACCTGACCACCGGCGCCGCGCTGCCGCCGAGCCAGGTGGTGCGCACCACGCCGCGCGGCGGCACGCCCGGCGCGGCACCGGCGCTGACGGAAGCCAATGTGCCGCCGATCGCGCTGCGGCCGGCGGCGGGGGACCGCATCCTGTTCGGCGGGCGGACGTTGTACGTGCCGGACTGAATTGCCATAGAGAAAATCAACTTTCTATAGCGCCACTTAAGTGTCCGTTGGCGGCTGGCGCGCCCTCGGGCCGTGCAAGGGTACGGCCCGAGGGCTCCGGATCGACTCGAAGAGATCCTGCATCAGAGCAGTGCCAGTGCAGCCTTGCCTTCGGTGACGACCTCTGTCGCCAGTTTCTGGTCCATGGTCGCGAGCATTCCGCCGTTCTCTCTCGCAAGCGCCAGCAGGTAGCTGTCGGTCACTCGGGCGTGGCTCGACAGCAGTGCGGGGTCTATCGCCTTGCTCTCCACCAGGCTGATGCTGTCGGGCCAGAAGGCATGGCCAGGCAGCCCACGAATCGCCGACAGGGCGCTGGCCACGGCGCTTGGCGGCCCGGGAGAGTTTGGATACCTGGGGTGACCGACGATCCGCAGCAAGCCGTTCTCGGTGATGGGGCAAGTGGCAAATGCCTTGTGCCCGACGCGGCCGAACCCCTCGTGAACCTGATCGTGCTGGACATGCGCTGGGTCAATGAGCGCGATGAGCACATTCACGTCCAGCAGGTAGCAGGTCATGGCCCCTCGTCGCGCAGCTGGTTGACGAGTTCCAGCGTGACGGGCACGTCGGTCTTGCGGCTCGGCAGCAGCGGAATCCCGTTGCGCTCGGTCTCGCCGCCGCGGGCGCTGCGGGCGAGCCCTTGGCGCGCCAGCGACGAGATCACTTCCCCGACGCTCTTCTGCTCGCGCTCGGCAAGGTGCCTGGCGGCAGCGAGGACGTCGTCGTCGATGGCAAGAGTGGTTCGCATGACATCGCCTCAGGGTGCGTGATGCTGCGCACCGTACATCACGCGTCAGTTCAGGTAGTGGAAACGGGACGAGGCGGCTCGGAGCCCGTGCCAGCCCACGTTGACAAAGTAAGGAGCGCTCCTTACGTTTCACCATTGTCTTCAGGAGTGCCGCCATGCCCGAAATCCACGAAGTCGCGACGCTGACCTCCAAAGGCCAGATCACGCTGCCCAAGTCCATCCGGCAGGTGCTGGGCGTGGACACCGGCGGCAAGGTGGCGTTCGACCTGCGCGGCGGCGAAGTCGTCGTGACCCGTGCGGATGCCGAGCATGAAGACCCCGCGATCGCCGCCTTCCTCACCCTGCTGGCCCGGGACATCGCGAATGGCCAGCACCTTCGCGGCCTGCCGGAAGACCTGGCTCGCACGATGCTGGCGCACGCCGGCCACAACGTCGCCCTGGGCGACGAGTTCGACGAGGACGTCGACATCTGATGCAGCAGCACGGCTGGACGCTGCTGTTTCACGACAACCTGATCGCGCAGCTGACGAAGCTGGACGCAGCCGTGGTGCGGGCGCAGGAGAGCGACCCGCAAGGCATTGCGGCCAACGCCAACGTCAGGTTCTTCCGCGCCCTGGTGCATCTGATACAGGACGTGGTGCCGAGCGACCCCGCGCGCGACGAGTACCGCCAGGGCAACACCATGGGGCCGGCGTACCGCCACTGGCGACGGGCCAAGCTGGGCAGACGGTATCGCCTGTTCTTTCGCTATGACTCGAAGGCGAAGGTCATCGTGTACGCCTGGGTCAACGATGAGCAGACCCTGCGTTCGGCGGGCAGCAAGTCAGACCCGTATGCCGTGTTCGAGAAGATGCTGGGGCGCGGCAACCCGCCGGACGACTGGGCGGCGTTGATGGCCGCGAGCAAGGCCGAGTGGCCGCACGAGTGCGGAGGCTGAGGGCCGAACGAGGGGTGGCCCGAGCCATGCCGGCGCTCAGCGAGATAGGGCGAGGGTCATGGGCCCGACACGCGCGGTCGCGCAGGTCGAATACGGCTGGGCCTGATTATTCCTTGACCCGTGGGGAATACCCTTGTAGAGCGGTTGGAGCGGTCACTGCGCTAGAACGGTGGGCGACTGTATCGTTTGACATGCGATACGGCCCGCTGGTCCGGTTTGTATTGACCCTGCGTACTGCCATCCAGAGAGGAGCACCGAACCCCGTACTTGTTTACGAGCACACGAGAGATCATCGTGGCCTCGTCAACCTGTTCGGTGACATCGAGCTTGTTCCCTCCCGTACCTCCCGGCGAAACTCGAAACATCGATATTCCGGTCTCTCGGCTACGTATGCGAACTGGAAAAACCTCCACGGCGTTGTGGAGTACGAATGAGAACACGCCGGATAGAAGCGCAGAGTCCTTTGCCATTTATGAGTCCTTTCGCAGTTGAGTGCATCGGAACGCGCATAGATCGGCCGCGCACGGAGCCAGCTTGCTGGTCAGATTAATAGGGCATCTTTTCTGAATTGAGGCGCCGTCTTCGGCGTCAAACGATCTGTTATGGCCTATGTCTTGAGTTTACCCGTTGTGAACCACGCGTCCGAGGCCAAGCCACCTTGGCCTCACGGCTCGAGAGATCGCTTTATGAGTTCTTTGCCCAGCGTTTTGAGTAGATCGAATGGTAACGCTCCACCTTTGTCGTTGGCGTACTTGACCAGTTTTCGCCAGACCTTCTCAGAACGAACGGCGTCTAGAAACTCATGGCCTGCCCAGTTGAGACCGAGCACGTGAACGCGGATGATTCGACCAGTCTTGGTCGTCTCTGGTTCGTGGTCTATTAACCCAGCCTGAGCCAAGAGAAGAAGGTGATACATGATGACCGTGCGGCTATACCCCTCGATCGGCAACGAGAGTTCAGATTTCATGTCCGCCCTCGCTTCGAGGAAAAAGAGGATCTTCCTCGCGAGATCCATGTCTCGTTGCATACAGGTACTCAGTGACACCCAACGTTCTCAGCGACGCCTCTAGGCGGCACTTCTGCAGGCCAGAATCTGAAACGACATGTCCGTGCTTGCTGCGTTGACCGCCGTGACCAAGAGGCGCAACTTGCCGTTGTCTAGCAGGCCGTTGAATTACCACCCATGAACGAGCACTCCGCCATCGCAAGGGGTCGCGGGGATCTCATACAGCCCGCGGGTTTCGTCGGGACGACCTCAGAAGGCTCATTTCGCGGCCATTCAAGCCGTCGGACAGGGGCATCTCTACCGTTTCAGCGCTCATTGGGCGCACGGCGGGCACGGCTGCGCCAGGGTTCGCAGCCGCGTGAGGTTGTAGGCGGCCATCGTCAGCGTCAGAAGCTGATCGACCTTGTCCAGTCCCTTGACCATCACCTGGCGCATCGGGCCGACGAGCTTGCCCCAGCCGAAGCACTGCTCGATGCACTTCCTCTTGCGCTGGCTGACCTCGTAGCCCGGGTGCCGGGTGGTGCGGCCATCGATGGCGCTGCCGCCCAGCCGATGGGTGTTCTGCGCGACGTGCGGGGTGACGTTGAGCTCGCGGCACGCCTTGACGAAGCCCCTGGTGTCGTAGGCCTTGTCTGCGCCCACCGTCACGCGCTGGCCCGGCTCGGCCACGTCGGCCAGCATCTGCGCGGCGATGTCGCGCTCGGCGGTGCCGTTGGAGCTGCTGGCCCGCACGTTGACCACCAGGCCGTGGCGGTTGTCGGTCAGCACGTGGCCCAGGTAGCTGGGCAGCGCCGGCGCCGCGTTGCTCTTGCGGTACAGCCTCGAGTCCGGGTCGGTCTTCGACTCGTGCGTGTCGTTGCGGCGCGGCTCGCCGCGCCAGTCCTCAGGTGGACGGTCGTCGTCGGAGCCGTCCTTGCGCCGCAGGCTCTTGTGGCTGGCCCAGGCCTGGATCAGCGTGCCGTCCACGCTGAAGTGCTCACCCGACAGCAGCCCGCGCTGCTGGGCCATCTCCACCGTCGCGTTGAACAGCCCCGTGACCGCGTCGTGCTCGATGAGGCGGTCGCGGTTCTTGCTGAACACCGAGTGGTTCCACACCGTGTCCTCGATGGCCAAGCCGACGAACCAGCGAAACAGCAGGTTGTATTGGATCTGCTCGACCAACTGACGCTCGCTGCGCACGCTGTAGAGCACCTGCAGCAGCATCGCGCGCATCAGCTTCTCGGGGGCGATGCTCGGGCGGCCGCCCTTGACGTCGGCCTCGTACATCGCCGACAGCTTCTCGTCCATCCCGGCCAGCGCATCGTTGACCCAGGTGCGGATCGGGCGCAGCGGATGGTTGGCCGGCACGAACTCCTCCAGCCTCACCGTCGTGAACAGGCTCTCGCTGTAGTTGTCGGCTCCTCGCATCGGCGCTTCACTCCCGTTCGCTCGTCGACCCGATCCTCGCTGGCTCGTCGCTCGGCGTCGAGGGGTATTTCAACGGCCTGCTAGCGTAAGGAACAGCTCACCACCAATGATCGCATCCAGCATCGTGCTCTCGCCTTCCGGCTCGGCGGCCCTAATGGCTCGAAAGCCAAGACCTGGGGTTTCGAACACCACTCTGTAGGTCCAAGCATGTTCAAGGCTGAGGCCTGAATTCGGTGCACCCGTCACAGTGATAGTCAAAGCAGACCTGGCAAGCCGAATCTCTGAAACACCTTTGTACACCTTATCCCCGTGAGAGTGCTGACATAGCCATGACTGACGTTGGGCTGCTGCGCAATCTGGAAGTATCAGTGCAACAAGCGCGATTGGCATCAGAAGCCTCATTTTCTGTTTCCGAACAGCACAGCTTACCGTAAGAGAAAGTAGGCGTAGTTTCGCAACAGTGGCGCATGCACCCCACAGCACCTCAACCAATTACCCGACAACTATTTGCGTAGCCACATATGCGAGACCTGCAAAGCCAGCCAAAAAAGAAAGCAATGAAGCGACTCCAAGCGTGATGATTAGACAGTCGACAACCCCAGGAGAGTCACTAAATCTGTAAGCAGGATCACTGAGCTGCTTGCGCCACTGCTCCGCAAACCAATAATCCCTCAGCAGAACAATCGTGACAACCACTATTGCAAGGCACATCGAGGCGACAAGACCCCACCAAGCATAACCCAAGGTCAGGGCAAGCGAATTAGGGATCCTAATGTTACGAGAGCCGGTGAACACAGCTATAGAAGCAGTCAGCGCACCCCCTCCAAGGAGGAGCACAGATTGCACGATGAAATTGAGTCGATTCTTAGCATCAATCTGATGCTGGTTGAAATGATCGAATGCATCTGCCATTTGATTGTCACCCAAATGTATTTCTGACGTTCTGGCTTGCTCCAGAACGTCCCGCTAAGAATACTATTCTGATTTCGCCCACAAACCAGTCGGCGCCCTCACTGGGACTGTAACCGCGCATCGTCGCAGCCAATGTAGAGGCGGCGTTGCAAGCATCCACGCCTCGGCGCCAAACCGTATCCACAAAACGACCATTCCAGAACTCGATCCAACTCGGACGGAGGCAAAGTTGGCAGATGGCGAACCGGGCGCCGAGCACCCGCAGCCCGAAGGTGCGAGGGCCAAGGCGATTCGCTGGCGCGTTCAAGCTGCACAGCCAGGGCCGTTCGCCCGGGTCGCGCGGTATGCGCCCCTGGGCGATTCAGGTCATGCGCGCGGAGTCGACGCCCCCCGCCGCCCGCCCCACCGCTCCGGCCTGAACGCCCACGCCAGCAACCCCAGCGCCGCCAGCGCCGGCACCCAGCGCAGATCGGTCGCCACCGGCGCCGCGCCGGCGTAGCCGGCATCGCGCATCGCGTCGCGCAGCGCCGCAGGCGCGTCAAGCCGCCGGTACTGCAGCCCGAGCCTTCCAGCCAGTTCGCGCAGGTGCGCCTCGTGCAATGCCGACAGGTGCTCGGTCCCACGCCCCGACGACCCGCCGTAGCCCTGCACCACGTCCGCCGCCTGCCAGTCGCCCAGGCGCCGCCCCTCGCGGTCGCTGCGCGGGATCGGCGTGGGCAGCTCGCCGCCGACGCCCACCACCCAGCCCGGCACTTCGCCCGGCTCGATGTCCTGCGCGGGCGGCTGCTCGTTCTCGCGCAGCGGCGGCGCCTCGTGGCCGTCGCTGAGGAAGACGACGCGCGTCGCGGCGTCGATGCTGCGCGCGCTGCGGATCGCCCAGGTCACGCCCTTGCCGACGTTGCTGGCGTCGGCCCAGCGCATGCGGCCGTCGATGCGTTCCAGCGAGGCCAGCAGCGGCTCGTGGTGGCGGCACACCTCCAGCGGCAGGCTGAGCGGCATCACGCGGTAGCCGGTGAACACCGCCCAGCCGATGGACGAGCCGCAGGGCAGCGCCACCAGCGCCAGCCGCGCCGCCTCGCGCGCGGCGGCGAGACGGCTTGCCGCCTGGCCGTCGACGCTCTGGTCCTCGACGTCCATGCTCTGCGTGATGTCGAAGACGACGAGGTAGCGCCAGGTCGGCCGCTCCAGCGTCACCGGCGGCAGGAGCACCGAGGCCGCGAGCAGCGTCAGCGCCGCCAGCAGCAGGGCCTGCGGGCGCAGCGCGGCCCAGGTCACGGCAGCGCGCCCGGCGTCATGCCGCGCAGCTGCAGCTGGCGGCGCTCGACCGGGCCTTCGTTGACCGGCGGCGGGCCCTCCTCGTCCTCGGGCGCCAGGCGCAGCACGCGCTCGAGGTTGTGGCGCGCGTCCCAGTCCTGCGGGTCTTCGCGCAGCAGGTCGCGGTACCGCTGCTTGGCCAGCTCGCCGAGCGGCTGCGCCTCGGGCGGCAACGTGCCGCCGGGGCCGGCGGCCGCGCGCGCCTGCCGTGCGTAGAGGTTGCCCAGGCCGTACAGCGCCTCGCGCCGCAGGGCCACGGGCGTGCCGGGCACCATCAGGCTGCTGAAGCCGCGGAAGGCGGCGTCGTGCTCGCCGCCGCGCGACAGGGCCTGGGCGCGCGCCAGCCGCACCTCGGGCGGGGCCTCGCGCGGCGCCGCGGCGGCACCGGCGGCGACCGGCTCGCGCGCCGCCGTGGCTGCCGCGGCGTCGACCTCGCGCGCCGCGTCGCGCTGCCAGCCGAAGAACGCGGCCGCCCCGGCGCAGGCGAGCGCAGCGGCGGCAAAGCCGGCATGCACGTAACGGCGTTTCACTGGACAGCCCTCCGGTTACGAGGTGACCACATCCCCGGGCGAGGCAGCGCGCGCCCGCCGGGCGACCGGGCGCGCGCGCTCACCGGGCGACCTTCAGGCCGCGCCATCCGGCATTCGCCCTCGGGGCGGCCCGGCGGGCTCACGCCTGCGCCTCCCGCGGCCACGCATGCAGCTGCATCACGCGCAGCGCCAGCAGCCCCAGGGCACAGACCAGCGCGGCGAGGAAGCAGGCCGTGCTGAAGTCCACCCGCGGCAGCCGTTCTAGGGAGGTGAGCGGAAAGTTCTGCTGCCGCTCGATCTCGGTCACCGCCGCCTGCATCGCGTTGGCGTCGTCGGTCTGGTACAGGCGGTAGGGCGTCGGCAGCGAGCGGAAGAAGTCGTGCAGCGCGCGCTCGCCCTCGCTCTCGTAGGCCGAGGCGGCGGCGTCGCCGCCGGCATTCAGGTCGGGCGCGTTCGGCCCGCTGCGGATGTAGATCCAGTACAGGCCGATGCGCTGCGCCGAGAGCCCTTCGCGGATCCGCGTGCGCGTCGGCTCGTCGAGCTGCGCCCCGCCGTCGGAGACGACCAGCATGATCCGGCTGCCCGAGTAGGGCCGCCCTTCGAACTCGCGGATGCCGGCGAGCAGCGCCAGGCCCATCTCGGTGTTCGGCAGGCCGCGGCCGATCGCGGTGGCGGCGAGTGCGGCCTGCACCACGTCGTTGTCCTCGGTGAAGGGCATTGCGGCGAGCGGGCTGGTGCCGAAGGCCATGAAGGCGAGGCGGTCGTCGCGCCGCCGCTCGATGAAGTCGTGCAGCAGCCGGCGCACGATCTCGGCCTTCGACTCGCGCACCGAGAAGCCGCCGCCGGCCCGCTCGGGCGCGTTCAGGTGCACCGTCGCGTCCATGCTGCTCGAGCGGTCCATCAGGATCAGCACCTCGGCGCCGCGCCCGGTGCGCAGCTCGCTAGGCCCCGAGCGGCCGGGGCCGCCGAGCCCGACGACGATCGCCGCCATCGCCAGCGCCGCCAGCACCCGCCAGAGCAGGCCGATGGCGCGCCCCAGGCGGTCGGGCGGCAGGAAGGCGAAGCTCGGGAACAGCAGCGCGTCGCGCCGCCGGCGCAGCAGCGGCAGCGCGGCCAGCGGCAGCAGCAGCAGGGCCAGCGGGTGCGCGAAGTCGAAGCCCATCGCTCTGCCCGGTTCAGCGCTGTTCGGCCCGCTCGAGGCGGTACAGCGCGCGCGCCAGCTCGCGCAGCGGGAAGGCGGCGCCGCCCGGCGCGCGCGCCGCGGGGTCGAAGAAGCGCTCGGCCGAGGCGCGGTAGAAGGCCTCCAACTCGGCGCCCAGCGGCTGCCAGGCGGGCCGCGCGGCGAGCAACTGCGGCAGCGAGGCGCCGTGCACGACCTGGCCGGCGCTGCGGTCGATCGCGCGGTGCAGCGCGCGCCAGGCCTCGGGCGAGGCCGGGTCGGCGCGCCGCAGCGCGTGCCAGGCGCCGGCGAAGGGCAGGCGGCGCGCGTCGAGCGCCTGGCGCCAGGCCCACCAGCCGAGCCAGGCGGCGAGCACCGCGGCCAGCGCCCACAGCGCGGCGTGCAGTTGCCGGCTCATTGCCGCCTGCTCGCGCGGCGGCACCGGGCGGTCTTCGCGCCAGGCCGGCAGCGCGCCGAGCCGCTCCGGCGGCAGGGTCAGCGGGCCGGCGGCCACAGGCCACGCAGGCGCGCTCAGGTGGCCGCCGCCGGGCAGCGCGACCGTGAGCGCCGGCAGCGTCAGCAGCTGCGCCTCGCGCGGCGCGTTGACGAGCTGCGAGTCGACGCGCAGCCAGCGCCGGCCTTCGGCGTCGGTCTCGACCTGCGCCGGCCAGCGCTCGAACCAGCGGCCCGCGCGGCCCGGCGCCGGCCAGGCGGTGGCCGACGGCAGCGGCGCGCCGTCGGGCAGCTGCAGGCGCTGCGTCAGCACGTCGCCGACCGTGTGGCCATAGGGGCGAGGCTGGCGGACCGAGGCCGAGGCGTCGTCGGCCAGTGTGGCTGCAGACACCGCTTCCCGCGCGGGCACCGGGTCCGCCGCTGACGGGTCCGATGCCGGCTGGCCGTGGGCGGCAGCCGCAGCGGCGAGCAGCCACGCGGCGGCCAGGCCACGCACGAGCCCGCGCCAGTGCCCGAATCCCTGCCCGAGTCCCCGCCGCCTCACGCGACCGCCTCGATGAAGTGCCGCGTCATCGCCTCGGCGTCGAAGCGGCCGTCGAGCGCGAACGGCGCCAGCCCGCGCGCGGTGAACAGCGCCTGCAGCTCGGCGCGGCGCTCGGCGACCGCGCGGCGCCACTCGCGGCGCACCGGCTCGCGCAGCCACAGGCTGCGGCGGGCGCCGGATTCGGCATCGCGCAGCGCGAGCCAGGCATGCGAGGCCGGCGGTTCGGTCTCGGCCGGGTCCCAGACGACGAGCGGCACGACGCAGGCCGGGGCCAGCGCCTCCAGTACCGCCGGCAGGTCGTCGAGCGGCCAGTGGAAGTCGGAAGCGATGAAGACCAGCCCGTGGCGGCCGGCCAGCGCCGCCGTCGCGCGGCGCAGTGCGCCGGCGCCGTCGGGAGGCTGATGTGGCTGCGTTGCCTCGTCGGGCACCAGCTCGCGCAGGCGCGCCGCCATCTGCAGCCCTGCGCCGCGGCTGTGGCGCGGCGGGCGGTGCAGGTCGTCGCGCACCTCAGTGTCGAAGGCGACGAGGCCGAGCGGGTCGCCAGCGCGGAAGGCGCTGGCGCCGAGCGCGGCGACGAAGTCGGCCACCACGTCGAGCTTGCGCCGCCGCGCGCCGAAGTGCATCGAGGCCGAGACGTCGACCACCGCGTGCACCGGCACCGCGATGCGCGGCGAGGGCAGGCGCACCAGCCATTCGCGGCGCGGGTCGCGCAGGCTGGCGCGCAGGTCGAGCCGGCGCGGGTCGGGGTGGTCGAAGAGCCGGCGGTGGGCGGCGAAGGTCTGGCCCGCGCCGAGGCCCATGCCGGGGTGCGCGCCGGGCCGCGGCCCGCGCGCGCGATGCGGCAGGCGGTAGTGGAATTCGGCGGGCGCGGCCTCGTCCATCCGGGCGTCGGTGGCCGCTCGCTCAGGGCGCGGCGACGGTGTCGCGGATGCGCGCGACCAGCGCCTCGGCCAGCTCGGCGCGCCGCAGCTCGTAGACCGGCGTGAAGAAGATGCGGTGCCCCAGCACCGAGGGCAGCACCGCGTGCACGTCCTCGGGCCGCAGGTGGTCACGGCCTTCGAGCCAGGCCACGACACGCGCGGCGCGCAGCAGCGCGCTCATGCCACGCGGGCTGGCGCCGGCGAGCACCAGGCGGTCCATGTCGACGCCGTCGAGCCGGATGCCGTAGCGCTGCGGCGCCTCGCTCGCGGCCCAGAGCTCGAGCACGTACGCCTCGAGCGTCTCGCTGCTCGCGACGTGCGACTGCACCAGCGCGGCGATGCGGTTCAGGCCATCCCACGGCAGCACCTCGGGCGCGACGCGCTCGAGCAGCGCGTCGACGTCGTGGTACGCGGTGTCGAAGACGAGCGCGCGCCGCACCGCGCGGTCGACCGGGCGCGACATGTTGAGCTCGAACATGAAGCGGTCGCGCGCCGCCGAGGCGAGCTCGAAGGTCTCCTCCTTCTCGACCTTGTTGCGGTCGGCGAAGACCGTCATGTGCGGGAAGCGGTACTCGCGGTTGAAGGCAGAGACCGTGCGCTCGGCCATCGCGCGCAGTAGCAGCGACTGCACCTGCGGGCGGGCGCGGTTGATCTCGTTGAAGAAGAAGGTCGCCAGCCGCTCGCCGTGGCGCAGCAGCGGGCCGGGGTCGATGCGCGGGCGGCCCTCGACGTCGACATAGGTGTGATAGACGAGGTCGCCCGGCATCAGGTCGACCGTGCCCTCGACGCGCTCGTAGGCGCCGCCGGTGGCGCGCGAGAAGGCGCGCAGCACGGTGGTCTTGCCGACACCGACGTCGCCCTCGAGCAGCACGTGGCCGCGCGCGAACAGCGCGACGTTGATCAGGCGGATCGTCGGCGCCTGGCCGATCACCGCGCGGGCGACCTCCTCTTCCACGCGCAGCGCCAGGTCGCGCCAGTCTTGAAGGGTGGAGTCGTTGGACATCGTGTGAGGGGCAGGCTGTCGAACGCGCTCCGCCGGCCGATGGCCGCGCGCTCGCGAGCCGGACGGCCGGCGGCGGGCCGGAGAGCGCGCGCAGCTTGGCATGGCCCCCCCTGGGGCGTCTCTGGGCACGCGCCCGGAGTTGCTTTCGCGCGCGGGGGCGGCTAGCGCACCGGATCGTGTCGCGTCGTGGAGCACCCGGCGGCCTGCCGGGCTCAGGACGGTGGCGTCTCCCGCGGGGCGGCGTGGCCCAGCAGCAGCTGCGGCGCGGGCAGCTCCGGGATCGCCCGGCGCAGCGCGCGGCAGTGCTCGATGTGTCGTTCGCAGAGGCGCTTGAACATCCAGCCCGACATCGCCGCCGAGGCCGCGAGCCCGGCCACCGGCGCGAGCTTGGCCGCCTGCTGCACGCCCAGCCGCAGCCCCAGCGCCTTGGCCAGGTTCAACACCGCGGCCTGGGTCACGACGCGCCCGATCAGGTAGCTGCCGATCTCGCGCGTCATGTCGTCGACGCGCGAGCGCACCGGCGCCGGCAGTTGCTCGATCTGCTGCGGCGTGAGCCCGTAGGCCAGGTTGATCCGCTCCAGCGTGCGGGCCAGCAGGTGACCGTTGATGAACAGGTCGACGCCGGCCACCGGCAGCGCCGAGATGCCGGCCGCCTTCAGCGCCTGGCGTTGCACGATGCGCCGCAGGCGCTGTGCCAGCTCGGCCTCGCGCGCGTCACCGGGCGGCGGCGCCGCGCGGCGCGGGAAGACATGGATCGAGGCGAGGGGCATGGCGACTCCCGAAGGCTGTGGCGGCAGGCGACCGCCGGGGCACCGGTGGCCCGGCGCTCGCGGCAGGTCGACGCAGACGCGCGCGCTGGCGCGAGGGCGCAGTCTGCCGCGCGAACGAAGACCCGCCGGCGGGTCTTTGGTTCATTGCGGCGTCAGGCCTCGGCCGTGAGGCGTGCCGGCTCGCGCGTCGCCAACCCCGGCCAGGCCCAGGCCGCGGTGGCCGGCGCATACCAGCCCGACATCCAGAACCACCAGGTGGCCGTGGCGAACTGCTGCTGCAGCTCGAGCACCTGCACGCCCCATTCGGACTGGGCCAGCACCCAGTCGGTCATCATGTCCGGATCGGCCCGGTACGGGCTGGCGAGAAGCCACATCGCAGTCTCCTTTCGGCGGGTCGAGACCTGGGCGGTCACCCAGATACGAACCCGTTGCGACGGCGAAAGTTCGCCCGGCGTGGGCGCAGGTGGCGGCCCGCGGTCAGACCGCCTCGACCGGCACCCGCCGCGCCAGCGCGCACATCAGCTCGTAGCCGAGCGTGCCGGCCGCCTGCGCGACCTCGTCGATCGGCAGCCGCGTCGGCCGGCCGTCCCGCGGCGGGCCTTCGCCCCACAAGGTCACGACGCTGCCCGGCGCGGCGGCGGGCACCGGCGTCAGGTCGACCGCGAGCATGTCCATGCTGACGCGCCCGACGGTGCGCGTGCGCACGCCGTCGACCAGCATCGGCGTGCCGGCCGCGTTGCCGCCCGGCGCCACGCGCGGGTAGCCGTCGGCATAGCCGCAGGCGACGACGCCGACGCGCAGCGGCGCCGCGGCGGTGTAGAGGCTGCCGTAGCCGACGGTCTGGCCGACGGCCAGCGCCTGCACCGCGAGCAGCCGGCTCTCGAGCGTCATCGTCGGGCGCAGCCCCCAGTGCGCGATGTCGTGCTCGGGGTGGTCGGGCGCGCTGCCGTACAACGCGATGCCCGGCCGCACCCAGTCGCTGCGCAGCTCCGGATGGCGCAGCACCGCGGCCGAGTTGGCGAGCGAGCGTTCGCCGGGCAGGTCAGCGGTCGCCGTCTCGAAGGCCGCCTGCTGCACGGCGATGCCGCGCGCGCCGTCGGCGTCGGCGAAGTGCGTCATCAGCGAGATCTCGTCGACCTGCGGCAGCGCGTTCTAGCGCGCCCAGGCGCCGCGGAAGGCGGCCGGCGTGAAGCCGAGCCGGGTCATGCCGCTGTTGAGCTTGAGGAAAACGCGCTGCGTCTGCTGCGTCTTGTGCGCGGCCAGCCAGTCGATCTGTGCCTCGCAGTGCACCGTGTGCCACAGGCCGAGCCGCGAGCAGAGCTCGAGGTCCCGCGGCTCGAACACGCCTTCGAGCAGCAGCACCGGGCCGCGCCAGCCCAGCGCGCGCACGCGCTCGGCCTCGGCCAGGTCGAGCAGCGCGAAGCCGTCGGCGGCACGCAGGGCCTCGAAGACGCGCTCGATGCCATGCCCGTAGGCGTCGGCCTTGACGACGGCCCAGACGCGCGCATCGGGCACGGCGCTGCGCACGCGCGCGAGGTTGTGCGCGAGCGCATCGCGATGGATCAAGGCGCGGATCGGACGCGGCATGTGAAGGCCAAGTGGAGCCGTCGGCGGCGCTGCCGACAGCGGGTCCGGACCCCGCCGACACGGCGAGATCGCAGGGGACCCCATGCTATAACGCCCGCCGCGAGGAGACGACCAACCATGACGGCCCCGAACGGGTCGCGCCTGCGACCCACTGCCGCCGCGAGGCCAGGCGCATGAAGGGCTCATGAAGCGCGGCTTCTACACGATCATGTCGGCGCAGTTTTTCAGCTCGCTGGCCGACAACGCTCTCTTCGTCGCCGCAGTCGAACTGCTACGCACTTCCGGCGAGCCCGAGTGGCAGCGCGCCGCGCTGGTGCCGATGTTCGCGCTGTTCTATGTGGTGCTCGCGCCGCTGGTCGGGGCCTTCGCCGACGCCTTGCCGAAAGGCAAGGTGATGTTCGTCTCGAACGCGATCAAGGTCGTCGGCTGTCTGATGATGCTGTTCGGCTCGCACCCGCTGCTCGCCTACGCGATCGTCGGGCTCGGCGCCGCGGCCTACTCGCCGGCCAAGTACGGCATCCTCACCGAGCTGCTGCCGCCCTCGCAGCTGGTGAAGGCCAACGGCTGGATCGAAGGGCTCACGATCGGCTCGATCATCCTCGGCGTGCTGCTCGGCGGCCAGCTCGTCGGGCCGAAGCTGTCGGCGCTGCTGCTCGGGGTCGACGTGCCCTTCGTCGACCTCGGCGTCGAGAGCGCGGCCGAGGCGGCGATCGGCGCGATCGTCTTCCTCTACGTGATCGCGGCGGCCTTCAACCTGCGCATCCCGCGCACCAGCGCACCGCTGCAGCCGATGACCGGCCATGTCGGCACGCTGATCCGCGACTTTTCGGTCTGCAACGCGCGCCTCTGGGACGACCGCCTGGGCCAGATCGCGCTGTCGACGACGACGCTGTTCTGGGGTGTCTCGGGCAACCTGCGCTACATCGTGCTGGCCTGGGCCGCGGCGGCGCTCGGCTACGGTACGACGCAGGCCTCGTCGCTGGTCGGCGTGGTGGCCCTGGGCACGGCGGTGGGCGCGGTGCTGGCCTCGGTGCGCATGCGGCTCGACCAGTCGCCTTCGGTGATCCCGCTCGGCCTCGCGATGGGCGTGCTGGTGATCTTCCTGAACGGCATCGAGAACGTCTGGGTCGCCGCGCCCTTCCTCGCGCTGCTCGGCGCCCTCGGCGGCTTCCTCGTCGTGCCGATGAACGCGCTGCTGCAGCACCGCGGCCACAACCTGATGGGCGCCGGGCGATCCATCGCGGTGCAGAACTTCAACGAGCAGGCCTGCATCCTCGGCCTCGGCGCCTTCTACACCGGGATGACCAAGTTCGGCCTCACGGCCTTCGGCGCGATCACGATCTTCGGCGTCGTCGTCGCCGGCACGATGGGGCTGATCTGGTACTGGCACCGGCGCAATACCGTCGTGCATCGCGACGAGGTCGAGCACCTGCTGGCCCTGGCGCGCAGCGACGATACCCATTGATCGCGCAGCGACGACACGCATTGATCGCGCCGCGACGACACCCGCATTGACCGCCTCGTCTGCCGCCCGCGCGGCCGTGCCGCTCACCGCGGTACTGGCGCTGGTGTTCAACGCCTTCGCCTGGGGCATCTCGTGGTGGCCGTTCCGCCGGCTCGAGTCGCTGGGGCTGCACCCGCTGTGGTCGACGGCCGCGATCTACTCGCTGTGCATCGTCGCGATCGTCGCGTGGCGGCCCCGTGCGCCGGCGCACCTGCTGCGCACGCCTTCGCTGTGGCTGCTGCTGCTCGCCTCGGGCACCACCAACGCGGCCTTCAACTGGGGCGTCGTCGCCGGCGACGTGGTGCGCGTCGTGCTGCTCTTCTATCTGATGCCGCTGTGGTCGCTGCTGCTTGCACGCGTGCTGCTCGGCGAGCGGCTGACACGGCGCGCGGCCCTGCGCGTCGTGCTCTCGCTCTGCGGCGCGGCGATCGTGCTCTGGCCCGCCGGCGGCGCGGCCGGCGGCTGGCACCTCGGCCTGGCGGAGGCCCTTGGCCTGGCCGGCGGCTTCTCGTTCGCGCTCAACAACGTGATGTTGCGCCGCCTGGCCGGCGAGCCCGAGGCGGCGCGCGCGCTGGCGATGTTCGTCGGCGGCATGCTGGTGTCGCTGAGCCTGGCGCTGCTGCTGCCGATGCTGCCGGCGGTCGCCGGCGGCGAGCACCTCGCGGCGGCGATCCCGCCGCCACGCCTGGCCGACCCCTGGGTGCTGGCGGGCCTGGCGGGGCTCGCCGCCCTCTTCCTCGGCAGCAACCTCGCGCTGCAGTACGGCGCGGTGCGCCTGCCGGCCGGCGTCACCGCGGTGGTGATGCCGACCGAGATCCTGTTCGCGGCGGGCTCGGCGGTCGCGCTCGGCAGCGGCACGCTGACGCCGGCGGTGGCCGTGGGCGGCCTGCTGATCGTCTCGGCTGTCGCGCTGTCGAGCCTGGGTGGCGCGGCGCGCAAGGCGGACGCGACCCCGCCGGCGCCCTAGCCGCGCCAGTGGCGGCGGGCGTCCCGCGGCAGGCGCACGTCCAGGCTCTCGAGCGAGCGCGCCACGTCGCCGCGGCTCAGCGGCTTGCTCAGGAAGATGTCGCAGCCGGCGAGCTGCGCGCGCACGTGGTCGGTCGGGCGCGCCTGGCCGGAGACGACGAGCAGCTTCGGCGGCTCCCCGGCCAGGCCGATCTGCCGGTGGGCGATCTGGCCGCACAGCGTGATGCCGTCGACCGGGTCGTTGTCGCCGAGACGGATGTCGAGGAAGGCAGCGACGAAGGGCTGCGCGGCCAGCAGCTTGAGCGCCTCCGCGCTCGAAGCCGCCAGGTGGACGCGAAAGCCGAACAGTTCGAGCAGGTTCTGCAGGTACTGGCGCGCGACTTCGCTGTCGTCGAGCACCAGCACATCGGTCGGCGCATGGTCCTCGACCGGCTCGCCGGCGGCACGGAAGCGGGCGCGCCGGGCGGCGGCGCGCGCCGCCGCCTTGGCCTCGGCGCGCCGTGCGCGCTCGGCTTCGTCGATCGGCGCGACCGGCAGCACCGCGGGCAGGACGATGGGCGGCGCGGCGTCCGGCGCGGACTGCGGCGCGGCCTCGGCGCCGCTGCGGGCCGCCTCGGCTGCGGCAGGGCCGGGGCTGGCGGTGGGCGCGGATGGTGCGGCGGCCGGGGTCGCGCGGGGCGCGCCGCTGGGGTCGGGGCGCTGCCAGGGGGAGCGCCTTGCGAGCGGTTCGGCGTTGGCGCCGGTTGCACCGGCGGTACCCGTGCCGCCACGCGGGCCGGTGGCAGCCGCCGCCCGCAGGCCCGCGGCGCTGGCCGCGAACCCCGCGCCGCCCGCGGGCACCGCCACCGCGGCCGGCGCCGGCGGCGGTGCAGGGTGGCGGGCCAGACGCGCGGCGGCGTCGGCCCAGACGCTGGTCGCCGGGGTCGGCGCCTCGGCCCGTCCGCCGGCGTGGCCGGGGTCGGCGCCGAAGGGCGCCAACGCGCCGTCGTCCGGCTCGAGGACGGGGAAGGGCGCGTCGACGACGTCCTCGTCGTCTCCTTCGTCTTCCGCCGCGAAGCCGTCTTCGCCGTCGGCCGACTGCCCTGCCCCGGCCTCGGGCGCGCCCGCGCCGCCAGGGTCGCGGCGTCGGCCCCGGCGACCGCGCCGGCGCCGGCGCGAGGGCGCGGGATCCGTCTCGGCCGCGTTGGCGGCGGGCAGGGACGGCGCCTGGTCGAGGCTGTCGGGCACGGTGTCGGCCATGCCGTCGTCGAAGGCGGCGGCGGCGGTCTCGGCCATCAGCGGGTCGGGCACGGTGTCGCCCAGGCTGCCGGGGCGGAAGCTGGGCATCGTCGTCGAGCCGAGCGGGTCGTCGTGCGCGGCACGGGGTGCGAAGGCGAGCGCCCTTTCGTCGACCCGCGGCGACGGCTGCCCTGGCGCCGGCCGCCGCTCGAGTGCGGCCGCCTGCGGCAGGCCGTGGCGGGCGGCGGCCTGGCGCGTCGCCGCGACACCGATGATCGGCTCGTCGGCGGGCTCGACCGCCTCGATCGTCGAATCGACGAGCCAGTCCGGCTCGCCGTCGAGGTCGAGCGGCGGGAACGGGCGGCTGTCGCCGCCCGGCGGCAGGATCTCGATCGACGTCGCGCCGCCGCGATGCGAGACGAAGCGGTCGAGTTCGCGGAACAGCCGGGGCGGGTCGATCGGGCGGGGCAGCACGCTGCGCGCGCCTTCGGGACCGCCGTCGCCGATGAAGATGGTGTCGCCGACCCGCCCGGAGGCATCGATCGCCTCGCAGACCCGATGGTGGTCGGCATCGGCGATGATGAAGTCGCTGCCCGCCACCGCGGCGACGAGCTTGTACGAAGGCTGGCGCGAGCCGGCGAGCCGGAAACTGGAAGCGAGCGCATCGCGCTCGAAGTCGCTGAAACCCTGCAGGGCAACGCGGTACCGCGTCGACATCGGCTGTTCTCCTGGGCTTCCCGTGGGATCTCCGTTATTGTGCGCCGCTCGGTCTATGCGCCGGTGCAGGCACGGCCCCGTCTGCCTGCGGCGCCACGCCGCGACGACACGGAGTTCACGATGCCCGAACACAACCTCCGCGATTTCGACGCCCAGGCGATCGACGGCCAGCCATTTCGCTTCGACGCGCTGGCCGGCCAGGTCGTGCTGCTGGTCAACACCGCCAGCGCCTGCGGCTTCACGCCGCAGTTCGCCGGCCTGGAGCAGCTCTGGCAGGACTACCGCGCGCGCGGCCTGGTCGTCGTCGGCTTCCCGAGCAACCAGTTCGGCCACCAGGACCCGGGGCCGAACGACGAGATCGCCGCCTTCTGCCAGAAGAACTATGGCGTCAGCTTCCCGATGATGGCCAAGGTTGACGTCAACGGCGGCGACGCCCACCCGCTGTGGAAGTGGCTGACGGCCGAGGCGCCGGGCCTGCTCGGCACCAAGGCGATCAAGTGGAACTTCACGAAGTTCCTGGTCGGCCGCGACGGGCAGGTGCGCAAGCGCTACGCGCCGAACGACACGCCCGAGAGCCTGCGCGCCGACATCGAGGCGGCGCTGGCGGCCTGAAGGCGCCGGGCGCGCCGCCGCCCGCGTCCCCGCCAGACACAGCCCCACGACCGCGCCGGAGCCTTCGCGACCGCAGCCCCGCCGCCCTTCCTCAACCCTCGCGCCAGCGCGGCCCGCGCCGCCTCCGACCCCATGTTCAAACACGTCGAGCCCTACCCGGGCGACCCGATCCTCAGCCTCAACGAGGCCTACGGCCGCGACACCCGGCCGCACAAGATCAACCTGTCGATCGGCATCTACTTCGACGAGGACGGGCGCATCCCGGCCCTCGAGTCGGTGCGCCGCGCCGAGCAGCAGATCGCCGCCGCCGGCGGGGCCAAGCCCTACCTGCCGATCGAGGGCGACGCCGCCTGCCGCGCCGCGGTGCAGCGGCTGCTGTTCGGTGACGGCCACCCGGCGCTCGCCGCCGGGCGCATCGCGACGGTCCAGTCGATCGGCTCCTCGGGCAGCCTGCGCGTCGGCGCCGAGTTCCTGAAGCGCTACTTCCCTGACTCGGGCCTGTGGGTCAGCGACCCGACCTGGGACAACCACCGCGCGATGTTCGAAGGCGCCGGCCTCACGGTGAACACCTACCCCTACTACGACGCGCAAGGCGGCGGCGTGCGCTTCGACGCGATGCTCGAGACGCTGGCGCGCCTGCCGCCGCGCAGCATCGTGCTGCTGCACGCCTGCTGCCACAACCCGACCGGGGTCGACCTCGACCGCGCGCAATGGCAGGCGCTGGTCCCGGTGCTCGCCGAGCGCGAGCTGCTGCCCTTCCTCGACATGGCCTACCAGGGCTACGGCGACGGGCTGGAGGAGGACGCCTTCGCGCCGCGCCTGCTCGCCGAGGCCGGCCTGTCGTTCTTCATCGCCAACTCGTTCTCGAAGAACATGAGCGTCTACGGCGAGCGCTGCGGCGCGCTGTCGGCCGTCTGCCCCGACGCGCAGCAGGCCGAACACGTGCTGGGGCAGCTGAAGGCCACGGTGCGACGCATCTACTCGAGCCCGGGCATCTTCGCCGGGCAGCTCGTGGCCCGCGTGCTCGGCGACCCGGCGCTGCGCCCGCTGTGGGAGGGCGAGGTGCGGGCGATGCGCGAGCGCATCCTGGCGATGCGCCGGCAGCTGCACGAGGTGCTGTCGGCGCGGCTGCCCGGGCACGACTTCGGCTACTTCCTGAGCCAGCGCGGCATGTTCAGCTATACCGGGCTGAGCGCGGCACAGGTCGACGCGCTGCGCGAGCAGGACGCGGTCTACCTGGTGCGCTCGGGCCGCATCTGCGTCTCGGGGCTCAACACCCGGAACGTCGAGCCCGCGGCGGAGGCGATCGCCCGGGTGATGACCACCGCCTAGCCGCGGCAGCGCGCCGCCAGGCCGGGGCGGCCGCAGCCCGCTGGGGCCGGCTCAGCGCACGGCCGGCGGTGCGAGGCCGATCGCCTCCAGCGCCGCGACCGGCACTGCCGCCGGTGCCTGCGCATCCGTCGGCGCGGGCGGCGCCACCTCCTGCGGGCTGTGCAGGCCCTCCGGCTGCTCCAGCGCGGCCTGGCGCGCGGCCGCGGCCAGGCGCTCGCGCAGCCAGTGGTGCGCAGGCGCGGTGTCGTTGCGGCGGTGCCAGAACATGTCGACCGTCACCGGCGCGACCTCCAGCGGCAGCGGGCGCCGCGCCAGTTCGTCGCGGTAGCCGGTCGCGGCGACGAAGCTGGCCGGCAGCACCGCCAGCAGGTCGGAGCGGGTGACGACCCGCCCCGCGGTGAAGAACTGGTTGACCGTCAGCACGATCCGGCGCTGACGCCCGATCGCCGTCAGCGCGTCGTCGATCGGCCCCTGCGAGCGACCCGAGAAGCTCACCAGCAGGTGGTGCGCCTCGCAGTAGCGGTCGAGCGTCAGCTCGCCCTGGGCGAGCGGGTGGTCGCGCCGCATCACGCACAGGTACTCGGTCTCGTACAGGCGGGCGCGGCGCCACGGCGTGTCGGCGCCGAGCGTCACGATCGAGCCGACCGCCTCCGGGAAGTGGCCGACGGCCAGGTCGGCCTCGGAGCGGTCGAGCAGGCGACGCGGGTCGCGCGTGGTCAGCGGCAGCACGCGCAGGTTCGCGAGCGCCTTCAAGGATTCGAGCGACTGGATCAGCGCCGGCATCAGCAGCGCCGCGGTCGCGTCGGCCATCGCGAGCCGGAAGTCCGCCGCATGCGTCTGCGGCGAGTAGGCCGTCGGCGACAGCGACTGCTGGAGCTGGGCGAGCGCCTGCCGCACCCCGGGCCACAGGGCGTCGGCGCGGGCGGTCGGCACCACGCCGTTGCCCGAGCGCACCAGCAGGTCCTCGCCGACCTGGTCGCGCAGGCGCTTCAGCGCATGGCTGATCGCCGACTGCGACATCGACAGCGTCTGCGCCGCCCGCGTCAGGCTGCGCTCGGCCATCACGGCGTCGAAGATGCGCAGCAGGTTGAGGTCGAGGTTGCGGAAGTTCATCGCGGCTGATTCTCTCAGATATGCATTTCGTTCATGCTGCAAGTGCACAATCTGCACGTCTGACTCCCGTATCAACCCTGGGTTCACGCTGCGGCCAGGGGCTGTTCGGGCCCTGATCGACCCGATAGGCCGTCCCAGTAGTTGTTTTCAAACGACATATTGGCGCATTGACAGCGCTAACCAGCTCGTCAGACGGCGTCACATGGCCGTCAAAGTCCTCTAAAAACGCTGTCACCCGGCCCACAGGCGGCAATCCGTCACGGAAGCCCTCTGATATGAATGGTGTTCATGTTGCGCGTGCACAATCTTCAGTCTTGATTTCTGGGGTTAACCCTAAGATTCGGTGCACGGGCCTGATCCAGGCCCGATGGAGTACGTGATGAGCAACACCCTGACGCTGCCTCGTTCCGCCGCCGCCGCCCGCCGCCGCGCCTTCCGCGCGGCCGTCGTGCGCGCTTTCAAGGCGGCGTGGAAGGCGCTCGAGGAAGTCGGCCAGCGCCGCGCCGCCCGAGCGCTCACCCAATTCGACCTGAGCCACGGTGACCGCTTCCCAGAGCTGCGCAAGGAACTGCGCGCAAAGGAAGCGGAAAGCGCCGCGAAGAGCCACTGACCGGCCGGCCCACCCGTACCCACACCCCCACTGGACACTGACATGAGCACCACCCGCACCTTCCTGGTTCCCGCCCCCACCGCCACCCCGCGTGGCGCCGCCCTCGTCGACTTCCTGGTGGACCTGTTCCGCAAGGACGATTCCGACGGCCGCGCGGAGCGCGAGGCGGCGGAACTGCGCCGCATCGGCCGGGCCCTGGCGAACGACCTGTTCCTGCCGGCCGACCGCCAGGCCGCTCCCGGCGCCACGCGCTGAGCAAGCCCATCGGTGGCACCGCCCGGGCGGTGCCACGGTCACACGGCACGGCCCGAGGCCGGGCGCGCCGGTGACGCGGCCGGCCGCTGCCGGCCCTGGCCAGGCGCCGGCCGGTGCCGGCGCTGCGCTACGCTCCACGCGTAGCCACTGCCTTCCGCCCGTTGGGGCGGCGCCCTCGATGGCCGACGACCTGCATGCCCTCGGCGCCCGGGCGCTGCTCGACGGCTACCGCCGCGGCGCGCTGTCGCCGGTCGAGGTGACGCGCGCGGTGCTGGCGCACATCGAGCGCTGCGAGCCGGCGCTGCATGCGGCCTGGGCCCTCGACGCCGAGGCCGCGCTCGCGATGGCCCGCGCCAGCGTGGCCCGCTGGCGCCGCGGCGAGGCCGGCGCGCTCGACGGCGTGCCGGTGACGCTGAAGGACAACATCGCGACGCGCGGCACGCCGACGCCGCTCGGCACCGCCGCCAGCCTGCCGACGCCGGCGGCCGACGACGCACCGCCCGCCGCGCGCCTGCGCGAGGCCGGCGCCGTCTTCGTCGCCAAGACCACGATGCCGGACTACGGCATGTTGTCGTCGGGCCTGTCCAGCTTCCATGCGCTGACGCGCAACCCCTGGGACCTGCGCCTGAACCCGGGCGGCTCGAGCGCCGGCGCCGGCGCGGCCGCCGCAGCGGGCTACGGCCCGCTGCACATGGGCACCGACATCGGCGGCTCGATCCGGCTGCCGGCCGCCTGGTGCGGCGTCTTCGGCCTCAAGCCGAGCCTCGGCCGCATCCCGATCCAGCCCACCTACGCCGGCCGCGTCGCCGGCCCGCTGACGCGCCGCGTCGAGGACGCGGCGCTCGCGATGGCGGTGCTCTCGCAGCCCGACCCGCGCGACGCGACCAGCCTGCCGCCGCAGGCGATCGACTGGACGGCGCTCGACCTCGAGCTGCGCGGCTTGCGCCTGGGCCTCTGGCTCGACGCCGGCTGGGGCCTGCCGCTCGACGCCGAGCTGCGCGCCGCGGTGTGCGCCGCCGCAAGCGCCTTCGAGGCCGCCGGCGCGGTGGTCGAGCCGCTCGCCCCGTTCGTCACGCGCGAGATGGCCGACGGCATGGACCGCTTCTGGCGCTTCCGCTCCTGGCTCGACCTGCAGGCGCTGCCGGCCGAGCGACGCGCGCGTGTGCTGCCCTTCATCGTCGACTGGGCCAGGGGTGCTGCGAACTGCAGCGGCGAGGCGGTGTTCCGCGCCCAGGCGCAGATGCAGGCGATCCGCGAGGCGACCGTCGCCGCGACCGCGCGCTTCGACTTCGTGCTCTCGCCGGTGAGCCCGGTCGCCGCCTTCCCGGCCGAATGGCCCGGGCCGACGAACGACCCGGCGCGCTCGCTCGAGCACATCGGCTACACGCTGCCCTTCAACATGAGCGAGCAGCCGGCCGCCTCGGTGAACGCCGGCTGGACCGCCGAAGGCCTGCCGATCGGCCTGCAGATCGCCGGCCGGCGCTTCGACGACCTCGGCGTGCTGCGTCTGGCCCGCGCCTGGGAACAGCTGCGGCCCGCACAGCGGCCCTGGCCCGAGCCCGCGAGATGAACCGTCCGGCCCTCGCCTGCCGCGATCGCACCGTCTCGCCGCCGCCACGTCGCTCACCGCGTCAGCGGCGCGCAACCCCTCGGCGGCTACAGTGCGCAGCGATTCGGGCGGCCGCCTGCCGCCGGCGCCGCGCAGGCCGAGACGGCCCCGGCGCACCACCCGGCTCTCGCCCTCTTTCCCGACAGGAGTCCCATGTCCTCGTTCAAGACCGCCGCCCCGCGCCGCAAGACCACCGCCAGCAAGGTCGCCGAACTCAGCTTCGCCGTGCCGCAGGTCGTCGCCCACCGCCTGACCCGCATGGCCATCGCCGGCCCGGTGCTCAATGCCCGCGACCGCAAGGAGTTCACCGGCATGGTCGCCGAGAAGCAGGTCGCCTTCTCGAAGGCCTGGATGAACGTGATGACCGAGACGGCGCGCCTGCAGCAGCAGTTCTTCCTCGGCTGCCTGACCGGCAAGACCTGGTCGCAGCAGCTCGGCCAGGCCAGCAAGGCGATCAACCGCGCGCAAAGCACCGGCCTCGCGCCGATCCATAGCAAGGCGGTGGCCAACGCCAAGCGGCTGGCGCGCACCAAGCTGCGCTGACCAAACGGCGCTGACAGGCGCGACGCTGACAAGCGGCGCACGCGCGGCGCTGTCCGCCGCGCACCGGGCGCGCCCCTGCGCCCGTGCCGGCCCTGGCGCCAGCCTCAGGCCAGGCAGCCCGCATCCACCGCCGACGGCCCCGGCGGCGCCGCTTCGCCAAGCGGCACGCCGTAGCGCACCGCCGTCATGTGGGCGAGGATCGAGACGGCGATCTCCGGCGGCGTGCGCGCGCCGTTCTTCAGGCCGACCGGGCCGTGCAGCCGGTCGAGCTGCGCGGCGCTGAGGTCGAAGTGCTCGGCCAGGCGCTGCTTGCGCCGGGCCTGGTTGACGCGCGAGCCGATCGCGCCGACGTAGAAGGCTTCGCTGCGCAGGGCCTCCATCAGCGCCAGGTCGTCGAGCTTCGGGTCGTGCGTCAGCGCGATCACCGCGCTGTGGCCGTCGGGCGCGAAGGCCTGCACCGCGTCGTCGGGCATCGTGCGCAGGCGCAGCACGCCGACGAGCGCGGGCTCGTCGAGGTACTCCTCGCGCGGGTCGCAGACGGTGACCTGGTAGTCGAGCGCCAGCGCCATGCGCGCGAGGTACTGGCTGAGCTGGCCGGCGCCGATCACCAGCAGCCGCCAGCGCGGCCCATGGGTGCTGACCAGTTGCGTGTCGGTGAGCGCGAACGCGTCGCCGGCGCCCGGCTCGTCGAGCCGCACCGCGCCGGTCGACAGCTCGAGCGTGCGGCGCACGCGCCGGCCGTCGCCCAGGCGATCGAGCAGTTCGGGCAGACGCGTCGCGGCCGTGACCGGCTCGAGCACCAGCTCGATCGTGCCGCCGCAGGGCAGGCCGAAGCGCTGCGCCTCCTCGGCGCCGACCCCGTAGCGCAGCAGCTCCGGCCGGGCCAGCGCCAGCGCGCCGTGGCGGACCTTGTCGACCAGGTCGTCCTCGATGCAACCGCCCGAGACCGAGCCGGCGACGACGCCGTCGCCGCGCAGCGCCACCAGCGAGCCGATCGGCCGCGGCGCCGAGCCCCAGGTGCGCGTGACGGTGCCGAGCACGACCGGCCGGCCCTCGGCCAGCCAGCCGGCCGCCTGTCGCAGCACGTCGAGATCCACGTTGTCCATGTCGTCCAGGGTCGCGCCCGAGGCCTCGGATGCAGGGCTGCGATCATCGGCCATGCGCCGATGGCTTGCAGCGGCAGCGGTCGTGCTGGCCGCCAGTGGGGTCTTGTGGCTGATGCTCGTGGCATCGCCGCGGCCGCGCGGACCCGAAGACGGCGACCGCGCGAACACCGCCCCCGCCGCGCCGCAGGCAGGCATTGACGCGAGCCGGCCGCGGCCGGACCCGCCAGCAACGCCCCGGAGCCCGCCCGCGCCGACGACCGGTGCGGCCCCCGCCCTGGAAAGCGAGCTCGCCGCGCTCGGCATCGGCGAGGCCGAGGCGACCCGCTTCCGCCAGTGGGCCGAGGGCCGCTGCGCCCAGGTGCGGGCCCGCTTCGACCCCGAGGAGGCGCGGGACGGCCGGACCGCCCGCAGCTTCACCCACCCGGTCGCCGACGACGACACGCTCCGCCTGTGGGCGCAGGCCGGCGACCGCCTCGCGATGGCGACCCTCGGCCTGCGCCTGCTCGACGCCGCATCGGCCGGGCCGGCGCGAGAGGCGCAGCGGGCCGAAGCCCGCCGCTGGCTCGAAGCCTCCTGGGTCCGCGGCTGCACCGTCGGCATGAGCGAGCTGAGCCACGACGCCCTGAATGCCGCCTACCGGCAGGCGAAGCGCGACGCGGCCGACGCCGGCCCGCCCGATCGCGCCGGCCTGGTCGAGGCCTACGCGCTATTGCTGCTGAGGCAACGACGCGGCGAACTGGATGCCGGCTGGGCCCTCGAGCAGTTCAGCGACACGCTGCGCGCGCTCGGCCGGTTCACGCCCCTCAGCGAGGAGGAGGCGGCCCAGGCGCATGCCGACGCCGAGGCCCGCCTCGCGGCGATGGCCGAACAGCGCCAGGCGCTCGGCCTGCCGCCGTTCGACGACGCGCTACCGGCCGACCTGGCGCCGACCTGGGCGCGCATCGAAGCCCACCTGCAGGCGCTGACCGACGCGCTGCGGGCCAGGGCCGACACCGCGGCGGCAGCCGCCTCGTCCGGCGCGCCGCGCTGAGCCCCGGCGCCGCGCCTTGACGAAGGCCTCAGGACGGCAGGAAGTCCACCGGCCAGGTCACGACCATCTGCTCGACGTCCTTGGCGCCGAAGTCGAACTGGCCGATGCGGGCGAGCAGCTTGGCTTCGAGTTCGCTCGCGTGCAGCTCGCTCGAGACGATGCGAGAGCCGATGACTTGGCCGGACGGCGAGATCTTCAGCTCGAGCACGACCTTGCCCTGCAGCGCCGGTTCGTCGCGCAGCGCGCGGTTGTAGATCGCGTAGATCGCGCCCTTCTGGCGCTCGAAGACGAGGCGCACGTCCTCGATCGAGCGCGAGGCCTTGCCGCTGCCGCCCTTGGTCAGCGTGCCGCCCTTGGCGCCGCTGCTGCCGTTGCCGACGCCGTCGCCCTTGCCGCCGGTGCCGAGCCCGCCGCCGGGCCCGCCGCCGCCGCCACCGCCGATCGTCCCTTCGACGAGCGCGGTGGCGCGGCCGGCGAGGCCGCCGCCGCCGGTGTCGCGGCTGTAGGCGGCGGTGTTGATGCCGCCCGAGCCGCCGCTCGCGTTGGAGGTGATCAGCGCGCGCGTCGGCACGCCCTGCTCGGTGCCGGCGCCGACCCCTGGGCCGCTGCCGGTGCCGATGCCGCGCCCGGGCTTGATGTCCTGGCGCAGCTGCACCGCGGTAGGCGCGCCCTGCAGCGAGGCGAGCTCCGACTTCATCGCCAGCAGCCCGACGCCCTGCGCCGCGCGGCGCGCGGCCTCGAGGTTCTCGCCCGGCGGCTTGCCCGGCACCGGGTCGCGCGCGGCGGGCACGGCCGAGGCCTGCGGCTTGTCCTGCGGGCGGTCGGGCCGCCGTGCCTCGGGAGCCGGCACGTCCTTCGGCTTCGGCGCCTGTGCCAGCTGGGGCTGCTGCAGCGGCGCGGCGCGCTCGGCCTGCGTCGGCGCGGGTGGTGGCTTCGCGGGCTGGAGCGGCTTGGGCGGCAGCACCAGGCGGGCGGTCGACAGCACGGCTTCGGTCGCGCGCGGCGCCTCTGCCGGCGGCCGCGGCGAGAGCAGCATCACGAGGCAGATCGCCGTCGCGCTGCCGAGCACCGTGCTGCGGATGCGGCCGAAGCGGCGCTGGTCGGCCAGGTCGGCCGCCCAGGGCAGCACCGGGGCGCGGAACGAGACCGGCAGGAAGCCGGCAGCGCTTGCGGGGGAGGAGACGGTCGCAGCGGCGCTCACGATGTATAGCTCCGGCGCACGGCGAACGAGACGTCGGCGAAGTCGGCGCCGGCGGCCGAGACCATCACCTTGCGCAGCAGGCGGTACGGGATGTCCTTGTCGCCCATGATCGTCACCCGGTGCTCCACCTTGCTCGCCTCGTCGGCGCTCTTGGCGGTGCGCGCCGAGACGGCGAGCAGCTCGGCCTGCAGCGGCGCGATCAGGTCGTCGTTCGAGGCCATCACCTCGGCCACCGTCGCGACGCGCCGGCCCTGCACGAGGATCTCGTCGGCGTTGACGGTGACGACCACGGTCTGCTTCGTCGGCGCCTCGGCGTTCGACGCCGGCAGCTTGACGCCGCGCGGGATGTCGAGCAGCTCGACGCCGGAGGCGCTGGAGAGCAGGAAGAAGATCAGGATCGTGAAGATGTCGATCAGCGCGACCAGGTTCATGTCGACCTGGGACTCGTTGCGCGCGTTGCGCGCCGCGCGCTTCGCGGAAGGGGAGAGCTTCATGTCGGTCCCTGGCTCAGCGCTTCGCAAGCACGAGCGGCGCGTCGCCGATCGCGATCTCGGGGAAGAGCTCGGTGTGCAGGATCTTCGCGCCCTCGGCGTGCTGCGCCTCGCGCACCGCGTCCATCACGTGCACCAGCTGCTCGTAGGGCGTGTCGGGCTGCGCGAGCACGGTGGCAGCCTTGGTCTGCGGGAAGCGCTCCTTGAGCTGCTGCAGCACGCTCGACAGCGCCTTCGTGTCGTAGCCCTGCGCGGTGCTCGGCAGGCGCTCGATCAGGCCGCCGATGCGGTCGGCCACCTCGATCGCGTCCGGCCGCAGCATGACCTCGAGCTTCAGGTCGTCGACCTTCAACTGCTCGACGCCGCCCGAGCTCTTCGCGGGCAGCGCGAGGTCGAGCACCGCCAGCCGCGTGAACACCGCGGTCGACAGCAGGAAGGGCACCAGCACCACGATCAGGTTGATGAAGGCGGTGACCTCGAGCGCCGCCGCCTCCTTCTTTCGTCGCACTCTCATGACGGCATCCGGCAAGCGTTGGGGGTCGTCGGGGCGTGGGCGGGCGCGCTCAATGCGCCTTGACGGCCGACTCGGCCTTCAGGCGCTGCACCAGGTTCAGGAAGCTGATCTTCGCGGCCTCGAGGCCGTCGACGATCTCGCTCGTGCGCGCCTGCAGGAAGGCGTGGATCAAGAGGAACGGGATCGCGACCATCAGCGCGAACGCGGTGTTGTTCATCGCGATCGAGATCGAGGCCGAGAGCATCTCGGCCTTCTCGGCCGGGTTGACCGCCGCCACCGCGGTGAAGCCCTTGATCAGGCCGATGATCGTGCCGAGCAGGCCGACCAGCGTGATCACGTTGGCGAAGGTCGCGATGTAGTGGGTGCGCTTCTCGAGGCGGGGCAGGACTTCCATCATCCCCTCCTCCATCGCGGCGTCGATGTCCTCGCGCTGGCTCGGGCTCTGCATGCGCTGCAGGCCGTGGGCGACGATCTTGCCGATCGCCGCGTCGCTCTTCTCGGCCACGCCCTGCACCTCGCGGAACTTGCCGTGCTGGAGCATCGGCAGCACCTGCGCCCAGAGCTTGCGGTTCTCGCTGCGCGCGCGGTTGAGGAACAGGAATCGCTCGATCGCGATCGCGAGGCCGAGCGACATGATGAGGATGCTCGGGTAGATGAAGAGGCCGCTGTCCTGAAAGAACTTCACGGCGGTCTGGAAGGCGGTCATCGGAGGCTCCTGGGGAAAGACGTCGAAACGAAGACGAGGTAGGTGAAAAGGACGGGCGCCGCGCGTTCAGCGCGCGGGGCTGGTGGTGGTGGGCATGGCGGCGGCGGTGGCCGGCGTGGCGGGCGCGGAGGCCGCGCGCGCCGCGGCGTCGTAGCGCAGCTGGCGGCGGAACACCTCGCGGTCGACTGGCGCCAGCGCCTCGTCGAGCACGCCGTTCGGCACCGCGTCGGCCGCGGCGCCGGGCAGCGGCTTCTTCCACGGCACGATGTAGGTGACCTTCGGCAGCTCCTTGTTGCCGATGATCTGGGTGCGGTCGATGTCGGCGCGGTCCTGCGCGGCGAGCGGCGCCGCCAGCACGACGAGCAGGCCGGCCGCGACGAGGCGAAAGGGCTGCGACTTCACTGCACGTTCTCCGGCCGGCCGCTGCCGCGCTGCGCGGTCTTGCTGCGGTTCTTCAGGTCGGCGACCCACTTCTGCACCGCCGGGTCGGCGGGCGTCGCCAGCGCCTGGTAGCGCTCGTAGAGGTCGAGCGCGCGTGCCGGCTCGTTCAGGTACAGGTCGTGGAGGATGCCGAGGTTCAGCAGCGGCGCGGCGAAGCCCGCATCGAGCGCGATCGCCTGCTCGTAGGCGGCGCGCGCCTTGTCGAAGGCGCCGCTGCGGCGGTACGCCACGCCGAGCTGGTTGAAGAAGCGCGGCTGCCTGGGGCTGGCCTGCACCGCCTGCTCGAAGGCGGCGACCGCCTCGGCCGTGCGGCCCGCGCGCAGGTGCACGAGGCCGAGGCCGGCCTGTGCGCCGCCGAGTGCCGGGTGGGCGGCGGCCAGCGCCTGGAAGCCGCGCGCGGCCTCGTCGTCGCGGCCGGCGGCATAGGCCTGGCGGGCGGCGTCGTAGGCCTGGCGCAGGCCGGGCTCGACCGTGCCGGCGAGCGGGTCTGCCACCGGGGCGGTGGCGCCGGCGGACGCCGCGGCGACGAGCCCGGCGGCCAGGGCGGCGCCCGATGCCGCGGCCGGCGCGGTCGGTGCGGAAGCCGGCGCAGCAGAGGCCGCGGCCGTGGCCGGGCGCCCGGACGTGTGTGCAGCGTCCGGCCCCGCGGGCCCGCCCGCCGGGCCGGCGTCGCCACCGGGCGTGGCACAGGCGCCGAGCAGCGCCAGCAGGGCGACGGCTGTCGCGCCACGCCAGGCGCGCGCGGCACCGCCACCGATCGACTCAGCGGATCGCATCGATCTCCTCCTCCAGACGTTCGGCCTTGCCGTAGCGCACCGGCCGCAGGCTCGCGAGCGCGGCGTAGCTCTTGCGCACCCAGGCGTCGTAGAGCCCTTCACCCGCGCGACGCGCGTTCAGCTCGTGCAGTTCGAGCGCCTTCTCCTCGAAGGGGAAGGCCTGCTCCTCGAGCAGCACTTCGTACTGCGCGAGCGCGTCCTTGGCCAGGCCGCGCGGTCGTTCGGAGCCGAGCAGCGCGGCGCCGAAGTCCTGGTACAGCGCCGCGGTCTCGTAGGTCGCCTCGGTGGTCGCCTCGGCGATGCCGAAGTCGGCCGCCGTCGCATAGGCGGCGAGCGCCTGTTCCATGCGCGACTTCTTCAGCTTCAGCTGGGCCGCCAGCGGCTCGACCAGCTTCACCTCGCGGTACGCCGCCGCCGCCGGTGCGGCGAGCGCCAGCGCCGCCTGCGAGGCGAGCGTGCGTGTGCGCGCGGTGCGCGCGCTGCCGCCGGCCAGGTCGGCCTGCACGATCTGCTGCCGCAGTGTCGCGACGCGCGCCGGCTCGCCTTCGGCCTGCGCGAGCACGACCAGCCGCTGGCGCGCCTCCAGCGCCTGCTCGAGCGGCTGCGGGTAGGTCGTGGCGTAGCGTTCCCAGGCCGCCATCGCGGCGCGGCGCGGCGCACCCTGCGCGACCGCCTTCTCGCGCAGCTCGGCGGCCTGCCATTGCGCGTCGCGCGCCAGGGCCGAGTCACCTGCCGCGGCTTTCGCGGCGGCGATGCGCTCGACCTCGTCGGCCGCCTGCGCCCACTGCTGCTGCTCGATGCGCGCGAGCGCGAGCTTGGGGCCCAGCTCGGCCTGCAACGCATGGCCGGGGAAGCGGCGGCGGAAGTCCTCCAGCAGCGCGGCAGCGCCGGCCCAATCCTTCAGGCCGATCAGCGCGGCGGCCGCGTCGAACTGCGCCGCGGCGCGGATCGGCGATTCGGGCGCGACGGTCGCGAGGCGCTCGAAATGCGCCACCGCGTCGCGCGTCTGGCCGGCCTCGCGCGCCTGCTCGCCCTGCTTGTAGACGGCGGCGGCGCGGCGCTCGGCCAGGCCGGCGCGCGCGGCGTCGCTGGCGGGCACCAGGGCCAGTACCTCGCCGTAGTCGCGCTCGGCGGCGGCGAAGTCGCCGCGGTCGAAGGCGCCGTGCGCGAGCACGGTCCAGGCGATGCGGCGCTGGGGCTCGGCGGCTGGCGGCTGCAGTTCGACGACGCGGCGCGCCGCGGCGGCGGCCGCGCTGCCGTCGCCGAGGGCGAAGAGCGTCTCGGCGGCGTTCGCCAGCACCGCGGCGAGCCGCGGGTCGGCCGGGAAGCGGTCCGCGAAGCGCAGCGCGCTCGCGGCGCCGGCGCGCTGCGCCGCGGTGCCGGCCGATGCATCGCCGCGCGCGGTCGCCTGCGTGGCGAGCGCCGCATGGGCGAGCAGCGCGGCATAGCCGGCGTCGGCGCTGCGGGCGTGCGCGGGCTGGTCGTAGGCGGTCTGTTCGTAGTCGACGGCCGCCTCGGCGTAGCGCCCCTGCTCGCGCAGCAGATCGGCCCGCAGGTAGTGCTGGGCCGCGGTGCCGGGCTCGCCGGGGAAGCTCTCGAGATAACGGCGGTACCACTGCACCGCCTCCTCGGCCAGCGCGGCGGACCGGGCCAGCGCCTCGGCGCTCGGCGCGGCATGCGTCGCGGGGGATGTTGCAGGCGCCTTCGCGGCGGCGGTGGCGGTGGCCGAGGCCGGCGCAGACGCCGCCGCAGCCGGCACGACCGGCCGCAGCGCCTGCTGCGAGGCCGCGTGGTAATGGCGTGCCAGCTCGGCCAGGTGGCTGCGCAGCAGCGGCCTGGCCTGGGCCCAGGCGGCGGGCTCGGCGCGGCGGAACGCGCTCGCGGCGCCGTAGCGGGTGACGAAGTCCTGCTTCGCCTCCAGCGCCAGCGTGGCGAAGCCGTTGCCTTGCACGATGTCGATCGTGCGCGCCAGCATGCGCGGCGCCTGCGGGTGCAGCGGCTGGCGCTGCACGAAGGCGGCGTAGGCGTCGGCGGCGTCCTTGACCCGCTCCTGCTTCAGGTACAGCTCGCCGAGCGCGCGGTAGACCTGCACCTCGTAGCCGCGGCGCTCGTCGTTCGTGACGAAGCGCGGGATCGACTCGGCGCCCTGCAGGTTGGCCAGGCTGATGCTGGCGACGCGCAGCGTGTCCTCGACCAGCTCGCGCTCGGCGCGCGTCAGGCCGGCGAGGCCCGGCGCGGCGGCGGCCTCGTCGGGCCGTGCGGCGTCGCTCGCGGCCGGGGCCGGCGCCGACGCGGCTGTCCCCGCGGCAGCCTCGGGATCGCCGATCGCATCGAGCGCGCGCGGGTCGAGCCCGGCGAGCGACAGGTCGAAGACGCCGAAGAACGACTGCAGCGCCTCGTCGAGCCGCCCCTGCTTGAAGCGCGACCAGCCCTGCATGTAGAGCGCGCGGCTGCGGAAGGCCTCTTCGGCCGCCGCGCCCTCGGCGTCGGCATCGGCGCGGGCGCCCGAGGCGCCGGCGCCGGCGGGAGCGCCGTCGATCACGCTGCTGTAGGCCGCCTCGGCCTTCGCGTAGTCGCGCGCGGCGAAGAGCAGCTCGCCGCGCCGGAACTCCGCCTCGTCGCGGTAGGCGGTGGTCGGGTAGGCCTCGACCAGCCGGTCGAGCGTCGCCAGCGCGGTCTCGAGCGCGCCGCCCTGCTCCTCGGCCCGCGCGAGTTGGTAGAGCACGCGGTCGTTGTCCGCGGCCTCGGGAAAGGCGGCCAGGCGCTCGCGGTAGCGCTCGGCGGCGGCGCGGTAGTCAGGTGCGCCCTCGGCAGTGGTGCCGCCCTCGCCGCGCGCAATGCGGCTGTCGGTGCGCGCCATCTCGAGGTCGCCCAGGCGGCGCATCGCGAGCGAGCGCTCGGGCAGGCCCTTGACGCGCGGCGTGGCGGCGAGGAAGCGGCTCCAGGCGGCGATCGCCTCGTCCTCGCTGCGCGCGCCGACGCCCCGGTCGGCCTGCACCGCCACCTGGCGGCCGGCGAGCGTCGCGAGCGTCGGCTCGTTGTCGGGGGTGCCGCCGCTGCGCCAGAAGGCGCAGCCCGAGAGCAGGGCCGAGGCGAGCAGCGCGAGCGCGAACGGTGGCGCGCCGCGGCGCGCCGGCGGCGCGGCTGCGGCGACCTGCGGGCAGACCGGCACGCGAGATTCAGGGCTGCGCATGGTCGGCGGTCCCGGACAGGGTGGAATGTGCGGCGCGCGCCGCGGGGCTCAGCGAGACCTGGGACGACCCGGCCTCGTCGCGGGCGGCGCGGTCGACCAGTTGCGCGACCGCCAGGCTGGCCTGCGCGACGTAGCCGTCGAGGCGGATCTTCTGCGCCTCGAGCGCGGCAACGGCGATCTCCTGCAGCGCGCGCGCCTGCTCGAGCGCCAGTGCCTGCGCCTGCGGCGCCGCGCGGTCGAGCTGCGGCCCAAGGGCGCGCAGGCGCGCGTCGAGGGCGTCGAAGCGCGCCGGCTCCTCGCGCTGCGCGCGCGTCAGCGCCGCTTCGTGCGCGCGACCGGTGTCGAGCGCCTGGTCGGTCGCCGCCAGCGCCTTGCGTGCGGCCCAGAGGCGCGCCGGATGGGCCTGCGCCAGCGACCAGGCCAGCGCGCCCTCGACGCGGCGGGCGCGCTCGCGCTCGGCGTCGAACGCGGGGTCGCCGGCGCGCGCCGCCAGCGCGAGCTGCACCCGGTCGAGGCGCTCGATCGCGGCCCGCTCGCGCGCGTCGGCGAAGGCGAGGCCGTCGGCCGAGGCCGTGGCGCGGGCGAGGCTGTCGGCCAGTGCGTCGCGCTGCTGCTGCAGCGGCGCCAGGCCCAGGCTGCGCGAGCGTTCGAGCACGCGCGGCAGGCGCTCGGCATAGGCCGTGCGTCGGGTGTCGAGCATCTCGCGATAGAGGCCGAGCTTCTCCTGCCAGGCGGCGAGCCGCTCGGCCAGGAAGCGCAGATCGCGCAGGTTGCGCCAGGCCTGCTGGAAGCCGTGCTCGGCGAGCACCGCGGTCAGGTGATGCGCATGCGGCAGCGGCGGCAGGGTCTCGATGCCGCGGCGCGTGTCGGCGTCGTCCGGGTTGCGCGCGAGCAGGCCTTCGACCAGCTGTCCACCGCGGATCGCGGCGATCGATTCGTCGAGCCGGCGGTCCTCGTCGGCGTAGGCGGCGAGCGCCGATTCGTAGCTGGCCAGCGCCTGGCCGCGGGCGCCGAGCTCGGCCTGCGCGTGCGGCACGGCCAGGCGCGCCTCGAGCACCGCGGCGTCGCCGGCCTCGCGGCCGAGCAGTTCGGTCCAGGGCACCAGGGCCTGGCGCGGCTCGCCGAGCGCGAGCGCGGCCCAGCCGAAGCCGAGCAGCGCGCGGGTCGACTGCGCGCCCTGCAGGCGCACCCGCTGCAGCGCGCTGCGCGCGTCGGCGGCGCGACCCTCGCGCAGCGCCGCATAGCCGAGCGCGACGTTGACCTTGTCGCGCAGCGCGCGGTATTCCTCGTTCTCGGCCGGCGCGCGGCCGAGCGCGTCGAGCATCGCGCCGCCGCGGGCGGTGTCGCCGCCGCGGATCAGCGCGACGCCGAGGTTGTAGCGGGCGTAGCGCGCGGCCGGGCTGTCCTGGGCCAGCGGCTCCAAGCGCTTCGCCGCACCGGCGGCGTCGTCGAGGGCGAGCAGGATCTGCGCGTGCAGCAGCACGCGCTCGTCGTCGAGCTCGCCCGGCAGGCGGCCGGCGATCTGCTCGATCGCGTGGCGGGCCTCGACGTCGAGGCCGCGCTGGTGGCGCAGCTTCGCGAGGTGGTACCAGGCGCGGTCGCGCGTCGCCGGCGGCGCGCCGCTGGCGAGCAGGCGCTCGAAGATCGCGCCGGCTTCGCGGTGCAGCCCGTACGAGAGCAGCAGCCCGCCGCGCAGCACCTCGGCCTCGTCGGCATGGTGCGCGAGGCGCTCGAAGCGCTGCGAGACCATCAGACTGCCGAGGGCGTCGAAGGACTGGTCCTGGAAGAAGTCGAACAGCACCGCGCCGTAGTGCGGGTCTTCGACCGCACGCGGGGCGGTGGACGCGGCAGGGCTCGCCTGCGCCCAGGCGGAGGCGGCGAAGAGCGCCGGCCAGGCACAGGCGACGAGGCCTGCGGCCAAGCGCATCCGCAGGTGGGCGGCCCGGACGGGCGGAGGTCGGTCGAGGACGCGCATCGCAGCCGCCGGCTTCACTGCCAGACCTTGACCTCGAACTCGGGCTGCAGCTTGCCGACCTTGTCGCGGATCTGCAGCTCGATGTACTTGGGCTCGCTGCCCTTGTCGAAGCGCAGCGTCGCGCCGCGCTTGTAGTCGCGCTCGTGCGGGCCCTGGCCGGTGAAGGTCGCGACCAGTTCGTGCGTGCCGGCGCGCAGGTTGCCGAGCCAGACGCGCTGCACGCCGCCGCGGTGCAATGCCTGCACCTCGAGCGGGGTGTAGAGGTAGTTCGCGACCAGCTTGTCGTCGAGGCGCAGCTGCACCGAGTCGAGCCCGAACAGGCGCCCGACGTCCATCGAGACGAAGAGCGCGACCTGGGTGCTGGCGGGGAACAGCAGCTCTTCCTCGAGCGCGAGCAGGTCGCGGTTGAGGCGGATCACCTCGGCCTTGGTCGCTTCGAGCCGCGCGTCGAGGCCGGCCTCGGCGGCGGGCACCGCAGCGGCGAGGCTCGCCTCAGCGGGCGCGGGCGCGGGCGAGGCGACGGCAGCGGCGACGACCGGCGCCGCGGCATCCTGGGCCTTCGCCGCTGGCGCGGCCAGTGCGCAGGCCAGGGCGACGAGGACCGTGAGCGCGCCCGCGCGACGCGGCACCGGAGGCAGGGGGATCGATAGCGGCGACATCGTGGTCTCTCAGAACTTGGCCGACACGGTGAGCTGCAGCAGGTGGGCGTTGTGGCTGTAGGCCTCGCCGCTGCGCAGGTCGGTGAAATCGCTGTACTTGAACTGCTTGAGCTCGTAGCCGCCGGTCAGCTTCACGCCGTAGCGCGTCGCGAAGGCCGCTGCCGGCGTCCAGGTCGCCTGCAAGGCGAGGCCGACCGAGCGGAAGTCGCTCAGCTGGCGGTTGCGCGAGACGTAGCGCGTCTCGGTCGTCGCGTTGTCGGCGTAGAAGAGCGCCGCGCCCTGCGTGTGCAGGCGCAGTGCGCCGTCGACGAGCCAGGCGCTGCCGAGGTAGCGCGCATAGCCGACCTCGACCGTGTGAGCGGTGATGTCCCAGTTGTCCCAGAAGTAGCGGTACTCGGCGCGCAGCGCGGCGCGCTGGGCGTCGCTGCCGACGGCACCGACCGTGCGCAGCTTGAGCGCGCGGCTCGAGCGCGTGCGCGGGCTGCGCTCGGGCACCGCGGCGCCGAACACGCGCGCGACCCGGTACGGGTTGCCGAGGTAGCCGTCGTCCGCGACGATCTCGAAGTTCGCGCTGGCCAGCCAGCGCGGCGAGAGGATCTGCGTCAGGCCGACGCGGTACTGCCAGTGGCGCGCGCTGTCGAAGAAGCCGAGGCCCTTCTCGCCGACGCGGTCGCTGCCGCGCGAGAAGCCGAGGCTCACCGTCGACATGCCGCCGAACACTTCCTGCGAGACGTCGACGCTGGTGGTGTCGGCGACGTAGTCGGGCTCGTCGCTGCGCGAGACCTTCAGCGAGACCATCGCGTCGCGGTGCACGACGTCGAGGCCGACGTCGTAGGCGTTGCGCGTCTCCTTGAACGGGCTCGCGGTCGTCACGACGTCGATCGAGGCGTTGCTGACCGCGTCGACGTAGTAGCTGCCGGAGAGCGAAAAGTCCTCGCCGATGCCCTTGCGCACCAGCAGCGCCGGGCCGTCGGCGGTGACGCCGCCGCCGTCGTAGCGGTGGTACATCGCCTCGGCGCGGTCCTCGGGCAGCGTGACGGCGCCGGCCGCGGCCGCGCCGAGCAGGCCGGCCATCAGCGCGGCGATGCGCGGGGCGACGCGTCGGGCAAGACGCGCGGCGGCCGCAGAGACGCGACGCCCGCGCCGGCGCGCCAGCGCGCGGCGCAGGCAGGCGACCCACGCGGCGCCCGGCGCCGACGGCGCAGCCGGGCCACGGACGTGTCTAGTTGCAGCCACAGCCGCCTCCCTGCACGCCGGTCGCGCCGCGCGCGGCCTCGCGCACGTTCTGCACGTGCTCGCGGTGCCGCTCGGGCAGGCCGAGGCGCGAGAACTGCATGATCGGGTCGGCCAGCTGCTCGCGCTCGTAGGGCGCGACCCAGGGCTCGGGCGTCGCGCAGCCGGCGGCGAGCAGCGCGGCGGCGACGGCCCCGAGCACGGCGGCGCGTCTCGCGCGCGGACGGTGCGGTGTGTTCATGCGGCGGTGAGCAGGGCGCGGATCTGCGCGTCGTAGGTCGTCTCGAAGCCGTCGCGGTAGCCGCGGTGCACGTGGCGCAGGCGGCCGTCGCGGTCGACCAGCACCGTCCAGGGCATCGCGCTCAGCGCGTAGAGGCGGCTCACCGACTTGTCGGCGTCGCTCAGCACCGGGAAGCGCAGGCCGAGCCGCTCGGCCGCGGTCGCGGCGGTGGCCGGGTCTTCGTCGACGTTGACGCCGAGCAGCTGGAAGCCCGAGGCCCGGTACTTGTCGTAGAGCCGGTTGAGGTGCGGCATCTCGAGCTTGCAGGGGCCGCACCAGGTGGCCCAGAAGTTGATCAGCACCACCTGGCCGAGCTGTTCGCGCAGGCGCAGGTTGCGGCCGTCGAAGCCGCGCAGCGTGAAGTCGGGCGCCATCGGGTCGGCACTGCCGCCGGGCTCGGCGGGCGCCGCCTCGACGAGGCGGTTCAACCCGAAGGCGAGCGCGCCGAGCGCGGCCAGGCCGAGCACGGTGCGGCGCTTCGGTCGCCGGTCGAGGATCACGCGGCGGCGCGGCGCGAGGTCGCGGTCGAAGGTCGGCACGTCCTCGATCTCGGGCGTGTCCGGCGCTGCGGGCGGGGGGGGCGTGCTCATCGCGGGGCCGCTCAGAAGAAGAAGCCGAGGCCGGCGGTCAGCTCGAGGTTCTGCGTGCTCTGGCGCTTGCCGAGCAGGTCGAGCGAGAACAGGTGGTCGCGCATGTCGACCTGCAGCGCCCAGCGGCGCGACAGGTGCAGACGCGCGCCGACGCCGAAGCTGATCGTCTGGCGGCTCTGCTCGGCGAGCTTGGTGCTGCCGAGGCCGCCGATCACATAGAGCGAGGCCGGGAAGGCGCGGTTGCGGCCGACGAAGAACTCGCCGGGCAGCAGGTTCCAGCCGAGCGAGACGTTGTAGTAGGTGAGCTTCTGGCTCTGCTCGGAGAAGACGCCGCCGGGCAGCACCTGGCGGAAGGCCTCGTCGCTGACCTTGGTCTGGCCGTAGACGCCTTCGACGAAGAAGTCCTCGGTGATGTGGTAGCCCACGCGCAGGCCGACGACGCCGTTGGAGCCGAAGTTCTCCGACGCGTAGGTGCCGGCGAGCAGGCCGATCGAGAAGTCGTTCGACGGGATCTTCGGCACCCGCACGTCGCGCCGCGCCACCTCGGGCTCGACCGGCTGTTCGCGGCGGCCCTCGGCGGCACGCGTGCCGTCGCCGGCGGGGGCCGCCTGTGTCTGCGCCTGCGCGGCGCCGGCGGCGAGACAGGCGGCCGCCGCCAGCGCGGCACCGGCCCGGCGCGCGAGGCGGCCGACGGTGTCGGGGGCGACCGCCGCAGCGGTGGACGGGGCGTGCGTTTCAGAGACGGACGATGCGGCGATGGACGGCATGGCGTGCTTTCGGAGGGGCGCGGCGCTGCGGGGTCGCTCGGGCGCGTGCCGGGTCAGAAGAAGAAGGACAGCCCCGCCGTCAGCGCGCGGTACTCCTGCGAGCGCGTGTCGGAGACGAAGCCGGTGTAGATCGAGTAGTCGGCGCGCAGCACGAGGCGCTCGCCGAAGTGCCAGCGGACGCCGGCCATGACCAGGGCCAGGTTGGCGTCGGTGCTGCGCGCGTCGACCAGGCTCGCGTTGGGCACGTTGTTCAGGCGGCCGATGCCGACGCCGACGAAGGGCGAGAGGCGGCGTTCCGACCAGGGGTCGGCGGTCAGCGCGACATGCCAGTAGCTGGTGCCCGAGAACTTGCCCTGCACCTGGCCCAGCGTCGCCTCGACCGAGAGGCTGTCCGACAGGCGGTAGCCGCCCCAGAGCTTCAGCGTCGGCTCCGACTTGAAGACGCCCCAGGAGCCGCCGAACATCGCGCGCCGGCGCAGGTAGTCGTCGAGCAGCAGGTCGCGGAAGCTCTTGCGGCCGCCGGCCGCCGTCAGCGTGCTTTCGAGCTGCGTGCGGTGGACCCAGCCTTCGCGGCCGTCGGCGGTGCGCACCTGGAACCAGTCGGTGTGGCGCCGCAGCACCTCGACCCAGTCGTGGCGCAGCGTGACGTGGAAGACCGGGAAGCCGCGCCCCGGGCCGGTGTGCAGCTCGAGGTAGGGATCGGTGACCTGCAGCCGCTCTGCCCCGGACCCAGCCTCGGCTTCGGCGGCACGCGCCGACGAGGCGCTGCCGAGCAGGCCGATCACGACCAGCAACGCGCCGGCGAGGATCGGGAACAGCGCCTGGACGAACCGCGGCCAGGTGCCCGGGCGCAGCGCCCGCGCGAGCACCGGCACGGCGGCGCGGCGCGACGAAGGAGTGGCAGGCATCGTCATTCCACCTTGCAGGCGCCGGTCGTCGCGTCCGGCGGGTCGAACATCTGGTTCGCGTTGACGCCGAACTCGTCCTGGTCGGGGGGCAGCGGGCGGCCGATCCAGTAGAGGATCCGCTGCACGTTGGCGTCGGCCTCGCTCTCGAAGATCAGGCCGCCGCCGTGCAGCACGCCGCGCACCATCGGCTTGGTCACCAGGCGGCTGTCGGCCGGCGAGCTGAACTGCACCGAGCCGAGCGAGCTGCGGTAGTTGCGGTACATCGCGGTCGCGCGCGCGGCCTCGGGCGTGGTGGCCGCCAGGTCGACCAGCGCCGCGTCGCCGACGATGCGCAGCGCGCCGCCGGTGCCATGCGCGTTGTCGTGGCAGCCGGCCGAGGCGCAGGTGTTCAGCGACTCGCGCCCGTTCAGGTGGATGCGCAGCTGGGCCAGGTAGATCGGCTGGATGCAGCGCTGGAAGTACTCGAACGACAGCACCTGGCTGCCGGTCTCGAGGCCCGGGTTCTCGATGTCCGGCGGGTTGCCGGCCGGGTTGCCGCCGCCGCCGCAGGCGACGAGCGCGGCCAGGCCGGCGAGCAGCGCGGCCGGCAGCAGGCGGCGCGGGGTCGGGAAACGTGTGGCCATCACCGGCACCCCTGGGCGATCCAGGCCGAGATCGTGTTGTAGGAGGCGCTGCCGACCGGCAGCACCGCGCGCGTCTGCGACAGCGCGCCGGCCGGGTGCGGCACCGTCGAGGGCCGTCGCAGCAGCGCGTTGGCGCCCGCGTCGCAGGCGTCGTGGACCAGGCTCAGCGTCGCGTAGTAGTCGCCTTCGGCGCTGCCCGTCAGCACGTAGCGGTTCTCGCGGAAGTCGCGCCCGGCGGCGGACGCCGGGTTGCTGCCCACCGCCTGGTGGCAGCGCGCCGCGCAGCTGGCCTGCAGGATCGGGTGGATCAGCTGGTTGAACAGGCGCTGGTTGAGCGGCGCGACCTCGCGCGCACGGCCGCCGGCGGTGAACGGGTCGTTGTAGTACTGCGCGCCGAGGTCCATCCACTCGGCGAGCAAGCGCTTCTCGCCGCCGTTGAGCAGCGTCGCGTGGTCGGGCGCGGTCGCCGGCGGCGTCGGGTGCGCGCTGCGCGCGGCGGCCTCGGCGAAGAGGTTCTGGCCCCAGAGGATCTCGGTCAGCCGGCTTTTGCGCGCGATGCCGGCGGTGCGCACCGAGCCCGAGCGCGAGTCCACCAGCGCGATCTCGCGTTGCAGCACCGGGGTGCCGTTCTCGATCAGCACCACCGGCTGACCGGTCGTGGCGTCGAGCCGCGGCGCGCCGTTCAGCAGTGACTCGTAGGAGACCAGCCGGCCCAGGCCGCCGGTCGTCCCGCGCAGGTCGAGCTTGCCGTCGCCGTCGTGGCAGTTGACACAGGTGGCGGCGCCGCGGTCGCGCGTCCACAGCGGCTGGATGTGGACCGGGTAGTTGATGACGCCGTTGGCCGGCACCGGCGTCGCGAGGTCGTCGGCCGGGTTGGTGTTGGCGGTGTAGCGGAAGGCGAGCGAGGGGTTGGCGACCACCCCGGCCTGGCGCGTGTCGGCCCAGACGTCGACGTAGACCGGGTCCGGGCGCAGCTGCAGCAGCGCCGCGTCGAGGCGGGCGCGCAGCGAGGCCATGGTCTCGCCCGACAGGTGCTGCGCCGTCAGCTCGGCGCGCAGCCCGGCGGGCTGGGTGTTGACGGTGGCGCCCGAGTTGAGCGAGGCGCCGCGGCGCGGGCTGTGGCAGCCGTCGCAGGTGCGGCGCTCGCCGGGGCGCACCTGGATCCAGTTGGTGTGCGTCTGGAACGCGCGGCCGCGGCGGTCGAGCACCGAGATCGCCAGCGGCGTGTCGGCCGGCACTTCGATCTTGAACGAACCGTCCGGCTCGACCGGCGCGTAGCCGACGATCTTCTGCATCTCGAAGTCGGTGTCGCCGATCGCCTCGCGCATGCCGGTCGAGTTGACCGGGGCGGCGATGCCGCGCGTCACGCGCACGAAGCGCGCCGGTGCGCAGCGGTAAGCCAGGTCGGCCGGGTCCTTGAGGCGCAGCAGGTCGGGCACCGCGGCGCGCGTCTCGAGCGGGTCGCTGCCGGGGCTGGTCATCGCGATGCTCTGCGCGCAGACGCCGGGCCGGTCGTCGCCGGTGGTCATGACCTCGCCCATGCGGTTCAGGCCGTCGGTGTCGTAGACGCTGCGCACCTCGAGCAGGCCGAGGCCGCGGTCGGCGAGCGACTCGTCGAGCAGCGTCGCCTCGGTCGCGTTGGGCTCGGTGCGCGCCTGCAGGGCGACCGGGTCGGTGTACATGAAGCCGGCCGGCGGCGCGGCGACGACGAGCCAGGTGTGCCGGGCCGGGTCGAACATGTAGATCGCGTAGGCCGCCGGGACGTCGTCCTGCAGCTCGTCGGCGTCGACGGCGTTCGCCGCGCGCGTCATGTCCGACAGGCGTGCGATCTCGGCGTCGTTGAGCGTCGCGCAGGAGACGATGACGCCGGCGCGCCGCACCTCGCAGGGCCGGTAGGCGACGAGGATGCGGTCGGTGCCGTCCCACAGCGGGTACGGCGCGGTGATGCGGCCCCAGCGCGACAGGCCGCGCTCGAGGTTGAGCTCGCGCTCGGTGAGCTGGCGCTGGCCGCCCTGCGCCGGCACGCCGGTGCGGGCGGGCGTGTCCTGCTCGGAGTAGTTCTCGACGTCGATCAGCATCAGCCCGCCGCCTTCCTGCGTGCGCTGCAGCGGCATCAGCGAGGAGGCGACGAAGCCCTTGTGGCGCCCCTTCGGGTCCATGTCGCGCGGGTGCAGGAAGCTGTTGCCCGGGCTCTGCGCGCCGTACAGCACGAACATGTCGGTGCCGTCGGGCTTGCTGCGGAAGATCGCGAAGCGGTTGCGGTCCGCCACGTGCTCCCAGCGCGCGAACATGATGTCGCCGTTGGGTCGCAGCACCGGGTTGCGGTCGTGGCTCTGGTTGAACGAGATCTGGCGGATGTCGCTGCCGTCGGCCTTCATCGTGTGCAGGTTCAGCACCCGCTCGCGCTCGTACTCGTCGAGCGCGACGTAGCCGCGGCCCAGGCCCTGGTCGACGCGGCTCTTGACCTGGCGGTTGGACGAGAAGACGAAGCCGCGGCCGGCCGGCAGGTAGGCCGGGTCGACGTCGTCGTGGTCGGTGCTCGACGTCAGCCGGCGCAGCGTGCCGCCGGTGAGGCTGGCGCCGCTCATGTCGTATTCCCACAGGTTCCAGCGCCCGGTGCAGGCCGCCTCGCCGCCGATGGTCGAGGTGTTGTCGGCCGGGCAACGCAGCGAGAAGACGACCTTCTTGCCGTCGTACGAGACCTCCGGGTCGGAGGCGTCGCCGGTGCCCTGCGTGATCGCGTGGGTCAGGTTGACCTCGGCCGCGCTCGGCGAGGACTTGACGCGCAGCATCAGGTCGCCGCCCGGCGCGAAGTTGGCGCCGTCGGTCGGGTTCAGCACCAGGGTGTCGGCGCGCTTGGCGTAGACGATCGCGACGTCGCCGGCGACGGTCAGCGAGTCGCTGTCGGGGTCCTCGGCGCCCGCGTCGTCGTCGCTGCCGCCGCCGCTGCCGCAGGCCGCCAGCGCGGCGGCCAGGCAGGCCAGCGAAGCGGCGCGCGCCAGGCGCCGCCAGGCGGCGACGCGTTCGATGCCGGTCGGGTGCAGACTCATTCGGACTCGAGGGAACGGAACGCGCTGTGGCGCGGGAGGGCGCAGTCGTCGGGCCGCGAGGCCTCGTCGAGCCCGAGCGAGCGGTGAAGGACGCCGTCGCGGTCGACCACGACGGCGTCGACGCCGGCCAGGCGGTCGACCAGCGCCAGCCCGCGCTCGACGCCGAGCACGAACACCGCCTTCGACAGCGCCTCGCAGGTGAGGCCCTCGTCGGAGAGCACGGTCACGCTGCGCACGCCGCGCGGCGAGCGGCCGGTGGCCGGGTCGATCAGGTGGTGGTGGCGCTGGCCGTCGCGCACGAAGGCGCGTTCGTAGTCGCCCGAGGTCGAGATCGAGCAGTCGGCCAGCGGCAGCACGGCGACGATGCCGTCGGCGCGTCGCGGGTCGCGGATCGCGACCGACCAGGGCCGCCCGCGCCGGTCGCCGATCACGCGGCTGTCGCCGCCGGCCGAGACCATCGCGTGGTCGATGCCGAAGCGCGCGAGGATCGCGCTCGCGTTGTCGACCGCGTAGCCCTTGGCGAAACCGCCGAGGTCGATGCACATGCCCGGCCGCGCGAAGCGCAGCGTGCAGGCCTCGCGGTCGAATTCGAGGTACTGCCAGCCGATCGCCGCCTGTGCCGCGGCGAGCGCCTGCTCGTTCGGGCAGACGCAGGCGCGGTAGTCGTAGAGGCGGCCGGCCGCCGCGTAGCTGATGTCGAAGGCGCCGCCGGTGAGCGCGCTGAAGTCGAGCGCGCGGCCGATCAGCGCGGCCATCTCCTCGCTGAGGTCGAACGGCCCCTCGCCCGCTTCGCGGTTCAGGCGCGACAGCTCCGAGCCGGGCTTGTGCGGGCTCATCGCGTGGTCGATGCGATGCATCTCCGCCATCACCGCGTCGATCGCGGCGGCGCCGCGCCGGGCGTCCTCGCACCACAGCTCGACGCGGATCGCGGTGCCCATGATCGCCTCGTCGCGTGCCAGCCAGCCGCCGAAGCCCTTGGCGGGCGGCTGGATCGTGGGCAGCGGCGCCAGCACCCGCGCCGCCCGCCGGCGCCGGGGAGCGCGGGGTCCGGTCGTTGTGTCGTGCGGCGCAGCGGTCACCCGATCCTCCTGAGCGTGTTCCAGGCTCCGAGACCGGCGCGCAGGGCTTGCGGCCGCGGACTCGAATGCCGTTGTGACTTCGGACGCCGCCACGTCCGGCTGGAGGCAAAAGTTGGCAGCGCGGGAGCACTTGCGCGGCCCCGCCTGCGCCGGCGCGCCACCTTGGGGCGGGCCGGCCGCCCCATGCGCCGATCGGGTGCCTCCGACCCTGTCGTTTACCTTGAGTTACAACCCTGGCACCGACCCGGGCGAAGCCTCCGGCGGGACAATCCCCAGCCCCTTTGCCGCCGCCCGCAGGCTTGCGAAAGGCCGCACGGGCGCTGGCGCCGGCGGCGACCGACGCGACCACCCCCCCTGGGCAGGGCCTCTCACCGAAGCCGCGCGCGACCTGCCCGCCGTGTCGTCGTCGGCTGACACGACCGGGCGCCTGTGCCGTCTGGTCCGTGGTGCCCGACCCGCGCAGACTGTTCCCAACGACCTTGCCCTGCCACCGGCAGGCCACGAAAGATGCAGAGCTACGACATCGACTGCGAGCTGAATTACCGCGTCACGGCGCCGAGCACGCTCGTCTTCAAGATCGAGGCGGCGTTCACGAACGACCAGTTCGTCCGTTCGGAACTGCTGACCACCCTGCCGCGCGTGCCGATCGCCCGCCACACCGACGCGCTGGGCACGCGCACGCTGCGCGTCTCGCCTCCGCCGGGCGACTTCAGCATCCGCTACTGCGCGAGCATCGACATCCAGCGCCAGCCGCCCTGGGAAGGCCTGCGCGAGGTGCCGCTCGAACACCTGCCCCTCGAGGTGCTGCCCTTCGTCACCGGCAGCCGCTATGTCGAGTCCGAACTGCTGTTCCACGACGCGCTGCGCTGGATCGGCAGCCACGAGGCCGGCTGGCGCCGCGTCGAGCGCATCTGCCGCTGGGTGCGCCATAACATCCGCTACCAGATCGGCACCTCGCTCGCCTACGGTACCGCGCAGGACGTGCTGCGCAACCGCACCGGCGTCTGCCGCGACTACGCGCACGTGGCGATCGCGCTCTGCCGCGCGCTGAACATCCCGGCGCGCTTCGTCGTCGGCCACGTGCTGTGGGAGACGCCGCCGCCGGACTTCCACGCGCTGATCGAGGTCTGGCTCGAAGACCGCTGGGTGCTGTTCGACCCGACCGCGATGGCGCCGACCGGCGACGTGATCCGCATCGGCAGCGGCCGCGACGCGGCCGACCTGCCGTTCGCGACGATCTTCGGCCAGGCCGAGATGACCCGCATGAGCCCGCTGGTGCTGCCGGCAGGGCAGGTGCTCGCGCGCGCGGCCTGAGGCGCCGCGGGCCGCGCCGCCGGCGCGCGCCCTCCTGGCCCGCGGGCCGGTTGCGCCGGCCGGCACCGGCGCGCGACGACGGCCTGCACGGCACGCCGCGCGTGGCACCCAACTTGCACGCCGCCTGCGTGGGCAGCCGCGCATCCCGCCCGGTCCCTCGCTGGAGACACGCCCCGTGGCGAAGCGCCCTCCGCCCGGCGTCGGGCCCCGGTTCCCGCAGGTCGTCGTGCTGTTCGGCGCCACCGGCGACCTGGCCCGGCGCAAGCTGCTGCCGGGCCTGTACCACCTGGCGAGCGCGGGCTTCATTCCGAACAGCCGCGTCATCGGCGTCTCGCTCGACGAGTTCTCTCCCGAGGCGTTCCGTGGCTTCGCGCGCGCCGCGCTCGACGAGTTCGCGAGCCGCCGGGTCGACGAGGCCTCGTGGGCGGCCTTCGCGAACCATCTCGACTACGTCCCGCTCGCCCTCGGGCCGGCCGCGCTGAAGGCCGCGGTCGAGCGCGCCGAGGCCGACATCGGCAGCGAGAGCCGCCGCCTGCACTACCTGAGCGTGCCGCCGAGCGCCGCGCTGCCGGCGGTGCGGCTGCTCGGCGAGGCCGGCCTGGTCGAGGGCTCGCGCATCGTGATGGAGAAGCCCTTCGGCACCGACCTCGAGAGCGCGGTGGCGCTGAATGCAAGGCTGCACGAGGTGTTCGCCGAGGAGCAGGTCTTCCGCATCGACCACTTCCTCGGCAAGGAGCCGGCGCAGAACATCCTCGCCTTCCGCTTCGGCAACGGCCTGTTCGAGCCGATCTGGAACCGCAACTTCATCGACCACGTGCAGATCGACGTGCCCGAGACGCTCGGCCTGGGCAAGCGCGCCGGCTTCTACGAGCAGACCGGCGCCTACCGCGACATGGTCGTCACGCACCTGTTCCAGATCCTCGGCTTCATGGCGATGGAGGCTCCGACCGCGCTCGAGCCGCAGCCGATCAGCGAGGAGAAGAACAAGGTCTTCCGCTCGATGCTGCCGGTCCAGCCGGCCCACGTCGTGCGCGGCCAGTACAGCGGCTACCGGCGCGAGGAAGGCGTCGACCCCGAGAGCGACACCGAGACCTTCATCGCGATGAAGTGCCACATCGACAACTGGCGCTGGGCCGGCGTGCCCTTCTACCTGCGCACCGGCAAGCGCCTGGCCGAGGGGCAGCGGATCATCTCGATCGCCTTCCGCGAGCCGCCGAAGAGCATGTTCCCGCCCGGCTCCGGCGTCGGCTCCCAGGGGCCGGACCACCTGACCTTCGACCTCGCCGACGCGTCGAAGATGTCGCTCTCGTTCTACGGCAAGCGTCCGGGCCCGGGCATGCGGCTCGACAAGCTGAGCCTGCAGTTCGCGATGCGCGACACCGGGATGATCGGCGACGTGCTCGAGGCCTACGAGCGCCTGATCCTCGACGCGATGCGCGGCGACCGCACGCTGTTCACCACCGCCGAGGGCATCGAGCGGCTGTGGGACATCTCGACGCCGCTGATCGAGTCACCGCCGCCGGTGCGCCTGTACGAACCCGGCTCCTGGGGCCCCAAGCCGATCCACCAGCTGATCGCGCCGAACGCCTGGCGCCTGCCCTTCGAGCGGGTGTGGCGCGACCCGAACCTGAGCGGGAGCTGAGCGCCTCAGGCCCCGGGATCAGGCATCAGCACCGAGGGCGAGAAGTCGACCGCGCCCTCGGGCTTGCGGCCTTCGCTCCAGCCGAACAGGGCCTCGGCCGACATCGGCCGGGCGAAGTAGTAGCCCTGCAGCTCGTCGCAGCCGAGCTCGATCAGCAGGTCGCGCTGCCGGGCGGTCTCGACGCCCTCGGCGACCACGCGCAGGCCGAGCTTGTGGGCCAGGCTGATGATCGCGGCGACGACGGCGAGTGCGTCGCTGCTCTCCTCGATGTCGAGCACGAAGCTGCGGTCGATCTTCAGCTGGCGCGCCGGCAGCTGGCGCAGGTAGCTCAGGCTCGAGTAGCCGGTGCCGAAGTCGTCGATCGCGAGCGACACGCCGATCCCGTGCAGCGCCTCGATGGCACGCTGGGTCGCCTTCACGTCCTCCATCGCGACCGTCTCGGTGATCTCGCAGATCAGCTGCGACGGGTCGCAGTAGTGGCGCTTGAGCGCCGAGGAGATGGTCTCGATCAGGGCCGGGTCGCGCAGCTGGTGCACCGAGAGGTTGATCGACACCCGCAGGCGCAGGCCCTGGTCGGTCCAGGCCTGCAGCTGGCGGCAGGTCTCGTCGATCACCCAGGCGCCGAGGCTCGCGATCATGCCGAAGCGCTCGGCCAGCGGAATGAACTCGTAGGGCCCGACCATGCCGCGCGACGGGTGCTGCCAGCGCAGCAGGGCCTCGACGCCGCGGATCTGGCCCAGACGGCCGTCGACCTTGGGCTGGTAGTGCAGCCGCATCTCGCCGTTCTCGACCGCGTGGCGGAGGTCGTTGAGCAGGTTCAGCTGGTCGAAGACCTTGGCGTCCATCTGCGACTCGAACACCGCGAAGGTGTTGCCGCCGGCGCGCTTGGCCGAGTACATCGCGGCGTCGGCGTTGACCAGCAGCTTGTCGGCGGTGCCGTGGTCCGGGTAGACGACGACGCCGACCGAGCACGACAGCGAGACCGGGCGCCCCGCCACCTCGAACGGCGCGGCCATCGACGCGACCAGGCGCTGCGCCAGCGTGACCCCGTCGGCCACGCTCGGCAGGTCCTCCGCCAGCAGCACGAACTCGTCGCCGCCCAGACGCGCGACGGTGTCGCTGTCGCGCGCGGTCGCGCTCAGCCGCCCGGCGACCTCCTTCAGCACGGTGTCGCCGGCGGCGTGGCCGAGCGAGTCGTTGATCGGCTTGAAGCCGTCGAGGTCGACGAAGAGGATCGCGAGCTTGTCGGCCTGGCGTTCGCCGATGCGCTCGGCCAGTCGCTCCAGGCGCTGCAGCGCATGGGCCATGCGGTCCTCGAACAGCGTGCGGTTCGGCAGGCCGGTCAGCGGGTCGAGGAAGGCGCGGCGGCGCAGCTCCTCATTGGCGGTCTGCAGTTGGGCGTTCGACGCCTTCAGTGAATCGGCCAGGCGCGCCGCACGGTCCTGCAGCCGCGCGTCGAGCACGGTCGTGACCAGGGTCATCGCGAGCAGGCCGAGGGACGACAGCGCGACGATCCCGCCCAGGCCGTTGCCGCCCAGCGCGTTGCTGCTCAGGCAGACCGTGTCGGCCGGGAAGTTCGCCGCCGCCATGCCGGTGTAGTGCATGCCGCAGATCGCCACGCCCATCACCAGCGCGGCGAGGATCTGCCACTGCAGGGCCTGCCCTGCCTCGACGCGGCGCAGCCAGAAGAAGATCGCCAGCGCCGCGGCCGCGGCCCCGACCGCGATCGCCGCCGAGGCGGCGACCAGCACCCAGTCCCAGACGATGCCCGGCGTGAGGTCGAGCGCGGCCATGCCGATGTAGTGCATCGCGCAGATGCCGATGCCCATCGAGCCGGCGCCGAGCGCCAGGCTCGGCAGGGTCAGCGTCGGGCGGCCGGCGACATGCAGCGCCACCGCCGAGGTCGATACCGCCGCCACCCAGGAGACGGCCGTCAGCAGCGCCGTGTAGCCGAGCTCGATCGGCAGCTTGAACGCCAGCATGCCGACGAAGTGCATGCACCAGATGCCGGTGCCCATCGCGACGGAGCCACCGAACCACCACAGCTTCGCGGCCAGCCCTTCGCGGCCGCGCTGGCCCTTGGCCAGGTCGAGCGCGACATACGAGGCGAAGCTGGCGATCAGCAGCGAGGCCGCGACGGTCCAGAGGTTGTAGCTGGCGGGGAGGTAGTTCACTTTCAGGTTCGGGCTCGGCGCGTGTCAGGCGGCAGGCCGCGGGAACAAGCTCGCCGTTCCATCGGCGGCGGGCACCGCATATTGAGCGCAACCGCCCACGCGTCGGGCGCGAAAGGCGCCCTGCGGCCTGCCTGGTGACACTTTTTGCACGCTCTCGATCGCGGCGCCGTCCGGGGCTTCGCGGTGCCAGCGCCGCGTGGGCCGGGCAGGGGCCCGTCGGGCGGGGCCCGAGTGGCCGCGTCGCGGGTCAGCGCGCGGCGAGGCGCCGGTACTGGTCGACCAGGCGCTCGACGACCGGCCCGGTCGCGAAGCGCTCGCCGGCACGCTGCCGGGCGGCGCGCGAGGCCTCGTCCCAGGCGCCCGGCGTGTGCCACAGGTGGCGCACCGCGTCGGCGTAGGCCTGCGCCGGGCTGCCCGGCGGCAGCGTGACGCCGGCGGTGCCGATGACCTCGGCGTTGAAGCCATGCGCCGAGGCGATCGGCACGCAGCCGCAGGCCAGCGCCTCGGTCAGCGCATTGGACTGCCCCTCCCCGTGGTGCGAGGTCGGGAACAGGAAGACGTCGGCCTCGGCGAACAGCTCGAGCACCTTGGCGCTGGGCTGCGGGCCGAGCCATTGCACGTCGAGGTCGCGCGCCTGCGCGCGCAGTTGCTCGAGGTAGGCGGGCTCGCCGGCACCGGCCACCCGCAGCCGCACCGCCTCGCCGGCGGCCTGCAGCGCGAGGCAGGCGTCGACGACGATGCCGATGCCCTTCTCGGGCACGAGGCGGCCGACGTGGACGATCGTCAGCACCCGGCGCGGCGCCGGCGCCTCCGGCAGCCTGGCGGCGACCGACCCCGGCGCCTGCCGCGCAGGCAGCGCTTCGACGTCGATGTGGTTGGCCAGGTAATAGGGTGTGCGGCCGACGATCGCGGTGACGAAGGGCAGGTAGGTCTCGCCCTCGACCATCACCTCGTCGGCACTGCGCAGCGAATGGGCGTAGACCGCGCGGAACAGCGCCCCGCCGGCGTCGTAGTTGCGCTGCGCCACGCCGGCGCGGATGTCGAACACCAGCGTGCAGCCGGCCAGGCGGGCGCACTGCGCGAGCGGCCAGACGAACCAGGTGAAGTGGGAGCCCAGCGCCGTCAGGTGGAAGATCGAGCCGCGCTCGCAGCGCAGCACGCGCGCATAGAGGGCGAGAAAGCCGGTGGCGTACTGGACCCACTTGCGCCAGCCGCCGACCTTCGGGTGCGGAAACGGCAGCTCGACCACGTCGACGCCGCGCAGGCGCAGCGCGTCGATCGTGCGCCGGTTGCAGGCCTGGAAGCCACCGCGCGCCGGCTCGCCGACGCCGGCGATCGGGCCGCAGAGGTAGATGCGCGGCAGGCTCATGGGCGCGACTTCGTGCGCCCGCGCGGCGAGCGGCCCTGCTTGCGTCGGCGCAACTGCATCACCGTCGCGCGCAGCGGTTCCCAACCGAGACTAAGCACCACGATCAGATAGCTCCCTGCCGCCGCCAAGAACAACAGCCCCAGGCGCGACCAGGCGCCGAGGCCCTGGAGCTCGCCCGAGCCTCGGATGCCGAACACCGCCCCCGCCATCGCCGCCATCGCCAGCGCGAAAGGCGCCAGGCGCCGCAGCGTGTCGCCGAGCGGCAGGCCGAAGCCGCGCCGCGCCATCGCGTAGCTGAGCGGCGTCACGCAGAGCTGGCCGATGACGAAGGCCCAGACGATGACCTCGAGCGGCTGGCCGACCGTCAGCAGCAGGCTCGCCGCCGCCGCGGCGAGCTTGGCGAGGTTGATCGCCAGGGTGAGCGAGGGCTTGCCGACCGCGTCGATCACGCTGCCGTTGTAGAACTGCACCGTCTGCACCGCGCCGAGCAGCGCCATCGGCAGCATCAGCTTGGAGGCGTCGATCCAGCGCTGGCCGTAGACGATCTCGGCCAGCTCCGGCCCGAGCAGCCCGGTGAGCCAGAACGCCGGCGCCGCGACCGCCGCCGAGGCCGTCGACGCCGCATGGTAGGCGCCGAGCAGCCGCCGCGGCTGCGCGGCCAGGCGCGAGAAGCCGCTGTGCGCGACCTGCAGCACCGCCGAGTTCAGCAGCTGCTGCAGCGACTGGTGGATGCGCATGCCCACCGCGTACAGGCCGAGCGCCGCCGGCCCGAGCGTCGCGGCGAGAAAGATCTCGATGAAGCGCGTGTTGCCGAAGTTGACCAGCTGCGAGGCGAAGACCTTGACGCTGTAGCCCATCAGGCTGCGCAGGCTGGCGAAGTCGAATTCCCATGAGGGTCGCCACTGGGGCTTGAGCCACAGCATCAAGGTGTTGATGACCGCAACTAGCACGGCCTGTGCCACCAGCCCCCAGACGCCGTAGCCCAGCAGCACCAGCCCGACCCCGACCACGCCCGAGACCGCGGTCGCCACCAGCGAGCGCAGCGCGAGCCACTTGTAGGCGAAGTTGCGCATGCACATCGCCTGCTGGCCGAAGCCGAGCGCGTTGAAGACGATCGAGAAGGCGACCACCTGCAGCACCGGCGTCAGCGGCGGCACGTTCATCGCCTGCGCGATCCACGGCGCGCCGATCAGGATGACGGCCAGCGCGAATGTCGCCGCCGCGAGGTTGACGACGAAGGCGGCGTTGAGCAGCGCCGGCGTCATCTGCGGGCGCTGCACGATCGCCGAGGTCAGGCCCTGCTCGGTGAAGATCTCGATGAAGGCCAGCACCGCCAGCGCCGCGGCGATCAGGCCCATGTCGCCCGCCTCGACATGGCGCGCGAGCACGACGAAGGTGCCGAGTGCGACCAGGCGCGAACCCCAGTTGCGCACGATCGACCACAGCAATCCGGAGAAAACCTTGGCCTTGAGGGAAGGGTCTGGAGGGGGGTTCTGCGACATGGATCGGGCCCGAGGCGGGTGCCCGAGGCAAGCCGACGATCCTACGACACGACTAAGGGAATTCACGGTCTCCGGTGGCGCGCCCCTCAGGCAAGCGCCCCGGGCCGGGGCCCGGGCCGTGTCAGAGATCACACGGGGCGAGCGCCCCGGTGCTCAGCGCAAGGTCTGGCGCAGCGCCTGCGCTGCCGCGGCCGGCAGCGCCGCGTAGCCCAGGGCTTCGGCGCTGGTCGCGCCATGCGCCAGCACCCAGTCGAGGAAGGCCAGCGCCGCCTGCTGGCGAGCGCCCGCTTCCGCCCTGGCCAAGCCGTAGACGACGGCCACCAGCGGATAGGCCGACTCGCCGGGCTGGTCGAGCAGGCCGCGCACCGCGGCCGCGGGGTCGTCGAAGCGGGCGCTGTCGACCGCCGCGCGCAGCGCCGCTGCCCGCGGCGCGACGTAGCGGCCGGCCGGGTTGCGCAGCGCGGCGCGCACCAGACCGGCGCGCTGGGCCTGCACCGCATCGAGGTAACCGATCGCACCCGGTGTGGCGCCGATCGCACGCGCCATCCCGCCGGTACCCTCGACGCCCTGCCCTGTGGGCCAGGCGACCGCGAGGTCATGGCCGACGCGGGCCGACCAGTCGGCGCTGTGGCCGGAGAGCCAGCGCGTGAAGGTCCAGGTGGTGCCCGAGCCATCGACGCGGTGCTGCACCACGATCGGCTGGGCCGGCAGCGCAAGGCCCGGGTTCTCGGCTGCGAGCGATGCGTCGTCCCAGCGCGTGACGCGCCCGAGGAAGATCTCGGCGAGCAGGCCGGGGCTCAGCTGCAGCACCCGCTCCTTCGCATCGGCCTGCGGCCCGAGGTTGGCCGCGACCGCGATCGCGCCGCTCGCCAGCGGCACCTGCAGCAGGCGCTCGCGGGCCAGGTCGTCGGCCGGCAACGGCATCTCGCTGACCGCGAAGTCGACCGCGCGCGCCTTGACGCGCTGGATGCCCGCCCGCGAGCCGACCGCCTCGTAGTCCAGGGCCACGCCGCCGATCTCGTCCTCGAGCCCGCCGCCGCCGAGGCGCGACGAAGCGCCGCCCTTGCGGGAGGCGCGGTACTCGCGCGCCCAGGCGTCCATCAGCGGGTGCACGAAGGTGGAGCCGGCGCCGCTGAGCGCCGCCGAGGCGAAGGCGTCGACAACCTGCGCCCAGGCGCTGCCCGCCGGCAGCGCGAGCGCCGAGGCGCAGGCGGCGAGCCAGGCGCGGCGGCGCGGGCCGCACCCGCCGACGCCGGCCGCGAGGCCAGGTTCAGTGGCCTGGCCCGGCCCGGCCGGGCCCGGGCCATCGAAGCGGCATTCCCGCCGCGGAGTGGAGCGCTGTGCCATCTCAGGCCGCCCCCGGCGCCAGCCGGCCGGGAAGCCCGGCGCCGGACGCCGCACCCGCGGCCGCACCGATCTCGCGCGAGACCGAGCGCCGCTCGAGCTGGATGCGCTCGGCCAGGAACAGCGCGCGCTCGGCGCTGCCGAGCAGCGCGAGCAGCGCGCCGCGGTCCTCGTTCGGCAGTTCGGCCGCGGCCAGGCAGCGGGCGCGCAGCGCGTCGATCGCCTCGCGCGGCGGCGTCGCGGGCTCGCGCCCGTCGAGGCGCGCCGCGACGCCGCCGTCGACCATCGCGAGCACCTCGTTCACCAGCTCCAGCCCCTGCTGCCCGAACGGATGCCGCTCGACGCGGCGCGCGATCTGGTACAGCGCCTCGCCGAGGCTGGCGCTGAAGTCCTCCTCCTCGATCAGGCTGGCCACCAGGTCGCGCTCGCGCGACGAGAGGCCGGGCCGGAAGGCCTCGGCGGTGAAGCGCCGGATCTCGCGGTTCAGCGTGTCGAGCGCCGCCTGGTGCTCATGCACGCTCTTGAACGGCGTCTCGGCCCCCTGCGCGGCCGACAGCATCTGGCGCGAGGCATCGAGGTAGCGCGCCATCTCCTGCTGCACCGCCGGCACCGCGGTAGCGAGCTGGGCCGACAGGCCCGGCGCCAGGTGGCGCGGCAGCGAGTAGTCCTCCTCGTCGTCGGTCGTGCGCGCGCCGATGCGGGAGAGCACGCGCTCGAAGGTGCCGATGAACGGGAACAGCAGCGCGGTGTTGAAGATGTTGAAGCCGATCGAGTACAGGCCCACCGCCACCGGCACCAGCGGGAAGGTCTCCTTGCCGTTCTCCATCACCGCCACCGACGGGTCGCCGCCGAAGAAGCCCATGACCCAGCGCAGCAGGTCCATCGAGACGAAGAACAGCGGCAGCATGAAGGCCACGCCGAGGAAGTTGAACGAGATGTGCGCATAGGCCGCGCGCTTCGCGTTCTTCGACAGGTTGAGCGAGGCCATCCACGAGGTGATCGTGGTGCCCAGGTCGGCGCCGAGCGAGAAGGCGACCGCGGTCTGCCAGTCGAGCACGCCGGCCGCGCCCAGGCCCATCACGATGCCGATCGTCGCCGACGACGAGTGGATCATCGCGGTGATGCCGGCGGCGGTCAGCACGCAGTAGATGAGGCCGGTGAAGCTGTCGGCGTTGAGGGCCGAGATCGCCGACATCACCTCGGGCAGCGCGCGCAGCGGCTTCAGGCCGCCGGTCATCAGGTTGAGGCCGTAGAAGATCAGCGCGAAGCCCATCAGCGTGAAGGCCATGCTCTTCGTCTTCTCGGCCTTCGCGAACACGTAGACGAGCGCGAACACCCCGGCCAGGATCAGCCCGAGCGGCCCGAGCGGCAGCGCGATCAGACCGTTGCCGAGCGTGGTGCCGATGTTGGCGCCCATGATCACGCTGATCGCCGGCCGCAAGGCGACGACCCCGGCATTGACCAGGCCGACGACCATCACCGTCATCGCGGTGCTCGACTGCAGCACACCGGTGATCAGCGTGCCCGCCATCAGGCCCTTGATCGGCGTGCCGGCGATCTTCGCCAGCACGGCGCGCATGCGGTGCGCGGCCAGGTTGTGGATGCCGTCGGACATGAACTCGAGCCCGAGCATGAAGATGCCCAGGCCGCCGATCACCGGCACCAGCACCTCTCTGAAGATATCGACCTGCATGGGTCCTCCTCGCCCCGGCGGTCGGGGCCTCGCGTGTCTTGGATGTAGGGGGATGTGGACCGCGCCCGGCCCCGGTGGCCGGGCAGCCGCGCAAGAGGCGACCACCGGCTGCCGCCGCGGTCGCTGCGCCCCGGGCCGAACCGTAGGAGCGCCGTGTGACAGCGCCGTGACGGGCCCGCCGGCGCCGCCGGGTGTCACGCTCCTGTCATCTGCCCGACGCATGGTCCGCCGCGACGCCCGCACCCCCGCGACGCACACCCACCCCTGCACGCCCATGGACCGCCAGACGACCGAAGCCCCCACCTCCACCGACCCCCACGACGAACTCGTGCGCCGCATCGAGCGCGACCTGCTCGACGGCTACGACGAGGAGTACGAGCTCGAGCTCGAGGACCGCAACGTCGACGCGCTGGTCGGCCTCGACCAGGACCCGTCGCACGGCCTCGCGCGGCGCGCCTACTTCCGCGAGCTGTTCCGCCTGCAGGGCGAGCTGGTGAAGCTGCAGGACTGGGTCGCGCAGACGAAGGAGAAGGTCGTCGTCGTCTTCGAAGGGCGCGACTCGGCCGGCAAGGGCGGCGTCATCAAGCGCATCACCCAGCGCCTGAACCCGCGCGTGTGCCGCGTCGTCGCGCTGCCGGCGCCGAACGACCGCGAGCGCACGCAGTGGTACTTCCAGCGCTATGTCTCGCAGCTGCCGGCCGGCGGCGAGATCGTGCTCTTCGACCGCAGCTGGTACAACCGCGCCGGCGTCGAGCGGGTGATGGGCTTCTGCAACGAGAACGACGTCGAGGAGTTCTTCCGCTCGGTGCCCGAGTTCGAGCGCATGCTGGTGCGCAGCGGCATCCGCCTCGTCAAGTACTGGTTCTCGATCACCGACGACGAGCAGCACCTGCGCTTCCTCGGCCGCATCCACGACCCGCTGAAGCAGTGGAAACTGAGCCCGATGGACCTTGAGTCGCGCCGCCGCTGGGAGGACTACACCAAGGCGAAGGAAGCGATGCTCGAGCGCACCCACATCCCCGAGGCGCCGTGGTGGGTCGTGCAGGCGGTCGACAAGAAGAAGGCGCGCCTGAACTGCATCAGCCACCTGCTGTCGCTGATGCCCTACCGCGAGGTCGAGAAGCCCACCATCGAGCTGCCGGCGCGCGAGCGCCATGCCGACTACATCCGCCACCCGGTGCCGGCGTCGATGATCGTGCCCGAGGCGTACTGACCCGTCCCGCGGCGGGGCTGCGACACGGCGGGCGGCTGCCCGTCAGCCTCCGGCACCGACGGCGCAATTGGGGGCGAATCACCCCTCGCTTCGTCACATCGGCGTCACGGGCGGCCCGCACAATGGCCCTCGTCCGAGCGCAGAACCGGCCGCACCATTGGGCGGAGACGGACCGCAAGTCCAGGGAACCCGTACCCCAGCGCCGAGAAACCGTCGTCGACCCTCCCGCGAGGGGCGATGCCCGGAAGCAGAAGCCCGCCGCCAGCAATGGCCGCGGGCTTTCTCTTGTCCGCGCGCGAAACGTCGCACCCGGTCCGCAGGGCGCCGCCCGGGCGACGCTCAGAAGCTGGTGAGCGAGAAGGCGTGGCGCCCGCGGCCGGCGCGCTTGGCCTGGTAGAGCATCGCGTCCGCCTCGGCGACCAGCGTCTCCCAGTCGCGCGTGTGCGCGTCGGCGATCGCGATGCCGACGCTGGCGCCGATCTGCAGCTCGAGGCCGTCGGCCGTGACGAACGGCGCGCGCGCCGCGTCGACGACCTTCTCGGCGACCTGGGCCGCGATCGCCGGTTCGCGCACGCCCTCGAGCACCAGCGCGAACTCGTCGCCGCCGATGCGCGCCACGGCGTCGGCCGGGCGCACCAGGTGGTTCAGCCGCTGCGCGAACATCTGCAGCAGCTTGTCGCCGGCCGCATGTCCATGCCGGTCGTTGACCGGCTTGAAGTGGTCGAGGTCGATCCACAGCACCGCCAGCCGCTCGGCACGGCCGACCCGCTCCTCGAGGAAGTGCTCGAAGCCGGCGCGGTTGAGCAGCCCGGTCAGCGCGTCGCGGTGGGCGAGCCGCGCGAGCCGCGCGGCCTCGAGCTTCAGCGTCGTGATGTCCTGCGCGACGCTGATGAAACCGTCGACATGGCCGCCGTCCTCGTCCTCGAGATAGAGCGGGATGTAGCTGATCGCCAGGTGCGCGAAGTCGCGTCGATCCGGGAACGAGCGCTCGAAGTGCACCGCCTGCCCCGCGAGCACCTGGGCGAGCCGCTCTCGGCCCTGATCGGGACCGTCGTCGCCGAGCACCTCCGACAGCTGGCGGCCGACGATCTGCCGCCGCGGCCGGCCGATCCAGTGCTCGAAGGCGTTGTTGACGAAGCGGAAGCGCCCGTCGGCGCCGATCACCGCAACGATCGCCGGGATCGCCTCGGTCACGAGGCGCAGGGTCTCCGTCTGGCGCGCCACCTGCTCCTCGAGCTGCTTGCGCTCGCTGACGTCCTGCAGCGCGCCGACCAGGCGCACGGTGCGGCCGTCCTCCTGCTCGGCCTCGCCGACGCTGCGCGTCCACAGGCGCCGACCGCTGGCGGTGACGAAGGGCACCTCGAGGTCCCAATCGCTGCCGTGCTCCATCGCCGCCTGAATCGCCGCCTCGAGGACCGGCCGCGCCTCGGGCGGGTAGAAGCGAAACCCCGACTCGGCGTCCGGCTCGAAGCCCTCGGGCACCTCGTGCAGCGTGCGCATCCCGTCCGACCAGGTGAGTCGCTGCGACGCCAGGTCGTACTCCCAGCCGCCGACCCCGGCGACGCGGCCGATGCGGCGCAGCAGCGACTCGCTGGCGCGCAGCGCGAGCTCGGCGCGGCGCTGGTCGGTGATGTCGCGCCCGACCGAGTGCAGCATGCGGCGCCCGCCTTCGTACTGCACGCTGTTGGTCCAGGCCACCCAGCGCTCGCGGCCGTCAGGGGTGATCAGGCGGTTCGATTCGTTGCGGCTGATGCCGTCGGCCATCACCCGCGACAGGTGGTTGCGCACCAGTTCCTGGTCGGCCGGGTCGACCAGTTCGTAGAGGCTGCGCCCGACGAACCATTCGCGCGGCCGGCCGTAGTGGCGCGCGAAGGACGGGTTGACGTAGCTCATCAGGCCGTCGGCATCGGCGAGCGAGACGAGTTCGGCCTGTGTCTCGACGATCGCCTTGTAGCGTGCCTCGCGCTCGGCCAGCACCAGCTCGTAGTCGCTGCGTGCGGCGGACGACTGCCGGATCAGGTCGCGGCGCATCTCCAGCGCCTGGGTGGCGGCGTGCGCCACCTGGCGCAATGCGGCGGCCTGGTCGGCGTCGAGCCGGCGCGGCACGCGGTCAAGCACGCACAGCGTGCCCACGCGCGCCCCGCAGGAAAGCACGAGCGATGCACCGGCATAGAAGCGGATCTGCGGACCGCCGATGACCCAGGGGTGCCCGGCGAAGCGCGGGTCGAGCGAGGCGTCGGACACCTCGAACAGGCCGTCGCCCTCGATCTCCCGGGTGCAGAACCCGAGGCCCCTCGGCAGTTCGCCGGCCCCGGGCAGGCCGACCTGGGCCTTGAACCAGATCCGCGTCTCGTCGACCAGGGCGAGCAGCGCCGTCGGCGCGTTGCATAGCTGCGCCGCGAGACGCGTGAGGGAGTCGAACACCGGCTCCGGCGGTGTGTCCAGCACCGCAAGCTCCCGCACTCCACGCAGGCGTGTCGCCTCCTCCATCACGCGCTCAACGGCACTTCGCTCATGCCTTGGTTTTCGGTTGCACATGGTAGGGGCTGGACATCAAACCGGACATCGACGGCCTACGCCGACGGGTTTGGCGTGTTGCTGTTCGCACTCGCGGCGGTCGGCGCGCGGCGAAACCCGCCCGGGTCGGGTGGCCGTCGCCGGGCAGGCCACCGCGCGGCCGCAGCGCCTCAGCGTGCGCGACGGGGGCGGTCGGGCGGCGGCGCGCCGGGCGGCGCCGCCACGGCTCCAGCCGGGCTGGCGGCTGCCGCCGCACCAGGGCCTTCCGCCAGCGGCCCGGCGGATCGGACCCGTCCGGCTTCCCGGCCGGCCCAGGCCTTCTGGGGCGCGCCGGCCGCGGCCTCGAGCACCGGCAGCAGTTCGCGTCGGCCGGCCGGCGTCAGCGCCACCTCGCGCCCCTCGCCGCGACGCAGCCAGCCCTGGTCGGCGAAATGGTGGTGGATCTGGTCGGCGAGCTGGCCCGCCAGGTGGTCGCGCCGCTCCGACCAGTCGAGGCAGGGATAGGCATAGCGGCGCCGCGCCGTCGGCGGCGCCGCTTCCAGCCCGAGCCGGCGCAGCCAGGCGCGGCCGGCGTCGGTCAGGGCGTAGCCGTCGGCTGCCACGCGCAAGCCCTGCACGCCGCGCAGCGCGTCGGCGAGCAGGATGCCGAGCCTGCCGGCCAGGTGACCGTAGCAACAGCGGCCCTCGCGCAGCCGCGCCCGCGCCGGATGCGCCCAGGCGCGGTCGAGCGGGTCGCGCTCGGCGACCACCGCCAGCGCCTCGAGGGCCTGGGCCACCGCCTCGTCGGCGAGGCGGTAGTAGCGGTGGCGGCCGCGCGGCTCGCAGGCGACGAGGCCGGCCGCCTGCAGCTTGCCGAGGTGGCCGCTGGCGGTCGCCGGGGTCACCGAGGCCGCCTGGGCCAGCTCGCCGGCGCTCGCATGGCAGCCCGCCAGCAGGTGGGCCAGCATGCGCGAGCGGGCCGGGTCGGCGAGCATCGCGGCGAGACGGGCGAGGCGCGGTTCGTGCGGGGTCGGGTTCACGGATCGGCTCCCCAGGTCAGTGCAGCGCGGCACGCGAGTCTGCCGGCGCCTCGTCGCGGGCGGCGTGGCCATAGTCGCGCAGCACGGCGGCGACGCGCAGCCGGTAGCCGGCGAGCACGCCGTCGCGCGCCGCCTGCTGCGCCTCGCGGTGCGCGGCCTGGCGGCGCCAGGCCTGCACCGCAGCCTCGTCGCGCCAGAAGCTGAGCGAGAGGTAGCGGCCGGGCCGGGTCAGGCTCTCGAAGCGCTCGACCGAGACGAAGCCGTCGATCGCCTCGAGCTGCGGCCGCAGCTGGGCCGCGAGCTCGAAGTAGCGGGCGCCGTCGTGCGCGTCGAGTTCGAAGATGACCGCGATCATGGCGTCACCTCGCGTGCCCGTTCGCGCGTCGAGGCCACGTCCTCGAGCCAGCTGCGCTCCTCGCGCAGGATGAAGCGCTCGGCCTGGGCGCGCGCGAAGTTCGCCCGGCCTTCCGGGTCGCGCCGCAGCGCGGCGCGGTAGCGCTCGTAGGCGGCGAGGTCGTCGAAGCCGACCAGCCCCCAGGCGATGTCGTTGCTGCCTTCGTGCGGCAGGTAGTAGCCGACGAGGTGGCCGCCGCAGCGGGGGATGACGCGGCCCCAGACCTCGGCATAGGCGCGAAAGGCCTCGCGCTGGAAGGGATCGATGCGGTAGCGGATGAAGCAGGTGATGGCCATGACGTACCCAGTGAAGCGGGGTTCGGAGGCCCCACTGTGGGCGCCATCGAGCCGCACTGGTTTCGGCGCGGGCCGAAACGTCGCGCGAGGCCAGCGGCGATTCGCCACCACTGTCGCGCCTGCGCCCGACGTCCGACAGACCGCCGGCTCGACCTCGAGACACGCCACAGACGTTCGATGACCGATCCCTTCGTCGATCGAGAGGAATCCGCCCCTGCAGTTACCGCCCACTTGCGTCGCTTGAGCAATTGGCTTCCACTTGACCGTTTCGACGCCGCCGAGAGGTCCGGCCCCACCAAGCGGCGTCCGGCGGGTTCGAGCGCAAAGCGCTTACAGGGGGCCAGGATGAAGATCCTCGTCGCCGACGCCCATCCCGTGACACGGCTGGGCCTGCGACAGCTTCTCGGCATGTATTGGCCGCAGGCGGAGATCGAGGAGGCCGAGACGATCGCGTCCGCGCTTCGCCTGCTGGCCGAGTCCCGCCCCGATCTGATCCTCCTCGAGCCCCTGATGCCCGATGCGGTCGGGGTGGATGGCGCCGCCCGCGTGCTGCGGTCGGCACGCGGCGCGCCGGTGCTCGTGCTGAGCCTCGGTGCCGAAAGAACCTACGCCGGGCGCCTGCTGCAGATGGGCGCGCAAGGCTACGCCCCGAAGACGCTCGGCGTCGCCGAGCTGGCGCGGGCAATCGCCAAGGTGCACGCGGGAGGTCGCTTCGTCACCGACGAGGTGACGGACCAGTTGGTCGCGCTGCTGAGCGGCGAAACGCCGGCCGCGTTGCCGCACGAATCGCTGTCGATGCAGGAGCTGCGGTCCTGCAGTTCATCGCGGCCGGCCGCACCCCGCTGCAAATTGCACAGGCGATGAACATCTCTTCGAAGACCGTCGGTGGCTACCGCCAGCGTCTGATGCACAAAGGCGGCTGGCACAGCACTGCCGAGATCAGCAAGTACTGCCTGCAGCACGGGCTCACCGACCCGTCCTGAGCCCGACCGGCAGGCGGGCTGATGCCATCAGGTCATCACGCAGGCGATCGACCCGCATTCGATAGAGTCAATTGCAGGTACGCGATGAGGCATATAGCGCCCATCAGCATGCTTGCACGATGACGAAAAGGCCTCCAGAGCCCCTCTTTTGGGCGAAGGAGACCTCGATGAACATTCGACCGCTGCTCGGGCTGCCGCTCCTGCTGGCAGCGCCGCTGGTCGTGGCCGCAACGGCCGGCACCAGCTTCCAGGTCACGGCCACCGTCGTATCGGCATGCTCGGTCTCCGGCACCACCCTCCACTTCGGGGCGGCGCTCGATCCCGTCCTGACGCCGCAGCCGGTCGACGCGTCGTCGACGCTGACGGTCAGGTGCACGAACACGACGCCCTACACCGTCGCGCTCGACGCCGGCAGCAATGCCGGCGGCGCCACCGCCTTTGGCAACCGGTCCATGACGAACGGCTCCGAGCTGCTCGGCTACCAGCTGTACCTCAACCCGGGCCGCACCACGGTCTGGGGCGACGGCACCGGCGGCAGCTCGACCCAGGCCGGCACCGGCAGCGGCTCCGACCAGACCCTCACCGTTCACGGCCGGCTGCCGATCCTCAGTGGCGCCGTACCGGGCTCCTATGCCGACACGGTGACCGTCACCATCACCTATTGAGCCGGTCATGCGACGACGCACCGCCCTGTCGGGTCTCGCGGCCTCGGTCGCTGGCCTCGTCCTGCCGCTCACCTGCGCCGCCGCCGAACTCGGCGTGATGCCGGTCAGCGTGCAGCTCGACCGCGAGCACGCGCGGGCCGTGCTGCGCGTCGTCAACCTCGGCCGGGAGCCGGCAACGGTGCAGGCCGACGCCCTCCTCTGGCAGCGCCAGGCAGGGCGCGACATCGAGCAGCCCACCAAAGACCTGATCCTGAGCCCCCCGCTGTTCGTGGTGCCGCCGGGGCGCACGCAGGTGCTGCGCGTCGGCCTGCGCGGCGGGTTTCCGGTCGACGAGGGGCGGGCCTACCGCCTGGTGCTGCGCGAGCTGCCCCCCGCCCCTGCCAGCGAGCCGCGGACCGCCGGCCAGGTGCGCGTGCTGGTCGCGATGCGCCTGCCGGTGCTGGTCGCGCCCCAGCAGGCGCGCGACAGCGAGAGCTGGAGCGCCTCCCGCAGCGCCGACGGCCAGGTCGCCGCCGAGGTGGTCAACCACGGCAACGGGCACCTCAAGGTCGGCTCCCTGCGCCTGCTCGGCGAGGACGACGCCACCGTCGTCGAGCGGCACGTCGGGCTGGTGCTCTTCCCCGGCGAGCGGAGGCGCTTCCCCTTCGAGGGCGCGTACGACGCCGGCATGCCGCTCAAGCTCGAGGTGCGGGGTGAGCAGCAGGTGCGTCATGTCGCCGTGGCCGCGGCGCGCGACTGAGCTCCTCGTGGCCGTGATGCTCTCGGCCTGGGCCCCGGCTGGCGCTGCGAGCGACCCCATGCTGCTCGCGCTGCGGGTCAACGGCGTGGCCCTGCCGCAGGCCGTCGAGGTGCGCAGGCTCGACGACGGCACCCTGGCCCTGGGCAGCGACGACTGGCGCGCCGCCGGCCTGGCGCCCGCACCGGCCGTCGAGCTGGACGGCCGGCGCTGGCACGCGCTGGGCGCGGTCGGCGTGCGCACCCAGCTCGACGAGCCGAGTCAGACGCTCGAGGTCGACGCCCCGGCAGCGGCCTTCACCCCCCAGCGCCTGGCGACAGCCGCGACGACGTCCGCCGGCGCGACCGCTGCGAGCAACCGCCTGATCGGCGGCATGCTGAACTACGACCTGCTGCTGGAAGGCTCCGACAGCCCCCATGGCCGCGCCCGGAGTGCGCAGGCCTGGTTCGACGCCGGCCTCTTCGCCACCGACGCCGGTGACCTGCACGCGAGCGGCCTCTGGCGCTCGGGCGTGCCGCAGGCCCCGAGCTGGACCCGGCTCGACACGACCTGGACGATGGACCTGCCCGATCGCCGGACGAGCCTGCGCGTCGGCGACACCATCTCCCAGCCCGGCAGCTGGGGCCGGCCTTTGCGCTACGGCGGCCTCCAGTGGAGCACCGACTTCTCCCTCGACCCGGGCTTCCTCACCTACCCGCTGCCCACGCTCGCCGGCGAGGCGACGCTGCCCTCGAACATCGACGTCTACGTCGACAACAGCCGCCTGATGCACGGCGAGGTGGCCCCCGGACGCTTCGAGCTCGGCGGGATGCCCGTCCTCACCGGCCAGGGCGAGATGCGGCTGGTCGTGCGCGACGTGCTCGGGCGCGAGCAGGTCATCACCCAGCCCTACCACGTCGAGCCAGCCCTGCTGCGCCCGGGCCTGACGGCGCGCTCGATCGACGTCGGCTGGCAGCGCCGGCATTACGGCCAGGCGCGGGACAGCTACGGCGGGCTGCTGGTCGCCGCCACCGACCGCCTCGGCGTCAGCGACCGCTTCACGCGCGAGCTGCGTGCCGAATGGAGCGATCGCACGCTCGCCGCCGGCGTCGACGGCCTCTGGCTGCTGCCGATGGTCGCGACGGTCGAGGCCGGGCTGGTGGGCAGCGCCTCGCCGCAGGGCGCGGGCGGGATGCTGACGCTGTCGGCCGGCCGGCAGACGCGAGGCCTGGCCATGCGCGTGGGCACGCGCTGGGCCACGCCCCAGTTCACGCAGGCCGGCCAGGGAGCGCAGGGCCCGCTGCGGCGCGAGATGCTGGCCTCGATCGGCGGCTCGCTGGGCCGCTGGTCGCTCGGCGCGGTCTGGCTCGACCGGCGCCCCCAGGTCGGGCAGCGCCTGAGCTACCTCTCGCTCAGCGCGACCACCGAGCTGCGACCCTGGGGCCAGTTCGGGGTTTTCCTCCAGCACGATCGCACCGGCGGCGGCGTGGCCGTGTCGGTCAGCCTGCAGCGCGCCTTCGGCCCGCGCGACAGCGCCGGCGCGTCGGTGGAACGCCGCAACGGGCGCGAGCGGACGCAGCTGCGCTGGCAGCGCGCGGTGCCCGACGCGCCCGGTGGCGGCGGCAGCGCGACGCTCGACGCCGGGCGCTCCTCGCGCGGGGTCGCGCAAGGGCAGCTGAACCTGCCGGAAACCAGCCTGACCGGTGGCGTGGCCGTCGGCGAGGGGCAGACGGCGCTGAGGGTCGGTGCGACCGGCAGCCTGGCCTGGCTCGGCGACAGCCTCTACGCCGCCCGCCGCATCGACGGCAGCTTCGCCGTCGTCGACGTCGGCCATCGCGACGTGCCGGTGCGGCTGGAGAACCGGGTCGTGGCTCAGACCGACGCGAACGGCCGCGCCGTGGTGCCGGGGCTGCGCGCCCACGTGGCGCAGCGCCTGTCGATCGACGCCGAGGCGCTGCCGATGGAGGCCGCGCTCGACGGCGGCGTCGAGCGCACCGTCGTGCCGCCGGCGCGCAGCGGCATGCGCATCGACATGGGCGTGCGCAGCCAGCGCCTGCTGCGCCTGCGCCTGGTCGACGCGCAAGGCACGCCGCTGCCGCCCGGCACGGCGCTGGCCGCGGACGACGAGCCGCTCGAGCTGCCGGTCGGCTTCGACGGCCAGGTCGTCGCCGAGGCGCGCTTTGCCGGCCGCCTGCTCGGCGCGCCGACCCGGCACTGCACCGCCCGGCTCGGCGCGCCGGCCTCGCTCGATGCCCAGGCCGACCTGGGCACGCTGGTGTGCCGATGAAGCGCGCCCTGTTTCGCTGGCTGCTGCCGCTGCTGCTGTGGTTGCCGGCCAGCGAATCGCATGCCGTGCTGTGCATCTGGCCGATCTGCCAGTGCAGCGTCGCCGCGACGCCCGTCGCCTTCGGCGACATCTATCCGCTGTCGCCGGCGGCAACCGGCAGCAGCTCGTCGGTCACGGTCAATTGCAGCGCCGCCGTCACCCTGACCGTCTCCTGGCGCGTCGACCTGAGCGCCGGCGGCGGCAGCATCGCCGCCCGGCACATGGCGCGCGTCGGCGGCGGCACGCTGAACTACAACCTCTACACCGACCCCGCGCGCAGCATCGTCTGGGGCGAGAACGAGCAGGGTGTGTCCAGCAGCACCACGCTCGACCTCTTCGGCTACGCGCCGCCGACCGTACTGCCGGTCTACGCGCGCGTGCCGGGCAGCCAGACGCTGGTCCCGCCCGGCAGCTACAGCGACACCATCCAGGTCACGATCACCTTCTGGTGAGCGACGCCTTCGCGCCGTCGCGGCACGGCTTCGACATCGCGACCCTGCAGCGCGCCTTCGACGGGCCGGCGGCGGGCCGAAGCGCCGTCACTCGGCCCGCGTCGGGGCGTCGAGCATGGTGATCAGGCGATCGAGCTTCGCGACCTGCGGATGCGCCGCGCCCAGCTCGGCAACGAGGAGCTCGCGCGCCTGGGCGTAGCTGGCGCGCGCCTCGTCGAGGCGGCCCTGCGCGGCCTGGGCGCGGCCGAGGGTGCGCAGCGACACGCCGACTTCCCAGCGCCGCTCGCCGAGCACGCGGCGCATGCGCGCCAGAGTGTCGCGCTCGAGCGCCTCGGCCTCGGCCGCGCGGCCAACATCGATCAGAACATCGCCCAGGTTGTGAGCGGCGATCAGGGTCTCCAGATAGTCGGGCCCGAAGCGATCGCGCCGCAGCTCATACACCTCGCGCAGCACCGCCGCCGCCTCCGCCGGTCGGCCGGCGTCCGCATAGGCGATGCCGAGGTTGTTGGCCTGCGTCAGCGTCTCGATCGCCTCGCGGCCGTACAGCCGCTCGCTGCGCGCGCGAGCTCCTTCGAACAGTCGAAGCGCCTCGTCATAGCGCTGCAGCTGCTGGAGGCTGCCAGCCAGTGTGCCTTCCGCGACCAAGGTGGCGTAGTGGTTCTCGCCGAGGCGGCGCCGTCCGAGCTCGTAAGCCTGCCGCGCGTGACGCTCGGCGTCGGCAGCCTCACCCGAGAAGCGCAACGCATCAGCCAACGTGGTCTCGGCCTCGACCAGGCGCGGGTCGTCCGCCGGGCCGAGCTGTTCGCGCATCGCGAGCGCTTCGCGCGCAGTGGCGAGCGCGCCCGCGACATCGCCGGCCAGAAGCTGCGCGTTGGCGAGCCGGCTTAGCGAGGTCGCCACTTCGGCGCTGCGCGCGCCAAACGCGGCTTCCAGGCTGGGGCGGGCTGCCCGCAGCAGCGCCACCGTGGCCGGGGCATCGCCGCGCCGTACCGGCAACCATGCCCGCGCCTGACCGATCTCAGCCCGCAGTCGTTCAGCCTCGCCAACGGCCGCTGGCGACGCGCTCTCGAAGCGGTCGAGGATGGCGACTGCCTCTGCGTAGTGCTGGCCCGCGGTATCGAGCACCTCGGCCTCTCGCAGCGCCCGCCCGGCATGAAGCAACGCGCGGGCTTGCAAGAGGGCATCGGGCCGCGGCGCGCGGCGATCGGCCTCGACCGCGAGCTGGTACTGCTCGGCCGCCTCGCGAAACGCGGTGATGCCGGCATAGGCGCCGCCGAGCGCGAAGCGCACCGCCGCTTCGAGCGCCGGCTGGCCCTGGTAGCGCGTGGCGATGCCGGCGGCCGCGCGATCGAGCAGCTCGCGCACCGGCACCTGCCCGGGCGCGGCGGCGCCGCCCGGCGGCGCGGGCCGCCGCTCGTCCATCGGGTCGGCCGCGGCGAGCAGGTCGCGCACCAGGAAGTCATTGACGCCGCGCGCCGCGGCCGCCTGTGCCTCGGCCGCCTCGCGCGCCTGGCGCACCTGGACGAAGGCGTAGAGCGTCACCGCGAAGCCGAGGCCGGCCACGGCCGCGAGCACGCCGAGGCGGCGCCAGCGCGCCCGGCTGCGCCGCAGCTCGGCCTGCAACGCGGCCTCGCGCGCCTGTGCCGCGGCCTGGGCCTGGGCGGCCTCGCGCCGCGCCGCGAGGCCGCGCAGCCGGCGCGCCAGCTCGGAGGCGTCGGCCAGGCGGCGCTGCGGGTCGAGGTCGCAGCAGGCGCCGATGTCCTCGCGCAGCAGCGGGTCGTCGACCTCGCGCTCCCAGCCGGGCGCCAGCGGTCGGCGCAGGTCGCCGACGACGAGCTGGAACAGCATCACGCCCAGCGCGTAGACGTCCGAGCGGACCGTCGGCGGCTGGCCGCCGAGCAGTTCGGGCGCGAGGTAGACCCAGGTGCCGACGGTCGAGCCCTCGTCGGCCTGCAGCGTCGCGGTGAAGCCGGCCTGGGTGATCTGCAGTGCGCGCAGGCGGTCGGCGTCGATCAGCCGGCCGCTGCCGAAATCCGCGAGGCAGATGCCCAGGCCGCCGCCGGCGCGGCGCACGGCGAGCACGTTGGCCGGCTTCACGTCCTTGTGCAATACGCCGACGCCGTGCGCGGCGGCGAGCGCGTCGGCGGTGCGCGCGACCAGGTCGAGCCGGGTCTCGGGCGCCACCCGGCCGACCCCGCCCTGCGCCGCGCACCACTGCAGCAGGTCGCCCTCGGGGCAGTAGGCGGATTCGACGAACCAGGGCGCCCGGGCCAGGTTCCAGTCGACCAGGCCCAGGATGTCGTCGCGCGGGCCGAGCGTCTCGCGCAGCAGCCGGTGCAGCGTGATCTCGCGCTTCAGGCGCGCCAGCTCGACGCCGTCGAACGCGAACTTCAACACCCGCTGCTCGCCGCTGGCCGGGTGGCGGGCGAGCCAGGTCTCGGCCCGCGAGCCGCCGAAACGCTGCACCAGTTGCCAGTCGGGCCGCAACGGCGGCGCCTCGCCGGGGTGCAGCCGGCCATCGTCGGGCGCCGCCGGGACGGCGGGCCACTCGCGCCGCACCTCGGCCACCAGCCGGTAACCGTAGCCGTGCACCGTGCGCACCAGGCGGTGCCCGTCGTCGCCGAGCGCCTGCCGCAGCTTGCCGACGCAGCTGGTCAGCACCGAGTCGACGACGACGCGGCCGGTCCAGAGCGCGTCGAACAGCTCGTCCTTCGTCACCACCTCGCCGGCGTGGCGCAGCAGCAGCATCAGCAGCTCGAGCGGCTTGGGCTCCAGCGCCACGAGCTGGCCGCCGACGCGCAGCTCGAGCGTCGGCTCGTCGAGCTCGAAGCCGGGCCCGCGCCAGCGCGAGGCGTCGCGGACGGTTCTGGCGGGGCGGTCCATGGACGCGGAGTTCCCGAGGTCGAGACGCGAAGGATTCTGCGACCTGGCCCGGGCGCGGCCGCGGCCCACCCTGCCGCCCTCGGGCCGGCGACGCGATGTCCGGGCCCCGCCCACCCTTCGCCGCCCTTCCCCGGCGCCCTTGCCCCGCCGGCCGCCAGGGCGTCGTTCGTTCTGCCGGTGCCTCATGCGCCGGGGCCCGGCCGTCATGGCTTCGTGCGAGGGCCGTGAGGAATCCGTGAGGACAGCCCCGGCCCCGGCGCCTGCAATCGAAACCGTCGCCAGCCCGGGCTGCGCGAGGTGGCCCGCCGTTGGGGCAGCAAGGAAAGCAGGTGATCACCTTCTACTGCAAACCGCCCCCGCAGGTGTCGGCCCGGGGGCGGGGTTCGGCCGCGCCGGCTCGGCCGGGGCCGGCCGCATGTCCAACGTCCACATCGGCCCCCATCGGGACGGCACCAGCGACCCGTCCGCTCTGGCCCGGCGCGCTCGTGCTGCTGCTGGCCGCCGCGCTGCTGACCGGCGACGGGACGACGCCGCCCGGGCTGGAGATCTCCGGGCGGCTCGCCGGGGCCGCAGCCGGGATGCTGCTCGCCGGTGCGCTCGCCGGCTTTCTCTCGGGCCTGCTCGGGATCGGCGGGGCGCTGGTGGTGATCCCCGCGCTGCACCTGGCGCTGCCGGCCTGGCAGGTGGCGCCGGACCGGGTGGCGCAGGTCGCGGTCGCGACCTCGCTGGCGGCGATGCTGCCGACCGCGTCCCGCGTCGCGCTGGTGCAATGGCGCCGCGGCGCGCTCGACCTCGCCTGGCTGCGCCGGCTGCTGCCCGGCATGCTCGCGGGTGGCCTGCTGGGCGCCCTGCTCGCGGTGCAGCTGAAGGGACCGGTGCTGATCACGATGTTCGCCGCCCAGTCGCTCTATTACGGCAGCCGCATGCTCTTCGGGGCGCCGCCGGCCGAAAGCCCGGTGCGGCGCCGGGTCTGGCACCGGCTGCCGCCCTGGACGGTCGGGGCCGGCATCGGCAGCTTCTGCGCCTGCGTCGGCATGGGTGGGGGCTCGATGGTCGTGCCCTACCTGAACGGGTTGCGGGTGGCGCTGGCGCGCGCCGCCGCGACCTCGGGCGCGCTCAACCTGTGCATCGCCGCCGGCGGCGTCGCGAGCTTCGCCGGGGCCTCGCTCGGCGGCGGCCCGGTGCTGGTGTGCTGGCCGGCCGCCGCGCTGGCGACGGCCGGCGCCCTGGTGACCGCCAAGGCCGGCGCCGCCTGTGCCGGCCGCCTGCCGGAGCGCCACATGGCGCGCCTGGTGGGCGGCGTCAACCTGGCGGCCGCCGCGATGCTGGCCGGGCCGCTGGTCGCGGCGGCCTGGCCGATACAGCCCTGATGTTCGGCGGGCGGCATGTCGAATCCCGCCGCCCCCGTTCGTCGTGGAAGACCGGCGGCAAAGGCCGCCGCGCCCCGGTCGATCCGAGACCCCGTCTTCCACCAGGAGCCCCGCCATGACTGCCCCCCGCGCCAAGCCGATCCCCGACGGCATGCACACGATCACCCCGCATCTGGTCTGCGCTGGCGCTGCCGACGCGATCGGCTTCTACAAGAACGCCTTCGGCGCCACCGAGCTGACCCGCCTGACCGGCCCGGACGGGCGGCTGATGCATGCCGCGCTGCGCATCGGCGACTCGACCCTGATGCTGGTCGACGAGATGCCCGAGTGGGGCGCCCTCGGCCCGAAGGCGCGCGGCGGCACGCCGGTGACGATCCACCTCTACGTGGAGGACGCAGAGGCCCTCTTCGCCCGCGCCGTCGCGGCCGGCGCCGAGGCGCGGATGCCGGTCAGCGAGACCTTCTGGGGCGACCGCTACGGCCAGGTCGTCGACCCCTTCGGCCACGTCTGGTCGATCGCGACCCACGTGCAGGACCTGACCGACGAGCAGATCGCCGAGAACTTCCGCCAGCTGCCGCCCGACGCGATGTGCAGCGGGTCGTGAGCAACCAGCCCCCGCAGGAGACGCCGATGCTGCTCGCAGGCCGCACCGCCCTCGTCTACGGCGGCGCCGGCGCCCTCGGCGCGGCCGCGGCGCACGCCTTCGCCCGCGAGGGCGCGACCGTCCACCTCGCCGGTCGCACGGCCGCGCGGCTCGAGCAGACGGCAGGCGAGATCCGTGCCGCCGGCGGCCGCGCCGCATGGGCGATCGTCGACGCCCTCGACGAGGCCGCGGTCGAGCGCCATGCCGAGCTGCTCGACGTGGCGTCCGGCGGCATCGACGTCGCGCTGGTCGCGGTCGGCATCCCGCACGTCCAGGGCACGCCGCTGGCCGACCTGGGCTACGAGGAGTTCGCCGCGCCGCTCGTCGGCTACGCGCGCTGCCACTTCCTGACGATGCGCGCCGTCGGCCGGCGCATGGCCGGGCGCGGCCGCGGCGTCTTCCAGACCGTGTCGACGCCCGGCGCGCGCATGGCCCTGGGCGCCGGCTACTTCGGCATCGCGAGCGCGAACGCAACCGTCGAGACGATGACGCGCCACCTGGCGGCCGAACTCGGCCCGAGCGGCGTGCGGGTGCTCTGCCTGCGCCCGCATGCGATCCCCGAGGCGCTGGCCGCCGGCTCGCACAGCGCCGCGACCTTCCAGCGGGCGGCCGACGCCGCCGGGCTGACGGTCGAGCAGATGCTGGCCGGGGCCGCCGCCACGGACACGCCGCTGCGGCGCCTGCCGACGCTGGCCGAGTTCGGCGACACCGCGGCCTTCATGGCGAGCGACCGCGCGAGCGCGATCACGGCGGCGATCGTCAACCTGAGCTGCGGGGCGGTGCTGGACCTCTGAGGAGGCGCGCGGAGCCGGGCACGGCCGCCCCAACGCGACTGCGACGCCGCGCGGCCGGCGCGCCCGCCACCGACCCCTCAGCCGACCGTCTCGATCGCCCCGTAGCGCGCGACCGCGTCACCGCGCAGCGCGGCCGACAGCGGGTCGCCGCAGCCCCAGTGCCACCACTCGTCGGGCCAGTTGACAAAGCCGGCCTCGGCCATCGCGCGCACCAGCACGTCGCGGTTCGCGCGCGCGGCCGGCAGCAAGCCGGGCGCGGCGGTCGGGGCGCGCGCCGAGAGCTCGTCGAAGGCGCTGCCGAGGTCGAGTTCGCGCCCCTCGGCGTCCTGCAGCGTCAGGTCGACCGCGCCGCCGGTCAGGTGCGGCGGCACATGGCCGGGGCCGCGGTCGGGCGGGGCGACGAAGCGGTGCAGTTCGGTCTCGAGCGCGGCCTCGTCCCAGTCGGGGTGGCGCGCGGCGAGCTGGCGCCGGAAGGCCTGGTAGAGCGCGCGCTGCACCGCGCGCGGGCGCCAGGCGTCCCAGATGCGCAGGCGCCAGCCATGCGGCAGCGCGGCGTCGACGCGGCGCAGACGCTCGGCGATGCCGCGCCGCGCCCGCAACCGCGGCTCGGTGGTGTAGCCGAGCCGGTGGTAGGCCGCATCGACCACCAGCCCGGCCTCGGCCAGGTCGACCAGCGGCTCGCCGCCCTCCTCGATGCGCACCTCGTGCGGCGCGAGCCGTGACGTCGGCGCGAAGCGGCGGTCGCGCGCCATCTCGTCGACCAGGAAGTCGAGCACCGCGCGCACCCGCGCCGGCAGGCGCTCGGCGCGGCCGAGGTAGACGGCGTGGATCGGCGCCACCTCGCCGGCATCGCAGTCCTCGAGCACGGTGACGAGCCGCCCGGCATCGAGGTCGGCCTGCACCTGGTAGCGCGACAGCTGTGCGAACCCGAGGCCGGCCAGCGCCAGGTGGCGCAGGGCCTCGCCGTCGGAAGCGCGCACGCGGGCGCGCAGCGGCACCTCGACCAGCCGGCCGTCGACGCGGAACGGCCAGTCGGGGACGCGGCGGCGGTAGCTGAAGTCGAGCCGCTCGTGCGTCTCCAGCTCGGCCGGCCGCCGCGGCGTGCCGCGCCGCGCGAGGTAGGCCGGCGCGGCGACGATCACCTGCCGCGTCTCGCCGAGCCGGCGCGCGATCAGCTCGGACGGGGGCAGCGGGCCCCAGCGGATCGCGATGTCGGCGCGCGCTTCGATCAGGTCGACGACGCGGTCGGTCAGCGCGATGTCGAGCGAGAGCTGCGGGTGGCGCTCGACCAGGCGCGGCACCAGCGGCAGCAGCACCTGGGTGCCGAAGGAAACGCTGGCGTTGACGACGACGCGCCCGCGCGGTGTCGCCTCGAGCGCGGCGCTGACGCTGCGCTCGGCCTCGTCGAGGTCGGCCAGCACGCCGCGGCTCAGGGCATGGAACTGCTCGCCTTCGGCGGTGAGTTCGAGGCGGCGCGTCGAGCGCTGCACCAGGCGTGCGCCGAGCCGCGCCTCGAGACGGCCGATCAGCTTGCTCACCGCCGACGGCGTCATGCCGAGCGCCCGCGCCGCGGCCGAGAAGCCGCCCCGCTCGACGACCTGCACGAAGGTCTCCATCTCGCCGGAGCGGTTGACGTCGGGACGGGGCATGGCGGCGCGCGAGGAAGAGCAAGGGGCCGCGGCCAGCTGTGAATCGAAATCACAGCTGCTGGTCGCGGCGGCATTCTAGGCAAGTGCGCGCCGCCTCGGCACAGTGCGGCGCATCATGCCCATCGCCCTTCTTGCCCTCACCGCCGGCGCCTTCGGCATCGGCACCACCGAGTTCGTCATCATGGGCCTGCTGCTGCAGGTCTCGGCCGACCTCGGCGTCTCGATCGCCGCCGCCGGGCTGCTGATCTCCGGCTACGCGATCGGCGTCGCGGTCGGCGCGCCGCTGCTGACGATCGCCACGCGCCGCCTGCCGCGCAAGACCGTGCTGCTCGCGCTGATGGTCGTCTTCACGCTCGGCAACCTCGCCTGCGCGCTGGCGCCCGGCTACGGCTGGCTGATGGCCGCGCGCGTGGTCACCGCGCTGGCGCACGGCACCTTCTTCGGCGTCGGCGCGGTGGTCGCGACCGGACTGGTGGCGCCCGAGCGGCGCGCCTTCGCGATCTCGATCATGTTCACCGGCCTCACCGCGGCGACCCTGCTCGGCGTGCCGGCCGGCGCCTGGCTCGGCCTGCAGCACGGCTGGCGCGCGACCTTCTGGGCGGTGACGGCGATCGGCGTGCTGGCCTTCATCGTCATCGCCTGGCTGGTGCCGGCGGCGCGGCCGGCTCCGGCGGGCGAGGCCGACGCCCCGTTGCCGCCGCTGCGCGAGGAGCTGGCGGTGCTGCGCCGCCCGCAGGTGCTGCTCGGCCTCGGGCTGACCGTGCTCGGCTTCGCCGGCGTGTTCACGATCTTCACCTACATCCAGCCGCTGCTGACCTGGGTCACCGGCGTCGGCGAAGGCACCGTCTCGGCGCTGCTGCTGGTCTTCGGCGCCGGGCTGGCGGCGGGCAACCTGCTCGGCGGCCGCCTGGCCGACCGCGGCCTCGGGCGCGCACTGGTCGGCACCCTGGCGGCGCTCGCCGCGGTGCTGGCACTCGGCGCGCTGCCGGGGGTGATCGGCTCGCCGGCGGCGACGACGGTCTTCATCGCGGTGCTCGGCGTCGCCGCCTTCGCCACCGTCGCGCCGATGCAGATGCGCGTGCTCGAGCAGGCTTCGGGCGCGGGGCAGAACCTGGCGTCGAGTCTGAACATCGCCGCCTTCAACCTCGGCAACGCGCTGGGTGCCTGGCTGGGCGGGGTCACGATCGACCAGGGGCCGGGTCTCGCGGCGCTCGGCTGGGTCGCGGCGCTGGTGACGCTCGGCGGCCTGGGGCTCGCGGGCTGGAGCCTGGCGCTGGAACGGCGCGCGCGCCGCGCGGCGGCGCCGGCCTGCGAGGCGGCGGCCGGCGCATAGCGGCGGTCCACGCGGGCAGGGCGGCCCGCGCGGGAGGGGCGGCTCCCCGGCCGCGCCTGCCCTGCGCCGGGGCGACGCGCGCCCGGCACCGACAATCGCCGGCGTGGAGACCGGCTACTTCAGCACCTTCCTGCTCGTCGTCGAGTCGGGCTCGATGTCCGAGGCGGCGCGCCGGCTCGAACTGACGCCGGCCGCGGTCGCGCACCAGCTGAGGCTGCTCGAACGCGAGCTGGGCACGCGGCTCGTCACGCGCGCCGGGCGCACCGTGGCGCTGACCGAGGCCGGACACCGCCTCGCCGAGCGCGCGGGCGCGATCCTGCGCGAGCTCGGCGACCTGAAGGCAGCGATCAACGACGAGGCCGCCGCCGGTGAGCTCCGGCTCGGCGCGATCAACACCGCGCTGCACAGCGTGCTGCCCGAGATCCTGGCCGGCCTCGTCAAGCTCCATCCGGCGGCGCGGGTCGAGATCCGCTCCGGGCTCTCGACCGATCTGTACGACGCGGTGCTGCGCGGCGAGCTCGACGCCGCGGTCTGCCTGCACCCGCCCTTCGCGCTGCCCAAGGCGCTGAACTGGGACCTGCTGGGCGAGGAGCCGCTGGTGGTCATGGCGCCGCCGAAGTGGCGCCGGCGCGATGCGCTGGCACTGCTGCGCGAGGAGCCGTTCATCCGCTACGACCGGGCGCTGGGCGGCGGGCGCCAGGCCGACGCCTACCTGCGCAAGCTCGGCATCGTGCCGCGCGAGCGGTTCCTGCTCAGCTCGCTGCCGGCGATCGCGATGCTGGTCGACCGCGGGCTCGGCGTCTCGCTGGCGCCCGACGCCTCGGTGCCCTGGCTGCGCGGCCTGCGCGTCGCGCGGCTCCCGCTGCCGGACCAGCCGTACCGGCGCCGCCTGGGCGTGATCTGGCCGCGCGCCTCGCTGCGCACGCGGCTGATCCAGGCTCTGGTGCAGGAAGCGGGAAAGGTCGTGGCACGCCGCTGAGGCCTCCGCTCAGCCGCTCAGCCCTGGTCCGGCACCGCGCGCGGCGGCGGCCCGTCATAGGTCCAGGTGTAGCGGCGCGGCAGCGGCCCCTTGATGCGCGCGCCCTGCCCGGCCTGCTCCCAGGCATGCGCCAGGATGCCGACCGAGCGCGACAGGCAGAACAGCCCGCGCGCGAGCGGCGCCGCGAAGCCGAGCTCGGCGTAGATCACCGCCGTCGCGCCGTCGATGTTCATCGGGAGGCGCCTGCCCTTGGCGGCCGAGAGCTGGGCCTCGACCTCGCGGCCGATCGCGGCAAAGCGCCCGCCGACCTCGCCGCGCGCCGCGGCCTCGTCGACCCGCGCAAGCAGCGGCGCGCTGCGCGGGTCGACCGGATGGAAGCGGTGGCCGAAACCCGGCACCACCTTGCCGTGCGCGGCGACGAAGGCGGCGAGCCCGTCGCGCACCGCCTCGGCATGCGCGGCACCGGCGTCGATGCGTTCGGCGATCGACTGGTAGAGCTCGACCGCCTGCTCGCCTGCGCCGCCGTGCACGTCGCCGAGCACGTTGACGGCCGAGGCCATCGCGCCGTTGAGCCCGACGCCGCAAGTGGCCGCCATGCGCGCGATCGCGATGCTCGGCGCCTGCGGCCCGTGGTCGACGGCCGACATCAGCGCCGCCTCGAGCAGCGCGGCCTGCGCCTTCGTCGGCAGCTCGCCGCGCGTCATCAGCCAGATCATCTGCGCGAGGCCGACGCGCCCGGCGATCAGCTCCTCGATCGGGTAGCCGCGGTAGCGGATCACGCCCGGCGACATCTCGATGATCGAGCTGCGCCACCAGTCCTCGCCCTCGCGCCGCTCGGCGCTGGCGGGCGTCGTCGCTTGTCCGTCGTTGCTCATCCTGTCTCCTGCGTCCGGTACATCCGGCGTGTGCGGCTCATGGGCGCGTCGCGGCGGTCGTTCACACCGCCTGCTCCGCCTTCAGCGCCTCGATCTCGGCCGGCGTGCAGCCCAGCTCGGCGAGGATCTCGTCGCTGTGCTCGCCGAGCCGCGGCGGCGGCGTGTCGACCGTCGGGGCCTCGCCGTTGAGCTTGAAGCCGGTGCGCACGACGCGGATGTCGCGCCCGACGCCGGGCGCGTTCTCGAAGCGGCCGATCATTCCGCGCCCGGCGATCTGCGGATGCGCGAGCGCCTGCGGCACCGAGTACACCGGGCCCGCCGGCACGCCGGCCTCGTTGAACAAATGCCACCACTCGTCGGCCGAGCGCGCCGCCATCGCCTGCTCGATCAGCGCGGTGAGCGCCGCGCGGTGCCGCAGCCGGGCATGGCGGTCGGCGAAGCGCGCGTCCTCGGCCCATTCGGGGTGGCCGAGCACGTCGCAGACGGCCTCGAACTGCTCCTGCTTGTTGGCCGCGACATTGAGCAGGCCCTCGCCGGTCCTGAAGGTGCCGGAGGGGCTGGCGGTGACGTTGTCGTTGCCCATCGGCGCGGGGTCGCGGCCGGCGATCAGGTGGTTCGACACCGCCCAGCCCATCGTCGCCATCGCCGCTTCGAGCATCGACACGTCGATGAAGACGCCCTCGCGGCGCTCGTGGTCGGCCAGCGCCGCGGCCACCGCGAAGGCGGCGGTGATGCCGCCGATCGTGTCGGCCACCGGGTAGCCGACGCGGTAGGGCGCGTTCCCGGGCGCGCCGGTGACGCTCATGATCCCCGACATGCCCTGGATGATCTGGTCGTAGGCCGGCAGGTCGCGCAGCGGCCCGTCCTGGCCGAAGCCGGAGATCGCGCAGTAGACGAGGCGCGGCTGCTCCTTCATCAGCTCCGCATGGCCAAGGCCGAGGCGGTCCATCACGCCGGGGCGGAAGTTCTCCATCACCACGTCGGCGGTGCGCACCAGGCGGCGGAACACGGCCTTGCCGCTCGGGTGCTTGAGGTCGAGCGTGATCGAGCGCTTGCCCGGGTTCTGCGCCAGGAACGAGACACCCATGTGGGCCCGGCTCAACTCGACGTCGCCGCCGAGCTGGCGCGCCAGGTCGCCGCTGCCGCGGGCCTCGACCTTGATCACGTCGGCGCCCATGTGCGCCAGCTGGTGGCAGGCGAAGGGGCCGGCCAGCACGTTCGTCAGGTCGAGCACGCGGATGCCATGCAGGGGTTTGAAGGCCATCGTGTGCTCCTGTCTCCCGGGCCGGGCGGCGTGACGCCGCGCCCGATCGTGCCGGGCCCTCGGCACCGATGCCGGCCGGCTCGAAGGGCGTCGAGGCGAGCGGCGCGGAGTCGCCGGGGCCCATGCCCGGAGTCTGGGCGACGGGGGCACGCGATCCAAGCGGCGCACGCTGCGATCAGATGACAGCGCCGTTATCAGATCGCTGCCCGGACAGAAGCGGCGACGGGCAGAACCGACGCCCGCATCCCTCGCCTTCAGCCCTCGCGAACCAGCCCGCCGCGCATCACGCGCAGCCCGTGCACCGCCAGCAGCGCCGCGGCGAAGAGCCATTCGGCGGCGATCAGATAGGGCAGCGGGCTGGGCACCTCGGCCAGCCAGTCGGCGGTGCCGAGCGCCGGCAGGCCGGTGCGCTCGACGAGCCAGAGCAGCGCGAAAGCGATGCCGACCCTGGCGACCGCGCGGCGCAGCGGCGCATAGGCGCGCGGCACCGCACGCGCGAGCGCGATCAGCGGCGGCACGACGGCCACCACCAGCAGCAGCTGCATCGCCTCGATGCCGAGGGTGTAGGCGGCGAGCGCCATCGCGTGGGGGCCGAGCGAAAGCCCCGCGCCCGACAGGTCGCCCGAGACGGCGAAGCCGTGCGCCAGCCCGAAGACCAGCGCGAACTCGAGCTCGCCGCCGACGAACAAGGGGCGCAGCGCGTGCAACGCCGCGACCGCGATCGACAGGGCCGCGACGATGGCCACGATCGGCATCGAGGGCTCGACGATCCCGGTGCCGCCGAGCCCCAGCGCGGCCGAGCGGCCGAGCGCGAAGGCCAGGACCAGCAGCGCGGTGCGGCGCAGCGCCGCCCGTGGCGTCCGTGCCGCGCCCCAACGCCCCGCGGCCGCCGTGGCGGTAAGCGGCACCACGACGAGCAGCAACAGCAGGAAGAGCAGATGGTCGGCATCGCCGGCGACCTCGCGCGCGCCATCCTTGAACAGGCGCAGCGCGCCGGCAAGGGCGTTGGGCTCGGCGAGCGGCACCGCGAGGCTGGCGCGCCGCTCGTTGAACTCGCCCAGCACGACGAAGGGCGCGCCGGCCTCGCCGCCGCGCAGGAAGACCTGGGCGTGGTGCGCGGCCACCGCATGGTCGATCACGTCGTAGAGCAGCTTCGGCGACCCGGCATCGGCGCCGGCCGGCGTGCTCAGCTCGATCACCGCCTCGAGCCGGGCTGCAGCGTCGTCGCCGATCACCGCGAGCCGCGGCGTCGCCGCCTGCCAGAAGACACCGCTGCTGGAGACGCTGACGTGGTCGAGCAGGTAGCGCGAGAGCGCTTCGCGATGGCGCGGCAGCACCTGGTCCGGCGCCGCGGCCAGCGGCTGGCCGAAGGCGGCCTCGAGCTCACCGAGCGGCAGGTGCAGCGTGAGACGCATCCCGCCTTCCGTCGGGTCGATCCACACCCGGCTGTCCGGCATCGCGCGCGCCGCCGTCAGCAGCGACATCAGCAGCAGGCCGAGGAGGAAGGCGCGCAGGCCGAGGGCCCACAGCGAACGAAAGGGCACGAGTAAGCGAGGCAGGGCGGACTTCATGACTGCGACAGCGAGGGTTGACGGCAGTACCACGACGGGCGCGGATCGACGCCTGACAGGTTCGGGACGTGCGGTGGCTAGGGTGTTGCGAAAGGGTGTCGAGACGGACATAGAGGTATCAAGAACCGGACCCGGGCTGCAGGCGCCCGAACGCCCCCGGCGTCATCCCGACCTCGCGCCGGAACGCCCGGCTGAACGCCGCCTCGCTCTCGTAGCCCACCTCGCCAGCCAGCTGCGCCAGCGGCACCCGCGCCTCGCGCAGCCGCGCCTGCGCGATGCCCAGTCGCCAGCGCGTCAGGTAGGCCATCGGCGCCTCGCCGACCAGGCGGGTGAAGCGGCCGGCGAAGGCGGTGCGCGAGAGGCCGACCTCGGCCGCCAGCCCGGCCAGCGTCCAGGGCTCGGCCAGGCGCCGGTGCATCAGCGCCAGCGCGCGCCCGATCTGCCGATCGTGCAGGCCGCGCAGCCAGCCGCTGCGCTGCACGCCCTCGGTCTCGACCCAGTGGCGGATCGCCTGCACGACGAGGATGTCGCCCAGGCGGGTGATCACCGCCTCGCTGCCCGGGCGGGGCTGCGCGGCCTCGGCCGCGAGCAGGCGGAAGCTGCTGTGCAGCCAGGCGCGCTCGGGCGCCTCGAGGCCGTCGACGACGATCGTCGGCGGCAGGCTCGCCGCCAGGTGGCGCGCGATCGCGTCGTCGTAGCGCAGCACGCCGCAGACGGCCGCCGCCGGCGCGCCGCCGCCGTCGAGGCGGAAGCGCTCGAACCAGTCGGCCAGCGGCTCGCGCCCGATCTCGAAGACCGGCACGCCGTGCGCCTGCGGGTCGCCGAGCAGGCGGTGGCCCTCGCCGCGCGTCACCAGCGCGAAGTCGCCGCTGCGCAGCAGGCGCGGCGCCTGGCCGTCGACGACCAGCCAGCCCTCGCCGCGCGTGAAGACGTGGAACATCAGGCAGCCGGGCATCGCCGGCACCGAGAGGCCCCAGGGCGCGCCGAGCTCGGCCTGGCTGTAGACGACGCCGGTCAGGTGCAGGCGCTGCAGCGTCTGCGCGAGCGGGTCGTCGCGGTCGCTGAGGTCGGGAACGGCGGGGGGCGCGGCCACGGCGGGCGATCGTACAGAGCGCCCGTGGCGGCGCGGCGTCCGGCCGCGCCGGGGCACTCTCCGCGACCGGCAAGCGCCGTTGCCCGGCCCGGCAGACCCACCCCGCGCGATCGCGGTCGGGACGCTCGGTCAAGAACCGCGGACGGCCGGCGATGGCGGCGGCGGCACCCGCTGCCGACACTGGCCCGACCGCAACTCCTCGAACGAGACGACCATGACCACGATCACCGTGATGGGCGCCAGCGGCCGCACCGGCGGCGCCATCGCCCGCCGCCTGCTCGACGCCGGCCTGCAGCTGCGCGTGCTCGCGCGGCGGGCCGAGCCGCTGGCGCCGCTCGCCGCACGCGGGGCGCAGGTGCTCACCGGCGCCGCCGACGATGCGGCCTTTCTCGCCGCCGCCTTCGCCGGCGCCGACGCGGTCTACACGCTGATGCCCTTCGACCCCGCGGCGGCCGGCTACGCCGGGCGCCAGCAGCGCCAGGGCGAGGCGATCGCGCAGGCGCTGCGCGCGAGCGGCATGCGCCGCGTGGTCGCGCTCAGCAGCCTCGGCGCCGAGGTGCCGCGCGGCACCGGCGTGCTGGAGGCGCTGCATGCGCAGGAGGCCCGGCTGCGCGCGATCCCCGGGCTCGACCTGCTGCTGCTGCGACCCGCCTACTACATGGACAACCTGCTCGAGCAGCTGCCGGCGATCCGCGCCCACGGCGCCTGGGCCGACACCCTCGACCCCGGGCGCGCGCAGCCCTTCGTCGCCACCGCCGACGTGGCCGCCGCCGCGGCGCAGGCCCTGATCGCGCGCGACTGGCAGGGTGAAGTGGTGCGCGAACTGCTCGGCCCGGCCGACCTGCGGCCGCGCGAGGTGGCGGCGATCGTCGGCGCGGCGATCGGTCGGCCGGACCTGCCCTATGTGCGCCTGGGCGACCGCGAGATGGAAGGCGCGCTCGTCGAGGCCGGCTTCGCGGCCGACGCGGCGGCGCTGTCGGTCGCGCTCACCCAGGCCATGAACAGCGGCCTCGTCAAGCCGCTGGCGGGTCGCCGCGCCGACAACACGACGCCGACGCAGTTCGAGGACTTCGCGCGCACAGTGATCGCGCGGGCCTGAGGTCGGGCCCCCTGCCTGACCACCGGCCTGCGCTACACGTACTGAAGCGCTCCGCGGGCACGGGCACGGCCCGCCGGCCGTGCCGGCCTCTCGAACGGCCCCCAAGAATGGCGGGGTGGTTCTCGGCCGCTTAGACTCGGGCTTCAAGCCAGCCAGGCCTGTGTCTTCAAGACAAGACGCGAGCGTGCCAAGCCAGGCAACCACTTCTGGATGCTCGCCATGCACGATCGCTTCGCCTCGATCCGCGCCGCCGCCGGTTGCGCGCTGACCCCCCTGGCCCTCTGCCTGTCGCAGGTCGCCTGGGCGCAGACCGCGCCTGCGGCCGCCGGGGGATCGGCCGAGCTGTCCGCCGTGACCGTCATCGGCACGGTCGACCGGCTGCAGAGCCTGGACTTCTACGCGCCGAACTCCACCGCGGTCATCTCGCGCGACGACATCGACACGATGGGCAGCCGCAAGCTGGACCAGGCGCTGCAGTACCAAGCCGGCATCCTCGCCGAGCCCTTCGGCTCGGACAACAAGGTCGACTGGTTCAAGATCCGCGGCTTCGACGCCTCGGTCTCGGTCGACGGCACGCCGACGACGCCGAACGGCTTCTTCGTCCCCAAGACCGAGGTCTTCGGCCTGGAGTCGATCGAGGTGGTGAAGGGCGCCAACTCGCTGGTGTTCGGCGCCGTCAACAGCGGGGGCGTCGTCAACCTGCTGACCAAGCGGCCCAAGAAGCAGCAGGCGCTGGGCATCAGCGCCGAGCTCGGCAACCGCGGCAAGCTGGGCCTGGGCGTCGACTACAACGGCGTCGCCAACGCCGACGGCAGCGTCTATTACCGGCTGGTCGCGCAGGCCCGCAAGGAAGACGGCATGCAGCGCGAGACGGAGATGAAGAGCTACTACTTCGCGCCCAGCCTCACCGTCGACTTCAGCAAGCGCACCGCCCTCACGCTGCTGGCCAGCGTGCAACGCGAGGACGGCACGCCGACCAACGGCTTCATGCCCGGCTACGGCAGCCTGATCGACACGCCCTACGGCCGCATCAACCGGCGCACCAACCTCGGCGAGCCGGGCGTCGACAGCCTGGAGCGGACACAGATCACCGCCGGCTGGCAGCTGCGCCACGAGATCGCCAAGGACTGGGACTTCACGCAGAACTACAAGTTTTCGCGCGTCAACCTAGACCAGACCAACGTGTTTGCCTACGCCCCCGACCCCAACAACGACCGGCGGGCGCTGCGCGGCTACTCGTTCACCCAGGGCAACATGCGCAACCACTTCATCGACAACCGGGTCAGCGGCCGGCTGCGCCTGGACGGCGTCACCCTCTCGCCCACCGTCGGCATCGACTACCTGAAGTCGGACACCGAGGGCCAGAACAACGGCTTCGGCGCCGTGCCGCCCATTGACATGTTCGCGCCGGTGTACGGCAGCGCGATCGCGCTCAGCGGCGCGCCGTACGAGCAGCGCCTGCGCCAGCTCGGCCTCTACGCCTCCGCGCAGGCGCAGATCGGCGACAGCTGGAACTTCACCGCCGGCCTGCGCCACGACCGCGCCAAGAACAGCATCCCGAACGGCTACGACGTCAGCCACAACAGCCTGAACGCCGGGGTGATGTACGTCACCGAGGCGGGCATCGCGCCCTACCTCAGCTACTCGGAGTCGTTCCGGCCGATGGTCGGCAGCGACGCGAGCGGGACGCCCTACGTGCCGTATGAAGGCAAGCAGGCCGAGGTGGGCGTGAAGCTGGAGCCGGAATGGCTCGACGGCGGCACGATGACGCTGGCCTACTTCAAGCTGAAGGAGAAGAACGCCCTGGTGTCGGACGCGTCGAACGTGCAGCGCCAGATCGGCGAACGCAGCAACCGCGGCATCGAGTGGCAGGGCGACTTCAAGGTGCTGCGCGACACGGCGATCAAGGCGTCCTACACCCACAACGACTCGGAGCAGGACCTGAGCGCCACCCGGACCGTGCGCACGCCGATGATCCCGAGGCAACAGGCCAGCCTGTGGGTGAACCAGCGCTTCGCGTTGCCCGCGGGCGGCCTGACGGCGGGCCTGGGCGTGCGCTACAACGGCTCGACCGTCGACGAGGCCACCTTCCCGGGCCGCAAGGTGGCCTCGTACACGCTCCTCGACCTGATGCTGCGCTACGACATCGACCGCAGCTGGTCGCTGCAGCTGAACGCGCGCAACCTGACCGACAAGACCTACCTCAGCGGTTGCGACTTCTACTGCTACTACGGCGGCAACCGGACCGTCGACCTGCAGCTGCAATACCGCATGTGAGGCTGGGCCGGGTGGGCCGGTCGACGGAGCCGCTCGGCCTGGCCCGACACCAGCAGCCCGCCGGTACCAGGGCACGGGCCGCGCCCGGCGCCCGGCGCGGCCGTCCAGTCGACCCCTGAATCACCGCGGCCGGCGGCCGCGGGCAGCGCGTCGCCCGATGCCCTTGCGAGGGCCCCTGTCGACGCTGAGGTCGGCTTCTCGACACGGCGCCGGGACGCGCCACGAGGCGGTCAGACCGCGGCCGGAGGGCTCCCCGGCCCATCGCTTGTAATGAGAACGAATCTCATTAGAATGGCTCCAACCCGCCCCCGCCGGGTGTGGCCGGTGCCCCCTCGCGTCCGCGCCAAGTGCCGTGCGGCGCCGGTGTCCGGTCGGGCCTGTGGCGCTCCACGGCCGCCACGGCGCCCGGCGGTCTCGCCAGCACCCTCCACCCTCCCAACCCAGGGCTCCGCACATGCCGAACAGCCACCAGGCCATCCGTACGGGCTTTCGCGAGGCCCGCGAGTCGGCCCGCGCCCGCCACCGTGACATCGCGAGCGATCTCGGCATCAGCGAAGGCGAGCTGATCGCCAGCCACTGCGGCCTGTTCGAGGTCGGCGAGTCGCCGCTCGCGGCGCGCCGGCTGCGCGCCGAGTGGCCGCAGATCGTCGCCTCGCTGGAGCCGCTGGGCGAGCTGATGGCGCTGACGCGCAACGAGTCCTGCGTGCACGAGAAGGTCGGCGTCTACTCCGACACCAGCGCGAGCGGCCTGATGGGCCTGGTGCTCGGCCGCGAGATCGACCTGCGCGTCTTCTATTCGAAGTGGGCGCACGGCTTCGCGGTCGACGAACGCCTGGCCGACGGCACGCGCCAGCGCAGCCTGCAGTTCTACGACGCCCAGGGCACCGCGATCCACAAGGTGTTCGTGAAGCCGCAGAGCGACCTCGCCGCCTACGAGGCGCTGGTCGAGCGCTACGCCGCACCCGGGCGCGAGACGGGCATCGAGGTCGCGCCGCCCGAGCGGCCGCCGGCCGAGAAGCCCGACGCCGAGATCGACCTGGCCGCCTTCCGGCGCGAGTGGGCCTCGATGCGCGATACGCACGAGTTCTTCGGCCTGCTCAAGCGCCACGGCGTCAGCCGCACCCAGGGGCTGCGCCTGGCGCCGCCCGACTACGCGCACCGCCTGCCGACCGCCAGCGCGGCCGAGGTGCTGACGCGCGCGGCGCAGGAAGGCGTCTCGATCATGGTCTTCGTCGGCAACCCGGGGATGATCCAGATCCACACCGGGCCGGTGCAGCGCATCGCCGTGATGGGCCCCTGGCTCAACGTGCTGGACTCCGGCTTCAACCTGCACCTGCGCGAAGACCATATCGCCGAGGCCTGGCTGGTGAAGAAGCCCACCACCGACGGCCTGGTGCATTCGGTCGAGCTGTTCGACGCCGGCGGCCAGACGATCGCGATGCTGTTCGGCGAGCGCAAGCCCGGGCGCGCCGAGCGCTGCGACTGGCGCACGCTGCTGGCCTCGCTCGACCCGGAGATCGAGGCGTGCGCGAGTTGATTCAAACCGCGCTCGCGGCACCGTCGACGCCCGACGGGGAGCGCCGGCGCCGCATCGCCTTCGGCCTCGCCCTGGCGACGGTCGCGGGGGGCGCCGGCAGGGCGGCGGCGACCACGACGGAGGGCGTCGTCGCCGCCGCCCCGCGCCGCATCGTCAGCGTCGGCGGCGCGCTCACCGAGACGCTCTACGCGCTCGGCGCGCAGTCCGAGATCGTCGGCGTCGACACCACCTCGCTCTACCCCGAGGCCGCGCGCCAACTGCCCAGCGTCGGCTACCAGCGCACGCTCTCGGCCGAGGGCGTGCTCTCGCTCGCGCCGACGCTGGTGGTCGCCACCGAAGACGCCGGGCCGCCCGCGGTGCTGCGCCAGCTCGAAGCGGCGAAGCTCGCGCTGCACGTGCTCGACGCCGGCGGCCACCGCTTCGAGGGCATCGTCGCGCGCACGCGGCAGCTGGCGGCGCTGACCGGCCGCGAGGCCGCCGGCGAGGCCCTGGCCGGCCGCCTCGAGGCCGAATGGACGGCAGCACTGGCACGCGTCAAGGCCCTGGCCGCCGGCCATGCACCGCCGCGGGTGCTGTTCGTGATGGTCCCGGCCGCGCACCAGGTGCGCGCCGCCGGCCGCGGCACCGCGGCCGACGCCCTGATCGCCTACGCCGGGGGCCACAACGTCTTCGCCGAGGTCGCGGGCTACCAGTCGCTGGCGCCGGAGGCGGCGGTCGCCGTCGCGCCTGAGGTGATCGTCACCAGCGAGACCGGCCTCGAGGCCGCCGGCGGCATCGACGGCCTGCTCGGCATCGCCGGCCTCGCGCAGACACCGGCCGGCCGGGCACGCCACGTCATCCCGGTCGACCTGCTGATGGCGCTCGGCTTCGGCCCGCGCCTGCCGCAGGCCGTGACCCAGCTCGCCGAGCGGTTGCACACGCCGCCGGGCGCACGTTGATGTCCGGCGCCGCTGCGCCCTCGGCGCAAGCCGGCGCCCCCGAGGCCTACGCGGGGGCGCCCGGTGCGGGTGCCCCCGTGCCGCGGCCTGCGGCCGCAGCCCCGGCCGCCTCGCAGCAGGCCCCGTCGCGCCGCCTGCGCCCGGGTGGGTGGCTGCTGCTGGCGCTGCTCGCCGCGCTCGCGCTGACCGTGCCCTTCGGCGCGGTACCGGTCGGCTGGCAGGACTGGCTCGCCCCCTTCGTCGACGCGCCGGCCGGCGGCGGTGCCTACGTGCTGTGGGAGCTGCGCCTGCCGCGTGCGCTGCTCGCGGTGGGCGTCGGTGCCGCGCTCGGGCTGGCGGGGGCGCTGTCGCAGGGGCTGTTCCGCAACCCGCTGGCCGACCCGGGGCTGCTCGGCGTGACGGCCGGCGCCGCCTGCGCCGCGGCGCTGCTGATCACCGTCTTCGCCGGCCTGCAGCTGGCGCTGCCGCCGGCCTGGCGCCTGTGGCTGCTGCCGGCCGGCGCCTTCGTCGGCGCGCTCGGGGTGTGCCTGCTGCTCGACCGCCTGGCACGCTGGCTGACGCCGGGCTCGATCGCCGGCCTGCTGCTCACCGGCCTGGCGCTGCAGGCGATCACGATGGCGGTCGTCGGCCTCTGCACGCTGGTGGCCAGCGACGAGCAGCTGCGCAGCTTCACCTTCTGGACCATGGGCTCGCTGGCCGGTGCCGGCTGGCCGGCGGTCGGCCTGCTCGCGCTGGCGCTGGGCGCGGTGGCGCTGGCGCTGCGCCCCCTGGCCCGCTCGCTCAACGCGCTGGCGCTCGGCGAGTCGGTGGCCGGCCACGTCGGCATCGATGTCGGCCGGCTGCGCGCCCGCGTGGTGCTGACGGTGGCGCTGCTCTCGGCGCTGGCCGTGGCCTGGTGCGGGCTGATCGGCTTCGTCGGCCTGATCGCGCCGCACCTGGTGCGGGTGACGGTCGGCGCCGACCAGCGCCTGGTGCTGCCGCTGTCGATGGGCACCGGCGCGCTGCTGCTGCTGCTGGCCGACACCGGGGCGCGCACGCTGGCGATCCCGGCCGAGATCCCGGTCGGCATCCTGACCGCGCTGATCGGCGCGCCGGTGTTCTTCGCGATGCTGCGCGGCGCCGCCCGCGCCCGGGGGGCGGCGTTGTGAGCGCCATCGCCCGCCCCTTCGAAAGGCAGCACGCTTGTCCGGCCTCGGCACACGGCTCCCGTCACGCCCGGAGGGTCGCCCCGTGAGCCGCCTGCCGACCGAGTGTCTGCCGCCGGACGCCCTGTGCCGCGAGCGCTGGCCGGGCGAGGGGCACGCCCTCGACACATCTCCGTCGGCAACGGCCGGCAGGGGCGCCGACGACGAGGCCGCGGCCGGCACGCCGCTCGCCGCCCTCGACGGCGCCACCGTGCGCCTGCCGCGCCTCGGCTCGCGGGCCGGCGAAGGCGCGCAGATCGGCCCCTTCGGGCTGCGCCTGCGCGCCGGCGAGCGCGTCGCGGTGCTCGGCCCGAGCGGCGCCGGCAAGTCGACGCTGCTGCGCCTGCTGTCCGGCGAGCGCGCGCCCGACGCCGGCGCGGTGCGGCTCGACGGCCGCCCGCTCGCCGCCTGGCCGCTGCCCGCGCTGGCGTCGCGGCGCGCGGTGCTGCCGCAGTCGCATGCGGTGGCCTTCGCGCTGCCGGTCGAGCTGGTCGTCTCGCTCGGCCGCGTGGCGCGCGAGCCCGACCCGGGACAGCCGCGCATCGTCGCCGCCGCGCTCGAGCTGGCCTGCGCCGGGCATCTCGCCGGGCGGCGCTTCGACACCCTCTCCGGCGGCGAGCAGGCGCGGGTGCAGCTGGCGCGCGTCTTCGCCCAGCTCTGGGACGCCGAGGGCGCGCTGCTGCTCGTCGACGAGCCGCTCGCCGCGCTCGACCCCGGGCTGCAGTTCGAGCTGCTCGACGCGCTCGACGCCTACTGCGGCGCACGCGGCCATGCGCTGGTGGCGGTGCTGCACGACCTGAACCAGGCGCTCGGCGCCTTCGACCGCCTGCTGCTGCTGCGCCGCGGCCGGCTCGAAGCCGACCTGCCGAGCGGGCGCGAGGCACTGCCCGCGCTCGAGGCGCTGTTCGGCATCGGCCTGCGCGGCGTCGACGACGGGGCCGGTGGCCTCGCCGTGGTCGCGCGCCGCGGGCCGGCGCAGCGCGACGCCGCGACCGGCCCGCCCGCGGACACCGCGGCGGGCCCGCCCGCGTGAAGACGCGGACCCCGCGCAACCCATCGGCAGCGCTCACGACACGCCGGCCCGGCCACCCCGGGCCGACGCCCCCTGCCCGCGCCTGCCGCGCGGGCCGCACGCAATCTGCTGCGATGACACCGCCGGACCGCCGCCAGGGCGGAGGCCGGAGGGCGCAGCCTGGAGGTACCCGATGAACCCTCTCGACCCCGACTCCCACGGCCCGGCGACGCTGCTGTCGCAAGGCCCGCTCGGCAACGTCAGCCTCTGCAGCTGCGGCGTCGTCACCGTCACGCTGCAGTACCTGAGCCTGCGCTTCGAGCCCTCGGCCTTCCGCGAGCTGCAGGGACTGCTCGAGGCCGCACGCCAGCAGCTCGACGCGGCCGAGGCCGCGAGCGCCACCACGGCGCTCGAGGCGCTGGCGCCGAACGACGCGCCGGTGCACTGAAGCCGGCGCCACGCCCCCGAGACCTCACACCCCGCAGACCCATGTGCCAGCACGATCGACGCGGCGAGCCCGCCCGCGCCGCCGACGACAGCCTCGAAACCCTGGTGCGCCGCGCCGCCGGCGGTGGCCACCTCCCCGGCAGGCCACCGACGCCGCCGGCCGACGCCGGTGCCGAGGCCGCGCAGGGCTCGCGGCGCCGCCGCCTGTGGGAGTTCGAGGTGCATGCCCATTGCCCGGTGATCGGCGTGTGCCTGCCGATCGCCGCGCTGCGGCGCGTCGCCGCCAAGGTGTTGGGCGACCGCCACTTCGCCGACGACTACGAGCTGCACTGCGGCGTGATCGCCCAGTGCCGCCAGCGCAGCACGGCCGCCGAGGCGGTGCAGCGCGAGCTCGACCGCCGCTGCGCCGGCGCGCTGCGCCAGGCCGCCGCGGCGAAGACGCCCGAGGCGCTCGCCGCCTGGTGGCAGGCCACGCAGGGCCACGATCTGGCCGGTGCGCTGTGGGCGACGCTCACGCACGCCCGCTGCACCGCGACGCTCGAGCACCAGGTGCTCGGCGAGGTGCACATGCTGCAGCACCAGGTCGGCATCGCGCGCCGCGTCGACCTGCAGCGCTTCGAGGCGCTCAGCGAGTCGCACGCCCAGCTCGAGCGGCGCTTCACCGTGATGCAGACGCGTGCGACGCGCCAGGCCGCGGCACAGCACCGGCGGGCCGAGGCGCAGGACGCGCTCGTCGTGCAGCTGCGCGCCGAGCTGCTCGGCCGCGACACGCTGGTCGCCACCCTGCGCGAGGACCTGCGCGCCCTCGAGGCGGCAGTGCCGGGCCTCAAGAGCCGCCAGGAGCTGGCGCGCGAGACCGAGCGGCTGGTCGGCATCAACCAGCTGCTGCAACGCTCGCTGATGCAGGCCCAGCAGGAGGCCGAGCGCCAGCGCGAGCGGGCGCTGGCGGCCGAGATGACAACCGAAAAGGCGCTGCGACGGGCCGCCCCGCCGGCCGAGGCCGGCGCCCGGCTGCCGGCGCTGCGGCCGGCCGAGCTGGCGCCGCTGCCCGGCCTCGACGGCGCCGGCGCGCTGCCGATGGCGCGCGACACACCGGCCGTGCTGGACGACCAGGCCGTGCTCTGCGTCGGCGGCCGCCGCGCCAGCGTGCCGATCTACCGCCTGCTGGTCGAGCGCACCGGCGGCCGCTTCCTGCACCACGACGGCGGCGAGCAGGACAACCCGGCCAAGCTCGACGCCACGCTCGCCGCCGCCGACCTGGTGATCTGCCAGACCGGCTGCATCAGCCACGACGCCTACTGGCGCGTGAAGGACCACTGCAAGCGCACCGGCAAGCGCTGCGTCTTCGTCGAGAACCCGAGCAGCGCAGGCATGCGGCGGGCACTGCGCACGCTGGCGCCGGAGGCTCAAGCCCAGGCCAAGCTGGCCGACCTGGCGCCGCCTGCCGAGTTGGCCGACTGACCCACCGCACGCCGCGCCGTCGGCCCGCCCCCGGACCCGGACACCAGGACGGGTTGACGCACACTCGCCTCCGCCCCGGACGCACCGTCACGGCGGCGAGAACGAGGACCCCACGATGGCAGACGAGCGCAAGTTCAACTTCGACGACGGCGAGGCCTACGAGGACTTCATGGGCGGCTGGAGCCGCCTCGTCGGCGAGGATTTCCTGCGCTGGCTCGCGCCGCCCGCCGGCGCGCGCTGGATCGACGTCGGCTGCGGCAACGGCGCCTTCACCGAGCTGCTGCTGGCCCAGTGCGCCCCGGCGCAGGTGCTCGGCGTCGACCCGTCGCCGGAGCAGATCGCCTACGCGCAGCAGCGCCCGGCGCCTTCTGGCGGCCGCGTCGCGCTCGATTACCGCGTCGGCGACGCGATGGCGCTGCCAGCCGCCGACGCCAGCTTCGATGCGGCGGTGATGGCGCTGGTGATCTTCTTCGTGCCCGACCCGGCGCGGGCCACCGCCGAGATGGCGCGCGTCGTGCGCCCCGGCGGCAGCGTCTCCACCTACGCCTGGGACCTGCTCGGCGGCGGCTTCCCCTACGCGCCGGTGCAGGAGGAGCTCGCCGCGCTCGGCGTGCCGACGCAGTGGCCGCCGAGCGGCGAGGCCTCGCGCCTCGAGCAGCTGCACGCGCTCTGGACCGGCGCCGGCCTGGTCGACGTCGAGACGTGCGCGTTCACCGTGCAGCAGCATTTCGACGACTTCGAGGCCTTCTGGCGCACCGCCCAGAAGGGCCCGCGCCTCGCACCCGGCCTGACCGGGTTGCCGGCGCCGGCGCGCGACGAACTGAAGGCGCGCGTGCGGGCCCGCCTCGTGGCCCCGGACGGACGCGTCACCTGCCGCGCGCACGCCAACGCGGTACGGGGGCGGGTGCCGGGCTGAAGGCAACGGGCCCCTGCGCCGCGGCCGCTCAGGGCTGGCGGCGCGGGTCCAGCCGCCAGCGCCCGCGGCTCGCGACGACCCGCGCGAGGGGCACGCTGTCGGCATCGGCCGAGCCGACGAGCGCGGCCTCGAAGCCCTCGACGACACGCGAGGGCTGCGGTGCCGGACCGTCCGGCGCATCGGCTGCGCCGGTCGGCCCGGGCACGACGAAGGCGCAGGGCCGCTCGGCATAGCGCACGACCAGCACCGATGCAGCGCCGGGCGCTGCGAGCGCCGGCAGCGCGACGCGGTGATCGGCGTCGATCGCGATCTCGCGCCCTTGCGGGTCGATCGCGAGGCCGGGCGCGATCGTCAGGCCGGCGCCGTCGGCATCGGCGCCCAGGGTCACGCCGAGGCCGCCGACGATGCCGGCCTGCCAACGGTTGCGCCGCGCGAGGCGCTCGCGCCAGTAGGCCTGCTCGTCCTGCAGGTCCTGCGCCGTCAGCAGCCGGCCTTCGGCGTAGCGGACCCTGCGCAGGCCCGGCCCGCAGTCGTCCGGCCCCGCCGCGCCGCCGGGCGGCGGCGGCAGCGCGAGCTCGGCCGCCAGCTCGGACAGCCGGCGCGCCACGCGGCGCGCCGCCGGGTCGAGCACGGCCTGCTGGTGGCGCAGCTGCTCCAGCGCGTAGGCGAAGGCCTCGAGCACGGTGACGCCCGGGTCGCCCGGAGGGCGATCCGCCCAGCCGGGCACGGCGCGGGTGAGCGCGCGTCGAAGGTCGGCGGCAACGGCCGTCCAGGCCGGGTCGGTCAAGGGCATGGCGTCCTCCTGGCACGCGATCGGGCGTGCGGACCTGCGGACCATAGGCGAATCCCGATCGGCGAACCGATCGACGGGCCCGCCAACCGGGTTAGACCGGCCAGCCCGGCGTCGCGACGGTCTGCCCGCGCTTGGTGACGAACAGGGCCTCGACCCCGGGCAGCGAGGCGACCAGTCCGCGGCCGGCCTCCAGGCCCAGCACCATGCAGGCAGTCGACAGCGCATCGGCCGTCACCGCGTCCGGCGCCAGCACCGAGACGGCCGACAGCTCGCGCGGCGAGCGGCCGCTGCGCGGGTCGAGGATGTGATGCTCGCGCCGGTCGGCGCTGAAGGCGAGCCCGTCGTCGCCCGAGCTCGACAGCGCGCGGTCCCGCAGCTCGACCGCCTGCAGCAGCTGCGCGGGACGCGCCGACGGCGCGCCCGGCCGGCGGATGCCGAGGCGCCAGGGCCGGCCCGCTTCCGGCTCCCCGGCCGCGCGCCACTCGCCCGCGTCGACCAGCGCGTCGCGCACGCCGTGCGCGCGCAGCACCGCCCAGGCGCGGTCGCCGGCCAGGCCCTGCGCCAGGCCGTTCAGCGTCAGCTGCATGCCGGGCCGGTCGAAGGCGGCGCCGCCCGCGTCGAGCCGCAGCCCGCGCCAGTCGACCGCCTCGCGTCGTGCCGCGATCGCCGCCGGCGACGGCAGTTCGCCGCGCGCCGAGGCGGCGAAGTAGAGCCGCCACAGCGGCTGCACGCTCACGTCGAAGGCGCCGCCGCTGGCGGCACCCCAGTGCTGCGCCTGGCCGAGCAGCTCGCGCAGCCGCTCGCCGGGCGCCACCAGCCGCCCCTCGCGGTTCAGGCGCGCCAGCTCGCCCTCGGGCGTGAAGAGCCGGCTCGCGGCGTCGACGGCGGCGATCTCGGCCAGCGCGGCGTCGATCGCGCGGCGCGCGGCCTCCGGCGCCAGCCCGGCGACGGTGATGCCGACCCGGGTGCCGAAGGCGAGCGCGCGGCCCTGCTGCAACGGGCCGGCGCGCGGGGCCTCGAACACGGCCGCGCCGCCGCTGCCTTCGCCGCTGTCTGCTCCATCGGCGCGAGCAGCGTGTGCGAGGGCAGAGCCGAGCAGCCCGAGCGCGCCGCGCAACAGGCGGCGGCGCGGCGCAGCGAACACCCCGGGCCTCATTTCACCGGCGCCGGCGCGACGGCCTGCGCATGCAGCAGCAGCGCCAGCCGCGCCAGGCGGTCGTAGGCGCCGACCGAAAGCGTCGCGCCGGTGATGCCGTCGATCGGCGGGGCGAGCGCGTCGCCGGCGTCGAGGCGGGCGCCACGGAACTGCCGGGTGAACGACGGGAAGCGGATCTCCCAGCCGCGCGACTCGCGGAAGACGAGCACCTCGGTGCGCTCGATCGCGTCGCCGGCGACGACGAAGCCGATCGTGATCTCCTCGTCCTTGCCGATCTCGTCGAGGACCCAGGCGGTGCGCGCGTCGCGCCGCCAATAGCGGATGCGCAGGTGCTTGTAGGGGTGGCCGAGCACGGCGCGGATGTGCGGGCGCAGCGGCGCGGGCGGGTAGAGCCAGGACGGCTCAGGCACCTCGGCGCCGAAGGCGAGCGCGAGGAAGGCGGCCTCGCTCATGTAATCCTCGGCTGCAGCCCGGGCGGGCCACGCCGCGCAGGCCGCGCCGGTGGTGAACCCGGCCAGCCCCTGCGCCGCCCCGCGCCGCAGCCACACCCGCCGCGTCACGCCACGGGCGGGCTCCGGGGGCGGCATCTTCACGGCGGCGTCTTCACGACGGGTAGAGCGAGCCCGAGATCAGAGCGAGCGCAGGAAGGCGAGCAGCGCCTCACGGTCGGCGGCCGACATCGTGCGGAAGGCCTCGCGCGCGGCCTCGGCCTCGCCGCCGTGCCAGAGGATCGCCTCCTCCAGCGTGCGCGCACGCCCGTCGTGCAGGAAGCCGGCGAGCGCGTTGACCGTCTGCGTCAGGCCGATGCCCCAGAGCGGGCGCGTCTTCCACTCGCGCCCGCCGGCCGCGAACTCGGTGCGGTGGTCGGCGAGGTCTGCGCCCATGTCATGCAGCAACAGGTCGGTGAACGGATAGATCCGCTGGTTCGACGCCGCCGCCACCGGCAGCGTGCCCGAGGGCAGCGCGATGCCGGGGTGGGTGCCGGTCATGAAGCTGGGGGTGTGGCAGGCGTCGCAGCCGGCGCCGACGAAGCGCGCGGCGCCCAGCAGCACCTGCGGGTCGTCGACGTTGCGCCGGGCCGGCACCGCCAGCGTGCTCGAATAGAAGACCACCTGACCGAGCACCGCCTCGCTCACCTCGTAGCCGGTTGCGGCCTGGCCGTCGTCGCCGGGGTGCGCGCCGAGATAGCTGGCGTAAAGGGGCAGGCCGGCGATGTTCTCCTCGGGGAAGACGACGTTGGTGATGCCCATGTCGTCGCGGTAGGCGCCGGCGCTCTGCACCAGCACCGAAGGCGTGCCCGCCTTCCAGCCGAAGCGGCCGAGCGAGCGCGGCTCGGGGTCGCCGCGCGCCGCCTTGACCGGGTCGTAGACCCAGTTGGGGCGGCCCGAGATGCCGTCGCCGTCGCGGTCGTCGGGGTCGGCCCCCGCGAGGATGTCGGCCTCGGGGATCGCCTCGAGCAGGCCGAGGCCGAACATCGGCAGGCCCATGCGCGGGCTGGTCGCGACGTCGGGCTGCAGCACGCGGCTCGCCGGCGCGACGCCGGCCGTCGGCACTTCGCCCGGGTGGTCGTAGGGGTTGCGGATCTGGAAGCTCGGCTGGCGCAGCGTCACCTGCGTGCCGTCGGCATAGGTGACCTGGCGCACGTGGTCGAAACGCACCGCGAAGTCGGCCAGGCCGCTGAACGGCGAATCGGGGCGCAGCGCCAGCACGCTGCGGTGGAAGAGCTGGGTCGCAAAGCCCGGCACCGCCTGCGGCGCGCAGTAGCGGTTGGCTGCGGAGGGCGCCGCGCAGTCGGCGTCGCCGGCGGCGATGCTCAGGCGCAGGAACAGGCTGGCATCGCTGCCGAAGCGCGTCCAGCTGCCCAACGGCGCATTCAGCGCGGCGCTGCCGTGGCTGCCACGACCGTCGCGCACGTGGCAGTTGAGGCAGGCGGTGTTGTTGAAGGCCGGGCCGAGGCCGTCGCGGTCCGGGAAGTCGACGCTCGGCGCGGTGATGAAGCTGGCCTCGAACTCGGTGTCGCCGGCGAGGTGGCGCGCGAGGCCGTCGGCGTCGAGGTTGGGCGCCGGCGAGTCGAAGCCGCGGCTCGACTGGTTGCCGGTGGCGTTGGTCGTCTGGCCGCCCAGCGCGCTGACGCGCGCCCACTCGGGCGGGGTGTCGCCGCTTGAGCCGCCGCCGCCGCCGCTACCGCCACAGGCGGCCAGCACGGCGGCCAGCAGGCCGGCGCAGGCCAGGGCCGCCGCGCGAAGGGCAGCGAGCGCACCGGCGGGGGCTCGGTTCGGCACGATGAGGCGCGACTCAGGTGAAGCTGGTCTGGCCGACCAGCGGCGCCACCGAACCCTCGAGCGTCGTCTTCAGCGTGTTGCAGGCGGCGATCGCCGTCTCGATCAACGTGCGCCCTGCCGGGTCGGAGATCTGCTGGCGGAACGGCTTCGCGGTGCCGGTGATGGCGGTCGTCGTGTCGTCGCCGTCGCCCTTGATCAGCGCGATCTTTTTCTGCGTATCGACGATCTCGCTGTAGACGCGCGTGGCGAGCGTGGCGTCGTGCGCGGCGACGAAGGCATAGACGCCCTCGTCGGTGACGGCTGGTGTGTCGCTCTCCCAGGAGAAGGCGAGCCTGCCCGTGTAGACGTTGAGGATGCTCTGGATGTTGTTGTGGAAGTCGGTCAGCGAGTTCCAGCTGTACTGCGACTCGACCTTCGAGGTGTCTGCGGCGGCGGCGGAGGTGCCGAGCGGCTCGGCCATCTTGGCATTGCCGACCTCATCGGCGATCGTGGCGAGCCCGCCGATGATCTCCTCCAGGACGGCGCCATAGCTGCTGTAGGTGGCGTTCGGCGGCGTCGTCATCGTCGTCTCGTAGGCCGGCGTGCTGCCCGAGGCGGTGGTCCACGAGGTCTCGAGCAGGTGGGTGCGCGCCTTGAAGGCCTGCGCGAGCGCGACGAGGTAGTTCGCCTGGGCGGCGTTCAGGTCGCTCGCAGCCTTGTCGTTGACGGTCGTGCCGTCGCCGAACAGCAGGAACTCGATCGCGTGGAAGCCGCGCAGGTCGTCGGAAGCGTTTTCGATGTCGGCCTGGGTCGCGTTCGGATTGCTGGTCAGGAAGGCCTGCAGGTCGGGCGTGTTCAGCGGCCAGGAATCGATCGAGGGGTCGATGCCCAGCGAGTCGACCGGGCCGTAGAGGAAGCCTTCGCTGGATTCCCAGGGCACGCGCGCCGCCTTCCAGGCGTCCTGGGCGGCGTCCATCAGCGGCTCGGTCGGTGCCGCCTGCAGCGCCTGGACCGCGGCCAGCAGCACCGCAGCAGCCGCGTTCAGGGCGACGTAGGTCGGCACGATGATGTCGTCGGTCACGTGGTCGACGACCGGCGCGGCGTTGAAGCTGACGTTCCCCCCGCCATCGCCTCCACCGCCCCCGCCGCCGCAGCCGGCGAATACGAGCGGCACGGCGCCGAGGGCGACCAGCATGCGGCGACGGGTGGGGGCGGTCATCGTGGAACTCCTGTGGGTGGATGCGGGAGGCATGCGTGGCGACGCCCGCTCGGGCGGCGTGGCGGCCGGTGGGGGCATGGGGTTCAGAACTCGAATCCGGCCGCCAGGCCGAAGAGGTCCTGGGTGTTGCCGACGAGGCCCTCGTGCGTGCGATGCGAGTACTCGCCCTTGAACACGATGCCCGGCTGCGGCTTGAAGTTGAGGCCCACCGTCGTCGCCTTGTGGGCGTAGCGGGGGTTGCGCACGATCGTGCCTTCGACGCCGGCGTGGGTGTCGTAGTTGTCGTAGCGCGCGAAAGCGTCGAGGCGGCCGTAGTGGCCGGCGCCGAACAGGGGCAGCAGGTCGTAGCCGGCTTCGACGAACCAGGACCGCGCGCGGCTGCCGACCGGCGTGCGCGAGGTGCCGAGCTCGCCGCCGTTGAAGGTGTTGAGGTTGGCCTGGGTGACGGCGGCCGCGTTCTGCACGCGCCCGACCAGGTACTGCCCGCGCACGGTCAGCGCACCGACCTCGTAGCGGCCGTGCACCTCGCCGATCGTCACGCGCGCCGGCACGCTGAGGTTGCGGCGCGGCCGGTTCTTCGCGCTGTCGCCGGTGTAGAAGGCCGCGCCGACGAGCATGCCGGGGCCGAAGGCGTATTCGCCCTGGGCGACGATCGCGAAGGCCGAGGCGTTCTTGAACTCGAGCTTGCGCTGCATGCCGCCCTTGACGAATTCGTAGCCGGAGAAGCCGGTCGAGTCGAGCGCGGTCACGAACTGCAGCTGGTAGCGCGCCTGGCCCCAGCTGCCGAGCAGCTGGGCGCCGGTCTCGTGCCAGACCACCGGCAGCAGCGAGGTCTCGGCGATCGAGCGCTCGACCGTGAAGTACTCGGTCGGCTGGTGGTAGCTGTTGACCATGCCGACCGGCACCACCAGCTCGCCGACGCGCACGTTGAGCAACGGGCTGTGGCTGTACTGCAGCCAGAGCTGCTCGAGCACGATCTCGCCGCCCTTCTCGACCTCGGCCTCGTACTCGCCGGCCTCTTCGGCCTCGAACTCGATCGTCGAGCCGGTCCCGCCGTGCTCGAACTCGATCTCGCCGAACAGCGACCAGCCGTTGCCGAGCTCGATCTGCGGCGCCAGCACGAAGCGCTGCACGTCGGTGCGGCCGCGCTTCTCGGCGACGTTGTCCTGCGCGTTCTCGTAGAAGTCGTAGCGCTGGTACTGCATGTCGCCGTAGCCGGCGAAGCGGATGCCGCGACCGCCGGTCGGGCGCTTCTCGACCGCTTCCTGCGCCTGCTGGGCCTGCTGCTGCGCCGCCTCGAGCGGGGCGATCATCGCCTCGAGCTTTTCCTGCTGGCGCGCCAGGGCCTCGCGCTGGCGTTCGAGCTCGAGCCGCTGGCGCTCGAGCTCCCGGCTCTGCGCCTCGAGCTGCTGCTGCTGGGCGCGCAGCTGGGCGGCGAGCGCGGCGGGGTCGTTGTCCTGCGCCGCCGCTGGCGCCGGGAGCCCGGCCCCGAGGGCGAAGCCGAGCCCTGCGACAAGTGCGAACTTGCTGCCGACCATGCTGCCCCCGCCCTCTCCGGATTCGTATTGGAACGAATGGTAATACGAGGCGCTCTCGTTTGCGTCCGCATCGAGAGGGTTGCGGAGGACAAGATCCGGGCGGCCGCGACCTCAAGGACGCCCGCTTGACCTGCGGGGTCCGAGGCGCGGTCAACCGCCATACTTTGACCGTTGTGGCACTGGCTGGCGGCCTCCCATGGGCCCTCGGTGCCACCGTCGGCCGGGGCCGACCCATCACTCGTCGAATCACGATGACAACACTCGAGAGCCACGACAGACGCGAGGCCCATGGCCCGGCCTTTTCGCTGGAAGCGATGCAGTACGCCCGAAGCAGGTCCTGGGCAGCGGTACGCGAGATCGCCGCGGCCGTGCGCCCCGGCCTGGAGGAAGGCGAAGCCCGGAACATCGCCTCCCAGGTGCTCAAGGGGCTGGGCATGGACCGGATCTGGCATCCCAGCATCGTCCGCTTCGGGCCCAACACGCTCAAGACCTTCAAGGAGCCGTCCGACCCGAGGACCGTCCTCGGCGAGTCCGACATCTTTTTCGTGGACATCGGTCCCGTCTGGCGCGGCCATGAAGGCGATGCCGGCGACACCTTCGTCGTGGGTGAGGACGCGCAGATGCATGCCTGTGCCGAGGCAGCGCGCACGCTCTGGCACGAGGTCAGCGCCCGCTGGCGCCAGGACGCCCTGGCGGGCACGGCGCTCTATCGATTCGCCGCCGAGCGGGCAGCCGCGATGGGCTGGCGCCTGAACCTCGACATCAAGGGCCATCGGGTCTGCGACTTTCCCCATGCCATCTACAGGGCCGGCAACCTGGGAGATTTCGGCCTGTGTCCTGCCACGGGCCTCTGGATCCTGGAGATCCAGCTTGCCCACCCGACGCGCCCCTTCGGCGCCTTCTACGAAGACTTGCTGATCGCGTCGGGGCCGCCACCGGCGCCCTTGGACCCGCACGGCTGACAGAGACCTCCTCTCGGCTCGGTTCAACCCCGTGCAACGCTGCGTGCAAGCGCGGCGCACTACCGCCGGGCCGATCAGGCCTCAACTGGGTCGCTCGGGTCGGCCCCTGGCGCCGGCCCCCGCAAGGAGACCGCGATGAAGAAGGTGATCGGCGTTCACGGCAACCCGCAGGCGCACTGGGTCGGCGACGGCTTCCAGGTGCACTCGCTGTTCAGCTACGACCGGCTCGGCCAGGAGGCCAGCCCCTTCCTGCTGCTCGACCATGCCGCGCCGCGGCACTTCGAGCCGGCGGCGCGGCCGCGCGGTGTCGGGCGCCACCCGCACCGCGGCTTCGAGACCGTGACCTTCGTCTACCAGGGCGAGGTCGCGCACCGCGACTCGACCGGCCAGGGCGGCACGATCGGCCCCGGCGACGTCCAGTGGATGACCGCCGGCGGCGGCATCCTGCACGAGGAGTTCCACTCCCCGGCCTTCACCGCCAGCGGCGGCGAGATGGAGATGGTGCAGCTGTGGGTCAACCTGCCGGCGCGCGACAAGATGGCGACGCCGGGCTACCAGGCGATCACCGCGGCGCAGATCCCCAACGTCGTGCTGCCGGACGGCGCGGGACGCGTGCGCGTGGTGGCCGGCGCCTACCGCGGTGACGGCGCCGAGGGTGCCGACGGCGTGGTGCAGGGCCCGGCCAGGACCTTCACGCCGATCGAGGCCTTCGACGTGCGGCTTGCGGCCGGCCGGCGCCTGCGTGTCGAACTGCCCGAGGGCCACACCGCGCTCGCGATCGTGCTGCACGGCCCGGTGCGCGTGAACACGCAGGCCCGCGTGCCCTCGGCGCGCATGGTGCTGCTGGCGCGCGAAGGCGCGACGGTCGAGCTCGAGGCCGGCGACGCCGACGCGAGCGTGCTGCTGCTGGCCGGCGAGCCGATCGACGAGCCGATCGTCGGCTATGGCCCGTTCGTGATGAACAGCGAGGCCGAGATCCGGCAGGCGATCGAGGACTTCAACGCCGGCCGCTTCGGGCGCATGGCGGCGTAAGCGGCGCCGCGGGGCGCGGCGCGGCGCGGCTTCCGTACGACGGACGAAGGCAGCGCCGCCGACCGCGCGCCCTGTTGCTGCAGTTGCATAGCTTGTGCAACAGATATAGACAGGAGAAATCACCACCATCCAGGCGGAATGGGCATTGATCTGGGCCGTGATGCACAAGTTATGCATTGATATGCTGCGGCGCAGCCATTGCCCATGTCCACCATGCCTGCCACCGTTGCCGACGCCGACAGCACGCCGACGTTCCCGATCCGCACGGTCTGCGGCCTGACCGGCATCAACCCGATGACGCTGCGCGCCTGGGAGCGGCGCTACGGCCTGCTGCGGCCGCAGCGCACGGCGGGCGGGCACCGCGTCTACACGCGGGCCGACATCGACACGCTGCTGCAGGTCCGCGCGCTGGTCGGTGGCGGCATGGCGATCGGCCAGGTGCAACAGGTGCTCGCGGCCCAGCCCGTCGCCGACGTGCCGGCGGGCCCCTGGGCGGGCTACCGCGAGGCGCTGGCCGCCGCCGTCGCGCAGTTCGACGAGGCCCGCCTGGAGGACGTCTACAACGAGATGCTCTCGCTGCACCCGGCCGACCGGGTGACGCACGAGGTGCTGCTGCCGCTGCTGGGCGAGCTGGGCCGGCGCTGGGCGGCCACGCCGGGCGGGATCGCCGAGGAGCATTTCTTCGCCGTCTACCTGCGCAACAAGCTCGGTGCGCGCTTCCACCACCGCAGCCGCGGCGCCGCCGGGCCGAAGCTGCTGGTCGCCTGCCTGCCGGGCGAGCAGCACGAGATCGGTGCACTGCTGTTCGCGCTGGCCGCACATGAGCGCGGCCACCGGCTGGTGCTGCTGGGCGCCAGCCTGCCGCTGCCCGAGCTGGCGTTCGCCGTCCAGCGCGCACAGGCCGACGCGATCGTGCTGTCGGGCTCGGTCGAGCCCGAGCCGATCGTGCTGGCGCTGGGCCTGCCGGGGCTGGTGCGCGAGACCGGTCTGCCGGTCTTCGTCGGCGGCCACACCTCGGTGCGCCACCACGATGCGCTGCGTGCCGCCGGGGTCGTGCCCCTCGGCCTGGACATCCCCGCGGCGGTCGAGCAGCTCGGCACGGTGCTCGCCGCCCGGCCGCGCCAGCGTGAAGCCGACCCGCCGATCCCGGCGAAAGGCAGCCGGTGAGTGCCGCCGCCCTCGCCATCCGCTGGACCGAGCAGGGCGTGCTGCCCGATGCCGTCGTGCGCGCCGGCATCCGGCGCCTGCTGCGCGAGCGCCTGGCCGAGATCGGCGCGGACGATGCCGCCGCCAGCGCCGAGCAGGCCGAGGCGTTCGTCCGGGGCCTGGCAGACGCGCCGCTGGCCCCGCTGCCGCACAAGGCCAACGAACAGCATTACGAGCTGCCGGCGGCCTTCTTCGCGCAGGTGCTCGGCCCCCACCGCAAGTACAGCTGCTGCTGGTGGCCAGGCAACACCCGGTCGCTCGAGCAGGCCGAGGCGGCGGCGCTCGCCGCCACCTGCGAGCGCGCCGGACTGGCAGACGGGCAGGACATCCTGGAGCTGGGCTGCGGCTGGGGCTCGCTCAGCCTGTGGATGGCGGCGCGCTACCCGGGCGCGCGCATCACCGCCGTGTCCAACGCGGCCTCGCAGCGGCACTTCATCGAGGCCGCGGCGCGGCAGCGCGGCCTGCGCAACCTCACCGTGCTCACCGCCGACATGAACGACTTCGAGGCCGGGCGGCGGTACGACCGCATCGTCTCGGTCGAGATGTTCGAGCACCTGCGCAACTGGCCCGAGGCCTTCGCCCGCGTGCGGCGCTGGCTGAAGTTCGAGGGCCGCTTCTTCCTGCACGTGTTCGCACACCGCTCGACGCCCTATGCCTTCGTCGCGCGCGACGAGAGCGACTGGATGAGCCGGCACTTCTTCTCCGGCGGGATGATGCCCAGCGACGACCTGGCGCTGCGCTGTCAGGACGACCTGCGCCTGCTGCGCCGCTGGCGCTGGGACGGCAGGCACTACGAGCGCACCGCCAACGCCTGGCTGGCGCAGATGGACGCCCGGCGCGAGGCCGTCCTGCCGCTGTTCGAGCCGGTGTACGGCGAGCAGGCGGCGCTCTGGTGGACGCGCTGGCGGCTGTTCTTCATGTCCTGCGCCGAGCTGTTCGGGCATGACGACGGCCAGCAGTGGTGGGTCTGCCACCAGCTGTTCGCGCCGCGCGGCTGAGGGCCGGTCACGATGCCCGAACTCGCCTCGCTCGCCGCCCCCGCGCTCGCCGGCCTGGGCGCGATCGGGCTGCTCGCGCTGCTGGGGTGGCTGGCCAGCCTGCGCCGGCGTGACGTGAGCGGGGCCGACAGCCTGTGGCCGGTCCTCGTCGTGACCCCGGGGCTGCTCAGCGCCGCCTGGCTCGACGAGACCGGCCCGCGCGCCGGCGTCGTGCTGGCGCTCGCGCTGCTGTGGGCGCTGCGGCTGGCCGGGCACATCACCCGGCGGCACCGCGGCCAGCCGGAGGACCGGCGCTACCGGGCGATCCGCGCCCGAAACCAGCCGAACTTCGAGCTGAAGAGCCTGTGGCTGGTGTTCGGCCTGCAGGGCCTGCTGGCCTGGGTCGTCTCGGCGCCGCTGGTGGCCGCCGTCGCGAGCCCGGCCGGCTGGCAGCCCTGGGACGCCGCGGGCCTCGGGCTGGTCGTGCTCGGCCTCGGGTTCGAAGCGGTCGGCGACGCGCAGCTCGCCGCCTTCAAGGCCGACCCGGCGAGCCGCGGCCGCGTGCTCGACAGCGGCCTGTGGCGCTACACGCGGCACCCGAACTACTTCGGCGAGTGCTGCCTGTGGTGGGGCTTCTTCCTGCTGGCCCTGCCCGGCGGCGGCTGGTGGAGCGTGGTCTCGCCGCTGTTGATGACGCTGCTCCTGCTGCGCGTCTCGGGCGTGACGCTGCTCGAGCAGGACATCGGCGAGCGCCGCCCCGCCTACCGCGACTACATCGCCCGCACCAACGCCTTCTTTCCCGGGAGGCCGCGATGAACCGCTGGATCCCCCGCCTCGCCCTGGCGGGCGCCGCGTTGCTCGCGCTGTCCGCCTGCCGCAGCACGCCGATGAAACCCGTCACCCTCGCGCCGCAGGTCGACCTGGCGCGCTTCATGGGCGACTGGTATGTCATCGCCAACATCCCGACCTTCTTCGAGAAGGGCGCGCACAACGCGCTCGAGTCCTACCGGCTCGAGCCCGACGGCACGATCGCCACCACCTTCACCTTCCGCCAGGACGGGTTCGACGGGCCGCCGAAGCGCTACCAGCCGCGCGGCTACGTGCGCGAGGGCGGCCACAACGCGGTCTGGGGGATGCAGTTCGTCTGGCCGATCAAGGCCGATTACCGCATCGCCTACGTCAGCCCCGACTACGGCCTGACGGTGGTGGCGCGGGAGAAGCGTGACCACGTCTGGATCATGGCCCGCCAGCCGCAGATCGCGGAGGACGACTACCAGCGCCTGCTCGCCTTCGTCGGCGAGCAGGGCTACGACACGCGCCTGGTGCAGAAGGTCCCGCAGCGCTGGGAGGCCGCGAAGTGAGGCCTTCCGCCCGCCCGCGCCAGCGCATCGCGATCGTCGGCACCGGCATCGCCGGCAACGTGGTCGCGCACCGGCTGCACCGCGAACACGACCTCACGGTCTTCGAGGCGAACGCGCATGTCGGCGGGCACACGCACACGCACGACATCGCGCACGACGGCGAACGCCACCGCATCGACACCGGCTTCATCGTCTTCAACGACCGCACCTACCCGCAGTTCCGGGCACTGCTGGACGAACTGGGGGTGGCGGTGAAGCCGACGACGATGAGCCTGAGCGTGCGCAACGACGCGAGCGGGGTCGAATACAACGGCAGCTCGCTCGCCGGCCTGTTCGCGCAGCGCCGCAACCTGCTGCGGCCGTCGTTCCACCGGATGCTACGCGACATCCTGCGCTTCAACCGCGAGGCCCCGGCGCTGCTCGACGCGCCCGACGAACGCAGGCTCGGCCCCTGGCTGCACAAGCAGCGCTACCGGCGCGAGTTCATCGAGGACTACCTGGTCCCGATGGGCGCGGCGATCTGGTCGACCGACCCGGAGCGCATGCTCGACTTCCCGGCGCGTTTCTTCGTGCGCTTCCTGCACCACCACGGCCTGCTGTCGATCGACGACCGGCCGCAGTGGTACGTGGTCGAGGGCGGTTCGGCGACCTATGTCGAGCGGCTGGTCGCACCCTGGCGCGACCGCATCCGCCTGTCGTCGCCGGTGGAGCGGGTGCAGCGCCGGCCCGGCCGCGTGATGGTGCAGGCGGCCGGCGGCAGGCCCGAGCCCTTCGACCATGTCGTGCTCGCCTGCCACAGCGACCAGGCGCTGCGCCTGCTCGCCGACCCGTCGCCGGCCGAGCGCGAGATCCTGGGCGCCATCCGCTACCAGGCCAACGAGGCGGTGCTGCACACCGACACGCGCCTGCTGCCGCGATCGCGCCGCGCCTGGGCGGCCTGGAACTGCCAGGTGCAGGCCGGGCCGGGGCAGCGCGTGGCCGTCACCTACGACATGAACCGGCTGCAGGGCTTGCGCTCGCGCCACACCTGGTGCGTGACCCTCAACCGCAGCGCCGAGATCGACCCGGCGCGGGTGCTGCGCCGCATGGCCTACCACCACCCGCTCTACACGCCGGCGGGTGTCGCGGCGCAGGCCCGGCATGCCGAGATCAGCGGCGTGCGGCGCACGCACTACTGCGGCGCCTGGTGGGGCCATGGCTTCCACGAGGACGGCGTGGCGAGCGCGACGGCGGCAGTGGCGCGGCTCCATGAGGCGATCGATGCACAGCGCGATCTACCACGGGTGGCTTAGGCACCGCCGCCATGCGCCGCGGCCGCATGCCTTCCGCATGCCGCTGGCGATGCTCTACCTCGACCTGGCCGAGCTCGACGAGGTGTTCCGCGGCCGCTGGCTGTGGTCCGCGCAACGGCCCGCGTTCGCCTGGTTCGACCGCCGGCGCCACCTGGGCGACCCGGCCCGCCCGCTCGACGAGGCGGTGCGCGACCTGGTCGAGCAGCGGCGCGGCCGGCGACCGCTCGGGCCGGTGCGCCTGCTCACGCACCCGCGTTATGCCGGCCACGGCTTCAACCCGGTCAGCTTCTACTACTGCCACCCCCGTGACGATGGCAGCGCGGCCGAGACGGTCGTCGCCGAGGTGAACAACACGCCCTGGGGCGAGCGGCAGCTCTACGTGCTGCCGCTCGAGCCGCTGCCCGGCGGCCGGCATGGCGCGGCGCAGGCGGCCAAGGCGATGCACGTCTCGCCGTTCATGCCGATGGGGCTGGACTACCGCTTCCGTTTCGCGCTGCCGGGCGAACGGCTCGCGGTGCACATGCGGCTCGACGCGCGCCGGGATCCGCGGGCCCCGTCTGCGTCTGCGTCTGCGTCTGCGGCCGACGTCGACGCCGCCAGCCCGCAGGACGCCGGGCTCTTCGACGCGACGCTCGACCTGCAACGCGAGCCCATCACCGGCGCCTCGCTCGCCGGCGTGCTGCTGCGCTACCCGCTGATGAGCCTGCAGGTCGTCGCCGGCATCCACTGGCAGGCCCTGCGGCTGTGGCTGAAGGGCGTGCCGCTGCACGCGCACCCCGGGCGAGGCGCCGAGCCCGACGGGGGCCATCCGAGGAGACGATGAAACCGACGACGCTGATCGAACGCCTGCCCACCGGCCGCGGCGCCCGGCGCGGCGACCCGCTGCTCGGCGGCCTGGCGCGACGGCTGCTGCTGCAGCGCCTGGCCGGGCTCGAGCTGGGCGAGCTGGTGCTGGTCGACGGCGACGAGACGCTGCGCTTCGGCCGTCGCAGCGAGGCCTGCCCGCTGGCGGCCACGGTGCGCGTGCACGACGCGCGCTTCTACACCGAGCTGGCCTTCGGCGGCTCGGTCGGCGCGGGCGAGTCCTACGTGCACGGCGACTGGGGCGTCGACGACCTGGCCGCGCTGATGCGCATCCTGCTGCGCAACCGCGCGGTGCTCGACGGCATGGAAGGCGGCCTGGCGCGCCTCGCCGCGCCGGCCTGGAAGCTGCTGCACGGCGTCTCGCGCAACACCCTGGCCGGCAGCCGGCGCAACATCCGCGCCCACTACGACCTGGGCAACGCCTTCTTCCAGAGCTTCCTCGACCCGACGCTGATGTATTCCAGCGCGGTCTTCGAACGGCCGGACATGACGCTGGAGCAGGCCTCGACGGCCAAGCTCGAACGCATCTGCCGGCGCCTGCAACTGACGCCCGCCGACCACGTGCTGGAGATCGGCACCGGCTGGGGCGGCTTCGCGCTGCATGCCGCGCGCCATCACGGCTGCCGTGTGACGACCACGACGATCTCCCAAGAGCAGCATGCGCTGGCCGCCGAGCGCATCGCGGCGGCGGGGCTGGCCGATCGCATCACGCTGCTGCGGCAGGACTACCGCGAGTTGCGGGGCCGCTACGACAAGCTGGTCTCGATCGAGATGATCGAGGCGGTCGGCCACCACTACTTCGACACCTTCTTCCGCCGCTGCGGCGAGCTGCTCGCGCCCCACGGCGCGATGCTGCTGCAGGCGATCACGATCGACGAGCGGCGCTATGCGTCGGCGCGCGATTCGGTCGACTTCATCAAGCGCCACGTCTTCCCGGGCAGCTGCCTGCCGTCGCTGGGGGCGATCGTGCAGTCGGTGGCGCGCGCCAGCGACCTGCAGCTGGTGCATGTCGACGACATCGGCCCGCACTACGCGACGACGCTGCACTGCTGGCGCCGCAACCTGCATGCGAACCTCGACCGCGTGCAGGCCCTGGGGCTCGACGAGGCCTTCGTGCGCCTGTGGGACTTCTACCTCGGTTACTGCGAGGGCGGCTTCGCTGAACGCGCCCTGGGCGACCTGCAGGTGCTGCTGCTGAAGCCACGGGCGCCGTCCGCGCTGCTGACGAACGCCTGAGCGCGGGTCGCCTGAATCCGGCGCTCGACGCCAGCGCCAGCCCGGGCGCCCGGGCTGCCGCGGTTCGAGGCTCAGTCCGCCTTGATGTTGTTGGCCTTGACGACCTCGCCCCAGGTCTTGAACTGGGAGCGGGTCAGTTCCGCCAGCTGCTCGGGCGTGCCGCCGCCGGGCTCGTCGCCGCGGTCGACGATGCCCTTGGCCACGGCCGGGTCCTTCAAGGCGGTGTTCATCGCCGCATTGGCCTTCGTGACGACGTCCGCGGGCAGGCCGGGCGGCCCGTAGAGGCCGATGAACGACACGATCGTGAAGTCCTTCAGGCCGCTCTCGGCACCGGTCGGCACGTCGGGGAAGGCCGGCACGCGCTTGTCGGTGGTGACCATCACCGCCCGCACCTTGCCCGACAGGATGAACGGCGCCACCACGGACGAGGCGTCGATCATCACGTCGAGGCGACCGCCGATCAGGTCGGTGATCGCCGGGCTGCTGCCCTTGTAGGGCACGTGGTTCATCTTCGGGCTGCCGAGGCGTTCGCGCAGCAGCTCGGTCATCACGTGGGCCAGCGAACCGACGCCGCCGGTGCCGTAGTCGATGCCGTTGCCGGTCTGGCTCTTTTCCTTCACGAGGGCGACGAAGTCGGCGTAGGTCTTGATCGGCGAGTTGACCGGCACCGTCAGCACCATCGCCGAGGTCAGCAGCACGCCGATCGGCGTCAGCTTCAGCGGGTCGATGATCCCCTGCGCGGTGTAGACATGCGGCGTGATCGTCATCGAGCCGTTGCCGACCAGCAGCTTGTAGCCGTCAGGCGGTGCGCGCAGCACCTCGGCGGCCGCGAGGTTGCCGCTGACGCCGGCCTTGTTGTCGATGATCACCGCCTGGCCGAGCGCGGTCTGCAGGCCGGCCAGCACGACGCGGCCGGCGAAGTCGGTCTGGCCGCCCGGCGGGTAGCCGATCAGCAGCGTGACGGGCTTGGTCGGCCAGGCCGCCTGGGCCCAGGCGGCAGCGCCCGGGAAGGCGCCGAGGCCGAGCGCGGCGGCGCCGCCCAGCACCAGGGCCGAGCGGCGCGGTGCCGAGACCTGTTCCGTGGTCTTCATCTGGAGTCTCCTGACGTTGTCGGGCGGGCCGCCCTGGCGTGGACGGCGATGCGAGGAGACCGATGCTACGGCCGCAGGGTGGCGGCCGTCACCGGGCTTCTGCCCGGGGGCAGGCGCGCGCCGGCGGGCCGTTCAGGTGCCGGCCGCCGGACGCCCGGCTGCGTCGGCCGCGCCGCTGTCGTCGGCCTCGCCCGCCTCGTCGAGCGGCGCCTCGCTCGCCGGCTGCAGCGCCGGCGGCACGCCGGGGGCCGCCTCCGCGCGCTCGCGCAGCAGCGCGGCACGCGCCAGCAGGTTGGTCGTCACCGGCACCGTGATCGACATCAGGATGATGATCAGCCAGGGGTGCAGCTCGACGTGGCCCTGGTAGACGCCGAGGTAGACGATCGTCGCCAGCGCCAGGCACCAGGTGCCGAGCGTCGAGGCCAGCGCCGGCGGGTGCATGCGCTGGAAGAAGTCGCGCAGGCGGATCATCCCGATCGCCGCGACGAGCGAGAACACGCCGCTGATCACCAGCAGTGCGGCGACCAGCCACTCGGCCCAGGCGGGCAACGTGACCGTCATTCGATCACCTCCCCGCGCAGCAGGAACTTGGCGAGGGCCGCCGAGCCGACGAAGCCGAACAGCGAGATCAGCAGCGCGGCATCGAAGTACATCGCGCTCGAGTAGCGGATGCCGAGCACCAGCATCACGAGCATGCCGTTGACGTACAGGAAGTCGAGCGCGAGCACGCGGTCCTGGGCGGCGGGCCCGTAGAGCAGGCGCCACAGCGACAGGGCCATCGCGAGGCCGTAGCAGGCGAGCGTGAAGACGATGGCGGCCGACAGCAGGGTCATCGCGGTGCCTCCCCGGCGGACTGGAAGATCTGGATCAGCGGCCGCTCGTAGCGTTCCTTGAAATCGGCGATGAAGGCCGCCTCGTCCTCGACGTCGAAGGCATGCAGGCGCAGCGCGCTGCGGTCCGGCGCGAGCTCGTTCCACACCGTGCCGGGCACGACCGCGGTGATCGTCGCCAGCGCCGCCAGGCCGTAGGGGTCGCGCAGCGTCAGCGGCAGCACGACGAAGGCCGGGCGCAGCGGCCGCCGGCGCGCGTGCAGCACCCCCCACGCCACATCGAAGTTCGACACCAGCACGTCGCGGCCGACGCTCAGCACGAGCCGCGCGACCACCAGCGGATGCCGGATGCGCACGCCGCGCGGGCACAGGGGTGCCAGCACGATCGGCAGCCCCAGCGCCACGAGCACCGCCAGCAGCAGATGGCCCGGGCCGAGCGAACGGTTGAGCACGAGCCAGAACGCGAACAGCGCGACCGACATCAGCGGTGCGGGGAACACGGCGTCGAGCAGGCGTCGCATCAGCGCTCCTCCGGCGACAAGGCCGGTGCCACGTCGGGGCTGCCGCCGCGGGTCGGCCCGGGCCGCGGCAGCGCGGACAGCACCGACTCGACATAGGCCTGCGGGTTGTAGAGCGCCTCCGCCGCGGCGCGCGTGTAGCGCAGCACCGAGTCGGCGCGCAGCGTCATCAGCACGCACACGGCCAGCAGCACCGCGATCGGCAGGCATTCGATCACCCGCAGGCGCGGCGCGGCGCGGTCGGGCGTGGTCCAGAAGCTGCGAATGCCGGCGCGCGAGAGCCCGATGGTGGCGAGCAGCCCCGAGAGGATCAGCAGCGCCGTCAGCACCCAGCCCGCCTCGGAGACCGGCGCATCGGCCAGCCCCACCTCGGGCATCAGCATCGCCGAGATCAGCGACACCTTGGCGACGAAGCCGGCCAGCGGCGGCAGCCCCGAGACCATCAGCGCGCTGATGATGAAGCTCAAGCCCAGGAAGGCCATCGCCGCGGGCAGCGCGCGGCCGATCAGCACGCTCTCGTCGTCGTCGAGGTTGGTGCCGGCCGGCGCGTCGAGCGCGCCGACGACGAAGGGCGCCTGGCGTCCGTCGGCGTTCGCGTCTTCGTAGAGCGGGCCGGAATCCGCCCCCTGTCGCGCGCGCTCGAGCAGTTCGACGAGCAGGAACAGCGCCGCGCCGCCGAGCGTCGAACTGACCAGGTAGTACAGCGCCGCCGCCGACAGCGGCGCCTGGCCGAAGCCGAAGGCCGCGAGCAGCGTGCCCGACGAGACGATCACGCTGAACGCCGCCAGCCGGCCGACGCGCTGCGAGGCGAGCAGGCCGAGCGTGCCGAAGGCGAGCGTCGCCATGCCGCCCCAGACCAGCGCCGCGCTGCCGAAGGGCGGCACCGGCTCGACCATGCCGAAGGCGGCCAGGCCGCCCGCGTCGGCCGGGAACAGCAATGTCCACAGCCGCAACACCGCGTAGACGCCGACCTTGGTCATCAGCGCGAACAGCGCCGCCACCGGCGCCGCCGCCGCGGAATAGGCCGGCGCGAGCCAGAAGTTGAGCGGCCAGAGCGCCGCCTTGCCGAGGAAGGCGAGCGCGAGGATCGCCGCGCCCGCCTGCAGCAGGCCGCGATCGGCGTCGGGGATGTTCGCCAGCCGCTGCGCCATGTCGGCCAGGTTGAGCGTGCCGGTCACGCCGTAGAGCATCGCCACGCCGATCAGGAACAGCAGCGACGCGGCGAGGTTGAAGGCGATGTAGTGCAGCCCGGCGCGCACCCGCTCGCGGCCGCTGCCGTGCAGCATCAGGCCGTAGGAGGCGGCCAGCAGGATCTCGAAGAAGACGAACAGGTTGAACAGATCGGCCGTCAGGAAGACGCCGTTCAGCCCCATCAGCTGGATCTGGAACAGCGGATGGAAGTGCACCCCGGCGCGATGCCACCGCGCGAGCGAGAACAGCATCGACGCCAGCGCCACCACAGCCACGAGCAGCAGCAGCATCGCCGACAGGCGGTCGATCGCCAGCACGATGCCGAAGGGCACGTCCCAGTTCGACGGCAGGTACACGCCGAGCGCGCCGGGCGCCCCGCCGTGGTGGACCCAGTCGACCAGCTTGACCGCGACGCCCAGGTTGACGCCGCAGCTGATCAGGCCGAGCGCGGCCTTCCACGAACGCCGGTTCTCGCCGAGGAACAGCATCAGCGCGGCCGCGACGAGCGGCAGCACGATCGGCACGACCATCAGGTGAGGCATCTGAGGGTTCATCCGCCGAAGCCTCCCGCGCGCACGCGTTCTTCCTGGCCGTCGACGTGGTCGCTGCGCGTCAGCCCGCGGGCGACGATCAGCACGACGAGGAAGAGCGCGGTGGTCGCGAAGCCGATCACGATCGCCGTCAGCACCAGCGCCTGGGGCATCGGGTCGGTGTAATGCTGCAGGTCGGGCGTGAGGCCGGGCTGCACGATCGGCTCGGCGTCGATCATCAGGCTGCCCATGCTGAAGATGAACAGGTTGACCGCGTAGGACAGCAGCGACAGGCCGATCAGCACCTGGTAGGTCCGCGGCCGCAGCAGCAGCCAGACGCCCGAGGCGGTGAGCACGCCGATGGCGAGCGAGACGATCAGTTCCATCAGGCCTCCCCGGCGACAGCTGCCGTGCGGGCGGGGCCCGCGCCGTCGTCGTCGGCCGCCTCGCCGGCGGGGCGGCGGCGGGCACGCAGCGACTGGTGGGCCAGCGCGATCAGGATCAGCACCGTGGCGCCGATGACGACCGCGAACACGCCGAGGTCGAAGAACATCGCGCTGGCGATGTGCACATCGCCCAGCCAGGGCAGGTCGAGGTGGGCGGTGTGCGTCGTGAGGAACGGGAAGCCGAACCAGAGCGAGCCGGCGCCGGTGCCGACGGCGAAGAGCAGGCCGATCCCCATCCAGCGCAGCGGCTGCACGTTCAGGTTCGTCTCGACCCAGGCCGTGCCGACCATCATGTACTGCGTGATCAGCGCCACCGAGACGAGCAGCCCGGCGACGAAGCCGCCGCCCGGCTCGTTGTGGCCCCGCAGCAGCAGGTAGAGCGCCACCGCGCAGGCCAGCGGCAGCAGCACGCGCACCAGCACCGTCGGCACCATGCGGTAGCCGAGCTGCTCGATGCCGACTGCGGCGGTGGCCGCGCCCTCGGGCCCGTCCTCGGCGTCGGGCGCGACCACCGGGCCCGCGCTGCGCCGCGTGCCCCAGGCGGCGGCGGTGATCGCGAGCAGCCGCGGCTTGACCAGGTCGGTCGGCGTGCCGGCCGGCACGATGCGCTGCTGCGACGGCAGCTCGATGCTCTCGCGCAGCGGCCGGAAGCGGCGCAGCAGCGCGTAGATCGTCAGCGCCACCGCGACGAGCACGGTGATCTCGCCCATCGTGTCGAAGCCGCGGAAGTCGACCAGCATCACGTTGATCACGTTGGTGCCGCCCCCCTCGGGCAGCGCCTTCTCGAGGAAGAACGGCGAGATGCTCTGCGGCGCCGGGCGGGTGAGCATCGCGTAGGAGATCACCGCGATGCCGACGCCGGCGAGCATCGCGATGAAGAAGTCGCGGATGCGGCGCAACCGGATCGGCAGGATGTCGGGCGCGTCCTCGTCGGTCTCGCGACGCTTGGGCATCCAGCGCAGGCCGAGCAGGAACAGCACGACGGTGACCATCTCGACCGCAAGCTGGGTCAGCGCCAGGTCGGGCGCCGAGAACCAGGCGAAGGTGAGGCAGGTCGCGAGGCCGGCGCCGCCGAGCATCGTCAGCGCGGCGAGGCGGTGGAACTTGGCCTGCACCGCGGCGCCGATCGCGCAGGCCGCGCCGATCACCCACAGCAGCACGAACTCGGGCGTCACCGGCAGGCGCGGCCGGTCGCCCGAGCGCAGCGGGCCGTCGCCGAGCGAGAAGTAGGCGGCGACGCAGGCCAGCGCGACGAGCGCGAACAGTTGCGCCTGCAGCCGCTGCGAGCCGAGCCGGCGCAGGGCCGAGCGGCCGAGCAGCGAAAGTTCGGCCAGCGCCGCCTCGAAGAAGCGCTTGCCGTCGAGGTAGCTGGTGAGCGGCGGCTGCAGGCAGTAGCCGGCGGCCTGCGCCCGGCGCAGCGCCCAGTAGGTCCAGATGCCGCCGATCAGCGCCACCACGCTCATCACCAGCGGCGTGTTCAGCCCGTGCCAGACGGCGAGGCTGTACTCGGGCAGCTCGCCGCCGACCACCGGCCGCGCCGCCGCGGCGAGCACCGGGCCGACGACGATGTTCGGCGCGATCCCGACCGCCAGGCACAGCAGCACCAGCAGGCCCACCGGCGCCAGCATCCAGCGCGTCGGCTCGTGCGGCGTGTGCGGCAGGCCGGTCGACGGCGTGCCGAAGAACACGTCGTACGAGAAGCGCAGCGCGTAGACCACCGCGAACAGCCCCGAGACCGTGGCCACCACCGGCAGGCCGCGGTCGACCCAGGGCAGCGAGGTGATGTAGACCGTCTCGGCGAAGAACATCTCCTTCGACAGGAAGCCGTTCAGCAGCGGCACCCCGGCCATCGCCGCGCTGGCCACCATCGCCAGCGTGCCGGTGATCGGCATCACCGCGTAGAGGTGGCCCAGGCGCCGGATGTCGCGCGTGCCGGTCTCGTGGTCGACGACGCCGGCGGCCATGAACAGCGAGGCCTTGAAGGTCGCGTGGTTCATCGTGTGGAACACCGCCGCCACCGCCGCCAGCGGGCTGTTCAGGCCGAGCGCCAGCGTGATCAGGCCCAGGTGGCTGATCGTCGAGTAGGCGAGCAGCCCCTTCAGGTCGTTCTGGAACATCGCCGTGTAGGCGCCGAGCAGCAGCGTGATGACGCCTGCGCCGCTGACGATCCAGAACCATTCCTCGGTGCCCGACAGCACCGGCCACAGGCGCGCCATCAGGAAGACGCCGGCCTTGACCATCGTCGCCGAGTGCAGATAGGCCGACACCGGCGTCGGCGCCGCCATCGCGTGCGGCAGCCAGAAGTGGAACGGGAACTGCGCGCTCTTCGTCAGCGCGCCCAACAGCACCAGCACCAGCGCCGGCACGTAGAGCGGATGCGCGCGCACCGTGTCGCCGGCGGCGAGCACCACGTCGAGGTCGTAGCTGCCGACGATGTGGCCGATCAGCAGCACGCCGGCCAGCAATGCCAGGCCGCCGGCGCCGGTGACCGTCAGCGCCATGCGCGCGCCGCGGCGCGCGTCGCGCCGGTGGTACCAGTAGCCGATCAGCAGGAAGGAGAACAGGCTGGTCAGCTCCCAGAAGAAGACCAGCACCACCAGGTTGCCCGAGGTGACCACGCCCAGCATCGCGCCCATGAAGGCGAGCAGGAACGAGAAGAAGCGCGCCACCGGGTCTTCCGGCGACATGTAGTACCGCGCGTACAGCACCACCAGCGTGCCGATGCCGAGCACCAGCATGCCGAACATCCAGGCGAAGCCGTCGATGCGGATCACCAGGTCGACGCCGAGGCCGGGCAGCCAGCTCCAGGTCTCGCGCAGCACACCGCCGTCGCGCACCACCGGGAACATCGAGGCGAGCACGACCGTGCCGGTGAGCGCGACCAGGCCGGCCCAGAGCGACGCGGCATTGCGTCGATGGGTGGGCAGGAGGGCGGCGACGAGGCTGCCGGCGAAGGGCAGCAGCAGGAAGAGCAGAAGGGTCACGGGGGCCAGTCTACCGGCGGCATTTGACCCGGCCGAATGGGACCCGCCCTGCGCAGGCAAGCACTTGCCTCGATCCAAAGCCCGAACGGCGGCTGTTCATGGCGCGAAGTCCGCGCCCGTACGCCAAACGGCGCCCACAGCGCGCCCTGCTCCACCAGCACGTTGCCGTCGAGAAGGTGGATCGGCGCGTGACGTCATGATGCTGAGCCTCGCGACCCTCTGCCCGGCGCGCCGCTGCGACGGCACACTGCGGCTCCGATGCCGCGCCGCCGCGACAGGAGACCCGAGCCTTGAGCGACCCCCGCTTCGACTACATCGTGATCGGCGCCGGCACCGCCGGCGCGCTGATGGCGAACCGCCTCTCGGCCGACGGGCGGCACCGGGTGCTGCTGCTCGAGGCGGGCGGGCGCGACCGGTATCCGTGGATCCACATCCCGGTCGGCTACCTCTACTGCATCGGCAACCCGCGCACCGACTGGCTCTACCGCACCGAGCCCGACCCCGGCCTGAACGGGCGCAGCCTGCGCTACCCGCGCGGCAAGACGCTGGGCGGCAGCTCGAGCATCAACGGGATGATCTACATGCGCGGCCAGTCGCGCGACTACGAGCACTGGGCCGAGGCGACCGGCGACGACACCTGGCGCTGGGCGAACGTACTGCCCGCGTTCCGGTGCCATGAGAACCACCACCTCGGCGACGCCGGCGCCGCGCCCGACCCGGACTTCGCGCGCTTCCACGGCCACGGCGGCGAATGGCGCGTCGAGCGCCAGCGGCTGCGCTGGGACATCCTCGATGCCTTCGCCGAGGCCGCGGTGCAGGCCGGTATTCCACGTACGGCCGACTTCAACCGCGGCGACAACGCCGGCGTCGCCTATTTCGAGGTCAACCAGCGCCGCGGCTGGCGCTGGAGCAGCGCGCGCGCGTTCCTCGGCCCCGACTGCCGCGCACGGCCCAACCTCAGCCTGTGGACGCGCGCGCAGGCGACGCGCCTCGTGCTCGAAGGCGGCCCCGGCGACGGCGTGGGCGGCGACGCCCTGCGCTGCACCGGCGTCGAGGTCTGGGACGGACGCCAGCGGCTGAGGGCCCATGCGGCGCGCGAGGTGCTGCTCTGCGCCGGCAGCGTCAACTCACCGCAGCTGCTGCAGCTGTCGGGCATCGGGCCGGGCGCGCTGCTGCAGCGCCACGGCGTCGAGACCCGCGTCGACCTGGCCGGCGTCGGCGCCAACCTGCAGGACCACCTGCAGATCCGCGCCGTGTTCAAGGTCGCGCGGGTGCCGACGCTGAACACGCTGGCCGCGAGCGGGCTCGGCAAGGCGCGCATCGCGCTCGAGTACGCCTGGTCGCGCAGCGGCCCGATGAGCATGGCGCCGTCGCAGCTCGGCGCCTTCGCCAAGAGCTCGCCCGGGCTCGCCTGGCCGAACCTGCAGTACCACGTGCAGCCGCTGTCGCTCGATGCCTTCGGCGAGCCGCTGCACCGCTTCCCGGCCTTCACCGCCAGCGTCTGCAACCTCAACCCGACGAGCCGCGGCCGCATCGAGATCCGCAGCCCGCGCTTCGACGACGCACCGGCGATCACGACCCACTACCTCTCGACGCCGGAAGACCGCCAGGTGGCGGCCGACTCGCTGCGCCTGACGCGCCGCATCGCCGCGCAGCCGGCACTGGCGAAGTACGCGCCGGCCGAGTTCCGCCCCGGCGTCGAATACCAGTCGGACGAAGAGCTGGCGCGCCTGGCCGGCGACATCGCGACGACGATCTTCCACCCGGTCGGCACGACCCGCATGGGCCGCGACGACGACCCCGGCGCGGTGCTCGACGCGCGCCTGCGGCTGCGCGACGGGCGCGGCGGCCTCGTCGCCGGGCTGCGCGTGGTCGACGCCGGCGCGATGCCGACGATCACCAGCGGCAACACCAACAGCCCGACGCTGATGATCGCGGAGAAGGCCGCGGCCTGGGTGCTGGCGGACGCCGCGCGCCTCGTGCCCGACGGGGCGACGGGCCGGGGCGGCTGATGCGCCGCACGCTGCGCCGGGGCGCGGCCTGGCTCTGGGCCTCGCCGAACACCGCGCTCGGGCTCTGCATGGGGCTCGTCGCGCTGCTGGCCGGCGGGCGGGCGACCGTCACCCAGGGCGTCGTCGAGTTCTCCGCCGGGCGCCTCGCGCGGCCGGTGCTGGCGCTGCCGCCGCCGCTGCGCTTCGGCGCGATCACCTTCGGCCATGTGGTGCTCGCGCTCGACGCGGCCACGCTCGAGGCGACGCGCATCCACGAGCAGGCGCATGTCGCGCAGTACGAGCGCTGGGGGCCGCTGTTCCTGCCCGCCTATGCGGCGTCGAGCCTGTGGCAGCTCGCGCGGGGACGCGGAAGCTATCGCGACAACGCCTTCGAGCGCCAGGCGCGCCGGGCCGAGGCGCTGGCACGGCGGGCCCGCCGCGGCAGCGCTCAGCCTGGGGCGTCGACGCCCTCGACGAAGCGCAGCGGGATCTTCAGGTAGCGCGCGCCGTTCCGCGCCGGCGCGGGCAGCCGGCCGGCGCGGATGTTGACCTGGATCGACGGCAGCAGCAGCGTCGGGCTGGCCAGCGTCGCGTCGCGCCGGCGGCGCATCGCGACGAAGGCCTCCTCGCTCACGCCGTCGTGCACGTGGATGTTGTACGCCCGCTGCTCGGCCACCGTGCTCTCCCAGACGTGCTTCTCGCGCCCCGGCGCCTTGTAGTCGTGGCAGGTCAGCAGGCGCGTCTGAGGCGGCAGCGCGAGCAGGCGCCGGATCGAGCGATACAGCTGCTCGGCGCTGCCGCCGGGGAAGTCGGCACGCGCGGTGCCGTAGTCGGGCATGAACAGCGTGTCGCCGATGAACACCGCATCGCCGATGCGGTACGAGACGCAGGCCGGCGTATGGCCCGGGGTGTGCAGCACCTCGACCTCGAGCGCGCCCAGCGGCAGCGTCTCGCCGTCGCGCAGCAGGCGGTCGAACTCGCTGCCCTCGCCGGTGACGTCGTCGAGGCCGAACACCGGCGTGAAGATCCGCTGCACCTCGCGGATGTGCTCGCCGATCGCGATCGGGGCCCCGGTGTGCCGCTGCAGGAAGGGCGCGGCGCTCAGGTGGTCGGCATGGGCATGGGTCTCGAGCACCCAGACGATGGTGAGCCCGGCCGCCCGCGCGGCCTCGAGCACGCGCTCGGCCGAGGTGGTCGAGACCTTGCCGCTGCGGTGGTCATAGTCGAGCACCGGGTCGATCACGGCGGCCTCGCGCGTCGCCGGGTCGGCCACCAGGTAGGTCACGGTGTTGGTGGCCCCGTCGAAGAAGGCCCGGATCTCGGCTGGCGCGGTCATCGCAGCGTCTCCCAGCGGTTGCACGCGAAGCCGATCTTGTACCCGAGCGGCGGCGCAGGGGTGTCACCGGGCGCGGGTACGATGAGCCGATGGGCTCCCTCGCCGACACCCTCGACCGCGCACTGTCGCTGACGCTCGAGCGGGTGCTCGAGCACCTGCCGAACCTGCTGGGCGCGCTCGCGTTGCTCGTCGTCGGCTGGCTGCTGGCCCGGCTGCTGCGCCTGGCGACGCGGCGCGGCGCCGGCCTGCTCGACACCCTGATCGCGCGCGGCACCGGCCGCACCCGCTGGCAGCTGGGCCGTTCGGGCCAGGTGCTGGGCACCGTCGTCTACTGGGTCGTGCTGGTCTTCTTCGTCGCCGCGGCGACGCAGACCCTGGGCCTGCAGACCTTCACCGACTGGCTCTCGCGCCTGCTCGACCACCTGCCGACGCTGACCGCGGGCCTGCTGATCATCGCCGCCGGGGTGCTGCTCTCGGGCTTCGTCGGCGAGCTGGTGCAGACGGCCGCCGGCGGCCTGGCCGAGGCGCAGCGCGCGGCGCTGGCCCGCGTCGCCCAGGGCGCGACGCTGATCCTGGCGCTGCTGGTCGGTGCCGACCAGGTCGGGCTCAAGGTCACCTGGATCGCGATCCTCGCGGTGGTGCTGGCCGCCACCGTGATGGGCGGCGTGACGCTGGCGGTGAGCCTGGGGGCGCGCGCCTACGTCGCCAACCTGATCGGCGCGCACTACCTGGGCCAGTCGCTGCGCATCGGCCAGCGGGTGCGCGTGGCCGGGCACGAGGGGCGCATCGTCGACCTGACCGCCACCTCGCTCGTGCTCGAAACCGACGAGGGCCGCGTGATGCTGCCCGGCAGCGTCTACCACGACGAGGCGATCGTGCTCGTCGCGCGCTCGCCGCAGGCCTGAACCCGGTCGCGCCGCAGGACACGACGCCCGCACCGCACCGCACCGCACCGCACCGCACCGCCAACGATGGCCGACGAACGCGCCCTCAGCCTCGCCTTCATGCGCAGCCACCCGGTGCAGGCGGCGCGCGTGCTCGAGGCACTGCCGCTCGCCGAGGCGACGGCGCTCTTCGAGGCCGCGCCGGCGCGGCTGGGCGCCGACGTGCTCGCCGCGATGCTGCCGGCCAAGGCGGCGCGCTGCCTGCAGGCGCTCGACGACGCGCGCGTGCTGGCGCTGCTCGCGCCGATGGCCACGCAGCCGACCGTCGCGCTGCTGCGCCACGTGCCGGAGCCGCGCCGCCGCACGCTGACCGCCGGCCTGCCGACCGCCGCCGCGCTCGCCTCCACGCTGCTGCTCGGCTATGGCGAGGACACGCTCGGCGCCTGGGCCGACCCCGACATCGTGATGCTCGCCGCCGAGGCGCGCGCCGGCGAGGCCCTGTCGCGCCTGCGCGCGGCGCCGGTCGAGCATCCGATGGTCTTCGTCGCCGACGAGTCGCGGCGCTTTGCCGGCGTCGTGCCGGTGCTGGTGCTGCTCGGCGCGCCGGCGGCCGCGACGCTGGCGACGCTGATGCAGCGCCCGGCCGCGGTGCTCACCGCCCACGCGCCGCTCGCCGGCGCGGCGGCCCACCCGGCCTGGGCCGAGGCCTCTTTGCTGCCGGTGACCGAGCCGGGCAACCGCCTGGTCGGCGTGATGACGCGCGACGCGCTGACGCGCGCGCTCGAACACCTGACGCCGCCGGGGGGCTCGTCCGACGCCTCGTCCTCGCTCGTCGGCGTCGCCGCGCGCGGCTACTGGCAGGCGGTGTCGGGGCTGCTCGGTGCCGGCCTGGCGCTGCTGCCGAAGGTCGCGCCCCAGGTCACCAGGATCGACCCCCCATGACGACGCCGGCCCTCGCCTCCGCCGACGCGGCGCTGACGCACCGCTACCTGCTCGACTACCCGCACGAGGCCGCGCGCCTGTTCGAGGCGATGGACGCCGACGAGGCGGCCGCGCTGCTCGCGCACCAGCCGCCGCACGCGGCGCTGCCGGCCTGGCAGGCGCTGGCGCCGGACGTCGCGCTCGAGGTGCTGCTGCGCCTGCCCGACCCGCTCGCGCGGCACCTGCTCTCCGAGGCCGAGCCGGTGGCGAGCGTCGCGGTGCTGACCCAGCTCGAACCCGAGCCGCGCGAGAGCTGGCTCGCCACCCTCGACGCCGAGGTCGGACGCGAGCTGCGCGAGCTGCTGCAGTACCCGGAAGACAGCGCGGGCCGGATGATGGACCCTCGCGTCGCGCCGCTGCGGCGCGGCATGACGGTCGCGCAGGCGATCGAGCGGCTGCGCCAGATCCGCCGCCGCGGGCTGCGCGACCTGTTCGTCGTCGACGACGAGGGGCGGCTCGCCGGCCGCGTCGAGCTGCAGGACCTGGCGCTCGCCGCGCATGAGCTGCCGCTGGCCGACATCACGCGCGGTGTCGTGATCCACGTCGACGAGCTGGCGCCGCGCGAGGAAGTGGTCGAGACGCTGCAGGCGCACCCGATCTCGACGCTGCCGGTGGTCAACGTGTCGGGGCGGCTGGTCGGCGTGATCCGCCAGGCCGAGCTGGTCGCCGCGGTGGAGGAAGAGACCAGCGTCGACATCCAGACCATGGTCGGCGCCAGCGCCGACGAGCGCGCGCTCTCGACCCCCGGCTTCGCGGTGAAGAAGCGCCTGCCGTGGCTGCAGGTGAACCTGCTGACCGCCTTCATGGCCGCCTCGGTGGTGGGCCTGTTCGAGCACACGATCGCGCAGTTCACCGCGCTGGCGGTGCTGATGCCGATGGTGGCCGGCCAGTCGGGCAACGCCGGCGCACAGGCGCTGGCGGTGACGATGCGCGGCCTGGCGCTGCGCGAGGTGGGCCTGCGCCACTGGCGGCAGGTGGTCGGCAAGGAAGCGCTGGTCGGCCTGGTCAACGGGCTGGCGGTGGCCTTCACCGCCGGGATCGGCGTCTACGTCTGGAGCGGCTCGGCGGCGCTGGTCGGCGTGTTCGCGCTGGCGATGGCGATCTCGATGCTGATGGCCTGCCTGGCCGGCGCGCTGGTGCCGATGCTGCTGCGCCGCTTCGGCCAGGACCCGGCGACCGCCTCGTCGATCATGCTGACCACGGTGACCGACATCACCGGCTTCTTCTCGTTCCTGGGGATCGCGACGGCGTTTGCGCCGCTGCTGGCGGGCAAGGTCAGCTGACCGCGGCGCGATGGACCCGCGCCGCTGGAGCGCCTGGGTGGCGGCGGTCTTCGCCGTCCTGTCGCTGCTGATGTTCCTGGCCCGCGGCACGGCCCCGCGAGAGGCCCCGACCGTCGCCACACCCGCGCAGCCACCACAGCCGCCGCCCGGCGATGCCACGCCCACGGCCCCGGCGAGGCCGCCTCCGGCGCTGCCTTCCGCGGGACGGCAAGCCGCGGCACCGACGACGCCCCGCTTCGAAGACGAGGCGCGCGCCCTATGGCGCCTCGGCGGCGAGGCGCTGCTGAAGCTCTACGAACGCGGGCTGGCCTCCGAGCGACCGGAAGACCGCTTCCTGGCCCTGCGGGCCTGGGACCTCTGCTTTCCGGTGGTCATCGGCGCGGTGCCGCTCAAGTCCGGCGACCGCCCCACCGAGGCGCAGCGGCGCTACGACGACACGTTCCGCCTGCACGGCCAGCATTGCGCGCCGTTCCATCGGCACCGGCGCGAGCACTTCATGGCCGACGGCCAGCGCTTGCGGCAGTCGCTGAAAGCCGCGGACTCACCGTTCCGGGACCTGGGCCGCCTGCCGATCGCCGACGGCGCGGGCGTCGAGGCCCGCGACAGCGCCGAGATGCGGGCTTACGGGAAGTCACTGCGGCGCGACCTGGAACGCTATGGCACCACCGCCCTGCTCTGGCGCGACGCCGAACTGGCGGACTGGCTGCGGCTCTCCGCGATGAAGCCCGGCGAGACCTGGTCCCCGCTCGGCGGCCCGTACGCCCCCTACACGGCCACCTTGCTGGCCCTGTGCCATGCGGGCTTCGACTGCAGCCGCTCCAGCAACCTCTACTTCATCGTGTGCGGCCAGACCGGCCATTGCGGACGCGACCTGGCCGAGAGCCTGCGCGACATGGAGGCCGGCGACGCCGGTGCCCGCATCGACCAGCAGGCCCGCCGCATCGCCCGGGCGGTGGAACGTCGCGACTACGGCGCCCTCGGCTGGTGAGGCCCTTTGCCAAACCCTGAGGCAGATGTCAAAATTGAAATCTGACATCGGGCGATCAACCCTGAATACCTCATGAGTTCGCAAGCCAAACACGCGCCCCGCAGCACGATGGCCAGGCCCTCTCCGTCGGTGGGCGCGGAGGCCCCTGCCACGCGCGCCACGACCTTTCGCCTGACGCCAGCGAACGAGCAGGGGCTGCGCCTGCTCAACGCCGAGACCGGCCAGCCGCTGAACAAGCTGGTGAACGAGGCCGTCGCGGGCTACATCGAGACGCGCTCGGCTGCCCTCGAGCAGGAGTTGCAACAGACGCTCGAGCGGCTGAAGGCCTGGCGCCAGCGCGACCCCGGCTTCAGGAAGGCGATCGCGGCCTTCGTCGAGGGCGAAGCCACCGCCGACGACCCGGCCGAGGGGCGCGTGCTCGACGCCGGCCTGCGGCTCGACGGCCCGGTCTCGAAGCGGGTGCGCGACGCCACCCGTTGAAGCCCGACTGGGACGCGGACTCGGCCCGGCTGCGGCGCAACCTCACCGCGCTGCTCGAGGCGCTGGCCGACGCGGCCGCCCAGCGCCGGCCGGTCGATGTGTCGTCGATCCGCCAATGGCACGCCCAGATGATGGCCGGCCTGCGCGTGCCCGACGAGGCCTTCGTCGGCGCCTTCCGCGGAGAGCCCGGCGTGGCCGATGTGCACGTGATGGTCGGGTCGCGGGAGGGCGTGCCACCGGCAGAAATCGCCGACGAGCTGCGGCGCTTCGAGCAGCGACTCGCGACCGCGCTGGAGGGGCTTGACCAGGCCGTCGCGCCCGGCGCCGACCTGAGCGCCGACGCGCTGAACGGCGTGGCCTGGCTCGCGGCCTGGGCCCACGGCGAGTGGGTGCGGATCCACCCGTTTGGCAACGGCAACGGGCGCACGGCTCGCATCCTCGCGAACGTGGTCCTGATGCGCTACGGGCTGCCGCCAGCCGTCCGGCTGCGGCCGCGCCCCGACGGCGGGTATGGCGCGGCAGCCGCGGCGTCGATGGCAGGTGACCATCGACCGATGGCGCTGCAGGTCCTCGATGCGCTGCGCCGGCTGAGCCTCTGAGCCGGGCCGCGGCCCCTCCGCGGAACAAGGCGATGCCAGAGACCCGTCAGCACGGGATCCTAGAATGGGAACGATTCTCATCAGACGGCCCGACACGCCGACCAACGCCATGTCCACCCGCACCGAACGCGACACCTTTGGCCCGATCGCCGTCCCCTCCGACAAGCTCTGGGGTGCGCAGACGCAGCGCTCGCTGCAGAACTTCGACATCTCGGGCGAGCGCCAGCCGCGCGAGGTCATCAAGGCGCTGGCCCAGGTCAAGCGGGCCTCGGCCACGGTGAACCATGCGCTGGGCCTGCTCGACGCGAAGAAGAAGGACGCGATCGTCGCCGCCGCGCAGGAGGTCATCGAAGGGAAGCACCCCGACGAATTCCCGCTCGTCGTCTGGCAGACCGGCTCGGGCACGCAGTCGAACATGAACCTCAACGAGGTCATCGCCAACCGAGCCAGCGAGATCCTGGGCGGCGAGCGCGGCGAGGGCCGGCTGATCCACCCGAACGACGACGTCAACAAGAGCCAGTCGTCGAACGACGTGTTCCCGACCGCCTCGCATGTCGCCGCGGTGGACGCGCTGACGAACAAGCTGCTGCCGGCGATCGACCTGCTGAAGAAGACGCTGGCGCAGAAGGCCGAGGCCTTCGACGGCATCGTCAAGATCGGCCGCACCCACCTGCAGGACGCGACGCCGCTGACGCTGGGCCAGGAGGTCTCGGGCTGGGTGGCCCAGCTGGAGCACGGCCGCAAGCACGTGCTGTCGGCGCTGCCGCACCTGTATGAGCTGGCGCTGGGCGGCACCGCGGTCGGCACCGGGCTGAACGCGCCCAAGGGCTACGCCGAGGGCGTGGCGAAGGAGCTGGCGGCCATCACCGGCCTGCCTTTCGTCACCTCGCCGAACAAGTTCGAGTCGCTCGCCTCGCAGGACGCGCTGGTGTTCGCCCACGGCGCGCTGAAGACGCTGGCCGCGAGCCTGAACAAGATCGCCAACGACGTGCGCTGGCTGGCCAGCGGCCCGCGCAGCGGGATCGGCGAACTGACCATTCCCGAGAACGAGCCCGGCTCGTCGATCATGCCCGGCAAGGTCAACCCGACGCAGAGCGAGGCGGTGACGATGCTCGCGGCCCAGGTGTTCGGCAACGACGTCGCGATCAACATCGGCGGCGCCTCGGGCAACTTCGAGCTGAACGTGTTCCGCCCGGTGGTGGCGCACAACTTCCTGCAGAGCGTGCGGCTGCTGGCCGACGGCATGCGCAGCTTCAACGACAACTGCGCGGTCGGCATCGAGCCCAACCGCGACCGCATCGCCGAGCTGGTGAAGAACTCGCTGATGCTGGTGACGGCGCTGAACCCGCATATCGGCTACGACAAGGCCGCCTACATCGCGAAGAAGGCCCACAAGGAAGGCAGCAGCCTGCGCGAGGCGGCCGTCGCCTCCGGCCACCTGACCGGCGAGCAGTTCGACCAGTGGGTCGTGGCCGAGCAGATGGTCGGCCGCTGAGCCCCGCCGCCGCGGTGGCGCGGGCCGGGCCCGCCCCCGGCCGCGGCGCCTGAACCCCGGTCCGCGCGACGTCGCGGCCCCGCGCAGGGCCGCGCCGCCGGCCCGCACCGTGCCGAGCTGAGACCCGATGAGCCCTCCCGACGCCGGCCTCGGCGCTGCGCCCTCGCCGCTGCTGGCCAGCTTCCGCGACAGCTACCGCGAGCTGCTGCGCTACCTGTCGCTGCGCACAGGCAATGCGGACGAGGCACGGGAACTGGCGCATGACACCTGGCTGCGGGCCGCGGACCTGGCACGCGCGGGCCGCGAACCGGCCTGGCGCGACGACGGTGAGGCGCGCGCCTACCTGTTCACCGTCGCGCGCAACCTGGTGATCGACCAGCGCCGGCGCGATGGCCTGGCACGCCGCCATGCCGAGCCCGCCCTCGCCGCCCGCGAGCAGGCACCCGCACAGGCGCCGGACACCGCCGACGCGGCGATGTACGGGCAGGCGGTGCGGGCGGTGGAAGGCGCACTGGCCGGCCTGCCCGAGCGCGCGCGCACGATCTTCCTGCGGCACCGGGTCGACGGCATCGACCAGGGCGTGCTGGCGGCGGAGTTCGGCCTCTCGCGCAACATGGTCGAGCGCGAGGTGATGCTGGCGATGGACCGCGTGCAGGCCGCGATGGAGCGCTGGCATGCGGGTATCGTCGGCGGCGCCGCCGACACACCGCGGCGCGGGCGCCGCCGCTCGCTGGCGGCGCTGCTCGGCGTCGCCGGCCTGGGGCTCGGCACCAGCGGGGTCTGGCGCTGGTGGCAGTTCAGCGTGCCGCAGTGGCAGCTGGCAGCCCGGACGCCGGTCGGCCGCTCGCTGCGCCAGCCGCTGCCGGACGGCAGCGTCGTCACGCTGGACGCGCTGACGCGGCTGCAGCTCGCCTACTACGGCCGCCGGCGCCACGCGACGCTGCTGCAGGGCGCGGCCTTCTTCGACGTCGTGCCCGATGCGCAGCGGCCCTTCGTCGTCGACGTGCCCGCCGTGATCGACACCGCAACAGCAACCGCCACCGCCCGCCACGGCAGCTTGCGCATCACCGTGCTCGGCACCCGCTTCGGCGTCGAGCGGCGGGTGGATGGCGGCGTCGAGGTGCAGGTCGAGTGCGGGCGCGTGCGGGTCGAGACGCTCGATGCCCGCGGGCAGGCCCGTCTCGCGGTCGAGCTCGGGCCTGGCGACGCGCTGCGCCACGGCGCCACGGACGGGGCGGACGAGCCCTCGCAGGTGACGCGGCTGGCCGCCGCTCAGAGTGCGGCCGGCTGGCGCCACGGGGCCATCGGCTTCGACGACACGGCGCTGGCCGAGGCCATCGAACGCCTGCGGCGCTACCTGCCGCGGCCGGTCGAGCTGGACCCGGCCGTGGCGACGCTGCGGCTGTCGGGCCTGGTGAAGATCGCGCAGGCCGAAGACTTCCTGCGCGCTCTGCCCGGCATCCTGCCGGTGCGCTCGAACCTCGAGGACCAGCGCTGGCGCATCGGTCCGCGCTGAACCACAAGCCGCCAGGGCGGGCAGGCGGGGAGCGCCTCAGGGCGGTCGTTCAGGAAGTGGCGCGCTGCTTCGTTGTAGCGGGATCTCCCCTCCTGCAAAGCCCGAACCCATGGCCCTGACCCCACCCGCCCCCGGCCGCCCCACGCTGCGTGCCGTTGCCACCGCTGCGCTGGCGGCACTCTGCCTGCAGGCCGCCGCCCAGTCCGCCGCCTTCGACATCCCGGCCCAGCCGCTGGCCGAGGCGCTGCGCCAGTTCGCCGCCCAGGCCGGCGTGCAGCTGGTGTTCCGCCCCGAGCTGGGCGAAGGCCGCAGCAGCCGGCCGGTGCAGGGCACGATGGACGCCGAGGCCGCGCTGCGCGAGCTGCTGCAGGGCAGCGGCCTGGAACTGCGCCGCGACGGCGCGACCTGGAGCGTGGCGCCGGCCGCGGCCTCGGGCGCCACACTGCCCGAGGTGCGGGTGCGGGGGCAGCACGACGCGGAAACCGCCACCGGCCCGGTACACGGCCTGGCCGCCCGGCGCAGCGCCACCGCCACCAAGACCGACACGCCGCTGATCGAGACGCCGCAGTCGATCACCGTGGTCACCGCCGAGCAGATCCGCCTGCTGCGCAGCGCCACGCTGGAGCAGGCGCTCGACTACTCGGCCGGCGTCGAGGCGGTGAGCGGCTACTCGGGCTCCTACGACGCGGTCTACAGCCGCGGCTTCTGGATCGACGCCGGCAGCAGCCAGTACGCCGATGGGCTGCGCGTGTCGAGCAGCGCCTGGGCCTCGGGCAAGGTCGAGCCCTATGGCCTGGAGCGGGTCGAGCTGGTCAAGGGCGCGGCCTCGGTGCTCTACGGCATGGCCGCGCCCGGCGGCGTGCTGGCCACGGTCAGCAAGCGCCCGACCTCCGAACCCGTGCGCGAGGTCGTGCTGGAACTCGGCAGCGACCGCCACCGCCAGATCGGCCTCGACGTCGGCGGCGCGGTATCGCCGGACGGCGACTGGGACTGGCGCTTCACCGCCCTGCTGCGCCGCGCCGAGACGCCGACCGACCCGCTGCGCAACGACGGCCTGTACCTCGCGCCCGCGCTGCGCTGGCGGCCCTCGGCCGCGACCTCGCTGACCCTGCTGATGCAGCACCAGAAGCGCCGTATCGGCTACCGCTTCTCGCTGCCGGTGGACGGCACGCTGGTGCCCGGCCCGGACGGCGGCCGCATCGCCGACTTCCGCTTCGTCGGCGAGCCCGGCTTCGACCGGCAGGACGTGACCCAGACCTCGCTGACCGCGCTGTTCGAGCAGGCCTACAGCACCGACGCGCAATGGCGTGCGAGCCTGCGGCTCTTCGATTCCAACGTCGACGTGCGCTTCACCGGCGCCTACACGCCGGTCGAAGGCGATCCACGCCGCTGGAACCGGCGTGCCTTCGACGAAACCGAGAACGTGCGCGGCCTGGCGCTCGACACGCACTGGCAGCAGCGCTGGCGCGGCGCCGGCGCCGAACACACGCTGCTGGCCGGCCTCGACCACGTCCGCTACCAGTACGACTCCGACTTCTACGCCCGCCCCCTCGACCCGCTCGACCTGTATGCGCCGGTCTACGGCGCGGTGCCGGGCCCGGCCGCGCCGTTGTTCCTGACGCGCGGCGACAACCGGCAGACCGGCATCTACCTGCAGAACCAGTCCAAGTGGCAGGAGCGCTGGGTGGCGCTGGCGGGCCTGCGCCACGACTGGAACCGCGACGGCTCCGGCGCGCCCGACGAGGCCATGGGCATCGAGGACAGCAACGCGCTGACCGGGCGCCTCGGGCTGGTCTACCTGATGCGCAACGGCTGGGCGCCCTTCATCGGCTACAGCCAGTCGTTCCAGCCGCAGGGGGGGCGCGACGCCCGCGGCGAGCGCTTCGACCCGACCGAAGGCGAGCAGGTCGAACTCGGCCTGCGCTGGCAGCCGGAGGAGCGCAACCTGCTGTTCTCGGCCAGCCTGTTCGACCTGCGCAAGACCAACGTGCTGACGACCGACCCGGACGACCCCGCCTTCAGCGTGCAGACCGGCGAGCAGCGATCGCGCGGCCTGGAGCTGGAACTGCGCGGCGAGGCCACGCGCCATCTGGAACTGATCGGCGCCTACACCTACACCGACCTGCGCACCACGCGCAGCAACCGGCCCGAGGAGGTGAACCGGCGCGAGGCGCGCCAGCCCTATCACCAGGCCTCGCTCTGGGCCGGCTACCGGCTCGCCGGCTGGGGCCTGCAGGACTGGACCGTCGGCGCCGGCCTGCGCTACCGCGGCCGCACGCTCGACCGCAGCCGCTGGGACCAGACGGTGCGCACGGTGCCGGACTCGACCGTCGCCGACCTGATGCTGGCCTGGCAGCACGAGGGCTGGCGCCTGGCCCTGAACGCACGCAACGCCTTCGACAAGCGCACGTGGACCTGCGGCGGCGGCTACTGCCTGAACGGCGACCCGCGCACCGTGACGGCGTCGGCGAGTTATCGCTGGTGACCACCGGCCCGGCGAGGGCGCGGCTTCGACCCGCGGCCCGCCGGCGCCGCGCTCAGAGCAGCGTGCCGCCCGACGCCTCCACCCGCTGCCCGTTGATCCAGCCCGCCTGCGGCGAGAGCAGCGCCACCACCGCGCCGCCGATGTCCTCGGGCTGGCCGACGCGGCCGAGCGCGGTCTGCGCGGCGATCGCGGCGTTCATCTCGGGGTTGTCGCGCACCATGCCGCCGCCGAAGTCGGTCTCGATCGCGCCGGGCGCCAGCGTGTTGACGCGGATGCGGCGCGCGCCCAGCTCCTTGGCCAGGAAGCGCGTCAGCACCTCGATGCCGCCCTTCATCGTCGCGTAGGCCGCGAAGCCCGGCATGCTGAAACGCGCCAGCCCGCTCGAGACGTGCAGGATGCTGCCGCCGTCGGCCAGCAGCGGCAGCAGCGCCTGGGTGAGGAAGAACGGGCCCTTCAGGTGCACGCGCATCAGCTCGTCGAACTGCGCCTCGGTCGTGTCGGCAAAGGCCGCGTGCACGCCGAAGCCGGCGTTGTGCAGCAGCGCGTCGAAGCGCTCGCGGCCCCAGGCGGCGCGCAGCTGCTCGCCGACGGCCTGCGCGAAGGCGGGGAAGCTGGCGCTGTCGCCGACGTCGAGCGCCAGCGCCACGGCCCGGCCGCCGGCGCGCTCGACCTCGGCGATGACGGCCTCGGCCTCGGCGCGCGCCGAGCGGTAGGTCAGGATCAGGTCGTGCCCGGCGCCTGCCAGCGCCAGCGCGGCGGCGCGGCCGAGGCCGCGGCTGCCGCCGGTGACGAGGGTGATCGGGCGGGTGCTGCGGGTGGGGGTGGTCATCGCGGGTCCTTTCGTGGGTGGCGGTCGTGGCTTTCGTTCGACCGATGCGCTGGACTCTATTGATTCGAAGTCACCGCATAAATACGATCGGCAAGACAAGACTGTTCTCTCCAGGAGAACGATGGACCTGATCGACGCGATGACCGTCTTCCTCCGTGTGGCCGACACCGGCAGCTTCACGCGCGCGGCCGAACAGCTCGGGCGGCCGAAGGCGCGCGTGTCGACGCTGGTGCAGCAGCTCGAATCGACGCTGGGCACGCGGCTCCTGCACCGCACCACGCGACGCGTGCAGCTCAGCCCCGACGGCCAGGCCTACGCGCAGCGCTGCCGCGACGTGCTGGCCGACGTCGACGAGCTGCAGGCGATGTTCCGCCCGGCACCGGCCGGCCTGGCGGGGCGGCTGCGCGTCGACATGCCGCTCGGCAGCGCGCGCCAGGTGGTGATCCCGCAGCTGGCCGAGTGGCTGCGCCAGCACCCGGGCATCGAGCTCGAGCTGGGCAGCACCGACCGCCGGGTCGACCCGGTGCGCGAGGGCTACGACTGCGTGCTGCGCGTGGGCACGCTCGCCGAGTCGAGCCTGGTCGCGCGGCCGGTCGGCGCCTACCGCATGGCCAATGTCGCGAGCCCGGCCTACCTCGCCACGCATGGCGTGCCGGCCACGCTCGACGACCTGCGCGCCGGCCACAAGATCGTCCGCTACAGCCCGACGTTCGACGCGCGGGGCGGCGGCTTCGAGTACCTTGACCCGGCCGACGGCCAGCCGCGCGAGTTGCCGCTGCGGGCCGCGGTGACCGTCAACAACTCGATCGCCTACCAAGCGGCCTGCGAGGCCGGCCTCGGCCTGATCCAGGTGCCCGAGACTGCCGTGCGCGAGTCCCTCGACGCCGGGCGGCTGGTCGAGCTGCTGCCCGCCTGGCGCGCCGCGCCGATGCCGGTGACCCTGCTCTACCCGCACCGGCGCCAGGTGCCGCGCCGGGTGCAGGTGTTCATGGACTGGATCGCCGCGGCGATCCAGGCGCGGCTTGCCGACGAATCGGCGACCTGAGCGTCCGCGCGCAGTCCGGGCGTCGCCCCCCGCCGGCTGCGCCCGCCCCTGCCCGCGGGCTCGCGGGCTTCTGCCCACCTCAGCCGCCCCCGCCTCAGCCGCCCCCGCCCAGCGCCACCACCAGCGCCACCCGCGCCGCGAGCCGCGCGCCGTCCACCTCCAGCGCCGCGCGGCGCTGCTCGAGCGTGGTGTTCTGCGCCAGCGCCACCTCGAGGAAGCTGACCAGGCCCGAGCGGTAGCGATTGGTGACCAGGCGCTCGTTCTCCTCGGCCAGCGCGATCACGCGGGCGAGCTGGCGCGCCTCGTCGTCGAGCGAGGCGAGGTCGGTCAGCGCGTCCTCCACCTCGCGCACTGCGGTCAGCACCGCTTCGCGCCAGGCCGCGGCCGAGACGTCGTGCAGCGCCTCCTGGCGCGCCACCTCGGCCTCGCGCGCGCCGCCGTCGAGCAGGGTGGCGGCCAGCGACGGGCCGAACGCCCAGACGCGCGCCGGTGCGTTGAGCCAGTCGCCCAGGCGCGAGGCGCTCTGGCCGACCGACGCCGAGAGCGTCAGGTCGGGCAGCCAGGCGCGCCGGGCCACCCCCAGGCGCGCGTTCGCGGCGGCGACGGCGCGCTCCGCGGCCACCAGGTCGGGCCGCCGCGCGAGCAGCGCCGAGGGCACCGCGGGCGGCACCGGCAGCGCCTGCGGCAGGCTGTCGTCGGCGGCGATCGCCAGCGCCGAGGGCACGCGGCCGGCGAGCAGCGCGATCGCGTGCTCCTCGCGCGTGCGGGCGCGCTCGAGGGAGAGGCGCTCGGCGCGCACCGTCTCGAGCTGGGTCTCGGCCTGCACCACGTCGGCCCGGGCGACGAACCCGGCCGCGTGCTGGTTGCGCGTCAGCGCGAGCGAGCGCTCGAAGGACGCGAGCGTGCGTTCGTACAGGCCGATCTGCCGGTCGGCGACGCGCAGGCGCAGGTAGGCGAGCGTGAGCGAGGCCTGGGTCGCGAGGCGCGCCCCGGCGAGGTCGGCCGCGCTGACGTCGAGGTCGGCCTGCGCCGCCTGGACCTGGCGCGCGACGCGGCCCCAGAGGTCGGGCACCCAGCTCAGCGCGAGGCTCGCGTCGAGGCTGGTCTCGGTCAGGCCTTGTGACTTGGCGCGCGTGGCGCCGACGCTCGCCGCAAGGCCTGGCCGTCGCGCGGCGCCGCTGGCGTCGAGCAGGGCCTGCGCCTCGCGCACGCGGGCGGCGGCCTGCTGCAGCGTCGGGCTCTCGTCGGCCAGGCCGCGCAGCAGTTCGTCGAGCCGTGGGTCGGCCATCGGCTGCCACCAGCCGGCGGTGGCGGGCACTGCCTCGGGCATCGGCTGCCAGCCGGCCTCGGCCACCGGCGGCGTGTGGCGATAGGCCGCCGGCAGCTCGATCACCGGTGGCGGGCGATCAGGCGCGCTCGCGCAGGCGCCGAGCAGCGCGAGGGCCGCCGCGAGTGCAGGAAGCGTCGCCCGTGCGGCAGCGCGACGGCGTTCGGTGGGCGCGTCGGGCATCACGCGAGTCCTTTCCCCTCTGCGGGTCGGTTCGGCGGGTGCGGGTGCACGGCATCGGTGGCGGCGGTGCCCGGTGCCGCCGGGTCCGCCACGGGCGGCCGCCAGCGCGCCAGGGTCCGCTGGCGCAGCCGTTCCAGCTGCAGCCAGACGACCGGCGTGGTGAAGAGCGTCAGCAACTGGCTCAGCGCCAGGCCGCCGACGATCGTGACACCGAGCGGCCGGCGCAGCTCGGCGCCCTCGCCGAAGCCGATGGCCAGCGGCAGCGCGACCAGGATGCCGGTCAGGTTGGCCATCAGGATCGGCCGCAGCCGCTGCAGCGCGGCCGCGTGTACCGCCTCGCGCGGCGCCATGCCCGCGCGGCCATTGGCGATCGCGACGTCGACGATCAGGATCGCGTTCTTCATCACGATGCCCACGAGCAGGAAGAGGCCGAGCAGCGCGATCAGGTCGAAGGACATGCCGGTCAGCTGCAGCGCGAGGAAGGCGCCGAGCCCCGCCGCCGGCAGCGTCGAGAGGATCGCCAGCGGGTGCAGCGTGCTCTCGTACAGCACGCCCAGCACCAGGAACATGGCCAGCAGCAGCGCGAGGAACTGCAGCGGCTGGCGCGCCTGCACGTCGCCGAAGCGGCGCTCCTCGGCGTTGGGGCCGCGGAAGATGTCGCCGGGCAGCATGATCTCGGCCAGCATGCGGTTGATCGCCGTCTCGGCGGCCGTGCGCGAGACACCCGGCGCGATGTCGTAGCCGATCCAGGCCGAGACGAAACCATCCATCTTCCAGACGCGGTCGACCGCCAGGCCGCGGCGCCAGGTCGCGAAGCTGGCAAGCGGCACGCGACGCCCGCCCTCGGCGACCACCTCGACCTGGTCGAGCGAGGCCGGCTGCGCGGTGCGCCGCGGGTCGACCTCCATCACCACGCGGTACTGGTTCATCGCGGTGTAGAGCGTGGCCACCTGGCGCTGGGCGTAGGAGTTCTCGAGCACCGCCGTCACCGCGCGCAGCTCGACACCCAGGCGCCGCGCCGCCTCGCGGTCGATGTCGATCACCACCTGCTGGGTGCCCTCGGCGTCGGAGTCGTCGACGTCGACCAGCTCGGGCAGCTGCTTCATCGCCGCGACCACGCGCTGCTCCCAGGGCAGCAGCGCCTCGAGCGAATCGGCCAGCAGCACCATGTCGTGGCCGTTGCCGTCGTCGCCGAACTCGCCGCCGATCTGGATGTCCTGCGCCACGCTCAGGATCATCAGCGCCCCCGGCTCGACCGGCGCGTTGCGCCGCAGCCGCTCCACCACGGCCTGCGCCGACTCGCCGCGCTCGGCAAGGGGCTTTAGCCGCACGTTGATCCAGATGTTCGACAGCCCGTTGCTGCCGCCCGCGGTGCCCGTCACGTCCTGCACCGCCGGGTCGGCGAGCAGCAGGCGGCGGTACGGCTCGAGCTTGGGCTGCATGACCTGGAACGAGAAGCCGTCGTCGCCGCGCACCAGGCCCCGGAGCTGGCCGGTGTCCTGCTCGGGCAGCATGCCTTTCGGCGTCACCGTGAAGAGCCAGCCCGCCAGCAGCGCGAGCGCGGCCAGCAGCGCGAGCACGGCGTAGGGGCGGTCGAGCGCGCGCGTCAGGCCGCGACCGTAGGCCGCGCGCAGCCGCACCAGCCAGGCGGATTCGGCCTGCACGCGCGGGCGCAGCCAGCGCGCGCACAGGGCCGGCGTGAAGGTCAGCGACAGCGCGAGCGACAGGCCGAGCGCCGCCATCAGCGTCAGCGCGAACTCGCGGAACAGCCGCTCGACCAGCCCGCCCATGAACAGCACCGAGCAGAAGGCGATCGACAGCGTGGCCGTCATCGCGACCAGCGTCGGGCCGACCTCGTCGGCGCCGCGCAGCGCCGCGGCCGGCGGGGTGAGGCCGGCGGCGATGTGGCGCTCGGTGTTCTCGAGCACGATGATCGCGTCGTCGACCACCAGGCCGGCGGAGACGATCAGCGCCATCAGGCTCAGGTTGTTGAGCGAGAAGCCGGCCAGGTACATCGCCGCGAAGCTGCCGACGAGCGCCACCGGCACCACCGCCACCGGCACGGCCGCGGCGCGCCCGCTGCCGAGGAACACGGCCGAGACCCCCGCCACCAGCGCCACCGCGGCCGCCAGCGCGAGCTGGGCGTCGCGCAGCGTGGCGCGGATGCCGGGCGAGCGGTCCATCACCACCGTCAGCGTCGTGTCCGGCGGCGCCAGCGCGCGCAGGCGCGGCAGCGCGGCGTGGATCGCGTCGACCGTCTCGACGATGTTGGCGCCGACGCGCCGGCTCACCGTGATGACGACCGCGCGGTCGTCGTTGTGGAAGCCGGCGCTGTAGCGGTTCTCGGTGGCGTCGGTGACGTTCGCAACGTCGGACAGGCGCAGCACGGCGCCGCCCTGCTCGCGCAGCACCAGCGGCGCAAAGTCGGCGGCGCGGCGGCGCACGTCGGCCAGGCGCAGCTGCCACTGGTGCGTGCCGTCGTCGATCGCGCCCAGCGCCAGCTCGCCGTTGGCGTGCTGCAGCGCCTCGCGCACCTGCTCGAGCGAGACGCCGTGCAGCGCCAGGCGCGCCGGGTCGAGCTGCACCCGCACCGCCGGCAGCGAGGCGCCGGCGAGCGCGACCTCGCCCACGCCGGTGATCTGAGACAGGCGCTGCGCCAGCACCGTCGAGGCCGCGTCGTACAGCGCGCTCGGCGGCAGCGAGGGCGAGGCGAGCGCCAGGCTCAGGATCGCCGCCTGCGACGGGTCGGACTTGCGCAGGCTGGGCAGCTCGGGCAGGCCCGCCGGCAGGCTCGCGGCGGCGGCGTTGATCGCGGCCTGCACCTCGCGCGCCGCGTCGTCGACGTTGCGCGAAAAGTCGAACTCGAGCGAGATGTCGCTCGAGCCCTGGGCGCTCGACGAGTAGATCGACGCCACGCCGGCGATGCTGCCGAGCGCGCGCTCCAGCGGCGTCGAGACGGTGGCGGCCATGCTCTTCGGGCCGGCGCCGGGCAGCGCCGCCGACACCTCGACGACCGGCACGTCGACCTGCGGCAGCGGCGCCACCGGCAGCAGGCGCCAGGCAAGCGCGCCGGCCAGCAGCAGGCCGAGCGCGAGCATCGTCGCGCCGACCGGGCGCTGCACGAAGACGCGCGAGAGCTTCACGGCTGGCCCGCCGCGCCCTGGCCGGCACCTTCACCCGCGGCCTGACCCGCGCCCCCCGGCGGCGCCCGGCGGCGCGACAGGCGGTCGAAGGCCAGGTAGACGATCGGCGTGGTGAAGATCGTCAGCAGCTGGCTCAGCAGCAGGCCGCCGACCATCACCAGCCCGAGCGGCTGGCGCAGCTCGGCGCCCGCGCCGCCGGCCAGCATCAGCGGCAGCGCCCCGACCACCGCGGCCATCGTCGTCATCAGGATCGGGCGGAAGCGCAGCAGCGCGGCACGCCGCACCGCCTCGCGCGGCGCCAGGCCCAGGCGGCGCTGCGCATCGAGCGCGAAGTCGACGATCATGATCCCGTTCTTCTTGACCAGGCCGATCAGCAGCACGATGCCGATCACCGCCACGAGGTCGAGCGACCGCCCGGTCGCCAGCAGCGCGAGCAGCGCCCCGACCGCGGCCGAGGGCAGCGTCGAGAGGATCGTCACCGGGTGGATCGCGCTCTCGTAGAGCATGCCCAGCACCAGGTACATCACCACCACCGCGGCCACCACCAGCCACAGCGTGTCCACGCGCGCCGCGCGGAAGGCCTCGGCCGCGCCCTGGAAGCGCCCCTCGACCGACGGCGGCAGCGCCTGCAGCTCGGCCTCGATCAGCGCCACCGCGGCGCCGAGCGAGGCCCCGGGCGCGAGGTTGAACGACACGGTCGCCGACGGGAACTGGCCCTGGTGGTTGACCAGCACCGGCGCGCGCCGCTCGACGACGCGGGCCAGCGTGTCCAGCCGCACCGGCGCGCCGCTGCTGCGCGCGACGTAGGTGCGGCGCACCGCGTCCAGGCCCTGCGCCTGCGTCGCCGGGTCGGCCTCGAGCACGACACGGTACTGGTTGGCCTGGGTGAACAGCGTCGCCACCTGGCGCTGGCCGTAGGCGTTGCGCAGCGCCTCGGCGACGTTCGTGGCAGTCACGCCGAGGCGGGCCGCGGCGTCGCGGTCGATCTCGATCCAGGCCTGCAGGCCGTCCTGCGCCAGGTCGCTCGCCACGTCGGCGAGCACGCCGCGCCCGCGCAGCCGCTCGACCAGCGGCGGCACGACGACGCCGAGGCTCGCCGCCTCGGGCGCGGTGAGGGTGAACTGGTACTGGGTGCGGCTGACGCGGTCCTCGATGTTGAGTTCCTGCACCGGCTGGAACCAGGCGGTGATGCCGGGCACGGTGCCCGCGCGCTCGACGAGGCGCGGCAGCATCGCCACCGCGGAGGCGTCGCGCTCGGCGTGCGGCTTCAGGTTCAGCAGCATGCGCCCGGCGCTGAGCGTCGGGTTGCTGCCGTCGATGCCGATGAACGAGCTGAGGCTGGCCACCGCCGGGTCTTCCAGCAGCACGCGCGCCAGCGCCTGCTGGCGCTCGGCCATCGCCGCGTAGCCGATGTGCTGCGGCGCCTCGGTCACGACCTGGATCGCGCCGCTGTCCTGCACAGGGAAGAAGCCCTTGGGCACCGCCCACCAGAGCAGCGCGGTGAGGCCGAGCGTCGCCACGGTCAGCGCCAGCACCAGGGGCTGGCGTTCGAGCGACCAGTCGAGCACGCGCGCGTAGCCGGCGACGAGGCGGTCGAAGAACGATGCGCCCCCAGGCGGCGTGCCCGCCCCCTGAGGCGGCTGCACCGCCGCGTGGCGCGCCAGCCCACCCAGCATGCGCGCGCTCATCATCGGCGTCAGCGTCAGCGAGACGACGAGCGAGATCGCGATCGCCACCGCTAGCGTCACCGCGAACTCGTGGAACATGCGGCCGACCACGTCGGGCATGAACAGCAGCGGGATCAGCACCGCGATCAGCGAGACCGTCAGCGAAACGAGGGTGAAGCCGATCTCGCGCGCGCCGCGCAGCGCGGCCTGCATCGGCGAGGCGCCCTCTTCGCGGTGGCGCGCGATGTTCTCGAGCATCACGATCGCGTCGTCGACGACGAAGCCGGCGGCGATCGTCAGCGCCATCAGGCTGAGGTTGTTCAACGAGTAGCCGAGCGCCTCCATCGCCGCGAAGCTGCCCACGAGCGACAGCGGCACCGCGACGCTCGGGATCAGCGTCGCCTTCGCGTCGCGCAGGAAGAGCCAGGTCACCGCGACGACCAGCGCGACGGCGAACAGCAGCTCGAGCTGCACGCTGCGCACCGAGGCGCGGATGCTGTCGGTGCGGTCGGCCAGCAGGCTCACCTGCACGGCCGCCGGCATCGTGGCCGCGAGCTGCGGCAGCAGCGCGCGCACGCGGTCGGCGACGTCGATCACGTTGGCGCCCGGCTGGCGCTGGATGTTGATCAGCACCGCCGGCACGTCGCCGGCCCAGGCGCCGAGGCGCCGGTCCTCGGCGCCGTCGATCACGCGCGCGACGTCGCCCAGGCGCAGCGGCGCGCCGTCGCGCCAGGCGATGATCAGGCGCCGGTACTCGTCGACCGAACGGATCTGGTCGTTCGCGTCGAGCATCGTCATCCGGTAGGGGCCGTCGAAGCTGCCCTTGGCCTGGTTGCCGTTGGCCGCGGTGATCGCCTCGCGCACCGTCTCCATCGACAGGCCGTGCGCCGCCAGCGCCGCCGGGTCGGCCTGCACGCGCAGCGCCGGGCGCTGGCCGCCGGCCAGCGTGACGAGGCCGACGCCGGGCAGCTGCGAGAGCTTCTGCGCCATCCGGGTGTCGACCAGGTCGTGCACCTGCGGCAGCGGCAGGGTCGCCGAGGTGGCGGCGAGGGTGACGATCGGCGCGTCGGCCGGGTTGACCTTGCGGTAGATCGGCGGCGCCGGCAGGTCGCCGGGCAGCAGGCTGCCGGCGGTGGTGAGCGCGGCCTGCACCTCCTGCTCGGCCACGCCGAGGTCGACCTCGAGCGCGAACTGCAGCGTGATGACCGAGGCGCCGAGCGAGCTGGTCGAGCTGATCTGGCGCAGGCCCGGGATCTGACCCAGCCGCCGCTCGAGCGGCGCGGTGATCGTGCGGGCGGTGATGTCGGGGCTGGCGCCGGGCTGGAAGGTGTAGACCTGGACGATCGGGTACTCGACCTGCGGCAGCGCCGCGACCGGCAGCGCGCGCCAGGCGAGCAGGCCCGAGACCAGCAGCGCCAGCATCAGCAGCGTGGTCGCGACCGGGCGTTCGATGAAGGTGGCGGAACTGAACATCGGAGCAGGCCGGCGGCCCTCAGCCGCCGGTGCGCGGCGCCGCGGCCGAGCCCTGCGCCGAGGCGCCGTTCACCGGCTCCACCTCGCGGCCGTCGTTCAGCCGGTCCAGGCCCTCGAGCACGACCTTCTCGCCCTCTTCGAGGCCGGACTCGACGACGATGCGCTCGCCCTCGGTCGGCCCCAGCGTCAGCGCCCGCACCTTCGCCACCTTGTCGGCGACGACGTAGACGTAAGGCCCGCGGGCGCTGTGCTGCACCGCGTCGGCCGGGATCGTGATGGCGCCCGGCAGGCGGCTCAGCGCGAGGCGCGCGTGGACGAACTGGTTGGGGAACAGCGCGTCGTCGGTGTTGGCGAACTCGGCCTTCAGGCGCAGCGTGCCGGTGGCGGCATCGATCTGGTTGTCGAAGGTGGCGAGGCGGCCGCTCGCGAGCAGGCGCTGCTCGCCGCGGTCCCAGGCCTCGACCACCAGCGGCTCGCCAGCGCCAAAGGCACGCCGCACCTCGGCCACCTGGTGCTCGGGCACCGAGAACAGCACCGCGATCGGCTGCGTCTGCGCGATCGTCACCAGGCCGGCGGTGTCGCTGACGCTCACCAGGTTGCCGGCGTCGACCTTGCGCAGCCCGGCGCGGCCGCCGATCGGCGCCTCGACCCGGGTGAAGGCGAGGTCGAGCCGCGCCCGCGCGACCTGGGCCCGGTCGGCCTGGATCGTGCCGCGCAGTTGCAGCACCAGCGCCTCCTGCGTGTCGAGCTGCTGGCGCGCGATCGAGTCCTGCTCGAAGAGGTCCTGGTAGCGCTTCAGGTCGCGCTCGGCGCTCTGCAGTTCGGCCAGGTTGCGCGCCTGCTGGCCCAGCGCCTGGTCGAGCTGGGCGCGGTAGACCGCGGGGTCGATCTCGGCGAGCAGCTGACCGGCGCGCACCGGCTGGCCCTCGGCGAAGTGCAGCCGCAGCAGCGGGCCGTCGACGCGCGGCCGCACGGTGACGACATTGAGCGGCGCCACCGACCCCATCGCGCGCAGGCGCAGGTCGAGGTCCTCACGCTTGGCCGCGACCAGGCGCACCGGCACCGGCCCCGTCCAGGGGTTTGGCGGCGGCGGGCCACCGGCCTCGTCGCCACGGCCCCAGGCCCACCACGCCACGGCAGCCGCTACCCCCAGCGCCCCCAGAGCGGCAAGGCCCCACCATCGGCCGCCGCGGCGGCCTGCATCTGCAGTCATCGTTTCCTACCCCGAGCCGCCCCCTCCGAGGCGACGGTCGTTCATCGAATGCCGTTCACCGGCTGTGTGCCGCTTGGTGCCGGTTCCTTGCGCCGGGCAGAGTGAGCCCGGCCCGCACACCGATGCCAGCGCCCACCTCGGCCGGCGGGCTGGCGCACGAACGGACGCGCGTTCGTGCACCAAAGATGAGAATCGTTCCCATTCTAGGGTCATCGACAGTGCCGGGGCTTTTCGGCTACGGTCGCGCCCGCCTGCGCCAGCCGCCGTTTGCCAGTCCGCCGGGCTTCGACGAACCGGTCCGCGCACGCCCGTCTGCGCGCGAGGCGCCCGCCGCCTCGCGCGCCGCCCGCTGCGTTGCCGCGGGTGGCGGCGGGCAGCCTTCGCCACCCCTGCGCGGCCCCGGTTCGGACTCCACCGTCATCCCAGAACCGCCTGCCATGTCCCGACCCCACGCCTCACGCGCCCCCACTGGACCCGCGCACCCCCTGGCCGCCCCCGGCCGCGTCGCCGCCGCCTGCCTGAGCGTCGCGCTCGGCGTCGCCGCGCCGCTGCGCGCCCAGCCCGCAGCGGCGCCGGCCGCGTCGCCTGCGCCCGCCCCGGCGCCAGCCGACACGCCCGCCGCCACCGCCGCCCCGGCCGCCGACACCTCGACCCTGCCCGCGGTGCGCGTCCGCGCCGCGCCCACGCCGGGCGGCGACTACAGCGGCGGCGAGGTCCAGGGCAACCGCCTCGGCCAGGAGCTGATGGAGACGCCGCGCGCGATCAGCGTCCTCCCGCGCGCGCTGATCGAGGACCAGGCCCCTGCGGCCGAGGCCGACCTGATGCGCAACGTGGCGGGCATCAACCGCTACAACAACTACGGCGGCTCGTACACCGGCTTCGTGCTGCGCGGCCTCTGGGCCGACAACGGCAGCAGCTACCTGCGCAACGGCATGCGCTGGCTGCACCTGATGGAGCCGATGATGTTCAACCTCGAGCGAATCGAGGTCATCAAAGGCCCGAACGCGATCGACTACGGCCAGTCGACGCCCGGCGGCTTCATCAACTACGTGACCCGGCAGCCGCAGGAGACGACGGCGCGCAGCATCAAGCTCGGCCTCGGCAGCGACCGCGAGCGCCAGGCCGAGATCGACCTCACCGGCGCGGTCGACGACCAGGCGCGGCTGCTGTACCGCCTCACCGCCGGCTACGAGCGCGGCGGCGACTTCACCGACCAGGTCGAGCCGAAGCGCCGTGGCGCCGCGGCCGCGGTCTCGTGGCGGCCGGGGCCCGACACGCGGGTCAACCTCTCGGCCGAACTCAACCGCATCGAGCTGCCGACCAACCCCGGCATCCCGGTGCCCGACCCGTCGCGCCTGCAGTCGGCCGACGAGCTGCGCCTGCGCAACTTCTACGGCGAGCCGCTCGCGGTGTTCGAGGGCAAGGGCGACTTCTACGCGGCCGAATGGCTGCAGACCCTGGCGCCCGGCTGGACGCTGCGCACGGCCTTCGCGCGCAACGAGTTCCTGCGCGTGAACCCGAGCATGTGGCTGTCGGGCCTGACCGACACCGGCGAGGTGACGCGGCAGGTGTACTGGTCGCCGCACCAGGCGCAGGCCGACAACACGCTGCAGCTCGAGCTGCGCGGCGAGCTGCAGACCGGCCCGCTGCGCCACAAGCTGATGTTCGGTGCCGACCAGCGCCTGACCAAGGGCCTGTGGGCCAGCTACATGGTGGTCGACCTGGCGCCGGTCTCGGTGCGCGACCCGGTGCCCACCGGCGACCCGCTGCCCGCCTGGGCCGGCGCCTATGGCCCCGACTCCCAGCGCGCCCGCGGCTTCTTCGTGCAGGACCGCATCGACTTCGGCAACGGCTGGGGCCTGCAGCTGGGCCTGCGGCGCGACAGCCTGAAGGACCGGATCTCCGGCGAGACCTCGAGCCGCACCTCGCCGAACGCCTCGGTTACCTGGCAGCCCGACGACGCCTCGCTGCTCTACCTGAGCTACGCCAGCTCGTTCGAGCCCAACTGGTACGTGCAGCTCGAAGGTGGCGGCTCGCCGCCGCCCTCGCAGGGCAAGCAGTTCGAGCTCGGCGCCAAGCGCAGCTGGCTCGACGGCAAGCTGCAGACCACGGCGGCGCTGTTCGACCTGCGCAAGACCAACATCCCGGTCGACATCGGCGGCGGCTCGCCGTACTCACGGCTCTCGGGCGAGGTGCGCGTGCGCGGGCTCGAGCTGGAGGCGAGCGGCCGGCCGCTGCCCTGGCTCGAGGTGGTCGGGCAGGCGGGCTTCCTCGACCCGGAGGTGGCCAAGGACACGCTCTACGCCGGCAAGCGCCCGCCGCGCACCGTGCGCAACACGGCGAGCCTGTGGGCCAAGGCCACGCTGCCTGGCGCGCTGAACCAGTGGTACGTGGGCGGCGGCGTCTTCTACACGGGCAAGACGACGATCGACAGCGACAACACCACCGAGCTGCCCGCCTACACGGTGTTCGACGCCACCGCCGGCTGGCAGCCGACGCCGGCGTTGCGCGTGGCGTTGACGGTGCGCAACCTGACCGACAGGCGCTACTACGTCGATGCCGACGGCTTCGGCGGCGAGTACTCCGGCGCGTATCCGGGCCGCCCGCGCTCGGTGCTGGTGACGACCTCGTTCAACTTCTGAGGTCGCGGGCAAGGGCCGCGAGGCCTCAGGCGTCGGTCGCGCTGTCGCGCTCGGACATCTCCATGCCGAGCGCGCGCTGGTGGTCGGCCAGCGTGCGGCCGGGCTCGTCGTCGAAGCGCTCGTCCAGCAGCGTGAGCGACTCGATGCGCTCGACCTGGAGGGTGTGGAAGCCCTCGGGCGCCACGCTCCAGGCGGCCAGGGCCCAACGGTCGCTCCACTCGAAGCAGCCGAGCGGGCGCAGCGTCCACTCGCCGCCGTCGCCGGCCTCGGCGACGGCCGGGTCGCTGCCCTGCGCCGCCGGCGGCGGGCTTTCGGCGTCGGCCAGCTGCGCGCGGTAGCCGATGCGCACCAGCTGGCGTGCGCCGATCGCCTCGCGCAGCGCCAGCACCTGGGCCAGCGTCTTCGGGTCGCTCAGCGCCGGCACCGGCATCTCGGCATCGGGCAGCGGCGCGTCGTCGGGGGCGGCGGCATCGTTCATGCGGGCCAGACTACACCGTCGCGCCGACCCCGGTCGCGTCAGGGCCCGGCCCGGCGGCGGCTGCGACGAGAATCCGCGCCGATGGACTCGAGCTCTGCCCCCGCCCTCGCCTCGGCGTTGGCCCGCGCGTCCCGCGGCCCCCGCAGCCTGCGCCTCGTCGCCCCGGCGCTGCTGGCGCTGGCCATGGCCGGCTGCGCCGTCACGCCACGCAGCGACGAGGCCGACGCGCTGCTCCCGGCCCAGGCGCGCGAACTGGCGCTGCAGGTCATCCCCGCCGGCACGCCCGACCGCAACGGCTGGGCGACCGACCTCTACGCCGCGCTCTCGACGCTCGACGTGCCGGCCACGCCGTCGAACCTGTGCGCGGTGATGGCGGTGACCGAGCAGGAGTCGAGCTGGCGCGCCGACCCGCGCGTGCCCGGCCTGGCAAAGATCGCCCGCGAAGAGATCGACGAACGCGCCGACAAGGCCGGCGTGCCGGCCTTCGCCGTGGCCGCCGCGCTGAGCCTCAAATCGCCCGACGGACGCAGCTACAGCGAGCGGCTCGACAAGGCGACGACGGAGCGCGAGCTGTCGGAGATCTTCGAGGACTTCATCGGCATGGTGCCGCTGGGCCGCACCTTCCTCGCCAGCCGCAACCCGGTGCGCACCGGCGGGCCGATGCAGGTGAGCATCGCCTTCGCCGAGCAGCAGGTGGGCCGCAAGCCCTACCCCTACCCGATCGCCGACTCCGTCCGGCGCGAGGTGTTCACCCGCCGCGGCGGGCTCTACTTCGGCGCGGCGCATCTGCTCGACTACACGGCGCCGTACAGCGAGCCGCTCTATCGCTTCGCCGACTTCAACGCCGGCCGCTGGGCGAGCCGCAACGCGGGCTTCCAGAACGCCGTCAGCACCGCCTCGGGCATCCCTCTGGCGCTCGACGGCGACCTGCTGCTGCCCGACAGCGGCGGCGAGCGGCGCCAGGGCCAGACCGAGCTGGCGGTCAATGCGCTCGCGGCACGGCTAGAAATGACGTCGAACGAGATCCGGCGTGACCTGGAGCGTGCCAGCGGTGATGACTTCGAGCGCAGCACCGTCTACCGCCGCGTGTTCGAGCTGGCCGAGGCACGCAACGGCGGCAAGCCGCTGCCGCGCGCGGTGATCCCGCGCATCCGCCTCGAGAGCCCGAAGATCACGCGCCAGCTGACGACCGAATGGTTCGCGACGCGGGTCGACGGGCGCTATCGCAAGTGCATGGAGCGGGCGAAGGGGTTGGCGGCGGGGTGAGCCCGGCGAGCGGCTCCCGCAGTGCCCCTCGCGGCTGCGGGGCGCCTCAGAGACGAGACAGCTCTGCCATGGCCACCACGCCGAGCCGCAGGAGCCCATAGGCCACCCCGCCCGCGATCGGCAGCGCGACGAGCACGAACACCAGGCGCTTGATGAACCGGCCGCGCTTCCACCCCCGGTACAGGAAATAGAGCGTGACCGGGGACGAGTAGAGGGCGATGACCATCGTGGCGTACATGGCGTAGCCCAGGTGCGTCATTTCCATTTGCTGCGCCCTTCATGCGTCGGCCCTGCGTAATTCATCTCTCGACGAGGGAGGGACGCGCTGGCGCGTGGGGTGCGTGGCTGCACGAGTTCGAGCAGCACCCCCCTGCTGGTCGAGGACCTGCTCGGCGCATGGCGCGCCCATTCGATCAAGGCCAAGAGAACGGCCCGCAGGCCTAGACGGGCGATGGCGCGCATCAGCCAACGGATGTTGAAGCCCGCCGCACACAGCACCGCGTGGAGCGCGTCGCCTTCTGATCCCTTGAGCCAGCACCGCCGCATGCCGTGATCGTCCTTGAGGTGCCCGATCACCGGCTCGATCGCCTGTCTTCGCTTGAGCCAGCGCCGCTGCGGGTTCGTCATCGTCTTGTAGCGGCCGCGGTGGACGACTTCGACCGGCACCAGATGATCGACGCCGCGGTAGCCCAGGTCGACCACCGCCGTGGTCGGCTTGACGCCCAGGTCCTCGATCAGCGTGGTGGTCTGCTCGATCTGTGCTGCCAGGGTGTGGCCGTCGTAGGGGTTGCCGGGGAAGGTCCGGGCGCCCACGACCAGGCCACTCCTGTGCGTGACCGCCAGGCTGGTCTTCACGCCGAACTCGTAGGGCTGGCGGGCCTTGCCCTTGCCGATGCACTCTGCCTCCGGCGCGTGCAGGGCATACAGCTTGTGCTTGTCGTGCGGCCGCTCGCGCTGGATGCGCTCGGCGCGCTGCAGCCAGACCTCCAGGGCATCCTGGCTCGCCTGCGGCAATGTGGCCATCTTGCGCCGCACGTCGCGCAGCAGTCGGCCCAGGATCACCCGCTGGCGCCGGAGCACCCGGTGCAGCCGCTTGAACTGCCGGGCGTGGGCGTAGCCGCCGGCGCGGCGGCGCAGGGTCTTGCCTTCGCGCTCGTAGGTCTGCTTCGGGGCAATCCCCACGCACCGGGCGAGCTGCGCGACCTTGGCCCGCGCCACCTCCAGCAGCCGGCTGCCGGTCGGGAAGGCCACTGCCTTCTCCTGCACCGTCGTGTCCACGATGACGCGCTCGAACTCGGCCTTCTTCACCGCCCCGAGCGCCACCGCCGTCTCGATCGTGGTCTTGAGCAACTGCTCGACACCCGCTTCGCCCAGCACCCGGCGGAAGCGGCCGATCTGCGTGGCGTCGCACGGCAGGCGCGGCTCGTAGTAGGTCTGACCGCTGAAGAACTGCCAGACGACGTTCTCGCTCCAGCGCTCGACCACCGCCTCGTCGCTCAGCCCGTAGGCGTGCTTGAGGTACAGCAGCGCCACCATCAGCCGGATCGGCAGGCGCGGGCGCCCCGCGTTGCTCACCCCCGCACCGGCAACCGACACAGTCGGGCCGAACAGGTCGGCGCCCTCGACCAGACGGCCCTTGCGGTCGCGGTGCGACAGCGCCGGAGCCAGCGACGCTTCGATCTCGCCCCAGGGCATGCGCCGGGCCAGCACCGCCAGCGGGTGGCGCAGATCGATCATCCCGTCCAGGCGCGCCCTGAAGAAGTCGTCGGTGGCCATCTGCGCTGCGCTCCAAACTCCCAGCAAACAGCGCTCATTGAAATGGAATCCGGGAGTTCGCGCTACCGGGCTTCAGCCCGCTTCGCCAGCAGACATGCGGGCTGGCGGGGATTTGCAGGGCCGACTCATGCATGAAGGTCTGAGCGCTGGCCGCCCTTTCGCAAGCCGCGCAGATCGTTACTGCTCGGCTGCGGAAAGCTCCTGACGAGCCTCGGCGAGCTTTTCGCGCCGCTTGCCGATCTTCTCGACATCACCGCTCTTTTCGGCCTTGGCCAGGTCTTGCTCACGCTCGGCGACCTCTCGACGCGCCTTGTCGATGCGCGCTTCCTTTTCCTTCTTCAAGCCCGCCTCCGTGCAATTCGCCTTCGTAGCCCGGAGGGCCTTGTTCAGGCCGTTCACCTCATCCTTGTTGCCGCGAGCCGTGGCGGCGGCGATGTTCGCCTCGATCTCCGCCTCTTTGGCCGCGCAGCCGGGGCCGCGCTCGGCAGCGATAGCCGGGCAAGCGGCGATAGAAAACAGAGCGACGATGGCCATTCGGATCAGCATTCCCATTCCTTGAGATAAGGCTTAAATCGTCATTGTGGCCGCTTGGCGCGCGCGCAGACGCCGCCGGTACTTATCGATGCCCCGACGGCGCTTCGACCGATGTGGATACCGGTCTACTGAGGAGGACCTGGCAGCGCGCCAAGCTGTTGCATCAGGCCCATGGTGTCCATGATCAGGCGGGTCGATTTCACCTTTGAGCCGTCAAACTGGTCAATGACCATGCCCCACACGCTCACCGTTCGATTGGTCGGCGGCAGCCCTAGAAAATCACCGCGATGAGTACCTTCCCAGACGAATCGAGTCAAGACGCGGCTGTCCTCCGCGATTTGCTCCTCGACGCGCCATCGCATGTCCGGGAAGGCCACTCGCAAAGCGGTCAATGTGTCCTTGAGACCCTGAAGGCCTGGGCCTTGACCGGGGAATGGAACCTCTTCCACCATGTCGTCATGGAAATATTCTCCTGCTGCGGAAATCTCGCCGGAAGAAAGGACGCGGCGGAGAAACTCGGTGATACGGGTCTTGTTTTGTTCAGACACAATGATTTCCTTTTTGGATAGCTTGTCATGCAGCTTACGTTAACAAGAGAGGCTTGCCGGGGCGAGTCCTCGCGACGCAAGGGTTAGCGCCGAGAGACATTCCATAGCGCCTGACCCACGCAGCATCGCATTGAGAATCGTCAGTAGCTTGCGCATGCACGCCACTATGGCGACCTTCTTGGGCTTCCCGGCGGCGAGCAGTCGCTCGTAGAACTCTCGGATCACCGGGTTGTGGCGCATCGCGACCACCGCGGCCGTATAGACCACTGCTCTCACGCCGGAGCGCCCTCCCCACGTTCGGCGCTTGCCCTGACGTCCACCCGAGTCATCCGCCAGCGGCGCAACACCGACCAACTTGGCGATCTGGCGACGCCCCAATCGACCAAGCTCCGGCAACGCAGCAGTCAGCGTCAGGATCGTGACCGGACCGACTCCTTTGACGCTGTCGAGAAGCTCCCGCTGAGTCTTGAAGTGGCGATCCATGTGATCGTCGATGTGCGCATCGATTGCGCCGAGCTGCTTGTCCAGTAGCTTGATGACGCTCACGATGCTGCGCGTCGCGCTCTTGCCAGCATGCTCCAGCCGGTTGTTCTCGGCCACGCGCATGTCCACCAACTGACGTCTGCGTGTCATCAGCTCCGCCAGTTCCTGGCGCGCCTCCTCGACCAGCGGTGCGATGTACCTCGCCCGGTCCTTGTGCCGCGCCAGCACGTCTGCGAAGTCGCGCAGCAGCCGCGCATCGACCCGGTCCGTCTTCGCCAGCACACCCATGGACTTGGCGAAGTCCCGGGCCTGGCGAGGATTGACTCGCGCCACCGCAAGCCGCGCCTCCTGCATCGCGCACACTGCCCCGCGCTCGTACCCGCCGGTGGCTTCCACCACGACCAGGTCAAGCTCCTCAGCCCTCAGCAGGGCGATCAACTCGCCCTGGGCTTCCCCCGGTTTCCCGGACACATCGACGGACATGATGTGGTCTGGAGAGAACGATGAGCAAGACGAGAAGGCGTTTCACGGACGAGTTCAAGCGGGAGGCGGTGAAGCTGTGCGGCCAGCCGGGAGCGGTGGTCACCCACGTGGCGAGCAACCTGGGCATTGACCAGAGCGTGTTGCGGCGCTGGGTGCAGCAGGAGCGCGGCGGTGCGCTCGAGATGAACTCCGCCAAGCCGCTGCGCAGTGAGATGGCCAGCGAACTGGAGCGTGTGCAACGCGAACTGCGGCGCGTGACGATGGAGCGCGACATCCTAAAAAAAGCGCTGGGCTACTTCGCGAAGGACCCGCAGTGAAGTACGCCTACATCGCCAAACAGCGCGGGGTGTGGCCCACGCGGGTGATGTGCCGGTTGCTCGACGTTTCGGCCAGCGGGTTCTACGAGTGGCTCGGGCGTGGCCCGAGCCATCGCTCGCAGGACGATGCCAGGCTCACGCGCAGCATCCGTCAGAGCTTCGAGCGCAGCGACAGCACCTACGGCAGCCCGCGGGTGTGGCACGACCTGCGAGCCGGCGGCGAGCGCTGCGGCCGCAACCGGGTGGCCAGGCTGATGCGAGTGGCCAACCTGAAGGCTCGCACCAAGCGCCGCAGCTTGCCGGGCGACCACGCCGAACGGCTCGAGCACAACATTGCCCAGAACCGGCTGCAGCGCGAGTTTGCGGCCGACGCACCGAACCGGAAGTGGGTCGCCGACTTCACCTACGTCTGGACGGCCGAGGGATGGCTCTACGTTGCAGCAGTGATGGACCTGTACTCGCGCCGCATCGTCGGTTGGTCAATGAACGAGACGATGCACGCCAGGATGGTCACTGACGCGCTGCTCATGGCGCTGTGGCGCCGGGGGCGGTCCTCGCAGTTGCTGCTGCACTCCGACCAGGGCAGCCAATACACGAGCGACGAGTTTCAGTCGTTGATGAAGTCCGAAGGCATCACCTGCAGCATGAGCCGGCGCGGCGACTGCTGGGACAACGCCGCGATGGAGAGCTTCTTCAGTTCGCTCAAGACCGAACGGCTCTCGCGCAAGGTGTACCGCACGCGCGATGAGGTGCGTGCCGATGTCTTCGACTACGTCGAGCGCTTCTACAACCAGCAGCGCCGACACTCGACCCTGGACTACGTCAGCCCGGTCCAGTTCGAGCACGGTCTAATGGGCTAACAACAGCGTCCGGGAAACCGGGGGAAGCCCATCATGCGACCGAGTTGAACAGCCGTGATTACTGGTAGGAGCGTGCTGCCGACGATCAGGCCGTCCTTCTCTCGAAAACTATGCATGAGGCCTATAAGCTTAGGGAGACTCCAGTCATCTGAGAGTTCGTCGCCCTTAGGCCAGGCGAAGATGCCGCCGCCGCTAACGCCTTTGAGGCTTGGCGTCGGGTACTTCTCGAACGTGTCTGGATCTACCGCTCGCTTCTTGCTGAAGTGAATCACGATGTTGAAGTCGGATGAAAGACCGAGCGAATCGTAGACATGCTGTTGAGCGGCGACTCCCCGAAATGAGAAGACTTCTGAGCAATGGGCGCCATCGGCAGTCTTGCCTGACTTTGAAGCCGGGTAGCCTGCGGCGGAACATACGGTCAGTTCCATTGAACTCTTGATCAACTCGCATCGAGCCTGTGGGAGCGGCTTGAAGTGATGGCACAGAGCGGCAGCGAATCCTGAACTAAGGCGGTAGTAGGCAATGTCGGTATCGTCTTCCCGTCGGTGAATCTCTGGTGGAAGGTCGATGAAGGCCATGTAGCCGTCGATGGGCGCCAATCCATTCGATGTCGGCGCGAGCAAGTAGCCTGACTTTCGATCGTCGGTCACATGCGCTGCTGTGAACAGGAACGGTTCGCCGTGCAACTCTACGAAGACAGCGGTGCCGATCTGCGAAACGCGATTCGGCGCCTGCGTCTCGAGGAACACAGGTATCAGCGCGTCGTATGGATCGAAATCTGGCATGTGAGGCCTAACGCCCACGTTCAGCCGCGGCCACGCCCACACTGCTCCGTCTGATTGCTCGCATGTCCTGGGGCGTGGCCGTCGGCTGGAACGTGTTGTTCGGCATCACTCGCTATAGCCCCAACGACCTCATATCAGCGAGGTACGTTGCAAAAGTTGTCCACCCAAGAAGATCTACAACTTGCTTGGCTCGGCTCTGGCGCGCATGCGCAGTGAGCGAGAACTGCTGGCCGTGAGACCGCTCTAGCGCCTGGAAAACGGCCTGCACTGGCGGCTTAAATGTCCCCTCTTCGTAGTGAAGCGACTGATTCCTTGCTTGCCAGATAACATCCTTCAGCGGAACGGTTCCGATGAGCCGCCCAGGTGGTGCAGTGGTCAGACCTCCATGAACTAGTGATATGCCTTGCTTGCCGATTTGTAGGAGCGCCCCGCAGATCGCCTGAACGGCGACTTGATGCGCGCCGATCGCCGCTTGCAACGAAGCTACTTCACTCCTAAGCGCTTCAACCTCCACTCCAGCCCGGCCGGCGCGAGCAAACGCTGCCATAACGTAAGCGTCAGAGAAATCGTCGTTCAGGTCGCTGGTCTGAAAATCCCACTGGTGCACTCGCATCCGTCTCTCAGCGTCGGATAGGAGCGGCTTCTTTTCGGCGAGCAGCGCTTCCTCGCGAATTGCGAGGTCGATGAGATTCCTCGATGCGTACTCAGTATCGTCTGCGTAACTCACGTGCCCTCACTAGTTTTGTGATACCGAACTTGTTTTCGGGCGCACTTCTGCGCCTCTCATCCGTTACGGGCTCAATCCCGCGCTCATAACCACCCGCAGACCATCATTCCTGCGCCCATAACCCGTTACTGGCGCAACGGTGTCCCCTCCGGCGCTCGACGTCAACCGGAGGCCTCGCCGCGGTTGCGGAGACCGCCGACCACCAGCTGACTCCCTGATCCAGGAGAGGATCGAAGACGCTATCGAAACCTCTCAGCCCCGGCGCCGCGCAGCCTGCCCGCCCGCACCGCCTGTCGCGCGCTGCTGGGCCTCCGCGGCCGAAGCACCCTGCTCCGCCCGCCGCCGCCCGCCCAGCCGCTCCGGCGCCACCGCGTCGGCACTGCGCAGCGTGAAGATGCCCGGCCCCCCGCCCCGCTGCGGCCGCAGGTGCCGCGCGCCGGCGTCGAGCGGGCGCTGGATGCCGAGCATCGCCATGTTGCGCATCAGCTCGCGCGCGAGGAGGTCGATCGCGAGCGCGATGCCGCGCTCGCCGCCGACCGCGCCGGCGTAGTTGAACGGCCGGCCGACGAAGACGAACTTGGCGCCCAGCGCGAGCGCCATCAGCACGTCGCTGCCGCGGCGGAAGCCGCTGTCGATCATCACCGGGACGTCGGCGCCGAGGATCTGCACGATGGACGGCAGCGCGCGCAGCGGCGCCAGCGCGCCGTCGAGCTGGCGCCCGCCGTGGTTGGAGACGATGACGCCGTCGGCGCCCAGGTCGGCCGCGCGGCGCGCGTCGGCCGGGTGCAGCACGCCCTTGACGACGAGCGTGCCGCGCCAGCGCTTGCGCATCAGCGCCAGGTGCTCCCAGTCGAGATGGTCGCGGCCGCCGAAGTCGCGCAGCACCTGCGACGAGAGCACCGGCGCGCCTCGGCTGGCGTAGGAGTTCTCGAAGTGCGGCATGCCGTGGTTCACCAGCGTGCGCAGCGCGGTGCCGAAGAGCCACCTCGGGTGCAGCAGGCCGTCGAGCGCCAGCCGCAGGCTGGGCTTGAGCGGGGTCGAGAAGCCGGCCTTCAGGTCGGCCTCGCGGTTGCCGAGCACCGGCACGTCGGCGGTGACGACCAGGGTGCGGAAGCCCGCAGCTTCCACGCGGTCGAGCAGCGCGTGGATGCGATCGGGCTCGCCCGGGACGTAGGCCTGGAACCAGCCGCGCGGGTTCGCCGGCTGCACCTCTTCCATGCGGATCAGCGAGGTGCCGCTGAGGATCGACGGGATGTTGGCCGCCGCCGCCGCGCGCGCCTGCACGATGTCGCCGCGGTAGGCCGAAAGCGCCGAGAGGCCCATCGGCGCGATGCCGAAGGGCGCCGACCAGGTCTCGCCGAACAGCGTCGTCTCGAGGCTGCGCGCCGAGGTGTCGGTGAAGACGCGCGGGATCCAGTCGTGCTCGGCGAAGGCGGCGCGGTTGGCGTCGCGCGAGCGGTCGGTCTCGCAGCCGCTGGAGACGTAGGAGAAGACGCAGGCCGGCAGGTGGCGCCGCGCCGCGTCTTCGAAGTCGTCGAGCGAATGGATGCCCTGCAGGCGGCCGGGCAGCGGCGTGGCGAAGGCGGCGGGCAGCGTCGGCCGCTCGGCCTGCGCGACGGCGACTGCAGCCGCCGCGGCTGGCTCGGGCGCCGCGACGTCACCGGATGGGGCGGCATCAGACGGGGCCCCTTCAGGGCGGGCGGCATCGCGGGGGGCAGCCGCGTCAGCGGGCGTCGGCAGGTCGGTCGGGCGCGGGTCGTCGCTCATCGGCGGCTTGGCGGGGCAGCAGTCGCAAAGTCCGCCATGCTGCCACCACTGCGCCGGGCGCCCTGCCCTGCCCGGCCCGCGTACAGGCCGCGGCCGGGCAATGCTGCCGCTCTCGCGCGGGTGCGCGGGTGCGCGGGTGCGCGGGTACGCGGGTACGCGGGTACGCGGCAGGCTGCGGCGTGCGGCTAGGGCGCCGCGAAGACGTTGAAGCGGATCGTGCGGCTCGCGCCGACGGCGCCGCCGCCGCCGGCCGCCGCGTAGGGGGTCGCGGTCAGCGTGTGCGGGCCACCCGCGAGCGGCACCGCCGCGTAGTCGCCCGAGGCATCGCCGCCGAGGGCGTAGGGCGCCGTGTTCTCGGTGCGGTAGCCCGGGTTGCCGTCGAAGCCGAAGACCACGCTGCCGGCGGCACCGGCCACCGTTGCGCGCACCGAGAGCTGCGACGGCAGCTGGCCGAGCAGCAGCCAGTCGTCGTGGCGCAGCGGGCGGATGTCGGTGTCGGTCGCGACGTCGACGAGCATGAAGCCGGTGACGTCGAGGTTGGCGCCCGCGGTCTCGACCGCGCCGAGGTCGCAGCGGTCGCCCGCATGGTGGCGCGGCACGCCGCGCTGGTCGCGCGGCTCGCAGCCGTCGGCGGCCGGCTGCGGGAACTGGTAGCCGGCATTGCGCGCCAGGCTGGTCGCGCCGGGCTTGTGGGTGGGGGTGGGGCCGCCGTTCGCCGTCAGCGGGCCGAGCTGCGCGCCCTGGTCGAGGATGAACGTCGAGAGGTAGCTGGATATCTCGCAGCCGGTCGAGTCGCCGATCAGGTTGTACTTGCTGTCGCCGCTGAGCGGGCCGAGGCAATCGTCCGCGCCGCCATTGCTGTTGTTGCCGGCGAGGATGCTGTTCTTCAGCACCGTGATCTTGCCCGGCAGGGTGGCCAGGCCGCCGCCGCGGTCGGCCGTGCCTTCGTTGTTGGTGATCGTCACGTTGTAGAGCACCGCGAAGCCGTTCTGCTGGATGCCGCCGACGCCCGAGGCGCCGGCCGGGTCGTCGACGTCGGCGCGGTTGCCGCTGATGGTGACGTTGCGCAGGTTCATCTGGCCTTCCGCGTTGTTGTGGATCGCGCCGGCGCGGTTCGACTGGTTGCCGACGAAGGCCGAGTCGTAGACCCACAGGCGGCCGAAGTTGATCACCGCGCCGCCGAAAGCGCCCTGGGCGAGGTTGTCGCGGAAGACGCTGCGCCGCACGTAGACGGTCGCCTGCTCGTTGACCAGCATGCCGCCGCCGCCGGTGAAGCCGAAGTTGTCCTCGACCACCAGGTCCTCGAGCTCGGCGGTGCCGCGCTGCACCCACAGGCCGCCGCCGAACTGGCCGTTGTCGCCGCCGCGCAGCGTCAGGTGGTTGATCTCGATGTCGGTCGTGTTGGCCGGGGGGTCGAGCGTGAAGACGCTGCTCGGCACCTCGGCGTCGATGATCGTGCCGCCGGCGCCGCTGCCCTGGATGCGCATGCTGCCGGTGACAAGCAGGCTGCCGCCGGCGCCGCCCGCGGCGTAGGGCCGCGTCAGCCTGTAGGTGCCGGCAGGCACGGTGATGTAGGACTTCCAGGCGTGCGCGTTGGCCTCCATCACCGCCGCGCGCAGCGTGCAGAGCTTGGGCGGCAGGTCGGCCAGCGTGCCGGGGCCGTTCGCGGCGGCGCCGCGCAGCAGGGCGATCGCGTCGGCGCGCAGCGCGACGAGCGTGGCCCGGTCGGCGGCTGTCAGGTCGCCGGCCGCGAGGCGGGCCTTCTGCTGCGGCGTCAGCTTGCTGGCGGCCAGGCGCGCCTGGAGCCGACCGAGCTCCGGCGCGGCGCGCGGCGCGAGCACGCCGCGGCGCGTCTCGGCCAGCGTCAGTGCCCGTGCGCAGACGCCGTCACCGGGGTTGGCGTCTGGCGCGTCAGCGGTGGTGTCGACGCGGTAGCAGCCGCCGAGGGCGAGCGCGGCGATCAGGCCCGCGCAGGCCTGCGGGCGCAGCGCGGGAAACCGAGGGGGAGAGATGGCGGGAGCAGGCTGGGCATTCACGGCTGTCTTCACGGGCGTCTCCTCGTCTTCGTCCACGACGACCGGAGGGCGCCACGGCAGCACGCGCCGCGCGCCCCGTCGCAGGCAGCATCGGGTGCGCGACGGTCGCGCCCCTCTCTCTTGATTCTTGTCGCCGTGCGCCGAGGCGCCAGCCCCTAGTTCGACCTAGGGGGCGCGTGGCGGAAGCAGCCTGCCACGTGGTCGTCGACGATGCCGGTCGCCTGCATCCAGGCGTAGACGATCGTGGGACCGACGAACTTGAAGCCGCGCCGCTTCAGGTCCTTCGAGATGCGCTCCGACAGCGGCGAGGTGGTGAGCATGCCCTGGCCGTCGCCACGCACCACCCGGCCCTCGCTGAACGACCAGCAGTAGTCGGCGAAGTCCTCACCGCGCTCGGCCATCTCGCAGTAGAGGCGAGCGCCGTGGATCGTCGCCTCGATCTTGGCGCGCGAGCGCACGATGCCGGCGTCGCCGAGCAGGCGCTGCACGTCGCGCTCGCCGAAGCGCGCGACCCGGGCCGGCTCGAAGCCGGCGAAGGCGGCGCGGAAGGCTTCGCGCTTGCGCAGGATCGTGATCCAGGCCAGGCCGGCCTGGAAGCCGTCGAGCATCAGCTTCTCCCACAGCGCGCGGCCGTCGCGCTCGGGCACACCCCATTCGTCGTCGTGGTAGGCGCGCATCTGCGCGTCACCCTCGGCCCAGCGGCAGCGGTGCCCGGCGTGGGGGTCGGCGGCGTCGGGCCCTGCAGGGCTGCGTTCGGTCATGGCGGGGCTCCCGGCGACAGCGGCCCGGCGCGGCCTGCGCCGGGGCCCGTGTCCGATCGAGAGCGTAGGCCAGGCGCCGGCGGGCAGCATGCCGACCGCGCGGCAGCCCCGGACGCCGGCGCGGCTCAGGCGAGCCCGGCCTTGTCGAGCCCGTAGGCCTTGTCGGCCACCCCGGGCGGCGTCTGGAAGCCGACGTTGAGCCGGTTCCAGAGGTTGATCGCGCCGACCGCGAACGAGAGCTCGGCCAGCTCGGGCTCGGAGAACCTCGCACGCGCTCGTGCGTAGGCCTCGTCGGGCACGCCCTGGGCGGGCAGGCGCGTGAGCAGCTCGGTCCACTCGAGGGCGGCCCGCTCGCGCGGCTCGAACAGCGGCGAGTCGCGCCAGGCCGCGATGTGGTGCAGGCGCAGCTCGCGCTCGCCGCGCAGCTTGGCCTGCTTGACGTGCATGTCGAGGCAGAAGCTGCAGCCGTTGAGCTGCGAGGCGCGGATGTCGACCAGGCTGTGGATCGCGGGATCGAGCAGCCCCTTGCGAATCGAGACGCTGAGGGCGGCGAGCTGCTTGAACAGCTCGGGGCTCTGCTGCATGACATTGACGCGTGAGGTCATCGTGGTTCCTTCGGCCGTTGGGGGCGGAGGCCCGACAGGCCCCCCGTGGCGCCGGCGGATCCGGCGCCTCTACCCCAAGACGCCGCCGCCGCGCGCCGCGTGACAGGCCGCTAGCCCCCGGCCGCCCCCAGGCGACGGCCGGCCGGCGCCGGCGCCGGCACCCTGCCGAGCAGCCCCAGCACCACCTGGAACGCGACCGCGACGGCGCCGACGATGAACACCACGTCGCCGAAGGTGCGCACCCAGCGCAGCGTCTGCACGATGTCCTGCTGCATGAAAGCCTCGCTGCGCGCGAACCACAGGCCCTGGCTGACGCTGGCATGGAACTGCATCAGGCCGATCGGCAGCAGGCTGGTGAAGATCATCAGCACCAGGCCGGCATTGAGGCCCCAGAAGCCGAGCTGCATGAGGCGCGTGTGGAACGCCAGCTGCGGCCGCAGGTAGCGCAGCACCAGCAGCGTGAAGCCGAGCGCAAGGAAGCCGTAGACGCCGAAGAGGGCGGCGTGCCCGTGGACGGGCGTCGTGTTGAGCCCCTGCACGTAGTACAGCGAGATCGGCGGGTTGATCAGGAAGCCGAACACGCCGGCGCCGAGCATGTTCCAGAACGCCACCGCGACGAAGCACATCAGCGGCCACTTCAGGCGCTCCATCCAGGGCGCGCGCGTCTTCAGGCGCCAGTTCTCCCAGGCCTCGTGGCCCAGCACGATGAGCGGCACCACCTCGAGCGCGCTGAAGCTCGCGCCGACGGCCATCACCGGGGTCGTGGTGCCCGAGAAGTAGAGGTGGTGGAAGGTGCCGGGAATGCCGCCCAGCGTGAACAGCGACGCCGAGGCCAGGCTCGCGGCGGTGGCCATCGGCCGCGAGACGAGGCCGAGCGTCGCGAAGATGAACGCCAGCGCCGTGGTCGCGAACACCTCGAAGAAGCCTTCGACCCAGAGGTGCACGACCCACCAGCGCCAGTACTCCATCACCGACAGGTTCGTGCGCTCGCCGTAGAACAGCCCCGCGCCGTAGAAGAGGCCGATCGCCCCGACCGAGGCGGTCAACAAGGCGAGCAGGTTCTTGTCGCTGCCGTCGCGCTTCAGCAGTGCCGGCACCACGCCGCGCAGCATCAGCACCAGCCACAGCAGGATGCCGACCCACTTCAGGATCTGCCACACGCGGCCCAGGTCGACGTACTCGTAGCCCTGGTGGCCGAGCCAGAAGTTCCACTGCGGCGGCATCACCTGGGCGATCGCCAGGTAGTTGCCGACGAACGAGCCGACGCAGACGAAGACCAGCGCCCAGAACAGCAGGTCGACGCCCAGCTTCTGGTACTTCGGGTCCTTGCCGCCGTGGATCAGCGGCGCGAGGAACAGGCCCGCGGCGAGGAAGCCGGTCGCGATCCAGAACAGCGCCGACTGGATGTGCCAGGTGCGGGTCAGCGCATAGGGGAACCAGCGCGATACGTCGAGGCCGTAGAACGTCTGGCCCTCGACCGTGTAGTGCGCGGTGAAGCCGCCGATGAAGACCTGGAACACGAACAGCGCGACGACCAGGAACAGGTACTTGCCGAGCGCGCGCTGCGAGGGCGTGAGCTCGAAAGTGGTCAGCGGGTCGCGCGCGGCCGGCGTGGGCAGCGGCGTGTCGTGCTGGCGCAGGAAGGCCCAGGCCCAGACGAGGAAGCCGACGCCCGCCAGCAGGATCGCCACGCTGGCCACCGACCAGACGACGTTCTCGCTGCTGGGCACGTTGCCGACCAGCGGTTCGTGCGGCCAGTTGTTGGTGTAGGTCACGAGCTGCCCCGGCCGCTCGGTGGCGGCGGCCCAGGCCGTCCAGAAGAAGAACCGGGTCATCGCGCGCCGTCGCTCGGCGCTCGGCAGCGTGTTCTCCTTCATCGCGAAGTGCTCGCGGCTCTTCTGCAGCGCCGGCGCGTCGGAGAACAGCTCGTCGTAGTAGGCCGCCGCGTGGGCGATCGCCTGCGCGCGGCGGGCAGACAGCCGCAGCTCGCCGGCGTCGTCGAGCCGGTTGCCGCGGTACTCGGCAGCCAGTTCGCCGCGCAGCGCGGCCTGCAGCGGCGGCGCGAGCGCCGCGTAGTCGGCGCCATGCGCCTGGCGCGCCGCCAGGTCGAGCCAGGCCGTCAGCTCGCGGTGCAGCCAGTCGGCCGTCCAGTCGGGCGCCTGGTAGGCGCCATGGCCCCAGATCGAGCCGAGCTGCATGCCGCCCACCGACTGCCAGGCCGTCTGCCCGTCGAGGATGTCGTCGCCAGTGAACAGCAGCGCGTTGTCCGGCGCGGCGACGACGCGCGTGGGGATCGGCGGCGCCTGGCGGTAGACCTCGGTGCCGTAGTAGCCGAGCAGCGAGAACGTGACGATCAACACGCCGATCAGCGTGAACCAGAGCTTCTTGTACGGACCCATCGCGGATACCTCCTGACCCATCGGCCCGGTTCAGCGAGGTTCATGCCACAAAAATACCTCTATTTATCAATGTGTTATACCGTTAATGGTTGTTCAAACCTCGTTTTGTTTGGTCTTTGTAACCATCAATGGTCCAAATAACCCTGTCGACGCTCCAGCAACTGAGCCTCGCCGACCTGGCCTGCGACCTGCCCGCGGCGGAACGCCTGCAACGCCTGGCGGGCCGGCTGCGCACGCACTTCGACTGCGGCGCCGTCGCGCTGCTGAAGCTCGAGGACGGGCACCTGCGCCCGGTCGCGGTGGACGGCCTGTCGAGCGACGCGCTCGGCCGGCGCTTCGCGATCGGCGAGCACCCGCGCCTGTCGGCGATCCTGAAGCGCCGCGGCGTCACCCGCTTCCACCACGACAGCGCGCTGCCCGACCCTTACGACGGGCTGGTGACCGGCCGCCCGGGCGAACCGCTGGCCGTCCACGACTGCATGGGCATGGCGCTGTGCCTGGAAGGCGCGTGCTGGGGCGCCGTGACGCTGGACGAGCTCGAGGCCGGCGCCTTCGGCGACCGCGCGCAGCTCGACCTCGCCGCGCTCGCCGGCACGATCGAGGCGGTGCTGCACATGGCGCAGCTCGACGCCGAAGTGCGGGCGCTGCGGCTCACGCGCGCGCCGCTGCGATCGGGCGAGACGGCCGAGCGCCACGACGGCGAGATCGTGGGCCAGAGCCCGGCCCTGACCGACCTGCTGCACGAACTGCAGGTGGTCGCCGACTCGGAGCTACCGGTGCTGCTGCTCGGCGAGACCGGGGTGGGCAAGGAGCTGTTCGCGCACCGGGTCCACCGGCTGTCGCGGCGCGCGGGCAGGCCGCTCGTCCACGTCAACTGCGCCGCGCTGCCCGAGTCGCTCGCGGAGAGCGAGCTCTTCGGCCACGTGCGGGGCGCCTTCTCGGGCGCGATGGGCGACCGCCCGGGGCGCTTCGAGGCGGCCGAGGGCGGCACGCTCTTCCTCGACGAGGTCGGCGAGCTGCCGCTGACCGTGCAGGCCAAGCTGCTGCGCACGCTGCAGAACGGCGAGATCCAGCGCCTGGGCGCCGACACCCCGCGGCGCGTCGACGTGCGCGTGGTCGCCGCCACCAACCGCAGCCTGCGCGACCTGGTGCGCGAAGGCCGCTTCCGCGCCGACCTGTACCACCGGCTGTCGGTCTACCCGATCCCGATCCCGCCGCTGCGCGAGCGCGGCAACGACGTGCTGCTGCTCGCCGGCCGCTTCCTCGAGCTGAACCGCGCCCGGCTCGGCCTGCGCAGCCTGCGCCTTTCGGCCGCGGCCGAAGAGGCGCTGCGCGTGTACCGCTGGCCCGGCAACGTGCGCGAGCTCGAGCATGTCATCAGCCGCGCCGCGCTCAAGGCGGTGAGCCGCGGTGCCGGGCGCAACGACATCGTGACCCTCGAACCCGCCGTGCTCGACCTCGATGCCTTCGAGATGCCGGCGCTGCCGGCAGCCACCGCACGCGCCGACCCGGCGGCGCCGGCCGGTGCGCCGATGCGCACCGTCGTCGAGGCGGGCCAGCGCCAGGCCATCCGCCAGGCCCTGGCACAGCACGCCGACAACTGGGCCGCCGCCGCGCGGCAGCTGGGGCTCGACCCGAGCAACCTGCACAAGCTGGCCCGGCGGCTGGGGCTGAAGCGCTGAACCGGCCGCGCGGGACCACTCTTGGCGCGCCGACCTTGCGCCCGGGCCGCCCGAGTGCCACCCTAGCCGCCGGCCCGGCCGCCGCCGGGGCCGCGTACCGAGGAGCCCCCATGCCCAGCCAGCCCAGCCAGGACACCACGCTCGACAAGGACGAGGCCGTCGAGGTGCTCAACCGCATCCTCGAGGCGGAGCTCGCGGGCATCGTCCGCTACACCCACTACTCGTTCCTCGTCTTCGGCTACTCGCGCATCCCGATCGTCTCGTGGCTGCGCGAGCAGGCCAACGAATCGCTGCTGCATGCGCAGCAGGTCGGCGAATGGATCACGACGCTCGGTGCCTACCCCTCGCTCGGCATCGGGCCGCTGCTCGATAGCCACCAGCACGACGTCGGCGCGATCCTGCAGGAATCGCTCGCCGCCGAGGGCCAGGCGCTGGCGCTCTACCGGCGGCTGCTCGCGGTGGTCGAGGGGCGCTCGGTGGCGCTGGAGGAGTTCGCGCGCCAGATGATCCAGGTCGAGGAGCTGCACGCCGCCGAGGTCGACAAGATGCTGCGCAAGCCGGGCGACATCGCCGCCTTCGCGCCGCGCAATCCCTGAGCGCCCACGCCCGGTCGGCCGGCGCGAGCACGCCGGGCCGCCCTAAGCTGCGGCCCATGGACCTGCAGAACGTCGTCGAAGACATCGTCAACACGCTCGCGCCGCTGGCCGGCGCCCAGGGCAAGGTGGCCAGCTACATCCCGGCGCTCGCGCGCGTGCCGCGCGAGCACTTCGGCATCGCGCTGTGCACCGCGCAGGGTGAGGAGGCCGCCGCCGGTGACGCCGACCTGCCGTTCTCGATCCAGAGCATCAGCAAGCTCTTCTCGCTGACGCTGGCGATGCAGCGCCTGGGCGAACGGCTGTGGCAGCGCATCGGGCGCGAGCCCTCGGGCAACCCCTTCAACTCGCTGGTGCAGCTCGAGAGCGAGCACGGCGTGCCGCGCAACCCCTTCATCAACGCCGGCGCGATCGCGGTAGCCGACCGGCTGATCGGCAGCACGCGCGGCGGCGACGGCGGCAGCGGGCAGGCCAAGGCCGAGCTGCTGGCACTCGTGAGCAGCCTGTGCGGCGACACGCTGGCCTTCGACGCCGAGGTCGCCGCCTCGGAAGCGCAGACGGGCTTCCGCAACGTGGCGCTGGCGAACTTCATGAAGAGCTTCGGCAAGCTCGACCACGACGTGGCGGTGGTGCTCGACCTCTACTTCCACCAGTGCGCGATGCGCATGAGCTGCCGCCAGCTCGCCCGCGCCGCAAGCTTCCTCTGCCGCGACGGCGCCCACCCCTACGACCGCGGCGTGCAGGTACTGACCTCGCAGCAGGCTCACCGCATCAACGCGGTGATGCTCACCTGCGGCACCTACGACGCCGCTGGCGAGTTCGCCTTCCGCGTCGGCCTGCCGTGCAAGAGCGGCGTCGGCGGCGGCATCGTCGCGGTCGTGCCCGACAAGCTCAGCCTCTGCGTCTGGTCGCCGCCGCTGGATGCGACCGGGAACTCGCTGCTCGGGATGAAGGCGCTGGAGCTGTTCGTCACGGCGACGGGGTTGTCGGTGTTTTGAAGACAGCCGATACGGTCAGGAGGGTGAGCTCTCGTGGCGTTACCTCGGCCCGTCGGGGTTTCTCACGTTCAGTGCGCGTACGAGAAAGCGAAACACGGCCAAGCCGTTGTCGAATTCCTGCGGGCACACTTTGAACTCAGTGTCGTTCCAGTAATACTGAGCATAGGCGATCACTTGATCATCGGCACGCCGCGTTACTTCAATTCGCGCGCCGCCCAAGCCAAGTTCGCGCCCATTGGGTATATCTACCGATAGCGAGCGAACAAGATAGTCCGCGGCAAAGTCATCTATCGCATCAAATGTGTACCTTGTCGCACTCTGCGAGCGGGGCATCGACGTCAAGACTCTCTCGCCTTGCGTTGTCATACGCTCGAATCTCACTCGCCCCTCTATGCCAGACTCCTTCGTCGCTGGGCGCTCCACGAACTCGAGCAGACTTTGGTTGAGGAGAAACCCGGCCAGAGGACCAGTCTCTACGCGGTGCCGCGGAGAGGTCAGAAAAAATTGATCCTCGTGCAGAGCGACCCCTTTGGCTCTCGGAATGAGCTCGAGCACCTTGGTTTCCGCATCCCTGCAAACCCGAGCGAACTCACTTGACGTGTTGATCGCCTTACCGATCGGCAGGGTCATGCCAAAGACGAGCGCAGCCGCCAGACCAGCGCCTACAACGACCGCGTCGACCGCAGTTGACCGCCCTGCCCTCGGCGTGGTTGTTGACGGGGCAAATGCACGCATAGATTTGACGAGGAGCGCGACAAATCCAATAGAAAGAAGGATCCACGCAGGGACCAGCACAAACCGACTCATCTGCGCAACCAAAAAACTGGGACCGCCACCTTCGATCGTCGACGCAAAGATTCGAGCAGCAACGTATATTGCGAGAAGCAGATTTGCAGCAAGGATCGTCGATTGACCCAGCGCCCCACAGCGCAATCGCTCATCAGCCCTTGTCGATCGTAGAACGATGTATATGAGGAGAGCCGGAATCCAGAAAGACAAGAATGCTGACAACAGATGCTGCTGATACGGCTGCAACAATCTCATAAGCGCTCTGGCACCGAGAACTTCCATAAGTCTGGCGCCAGTCGAGAATACTGAAGACAGCCCGAACGCTGCGCCAAGAGAGAGGTTTATCAATGCAAGTGCTTCGAGCAATGGCGATGTATTCGAAGCTGCAAATCGAGACATTGCAAATCCCTTGGCAGGAAAGTCCTGATGGCCACAGACGCTGGCGCGGTCTTACCAGCGGGTAATCGCTACGACGAGCGCGCTTTCGTTGTCCCGACGACGACGGGAGCGATTCGACGCCGGCCCTTCGCGCTCATCGAGTATTCACGGCCGACGAACATCGAGCCCATGAAGTCGCCCAGGCGCAGAGCGCTCTTCTCGTGCCGGGTCCGGAACACGAACTCGATGACCTCGTGAAACCATACCCGGCGGCCCATCCTGCTGTACCAGCGCATCGCGTGACGATAGGCGGCGTCGCGGTGACACACGATTCTGCGCAAGACGCGCGGCCGGGCCTGCATCAGCAGCTCGATGGTCTTGAACCACACGAATACCCGCCATGCGGGAACACCCGTGGCCTCGAGCACCTGGTGCTTGTAATCCCACTTGGTCGTGTCGGTCTGGATGACGCGCCGGTTCTCGACGGTTTCGTAAAAGGGCGTCCAACGGTGCGGCGTTGCGTACAGCAGCTGCACCTGGTCAGGGTCGTATGAAAGCAGGTGCCGGAAGGAACGCCAGTAATCAGCATCGCGCTCTTCGCGAAAACCGACCACGTAGGTGGCCATCGAGACGATGCCGTGCTCGCGCAAAAGCTGGATCGCCTCCCTGTCCTCCGAGACGCTGCCACCCTTTCGGATTTCGGCGATCTGCTCGTCGCTGTAGGTTTCGATGCCCAGCAGGAAGCGGATCACGCCCGCCTTCTTGTACAGGTGCAGGAACTCCTTGTCCCGGACGATGTCGCCGGCCCTCGTCGAGCCCACCAGGGTCAGCGGCACGTCTTCTTCGATCAGGGCTTCGAGAAACGCTCGCCAGGCTTTCGGAGAACCGGTGGGCAGTTCGTCCGCGAAGTTGATCAGCTCGACACCGTGTTCGCGATGGAGGCGCGCCAGCTCCTGGGCGAACGCCTTCGGGTCGCGGTGTCGCCAGCGGGTCCAGAAGCCGCGCTGGCCGCAATAGCTGCAAAGGTACGGGCAACCGCGCGAGAACTGCACGACGACCGCGCGCATCCCGCCCCAGTAGGAATAGTCCGCGTGCCGGATCAGCTCCCAGCCGACGCGAAACCTGTCCAGGTCGGCGATGACCTCGGCCGCATCGGTAGCCCTGATTTCACCGTTCTCGCGAAAGGCGATGCCCCTGACCTGGGTCAGCGGCGTGCCCGACGCCAGCGCGCGTACCAGTTGCTGGGTGGTACTTTCGCCCTCGCCGCGCACGATCAGGTCAACGGCTTCGCACGCGGACAGGATCTCGTCCCAGTGATAGGTGGGGTGGACACCACCATAGACGACCGTGACGCCAGGCGCTTGTGCCTTGATGCGCCTGCAGATCTTCAGCACGGTCTCGTGGACCGAACTGGATCCCGAGTGGCCGACCATCAGCACCTGCGGCGTATCGGCGAATACCTCCGCGGCGATGCCTTCGACCGAAAGCAGCTTCAGGTCCGCATCGATCAGCCGCACCTCGTGCCCGTCGTCCAATAGCGGCCCGCCGACTGACAGCAACCCGAGCGGAGGCAGGTGCTCGCCGGGAATGCGGCTTCCAATGGCGGTGTGAGGTGGATTCAACAGCGCGATCTTCATGCGCATCCATCCGTTCGAGAGATTCGATGGTCGCCGGGTGGCCTTGAAAGCAGGCCTGGCGGCGCAGGATCATGGGCTGAGCGTCGATCAGCGCACCGCCGCCGGACGCGGTTCGTGAACTCGTTCGCCGCCAAATCGCACGCGGTCGCGGCGCCGATTGCCGCTGTCCCCTGGAGCCCCCGACAACGCACCCTCGGGCTAACCTGAGCTTCGCGTCTGGACGGCCGTAGGCGGCAGCCGGGCCCAGTCTGGCGGGCTCGTCGGCAGCGCCCACGGCGTGGCAGGAAATCCTTTGCGCGACAGTCACTTGCGGCATTCCGGCCGGCCCCTTCCGGCAGGCGCCGAGCTTGCACTCCCTCCGGCACCACCGGATTCCGGCGACCCCAAGACCGGAGACCGCCATGCCCCCTGCCCCCCCCATCGCCGTCCGCAAGCCGTTCTACCAATCGCTCTACGTCCAGGTCATCACGGCGATCGTGATCGGCGTGCTGGTCGGCCACTTCTGGCCCGACACCGGCACCGCGCTGAAGCCGCTCGGCGACGGCTTCATCAAGCTGATCAAGATGATCATTGCGCCGATCATCTTCTGCACCGTGGTGGTAGGCATCGCCGGCATGGAAGACATGAAGCGCGTCGGCAAGACGGGCGGCGCGGCGCTGCTGTACTTCGAGATCGTCAGTTCGGCCGCGCTAGTCGAGCACCACATGCCCGGGCGCGCGACGGTCTGAGCCCGGGCCGACGGCGGTTCAGGCGGTTCCGATTTTCTGAACGCTGACGCCAGACCGGCTGAGCCCCGTGGCGCCGCGCAGCGACGAGGATGCCTGCGTCCAGACACTTCGGAGCCTTCGCGTGAACCACTCTCCCGCCCAGAACACCGGCGCCCTGATCGGGCGCCTGCTGATCGCCGCGCTCTTCCTGCCCGCCGGCCTCTCCAAGCTCACCGGCTTCTCGGGCACGGTGGCCTACATCACCTCGGCCGGCCTGCCGATGCCGACCGTGGCCGCCGCCGTCGCGCTGGTGGCCGAGATCGGCGGCGGCCTGGCGCTGGTCTTCGGTGCCGGCACGCGGCTCGCGGCGCTGGTGCTGGCCGTCTTCACGCTGGGGGCGTCGTTCGGCTTCCATGCCTACTGGGGCGTGCCGGCCGAGCAGCAGATGGTCCAGCAGCTGCTGTTCTGGAAGAACATCGCCATCGTCGGCGGCCTGTTGACCATCACGGCCTGGGGCGCCGGCGACTGGAGCGTCGACGCGCGCCGCCGCCAGGCCTGAACGCCGGCCCCCGGATGCCCGCCCTGCCCGGGGCGGGCGGCACCGCGCTCAGCGCACCAGCCAGCCGATCGCGACGGCGTTGGCGAGGTCGATGAAGAAGCCGGCCACCAGCGGCACGACAACGAAGGCGCGCGGCGCGGCGCCGAACTCGCGTGTCACCGCGGTCATGTTGGCGACCGCGGTGGCCGTCGAGCCGAGCGCGATGCCGCCGAAGCCGGCGCAGACCACCACCGCCTCGTAGTCGCGACCCATCGCGCGGAAGACGACCCACACCGTGTAGGCGACCGCCAGCGCGATCTGCACCGCCATCGCGACGACGATGAACGACAGGATCGGCTGCAGCGTCCACAGCTGCATGCCCATCAGCGCCATCGTGATGAACATGCCCAGGCAGATGTCAGAGACCAGGGCCACGCCCGGCTGCATGCGCGGCCAGTGCCACAGCGCGCGGCCCTGGGGCGCGACCAGGCCGCCAAAGGCGCGCAGCAGGATGCCGGCCATCAGGCAGCCGACGAAGGCCGGCAGGTGCAGGCCGCTGCGCGCGATCAGCGCCGAGACGATCTGCCCCAGCATCAGCGCGAGGTTCAGCCACAGCAGCGCCAGCAGCATGCCGTGGTAGTCGAGCGCGACCTGCGACTGGTCGCGGTGGCGCACGCCGATCTCGAGCTCGGTGCCGCGCGAGGGCCGCACGTGGCGGCGCGCGATCAGGTGCAGCGCGATCGGGCCGCCGATCACGCAGGCCGCGACCAGGCCGACCATGTTGGCTGCCAGCCCCAACTCGCCGGCCTGGGCGAGGCCGAGTTCCACGAAGCGCGGCGTCCAGGCCAGCGTGGTGCCGACGCCGCCGGTGAGCGCGACCGAGCCCGCCATCAGCCCGGCCCGGGGGTCGAGGCCGAAGGCGGCCGCGATCGCCATGCCGACGCCGTTCTGCAGCAGCAGGAACACGCTCGCCAGGGCCATCAGCACCAGCATCCCCCGCCCGCCGCGGCCGAGCGTGCGCAGGTCGGTGGCGAGGCCGATCGCGGCGAAGAAGTACAGCAGCAGCATGTCGCGCGCACCGAGTTCGAAGCCGATGCGCATGCGCGCGCCGTAGTACAGGGCGCAGACGACCGCCGCGCAGCAGACGCCGCCGACCACCGCGTCCGGGATGCTGTAGCGGCGCAACCAGGCGCTGCGCTGCGTCAGCCCCTTGCCGACGAAGAGCAGCAGGATCGCGAGCGTGAAGCTGGCGAAGGCGTCGACCGTCAGGTCCTGGCGCAGCGGCGCCGGCACCTCAGCGCACCGCGTCGGGCAGCTCGATCTTGACTTCCAGCACCTCGAGGTGGTCCTGCCGCTCGAGGTGGACCTTGATGTCCTCGGCGTTGATGTGGACGTACTTCGAGATCACCGCGACCAGCTCCTTCTGCAGGTCGGGCAGGTAGTCGGGGCGGCTCTCGCGGTTCGAGCGCTCATGGGCGAGGATGATCTGCAGCCGCTCCTTGGCGACGCTGGCCGTCTTCTTCTTCTCGCCGAACAGCAGGGTGAGAAGCGACATGGCTCACCTCCCGAACAGGCGCTTGAAGAAGCTCGGCTTCTCCGCGTCGACGAAGCGCATCGGCCTCGTCTCGCCGAGGAAGCGGGCGACGACGTCCTGGTAGGCCCCGGCGACGTCGGTGTCCTTCAGATGGATCGCCGGCACGCCCTGGTTGGAGGCATCGAGCACGTTCTCGGACTCGGGGATCACGCCGATCAGCGGGATGCGCAGGATCTCCTGGATGTCGGTCAGCGAGAGCATCTGCCCGCCGACCACCCGCGTCGGGTTGTAGCGGGTGATCAGCAGGTGCTCCTTGATCGGCTCGCCGCCCTCGATCGCGCGCTTGGTCTTCGAGCCAAGCATGCCGAGGATGCGGTCGGAGTCGCGCACCGAGGAGACCTCGGGGTTGGTCACGACCAGCGCCTCGTCGGCGAAGTGCATCGCCATCAGCGCGCCGCTCTCGATGCCGGCGGGCGAGTCGCAGACAACGTAGTCGAAGCCCATCTCGGCCAGGTCCTTCAGCACGCGCTCGACGCCGTCCTGCTTCAGCGCCTCCTTGTCGCGCGTCTGCGAGGCGGCGAGCACGAACAGGTTGTCGCACTGCTTGTCCTTGATCAGCGCCTGATTGAGGTTGGCCTCGTTCTGGATCACGTTGATCAGGTCGTACACCACGCGGCGCTCGCAACCCATGATCAGGTCGAGGTTGCGCAGGCCCACGTCGAAGTCGATCACGGCCGTCTTGTGGCCGGCCAACGCGAGGCCGGAGGCAAAGCTGGCGCTGGTCGTGGTCTTGCCCACGCCTCCTTTGCCGGATGTCACCACGACGATCTTGGTCATCGCTGCAGGTCCTTTACTCTGTATGTCGTGCGTCGTTGCGTATGGCGTGCCGGCGCGCCTCAGGAGCGCAGCGGCTCGACCAGCAACCGTTCACCCTCGAGGCGCACCTGTGCGGGCTTGCCCCGCACCTCCGGTGCCAGGGGCGTCTCGCTGGTGCGATAGATGCCCGCGATCGAGACCAGCTGGGGCTCCATCACGGTGCTGAAGATGCGGGCGTCGACGTTGCCGCGCGCGCCGGCGATCGCGCGCCCGCGCAGCGGCCCGTAGACGTGGATGCTGCCGTCGGCGATCACCTCGGCGCCGTCGCTGACCGCGGCCAGCACCACCAGATCGCCGCCGCGGGCGTAGACCTGCTGGCCGGAGCGCAGCGGGCGGTCGATCAGCAGCGTCGGCGCGGCAGCCGGCGGCGGCGCGGCGGCGGCAGGCGCGGCCTGCGGCGGCGCGGCCTGCGGCGGCGCGGCCTGGGCCTGGGCCGGTCCGGCCGCCGGAGCGCTCGCGGGCGCCGCGGCGGTGGGCGCAGGTGCGCTGGCGTCCGGCGACTCGGCTCGCGGCTCGCGCCGAGCGGCGGGCAGCGGCAGTTCTTCCGGGGCTTCGCCCAGCCCCAGGGCCAGCACGGCCTCGCGCAGGTGCTCGCCGGCACCGCGCACCGCGACGGCGCGCATCCGGTGCCGGGCCAGCAGCGCCACCAGGGCGGCGAGGTCGGGCGCGGCGGCCTCGCCCTTCAGCACCGCGAGGTCGAGCACGACCGGATCGTTGTCGAACGGGTTCGGACTCTCGACGAAGCGGCGCTCCAGCTCCTCGGCGACGAGGGCGAGATCGGGCGTCTTCAGCACCACGGCGATCAGCGTCAGGGCCGCGCTCTTCAGGTCCAGGACGGCAGTGGCATTCGCCTTGGCATTCACCGTGGATGGCGCCGGAACCGGCGGAGGGAAGCAAAGCGGCGAAGTTTACCGGCGCGCGCCGGCTCGCCCGGCCGGGATCAGAAGACGCCGGCCGCAAGACCCGCCGCCAACAGGCCGCCGAGCTCGCCGGCGCGCGCAAGATCGGCCGCGCCGACCTGCTTGGGCGCGAAGATCGTCTCCGGTGTCTGCGCATGCGTGATGACGATGAGCGGCGGCGCCACGGCCTGCAGCCGCCAGCCGGTGCAGATGCGCGCGACCTGCCGCGCCGCGCCCTGCCCGTCGCTGCCGGCGGCGACGATCAACGCATAGGGCCGCCCCTCGATGCGGCCGAGCGCGCCGTAGTAGCTGCGGTCGAAGAAATCCTTCATGCGGCCGGCGAGCGACGCCAGGTTCTCCGGCGCCGCGAAGAGGACGCCGTCGGCGGCCAGCAGGTCGTCGGCGCCCGCCGCGTCGCAGCGGAGCAGCCGCACCTCGACCTCGCCCTCGCCCGCCTCGCGGGCGCCTTCGGCCGCGGCACGCGCGAGCTGCTCGCTGGCGCCGGTCAGCGACCACCAGGCGATGAGCAGGTGCTTCGTCATCGAACTCCCCTTGATCGAGCCCTGGGACATGCCCTAGGCATGGCGGCCGTGACCCCTTCGACTCCCGCATCGCAAAACCGGGACTCCGGGTTTTGCTTGAGTTTGTAAGTTTCCGTTGGAAAGCCGTCAGAGCGCCGTCAGGCTTGACTTCGGATCATCGTGCGCGGTCATCGAGACCGTGCATCACCAGGGAGACACGTCATGGCTGCGACCTACGACAAGGCGCCGACGACGCCGGCGCGCCCGATGACCGGCGAGGAGAGGAAGGTCATCTTCGCGTCCTCGCTCGGCACGGTGTTCGAGTGGTACGACTTCTACCTGTACGGCTCGCTCGCGGCGATCATCGCCAAGCAGTTCTTCGCCGGCCTCGACCCGGGCGCGGCCTTCATCTTCGCGCTGCTCGCCTTCGCGGCCGGCTTCCTGGTGCGGCCCTTCGGCGCGCTGGTCTTCGGCCGGCTGGGCGACATGATCGGACGCAAGTACACCTTCCTGGTGACGATCCTGATCATGGGCCTGTCGACCTTCATCGTCGGCATCCTGCCCACCTACGCGTCGATCGGCGTCGCGGCACCGGTGTGCCTGATCATCCTGCGCCTGCTGCAGGGCCTGGCGCTCGGCGGCGAATACGGCGGCGCGGCGACCTATGTCGCCGAGCATTCGCCGCACGGGCGGCGCGGCGCCTACACCTCGTGGATCCAGACCACCGCGACGCTCGGCCTGTTCCTGAGCCTGATGGTCATCCTCGGCACCCGCACCTGGCTCGGCGAGGAAGCCTTTGCCGACTGGGGCTGGCGCGTGCCGTTCCTGCTGTCGATCCTGCTGCTCGGCATCAGCGTGTGGATCCGGCTGTCGATGAACGAGTCGCCCGCCTTCCGGAAGATGAAGGCGGAAGGCAAGACCTCGAAGGCGCCGCTGTCGGAGTCTTTCGGCCAGTGGAAGAACCTGAAGATCGTGATCCTGGCGCTGGTCGGCCTGACGGCCGGCCAGGCGGTGGTCTGGTACACGGGGCAGTTCTATGCGCTGTTCTTCCTCACGCAGGCGCTGAGAGTCGACGGCGCGACGGCCAACATCCTGATCGCCGTGGCGCTGCTGCTCGGCACGCCGTTCTTCATCGTCTTCGGCGTGCTGTCCGACAAGATCGGGCGCAAGCCGATCATCATGGCCGGCTGCCTGATCGCCGCGCTGACCTACTTCCCGCTCTTCAAGGCGCTGACCTTCGCCGCCAACCCCGACCTCGCGAAGGCCCAGCAGGCAGTGCCGGTGGTGGTCAAGGTCGACCCGGCGCAATGCTCGTTCCAGGGCAGCCCGATCGCGCGCGAGATCGACTTCCGAAGCTCGTGCGACATCGCCAAGCGCACGCTCGCGCAGGCGGCGGTGAACTACAGCGTCGAGGAACTGCCGGCAGGGTCGACCGCCTCGATCTCGCTCGGGGGCAAGGACATCCCGTCGATCAACGCGACGCTGGCACCCGACGGCCATTCGTTCGACGCCGAAAGCCGGACGAAGATCGCCGACTTCAAGAAGCAGGTGGCCGACGCGGTGAAGGCGGCCGGCTACCCGGCCAAGGCCGACCCGGACAAAATCAACAAGCCGCTGACGGTCGGGATCCTGTTCGTGCTCGTGCTCTACGTGACGATGGTCTACGGGCCGATCGCCGCGGCGCTGGTCGAGATGTTCCCGACCCGCATCCGCTACACCTCGATGAGCCTGCCGTACCACATCGGCAACGGCTGGTTCGGCGGCCTGCTGCCGACCACCGCCTTCGCAATCGTGGCCCAGAGCGGCAACATCTACAACGGCCTCTGGTACCCGATCATCATCGCGCTCGTCACCTTCGTCGTCGGCATGCTCTTCATCAAGGAGACGAAGGACGTGGACATCTACGCGAACGACTGACGCGGTGAACGGCCCGCCTCGCGCGGGCCGTCCACGCGGGGATGGCCGCCGAGTCAGGTCTTCGTGCGCAGCCAGGCGCGGGCCATGGACAGGAGGCCGAGCGCCACACAGGCCGCGGCGCCGAGCAGGATCGCGAACTTGAGCGTCGCGCAGACGGTCGAGAGCTGAGGCCACGGCGCCTCGGTATGCCCCGACAGCACACGCAGCAGCGCGAGGTTCTCGATGGCGTCCAGGCCGCCGGCGAACAGCACCGCCCAGGCGCACAGACCGGCGAGGACCGAGAGCCTGCCCGCCGTCGCGCCGGCGACCAGCGAGCAGGCAAGCGACAAGCCCAGGGCGTACAGCACGATGAAGACGAAGTCGTGCCGGGTATGGCGGCGCGCCTCGGCGCGGTACGCCTCGCCGAGGATCTCGTTCGCCTGCGCGGCGCGGCCAGACGAGCCGAGCGTTTCGAGGCCCACGATGCCGGGCGGGAACCGGGCCTCGATCGGCGCGGCAATGCGCTGCAGGTGACGCCCGAAGGCGACGCTCGCGACGAGCAGCAGGCCGCAGAGCAAGAGTTGCAACCCGCGCGGCCAGGCGGCGAACGGAGGCGCGAGGCCCATGACCGAGGCGAGCGAATTGCGGGCGGAGGACGCGGATGCCATCTGCTGCTGCCTTCCCTGGGGCGTGAACGCAGCGATGCTCTGCGCGAACACCGCCCCCCGGCAAGCAACATCGCCCGCAGGCGTCCGGCATCCGCGGGACACGCGACCGAGAATGGGGTCCCGCTGCCTCCGACCACCCGATGAAGTCATTTGGCCAACGCGCCGCCGGCCTGCGGCTCGAACGCATGCAGGCCTCGCCCCGCTGGGCGGGCGACGGCTTCCGCAACATCCACCCGGTGCTGCCCGGGCTGCGCCACCGCGACGCCGCGAGACCTTCGCTCCGCGACGTGCTCTGCCCCGACGGCCACCGCACCCCACCGGGTCCGCTGCCCTCGCTCGACCCGCGCGAGGCCTGGCGCCGCCCCGCCGGCAGCGGTCTGCGCACGACCTGGCTCGGCCACTCGACGGTGCTGATCGAGATCGACGGCCTGCGCGTGCTGACCGACCCGGTCTGGGGAGCGCGCGCCTCGCCGACGCGGCTGGCCGGGCCGAAGCGCTTCCAGCCCGTGCCGGTGCCGCTGCGCGCGCTGCCGCCGCTCGACCTGGTGTTGATCTCGCACGACCACTACGACCACCTCGACTACCCGACGATCCGCGAGCTCGCGAAGGGCGAGGTGCCGTTCGTCACCTCGCTAGGCGTCGGCGCGCACCTGGAAGGCTGGGGCGTGCCCGCATCGCGCATCACCGAGCTCGACTGGTGGGAGACTTACGACTTGCCCGGCGCCGAGCTGCGCATCCACGCCACACCATCGCAGCACTTCTCGGGGCGCGGCCTGAAGGACCGCAACGCGACGCTGTGGTCGTCGCTGGTCATCGAGACACCGCGCCACCGCGTCTTCTTCAGCGGCGACACCGGCCTCACGACCGAATACGCCGACATCCGCGCGCGGCTCGGCCCCTTCGACCTCGTGATGCTCGAGGTCGGCGCCTTCCACCCGGCCTGGGGCGACATCCACCTCGGCCCCGAGAACGCGCTGAAGGCGCATGCGCTGCTCGGCGGCGGCGCCTTCCTGCCGGTGCACTGGGGCACCTTCGCGCTCGCGATGCACGACTGGGAACAGCCGGCCGAGACGCTGCTCGCGCTCGGCCCGCAGCAGGGCGCCCAACTGCTGATGCCGCGCCTGGGCCAGCCGGTGGAGCCGGCGCAAGGCCTGGCGCTGACGCCGTGGTGGCGCGAGGCGGGCCAGCGCGCGCCGCACGCCGCCACACCGGCCGCCGCTGAAGCCGATCCGGCGGCGACACCGGTGCCGAAGTCGATGCCCTGGCCCCTGGACTGACACCGGACGGCCAGCATCCGCCCCCCGGGGCTTGGCTCAGGCCTTCGCCACGGCTGGCGCCCTGAGCCGCTCCAGCCCCTCGAACAGGCCCATGCCGGCGAGCATTGCGCCGACGAAGAGCGCCGCCTTGCCCTCGCCCATGCCGAGCGCGACCAGCGCCGGACCCGGGCAGAAACCCGCCAGCCCCCAGCCGATGCCGAACAGCAGGCTCCCGCCGACGAGGCGGCGGTCGATCACCCGCGTGGTCGGCAGCCGCATCGGCAGGCCGAGCAGCGACTGCGTGCGCTGCCGCGCGACCGCGAAGGCGACGAGGCCGACGCCGATCGCCCCGCCCATCACGAAGGCGAGCGACGGGTCCCAGGGCCCGGCCAGGTCGAGGAAGCCCAGCACCTTGGCCGGGTCGGACATGCCGGAGAGGATCAGGCCGAGGCCGAAGACCAGGCCGGCGACAAGCGAGGTGACGATCTGCATGGCGGTAGGCGGGTTCAGGCGGCGAGCAGGTGGCGCACGACGTAGACGGTGGCGAAGCCCGCGCCCATGAAGGCCAGCGTCGCGACCAGCGAGCGCGGCGACAGGTTCGACAGCCCGCAGACCCCATGCCCGCTGGTGCAGCCGTTGCCATAGCGGGTGCCGACGCCGACCAGCAGCCCGGCCGCGACCAGCAGGCCGTTGCCCGCGTCGATGCGCGGCAGCGGCAACGTGGCAACCAGGCCGTAGACGAAGGGCGCGCCCACCAGCCCAAGCAGGAAGGCAAGGCGCCAACCCACCTCGCCGTCGCTCGGCCGCAGCAGCCCGCCGAGCACGCCGCTGATGCCGGCGATGCGGCCGTTCAGCAGCACGAAGAGCGCGGCGGCGGCGCCGATGAGGGCGCCGCCGGCGAGGGAGGCCCAGGGGGTGAAGGCAGTCCAGTCGATGTGCATGCGTCCGTCTCCGGCCGCTGTCGCGGGGGCGGCCTGGGCCGGCACCATACAGCGGACTTCTTCGGCGCAGGCGGCGGTGCATCCGGTACCGTATCGAACCCGGCCAGGGCCTTCGCCACCATGATCCAGCACAGCGGCCTCCTCGCCATCGCCACCCGCGGCCGCGGCCTCGTCGAGGTCACGCGCGAGCTGCAGCAATGGCTGGCGCCGACCGGCATCGCCGAGGGCTTGCTGACGGTGTTCATCCGCCACACCTCGGCCAGCCTGCTGGTGCAGGAGAACGCCGACGCGGACGTGCGGGCCGACCTGGAGCGCTACTTTGCCCGCCTGGTGCCCGATGGCGACCCGCTCTTCGTGCATGCCGACGAGGGGCCGGACGACATGCCGGCCCATGTGCGGGCCGCGCTCACCGCGGTGCAGCTCTCGATCCCGATCCTCGGCGGGCGGCTGGCGCTGGGCACCTGGCAGGGCGTCTATGTCTGGGAGCACCGCCACCGCGGGCACCGGCGGGAGCTGGCGTTGCAGGCGTTCGGCAGCTGAGGGCAAGCGACCCTCGGCGGCGCAGGGCAAGGCCGCCTATCCGGCTGCGCTCGCCTCCGGCTGCCGCATGAAATCGGTCGGCGACAGCACACGGGCGTGCATGCCACATCCGCAAGCAGCGCCTTGTCGCCCGTGACCAGCACCAGGTCGTGCCTTGTGGCCAGCAGATCCCACAGCAACGGGTCGCCCGGATCGGGTGCCGGCGGACCGGCGACGGGCTGCAGCACGATGGCCGGCTGCATCAGATCCGTCAGCAGGACCTCAACTTCGTCGATCGCCAGCCCATGGACCTTGCGCAACGCCGGCCGGACCAGCACGGCGCGGTACCGCCAGACGTCGGCTCACGGCTTGCGCCGAACCGCACGCACATGTTCGTCGGCGGTGGCGAGCGCCTGCTCCGGTGTCTTGCTGCGCTGGGCGGCGGCTTCCTTCAGCGCGCGGTAACGGGCTTCGGACAGAGTGATCGTGAGTCTGCTCATGGTCGCCAGCAAATCACATTGGTGCTTTCGGACCATTCCGCCATCGCAAGGGCAGTGACCGCAGCGACGGCCATCTGGGCGCCTCAGGAGAGGCGACCGACGTCATCGGCGAGGCGGCGCCGCTTCTGCAAGCAAGACCCGGACAGGCCCAAGCCCACCCCCCAACGCCACCGTGCATCGGGCGACTTTCGCACGGCGACCGCCGGCCCCGGGCCGCCCGCCAGGGCGCCGGTTGCGGAGAATCCGGCGGTGACACGGCAGCCGATGGACGGACCTGTCCGAGGAAGAAAGATGAAGCGTCGTTGGATCCTGCCGCTACTGCTCACGGGCTTGGCGACCACTGGCTGCGGCCGGATCGAGGAAGCGGCGTTGTCCGTGCCCGACAAGGTAAGCGCGGCCTACCCGCTGTCACCGGAGGCCACGCTGACGCGCGAACGCCTGAACGCGCTCCTCGCCGACGACTCGGCCTCGCAGGAGTCGATGCGCACGCGAATCGACCAGCGCATGACCTTGCGCGCGCTGAACTGCAGCAAGGATCACCAGATCGGCCGCCTGGACAGCCTGGCCAGTGTCCGGGGCCTCGGCCTGCCCCTCGCCTGCTTCCAGGCGCAGGACGCGGAACTGGCGCGACTCTTCGCCGTGCGAGGCGTCGGCGTCCTGCTCGCGCGACCGCCGCTTCGCCCGGCGGAGCTGCCGGGCCCGGCGGCTCCGCTGCCCAGCGAGGAAGGGTCCTCAGCCGTGTCCGTCGCCGTCGCCCGCGATGCCGGCGTCGCGGCGTTGATGGACGCGACCGGGACGGTGAAGGTCGTCGACCTAACGGGCTCGAAACTGATCGCGCCCATGCCGCGCACCCAGCGCTGGGCCCGCATGTCGCTGTCTCCAAACGGCCGGGTACTGGCGCTGGCTTCCGCGAGCGGCGGAGGCTTGAGCTTCCTGGAAGCAGAGACCGGTCGCGTACTGTGGGCCACGGACACCGAGTTCCGGACCCTGCTCGCCTGGCTGCCGGAGGTCGACGCGGTCGCGATCGGCGGCGGCAAGAGCGGCGTGATGCTGGCCGACGGACGCACTGGCGAGTTCGATCAGCACCCGGTGCCGGCGCGCAATGCCTCCTACGCGACGACGCTGCCGGGCGGGCAGGCGCGCCTACTGTGGGGCACCTCGCGCGCGCTGACGCTGATCGAGCATGCGCGCACGCCGCAAGGCATCGAGGCCACCGTCGTGCGGCCCTATACGCTGGCATCGGACGTGACCTCGGGGCCGCTGATCCCGATGCGCGACGGCAAGTGGGTCGTCTTCCCCACGATGATGAACATCGGGTGGCTCGACCTCGACAGCGGCAACAGCGGCACCTGGCGCACCCATCCCTACTTGCGTCCGCCCTTCACCAAGCTCGACGAAGACCATCTGCTGGTCGACAGCTATGCGGGAGACGTACTGGGCTCGCAGACCTCGTGGTCGCTCGATGTGCGCGATCAGACGATCGCGCCGGTCGATCGCAGCTTCCCAAAGGGCCTGATCCTGGACATCGGCGGCCGCACGGGGTTTGCGCGCCGCAACCACGACATCACCTGGTTCGGGCATCAGGTCGCGACCGGCGAGCCGCGGGCGTTGGACCGGGTCGTCGGCGAGTACCTTGTCGAGCAGCAGATCCGCAAGCTCGAGGCGTCCAAGGTAGCCTCCGAGCAGCCCTCGTCATTCGACCGTCCGCAGGACCAAGCCGCAACGACCATACCCGGGCTCGACGGCGTCCCTGCGAACGCGGACGTGCACATCGTGGGCGTCTATGAGGGCGGCAGGGACGCCTCGCCTTCGCGCGCCGAGATTCACGGCATCGAGCGGGCGCGGGCAGCAACGAGTCGCAGTCGCGAGGTACGGGTGGTCGTGCGACGCACCGAACGGCCAGTCGTGCTGGTGCTGGCGTCCTACGAATCGGTCAACTGGATCGTCGAAGCCGGCGGCGGACAGCTGTCCGCCGTCCTGCTGAGCGGGTATCACCCGTCGACGGTGGAGGGCGTCGGCACGACATCCGTTCTGCGGATCGGCTCGGCCTACGCCTATGAAGCCGACAGCAGCGAGTATCGGCGCCTGCGCCAAGCCGTAGCCCGGTACACCGGGTCACGGCCCATCCGGTCGTTCCAGGGCGGCTATCAGGAGCATCGGTTCATCGTCGGCGGCTCGTAAGGGGCCTCGCAGACGCGATCCAGCCCGGCGCTACCCCGCCACCGCCTGCCTCACCGCCCGCTCCCAACGCCCCATCAGCTCCTCCGCCCGCCCGCGCTCGAGCGTCGGCTCGAAGCGCCGCTCGACCTGCCACTGCGCGGCCAACTCGTCGAGCCCGCCCCAGACGCCGGCCGACAAGCCGGCCAGGTAGGCCGCGCCGAGCGCGGTCGTCTCGATCACCTTGGGCCGCACGACCGGGATGCCGAGCAGGTCGGCCTGGAACTGCATCAGCAGGTCGTTGACGCAGGCGCCGCCGTCGACGCGCAGCTCGGCCACCTCGTGGCCGCCGGCAGCGACCGCGTCGCGGCTCATCGCCTGCAGCAGCGCCGCGCTCTGGAAGGCGATGCTTTCCAGAGCCGCGCGCGCGATGTGGGCCACGCTGCTGCCGCGCGTCAGGCCGACGATCGTGCCGCGCGCCTCGGCCTGCCAGTAAGGCGCGCCAAGGCCGGTGAAGGCGGGCACGAACATCACGCCGCCGGCATCGGGCACGCTCTCGGCCAGGGCCTGCACCTCGCCGCTGCCCTTGATCGCGCGCAGGCCGTCGCGCAGCCACTGCACGACGGCACCGGCGATGAAGACGCTGCCTTCGAGCGCGAACTCGGGCCGCGCCACGTCGCGCTGGGCCGCGCTCGTCGTCACCAGGCCATTGGCGGAGACGCGGAAGCGCTCGCCGGTGTGCATCAGCATGAAGCAGCCGGTGCCGTAGGTGTTCTTCGCCAGCCCGGGGCGGAAGCAGGCCTGGCCGAAGAGGGCCGCCTGCTGGTCGCCGGCGACGCCGCCGATCGGCAGCGCGGCGCCGAGCAGCCCCGGCTGCGTGTGGCCGAAGACATGGCTCGACGGGTGCACCGCGGGCAGCAGCTCGCGCGGCACGTCGAGCAGGCGCAGCAGGGTCTCGTCCCAGGCGTTGCGGCGCACGTCGTAGAGCATCGTGCGCGAGGCGTTGGTGACGTCGGTCGCGTGCAGGGCCTGCGCGCGCGTCGCGGCCTCGGCGCCGCCGGTCAGCATCCACATCAGCCAACTGTCGACGGTGCCGAAGGCGAGCTCGCCGCGGCGCGCCCGCTCGCGCGCGCCGGGCAGCTGATCAAGCAGCCATTGCAGCTTGGTGCCCGAGAAATAGGCGTCGACGACGAGGCCGGTGGTCTCGCGGATCGCCGCCTCGTGGCCGCCGGCGCGCAGCGCCGCGCAGATCGGCTCGGCGCGCCGGTCCTGCCAGACGATCGCGTTGTGCAGCGGCTCGCCGGTCGCGCGGTCCCAGAGCAGCGTGGTCTCGCGCTGGTTGGTGATGCCGATCGAGGCGATGTCCTCGGGGCGCAGCCCGGCCTTGGCCAGCGCCTCGCGCGCGGTGGCGAGCTGGCTCGCCCAGATCTCCTTCGGGTCGTGCTCGACCCAGCCGGGCTGCGGGTAGATCTGCGTGAACTCGCGCTGCGCCATCGCGACGACCGCGCCCTGCGCGTCGAAGATGATGCTGCGCGAGCTGGAGGTGCCCTGGTCGAGGGCGAGCAGGTGGCGGCGCGTCGTCACGGGGTTCCTTCCTGGCGCACGTGGCGCTGGCTGTTCACGAGAGGTCTGCAGCGGCGCGAGTGAGTGTGAACGGCCCGTTGCGGAGCGACCACCGGTATTTCCTGCGCGTCTTCACCGGCACTCAAACGCTCGCGGGAATGCCGCCCAGCTTGTCCGGATTGCGCACCACGTAGATCGCCACGATCCGCGCGCCGTCGGTGACGAAGGCCTGCGCCGACTCGAGCCGGCCGTCGAGGTAGCGCAGCAGGCCCGGCTCGCCGTTGACGGTCGCCGGGCGGTAGACGACGCGGCCGGCGTGATGCCGCCACAGCGCCCATTGCAGGTTGGCGATGCGGTGGGCCCCCTGCAGCACCTTGCCGATCGACGGCACCCTGCCGCCCCCGTCGCCGACCACCTGCACCTCGGGGTCGAGCAGCGCCTCGATCGCCTCGCGCGAACCGCTCGTCGCCGCGGCCGCGAAGCGCTCGAGCACCTCGCGGTGCGCATGGGGCGAGACCGCGAAGCGCGGCTGCGCCTCGCGCACACGGCGCGTCGCGCGGCTCACCAGCTGGCGGCAGGCGGTCTCACTCTTGCCGAGCAGCGCGGCGATCTCGTCGTAGTCGCGGTCGAAGGCCTGGCGCAGCAGGAAGGCGGCGCGCTCCTCGGGGGCCAGGCGCTCCAGCGTCCACATCAGCGCGACCGAGACGTCGCTCGCCAGCTCGGCCTGCGCCTCGGGCGTCGCCTCATCGGCCGGCCCGACCAGCGGCTCGGGCAGCCACAGGCCCTCGTAGGCGGCGCGCTCGGTGCGCACGGCGCGCAGGCGGTCGAGCGCCAGGCGGGTCGCGATCGTGACCAGCCAGGCCTCGGGCGAGCGCAGCGCCTCGGCGTCGCTGCGCCGCCAGCGCAGCCAGGCGTCCTGCACCACGTCCTCGGCGTCGGCGCGCGTGCCGAGCATGCGGTAGGCGATCGAGAACAGGCGCGGCCGCAGCGCGTCGAAGGGGTCGACCGGGGGCGCGGCTGGCTGGACGTCGGCCGTGGGGCTGGGTGTGTCGGGGCTCATCGGGCACAGACGCGTGAGGCGAGCCGCTCGTGACAGCCGCCGCGGGCCTGGTCCCCGCTCACGCGGGCGACGCCGGCGGGGCCGCCATCGGCAGCGCCGCTGTCGCCGCGACCTCGCAGACGACCCCCGCCTCGGCGAGCAGCGCCGGGAAGGGCGCGGGCGGCGGCGCATCGGTGTAGAGGCGGTCGATCTGGTCGAGCCGCGCCAGCTCGACCATCGCCGGCCGGTTGAACTTGCTGTGGTCGGCCGCGAGCCAGACCTCGCGCGAGTGCTCGAGGATCGAGCGCGCGACCTTCACCTCGCGGTAGTCGAAGTCGCGCAGCGTGCCGTCGGCCTCGATGCCGCTGATCCCGACCAGCCCGATGTCGACGCGGAACTGGCGGATGAAGTCGACCGTGGCCTCGCCGACGATGCCGCGGTCGCGCTGGCGCACGACGCCGCCGGCGACGATCAGCTCGCAGTCGGGGTTGTCCGAGAGGATCGCGGCGACGTTCAGGTTGTTGGTGATCACTCGCAGCCCGCGGTGGTGGCGCAGCTCGCGCGCGATCGCCTCGGTGGTGGTGCCGATGTTGATCAGCAGCGAGCACCCGTTGGGCACCGCGGCGGCGACGGCGCGGGCGATCGCCGTCTTCGCGTCGCGGTTCAGCACCTCGCGCTGGCGGTAGCCGATGTTCTCGGTGGTCGAGCCGGGCAACCGCACGCCGCCGTGGAAGCGCGTCAGCAAGCCCGCCTCGGCCAGCCGCTTCACGTCGCGCCGCACCGTCTGCAGCGTGACGCCGAAACGCTCGGCCAGGGCCTCGACCGTCACCGAGCCGAGCCGGCGCACCTCGTCGACCAGCTGCTCGTGGCGCGGGCTGCCGTTCATCGCCTGCGGCCGCGGCAACGGCGGCAGCGCCGCGGGGCGGTGCGCGCGGCGATGGCGGGCGGGTCGGTGGCATCCGGCATCGGCGCGCAGGCTAAACGAAGCGATCCGCAAGGCCATGCGGGAATTCCACGATCGCAAACGAACATTCATCACCTACAAAGGAAACCAATCGAACATAAACGAAACATCACTTGCATCCATCTCCCGCCGCGGCCGGCCAAGCAGCCCCCAGGGTCTGCGGACCCCACCCGCGATGAGCCCCAGCGACCCGTCCGCAGCCGCCCCAGAGGGCGTGCCGGTGCAGGCGGACGTCGACGTGCTCGTCGTCGGCGGCGGCATCAACGGCTGCGGCATCGCGCGCGACCTCGCCGGGCGCGGGCTGCGCGTGCTGCTGTGCGAGCAGGACGACCTCGCCTCGCACACCTCGTCGTCGTCGACCAAGCTGATCCACGGCGGGCTGCGCTACCTCGAGTACGGCGAGTTCGGCCTCGTGCGCAAGGCGCTGCTGGAGCGCGAGGTGCTGCTGAAGAGCGCGCCGCACATCATGTGGCCGCTGCGCTTCGTGATGCCGCACGACCCCGGCATGCGGCCGGCCTGGATGATCCGCGCCGGGCTCTTCCTCTACGACCACCTGGCGCGGCGCGAGGTGCTGCCGGGCTCGACCACGGTCGACCTGCGCCGGCACCCGACGGGCGAACCGCTGCAGCCGCGCTTCCGGCGCGGCTTCGTCTATTCCGACGGCTGGGTCGACGACGCGCGCCTGGTCGTGCTGAACGCGATCGACGCCGAGTCGCACGGCGCCACGGTGTTGACGCGCACGCGCTGCGTGCGTGCCGAGCGCGGCCCGCGCGCCTGGCGCGCCCGGCTGCGCGACGAGGCGGGCGGCGAGTGCACGCTGCGCGCGCTGGCCCTGGTGAACGCGGCCGGGCCCTGGGCCGGGCGCTTCCTGCGCGAGGAAGCGGGCCTCGCCCACCCGAAGGCGCTGCGGCTCGTCAAGGGCAGCCACATCGTCGTGCCGCGGCGCTTCGAGCACGACCACGCCTACATCTTCCAGAACCCCGACAAGCGGATCATCTTCGCGATCCCCTACGAAGGCGCGTTCACGCTGATCGGCACGACCGACGTCGAGATCGACGGCGACCCGGGCGCCGCCCGCATCGACGCGGCCGAGACCGACTACCTCTGTACCCAGGCGAGCCGCTACTTCGCGCAGCCGGTGACGCCCGCCGACGTGGTCTGGAGCTATGCGGGGGTGCGCCCGCTGCTGGAGGACGAGGCGAGCGACGCCGCCGCGGTAACGCGGGACTACCTGCTCGAGCTCGACACCCGCCCGCCCGCCGGCGACGACGCCACGGCGGGCGCCCCGCTGCTCTCGGTCTGGGGCGGCAAGATCACCACCTTCCGCCGCCTGGCCGAGGAGGCGGCCGACCTGCTGTGCCGCCCCGGCGGCGCGCTCGCCAGCGCTGCCGGGCGCCACTGGCGCGGCGCCTGGACGCACGGCGCGACGCTGCCCGGCGGCGATCTCACGTCCTGGGTCGGCCCGGCGCGCCACCCGGCGCAGGACTTCGCGCGCTTCGAGCTGGCCCTGCGGCGGCGCCATCCCTTCCTCGGCCCGGTGCTCGCGCACCGCCTGGCGCGCGCCTACGGGCAGCGCGTCGAGATGATGTTCGAAGGCCGCGCGGCCGGCGCCGCCGGCCTCGGCGCCGAGGTCGCGCCCGGCCTCTACGAGGCCGAGCTCGCCTACCTGCGCCGCCACGAGCATGCGCGCCGGCCCGACGACGTGCTGTGGCGCCGCAGCAAGCTCGGCCTGCACTACGACGAGGCCGGGCGCGAGCGCCTGCGGCGCTGGTGGCACGAGCACCCGCTGCCCGCCGGCAAAGCGAACACCCCTGCGACGGAGGCGACATGGAACTGACGCTCGAGCGCGTCGAGCACCAGGTCGGCGCCCAGCCCTGGCTCTACCCGCTCGACCTGCGCCCGGTGCCGGGTGCGGTCACGGTGCTGCTCGGCGCGACGCAGGCCGGCAAGACGACGCTGATGCGCGTGATGGCCGGGCTCGACAAGCCCACGCGTGGGCGCGTGACGGTCGACGGTTGCGACGTGACCGGCGTGCCGGTGCGCGAGCGCAATGTCGCGATGGTCTACCAGCAGTTCATCAACTACCCGTCGATGACGGTGGCGGAGAACATCGCCTCGCCGCTGAAGCTGCGCCGCCACGGCGGGGCGGCGCCCGCGCTCGACGGCGCTGCGATCACGCGCCGCGTGCAGGCGCTGGCGGCGCGCCTGCACATCGAGCCCTTCCTGCAGCGGCTGCCGGCCGAGCTGTCGGGCGGCCAGCAGCAGCGCGTCGCGCTGGCGCGCGCGCTGGCCAAGGGCGCGCCGCTGATGCTGCTCGACGAGCCGCTGGTGAACCTCGACTACAAGCTGCGCGAGGAACTGCGCGAGGAGCTCGGCCAGCTCTTCGCCAGCGGCGACGCGACCGTCGTCTACGCGACCACCGAGCCGGCCGAAGCCCTGCTGCTCGGCGGCCACACCGCGGTGCTCGACGCCGGCGAGCTGCTGCAGTACGGGCCGACGGCCGAGGTGTTCCGGCGCCCGCAGTCGATCCGCGTCGCGCGCGCCTTCAGCGACCCGCCCATGAACCTCGTCGGCGGCCACGCGGCCTCGCTCGGCGTGCAGCTCGGCTCGGGCCTGCAGCTCGACGTGCCGCTGCCGGCCGAGGCGCGCGCCGGGTTGTCGCGCGAGCTGACGATCGGCATCCGCGCCAACGCGCTGCGCGTCGAGGCGCGCGAGGACGACGTCGCGTTGGCCGGCCGCGTCGAGCTGGCCGAGATCTCGGGCTCCGACACCTTCGTGCACGTCTCGACCGAGGTCGGCGAGCTCGTCGCGCAGCTGACCGGCGTGCATCACTTCGAGCTGGGCCAGCCGCGCACGCTGTACCTCGACCCGGCGCAGACCTACGTGTTCGGCGGCAGCGGCGCGCTGCTGCTCGCACCGGCCGACCGCCCCGGAGGGCGCCGCTGAAATGGCCCGCATCGAGCTCGACCTCGCGCATTCGTACAAGCCTCGGCCCGAGCGCGACGAGGACTACGCGCTGCTGCCGCTGCGGCTCGACTTCGTCGACGGCGGTGCCTATGCGCTGCTCGGCCCCTCGGGCTGCGGCAAGACCACGCTGCTGAACCTGATCTCGGGCCTGGTCGAGCCCTCGCAGGGCACGGTGCGCTTCGACGGGCAGGACGTGACGCGCCGCTCGCCGCAGCAGCGCAACATCGCGCAGGTGTTCCAGTTCCCGGTCATCTACGACACGATGACCGTGGCGGACAACCTCGCCTTCCCGCTGCGCAACCGCGGCGTCGCGCCCGACCGCATCAAGGCGCGCGTCGGCCGCGTGGCCGAGATGCTGGAGCTGTCGGGCCAGCTCGATCAGCGCGCCGCGGGCCTGGCGGCCGATGCGAAGCAGAAGATCTCGCTCGGCCGCGGCCTGGTGCGCGAGGACGTGAGCGCGGTGCTGTTCGACGAGCCGCTGACGGTGATCGACCCGCACCTGAAATGGCAGCTGCGGCGCAAGCTCAAGCAGATCCACCGCGAGCTGAAGCTGACCCTGGTCTACGTGACGCACGACCAGGTCGAGGCGCTGACCTTCGCCGACCAGGTGGTGGTGATGACGCGCGGCCGCGTGGTGCAGATCGGCAACGCGCACGAGCTGTTCGAGCGGCCGGCGCACACCTTCGTCGGCCACTTCATCGGCTCGCCGGGCATGAACTTCCTGCCTGCGCAGACGCGCGACGGCCGCATCGAGGCCGGCGGCCGCGTGCTCGGGGCCCTGCCGGGTGGCCTCGGTTTCGACGACGGGCCCTTCACGCTCGGCATCCGGCCCGAGTACGTGCGCCTGGCGGTGCCCGAGGCGCCGGGGGCGCTGCCGCTGCGGGTGACGCGGGTGCAGGACGTCGGTACCTATGTGCTGCTGACGGGCGCGCTGGGGGAGCCCCATGCCCCGGCGTCTCAGGGCGACCAGGGGGGCGATGCGGCCGCCGCCGCGCCGGCGCTGCGCGCCCGCCTGCCGATCGGCATGCCGCTGCCCGCGCCCGGCGAGACCGCCTGGCTCGAGGTGCTGAACGCGCACAGCTGCGCCTACCGCGACGAGCGGCTGGCCTGGCCCGCGTCCGCGCGGCAGGTGCCGGTGGCGGCGCAAGCCCAGGGGGCCGGCGCATGAAGCCACTGAACCAGAAGGCCTGGCTGCTGATCCTGCCGGTGGTGATCTGCGTCGCCTTCTCGGCGATCCTGCCGCTGATGACGGTGGTCAACTACTCGGTGCAGGACATCATCTCGCCCGAGCGGCGCGTCTTCGTCGGCACCGAGTGGTTCAAGGCGGTGATGCGCGACGAGGAACTGCACGGCGCACTGCTGCGCCAGGTCGGCTTCTCGCTCGCGGTGCTGGCGGTCGAGATCCCGCTCGGCATCGCGCTCGCGCTGTCGATGCCCGCCGCGGGCTGGAAGGCGAGCCTGGTGCTGGTGCTGATCGCGATCTCGCTGCTGATCCCGTGGAACGTGGTCGGCACGATCTGGCAGATCTACGGCCGCGCCGACATCGGCCTGCTCGGCGCGGCGCTGCAGCGGCTCGGCATCGACTACAGCTACACCGGCAACGCCACCGACGCCTGGCTCACGGTGCTGGTGATGGACATCTGGCACTGGACGCCACTCGTCGCACTCCTGTGCTATGCCGGGCTGCGCTCGATCCCCGACGCCTACTACCAGGCCGCGCGCATCGACGGCGCGAGCAAGCTCGCCGTCTTCCGCTACATCCAGCTGCCCAAGCTGCGCGGCGTGCTGATGATCGCGGTGCTGCTGCGCTTCATGGACAGCTTCATGATCTACACCGAGCCCTTCGTGCTGACCGGCGGCGGGCCCGGCAACGCGACGACCTTCCTCTCGCAGTACCTGACGCAGAAGGCGGTCGGCCAGTTCGACCTCGGCCCGGCGGCGGCCTTCTCGCTGATCTACTTCCTGATCATCCTGCTGCTCTGCTTCATCCTCTACAACTGGATGCAGCGCGTCGGCACCTCGCAGCCGGAGGGCGCGGAATGAACGAGCGACGGTGGCGCAAGCGCACGCTGTTCCTGGTCGCGTACCTGCTGTTCGCGATCCTGCCGATCTACTGGATGGTGAACATGTCGTTCAAGACCAACCAGGAGATCCTGTCGACCTTCACGCTCTGGCCCGAGCACTTCACCTGGGACAACTACCGCACGATCTTCACCGACCCGTCCTGGTATTCGGGCTACATCAACTCGCTGATCTACGTCGCGATCAACACCGTGCTGTCGCTGCTGGTCGCGTTGCCGGCGGCCTACGCCTTCAGCCGCTACCGCTTCCTCGGCGACAAGCATGTCTTCTTCTGGCTGCTGACCAACCGCATGACGCCGCCGGCGGTGTTCCTGCTGCCGTTCTTCCAGCTCTACACGACGCTGGGGCTGATGGACACGCACCTCGCGGTGGCGCTGGCCCACCTGGTGTTCAACGTGCCGCTGGCGGTGTGGATCCTCGAAGGCTTCATGAGCGGCGTGCCGCGCGAGATCGATGAGACGGCCTACATCGACGGCTACTCGTTCCCGCGCTTCTTCCTGACGATCTTCCTGCCGCTGATCAAGGCCGGGGTCGGCGTCACCGCCTTCTTCTGCTTCATGTTCAGCTGGGTCGAGTTGCTGATGGCGCGCACGCTGACCAGCGTCGACGCGAAGCCGATCGTGGCGACGATGACGCGCACGGTCAGCGCGGCGGGCATGGACTGGGCGACGCTCGCCGCGGCCGGCGTCCTGACGATCGTGCCGGGGGCGATCGTGATCTGGTTTGTGCGGCACTACATCGCCAAAGGTTTTGCAATGGGGCGGGTGTGATGGCCTCTGGTCTGTCGCCATACACACGGGCCAGATGGGTTTTCGACCCCCTTCTTTGGTCACTTTCTTCTGGGCCAGCAGAAGAAGGTGACCCGCCTGCCGGGCGGGACCGGCGCGCCCTCCGCGCGAGGAGAAACCGCCATGTTTGACTGGATGGCCTGGACGCTACCGGTAGCGGTGTTCTTCACCTGCATCGTCCTGATGCTGATCGGCATGACCGTCTGGGAACTGCGCTCGCCGACCACGCTGCGCCGCGGCTGGCTGCCCATCGCGACGACCCGCGGCGACCGGCTGTTCATCGGCCTGCTCGCGGCCGCCTACGTCAACCTGATCTACGTCGCGCTCGGCGAGCACCTGCAGCAATGGTTCGGGCTCGATGAAGAGCCTTCGACCTGGATCGGCTTCGCGCTGTCGATGGCGCTGCTCGCGCTCGTCATGCGCAAGGGCTGAGGGCGACGGCTTCGTTCAGCACAAGGAAAGGGCGCCGGCGATCCTTCCCCGCCGGAGATTCGACCCGAGAGCGGGAAGCATGAGAGGAGACGAAGATGAAGTTCCGCATGAGCGCCCTCGGCTTCGCAGCCGCCGCCCTGGCCTGCGGCCAGGCCGCCTGGGCCGGCGAGGCCGAGGCGAAGAAATGGGTCGACAGCGAGTTCCAGCCGTCGACGCTGTCGAAGGACCAGCAGATGGCCGAGCTGAAGTGGTTCATCGAGGCCGCGGCCAAGCTGAAGGCCCAGGGGCTGAAGGAGGTCTCGGTGGTCTCCGAGACGATCACCACGCACGAGTACGAGAGCAAGACACTGGCGCGCGCCTTCAGCGAGATCACCGGTATCCCGGTCAAGCACGACCTGATCCAGGAAGGCGACGTGGTCGAGAAGCTGCAGACCTCGATGCAGTCGGGCAAGTCGATCTACGACGGCTGGATCAGCGACTCCGACCTGATCGGCACCCACTACCGCTACGGCAAGATCATGAACCTGACCGACTACATGTCGGGCAAGGGCAAGGAGTGGACGAACCCCGGTCTCGACATCAAGGACTTCATCGGCACCAGCTTCACCACCGCGCCGGACAAGAAGCTCTACCAGCTGCCCGACCAGCAGTTCGCCAACCTGTACTGGTTCCGCGCCGACCTCTTCGCGCGGGCCGACCTGAAGGAGAAGTTCAAGGCCAAGTACGGCTACGACCTGGGCGTGCCGCTGAACTGGAGCGCCTACGAGGACATCGCCGAGTTCTTTACCAACGACGTGAAGACGATCGACGGCAAGCCGATCTACGGCCACATGGACTACGGCAAGAAGGACCCGTCGCTCGGCTGGCGCTTCACCGACGCCTGGCTGTCGATGGCGGGCACCGCCGACATCGGCATCCCGAACGGCAAGCCGGTCGACGAATGGGGCATCCGCACCACCGAGGACGGCTGTACGCCGCTCGGCGCTTCGGTGTCGCGTGGCGGCGCGACGAACTCGCCGGCCGCGGTCTACGCGCTGACCAAGTACGTGGACTGGATGAAGAAGTACGCGCCCAAGGAAGCCACCGGCATGACCTTCGGCGAGGCCGGGCCGGTGCCGGCGCAGGGCCAGATCGCGCAGCAGATCTTCTGGTACACGGCCTTCACCGCCGACATGACCAAGCCCGGGCTGCCGGTGGTCAACGCCGACGGCACGCCCAAATGGAGAATGGCGCCTGGTCCCAATGGCCCGTACTGGAAGCAGGGCATGCAGAACGGCTACCAGGACGTCGGCTCCTGGACCTTCTTCGAGGGCCACGACCCGCTGAAGACGGCCGGCGCCTGGCTCTACGCGCAGTTCGTGACCGCGAAGACGACCTCGCTGAAGAAGACGATCGTCGGGCTGACGCCGATCCGCGAGAGCGACATCCAGAGCGCCTCGATGACCGAGATGGCGCCCAAGCTCGGCGGCCTGGTCGAGTTCTATCGCAGCCCGGCGCGGGTGGCCTGGACGCCGACCGGCACCAACGTGCCCGACTACCCGAAGCTCGCGCAGCTCTGGTGGAAGAACGTCGCGGTGGCGGTGACGGGCGAGAAGACGCCGCAGCAGGCGATGGACACGCTGGCCGAGGAGATGGACCAGGTGATGGCCCGCCTGGAGCGCGCCGGCATGGCGCGCTGCGCGCCCAAGCTCAACAAGAAGGAGAGCCCCGACAAGTGGCTGTCGGACAAGAGCGCGCCGTGGAAAAAGCTCGCCAACGAGAAGCCGAAGGGCGAGACGATCGCCTACGACACGCTGCTCGACGCCTGGAAGGCGGGCAAGGCGCGCTGAGGGAGGCGCCCACCCGTTTCAGATCAGCCGCTCAGCCCCGGCGCGAGGCATCGCGCCGGGCGGCCCGCAGCTGCTGCTTCACGATCGGGCCGAAGTCCCGCCACAGCCGCCAGCCGAGGAAGGCATAGCGCAGCAGGCCGCCGCGCCGCCTGGGCCGGACTGCCGAACGACGACCGGCCGCAATGGCGGCCGGGGCCACCACCGCGCGCGGCCGCCGCCGCGGCCGCAACAGCGCGACCATCAGGCCGACGCCGGCGGTGTAGAGCACGGCCGGGCGCATCAGGAAGTTGCGCACCCGCGTTGCCCGGTCGACGACCCGGTCGACCCGGTCGCCGATCGCACCAAGCGCGAGGCCGGCCTGCCCGCGCAGCACCTGCGACGCCAGCAGCAGGTCTTGCTTGCGCTGGGCCCGCGCCCGGCGGTCGACTGGTTTCCTGCTGCTCACGGCCTCAGCCTCCGGCACGGGCGCGCCAGCGCCTCATGACGCACGCGGTGCGGGCGCAGGGCCCGGCGCGGGGCGCAGCATCCCCTCGTCCGCCCGCAACTCGGCCAGGCTGGTCTGGAACAGCGCGCTTCCCTCGCCGCCCAGATGGCGGACCTTGGCCACGCCGTAGATCGCCAGCAGGACGAACACCGCGGCCCCGATGCCCAGCGGCAGCGCGCGCTGCGGGGTGTCCCACATCAGCACCGTCGCGAGCAGCGCGACGAAGACGAGGCCGAAGCCGGCCATCAGCGCACCGAGCACCGACCAGAAGATCAGTCCGACGATGCGCTCGCGCTCCTCCTGGACCTCGATCGACAGCAACTCGAGCCGGATGCGGCCGAGCGCCAGCAGCGAAGCGCCGAGGCGCCGCGCCGAACTCGAGACCGGCGCCGGCGCCGGCGTCGGTGCGTTCAACGGCGCCCGATCAGCACGCCCAGCGCGAGGCCCAGTGCCGCGGCGGCGCCGACGATTTCCCACGGATGGTCATGCACGAAGTCGTCGGTCACCCGCGCCGCCTTGCGGGCACGCACCACGGCCTCTTCCTGCACGCTGGCGGCACGGTCCTTGACCGCGTCGAGGCGGTCGCGGATGCGCGAGTGCAGCGAGACCATCTCGCCTTCCGCCTTGTCACTCGTCGCCTTCATCAGCGCGTCGATGTCATCCATGACCATGCGGAAGTCGGCTGCCAGTTTTTCCTTGCTGCTCACGCCCATCGTGTTCTCCTGTCGCTCAAGTTGACCGCCGGTAGTGCCACGGCGGCATCGTGCCATCATAGGCCGCACGTCGCGTGCTGCCGAGATTGCGGGAGTCCCGGTCCGGCGCCGAAGTTCCAGCCGGCAGTGCCGGACGCCCTCGGAGTCCTCGATGCTCAAGACCGTTGCCCTCGCCGTCCTGCTCGCCGCGGCCGCGATCCTGGGCTTCGCCGCGACGCGACCGGACAGCTTTCGCGTCGAGCGCAGCGTCGTGATCGCGGCGCCCGCCAACCGCATCTACCCGCTGCTGGCGGACTTCAGGCGCTTCGGCGAATGGTCGCCCTGGGAGCACCGCGACCCACGCATGAAGCGCCACTTCAGCGGTGCGCCGCAGGGCGAGGGCGCGGTCTATGCCTGGGAAGGCAACGACGACGTCGGCGAAGGCCGCATGGAGATCGTGCAGGCGACGTCGCCGAGCATGGTCTCGATGCGCCTCGACTTCGTGCGCCCGATCGAAGCCCGCCACGGTGCCGACTTCACGCTCGTGCCGCAGGGCGATGCAACGCAGGTGACCTGGGCCATGCACGGCGACAACCCTTACCTGTCGAAGCTGATGCAGGTCTTCGTCAGCATGGACCGCATCGTCGGCGGCGACTTCGAGGCCGGTCTCGCCAAGCTCAAGCAGGTCGCCGAGCAGCCGCCCTCGGCCGGCACCGACAAGCCTTAGGTGCGCTTGCGCGCCCTGTCGGCGGACGAGGCGGGCATGGCGCTCGGCACACTGTTCGCGCTGGTCGCGGGGTTGCTCTGGGGCTTCGTCTTCGTCGCGCCGCTGCTGCTGCCCGAATACCCGGCCGCGCTGTTGTCGACCGGCCGCTACCTGGCCTTCGGCGCGATCGCGCTGCCGTTGGCGGGGCTCGACCGCGCGCGCCTGCGCCGGCTGTCGCGAGCCGACTGGCTCGAGGCGCTGAAGCTCTCGCTGGTCGGCAACCTGCTGTACTACTTGTGCCTGGCGGCGGCGATCCAGCGTGCGGGCGGGCCGCTGCCGACGATGCTCATCGGCACGCTGCCGGTGGTGATCGCGGTCTGCGCCAACCTGCGCCGCCGGGCGGCGGGTGCCGGGCACGGCGGAGAGAAGCCGCTGCCCTGGCGCCGGCTGGCGCCTTCGCTGCTGCTGATCGCGGCCGGCATCGGCTGCGTCAACCACGCCGAGCTGAGCCGCCTCGGCGCCGACGGGCCGGTCGACCTGCTGCGCTACGGCAGCGGCGCGCTGCTGGCGATCGCGGCCGTGGCCTGCTGGACCTGGTATCCGCTGCGCAACGCCGACTGGCTGCGCGCCCATCCCGACCGCAGCCCGACGACCTGGGCCACCGCGCAGGGTCTCGCGACGCTGCCGCTGGCCGCGCTCGGGCTGTTGCTGTTCTGGGGCTGGAGCGCACAGGCGGGCACCGGCTTTCCGATGCCCTTCGGGCCATCGCCCTGGCGCTTCGTGCTCGCGATGCTGGCCCTGGGGCTGTTCGCCTCCTGGCTCGGCACGCTGTGCTGGAACGAGGCCAGCCAGCGGCTGCCCACGGCGCTGGCGGGCCAGCTGATCGTCTTCGAGACGCTGGCGGCACTCGGGTATGCGCTCGCGCTGCGCGGCAGCCTGCCGCTGCCGGCCACGCTGGTGGGCGTCGCGCTGCTGATCGGCGGCGTGCTGTGGGCGCTGCGCACTCGGCCCGCGCCGCACCAAGCCCACCCGACGGCGGCCTGATCGCGGGCGTCGGCCCTTCCGCGGTGTCGCGGCCGTGCAGCACCCAGGCAGGCCGCTCGATCCGCCCACCGTCCACCTCGTCACGAGGCGATCGCTGGCGGCGGGGCGCCCGGGTCCTGCACCGGCGGTGTGGCGGGTACGGGGGGCTCGCCGACCGGCGGCGACGCCGGTTCGGGGCCCGGGGGTGGCGGCGGGGGCGCGGGCGGCGGGCTGCCCGGCGACGGGGACGGGTGCTCCGCCCCGGTTCGCCGCCAAGCCGACTCACCCATGCGCGGCCCCACGCACCGGCTCACGAACGGTCGATGACCTTCTTGGCCTCTTCCTTCAGGTCGCCGTAGTTCGCCTGCACCTTGCCTGCGGCCTGATCGACGCGGCCCTCGGCCTTCAAGCGGTCGCTGTCGACGGCCTTGCCGGCCACCTCCTTGACCTTGCCCTTGGCCTGATCGAGACGCCCCTTGACTTGGTCCTTGTTCATGCGCTGCTCCTTGATACTTGGCGTCGCCGGCCGTGCCCCGCGGGCACTGGCGGTGGCGACGAAGACCAGTCTGCGCAAGCGCGCGGCCGCAGCCTGTCGGGACGCGGGACGCGCGCGTGTAGGACAACGCCGCCCGACGGGGCCGGACGCGACCGGCGCCGCCAGGGAGGCACGCGCGGGCACCCGGCAGCTCGCGGCGGGCCTCAGCCGAGCGCGTCGTCGAGCACCTCGATCCAGTGCCGCACCGGCAGCTCGCTGCCGGCCTGCAGGTGCTGGATGCAGCCGATGTTGGCCGAGACGATCACGTCGGCACGCAGCGCCCGCAGGTGCCCCAGCTTGCGCTCGCGCAGGCGCTCGGAGAGCTCGGGCTGCAGCACCGAATAGGTCCCCGCCGAGCCGCAGCACAGGTGGCTCTCGCTCGCCGCCACGCGCACGTCGAAACCGAGCGCCTCCAGGTGCTGCTCGACCTTGCCTCGCACCTGCTGGCCGTGCTGCAGCGTGCACGGCGGGTGGAAGGCGAGCACCGGGCGCCCCGGCGCGCCGTCGACCGCCTCGGCACGGCCGCGCATGCGCGGCTGCAGCGGCGGCAGCAGGTCGGCCAGCTCGCAGAGGTCGCGCGTCAGCGCCGAGATGCGCTTCGCCCGCTCGGCGTAGGCGGGGTCGTCGGCCAGCGCGTGGCCATAGTCCTTGACCATCGCGCCGCAGCCGGAGGCGTTCATCACGATCGCCTCGACCCGGGGCCGGCCGTCGGGGCCGTCGATCAGCGGCCACCAGGCGTCGATGTTGCGCCGCATGTCGGCGAGACCGCCTTCGTGGTCGTTCAAGTGAGCGCGGATCGCGCCGCAGCAGCCGGCGCCCTCGGCCACCAGCGTCTGGATGCCGGCGGCGTCGAGCACGCGCGCGGTGGCCGCGTTGATGTTGGGCATCATCGCCGGCTGCACGCAGCCGGCGAGCAGCAGCACCTTGCGGCCGTGCTGGCGCGTCGGCCAGCGGTAGGCCCGCGCCGGCGGCGGCGCGGGCACCTTGTCCTTCAGCTTGCCCGGCACCAGCGGGCGCAGGTGCTGGCCGAGCTTCATCGCCGGGCCGAACATCGGCGAGGTCAGACCCTCCTTCAGCATCCAGCGCACCGCCTTCTCGCGCGCCGGGCGCTCGACCTGCTCGTCGACCAGCTGGCGGCCGATCTCGACCAGGCGGCCGTACTGGACGCCCGAGGGGCAGGTGCTTTCGCAGTTGCGACAGGTGAGGCAGCGGTCGAGGTGGAGCTGGGTCGAGCGCGTCGGCGTCTCGCCCTCGAGCACCTGCTTGATCAGGTAGATGCGCCCGCGCGGGCCGTCGAGCTCGTCGCCGAGCAGCTGGTAGGTCGGGCAGGTCGCGGTGCAGAAGCCGCAGTGCACGCACTTGCGCAGGATGGCTTCGGCGGCCCGGCCCTCGGGCGTGTCCTGGTAGCGGGGATCGAGCGCGGTTTGCATGGAGGCGGTGGCGATGAAGACGACAGGGGCGGCGGAAGCGGAAGGACTCTCGAAGCCGGGGCAGGCGATGCAGGCGGCGGCGGCGGGGGCCTGGTTCAGCCCAGGCGGGCGAGCAGCGCGCCGGCCAGCGGCATCAGCAGCGAGGCGAGCACCACCTGCAGCCCCAGCGCCAGGCCGGCATAGGCGCCGGCGTCCGGGTGGACCTGCATCGCGCGCGCCGCGCCCAGCCCGTGCGAGATGCTGCCGAGCGAGAAGCCGCGCACCGTCGGCGAGCGGATGCCCATCAGGTCGAACAGGTACTTGGCGCTGATCGCGCCGACCAGGCCGGTGATCACCGCGAAGGCGGCCGCCAGTGCCGGGATGCCGGCGAGCTGCTCGGCGATGCCCATCGCCACCGGCGCGGTCACCGACTTCGGTGCCAGCGAGCGCAGCACATCGGACGGCAGGCCGAAGGCCCAGCCGATCGCGACCGCGCTACCCGCCGCGGCGGCGCCGCCGAGCGTGGCGGCCGCCAGCACCGCCACCGCGCGCCGGCGCAGCTCGGCGCGGCGCTGCCAGAGCGGCCAGGCGAGCGCGACGACCGCCGGCCCGAGCAGGAAGTGGATGAACTGCGCGCCGGAGAAGTAGGTTTCGTAGGGCGTGCGCGTCAGCGTCAGCATCGCGGCCAGCATCAGCACCGTCCACAGCACCGGGTTGGCCCAGGGCGCCTGGCCGACGCGCAGGTAGAGCCCGTGGGCGACGACGTAGAGGCCGATCGTCGCGGTCAGGCCGAACAGCGGCGTGGCCGACAGGTAGACCCAGAGCTTGACGAAGTCATGCATCGCGGCGGCCTCTCATCGCGAAGGACCCGCGCCGGGCGCGGCATCGGCTTCGGGCGGCGCCTCGCGCAGCAGGGCGCGAAGCACCCAGGCCGTCACCGCCATGCCGATCCAGGCCGACAGCACGACCGCCGCCAGCATGCGCACGCCGTACTCGGCGATCAGCCCGACATGCGTCATCACGCCGACGCCGACGGGCACGAAGAGCAGCGACAGGTGAGCGAGCAGCGTGTCGGCGGCGGCGCCAACCGTCTCGCGCACCGGGCCGATGTTGAGCAGCAGCAGCATCAGCAGCAGGCCGACCACCGGCCCGGGCAGGCCGACGCCGGCCAGCCGCACCAGCGCCTCGCCGGCGGATTGCGCCAGCAGCAGCCACGCGAGCCCCTTGAGCACCGGCATCGCTCAGAGCCCCGGGTAGAGCCGGCCGGGGTTGAAGACGCCTTCGGGATCGAAGGCCTGCTTCAGCTCGCGGTGCAGGCGGTCGAGCGGTGCGCGCAGCGGCGCGAAGACGCCGCCCGACTTGTCGTGGGCGTAGAACAGCGTCGCGTGGCCGCCGACCACCGAGGCGGCCTCGCGCAGCTGGGCCGGGGTGGCGGTGGTGCAGACCCAGCGCTGCGCGCCGCCCCATTCGATCAGCTGCTCGCCGGCCACCGGCAGCGGCTCGGCGGTCGACGGTACCGACAGGCGCCACAGGCGTGCGCCCTGCCCCGCGTCGACCGCGGCGCGCGCGCCGACGAAGAACTCGTCGCTGTGCTCGCGCAGGCCATGCCAGAAGGACTCGGCGAGCGCGGGGTCGATCCGCTCGCCGCCGAGCGTCGTCACGGCCGCCTCGACCGCGGCCTCGGCGCCACGCAGGCGCAGGACGAGGATGCCCTCCCACCAGGCGCTGGCGTTGATCGGCAGCGCCCTGCCGCCCCATTGGTTGAGCTGCTGCAGGGCCTCGGTCTCGTCGAGCTCGAAACGCAGCGTGGCGGTCGCCGGCGCGCGCGGCAGCACCTTCAGCGAGACCTCGAGGATCACGCCGAGCGTGCCGAGCGAGCCGGCCAGCACGCGCGAGACGTCGTAGCCGGCGACGTTCTTCATCACCTGGCCGCCGAAGCTCAGCACCTCGGCGCGGCCGTTGAGCAGGCAGGCGCCGAGCACGTAGTCGCGCACCGCGCCGACCGACGCCCGCGACGGCCCGGCGAGGCCGGCCGCGACCATGCCGCCGACGGTGGCCGCGCTGCCGAAGTGCGGCGGCTCGAAGGGCAGGCACTGGCCGTGCTCGGCGAGCGCCCGCTCGAGCTCGGCCAGCGGCGTGCCGCAGCGCGCGGTGACGACCAGCTCGGTCGGCTCGTAGTTCGAGATGCCCGCCAGGCGCGTCACGTCCAGCGGCTCGCCCTGGGGCGCCTCGCCGTAGAAGGCCTTGCTGCCGCCGCCGCGGATGTCGAGCTGCGCACCGGCGTCGCGCGCGGCGGCGACGCGGTCGATCAGGGCCTGCAGTTCTGGCTCTTCGCGGGGGTTCATCGGTCGAGAGGGCGGCGGCGGGTCGACGGGGGGGCCGGCACGGGGCCGGCGGCGGACGCGGTCGGGGCGGGGCGCGACGGCATCAGAAGCGCGGCAGGTCGGGGAAGGGCAGCAGCCCCTTGCGCACATGCATCTTGCCGCCCTCGGCACAGCGCTGAAGCGTCGGGATCACCTTGCCCGGGTTGAGCAGCTCCTTCGGGTCGAAGGCGCGCTTGACGGCGGCCATCTGCTCGCGCTCCTCGGGCGTGAACTGCACGCACATCGAGCCGAGCTTCTCGACGCCGACGCCGTGCTCGCCGGTGACGGTGCCGCCCAGGCGCACGCTGGTCTCGAGGATGTCGGCGCCGAACAGCTCGCAGCGGTGCAGCTCGTCCGGGTCGTTGGCGTCGAACAGGATCAGCGGGTGCAGGTTGCCGTCGCCGGCGTGGAAGACGTTGCAGCAGCGCAGGCCATAGCGCGTCTCCATCTCGGCGATCGCGATCAGGATGTCGGCCAGGCGCTTGCGCGGGATCGTCGAATCCATGCACATGTAGTCGGGGCTGATGCGCCCGCTGGCGGGGAAGGCGTTCTTGCGCCCGCTCCAGAAGCGCAGGCGCTGCGCCTCGTCACGGCTGACCTCGAGGCGCGTCGCGCCGAAGGCCTGCAGCACGCTGCGCATGCGCTCGATCTCTTCCTCGACTTCTTCCGGCGTGCCGTCGCTCTCGCAGAGCAGGATCGCCGCCGCGTCCAGGTCGTAGCCGGCGTGGACGAAGTCCTCGACCGCGGCGGTCATCGGCTTGTCCATCATCTCGAGGCCGGCCGGGATCAGCCCCGCGCCGATGATCGCGGCGACCGCGTCGCCGGCCTTCCGCACGTCGTCGAAGCTGGCCATGATGCAGCGCGCGAGCGGGGGCTTCGGGACCAGGCGCACCGCGACCTCCGTCGTCACCGCCAGCATCCCCTCGCTGCCGACGACGAGCGGCAGCAGGTCGTAGCCGGGCACGTCGAGCGCGCGGCTGCCGAACTCGACCGCCTCGCCCTCCACCGTGTAGCCGCGCACGCGCAGCACGTTGTGCAGCGTCAGGCCGTACTTCAGGCAGTGCACGCCGCCCGAGTTCTCGGCCACGTTGCCGCCGATCGTGCAGGCGATCTGGCTCGAGGGGTCGGGCGCGTAGTACAGGCCGTGCGCGGCGGCGGCTTCGCTGATCGCCAGGTTGCGCACCCCGCACTGGACGACCGCAAGCCGCGCCAGCGAGTCGAGCCTCAGGATGCGGTTGAACCGGGCCATGCTCAGCGTCACGCCCAGGCGATGGGGCAGCGCCCCACCCGACAAGCCGGTGCCGGCGCCGCGCGCGACCACCGGCACGCCCAGGCCGTGGCAGATGCGCAGCACGCCGGCCACCTGCTCCTCGGTCTCGGGCAGCGCGACCACCAGCGGGTGCTCGCGGTAGGCGGTGAGGCCGTCGCACTCGTAGGGCACCACGTCCTCGCGCTGCCAGAGCAGCGAGCGCGCCGGCAGCACCGCGAGCAGCGCGCCCACCACCTCGGTCTGGCGCCGGTCGCGCTCGGCCGCGTCGATGACCTCCGGCCCCTTGGCAGCGGCGACGTCGCCCGGCCCGGCCTCGACCTCGGCGGCGTGGGGGGCAAGCTTCTCGGGCGCGTTCATGTCCTCTCCTCGGGCTGCGGGCGGCTGGCCGGCGACGCGGTGCCGCGGCCGGTGCACTGTAGCGGCGCCCCGACGCCAGGGCACTCTAGCCAAGAGCCGGGCCGGCAGCGTGAGATTTGTTCAGCCGGCGCGTGAAGGCGGCTCAGCCCGGGGTGTTCAGCGCGCTGCCGATCCAGTCGGCGAAGGCCGCGCACTCCCAGCGGTCCATCGCGCCCGGGCGCCAGCACAGGTGGTGGTGGTGGGGCGAGGGCACGGCGCGCGACGACAGGCGCACCAGGCGGCCGCTGTCGAGCCAGGCGTGGCCGAGCCGCGAGCGCGCGAGCGCGACGCCGAAGCCGGCCACCGCGGCATCGAGCAGCAGGCCGAGGTCGTTGAACTGCGCGCCGACCGCCGGCTCCGGGCGGTCGATGCCGCAGGCGTCGAACCAGGTGCGCCAGGGCTCGAGCGGGCTGCGGATCAGGCGTGCGCGGTCGACCGCGTCGATGCGGTCGAAGTCGCTGAAGGGCCCGGCGTCCTGCAGGTAGTCGGGGCTGCAGACCGGGAAGATCTCGTCGGACAGCAGGCGCCGCGAGACGAGGTCGGCGTAGTCGCCGGGCCCGAAGCGCACCTCGAGGTCGGCCGTCTCGGCGATCGCGTGCTGGAACGGGATCGCCACCTGCAGCACCAGATCGATCTCGGGGTAGGTCTGGCGGAAGCCGGCCAGGTGCGGCAGCAGGATCTGGCGCGAGAAGGTCGGCGTCACCGCCAGGCGCAGCTGGGTGCGGGGCGCCTGCGCCAGCGCGCGGCCGGGCACCTGCGCCAGCGCGCGCAGCGCCGGGCGCACCTGGGCCAGGTAGGCGCTGCCGTCCGGCGTCAACGCAAAGCCGCTGCGGTCGAAGAGCCGCGTGCCGAGCAGCAGCTCGAGCTGGCGCAGCCGGTGACTGACCGCGCTCGGGGTGACACCGAGCTCCTCCGCGGCGGCGGCCATCACCTGCAGGCGGGCCAGCGCCTCGAAGCTCTGCAGGCAGTGGATCGGCGGGATGCGGGTGACCATGGCTCTTCAAGACAGCGCCCGGCCCGCACTGTAGCCCTGCAGGCCCACGGCCAGGGGCGTCCGGGCGCGCGCCCAGGGCCGGCGCAGCCGGAGCGTTTCCGTCACGACCGCCTGCCCGGGAGCGCGCGGCCGCGGGCGGCGCCATCGCGTGGCGGCCGCGCCGGCAGGACTAGGATGCTCGCCATGCAGACCCCTTCGCCCCGCGTCCCCCAGGCCGACTCCGACAACGCGCCCCTGAGGGCCGGGCCCGGTGCAAGGGCCACGGCGGCGGCGGGCGCGGCCCTTGGCCTGACGGCGGTCGCCGCGCTCCTGGCCCTCACGCTCTGGCTCGCGCTGCCCTACGCCGAACTGATCGACATCACCTCCGAGTCCGGCCCGATCGAGCAGGCCACCGCGGTCGGCTACCTGGTCGCGGCGCTCGCGCCCTGGTGGCTGCGCCCGGTCGGCGTGCGGCTGGCACTGATGCTCGGACTGTCGCTGACGATGCTCGCCTTCGCGCTGCGCGAGCTGAGCTGGCACCAGCTGTGGACCGGCCACAGCGTGCTCGGCCTGCGCTTCTACCTGAACGGCGAGGCGTCGGTGGCGCAGCGCGTCACGGTGCTGGCGGTGCTGCTGCCGGTGGCGATCGCGCTCGGAGTGCTGGCCTGCCGCGGGCGTGCCACCTGGCAGGCGGCACGCCGCGGCGCGCCGGCCGCCGGGACCGCACTGGTGTTCGTCGCCCTGCTGTTCGCGACCAAGGGCATCGACCGCTCGCTGAACATGCTCGCCGAGATCTTCGACCTCACCTGGCCGCTCTGGCTGGTCGGCCTGCAGTTCTCGCTCGAGGAGACGCTTGAACTCGCCCTGCCGCTGCTGGCGCTGCTCGGCTTCTGGCAGGGACGGCGCCAGCTGGCCGCAGCCGCTCAGCCCGGATCGACGAACACCGTCAGCACGCCGGTGTAGCCGTACAGGTGGTGGCGGGCGATCTCGCCGCCCGCGAAGAAGCCGACCAGCGGCACCTCGCCGAGCGCGTGCTGGACGATCTGCAGCTCGGCCGAGGTGCCGCCGAAGTGCGGCCCGCCGCGCCCGGCGCAGCTGACGTAGATCGCGCCCGCGAGCCGTGCAGGCGCCACCGAGCCCCAGACCTCGCCCTCCTCGCGACGGCCGAGCGCCAGCACCGTCTCCTGCGGCAAGGTCTCGGGCTCGAGTTCGTCCCGGATCTCGGCGCAAATGCGCACCAGGTCGCGCCGCGCGGCCTCGACGTCGCGTTGGCAGAACGCGACCGGCGTGCCTTCGGGCGTCAGCGCGGCGACGGCCACCCCGCCGCGCGGCGGGTCGATGCCGGCGAGGTGGCGCACCCGGGTGTCGGTGCCGAACTGGCCGGAGCGCGCCAGCACGTCGACGCTCGGGTCGCCAAGGCCCACCAGCGTGCGCCGCAGCATCGGCAGCGCGCGCCGCGGCTCGTCGGGCTGGACGCCCAGGTCGTGCAGCAGGCAGTCGAGCGCGGGCCGGTCGTCCAGGCGCAGGATCACATGGCGGTCGGACGCGGTGACACGCCGCACCGGGCCGATCGGCTGGCAGCCCTGGGTCACGCGCGAGACCAGCGCGACGCTGTCGTCGAAGGCGACCCCCGACAGGCCGCCCGCGAAGACGCCACCGGCGAGCTGGCGCGTCACGGTACGGCTGGAGGCGAGGCCGCCGAACAGGTAGCCGCTCGCGGTGCGCTCGGCCAGCTCGGCGATCAGCTCGGCCACGTCGGGCGCCGCGCCGTCGGCATGGACCAGAGCGGTATGCGGCACGAAGCCGGCTTCGGCACCGAGCGGCGAGGTGCCCGAGAACATCCGGAAGTGCTCGCGCGGCAGCGCACCGAGCATCAGCGCCAGCGCCGGCTCGCCGATGTACTCGACGCCGGTGGCGGCGATGCCGACGCCACTCGCGCCGACCCAGGCGACGTCGGGCCAGCGCTCGCGCAGCGCCGCGTACAGCGGCTCCGCCGCTGGGGCGTAGGCGTCGCCGAAGTAGGCCCAGCCCAGGGTCGGGCGCGGGCCGGGCGTCGCCGCGGCCTGGGCGTCGACCTGCGCCGCCGCGAGCGCGAACGCCGCGCGCCAGTCCGGGTGCGTCGCATGGCCGAGCAGGAAGCGAGGCATGGCGCTCAGCCGGCCGTGCCGGGGCCGGTCAGTCGCCGTCGCGAGGCCGCGCCGAGGCGGCGCCGGAGGCGCGCTTGGCGGCCGGCTTGGCGGCCTTCGCGCGCTTGCGTGCCGCGGGGGCGCGGGCCGGCGCCGGGGCGGCGGCCGCGGGGGGCTGCGCGGCGGCGACGGCCGATTTCGCGGTCTTCGCGACTGCCTTGGCGACCTCGTCGCGGCTCGCCTGTGCGGCGGCGCGCAGCCGGGCGGCCTCGGCGCTGGCATCCTGCATCGCGCTCGTCGCGAGCTCGGTGAACTGCTTGGTCAGCGCGCCCCACCACTGCACCGGGTCGACCATCGGCGCTGCGGCGGCGGCCTCGGCGTCGCTGCCTTCGGCGTCGGCGTCGGCGTCGGCACCGGCATCGTCCTCGGCCGCCTTCGCTTCGGTGCGCCAGGGGTCGGCGCTGCGCGGCGGGGGCGGCGCTTCGACCGGCGCCGGCGCGGGCCGGGGCGGGAACAGCGACGAAGGCGCGGGCGCGGGGCTGGCCTTGCGGCGGAACGGCGATTCGGCCTCGCCCTTCTCGCCGAGCACCGGCACGCGGACCTGCAGCGCGTCACGCAGGTCTTCCATCTGCACGTTCATCGTCTTCAGCGTGCTGAGCGTCATGCGCTGCACCTCGAGCGCCTGGATCGTCGCGGCCAGCATGCGCGCGTTCTGTTCGAGCCAGAACTGCACGGTGCGCAGCTCCTCGATGCGCTTCTCGAGCTCCTTCGGGTCGAGCGTGGGCGCGATCCACTGGCCGATCGTCGGCAGGGCGGCGCCGGCGTTCTTCACCAGCCCCTGCAGGAAATCGAAACCGGGTACGAGGCGGGTGAACGTCGAGGGATCGACCATGTGTCCTCCGGAGGTGTTCTGATGAGGCGGCCATTGTGCATAGCCTGCGCCGCACGGCGTCGGGGCAAGCCCTGTCAATGCCGGGACGCGTTGCTTTCGCGCCCGCCCCTGCGCCGCGCCGCTAAGGCGTGCCGGCGCCCTCGATGCGCAGCACGCCGCCGCGCTGCGACAGGTGCAGCCGGCCCAGCACGTCCATGCCGAGCAGCGGCGCCTCGAGCGCCGGCAGCACCGTGACCATGAGGTTGCGCGCGACCGGGCCGCCTTCGAGCGCCAGGTCGGCCCGTGCGAGGCGCCCCTCGACCAGCCCGCCGGCGGTCGACGAGGTCACGCTGCCTTCAAGCTGCAGGCCGGCACGCTGCGCGAGCCCGGCCGGTACCGCCGTGGCGGTGGCGCCGGTGTCGACGAGGAAGTCGACCGGCTCGCCGTTCAGGCTGCCGCGCCAGTGGTAGTGGCCGTCGGCAGCGCGGCGGATCTCCACCACGCCGTCGTGCTGCGTGAACTGCATCCGCTGATGGCGCGCCTGCAACGCCTGGAAGGCGAGGAACACGGCCAGGCCGATCAGCAGCCAGACGGTGACGATCTTGAAGGTGCGGGGCAGCTCGCTCATCGCGCCTGCAACCCTGCCTCGGCGGCCACCGGCGCCTGCCCGCCGCCCGGCCAGGCGGCCATGCGCTGCTCGATGCGGCCGAGCGGTGCATGGCCCGCCGCGTCGATCAGCGAGAAGGCAGCCGTGTCGCCCGCCGCGAGACGGATCGACCGTTGCGAAGCCACGGCCGCGAGCGACGCCGCCTCGATGCCCTCCGCCGGCACGACCGTCGTGGACGCGGCCGCGTCGACAAGCGGCGCCACCAGCACCGCCCCGGCGTGCAGCGACCCATGACGCAGCCGCTCGACCAGCAGTTCGCCGAAGGACGCTCCGTGGTCTCCCGCTCCCCTCGCCGCGCCGAGCTGCAGGCCGAGGCGCAGGCCTCCGTGCCGCCAGGCGGCGCCGCACTCGTCGGGCGTGACCGCCACCGGGCCGAAGGCGAGGGTCCGCCAGCCTTCGGCTTGGGCCGCGTCGTCGTCGCCCGGGACGGACGTCAGCGGCTGCCAGATCGCCGACAGCATCAGCAAGCGCACGCCTTCGAGCGCCTGCGCGGCATCGGCCCGCGCACAGACGTCGCCGGTGACGGCCGCCAGCGCCGGCGTCACCACGACGCCCGACGCGTCGCCGTGGCCGATGAACTCGTCGCGAGGGCCCAGCACGGCGTCGCCGCCGACCAGCGCCGGGCCCTCGCCGTCGGCCGCCGGCCCCGTCCCACGCGCCCGCAGGCAGTGGAAGGGCCGCGCGAGCGGCGCCATGCAGCGCCGCGAATCGAAGGCGAAGGCATGCCGCGCCTGGCCGGCGTCGAGCGCGGTCTGCAGCTCCTGCAGTTGCGGCGCGACGAAGTTCCAGTCGTCCAGCACCTGCTGCAGGCGTGTCGCAATGCCCGCCGCATAATGGGCCGCGCTCAAGTCACGCGAGACGACGACGAGTTGCCCGTCGCGCGAACCATCCTTGTACGACGCCAGCTTCATGTTGCCCTGCACCGGATCCCCTGGAGGCGCCGATTGTCGGATGTGGCATCGGACGTGATGCCGGATGGCGCACGAGGCCTGCGGCCGAGCGCGGCGCACAGGCCTGATCGGCCCGAGTGCGGCTCTCGCCGTCGGCACCTTCTGAAGCTCGCCGCACTCGCCGTCGCACCGCTGCTGGCAGGCTCGCCGAGGCCGGTCGCCAGCGCCGCAACCAATGCCGGCCGGAACGAAGGCGACGCGCCGGTGCTGCCCACCTACCCGACGCGACTGCCGCCGCCCTTTCACCACGTCTACGAGCTGCGCCGAGGCTTTCTCTCCGGCCGCGGCGACCTGACGTTCACGCGTAGCGGCAGCAGCTACCAGGCGCGCCTCGACGGCAGCGTGGCCGGCTTCCATGTGCTCGACTGGGACAGCAGCGGCCACTTCGACGCCGCAGGCTTCGCGCCCGACCACTTCGTCGACACCCGGCGCGGCCGCGCGCCACGCCATGCGCGCTTCGAGCGTGGCGTCACAGGCCGCCCGGACCGCATCAGCTACACCGACCCCGCGACCGAGCAGCCGCTGCCGCCGGGCGCGCAGGACCGGCTGAGCTGGATGCTGCAGTTGCCGGCGATCGTCGATGCGCGGCGCTACGCGAACGGCGACACGCTGACCCTCTATGTCAGCGGTGCGCGAGGCGATGCCAACGTCTGGGACTTCCGGGTGCTCGGCACCGACCGTATCCCCGGCCCCGGTGACGCCCAGGTGGATGCCATGCGCCTGGTTCGCGAACCCCGTCACGACGGCGATACCCGCGTCGAGGTCTGGCTCGACCCGGCGCGTCATCATCTTCCGCTGCGGGCACTGATGGCGAGCTCGGACCGCGATGCGCTGGAACTCCGGCTGCTGCAAAGCGATCTGCCCTGAAACAGGGCGTTGCCGCAGGCACAGCGCTTGAAAGCGACGAGCTTGCCGCCAGCTACCCGGTGAAGGAGAACGCTCGATGCAAATGCTCTACAACTCGGACAATTTCGCTGTGGTGCAGATCGACGTCACCGCGGGCGACAAGGCCGAGGCGACGCCCGGCGGCCCTGAAACGCTGACCCGTGACGGCTACGAGATCGTCGACAAGTTCGCCCGACGCGGGATCTTCATCGAAGGGGCGATGGCGGCCAGTTTCAAGGCGGGCGTCGACGCGCTGATCGAGACCTCGCCGACCGAGGAAGCCCTCGACGACTACATCTCGCGCTACACCGCGCTGATGCAACAGCCTGTGATCCTGCACTGAGCTGCCACGAGGCGTGAGCGGCCGCGCGAAGCGCGCCGGCTCACGTCGGGGGCTTGCCGGGCCAGACGGCGTGCGACAAGATGACCCGAATCGCATTCGCCGACGAGGAGTCGACCCATGCCCCGAACGCCCGCAGCCGATGCACGCTGGCTGCTGTCGCCCGGACTCGCCGGAGCCCCTGTTCTCGACCGCCTGTGTTCCCAGTTCGTGCTGACGCTGGCACTCGAACATGCGGGACGCTTCAACCTTCGCCGTGACTGGAACAGCCTGCTCGCGCTGACTGGACGCCATCTGGTCTGGCCGGTTCCGGTGCTGGGCCGCCTACGGGCCTTCCTGGCGCGCCGCTGCAAGGGCAATGAGCTCTGGCGCGGCCACGAAGCACTCGACGACGACGCCTTTCTCGCACGCCATGGCGCCTGGCGCGGGCCATATGAGGAAGCGACCCTCTTCTTCTACGTCGACGAGTACATCAAGGACGTGCCCAAGGATCTGCACGCCGTGCTCGGCGCGAGCAGCCACTGGCTCGAAGAGCGCCTGAAGGGCGAGCACACGCTGGTCCAGAAGAACATCGACGCACTGGCCGGCCTGCTGCAACTGAACCCCGCTGAACGCGCCTTGCTGCTCTACGGCACGCTCGCACGCTACCAGCGCGACCTGCGCGGGCTGCTGGTCGAGTTCAAGGTCTCCAACGCGCAGGAGGCCTATGCGGCGTTGGCACGGGTGGCCGGGGTCGACGCGCGCGAGGTCGCCGAGGCCTTGCGTGCCGGCTCGCGGCTCGAGCGCATCGGCATGGTCGAGAACCTGATCTCTGAGCACAACATCACCGACCTCGCCGACCTGATGAAGGTCAGCGAGCAGTTGCCGCCGGTGCTGATGCGCGAGTACAAGGGGCCGGACGACCTGATGGCTGTCTTCACCCGGCCGGCCAAACGCAGCGAGCTCGGCGTCGGAGACTTTGCGTTCGTCGGCGAGGACCTCGAGGTGTTGACCGCGCTGCTTCGCCATGCGGTGGCGCGCCGCGAGGCCGGTGTCAACGTGCTGCTCTACGGCCCGCCCGGCACCGGCAAGACCGAACTCGCGCGCGTCGCCGCGCAGGCCGCCGGGCTGCAGCTTTACGAAGTCGAGTACGCCGACCGCGACGGCCATTCGTTGTCCGGACGCGACCGCTACCGCTCGCTGCAGATCAGCCAGGTGTTCCTCAAGGGCGGGCATCAGGTCGCACTGCTGTTCGACGAGGTCGAGGACGTGTTCCCGCCGATCAGCAGCGACACCGCACAGCTGATGGCGCGGCTGGAAAGCGGCGACGGTCCGGCCAACGGCTCCGTGAGCGGCAAGGCCTGGGTCAACCAGATCCTTGAAACCAACCCGGTGCCGGTGGTCTGGGTGACCAACCGCATCGAGCAGATCGACCCGGCTTTCCGGCGTCGCTTCCAGTACCACCTCGAACTCAAGTCGCCGCCCCCCGGCGCGCGGCGCGCCCTGGTCACGCGCGCGCTGGCCGAAGTGAGCGTCGGCGAAGGGTTCGCCGAGCGGCTCGCCGGCCACAAGGGCCTGACACCGGCGCAGATCCGCACCGCGGTGCGCTTCGCCCGGTTGGCCGCTCAGCCGGCGCCCGACGGCACGCCCCCTGCGGCGGACGTGTTCGAGCGCTTGATCGAGCGCCAGCTCGGCAACGCCGACCATGCCCTCGGCCTGGGTGCCGGCGAACGGCGCGCCCGACAGGCGGTGACGCGCTACGACCTCGACCTGGTCAACACCGAGTCGCGCTTCGAGTTGGCGCGCGTGGTCGAGTCGCTGCGCCGCCGCGGCCTTGGCACGTTGTGCTTCCACGGCCCTCCGGGCTCGGGCAAGACGGCGCTCGCCGAGCACATCGCCGAGCGGCTGCAGCGCCCGCTGCTGGTGCGGCAGGCGAGCGACCTGGTCAGCAAGTTCGTCGGCGACACCGAGCAGAACATGGCGCGCATGTTTGCCGAGGCGGAGGCCGAGCAGGCGGTGCTGCTGCTCGACGAGGCCGACAGCTTCCTGCGCAGCCGCCGCCTGGCCGAGCGCAACTACGAGGTCACCGAAGTCAACGAGATGTTGCAGGGCATGGAGCGCTTCAGCGGCGTGTTCATCTGCACAACCAATCTGTTCGAAGACCTCGACGAGGCCGCGCTGCGCCGCTTCACTTTCAAGATCCGCTTCCTGGCCCTCACCGTGGCGCAGCGCGAGCGGATGTTCAATGCCGAGGCACTGCCGTCGAGCGACGGCGACCCGATGTTTGTGCTTACTGACGAACAACGGCGACGCTTGGCCGTGCTCGACCAGCTGACGCCCGGGGACTTCGCTGCCGTACGGCGCCAGGTCGACGTGCTCGGCGAGGCCTTCGGGCCCGACGAGTTCCTGTCCCAGCTCGAGGCAGAGCACCGCGTCAAGCCCCAGGTGCGCGAGCGCCGCGGCATTGGCTTCGTCAAGGGCTGAACACGCGGCGCCGCTCGCGCGGCGGATGTCACACGCCTTGCGCTGCACCGCGGCAACGGGCCGGCAGACGGGCAGGACGGCGCCTTAAGCTGTCGCGCTCCTGACCGAAGATGAACCATGACCCGCTTGCCGACGGTTGACGGATCGCCCGCTCGCGCCTGCCTTTGTGCGGGGCGGCGTTGCGGCGCGCGCCGCCCGCCGCGGGCGGACATGAAAGCGCGCCGATGAACGTCGAGGCGACGCTGGCGATGTTTCTGCAGCAGTGGCCGCGGCTCGCGGTCGTCGTCCTGCTGCTCTGCGGCGCCGCGCTCGTGGCGCAGCAGGTCGCACCACGCCTGCGCAGCTCCGGCCTGGCCAGCCGCCGCGGCTGGATCGCCGTCGGTGGGCTGAGCGTCGGCCTCGGCCTCTGGTCGGCCACGTTCTCCGGGGTCCACGCGGTGACGGACACGCTCGGCATCCCGCCGCCGAGCGTCGCGGCAGCCCTGGCCGCGCTGCCGGCCACTGCCGTCGCGATGGCGCTCGCGCTGCTGGCCGCGCGCGGCAAGCGGCAGCACCGCCGCCTGGCCGCTGCGGCCGGCAGTGTCGCCGCGCACATGGCGGCTGCCGGCATCTGGGGATACAGCCTCGGCGTGGCGCTGCCAGGCCGCGACGCGCTCGGCTTCGTCGCGCTGATGGCAGCGCTCGTCATCTGCGTGGTCGGCTTCCTCGGCCAGTCCGACAGCCACAAGCGGCGCGGCAAGCGGCTGACCGGCTCGGCGCTGCCCACGCGCAAGGATGTGCTGAACGCGGCCCGCCTCTCCGCCTTCCTGCTGCCGTCGGTGCTGGCACTGATGCTGATCCTGTCGCGCGGCCTCCAGGGCGAGCCGGTGGTGGCACCAGCCCGGTTCGGCACAGACCTGCTGCCGGGCCTGATGACCACGCTGATGCTCGGCCTGGTGCAACTGGTACTGCTGCTCGACCGTCGCCTGAGCGAGCGCAACCGTGATCTTTCGGCTCAGCTCGACTCGGTCAGCGCGAGCCTGATGCTGCAGCCGCAGGCCGATCCGCTGACCGGCCTGCCCGGCCGCACCGCCTTCGAGCAGGCGTTGCGCTCGGCGGTCGGCGAGGCGCAGCAGCAGCATGCCCGCATGGCCCTGCTGCTGATCGGCATGGACGGATTCAAGGCCGTCAACGGCTCGTTCGGCCACGCCGATGGCGACGTCGCGTTGAAAGCCTATGCACGCCGGCTGACCGAGTCGCTGGCGCAATGCCCGGTGCTGCAGGCGACCGGCCCGCACCAGGTCGCGCGCATCGGCGGGGACGAGTTCGCGGTGCTGATGAAGGGCAACATCACGCGACGCAATGTCTCGCGCGCGGCCGACAAGCTGCTCGGCTACATGGGCGGGGTGGTGCAGTGCGGCGAACGCGAGGTCACGCTGACCTGCTCGGTGGGCATTTCGCTGTTCCCCGACCACGGCAGCATCGAGTCGCTGATGCACCACGCCGACGCGGCGATGCATGCCGTCAAGGAGACCGGCGGCGCGACCTACATGTTCTACGACGCGCGCATGAAGGTCGACGCGCGCGAGCGGATCGAGCTGCTGCGCGACTTGCGCCGCGCGATCGAGGCGCGCCAGCTGGAGCTCTTCTTCCAGCCGAAGATGGATTCGGAAGGCCAGGTGACCTCGGCCGAGGCGCTGCTGCGCTGGCAGCACCCGACGCGCGGCAGCGTGAGCCCCGAGATCTTCATCCCGCTGGCAGAGCGTTACGGCCTGATCGGATCCCTCGGCAACTGGGTGATCGAGACCGCCTGCCACCACGCCCGCGTATGGCGCGACGCGGGCCTGCGCATGCGGGTGGCGATCAACCTCTCGGGCTACCAGATGCGTCAGGACGACCTCGTCGACCGCATCACCTCGGCGCTGAAGCAGTACGGCATCAAGCCGGAGCGGCTCACCTGCGAGATCACCGAGTCGGTGGCGATGGAGGACACCAGCGTCACGCAGATCACCTTCAACCGCCTCGGCGCAGCCGGGATCCACCTGTCGATCGACGATTTCGGCACCGGCCACTCGAGCCTGTCCTACCTGCGCAAGCTGCCCGCCACCGAACTGAAGATCGACCGCAGCTTCGTGATGGACCTGGACAACGCGAGCAACGCGAAGGCGGCCAACGACGCGCGGGCGATCGTCGAGGCGGTCATCCACATGGCGCGCGCGATCGGCCTCAAGGTGGTTGCCGAAGGCGTCGAGACCGACCGGCAGTTCAAGATCCTGCGCACGCTCGGCTGCCACGAGTTCCAGGGCAATCTGTTCGCGCGCCCGATGTCGGCCCGCGCGCTGCTGATGTGGGCCACCGACGACCGCCAGCGCCACGTCGCCTTCCGCGAATCGCTGTTCGCCCCGAGCCAGGCCGTGCCCGACCCGAACTCGGTGCAGATGCTGCGCCCGCCCACGGTGGCGGAGGTTTCGAGCCTCGACCATGACGTCGCGCAGTCCGAAGCCCTCTTCGGCAACCCGGCGCCGTATACAGGGCGGCTTCCTACAATGGGCACCTGAGCCCGCCGGGCAGCCCCAGGGCGCACCGGAGGCCTAGCCCGAAGGTGCCCCCCCGTGAACCCCATCGCCTATACCCGCGGCCAGACCCTGCCCGCCCTTCTCGCCCAGCGCATCCTGATCCTCGACGGGGCGATGGGCACGATGATCCAGCGCTACAAGCTCGGCGAGGCCGACTACCGCGGCGAGCGCTTCCGCGACCATCCGAAGGACCTGAAGGGCAACAACGAGCTGCTGCAGTTCACGCGGCCGGACGTGATCCGCGAGATCCACGAGCAGTACCTCGACGCCGGGGCCGACCTGATCGAGACCAACACCTTCGGCGCGACCAGCGTCGCGCAGGAGGACTACGACCTCGCACCGCTGGCGCGCGAGATGAACGTGGCCGCCGCGCGGCTGGCGCGCGAGGCCTGCGACCGCTACGCGACGCCGGAGCGTCCGCGCTTCGTCGCAGGCGCCCTCGGCCCGACGCCGCGCACCGCCAGCATCAGCCCCGACGTCAACGACCCCGGGGCGCGCAACGTCGACTTCGACACCCTGCGCGCGTCCTACTTCGAGCAGGCCGACGGGCTGCTCGAAGGCGGCGCCGACCTCTTCCTGGTCGAGACGATCTTCGACACGCTCAACGCGAAGGCGGCGATCTTTGCCCTCGACGAGCTGATGGAAGCGCGCGGCGAACGCCTGCCGGTGATCATCTCCGGCACCGTCACCGATGCCTCGGGGCGCATCCTCTCCGGCCAGACGGTCGGCGCGTTCTGGCATTCGGTGCGCCATGCGCGGCCGCTGGCGATCGGCCTGAACTGCGCGCTCGGCGCGACGCTGATGCGGCCCTACATCGAGGAGCTGTCGAAGATCGCCGGCGAGACCTTCGTCAGCTGCTACCCGAACGCCGGGCTGCCCAACCCGATCAGCGAGACCGGCTTCGACGAAACGCCCGAGGTGACCGGCGCGCTGGTCGAGGAGTTCGCGCGCGCGGGCTTCCTCAACATCGCCGGCGGCTGCTGCGGCACGACGCCGGCCCACATCGACGAGATCGCACGCCGCCTCGGCGCCTACCGGCCCCGGCGGCCGGGCGAGGCGCTGTTCAGCGGCCTGGTAACGGCCTGAGAGGCCGGCCCCCGGGAGCCGGCCGCGGCGCGAAGCGCCGTCAGGTCGAGCGCTCGCTGAGCAGCAGCTCCACTTGCGCCGCGTCGCTGCGGCCGAGTTGCAGCACGCGCACCGGCGGCACGCCCTTGGCGGCCAGGTAGTCGCGCACGCTCGCTGCCCGGTCGAGTGCCAGCCGCTCGCCGCCCGCGCCCTCGGCATCGCTCGGCGCGCGCACCCGCAGGCGCAGGCCCTGCGGCTCGCGAACGCCAGGCACGACGCGGTCCAGCACCGCGGCCAGGGGCGGCCGCACCGCCGAGCGGCGAGGCTCGAAGCAGAAGTCGAGCGGCACCGTCAGCTGCAGCAGGCCGTCGGCAGTGCGGGCGACACCGACCGGCGTCCCCTCGAGCGCCTTCGCGAGGCGCCGCTGCTCGGACGCGAGCGTGCGCCGCGGCGGGGGCTTCGGCGCACCGGGGCCCGGTCGCGGCCCCTGGCCGTCGTCGCCTTCATAGCCGTCGCCCTCCGGCACCCCGGCGCAGCCCGCCAGCACGGCGGCCGGCAACAGCGCGCAGATGCCGCGCCGTGTTGGCCCAGGAGCGGCCGGCGGCAGCGGCGCGGGGGGCTCGAATCTGAGGGCTGGCGCGTCGCCGTCGGGGTGCTGAGGCGCCAGGGTCCGGTCGGTTGCGTCGGGGTGCATGGGGCGTAGTGTGGCCGCAGTCGGCGCGTTGACTTGACCGCGGCCGACCACGGGCCGGCTACCCTGCCGCCGGGCCGCCCGCCCTGCGCTGGCTAGAATCCGCCCTGCCCTGAGGAGCGTTGCAACGGCGAAGCCGCCAGGCTCGGGGTCGCGGAGGCCCTGCGCCGCCGCCTGCAACGGCGCTCACCCTGTCCGTCGGACCCGACGGGCCGCGGGTGAGCCGTGGTCCGCACCGCCCCCCGCCTCGTGTGACCGCCATGACCGCCGAATCCGCCGCCAGCCCAGAAGCCTCGTCCCGCGCTGCCGCGCCCTCTGCGCCGGCAGTGCCGCCGCCGATGCGCCTGGCGGGTCTCGAGCCGGTGCTGATCGGTCAAGGGACGCTCTTCGTCAACGTCGGCGAGCGCACCAACGTGACCGGCTCGAAGGCCTTCGCGCGGATGATCCTGAACAACCAGTTCGAGGAAGCGCTCGCGGTCGCGCGCCAGCAGGTCGAGAACGGCGCCCAGGTGATCGACGTCAACATGGACGAGGCCATGCTCGACAGCAAGGCCGCGATGGTGCGCTTCCTGAATCTGATTGCCTCCGAGCCCGAGATCGCGCGCGTGCCGATCATGATCGACAGCTCGAAGTGGGAGGTGATCGAGGCCGGCCTGAAGTGCGTGCAGGGCAAGGGCATCGTCAACTCGATCTCGCTGAAGGAAGGCCTCGAGCCCTTCGTGCGACAGGCGAAGCTGGTGCGCCGCTACGGCGCCGCCGCCGTCGTGATGGCCTTCGACGAGCAGGGCCAGGCCGACAGCTTCGCGCGCAAGACCGAGATCTGCGCGCGTGCCTACCGCATCCTGGTCGACGAGGTCGGCTTCCCGCCCGAGGACATCGTCTTCGACCCGAACATCTTCGCGATCGCCACCGGCATCGAGGAGCACGACAACTACGCGGTCGATTTCATCGAGGCCACGCGCTGGATCAAGCAGCACCTGCCCGGCGCCAAGGTCTCGGGCGGCGTCTCGAACGTGAGCTTCAGCTTCCGCGGCAACGAGCCGGTGCGCGAGGCGATCCACACCGTCTTCCTCTACCACGCGAGCCAGGCCGGCCTGGACCTGGGCATCGTCAACGCCGGCATGGTCGGCGTCTACGACGACCTCGACCCGGTGCTGCGCGAGCGGGTCGAGGACGTGGTGCTGAACCGCCCGCCGCGGCTCGCCGAGGGCGAGGTGCCGAAGACCGCGGGCGAGCGCCTGATAGAGATCGCCGAGTCGGCCAAGGGCGCGGCGCGCGACGACTCGGCCAAGCTCGCCTGGCGCGGCACGCCGGAGGCGCCGGTGACGGTCGGGCAGCGCCTTTCGCATGCGCTGGTGCATGGCATCACCGAGTTCATCGTCGCCGACACCGAAGAGGCCTGGCAGGCGATCCGCGCCAGGGGCGGGCGCCCGCTGCACGTGATCGAAGGGCCGCTGATGGACGGCATGAACGTCGTCGGCGACCTGTTCGGCGCCGGCAAGATGTTCCTGCCCCAGGTGGTCAAGAGCGCGCGCGTGATGAAGCAGGCGGTGGCCCACCTGCTGCCCTACATCGAGGAGGAGAAGCGCGCGCTTCAGGACGCAGGCGGCGACGTGCGGGCGAAGGGCAAGATCGTGATCGCGACCGTGAAGGGCGACGTGCACGACATCGGGAAGAACATCGTCACCGTCGTGCTCCAGTGCAACAACTTCGAGGTCGTCAACATGGGCGTGATGGTCCCGTGCCAGGACATCCTCGCCAAGGCCAAGGCCGAGGGCGCCGATATCGTCGGCCTCTCGGGCCTGATCACGCCGAGCCTCGAAGAGATGCAGCATGTCGCCGCCGAGATGCAGCGCGACGAGCACTTCCGCAGCCGCGCCACCCCGCTGCTGATCGGCGGCGCGACGACCAGCCGCGTGCACACCGCGGTGAAGATCGCGCCGCACTACGAGGGCCCGGTGGTCTACGTGCCCGACGCCAGCCGTTCGGTGGCGGTGTGCAGCGACCTGCTGTCCGACGAGCGCGCCGCCGCCTACATCGCCGAGTTGAAGGCCGACTACGACCACACGCGCCAGCTGCACGCCTCGCGCAAGGCGACGCCGCTCGTGCCGCTCGCGAAGGCACGCGGGAACCGCACGCCAGTCGACTGGTCGGCCGGCCTGCCGCCGGCGCCGAAGTTCATCGGCCGCCGCGTCTTCCGCAACTACGACCTCAACGAGCTGGCCGCCTGCATCGACTGGGGTCCGTTCTTCCAGACCTGGGACCTGGCCGGGCGCTACCCGGCGATCCTCGACGACGAAGTGGTCGGCGACGCGGCGCGCCGCGTGCACGAGGACGGCCGCACGATGCTGCAGCGCCTGATCGAGGGCCGCTGGCTGAGCGCCAACGGCGCGATCGCGCTCTACCCGGCCAACACCGTCGGCGACGACGACATCGAGATCTACCGAGACGCGACGCGCAGCGAAGTGCTGATGACGTGGCGCGGGCTGCGCATGCAGTCCGAGCGCCCGGTGGTCGACGGCGTCACGCGGCCCAACCGCTGCCTGGCCGACTTCATCGCGCCGAAGGACTCGGGGCGCGTCGACCACATCGGCCTGTTCGCGGTGACCGCCGGCCTCGGCGTCGAGAAGAAGGAGCGCCAGTTCGAGGCCGCGAACGATGACTACGACGCGATCATGCTGAAGGCGCTGGCCGACCGCCTGGCCGAGGCGTTTGCCGAGCGGCTGCACCAGCGGGTACGCACCGAGTTCTGGGGCTACGTGCCCGACGAGGCGCTGAGCAACGAGGAGCTGATCGCCGAGCGCTACGAGGGCATCCGCCCCGCGCCCGGCTACCCGGCCTGCCCCGACCATCTCGTCAAGCGCGAGCTGTTCCGCGTGCTCGCCGCCGACGAGATCGGCATGGGCCTCACCGAAAGCCTGGCGATGACGCCGGCCGCCAGCGTCAGCGGCTTCTACCTCGCCCATCCCGAGGCCAGCTACTTCAACGTCGGCAAGATCGGCGAGGACCAGCTGCGCGACTGGGCCGCGCGCAACGGGCTCGACGAGGCCGACGCGCGGCGCGCGCTGGCGCCGCTGCTGCCCTGAGCGGGATCGCCCCGGTCCGCCCGGCTCGGACGCCGGCGTCGACGACGGCCTCAGGCCGGCAGCACGCGCCGGTACTGGATCGCCTCGGCGACGTGCAGCGACGAGACCCTGGTGCTGCCGTCGAGGTCGGCCACGCTGCGGGCGACGCGCAGCACGCGGTGGAAGCTGCGCGCCGACCAGCCGAGGCGGCTCATCGCCGACTGCAGGAAGGCCAGGGCCGCCGGCTCGGCCTCCACATGGGCCTCCAGCGCCGCGCCCTCGAGCTGCGCGTTCAGGCACTGCTGCCGTTCGAGCGCCCAGGCACGCGCATGGGCGACGCGCCGCGCCACCGCCGACGACGATTCGCCGGCCGCGGCCCCCTGGGCCAGCACCTCAGGCGGCACCGCCGGCACCTCGACCTGCACATCGATGCGGTCGAGCAGCGGCCCGCTCAGGCGCCCCTGGTAGCGGGCGATCGCGTCGGGCGTGCAGCGGCAGGCGCGCCGCGGGTCGCCGAGGTGGCCGCAGGGACAGGGGTTCATCGCCGCGACGAGCTGGAAGCGGGCGGGGAACTCGGTCTGGCGCGCGGCCCGCGAAATCACGATGCGGCCATGCTCCAGCGGCTCGCGCAGCGCCTCGAGTGCCGCACGCGGGAACTCGGGCAGCTCGTCGATGAATATAGCTGGGGAACCATTAGACGAGTATCCCAATTGCCTATGACCGCTACCCCATCTAACGGACAAGACGTTAGATGAAGACGTTCGGGAGCCACCAACTCCCCCATCCTCATCTAATACCGGAGCTCGCCGCAACCCCACTCCCCCTCACCCCTCGCCCCAGGGCGAGGGGAGCGCTCCCGCCGGGCCGCAGGGCCCTCGGGGCAGCCGGCATTGGGACCTGACGGTCCCCACACCGTCTGCCCTCCGGGCAGGCTATGAGCCTCTGCGCGCGTCAATGGCAAGCCCCGTACTCACCCGTTCGGTGCTCGGCCTTCGGCCTGCGCTCCGCTGCGGCTTCCGTGCGGGGGCAGGGCTATGCCCTGCCCATTGACCCGCTCCTAGGCGGGAACGTAGGGCAACGGCGTTGGTCGGGCAGGCAAGGTGAAGCCGGTCGTACGCAGAGTGCGTCTGTCGATGGCATCGCGTAGCCCCTCCTCATCGCAGACAAGCAGCACAAGGTCCTTGCCGCGAGTGATGGCGGTGTAGAGCCACTCCCGGGTGACGAGGACTGACCGCTCGACGACAACGACGACAGCTGCTGACGAACTCCCCTGGGCCTTGTGGCAGGTGATGGCGTAGGCCAGTTCAACATCACCTTCAGCTTCCGGAGCGAGTGACCGCGGTGCATCCTCACCGTCCCAATGAATGTCGATGCTCGGGCCGTCGATGGAGGTGACGACGCCGAGCAGGCCATTGAAGAGCCCGTCCTGGTAGCGGTTCGCCGTCATGACAACGGGGTCGCCAGCAGCGACGGTCGCGAGCGGACCGAGTCGGCGCGTGGTTGCGCTCGCTGTGCGACATGCGTGCGCCTCAGAGTCGTTGATGTCTGCGACGGTCGCTCGCATCGCAGCCACGACCATTAGCTCGCTTCGCCCGCGCAGGCTACGCAGCACAAGGTCACGCTGCCCGGGAGGAACGAGGAACACGCCCTTGGCTTCGCCGTTCCAGACGTTGAGCGCAGGCACGCGCCCCTCGCGCACGGACCTCGATGCCGCTGGAATGTCGCTGTCGGCCGCTTGTCGCAGGACCTTGGTCAACCTGGCCACGCGCGAGCCCTCGGACACGAGGTCATGGAAGACCTTGCCGATACCGACGGGCGGCAGCTGCCCCTCGTCACCGGCGAAGAGAACCCGTGCACCTTCTGGAAGCAAGGCAAGCAGGGTGTGCAGGCTCGGTGTATCGAGCATGCCTGCCTCGTCGATGACGAGCAGCGTGCGCTCCGTAAACGTCACATCCGACGTGGGACGCTTAAGCTGGGCATCGGACGCTTGGTCGCGTTGTCGCTGCAGCATGCCAATCAACCGGGCGACCGTGTACGCCAGCCGGGGGCGCGCCGGCGACGAGGCGCCTCGCGACAAGGTGAGCGCGGCCTTGCCAGCCAGCGCCCCCATCACAACGTCACCACCAGCAAACTCCCACGCCGTGGCCAGCACCTTCATCACGGTGGTCTTGCCGACGCCGGCCCCTCCCTGCAAGGCTGCGACCGGCAGCCTCAGCAACGTCACGACCGCGGCATGCTGTTCATCCGTGAGCTGTAGCCCGGTGGAGCTCTCGGCGTCATAGACCAGAGCCTCCAGGGCGTCTCCAGAGGGAATGGGGACCGTGGCCGCACGCGCCTCCATGGCCGCCAGGGCAGCGCTGACCTGGTCCTCCAGCCATGCTGCGCCCGGCGCCCTCAGCAAGGGCCCAGAACGCCTCAGAAGGCGCTGTTCGCTCGCCAGCTGCAGGCTGACCTTTGGCGAGGCGCCGCGGGCCTCCAGAAGCGCTTCTACGCGCTCCGGCAATGCCGCCGTATGCCCCTCAGCAAGGAGCTCGCGCCAAACGCTGTTCAGCGCCCCAAGGAGCCGGGATGGATGGGTCGACAGGTCGACGGCCTCATCCGCGTCGCGCAGCAATCGCAGGCCCACACGGTCAGCCAGCTTCCAGTCCACAAGGCTTGCCGGCACGTAGGGATTGCGGCGCAAGCGGTCAACGGCGTCGGCCCCGGCCAAGAAGCGCCACAACTGGGTGGCGACGCGCGACTCCTTGACGCCCAGCTTCTCGAGGTAGGTAAGGAACTCGACCTCGGCGGTTTTCAATCGGTCACCGCCGGCCTGTGTCGCCATTGCCGCATAGAGCTGGGCAGCAATCCTGGCGGACAGGGCCGGCTTGCTTGGCTCGATGAGTGCCGCCACGTCGGGCAGCTTCGTGACATCAGTCAGGACCGCTGAGAGGTTGTGGCCGAAGGCATCGACCAGGCGCTGCGCACGCACCTCCCCGAGGTTCGGCAAGCGCTGCAGCCACGGTCGCAGCAGAGTGCCCTTGCGGACGGTGCGCTTCATGCGCTTGCTGTCCACCTGCGCCACCGCCCGGCCGAAGCGGTCTTGATAGCTCGATAGCGCGCCGGTGACCTCGAAGGTATCTCCAGGAAGCGGTTGGAGGTCGCGGCCAGCGAACTTCACGCGAAGGACGGTGCCGTCGTCCCGCAGGCCGGTGAAGATGCACCCTCCATCGAGCTGGGAGAGCACCCGCTCGACGACAACGGTGCCGGCAAAGGGTGCGCTCAATCCTCAACCCTCACGAACAGGCCCAACTGGACTGCGTCGAGCTGGGCACGCAGGCGCGTGTTCTCTGCCTTGAGCACTTCGATGTCGGCCACCGCCGCTCGAAGCTTGTCCAGCAGCTCTGCGTGCACCGCCTGAGCCTCGACGGCTGCTTGAGCGGAAGCCTTCGCCGCCTGGGCCTGGCGGACCATCCGTTCCTTGAAGGACTTGTCTCCGGCGGCCTGAACCAGACGCGAGCCAATCGGCAACAGCCCCTGGCCCTCGGCCATGAGGTTGATGAGCTGGGTCAGCTCCTCGCGTTCGTAGAGGTACTTCTCCTGGGTCTGCTTCAGGCCGATGGCTTCGGCGACGGCGCGGACGTTGACCTTGCCGTCCGAGGTTGACGGCAGGGTCGGGCAACGGTCGTCCGGGGGCATTGCGAGGTACTCGACCTCCCGCTCGTTGAGGTAGTCCTCAAGGCGAACGCGAACCTGCGGAATGATGCTGGGTCGTGCCATGCTCGTCAGCCCTTCTTGCCTCGCAGCGGCACGACCTTTTCGCCCGCGGCGGCCGCGAGCTGCTTGAGCACTCGCTCATGCTCACGCTGCAGCTTTTCCATCTCCTTCTGGAGGGTCTGCAGGTCGGCCTGCACTTGCTGCAACTCAAGCTCGGTGTCGCGATGAGACTGCTGGAGCCCTTCGTACTGCTGCTTCCAGTCGGCCACGCGGTCGGCCAGTTCCCGGCGCACCGACCCGCGGCCGACGACCTTCTTTTCCTTCAGGTCGTCCAACCAAGTTTGGACTTCTCCGCCAAGCTTTCGCTGCTTCTCAGTGTGGAAGGTCGTGGGGTGGATGTCCGCACGCCGTGCGACTTCGGCTTTGCTCAGGGCGCCCTTGTTGTGAGGGTAGATGCCGTCGTTGTCGGCCATCTCCTTCTCGATAGTCGCCATGACCGCCCGCACCCGCTGCTCGACATCGTCCGAGCGAGCTTGACCCATTTGCAAGGCACTCTGCTGTATCAACGCACGCGTCTTATCCGAACGCTTGTTCATGCGGCCACCTCCTCGGGCGAACTCGTCTTCATCACTTCCTGGACGATGGGGTCGTTCTCCCACTTAAGGCGTAGGTCCTCGAACCGAGGGACATGGGCGCGGATTTGCCCGGCCCACAGCGCCTTCTCCATGCTCCCTTCGTCCTCGGCGGCCACTCGGTACGCGGCGATTGCCTCAGCAATCGAGGCATCCACATCCTCGCGTAGGAAGTCTTCCTCCAGCCGATGGTCACAGGACGAAGCGCATCGGGAAGGTTCCGGATGCCCCCTGCTCTTGTTGCACAGCCCCGTCTCGGTCCCTGGAAGCTTGGTGCACATAACACCCTTGCGGACCACCTGCCAAGCCTTGCCCTGCAGGGTCAGGACTTCGGCAAGCTCGATGACGCTGTTCGCGCCCCACTGCTCCCCACGCCGGTGCAAGCCCTCCCGGTGAACGTCGATGGCGCGCTGCATAGCCAAGGCCGCTGGGCCGCCATAGCCGCCCAGCGGCAACGCAGTCGGAGAGTTCTCCGCATCGACCATCTTCTCGATGACCTCTTTGGCGCGCATCACCCGCAACTCGCGGCTGACCTGCTCCACTTCAGCCTGCAGCTCCTTGTCCGTGAGGATGTAGTACAGGGTCATCTCGATGGACTTGTGGCCAAAGACATCCATCAGCACCTTGGGCGCCTGCGTGAGCGCCAGCGCACAAAGGCGCGCCACCGTCTTCCTGAACCGGTGCGCACGCAGTCGCTGACCACCCGGCGACGTCTCCATGCCCAGGGTCCTGGCGTACGACACGAGCGCCGTGTTCAGCCCCTTCAATGGGGCGAAGCGCGCGCCTTCTGAGGTTGCCCCACGCTGCACCCATAGGTGCGTGGGTGAGTCTCCCGTCGGAGCCGGAACCTGCGGACGGGCCGGTCGTTGCGGCCCAATCGACTCAAGCAGCGCAACCATGCGCACCTGCTGCTCGAGTGCTTGAACCGCCAAGTCCGGCAGCACCCAGTCGCGCTTCTCACCGTCGTGGCGCTCGACGAGCTTGAAGGTCCGGCCGTTCGCGTAGGGCATGCCGTTAACCGAGTACTCCAGGCAGTCTCGCTGCCAGTCGAGAGCCTCCGCCTTTCTCGCGCCGGTGGACAGCAGCACGACGAAGATGTGCGCCAGCTGGACGTTGTGCATCAGCCCGAGGATGTCGCCTAACGACCTCGGGGGCCACTCGACCTGCAGCTGGTCTTCGTTTCCGGCAGGGTCGGCGTCTGGGCGCTCGTCGACACCGTCGTCCTCGGTGTCTTCCTTCTTCGACGCGTTCGAGTTCTTGCCGACCTGGCTCAGCCGCAGCGGAAACGGAGGCTCGACGATGGGCCGTCCCAAGTGGTCCCGCCACTCAAAGCGCTCGAGAAGCGGTTTAAGCGCGCGGACTCGACGGGATTGGATGCTGTGAGGCTTCAGGGCCGGGTCGTCGGTCTCGGCCCAGAGCTTGCTGACCTTCTCGGCGACAGCCAGCAGGTTCGGTGCAAGGTCCTGGATGAGCCAGAGGCTGCATTTGCCCATCTCCGACACGTAGTCATCCGGCAGAGGCCGATGCGGGTCTCGCTTGGCCTGTTCGGCGACGACCGCTGCGGCACCTGCGACGGGTGTTACCGCGACCACCGCGTCCCCGATGACGGGCACGTCACCCCAGCAGCCTCGCTCGGCCAGGAGGTGCATTCGCTTCATCTCCAGCAAGGCTTGCTTCTTACCTGCCGCGGACAGCCCTTCAACGTCCTCGGGTGTCAGCAGACAGAGGCAACCGTTGCGGTCTCTGTCGGCGAGCATCTTCGGCAGCACGGCTGCCAGCATGGGTGGCGCCCACAAGTACGCGATGTCGTTGATGTTGCTCGGGTCGAGCGCGACACCGTTCTTGTTGCGGGCGATGCCGGCCGGCCCCATGCGCAGGACCAGCAGGTATCTCGTGAGCACGAGTACAAGCTCGTCGACCGCGCGCTGCAATGGCGACGGCAGACGCTGCAGCACAGCGTCTGCTGCAGCGAGCTCAGCTGCCCTGTCGTCGTCGAGAACGGCCTGTTTAAGGGCGTCAGACAAGAAGTGGACGATGCGGGCCCGGAGGTCGACGTTGAGTACGGCCTTGCTGTGCTCGCCGGGATTCCATTTGCTGGGCGTAGACCAGATTCCATAGCGATGGCCGTGCTGCAGCGCTGCTTGCAAGGCAAGCACGCCTTGGACGTCCGCGTGCTGAACGTTTTCCGCGCTGACCAGCGACAGCGCCGCTTCTCGGGTCTCCCGGATGTCAGGAGCGCGGTTGCCCCTCTTTGCAGTGGTCGCTGCCGTCATGCCATCACCTCAGTTCCTTCGAAGCCCAAGGCACGGTGCTCGCCTCGTTCAATGCGGCCCTGCCACTTGTCCAAGAGGGCCGCAACCTCCTTAGGGTCAAAGTGCTGGAGCGCCAACTCGGTGTTTTGCATTTCCTCGCCGAAGGACGACTCCATGAAGGCCAGGCTCGCCATCTGGGACTGGATGGCGCGAAGCTCGGCCAGCCGCTTGCACAGGCCGTCCACGCTGTCGGGGAAGAGCACTGCGTTCTCCAGGCACAAGGTGCAGCGCTGGACGGGGCATTCGGCCTTTCCGTCAGCCTTGAAGCCCGGTGCGATGCGCTTGGGCGGAGAGGTCGGGTCCTTGCACCCGACGCCCAAGCGGCTGCGCTTAAGTGCTCGATAGCGGGCCAGCCGCTCGCGCTCTTCCTCGGAGACATTGCCATCGCGAGACCACTTGGCCACCAACGTCGGGTCTGCTCGTCCGTAGACCTTGATTTCGTGCCACAGCGCATTGCTGAACGTGCGATAGAGCCGATTGCTCTCATCGTTCAGCAACGTGTTGTCGAGGTAGTCCTGCGTCGTGGTGGGCTGCTTGTGCCCGAGCACCTTCATGACATACAGGACCGCGCCGCCGCTCATCTGGTAGGCGTACGCGGCGAATGCATCTCGGAAGTCGCTGGGCGTGAGGCGAGCGGTGATGCGCCGCTCCGGTATCGGCTCCTTGGCGTTGATGCCCGCGATGACGTCATCAAGGAAGGAGCCTGCACCAGCTTCTGAAGACACACTCGTGTAGGTCTCGCGGTTCAGCCAGGTGATGAGCTCCGTGCCGGGTACGACGTAGAGCCAAGGAGAGCGGATACCTTGTTCCAGCCTGACAATCGCCTTCTTGCTGCGGTCGCGCTCGGCGCTGGTCGCACCTTGCCGGCTCAGTTCTTCGTCCTTTGCGCGCAGCGACGCCAAGTCTTTGACGAGCTGGTCACGCAGCGGCTTGGTCCGGCGTATCAGCGTCTGGATGATTACGCCGGGAGAGCCCTGGGACTTGAACAGACCCTCAGTGACCTGGTCCGAGTTGCCTCGCGCTTTGTGGGCCCACAGCAGATAGCGCGACGGGTCCTTCGGGTGCGACTCGATGAATGGCTTCGTGGCATCGAGAGACAGCAAGACGCTTGGATTAAAGCCGGTGCTGGCAAGGCACAAGCAGAACGCCATGCGGATGTCGACCGCATCGGGGTAGAAGCCCCGCAGCATCTCGGGGATGTTGTAGCCCTGTCGGTTGAACTGGGTCGAGCTCCACTCGCCCCATATCGGCCGGCTGCCCGGTCGAGGGTGGCCAACCGACCCGACGACAGCGCGGAAGCGCTGATAGTTCTTGAGCAACCGCAGCTGTTCGTCATTCTGCGGAGGTGTCCCGGCAAGCAGTGAGTCGGCAAGCTCCCAGCGGTCGTGTGCTGCGAACCAGCCCCGCTTCAACGCGAACCTCACACGATTGACATGTTCGAGAGGCGGGAGGTGGCGACGGCTGGAGGCTTGCTCGGGCAGTTGCCAGTGGAACGGCCTGAGCCCCTGCGCTTTGCGCACAAGATTGACCATGCGGTAGAACGGCGCGAACGTAAACCGGTCCATTGCAGCGTCCATCGCTCGCTGTCGATGCAGGTCACCGAGGTCAGAGACCTTCTCAACCCGAGGCAGGGGCGCAGAGGCCCCGGGAGCCGTCGCTTCAAGGGCGTCCAGGAGGCGCCACCAAGTGCGCAGGGAGTGGTTGAACTGGGAAACCGACGACTCGGAGGCGAACCCGAGCGTGGCGTGCAGCGCTGGAGCCAGTTCTGCAATCAACTGAGGCCGCCCCGTGAACGGGCCCAGCCAAGTCCCTGACGGGCCCTCCTGCTGGCCGAGGGCGAAGACCTCCAGGTCCACCAGTACAGGCTTCTCCTTGTGGCTGGTCCAGAACCTGAGCGGCTCGTTGGACGCCGGCTCTGCGCTTGCCACGGGCGCAGGCACAACCGCCAGCGGCTGTGCTGCTTCTCGGAGGTGGTCCTTCTTGTATCGCCGAATTCCCATCAGCTGTCCCGTGTTGTTCAGGAGCCTTGCCGCCGTCAGGCTGCCGTCTCGTCAAGCTCTTCGTCGTACTGGATGGAGAGGTTGACCCCCACCATGTCAGCAATCCATTGCAGGTAAATCATCGAGGTGCTGTCGTGTGCGTGTCCGAGCTGCGGCTGGATTTGCAGCCGGATGACGCTCATCGCGGTGGACTCCAGCAGCGCCGTCGCGGTGCTCGCGTCCAGCGTCCGAATGTGGTCGTGCTTCTTCATCTCTTTCCACAGCACCGAGCACGCCCACCAGTCGCGGCCCAAGTGCGGTGACCAGCCATCAAAGGGAAGGTCCACGCCTGTCCACGCTTCGTATAGGCGCTTGGCCTTTATGCGCTCTCCGGTTTCTTCGTCGAGGAAGAGATGAACGGTGTTCTTGGCCCGTTCGCGCTGCTCAGCAACGGAGGGGGCCGACTTGACCCACTTCTTGAGCGCAGGGTTGCGCAGCTTGTTGCGGTAGTCGTCGAGGCGCTCCGCGAACACCAGCGGCACCCATATCGAGCGCGGAGGGCCGAGCTTGTCGCCGTGGTCATCCTCACCCTGGCTCTTCCCCTTCGTGCCGTACTTCACCTCGACGAGCACGCGCTGCTCATCGCGCGGTGCCAGAGGGTTGTTGATGTGCCAGTCCCTACGGTTCTCCGGCAGGGTGTCCATTCGCCAGCAGGCCACTTCTTCCCGGCGCAAGGCGGTCAGCAGCACCATTTCGCACATGAGCCCCTTGGTGTTGCCGAACTCGGCGTACACCCGGTCCAGCCAAACGCGCACCTCGGTGTCCGTCGGCATGCGAAGGCGCCGCTTGTTCTTGCGCACCTTGCCTTTGCGCACGACGACATCGTGCGCGTGATGCCCGACTGAGCTGGTGGCGCTTCCGAAGCGCCTGCGCACCGTCTCGGTTGGTACGCCGAATGGTTCGCGATAGCCCTTGTCCGCCATCCACGTCAGGAAGTCGCACGCTTGCTGCACACGCGGATTGATGGTGTTCGGGGCGAGCGGGCTGTTGTCTCGGGACCAGATACCTTTGAGCATTTCAGCTTGGTATCGGTCGATGAGGTGCTCCGTGTAGTCGCAAGTGGCAAGGGTGACGCCCCGAACCTCGGACCACTCAAGGAAGTTGGCGAGCCAGTCCGCGTAGTTCTTAATGGTCTGTGCGCCGGGCCTCTCGACGCGCACAGCGCCGCCGCGTGACTTTGGACTCCAGAGTCCAAGGCCGCGGTCGATAAGGTACCGACTGCTCAGTCGGTGGTAGCCGGGCCGGTTGTCGAAGATGCAGGGGAGGTGCGCGACCTTGCCGAAGCCGGCTTTGCTGGTGATGTCCCTGTCGCTGAAGTAGACCGTGTACGCCATCTATTGAAATTGCGTGCCGCTATATGTTTCGCATTGTGACGTGTAGGCACCTGTTTGGCAACTTCGTCTACTGAAGTTGTTGCCTGGCTATAACGAGGAAGAGCACCCCGTGGTGCGCCAGCGAGATCTCGCCCGGCCGCGGCGGCGAGCCGCCGCCGACCAGAGCGACCGGCGAGGCGCTGTGGTGCGGGCGGCGCAATACGCGGCGCCGCCAGGCCGCCGGGTCGAAGCGGCCGTTGAGGCTCAGCACCGCCGCTGATTCGAGCGCCTGCGCCTCGTCCAGCCGCGGCAGCAGGCCGACGAAGCGCTCGGCGAGCATCGACTTGCCGGTACCGGGCGGGCCGACCATCAGCAGGCTGTGGCCGCCGGCGGCCGCGATCTCCAGCGCCCGCCGCGCCCCGAGCTGGCCCCTGACGTCGGCCAGGTCGGGCCAGGCGTCGCCTGCGGCGGTCTCGGGCGCGGCCGGACGCGGCCAGGCCGCGAAGGGCGCTCCCCCCGGCGCGGCCGCGTCGTCGGCGGGACGCAGCGCCTCGACCACCTCCAGCAGGTGCCGCGCGCCGACCACGCGCAGTCCCTCGGACAGGGCCGCCTCCTCGGCACTGGCCAGCGGCAGTACCAGCGTGCGCTCACTGCCGCGCCGCTGCATCGCCAGGCCCATCGCCAAGGCCCCGCGCACCGGCCGCAGCTCGCCGGAAAGCGACAGTTCGCCGGCGAACTCGAGCCCGGCGAGCCGCGCGGCGTCGATCTGCCCGCTGGCAGCCAGGATGCCCAGCGCGATCGGCAGGTCGAAGCGGCCGGACTCCTTGGGCAGGTCAGCCGGCGCGAGGCTGACCGTGACCCGCTTGTTGTGCGGAAACACGAGGCCGCTGTTGGCCAGCGCGGCGCGCACCCGCTCGCGTGCCTCCTTCACTTCAGTGTCGGCCAGACCGACCAGGGTGACGCTGGGCAGGCCGTTGGCCAGATGCACTTCAACGGTCACGGGGGGCGCATCGAAGCCGGCGAGAGCGCGGCTGTGGAGTACGGCTAGGGACATCGGGACGGCCTCGAGACTGCTGAGGCGCTACGCCGCGCCAATGGCCGGCCATCTTCGGGGCCGTCACGGCGGCAGACGGACCCTCCGACGAGTGCGGCACCGAGTCAGTGCATCCCCTGGAACACACCACTTTGGTGCGGAGACTCGCCCAGGTCCGACCCCGGCCGACCCGCGCCGCTCCAGGTGATCCAGGCGTGCTGCAGAGGGGAATCGGTACCCCGAGCCGGCCAGTGGCACAGAAGCTGCAACGGTCGGGGAGATGTCAACGAGGAACCACGAGGGAGCAAGACCGATGCAGAGAAGCCTCAGGACCTTCGCGGCTGCGCTGCTGCTGTGTTGCGCAGGCGTCGCCGGGGCCTGCGAGGGTTCGGCGGACGCCAGCCCGGCCGCGAGCATCGGCACCTCCCCCCGGGCTCCTTCCGGCACCGCCGCCGCGTCGGCGGTGCCCGCGCCGCGGGGCTCGAACGCTCAAGGCGCCAACGCCATCTCGTTCGACACGACGCCAGGCCCCGGCCGGCTCCCCAAGGACTTCATCACCCACGTGCCGCAGCCAGCGGGCCTCGCCCGCCGCGTTCACGGGGGCGACTTCGCTCCGGCACACGAGCCGACCCGTCACGCCAAGCCCAGTGCCGAGACTCTCGGCGCGGAGGCCGCGGGCGGCGTGCTCGCGTGGCGGTCGCAAGGCGTTGACGCCGGCCCGCACCAGGGCGGCGGCATCGCGGGGACGCGTTTCTTCGCCGCGGCGACGAAGACGATGTGAGCGTCGGCGCGCCGCCCCGACGGCCGCCGCATCCGGGTTCAATCCATGAAGAGAGAGGTTCGACCATGAAGATGGTGACCGCCATCGTCAAGCCGTTCAAGCTGGACGAAGTGCGTGAAGCCCTGAGCGCCATCGGCGTCCAGGGTGTCACGGTGACCGAAGTGAAGGGCTTCGGACGCCAGAAGGGCCACACCGAGCTGTATCGCGGCGCCGAGTACGTCGTCGATTTCCTGCCCAAGGTCAGGATCGAGGCCGCCGTCGACGACGCCATCGTCGACCGCGTCGTCGAGGCGATCGAGGCCGCAGCGCGTACCGGAAAGATCGGCGACGGAAAGATCTTCGTCTCCGACCTGGAGCAGGTCGTGCGCATCCGCACCGGCGAAACCGGCAAGGACGCACTCTGACGATCGACGGGACCATCCCTCACACACCCACCATGAAGATCATTCGACAACTGATGGCCTGCCTCGCGGCGGCCCTGGCCCTGGGCGTGCCGCTCGCGCACGCGGCGGACTTCCCGCACACGCAGGTGACCTTCGAGGTCGGCAAGACGGCGCTCTCGCCCGACGCCGAAGCCGGCATCAAGGCGGTGGCGGCCTTCCTGGCCGCCGAGGCCGACGCCAAGGTGACACTCGCCGGCTTCGTCGACGCCACCGGCGACGCGGCGACGAACAAGGAGTTGGCCAAGCAGCGCGCGCTCACCGTGCGTGACGCGCTGAAGCTGGCCGGCGTGGCGGAGGAACGCATCGCGCTGCAGTCCCCCGACGACATCGTCGCCGGCGAGGGCGAGGCCGCGCGGCGCGTCGACATCCTGCTGGCGCAGGCCGACACCGCCGCCGAAGCCGCCCCTGCAGCCGCCGCCGAGCCCAAGCTCGACACCGGCGACACCGCCTGGATGCTGACTTCGACGCTGCTCGTCATCCTGATGACGATCCCCGGCCTCGCGCTGTTCTACGGCGGCCTGGCCCGCGCGAAGAACATGCTGTCGGTGCTGATGCAGGTGTTCGTGATCTTCTCGCTGATCTCGGTGCTGTGGGCGATCTACGGCTACTCGATCGCCTTCGTCGGCGAGGGCACGTTCTTCGGCGGCCTGAGCATGCTCTTCCTGTCCGGCGTCACGCCCGACACGATGTCCGGCCTGCTGCCGACGATCCCCGAGTACGTGTTCATCGCCTTCCAGGGCACGTTCGCGGCGATCACCACCGCGCTGGTCGTCGGCTCCTACGCCGAACGCATCAAGTTCGGGGCGGTGCTGCTCTTCTCGGTGCTGTGGTTCACCTTCAGCTACCTGCCGATCGCCCACATGGTCTGGGGCGGCGGCCTGCTCGGCTCGGACGGCGCGCTCGACTTCGCCGGCGGTACCGTGGTGCACATCAACGCCGGCGTCGCTGGCCTGGTCGGAGCCTACGTCCTCGGCAAGCGGGTCGGCTTCGGTCGCGAGGCCTTCACCCCGCACTCGCTGACGCTGACGATGGTCGGTGCCTCGCTGCTGTGGGTGGGCTGGTTCGGCTTCAACGCCGGCTCGGCGGGCGCGGCGAACGGCGTCGCGGGCCTGGCCTTCATCAACACGGTCCTGGCAACGGCGGCGGCGACGCTGTCGTGGATCGGCGGCGAGACGCTCGCCAAGGGCAAGGCCTCGATGCTGGGCGCGGCCTCCGGTGCGGTGGCAGGCCTGGTGGCGGTGACGCCGGCGGCCGGCTTCGTCGGCCCGATGGGCTCGATCGTGCTCGGCCTGATCGCCGGCGTGGTCTGCCTGTGGGGCGTGACCGGCCTGAAGCGCCTGCTCGGTGCCGACGACGCGTTCGACGTCTTCGGCGTGCACGGCGTGGGCGGCATCGTCGGCGCGATCCTGACCGGCGTCTTCGCGGCCTCGAGCCTCGGCGGCGTCAAGGGCGACGACTTCTCGATCGGCGCCCAGGTCTTCATCCAGATCAAGGGCGTCCTGCTGACGATCGTGTGGTCGGCGGTGGTGGCATTCATCGCCTACAAGATCGCCGACATGGTGATCGGCCTGCGCCCGACCGAGGAAGAGGAACGCGAAGGCCTCGACATCGTCAGCCACGGCGAGACCGCCTACAGCAACTGATCATTGCAACGCTCCGCCAGGAGTTTCCGAGGCCGCCGCGAGGCGGCCTCTTTTTTTGCCCGCCGTCTTGGTGCCTGCTGCCCGCGCGACGGGAGGCGGGTTTGAAATGGCCGGGCCCGGCCCTTCCGGAACGGCTGCACGCCCCCATGTGCCCGCCAGCCGCCCCGGCCCGTCAGAGCCTCGGGGCGCGGCCTAGAATCGTTTCCACCTTCTGCGAGCGCCGACCATGGTCCCCCATCTCATCACTGCGCTGACCGGCCCGATCAACGAGCTCGAGCAGCGCATCCTCGAGTCGATGCCGGCCATCGAGCGCTGGTTCCGGCTCGAATGGATGGAGCACACGCCGCCGTTCTACACCTCGGTGGACGTGCGCAACGCCGGCTTCAAGCTGGCGCCGGTCGACACCAACCTCTTCCCCGGCGGGTTCAACAACCTGACCGAGGAGATGCTGCCGCTGGCGGTGCAGGCCGCGATGGCGGCGATCGAGAAGATCTGTCCGGAAGCGAAGAACCTGCTGCTGATCCCCGAGCGCCACACGCGCAACACCTTCTACCTGGCGAACGTGCAGCGCCTGGTGCAGATCTTTCACCAGGCCGGCCTCAACGTGCGCCTGGGCACCCTCGACGAAGAAGTCGATCAGCCGACGACGCTTCCCCTGCCCGACGGCAGCTCGCTCGTCGTCGAGCCGCTGGTGCGCACCCGCACGCGCCTGGGCCTGAAGGATTTCGACCCCTGCACGATCCTGCTCAACAACGACCTTTCGGCCGGCCTGCCGAAGGTGCTCGAGGGCCTGCACGAGCAGTACCTGCTGCCGCCGCTGCACGCCGGCTGGGCGGTGCGCCGCAAGACGAACCACTTCCATGCCTACGAGGAGGTGGCGAAGAAGTTCGCCAAGCTGCTCGGCATGGACCCGTGGCTGATCAACCCGATGTTCGCGCGCTGCGGCGAGGTCAACTTCAGCGACGGTGCAGGTGCCGAGTGCCTGATGAGCAACGCCGAGGCGCTGCTCGGCAAGATCCGACGCAAGTACAAGGAGTACGGCATCCAGGAGAAGCCGTTCGTCATCGTCAAGGCCGACGCGGGCACCTACGGCATGGGCATCATGACGGTGCGCGATCCGAAGGAACTGGCCGACCTGAACCGCAAGACGCGCAACAAGATGAGCGTCATCAAGGACGGCCAGGAAGTCAGCGAGGTCATCCTGCAGGAGGGCGTGCCGACCTACGAGCGGGTCAACGATGCGGTCGCCGAGCCGGTCGTCTACATGATCGACCGCTACGTCGTCGGTGGCTTCTACCGCGTGCATGCGCAGCGCGGCATCGACGAGAACCTGAACTCGCCCGGCGCGAGCTTCGTGCCGCTCGCCTTCGCCGAGTCGAACCACCTGCCGCGCCCCGGCGAGCGACCGGGTGCCAGCGCGCCGAATCGCTTCTACATGTACGGCGTGATCGCGCGCCTGGCCATGCTGGCGGCCAGCTACGAGCTGGAAGCGACCGACCCGGACGCCGAGGTCTACGAATAGGCGCGGCGCCGGGCGTGCGCCCGGCGCCACAGGCTTCCCAAAGCCGATGCTGCGCCGCACAATGCTGCGCCTACAACGCCGAACGCCCGACCCGTCCGCCGATGGTCCGGGGCGCACGCCTTGAGCCCACCCACTTCCGACACCCGCCTCGCCGCGCTGACGCTCGGCGCGCTCGGCGTCGTCTATGGCGACATCGGCACCAGCCCGCTCTACGCGCTGAAGGAAGTCTTCGCGCCTGAGCACGTGCCGCTCAGCCCCCAGAACATCCTCGGCGTGCTGTCGCTGATCTTCTGGACGCTGATGATCATCGTGTCGCTGAAGTACGTCGTGCTGATCCTGCGAGCGGACAACAACGGCGAAGGCGGCCTGATCGCGATGCTCGCGCTCGCCTCCAGCGCGGTGCGCTCGAAGCCGGCCCTGCACCGCCGGCTGATGGTGCTCGGCATCTTCGGCACCGCCGTCTTCTTCGGCGACGGCGTGATCACGCCGGCGATCTCGGTGCTCTCGGCGGTCGAAGGCCTGGAGGTCGCAGCGCCGGAGCTGGAAGACTTCGTGGTGCCGATCACGCTGGCCGTGCTGACCGGGCTGTTCGCCATGCAGCGCTTCGGCACCGCCAGCGTCGGGCGCCTCTTCGGCCCGTTGACCGCGCTGTGGTTTCTCGTGCTGGCGGTGCTGGGCGTGGTGCACATCGCCGAACACCCGGCGGTGCTGGTGGCCCTCGGGCCGCAGTACGCGATCGGCTTCGCGCTGTCGCAGCCCCACGTGGCGTTCGTCGCGCTCGGCGCCATCGTGCTCTGCGTCACCGGCGCCGAGGCGCTCTACGCCGACCTCGGCCACTTCGGCAAGAAGCCGATCCGCCTCGCCTGGTTCGCGATCGTCGCGCCGGCCCTGGTGCTGAACTACTTCGGCCAGGGCGCGATGCTGCTGCTCGACCCGTCGAAGGCGAGCAATCCGTTCTACCAGATGGCGCCGGACTGGGCGCTCTATCCGCTGGTCGGGCTGGCCACCTGCGCGACCGTGATCGCCTCCCAGGCGCTGATCACCGCGGCGTTCTCGGTCACCAAGCAGGCGGCGCAGCTCGGCTACCTGCCGCGCCTGCGCGTGCTGCACACCTCGGAGGAGCAGACCGGCCAGATCTACGTGCCGGCGGTCAACTGGGGCCTCTACCTCGGGATCGTCGGTGCGGTGGTGCTGTTCCAGTCGGGCGACGAGCTGGCCTCGGCCTACGGCATCGCGGTGACCACCGACATGCTGATCACGACGACGATGACCTTCTTCGTGCTCCGCTACGCCTGGCACTACCCATGGTGGCTGTGCATCGGCGCCACCGGCGCCTTCTTCGCGGTCGACCTGGTGTTCTTCCTCGGCAACATCGTCAAGGTCGTCGACGGCGGCTGGTTCCCGATCGCGATCGGCGCCACGATGTTCCTGGTGATGATGACCTGGAAGCAGGGCCGGGCGCTGCTCGTCGAGAGCCTGCGCGACCAGGCGATCGACCTGCGCAGCTTCCTCGACGCGATCTTCGTCAGCCCGCCGAGCCGGGTCGAGGGCACCGCCGTCTTCCTCTCGTCCGAACCCGGCCTGACCCCGAACGCGCTGATGCACAACCTGAAGCACAACAAGGTGCTGCATGCGCACAACCTGTTCGTGAGCGTGCGCCACCTCGAGGTGCCGTGGGTCTCGGCCGACGACCGCGTCGAGGTCGAGCCGCTCGGGCGCGAGTGCTGGGCGGTGCAGCTGAACTTCGGCTTCAAGAACGACCCGGACGTGCCGGCCGCGCTGCGCCTGCTCGAAGGCCATGGCGTGCCGCTCGACCCGATGCAGACGAGCTACTTCCTGTCGCGCGACGCGGTCATCCCGACACGCGCCGGCGGCATGTCGCTGTGGCGCGAGAAGCTCTTCGCGAGCATGCACCGCAACGCGGCCGCGGCCGCCGACTTCCTGATGCTGCCGACCAACCGCATCGTCGAGCTGGGGTCCAAGGTAGAGATCTGACAGCACCCGGCGCGATGGGTGCATCGCCCAACCACCGGGCAGGCTCAAGCCGGCGCACCCGCATACTGCGGCCCCCTCGTCACGCCGCCTCTGCATGCGCTTCCTGCGCGACCTCTCGCTTCCCGCGTTCACGGCCGGCTTCGTCTCGGTGCTGGTCGGCTTCACGAGCTCGGTGGTGATCGTGTTCCAGGCGGCCGCGGCGTTCGGCGCGACGCCGGCGCAGCTCGCGTCTTGGATGTGGGCGCTCGGCATCGGCATGGGTCTCACGACGGTGGGGCTCTCGCTGGCCACCCGACTGCCGGTGGTCGTGGCCTGGTCGACGCCGGGCGCGGCGCTGCTGGCGACGGCGGGTGTCGGCGTACCGATGGCCGAAGGCATCGGTGCGTTCGTCCTCTGCGGCGCCCTGATCCTGGCCGCGGGGGCGAGCGGCCTCTTCGTGCGCGTGATGGACCGCATCCCGATCGCGCTCGCCTCGGCCCTGCTCGCCGGCGTGCTGGCGCGCTTCGGCCTCGACGCCTTCGGCGCGGCGGCGCAGGCGCCGGCGCTCGTCGGCGGGATGCTCGGCGCCTACCTGCTCGGCCGGCGCCTGTGGCCGCGCTATGCGGTGCTCGGCGTGCTGCTCGCGGGGGTCGCGATCGCCGCCGCGCAGGGCCGGCTGCAGGGGGCGCCGATCGACTGGCAGCTCACGCGGCCGGTCTGGACCCCGCCCGAGTTCAGCTGGCGCGGGGCGATCGGTCTCGCGCTGCCGCTCTTCGTCGTCACGATGGCCTCGCAGAACCTGCCGGGCGTCGCGGCGATCCGCGCCGCGGGCTATGCCGGGCCGCCGTGGTCGATGCCGGTCTCGCGCATCGTCGGCTGGACCGGCGCCGCCACGCTCGCGCTGGCGCCGTTCGGCGCCTTCGCCTTCAACCTTTCGGCGATCACCGCATCGATCTGCATGGGCCGCGAGGCGCACGCCGACCCCGCGAAGCGCTACACCGCCGCGGTCAGCTGCGGACTCATCTACTGCGTGATCGGCCTGCTCGGCGGCGCGGTGGTCGGCGTCCTCGCCGCCTTCCCGCGCGAGCTGATCGCCGCCATCGCCGGCTTTGCGCTGATCGGCACGATCGCCACCGGGCTGCAGGCCGCGATGCAGGACGCGACGTACCGCGAGCCGGCCGTCGTCACCTTCCTCGTCACGCTCTCGGGCCTGAGCCTGCTCGGCATCGGCTCGGCCTTCTGGGGCGTGGTCGCCGGCGCGTTGGCGCTGCTTGTGCAACAGTGGCGGCGCTGACCCGCCACACCGGAACCCGCCCATGGACCTGCTGTTCGTCGCCGACCCGCTCGACGCCTTCAAGCCCTACAAGGACACCACCTTCTCGATGATGCGCGAGGCCGCGCGGCGCGGCGCCGTGCTGCGCCACTGCACGCCGGCCGACCTGTCGTGGACGCAGGGCGGGCGTGTCGTCGCTCGCGCGCGCCGCCTGGTGCTGACCGGCAGCACCGAACCCGACGACTGGTACCGCTTCGACGACGCAGTGGCCGAGGCG
>JAMHWF010000076.1:0-81603 GCA_035911095.1 Ideonella sp. | reverse complement strand
GCCATGGCCGAACACCGGCTCGTTCAGGTCCCGCCTGGGGATGTGGATGTCCTCGCCGCGTTCGATGTCGCGGATGCCGCGGCCGTCGATCGCACGTTTGACCGCGTCGCGGATCTGCTCCTTGTAGCGGCGCAGGAAGCGTTCGCGGTTGCCGATGGACTTGTTCTTGCCCGCCAACCGGCGATCAATGATCGATTGGATCATCGCGGTCCCCGGTGGCCTACGACGACTTCCGAACGCGCAGGTACCACTCGCACAGCAGCCGCACCTGCTTGGGCGTGTAGCCCTTGGCCACCATGCGGGTGACGAAGTCCTCGTGCTTCTTGGCCTCGTCGGCGCTGGCCTTGGCGTTGAAGCTGATCACCGGCAGCAGCTCCTCGGTGTTCGAGAACATCTTTTTCTCGATCACCGTGCGCAGCTTCTCGTAGCTCGTCCACAGGGGGTTCTTGCCCTGGTTGCCGGCACGCGCACGCAATACAAAGTTGACGATCTCGTTGCGGAAGTCCTTCGGGTTCGAGATGCCCGCGGGCTTCTCGATCTTCTCGAGCTCGGCATTCAGCGAGGCGCGGTCGAACACCTCGCCGGTGTCGGTGTCGCGGTATTCGTGGTCCTGGATCCAGTAGTCGGCGTAGGTGACGTAGCGGTCGAAGATGTTCTGGCCGTACTCGCTGTAGCTCTCGAGGTAGGCGGTCTGGATCTCCTTGCCGATGAACTCGGCGTACTTGGTCGCCAGATGCTCCTTGATGAACGACAGGTACTTCTGCTCGACCTCGGCCGGGAACTGCTCGCGCTCGATCTGCTGCTCGAGCACATACATCAGGTGCACCGGGTTGGCGGCGACCTCGCTCGAGTCGAAGTTGAAGACCTTCGAGATGATCTTGTAGGCGAAGCGGGTCGAGATGCCGCTCATGCCTTCGTCGACGCCGGCGTAGTCCCGGTACTCCTGGTAGCTCTTCGCGCGCGGGTCGGTGTCCTTCAGGTTCTCGCCGTCGTAGACGAGCATCTTGCTGAAGAGCGACGAGTTCTCCGGCTCCTTCAGGCGCGTGAGGATGCCGAACTGCGCCATCATCTTCAGCGTGCCCGGCGCGCAGGTGGCGTCGGCGAGCGAGGAGCCGCGCAGCAGCTTCTCGTAGATCTTGATCTCCTCACTGACGCGCAGGCAGTACGGCACCTTGACGATGTAGATGCGGTCGAGGAAGGCCTCGTTGTTCTTGTTGTTGCGGAAGGCCTTCCACTCGCTCTCGTTGCTGTGCGCCAGCACGACGCCGTCGAACGGGATCGCGCCGAAGCCTTCGGTGCCCTTGAAGTTGCCTTCCTGGGTCGCCGTCAGCAGCGGGTGCAGCACCTTGATCGGCGCCTTGAACATCTCGACGAACTCGAGCAGCCCCTGGTTGGCCAGGCACAGGCCACCCGAGTAGCTGTAGGCGTCAGGGTCGTCCTGGGCGTAGGTCTCGAGCTTGCGGATGTCGACCTTGCCGACCAGCGACGAGATGTCCTGGTTGTTCTCGTCGCCCGGCTCGGTCTTGGCCACGCCGATCTGCTTGAGGATCGACGGGTGGCGCTTCACGACCTTGAACTTGCGGATGTCGCCGCCGTACTCCTCGAGCCGCTTGACCGCCCAGGGGCTGAGCACGCGGTTGAGATAGCGGCGCGGGATGCCGTATTCCTTCTCGAGGATCGCGCCGTCCTCGTCGACGTCGAACAGGCCGAGCGGCGACTCGTTCACCGGCGAGCCCTTGATCGCGTAGAAGGGCACCTCCTGCATCAGCTGCTTCAAGCGCTCGGCGATCGAACTCTTGCCGCCCCCGACGGGGCCGAGCAGATAGAGGATCTGCTTCTTCTCCTCCAGGCCCTGCGCGGCATGTCGGAAGTAGGACACGACCTGCTCGATCGAGTCCTCCATGCCGTAGAACTCGGCGAAGGCCGGGTAGATCTTGATGACCTTGTTCGCGAACAGACGCGACAGGCGCGGGTCGTTGCGCGTGTCGACCATCTGCGGCTCGCCGATCGCCTTGAGCATGCGCTCTGCGGCGGTGGCGTAGGCCAGCGGGCTGCGCTTGCACTCGGCGAGGTATTCCTCGAGTGAAAGCTCCTCTTCGCGGGTGCGCTCGTAGCGCGCGGCGAAATTGCTGATCACGTCCATTGCTGACCTCCTGAATCAGGACGACAGCGGCAGCGGAACGGGTTCTGCCACTGTCTGGGAAGTTCTGATGAAGTCCTGCCGTCGTGGCGCGGCAGCGTGGGCTCCATCAGAGCTTTCCTTGAATCAGCAAAGACCTTTCTGTGACACAGCTTCGTCGACCCAGCGCGGTCCGATACATCGAGAAGAGGCTGCTTCAGAGCCCTGTTCGACACCGCACTCGCTGGCTTGGGGAGCAAGGAGCATGCCCCACGCAGACATCTTCACCGACGCGGTCGCTGCCGCGTGCGCTGCTGCGGGCCGGAGTGCCCCAGGGATGTGAAGTTCGTTGCGCATGCTCCCAGAACGTACCACGACGGTGCGGCCGTTGACAGGGTTCGTGCCCGGGCGTCATGAGGGTCGATGCACAAGCCCGACCCGCCGTCGCCCCAAGCATGTGCAACTTCGATCCGCGTCGATGCACGTTCAGGATGCGGGCCCGCCTCCGACGGGCCAGGGAATCAGCGAGCGGGCGATCGATCGCGTCGGCACGCCCCGGCGGGTGACCGACCCTTCAAGCGGCAACCTGTGTCAGGTGTCGCGGCGCAAGCGTTGCAACAGACCTTCGAGCTCATCGGCGGAGCCGAAGCGGATCGCGACCTCGCCCTGCTCGCCTTGGCGGCCCCGCTTGCGCAAGCGGATCTCAACCGGTGCGGCAAGCAGGTCGGCCAGCTCCTCCTCGAGCCTCGCGACGTCGCGCGACTTCTCGGGCGCGGCACGCGCCAGCGGGTTGTGCCGGCCGCCAGCGGCCTCGCGGGCCACCAGCTTCTCCGCGTCGCGCACGCTGAGCTTGCGCGCGACGATCTGGTGGGCGCCAGTGATCTGGCGCGCCTTGTCGAGCGCCAAGAGGGCGCGCGCATGGCCCATGTCGAGATCGCCGGCCATCAGCATCTGCTGCACGGGATCGGCCAGCTGCAGCAGACGCAAGAGGTTGCTCGCCGCGCTGCGCGAGCGGCCAACAGATTGGGCCGCCTGTTCGTGAGTAAGTCCAAACTCTTGCGTGAGACGCTGCAAACCCTGAGCCTCTTCCAGGGGGTTGAGGTCCTCGCGCTGGATGTTCTCGATCAACGCCATGACAGCGGCCGACTCGTCCGGCACCTCGCGGACGAGCACCGGCACCTCATCGAGCCCGGCCAGGCGCGCGGCGCGGAAGCGCCTCTCGCCGGCAATGATCTCGTAGCGGATGCTCGCGCCTCCCTCGGCGCCAGAGAGCGGACGCACGAGGATCGGCTGCATCACGCCCTGGCTCTTGATGCTCTCGGCCAGCTCGTAGAGCGAGCCCTCGTCCATCCGCGTCCTTGGCTGGTAGCGCCCGGGCTGCAGGACGTCCAGCGCCAGGCTGGCGGGTGGTCCCTCGACGCCCGATGCGCCCGAGGGGCCGGCCTCGCCGTCTTCCTTGACGCGGGGGCCAAGCAGCGCCTCCAGGCCGATGCCGAGACCTTTGGGTTTTTTTGTCGCCATGCTGAGGGATGTGTGGTCGAAGTAAGGGGCGGCAGATCTGCTGCGTTCAGGTCTTGTGTCGCCCGCGGACGCGGGCTAGCAGCGCTCGGAGCAGCGCGATGCCTTCGGGCCAGTCGCCAAGCCCGGAGTCGCCGTTGAGATGCCCGCGCGGCCCGACGTCGGCCACGTCCGCGCCCCAGTCCGCCGCCAGGGCGCAGGCGCGTGCAGCTTGTGCAAAGGGGTCGTCGCTGCTGATCACCGCGCAGGCCGGAAAGGGCAGGCGCTCGCGCACGGCAGGCCGCCAGGGGGCGAGTTGCGGCGGCAGGTCGTCGCGGGCGAGATCGGGTGGCGCGACCAGCAGCGCGGCGCTCACTGCAGCGACATGGCGGGAGTGCGCGGCCCAGGCAGCGACGAGATGGCAGCCGAGGCTGTGCGCGACCAGGACATGACCGTCGGCCGCCGGATCGCCAGCGGTGCCGCGGGCCAGCAGCACCTCGTCGAGCCGGGCCATCCAGTCGCCGCGGCGCGGCCATTCCCAGTCCGCCTGCTCGACCCGTTGAAAGCCGTACAGCGTCTGCCAGCGCGACTGCCAGTGCATCGGGCCGGAATCACGCCAGCCGGGCAGCAACAGCGCTGTCGGCACCGGCGTCCCGTCGTCGAAGACCGTCACGGCTGCATTCATGCCCTTGCCTTATCCTTGGCTGATCGAGCCGGGCATCGCCGGCCGCGGGTGAGGACATGAAGCGGATCTACGTCGACGGACAGGAAGGCACGACCGGCCTGCGCATCCATGAAGTGCTGGGCGCGCGCCGCGACATCGAGTTGCTGCGCATCGACCCCGAGCGTCGCAAGGACACGGCCGAGCGGGCGCGCCTGCTCAACGCCGCGGACGTTGCCTTTCTCTGCCTGCCCGATGCCGCGTCGCGCGAAGCCGCGGCGCTGACGACCAATCCCGACACCTGCCTGATCGACGCCAGCACCGCCCACCGCACCGCCCCGGGCTGGGTGTTCGGCCTGCCGGAGCTGGCGCCCGACCAGCGCCGCGTGCTGCGCGACGCCAAGCGCATCGCCAACCCGGGCTGCCACGCGACGGCCTTCATCCTTCTGCTGCGTCCGCTGGTCGACGCCGGACTGGTGCCCGCGAGCCTGCCTGTCAGCGCCGCCTCGATCACCGGCTACTCCGGCGGTGGCAAGAAGATGATCGAGCAGTACCAGGCGGCGCGCGCCCGCGGGGCAGCCGAGGATGGCCCGCTCGACGCCCCTCGCCCCTATGCCTTGGGCCTCGGGCACAAACACCTGCCGGAGATGCAGGCGCACACCGGACTCGCGACCTTGCCGTTGTTCATGCCGATCGTCGGCAACTTCTACAAGGGCCTTGCGGTCAGCGTGCCGCTGGCGCTGTCGCAGCTGGCCCCTGGCACCACGCCCGACGCGCTGCAGGCCTGCTTCGAGGCCCGCTATGCCGGCGAGCGTTTCATCCGCGTGATGCCCCTGCGCGACCCCGCGACGCTCGAGGATGGCTTCTTCGACGCCCAGGCCTGCAACGACAGCAACCGGGTGGACCTGTTCGTCTTTGCGAACGCGACCCAGGCCTTGCTGATGGCCCGGCTGGACAACCTCGGCAAGGGCGCCAGCGGCGCCGCCGTACAGACGATGAACCTGGTGCTCGGCCTCGACGAGGCGACCGGCCTGACCTGACCCACGGGCAGGGTTGAACGGCGCCTGACCACCAGGGCGCCGTCTGCGGTCAAAGCGACGGCTGCCGGGTTGGCAGACGATCGGATGCAAAGGCGACAGGTTCGCGCCTGTTTGCACCCGCTGAAGACGCGAAGGCTCGGTGACCATCGAGCGCGCGGTAGTGAGAGTCGTTGGCACCAGCGCCGTGGTGCAGCGCGCCTGCTCGGCCTTGCCAGGCGAGAAGCCCAGCAGCCAGCCGTCCAGCGGGCACTGCTGGGGCGGCGCACTCGCGCTGAACCCAGCCTGCTCGAAGCAGGCAAGCAGGCCGGCGTCGAAGCCCGGCGCCTCGCGGTACGCCACCTGGTCTGACGCGGCGAGCGACATCAGCGGTCCGCCACCGGGTGCCTCGGCACCGGCATCCGTCCATCCGGCCCGCCGAAACACATCGGGCGCCGGCTCAAAGCGTATCGACCCGCTGCACCAGTTCGCGGGCGAACTCCAGGTAGGCCTGGGCGCCCTTCGACGATGGCTCGAACACGACACCCGGCACACCGTAGCTCGGCGCCTCGGCGAGGCGCACGTTGCGTGGGATCACCGTGTCGAACACCTTGTCCTTGAAATGCGACTTCAGCTGCTCGCTGACCTGCTGCTGCAGCGTCATCCGCGGGTCGAACATCACCCGCACCAACGCGATCGCCTTCAAGTCAGGGTTCAGGTTGGCGTGGACCTGTTTGATCGTGTTCACCAGGTCCGACAAACCCTCCAGCGCGAAGTACTCGCACTGCATCGGCACCAACACGCCATGGGCACTGCACAGGCCGTTCAGGGTCAACAGGCTCAGCGACGGTGGGCAATCGATCAGCACGTAGTCATAGTCGGTCGCGACGGCCTGCAAGGCGGCCTTCAACCGCAGATGACGGCGCTCGACGTCAACCAACTCAACCTCCGCGCCAGCCAGTTCGCGGTTGGCGGGCAGCACGTCGTAGCCCGCCTTCTCGCTGCGGCGGCGGGCCTCGGCGATGGTGGCCGTCTCCAGCAGCACCTGGTACACACTGGAAGTTAGTGAGCGCTTGTCAACTCCCGAGCCGGTGGTCGCGTTGCCTTGAGGGTCGAGGTCGACGATCAGCACGCGCTGGTCTGCGCGGGCCAGCCCGGCTGCCAGGTTGACCGAGGTGGTCGTCTTGCCGACACCGCCTTTCTGGTTGGCGATGCAGAAGATCTTGGTGGTTGCGGGACGCACCGCAGGAGCGGAAGCAGGCGCAGGCGGAGTGGAGGTGTCGACGGCAGTAGCGGTCATGAGGTCCCGAGTCGGATCCCGAAAGCGACGAGAAAGACCCCAGCGCAACGCTCGAGCCACCTGCCAAGGCGACGGTGAGCGCGGACACGGCGCCCGATCGCCCCGGCAAAGGCACACAGCAGCAAGCAGTAGGCCGCGCTGATCGTGGCGATCGTCGCGGCCATCACCGCAAACGTCGCTGTGCCGCGGTGAGTCGCGGGGTCAATGAAAAGGGGAAAGAAGGCCATGTAGAACACGATCGCCTTCGGGTTCAGCAGCGTGATCAGGAAGGCCTGGCGGGCGTAGTGGCGCGGCTCTATGCGCACCGGCATCCGGCCCTCGCCATCACCCTTGGAGAAGATCAGGCGTAGGCCGATCCAGGCCAGATACGCCGCACCTGCGTACTGGACGGCGCGGAACCATGTCGGGTGGGCGGCGAGCAATGCAGCCACGCCCGCGACGGCCATCCAGAGCAACACTTGATCGCCAAGCACGACGCCGAAGGTGGCGGCAGCACCGGCCTTGAACCCCCCCTTCCCGGTCGAGGTCAGCAGCGCGAACGTGCCTGGGCCCGGGAGCGCCAGGAAAATGAGCACGGCCGTGCAGAACGCCGTGAAGTCCGTGATGCCGAACCAGGGAGTGGCCATCTGGCGACGAATCGAGGAGGGATGGCGCCGGGATGGTTTGTCCGGCGCGGGGCTTGAAGCCTAGCTCAGTTTCGCGGAGCCAACGCAGCGTCCGAAGGGAAATTCCGCTGCGTGCGCATCCAGACCAGGCTTCGCGCCGCGTCCAGCCCAGGGACCTGCAACGGTTCCACGTGAAACACCTCTGCGACTTCACGCACGGAGGCGAGCTCGTCCCCGGAGGGTCGCCCCTTCATCGCTGCCCACACCCCGTTCTCGGCAAGCAATGGGCCGGTCAGTCGTACCAGGTCCACGAGCGACGCGAAAGCACGCGACACGATGATCGGAAAGCCTTCGCTTTGCCAAGCCTCGACCCTGGCGTGCACTGGATGGAGATTGGGCAGTCCCAACTCAGCGGTCACTTGCTGAACGAAACGAGTCTTCTTCGCCACCGCGTCAAGTGAAACGATCTGCCAACTCGGGTTCAACAACGCCAGCACTACGCCCGGCAGCCCGGCCCCACTGCCCACGTCGAGAATGCGTGGCGTCGAGGCTCGTTGAGGCCGAGCTTCAAGCTCCCGCCTCAGAGGCGGCACCAATGCCAAGCAGTCGAGCAGATGGAGGCGCAACATCGCCTGGGGATCCCGCAGAGCGGTCAGGTTGTAGACCTTTCCCCACTTCCCCAGCAGCGCCAGGTAGGCAAGCAAATCCGCTTCTTGCGGTGCCTCCAAGGCAAGGCCGAGCGAGGCCGCGCCCTCGGCCAGCTCTGCGGCCAGGTCAGCCGGCGACCGCATCCGATTCAGCGTTCGAGCTGGATTGGAGCGCCTTCAGTTTGCCGCCCTTTCGAAGATGGATCAGCAGCAGCGACAAGGCAGCCGGGGTCACACCAGAAACGCGCGACGCCTGTCCCAGCGTCGCAGGCCGATGTCGGGTCAAAAGCTGCCGGACCTCGTGCGACAAGGCGTGCACCTGCCCATAGTCGAAGTTCTCGGGCAACGCGAGGCTGTCGTAGTGCATACGACGATCGATCTCGTCCTGCTGGCGATCGATGTAGCCGGCGTACTTCGTCTGGATCTCGAGTTGCTCGATCACCGCGTCCGCGAGCACCGCGCCGGCCTCCGCGCGCAAGGTTTCACGTGAAACAAGCGCATCCGTCGCCGCCAGCATAGCGACCTGATCGAAACCAACCCCCGGGCGGCGCAACAGGTCTTCCAGTCGGTACTCACGCTCGATCGCCTGTCCGATGGCCGCCACTGCGGCACCCGCGGCGAGTTTGCCCGGATGCACCCAGGTGTCTCGGAGCTTCTGCCGCTCGCGCCCGAGAAGTTCCTGCTTGCGACAGAACGCCGCCCAGCGGCGATCGTCAACAAGACCCAGCGAACGACCTGCCTCGGTCAACCGCAGATCGGCGTTGTCTTCGCGCAGCTGCAACCGGTACTCGGCGCGGCTCGTGAACATCCGATACGGCTCGCTGACGCCCTTGTGAATCAAGTCGTCGACCAGCACACCGAGATAGGCCTGGTCGCGCCGCAACTGCCAGGGCGCCTGCCCGCGCGCCTGCAACGCCGCGTTGACTCCGGCGTAGAGCCCCTGCGCTGCAGCCTCTTCGTAGCCGGTGGTGCCGTTGATCTGGCCCGCGAAGAACAATCCGCCGATCGCGCGGGTCTCGAAGTTCGTCCGCAGCGCGCGCGGATCGAAGTAGTCGTACTCGATCGCATAGCCAGGCCTAAGGATGTGCGCGGCCTCCAACCCGGCGATCGAGCGCACCGCCTCCCACTGCACGTCAAACGGCAGCGAGGTCGAGATGCCGTTTGGGTAGACCTCGTGGGTGTTGAGGCCTTCGGGCTCGAGAAAGATCTGGTGACTGCCCTTGTCGGCGAAGCGGTGGATCTTGTCCTCGATGCTCGGGCAATAGCGTGGGCCGATGCCTTCGATCACGCCGGTGAACATCGGGCTGCGATCGAGGCCGCCGCGGATGATGTCGTGAGTGCGCTCGTTCGTCTGGGTGATCCAGCACGGCAGCTGCTGCGGGTGCTGCTCCGGGGTGCCGAGGAAGCTGAACACCGGCATCGCCGATGTCGGCGCCGCGCCGTCGTTGCCTGGCATGCCATCGCCCGGTTGGCGCTCGCAGCGCGAGAAGTCGATGGTTCGGCCGTCGAGTCGGGGCGGCGTGCCGGTCTTGAGCCGACCCTGCGGCAGCCGCAGCTCCTTCAGCCGCGCCGACAGGCGGACTGCAGGTGGATCACCTGCGCGTCCGCCACTGTAGTGCTGCAGACCCACGTGGATCTTTCCGTCCAGGAAGGTCCCCGCAGTCAGCACCACGGCCTTCGCGTCGAAGCGGATGCCGACTTGCGTCATCACACCCACCACGCGATCACCCATGAGCACCAAGTCGTCGACAGCCTGCTGGAACAGCCAAAGCCCGGCCTGGTCCTCGAGCCTGCGGCGGATCGCTCCGCGATACAGGACGCGGTCTGCCTGCGCGCGCGTGGCGCGTACTGCAGGGCCTTTCGAGCCGTTCAGGATGCGGAACTGGATGCCGGCCTCATCGGTCGCCGCGGCCATCGCGCCACCGAGTGCATCGACCTCTTTGACCAGCTGGCCCTTGCCGATGCCGCCGATCGACGGGTTGCAGCTCATCTGGCCGAGCGTCTCGAGGCTGTGCGTCAGCAACAGCGTCTCACAGCCCATGCGCGCCGCCGCAAGCGCGGCCTCGGTGCCCGCATGGCCACCCCCGACGACGATGACGTCGAACGCCTTCGGAAACTGCATCGATCACTCCCGGGCCCTTTGCCCGGGCCAACCGGGTATTTTAGGTTTCCAGGCCGGTGTCAACCCACGAAGGGACACGGAGCCCCGAACGGCCGCGCCTGATCAGCCGCCCGGTGACGCGCCGCCTGCGCCCGCCACCGCCGTCCGACGACGTCCATCACGACGCCAGACGGCGGCGATGCGCTGCCGCGCAGCGACCGGCCGCGGATGCTCCCAGTAGCGGTCGAACAGGTAGTGGACCCCCGTGTTGACCAGTGGCTCGACGAGCGTGATCGCGCCGGCAATCGTCACGCTGCCGGTCAAGGCATAGCTGATGCCGAAGGCGACACCGAGGTGAACCACACCGAAGCTCAGGGACTTGGCCATCTCATTGCAGAACAAGAATCATTCTTGCCAATGAGTCTAGGCAACGGAGGCCGCGCGCGGCATCGCTTGCGTTCATCGCGGCGATTGCCGGGTGCCCCTTGTGTCGCAGCCTCTTGGCCGCCGAGGCTCAGCCTTCAGTGCCTGACGAGGGCCCGCTGCCACTCGGCGCGACGCTGCGCAAGCGTGGCGTGACGCGCCCTTCGTGGAGCGCGATCACCCGTGTCGCCGAGGCGATCGTCTCCGGCCGGTGCGCCACGATGATTCGCGTCAGGTCGAGCCCGCGGACAGCCTGGTTCAGCTGCCGCTCGCGCTCGACGTCCAATGCGCTCGTCGCCTCGTCGAGCAGCAGGACGCGCGGCCGCTTGTAGAGCGCGCGGGCCAGCAGCACGCGCTGCTGCTGGCCACCGGAGAGCACCGCACCCAAATCGCCGATCAGGGTTTCGTACCCCATCGGCAGCGCCTCGATCTCCTGATCGATACATGCGATGCGAGCGCACGCTTTCACGAAATCCCTATCAGGTTGGGCGTCGAAGAAGCAGATATTCTCGGCGATCGACCCCGCGAACAATGCGTCGTCCTGCATCACGGTGCCAACCAGCCCGCGCCAGGCCGGCAGGCCCAACCTGCCCAGCGGCTGCTCCCCGACCAGGATCTGCCCGTGCTCCGGCTCGAAGATGCCGAGCAGCAACTTCAGCAGCGTCGTCTTCCCTCCGCCGGAAGGGCCGACGATCGCCACCGACTCGCCCGGCTCGATCGACAGGTTGACCCCGTCGAGCACCCAGGGCTCGCCCGGGGCGTAGCGGAAGCGGACATCGCGCATCTCGATGCGCGGCGGGGTCCCGGCGCCCGCCCCGGTCTGCACCGTTGCCGCCCCGGCCGGCTCAGCCTCGGGCGGGGTCAGCACGATGTCGGCCAGGCGCTCGCCCTGCAGGCGCAGCATCGCCAGCTCGACGCCCTTGTCGATCAGTGCGCCCAGGCGCTGGGTGAACTGCTCCTTGTAGGCGATGAAGGCGAACAGCATGCCGACCGAGAAGGCCTGGTCGAGCACCAGCAGCGCGCCGACCCAGACCACCGCGACACGCTCGAGCCCGAACAGCAGCCGGTTCGCGCCCTGGAACGCGATGCCGAGCTTCTTGCCGCGGATGTCCGCGTTCATCGCGTCGACGACCAGGTTCAAGTAGCGCGCCTGGCGGTCGCGCTGGCGGCCGAAGAGCTTGATCGCCTGCACCCCGCGCAGCGACTCGAGGAAGTGCGTTGCCGCCTTCGCTTCGTGCACGATGTGCTCTTCGGTCGCGTTGCGCAGCGCGCGGTAGAAGGCCCAGCGCGTCAGCGCGTACAGCCCGACGCCGAGGAGCACGATCGCACTCAGCAGCGGGCTGTAGATCCACATCACGACCAGCGTCACGCTCACCAGCACGCCGTCGAGCAGCGCCTCGACGAAGCTCGTCGTCATCGTCTGCTGGATCTCGCGCACGGCCGAGAAGCGCGACATCACGTCGCCCTGGTGGCGCTTCTCGAACCAGGCCACCGGCAGGCGCAGCAGGTGCGCGAAGACGTTGCCGAGCCACTGCAGGTTCAGCGTGCTCGACAGGTAGAGCACGGCCCAGGAGCGCAGCGAGGCCGACATCACCTGCAGCAGCACCAGCAGGCCGAAGCCGATGCCGAGCGTGACAAGCAGGTCGCGGTCGGCGCTGACCAGCACGCTGTCGACGGTCCACTGCAGGAAGAACGGGTTGAGCAGCAGGAAGAACTCGAGCGCGAGGGCGAGGGCGAAGATCTGCAGCAGCGAGCGGCGCAAGCCCCGCACCGGCCCGAGCAAGGCGCGCAGCGTCAGGTGCTGGCGCTCCTCGCGCGGCCGGAAGTCAGCGGCCGGCAGCAGCTCCAGCGCGACCCCGGTGAAGTGGCGCGACACCTCGGCCAGCGGCAGCTCGCGCCGGCCGCGGGCCGGGTCGTGGATGACGGCGACCGTGCCGCCGAAGCGCCGCTTCAACGCGACCAGCACGACGAAGTGGTTCAGGTCCCAGTGCAGCACGCAGGGCAGCTGGAGCTCGCCCAGATGTTCCATCTCGGCGCGCAGCGCGCGCGACTGCAACTGCAGCTCGCCCGCCATGCGCACGAGGTCGGCCATCGTGCAGCCCTTCATCGACACCGCGAAGCGCGCCCGCAACGCCGGCAGGTCGGTGTGCAGGCCGTGGTGGCTCGCGACCATCGCCAGGCAGGCGAGGCCGCACTCGGCCGCCTCGGTCTGCAGCACGACCGGCGCGCGGCTCGCGCCGAAGCCGAGGTTCAGCGCTCCCGTCATCGGGCCACGACCAGCACGCTGCCGCGCGGCGAATCCTCAGACATCCCAGCCGCTCACACGCGCCCGGCGACGCTCAACAGCGGCTCGAAGATCCATTCGATCAACCGCCGCCGGTCGAGCTGCACGTCGGCATCGAGTTGCATGCCCGCCGCCAGCGCCTGCGGCTGGCCGAAGGCCGCCACCGTCTGCGTGTCGAGTGCCACCGTGATGCGATAGAGCGGCTCGGTACCGGCGCCGAGCGTGACGCCGGACAAGGCGCCGGGCAGCGGCAGGCTCGCCAGCTCGGCGGCCTGCAGCGGGGTGTGCGACACGCGCAGCACATGCCCGGTCTGGTGACCGAACTTCTGGTACGGGAAGGCCTGGTAGCGCAACAGCACCGTCTGGTCGGGGCGCAGGAAGCCGACCGCGGTCGAGGGCGCGAAGAGATAGGCCTCGAGTTGGGCGCCGTCCGGCACCAGGCTGGCCAGCGCCACGCTCGAGTCGACCGCTTGCCCCGGCTCGGCCATCACCGCGGTCAGCCGGCCATCTTGCGGCGCGCGCACGACGATCGTGTGACGCGCGTCGCTTTCGGCCGCCTCCTGCGCGAGCGCCGAGAGGTCGCGCTCGATCTCGCCCTGCACGACCTGGCTGCGTAGCGGCAGCTCACGCCGTTCGGATTCAAGTGTGCCGATCTCGCGCAGCTGTGCGGCGCGCTCGCGCTCGAGCCCTTGCAGGCCCGCCTGCAAGCCGATCACTTCTTCGGCCTTCGCCTGCACCTGCGCCTCGGAGATGAACTGCTGCGACTGCAGCGACTCGAGGCGACGCAGCGCGGCCTGCGCCAGCCCCAGGCGCTGGCGTTGCAGGGCAGACTCCGCCTCGATCTGCGAGATCTCGCTGCGGCGGTCGGCGAGGCGGCGGTCGACCGCCGCGCGCTGCGCCTCGAGCAGCGCCTGCTGCTGACGCGCCGCGTCGGCCAGGCTGCGCTCACGCGCAGCGAGACTGCGCCGGACGCTCGCCTCGGTGTCGCCGTCGAGCGTGGAGCGGTCGACACGCAGCACGAACAGCACCTCGCCCTGGCGCACCTCGTCGCCCTCACGGGCGCGTCGCTCCTGCACGGTCGCGCGCTGCGGTGCGACGAGCCGCAGGACGCCGGTGTCCGGGCCGAGGTAGCCCACCACGCGCGCCTTGCGGGTGTATTCGGTGAGGGCGAGAAAAGCGGCCACGCCGAGCGCGCAGCCGATCATGAAAAGCGTCGCCAGCGTCGTCGAGAGAGGACGGATCAGCTGGACTTCGCCTAGCCAGCCTCGCTGCTGGTGCTCCAGTGCCTCACGGCGGAAGAGGTCGTCCATGGGCCCGAGGCTCGCACGAATCGACGCAAAACGGGCACCGTGCCTGCTCTTCTGTGAAGCAGATCACGATGCCCGACGGATCGTCCCAACGACGTCCTTCAACCGGCCCGGCTACGAGGCCAGGGTGTGAATCGCCGAACGGCGACGAGAACTCAACCCCAGTAGCGCTTCGGCAGGCTGTTGCCGCCGCCGACCTGAACCAGTTGCTCCGTCGGCACCGGACGGAGATCACGCCGCTCGGCAACAGCTTGCGCGGATGTTGCCTTGCGGCCCGCGAGAGTACGGAGGGCGGCAACAAGTCGGCTCGACATACAGAACTCCTGATGGGTGGTTGGGCGCGCGTTTCATCGCACTGGCCTCATTCCATCAGGCGGCCGATTGACCGGTAACTGTCAAGGTCTACAGCTTGCCTTTGGGCAAGCCTCATGCTATGGCCACAGACCCCTCAGCGGATCAGGCCGAGCCGCAACGCCTTCACCACGGCTTGATGCTTGTTGACACAGCCCAGCTTGTGCATCGCGTTGCTGACGTGCAGTGTGGCAGTTCTCTCGCTGATGCCGAGGATCTTCCCGACCTCCCAAGCGGTCTTCCCGTCCATGGTCCAGCGCAGGCTTTCGAGCTCACGGGGGGTCAGCGACGGCAGTTCCGGCTGCGCCCGCGCCGGCAGCAGGATACGCATCGCGACTTCCTGCGCGATCACGGCGAACAACTGCAGGTCAGCGACGACCCGGGTGAGCTCCCCGCGGTGTGCCGGCACCGGCTGGTCGCGGTCGACGCCGATCATGAAGTGACGCCCTTCGGGCAGGTGCAGCGCCAACGCGATCCCGTTGCGAAATCCGTAGGTGGCCTGCTCCTCCCACATGTCGCCCAGGCCGCGTTCGGTGTAGGTCTGCTGGTCCCAGATGATCGGCACGCTCGCGCGCTTGCAGTGCTGCAGCACAGGGTCGCGACGCATCAGCTGCGGGTCGTCGAAGATGTCCAGGAAGCCCGCCGGCGTGTTGTCGACGCTGATGAACTCGGTGTCCGCCCCCGGGCGCTCGACGATCGTCGTCGCGCAGACCGTGCCGAACCCGAGGTCACTGGCGAAGCGGACGATCTCGTCTCGCAACTCGTCCCGGTTGCCCGCCTCGAGCACCGACGTGAACCCGCCCTGCAGCATCGCGCGTCAAGCCGCGGCCGCGTGCGGCGGCGAATCGGCACAGCCAAGCCACGGCGCCCTCGACGGACGCTCACCCTGGCAGGGTTGACAGATGGCGAGCGGATTCAAAGTCCGCAAACTCCAGTGAACTCGATCCCACCGGGCATTGCCCGAACCCATCATGACGGAAGCTTGGCGCGTCGTTTCGTGGCCGCCGGTATTGTGGCAGGCAGATGCCACACGCCGGCTCCAATTGGTCCACCTTGGCACGGCCGTGCTGAATCGCGGCGATGTCGAGATGCCGTGCTGCGGCCACACGGTCTGGGGCACGCGCGGGCCGGACGGCCCGGCCGGCGTGGCCTGGGACTGGATCCAGATCCCCCAGGGCGTCCTCGCGATGGCCGATCCGCTCGCGCTGGTGACCAACCTGTGGCTGCTCGACGGCTCCGGCCAGGTCTTGACGCCGATGCAGGCAGTGCCGCGGCTCAACCAGGTGCTCCACGGCCTGCCCTGGCAGGACGAGGTCCACCGGGTGATCGAGGCCCAGGCCTGGGCGCACTGAGCGGCCCGCCAAGCGCGCCGCCGGGCGGGCCGGACCGGACGCCCCTGCGCACCGGTCGCGCCGGTGGCACCTGCCGCGCCCGTGGCTGAACCGCGGCCGCTCATCGCGCCGCGGCCGGCCGCAAGGCGCGCACCACGAAAGCGACGCCGAGCAGGCTGAGCAGCAGGCACACCACCAGCGTCGGCGCGATCTGTGCCACGCCCAGCGCCTCGCCGCGCAGCACCCGCGCCATCAGCTGGCTCTGGGCCAGGCCCGGCACCCACAGCTGCCAGGGCTGCTCGGCCCGCCCCCCGAAGACTGAGACCATCGGCGTCAGCGACACCGCCAGCACCACCAGCGTGGTGCTCGCCTGCGCCTCCTTGAAGCTGCGGCAGCGGATCGCCACCGCCATCAGCACCGCCGACAGCGCGGCCGCGAAGGGCAGCAGCACCGCGAGGAAGCCCGCCGCCTCGCGCAGGCCGAACTGGAACATCGCCTGCAGCGTGTCGCTGCGCAGCAGCCATTGCGCGGGCAGGAAGCTCAGCGAGCTCAGCACCGCCACGCCCATGCCCATCGCCGCCACCGCGCCCCACTTGCCGGCGACGATCGCGGCGTACGGCGCCGACGTCGCCAGCAGCGGCTCGAGCGAGCCGCGTTCGCGCTCGCCGGCCGTCGTGTCCAGCGCCGCCGACAGCGCGCCGTAGAGCACCGCCATCATCACGAAGAACGGCAGCATGCCGGTGAACTGCATCGCGCGGCTCGCGGTGCTCGCGAGGTCGCGCTCGGCCCAGTCGAGCGGCTGCAGCACCCCGGTCGAGACGCCCCGCAGCGCCAGCTCGAGCGCGGCGCGCTCCTGCGCATAGCCTTGCACCAGGCGGCCCACCCGGCCGGCGCCAGCGTCTGCGGCGCGGTTCGCACTGTCGACGACCAACTCCAGCCGCGGCTGCTCGCCCCGCAGCAGCGCCGCCTCGAAGTCCGGCGGCACGACCAGCACCGGGTCGCCGAAGCGACCGTCGCGCAGCCGGGCCTCGTAGTCGTCGGGCGCGTCGCGCGTCTCGACCGTCTGCCGGCGCAGGAAGTTGACCAGGCCCGGCGCCGCGTCCGCGCCGCGCAGGTAGACCACGCGCGACTCGGCACTGGCCTCGAACGAGGCGATCAGCCCCGACAGCGCGACCAGCAGCAACGGCCCCAGCAGCACCGACGAGACGATCACCATCGCGAGCGTGCGCCGGTCGCGCAGCGCGTCGGTGAGCTCCTTGCGGAAGGCGACCCAGGCGGCGCGCATCATCGGGCGGCCCCTTCGACCGGGCCGGCGCCGGGTCCGGGCGCCGCCTGCCCCGCGCCGCCCGCATAGGCGAAGGCAACGAAGGCGTCCTCGAAGTCCGCCGCCCCGGCCCGTGCCACCAGCTCGTCGACCCGTCCGTGCGCGACCGAGCGCCCGCCGGCCACGATGTAGACCGCGTCGCACAGCCGCTCGACCTCGGACATCACATGCGTCGAGAAGACGATGCACTTGCCGCCGCCGGCTGGCGTGCGCAGCCAGCGCAGGGTCTCGCGCAGGGCGCGCGTGGCGAGCACATCGAGGCCGTTGGTCGGCTCGTCGAGCACCACGGTCGCCGGGTCGTGCACCAGCGCCCGCGCCAGCGCGGTCTTCATCCGCTCGCCCTGGCTGAAGCCCTCGCTCCGTCGCTCGAGCAGCGGCCTCATCTCGAGCAGGCGCGCGAGCTCCTCGGTGCGCGCCTGCGCCGCCTCGCGCGACATGCCGTGCAACTCGCCGTGGTAGACGATGTTCTCGCGCGCGGTCAGCCGCGGGTACAGCCCGCGCGCGTCGCCGAGCAGGCCCATGCGCGCCAGTGCCTGGCGCGGGCGCTGCGCGACGTCGATGCCGTCGATCTCGACCCGACCGGCATCCGGGGTGACGAGGCCGGCGACCATCCGCAGCGTCGTCGTCTTGCCCGCACCGTTCGGGCCGAGCAGCCCGGTGATCGCGCCATCCGGGGCGACGAAGCTGACGTCGGCCACCGCCTGCACGACCGTCCGGATGCGACGCCCCCGCGCGGGCCGCGCGACGCCCGTGGCCGGGCGCCCGTCCGACGCCGGGGCCCCGGCCGTGACGAAGCGCTTCGACAAGCCTTCGGCGCGGATCATGGCCGCGCCTCCTCGGCACCCAGCGGCACGAAAGCCGGCGGGCGCGGCACCCCGGCCGCGCAGTCAGCGTCGACGGCGAGCGCACCGGCCTCCGTCTCGGCCGTGACGAAGCCCCACAGCACCTCGCGCATGCACGGCAGCATCAGCAGGCCGTGGCCGGCGTTCGGCACGACCCGCAGCCGGGCCTTGGATCCGAGCGCCTGCGCCGCATGCTCGGCATGGCGCGGCGGCGTCACCGGGTCGAGCGTGCCGGCCATCAGCAGCACCGGGCTCGGCGCCGACGGTATTTCGTAGAAGGCGGCCGGCACCCGGCCGCGCGGCCAGTCGTCGCAGGCCTCTCGGTACTGGCGCCGCATCTGCTCGCCGAAGTCGCGCCCCGGCGTCTCGGGCGGCGCCGGCGCACGCGGCAGGTCCTCGCTGCAGATCACCGACAGGTGCTGGCCGACCGCCAGCGCCGCCGGGCCGCGCGGCACGCCGAGGCTGGCCAGGCCGAGCAGCCCGCCGAAGCGGCCCTGCGCCGCGTCCGCGATCGCCTGCGGCAGTGCAGCCGCCACCGCCGGCGCATAGAGCGGCCCGCGCAGGCCCTGCAGCAGCGCATCACGGTCGAGCAGGAACCGCTCGTCGCGGCCGGTCAGCGGGTGCCGCGCCTGCACCTCGCGCGGCAGGCTCGCGAGCAGACGCTCCCAGTCCTCGCGCAGCCGCGGGTGGCGGCGCGCGCAGGACTCGTCGATGCCCGGCGCGCAGGCGGCGAACAGGGCGTCGAACACCGCCTGCGCGTCGGCCGAGGCGCTCTCCGGCAGCACCATGTCCGGCGGCGCGACGCCGTCGAGCAGCGTGCGCCGCACCGCCTGCGGGAACTGCCGCAGGTATTCGAGCGCGGCGCGCGTGCCGTAGGACACGCCGACCAGGTTCATCTGCGCCACGCCGAGCGCACGCCGCACCGCGTCCAGGTCGGCCATCGCGATCGTCGTCGTGTACTGGCGCAGGTCGCCATGGGGCAGGGCCTGCAGCCGCTCGCGGCAGGCGCGCAGCTCGGCCCGCTGGTGCGCGGCGTCCGCCGCCGCCTCGAGCGACTGGAAGACCGGCGCCTCGCAGTCCAGCGGCGCCGAGCGGCCGGTGCCGCGTTGGTCGACGAACACCACGTCGCGCCGCTGGTTCAGGCGCGAGAAGAGCGGCATCACCTGCGGCGCGAGTGCGATCGCGCTCTGCCCCGGCCCGCCGGCGAGCAGCACGACCGGGTCGGGCAGGCGGTGGCGCGCCAGCGCCGGCACCACCACGTAATGCACCTGGATCTGCACGCCCTCGGGCCGCGCCGGGTCGAGCGGGCGCGAGACGCTGCCGCAGCGCACCTCGTGCGGCAGTCCGGGCTCGCGGCAGGCTGCCGGCGGCGCGTCGGCCGCCTGCGCCGTCGGGCCGCCGAAGGCGGCGCAGGCCAGCGCGAAGGCCCCGAGCGCCCGCAGCGCCTTCGCCCCTCCGGCCGCAGCGCGACGGCGGGCGCTCACGGCTCGCCGAGCAGCCGCTGCAACTCGCCGCTCGCGATCAGCGCCTGCAGGTCGCTCGCGCCGCCGATCAGCGAGCCCTTGACGAAGACCATCGGAAAGGTCGGCCAGCCGCTCCACATCTTCAGCGCGTTGCGGCGCCGCCAGCCGCCGAAATAGCTGCCATAGCCCAGGTAGCGGTAGCCGATGCCGGCCTGGTCGAGCGCGCGCCGCGCCCTGCGGCAGAACGGGTTGCCCGCCATGCCGACGACCAGCACCGGATTGGCGTGCGCAGCCGCCTGGACGTTGTGGACGATGTCCGCGTGGTGGTGGATCACCCGCTCGCGGATCGCCAGGTGCAGGCGGGCGTCGTCGAGCACCGGGCGGCTGATCGTCACGGCGGGCGCCTCGCCGGGAACGTGGGCGCGGGGGGCTTCGGGACGCATCGGCGGCGGGAAGGTCGTGGGCAGTGACGGCAAAAGGCTGAGGCGGCGGCGCGGGGGCACATCTTAGGGGGATCCCCAGGGCGTCCGCGCCCGCCCGGCGATGACCGTTCGCGCGCCCCGGGCGCCGGCCTGCGCGTCGCACCGGCATCCGGCGCGGCCCATCGACCTCACATGAGCGCACGCTCACTCCCGCGTGCGAGCCACGGTCACGGCGGCGATCGATGATGCCCGGGCTTCGTGTCGCCCGGCGCGTCCGAGGCGGCCGGCGATCGCGTTGGCCGGCTGCGTGCCGCGTGGGCCGGCGATGTTCGGCTACAACCCGACCAGTGGTTCGCCGCCGCGCCACCTGGAGAACCCCTTCGACCGGCGCGCGACGCCGGCCCGGCCGGCAGGCCCTGGTGCGACGAGGCTTTCGAGCGCCGGCGCCGTATTCACCCGCGATGACACCCGAGCCTTTCCACGCCCCCCCGATCTCGCGCCCGCTGGAGCCGTTGCAGCCGTGGTGCCCGCTGCGCCCCCCGAGAGCGGGCCGGTGAGGCGGCAGGCCACGCGACGACAGGCGCTCGGCGTGCTGCTCGGCCTGGGCGCCGGCCTGCTGCTGCCGCCGCGCGTGCGGGCCGCGTCGACCTGGCAGGAGTTGCGGACCGTGCCGGCGGCGGACGTCCTGGCCGCGATGCAGCGCCAGCACGCGCTGGGCTACCCCTTCCTGTCGGTGGCCAACGCGGTACGGCTGCAGGTCGGGGTGTTCCTCGACCTGTGCTCGCATGCGCAGGCGGCCGACCCCGCGCGCCGGCCGCTGCGCGTCAACCATGACGCCTGGTTCGAGAGCTACCTCGCGGTGACCGGCCTCGCCGCCGAGGCGGCCCCGACCTTCGTGCGCGTGCCCTTCGACCACGGCGAGGACTTCCTGCTCGACTACCGGGTCGAGCACGTCGTCGAGCGCATCGAGGAAGGCCCGATGCCGCTGCGCGCCGTCAACGTCAAGGCCGGCTGGCCGGCGACGCCGGGCGCCCCCGAGCGCTACGCCTACGAGGACCGCAGCACCAGCCCGACGATCGAGGCGACGCACGAGCGGGTCAACGCCTACCGCATCCTCGACTTCGGCGACCTGGTCGTCTACGACGACATCCGCGGCGTCGGCGGCCGCGCGACCAGCGGCCCGCTCGGCCTGCTGTTCGCGATGGTCGGCCATGCGCGCGCGGTGCAGACGCGCTTCGCGATCGCCGCCGACGGCTGGCAGGTGGCGCGCACCATCGCGCGCAAGGGCATCACGCTGACGCAGACCGTCACCGTCGACACCGAGGGCCGCGTGCACAAGGGCGTGCCGGACGGGCGCGACGACCTGCGGGCGCTCGAGGCCCGCCTGCTCGCGCCGCTGCGCGTCAGCTACGTGCCCTTCGACCTCGACCCGATGCCACCGGCCTGACCGGGCCTTGGCGCCGGCCCCGACCGGTCCTTGCCCCGCCGCCAGAATGGGCGCCCGTCCACCGGCGCGCCGCCGCCCTTCCCTGGCCGAAAGGACCGACATGAAATACCTGCACACGATGGTGCGCGTCACCGACCTCGAGGCGTCGCTGCGCTTCTACCGCGACGCCCTCGGCCTGCGCGAGATCCGCCGCCGCGACAGCGAAGGCGGCCGCTTCACCCTTGTCTTCCTCGCCGCGCCCGGCGACGACGCCGCGCAGATCGAGCTCACCCACAACTGGGACCCGGAGGTCTACACCGGTGGCCGCAACTTCGGCCACCTCGCCTACGCGGTCGACGACCTCTACGCCACCTGCCAGCGCCTGGCCGACCACGGCGTCACGATCAACCGCCCGCCGCGCGACGGCCACATGGCCTTCGTGCGCTCGCCCGACCAGATCTCGATCGAGCTGCTGCAGAAGGGCGAGCCACTGCCCAAGGCCGAGCCCTGGGCGTCGATGCCGAACGTCGGCGCCTGGTGACCCGCGCGCCGGCCCCAAGGCGGGGTGGCGGGTCCACTGCGTGGGCTGCCGCCGCGCGTCAGGAGGACGAGCCCGAGGCCTCCTGCCCGCCGTGCAGGATCTCGCCGAGCTTCAGCCCGGTGAGCCCGCGCAGCGCGCGCGCCAGGTAGACCATCACGCCGACCATCATCACCATCGACGGCAGCGCGATCATCGGGTAGCTCAGCAGCGTCAGACGGCCGAGTTCGGCGTTGAAGGCCTCGCTGCCGCTCGGGCTGGTGACGATCCAGCGCGCGAGCACGTAGTTCATCGCCGCCGAGAAGAAGAAGGTGCCGGCGAGCATGCGCGTGGCGGTCAGCAGCCGGGCCTCGAAGGCCGGGTGCGCCTGGTGCGCGTCGAGCGCCTTGTTCACCCGCTCGATGTCCATCACCGTCGGGTTGTAGATCAGCGCGCGCACCAGCGGGTAGCGGGTGCGCGTCGAGATCAGCACCGCCAGCCCGATCAGCCCGGGCACCGCTGCCTCCTTCACCGCGAGCCACTGCGCGTCGAGCTTGAGCAGGCCGATGCCGCCGGTGAGCAGCGTGCTGACGACGCCGAGCGCGGCGATCCAGCTCAGCTTGCGGCGCTGCCAGGCCTCCCACAGCGCCCAGGCGAGCGGGAAGGCGAGGGCGACGAGCAGCGCCCGTACCGGGCCGAGGTCGGCCTCGCCGCTGAACTTCATCAGGATCACCGCCGGCACGACGATCGCGATTGCGACCTCGAGCAGCGGGTTCGGCTTGGCGGCGGCGGTGTTCATGCGACAGCGGCGGGTGCGGGTGCGGGTGCGGGTGCGGGTGCGGGTGCGGGTAGGCGAGCGGCGGCGGGCGGGTCGCGTCAACCGGTGCCGGCGGCGCCGCGGCCCGCCGTGTTCGGTGACGGCAGCACCGCCTCGCAGGCCCTGCGCTGCGTGGCGTCGCCTTCGAGCTTGCGGCAGGTGCCGTCGAGCCGGCTGCGCAGGCGGCCGACGGCCTGCGCGCGCGGCCCCTCGGCTGCCCCTTGGCCCGACCAGCCGGCGAGCTTGCGGCCGGCCCGCGCGAGCGCCGTTGCGCTGCGCTCGTGGAAGGCCGCCGGGTCGGCTGCCGCCTCGTCGAGCAGGCTGCCGGCGGTGCGCTCGATGCGCGCCAGGTCGTCCGGCGCCAGGTCGATCAGCGCCGACAAGTAGCCGGCGCCCCACTGCAGCCGGGTCGCCGGCCCGACGCTGCGCTCCCAGGCCTGCGCGTACCAGTCGAGCGCCTCGGCGTGGCGGCCCTGCCGCCGCGCCTGGCTGCCGAGCTGGCTCATCAGGTAGTACGGCGAATGGCTCTTCGCGAGGTTCGCCTTCAGCAGCGCCTCGCTCTCGGCCCAGAGCCCGGCGCGGCCTTCGAGGTAGGCGACCGAGGTGATCACCGCCTGGCGCTCGTAGCCGTCACGGATCTCCGCGTCGAAGCGGGCCGCCTGCTCGCGCACCTCGCGCTGCAGGGCTTCAGGGATGCGCGGGTGGAGCGCGTCCTCAGGCTGGTCGGCGCGCGCGAGCTCGACGCGGGCGATCAGCGCACCGACGCGGTCACCGCGCGAAAGGCCCACATCGCCCTGCAGCCGCGCGAGCGCGCGGTCGAAGGCGGCGACGATCTCGCCCTGACCGCCGGCGGCCGATGCCCCGGGCGCTGCCGTTGGCCCGGGTGCCGGGGGGCGAGTGGCCGCGGCGGCGCCTGGGCCGGCCTCTGCACCAGACGCCGCTGCGGGCGGCGCGACCCGCGCGACGATCTCGCCCGCCCAGTTCACCAGCAGGTCCATCTGCTGGCGGCTGCGCACCGGGTCGGCGAGCAGCGCCAGCAGGCGCGCGCGCTGGGCGGCATCGGGTATGGGTGCAGCCGCGGCAGTGGCAACCGAGGCACTGGAAGCCGCGCCCGACCCCCCGCCGGAAGCTGCGGCGGAAGGAGCCCCGCCCGCCGCCGGCTCGTCGGCGGCGAGCGACTGCAGCCACAGCCGCGTCGTCAGGGCCGCGTCGGGCTGGGCCACGCTCCGCCTGGCGAGGTCGGCGAGCAGCGCGGCACGTTCCTGCTTCGGCACCAATGCCGGCCTGGCGTCGGTGTCCCAGGCGTAGTAGGCGAGCAGGCGCCAGTCGGCCGGCGACAACGGCCGCCCGGCGCGGGCGTCGGCCAGCACGGCGGCGGCGGGGCGCCCGCCGGCCATCGCCGCCTGCAGCGCGGCCAGCACCTGGGCCGGCTCGACCTCGCCGGGCAGCCGGGTCAGCTCGCGGCCTTCGGCGGCCAGCAGCACCAGCGTCGGGTAGGCACTGACGCCGAAGCGTGCGCCAACTTTTTGTGCGCCTGCTTTGTCACCGTCGACATGGACCGCGACGAAACCCTGGCTCAGCGCAGCGAAGTCCTGGCGGTTGAACAGCGTCGCCTTCAGCTGGTTGCAGGGCGGGCACCAGCTCGCGCCCCAGTACAGCAGCAGCGGCTTGCGCTCGCTGCGGGCCCGGGCAAAGGCGGCATCGACCTCGGGATCGGCTGCGGCCGACAACCAGGCGACGTTGGTCGACGGCGGCCCGCCGGCCGGCACCGCCTGCGCCGGCGCGGTGGACGCCAGGCCGGCCAGTGCGAGCACGGCCGCCGCCGCCACGCCGCGCCAGGGCGACCGGGCCACGGGCATGAAAAGGTCGGCGAGATCGAAGGACGGGATGCGCTTCACGAGGTCAGCGGCCGCGGCCGCACAAGCTTCGACAATCAGGAGACTCCTGGCGCCGCGGCGCGGACCGCAGAGCGCCAGCGGCGGCGCCGCTCGGCCCGAAGGCACGGCGGGTCCAAGCCGTGCCCGAGCGTAACGCGACGCCGGGTGGGTCTCTTTCATCGGTCACCATACGGCCATGTCCAGTTCCGCCCTGTCCGACGACCAGCCAGTCGCGCCGACCCCGGCGCCCGCCGCAAGCCCCGCGCCGGGCGGGCGGCGCCTGTGGGAGCTCGACGCGCTGCGCGGCCTGATGCTGGTGTTGATGACGCTGACGCACCTGCCGACCCAGTTCGCGTCGGCCACCAGCCAGCCCTTCGGCTTCGTCTCCGCGGCCGAGGGCTTCGTGATGCTCTCGGGGTTCATGGCCGGGCTGGTCTACACCCAGCGCGAGCACCGCGTCGGCGGCGAACTGATGGCGCGCGCCTTCTGGCAGCGCGCTCTGAAGATCTACCTGGTGCAGGCGGCGCTGATGGTCTTCCTGTTCACCGTCGTCGCGCTGATCGCCGGTTTCACCCACCAGGACGCGGCGCGCAACCTGATGGGCTTCTACCTGGAGCGGCCGAAGACGGCGATCGCCTCCGGCTTCCTGCTGATCTACAGCCCGCCACTGCTCGACATCCTGCCGATGTACGTGCTGTTCATGCTGGTCAGCCCGATCCTGCTGCTGCATGCCCGGCGCAGCGGCTGGACAGGCGTGCTGGCGCTGTCGATCGTGCTGTGGCTGCTCGCGCAGTTCGACCTGGGCCTGCTGGTCTACGAGGTCACGGTGCTGCTCACCGGCCTGCCGGTCCCCTTTCCCCACACCGGCAGCTTCGAGCTCTTCGGCTGGCAGTTCCTCTGGGTGCTCGGCCTGTGGATGGGGGCGACCTACGCCGATGCGCCGGACGATGCGCCGCCGCTGCGCTTCCCGCGCGGGCTCGTCGTCACGGCCTGGGTCTATGCGCTGGTCTGCATGGTCTGGCGCCATGCGATCGGGCAGACGCCGTTCCCCGGCGACGTCGGGCTCAACCTGATGTTCGACAAGTGGCACCTGGGGCCGCTGCGCCTGCTCGACTTCTTCGCGCTGCTGGTGCTGGTGATGCACCACGCGCCCTGGCTGCGCGCCCACCTGCCGCGCCTGCGCGCGCTGGAGCTGCTCGGCCGCGCCTCGCTGCCGGTGTTCTGCGCTCACCTGGTGCTCGCGCTGCTCGCGCTGGCGACGGTCGGCGAAGTGCTGCCGGGCCGCCCGGTGCTGGTCGACCTCGGCGTGCTCGTCGTCAGCTTCGCGGTGATGTTCGCGATCGCCTGGGTCAGCGACCTGGCCGACCGGCGCGCGGCGCGCCGTGCGCGGCGGCCCAGGCGGCCGGGCGCGCCGAGCCCCGCCTCGGCCTGAGCGGGCCGCGCCGGCGCCGAGGTCGGGCCACGGGCCCGGACCGCGCGGAGACGCCGCGTCAGCGCGTCGACGGCTCGGTGTCGAGCCCCGGCGTCCCTGCCGCAGGCGGGCCGCCAGCCCCGGTGCGCGCCAGGCCGGCAGGCTGCACGCTGGCCTCCTGCAGGCTGCCGAGCGGTGTGCCGCCCGTCGCCGGCGCCAGCAGCGCGGTGCCGGGCCCGGACACCGGCACCACCTTCGGCTCGGCCGCCAGCGGCATCGGGGGCAGCGCGAGCTTCAGGCGCGCGGCGATCTCCTTGCGCCACAGCGCATAGCCGGCGGCGCTCAGGTGCAGCCGGTCGGCCTGGAACAGCTCGGCGCGGGGCTGGCCGTCGGCGTCGAGCATCTTGTCGTGCACGTCGATGAAGTCGAGCTGCGGCACCGTCGTCGCATAGGCCTCGATCAGGCCGTTGGCCTCGTCGATCTGCGGCATCAGCGTGGCGCGCAGCGGGCTCGGCTTGATCGACACGTAGGCGATGCGCGTCTCGGGCAGTTCCGCCCGCACCGTCTCGACGAAGCTGCGGAAGCGCTCGAGCACCTGCTGCGGCGTCGCGCCTTCGGCCAGGTCGTTGTCGCCGGCGTAGACGACGACCAGGCGCGGCTTGTACGGCAGCACCAGCCGGTCGACATAGCGCGCGCAGTCGGCCAGGCGCGAGCCGCCGAAGCCGCGCTTGATGACGGCCGGCGTCACGTCGAACTGCGTCTCGAGGTCGGTCCAGAGGCGGATCGACGAGCTGCCTACGAAGAGCACGCCGCCTGGCGCCGGCGCACGCACGCGGTCGGCCTCGGCGAACGCAGCCAGGCTGTCCTGCCAGCGCGCCTCGATCTCCGACAGATGGCGCGCAGCGGGTGACTTGGCCGCCGAGGGCGAGGTCGTCTCGAGCCGGCGCGTCGCCGAACTCGTCGTCTGCCCATGCGCAGCCCAGGCCACCAGGCCGAGGCCGAGACCTCCCAGGGTCCAGATCAAACGCCGCATCGCCAACTCCCTCTCGCGTCCGGTGGAAGTGGAGGGAAGGCCGCAGGCCGCCCCGGTTCCAGCGAAATTGTCGGGAAATGTGCCTGTAGCGCCAAGCTGGCCGTACCGGCCACACGCGCCACGAGCGTGCGATGTCAACGCTCGCGGGGTTCATCCGTGCACCATCGCGGCGAGCCTTGTATGCAGCTGGGCCGCAACGGGTGCCCGGCGCCCCGCACCACGGTGGCACATCGCTTGCAGGCATCGCGGCGCCCCCGCTACGCCGCGCCCGCCGGCCGTCGCCACACATGGCCCAGCTCGAACTGATCCACGTCACCAAGCGTTACGGCAGCACGGTCGCCGTCGACCGCGTCGACCTGCGGATCGCGCAGGGCAGCTACTGCTGCCTGCTCGGGCCTTCGGGCTGCGGCAAGACCTCCACGCTGCGCATGATCGCCGGCCACGAGATCGCGAGCGAGGGCGACATCGTGCTGGACGGCCGCAACATCACGAACCTGCCGGCCTCGGGGCGCGGCACCGCGATGATGTTCCAGAGCTATGCGCTGTTCCCGCACCTGAGCGCGCTCGACAACGTCGCCTTCAGCCTGAAGATGCGCGGCGTCGCGAAGGACGAGCGGCTGAAGAAGGCCGGCGAGCTGCTCGACCGCGTCTCGCTCGGCCACCTGGCGCACCGCAAGCCGGCCGAGCTCTCGGGCGGGCAGCAGCAGCGCGTGGCCCTCGCACGCGCCCTCGTCACCGGCCCCAAGGTGCTGCTGCTCGACGAGCCGCTGTCGGCGCTCGACCCCTTCCTGCGCATCAGGATGCGCGCCGAGCTCAAGGGCTGGCAGAAGCAGCTGGGCATGACCTTCGTGCACGTCACGCACTCGCAGGAAGAGGCGATGGCACTGGCCGACCAGGTCGTGGTGATGAACCAGGGCCGCATCGAGCAGGACTCGACGCCGCACGCGCTGTTCAACACGCCCGCCAGCGAGTTCGTCGCCCGCTTCATCGGCGGCCACAACGTGATCCCGCTGGCGCAGGGCAAGGTCGCGGTGCGCGCCGACAAGACGCGCCTGTCGCGACAGCCGCTGCCGGCCGCCGACACGGTGCTGCCGGCCACCGTGCGCGGCGTGGAGTACCAGGGCAGCTACGTGCTGCTGACCCTGGCCAGCGACGCGGTGCCGGAGTTCAACGTCGTGCTGCCCGAGGCCGAGTTCGACGCCGCGCCCTGGCAGCCCGGCGACGCCGCCAGCGCCCATTGGAGCGCCGGCGACGTGCACCGGCTGGCCGCCTGAGCCGCACGGCCCGCGTCACACGACCACGCCATACGACCGAGCCGCCCGCCCGAACCGGCCGACCGCCACCCCACCCGCAGCGCCGCCCGGCGGCGCCTTCCGACCCGCCCCACCCCTGGGAGAGCACCATGTCCGAACACGACGACACGCCCGCCGCCGGCCTGCCGCGCCGCCACCTGCTGAAGGGCACCGCCGGCATCCTCGCCACCGGCCTCTTCCCCGCCGTCCACGCGCAGGAGAAGGTGACCCTGCGCTACCTCGGCACCGCGGTGAACCAGGACAAGGCGATCGCCGAGAAGTTCGAGGCCGACACCGGCATCAAGATCCAGTACATCGCGGTCAACACCGACCAGGTCACCGCCCGCGCCGTCACCTCGCCCAACAGTTTCGATCTGATCGACACCGAGTACTTCTCGCTGAAGAAGATCGTGCCGACCGGCAACCTGAAGGGCATCGACACCAAGAAGATCAAGAACGCGGACAAGATCACCACGCTCTTCACCACCGGCATCGTGGCCGGCAAGGCGGTCGGCGACCAGGGCACCGCGCCGAAGAAGGTGATCTTCCTCGAGGCCGAGAAGAGCAAGGTCTTCGCGAAGGCGCCCACGCAGTTCATGTCGCTGATCCCGACCGTCTACAACGCCGACACGCTGGGCATCCGCCCCGACCTGATCAAGCGCCCGATCGACAGCTGGGCCGAGCTGCTGAACCCGGAGTTCAAGGGCAAGGCGGCGATCCTCAACATCCCGTCGATCGGGATCATGGACGCGGCGATGGTGGTCGAGGCCAAGGGCCTCTACAAGTACCCCGACAAGGGCAACATGACCAAGGCCGAGATCGACCTGACGATCAAGACGCTGATCGAGGCGAAGAAGGCCGGCCAGTTCCGCTCGCTGTGGAAGGACTTCAACGAGTCGGTCAACCTGATGGCCTCGGGCGAGGTGGTGATCCAGTCGATGTGGAGCCCGGCCGTCACCGCGGTGCGCACCAAGGGCATCGACTGCGTGTTCCAGCCGCTGAAGGAAGGCTACCGCGCCTGGGCCGCCGGCTTCGGCCTGCCGGCCACGCTCTCGGGACGCAAGCTCGACGCGGCCTACGAGTTCATCAACTGGTTCCTCGACGGCTGGGCCGGTGCCTACCTGAACCGCCAGGGCTACTACAGCGCCGTGCTCGAGACGGCGAAGGCCCAGATGGAGCCCTACGAGTGGGCCTACTGGATGGAAGGCAAGGCCGCCGAGAAAGACATCAAGGCGCCCAACGGCGAGTTGCTGGCCAAGGCCGGCAGCCTGCGCGACGGCGGCTCGTACGAGCAGCGCATGGGCGGCATCGCCTGCTGGAACGCGCTGATGGACGAGAACACCTACATGGTCCAGAAGTGGAATGAGTTCGTGGCCGCCTGAACGCTGAGCGACACACGATGAGCAGCGACACCGCCCTCAAGGCCGGGCCACCCGCGTGGCTGCAGGCCCTGCCTTTCGCGGCGGTGTTCCTGTTCTTCTTCGTCGCGCCGCTGCTGCTGATCGCCGCGGTGAGCTTCTGGCCGACGAGCGACTACGAGCTCGTCCCCGGCTTCAGCTTCGACAACTACGCGATGATCTTCCGCGGCTGCGCGGACCTCTCCGACCCCTGCGTCACGCTGAAGACCTACTGGTCGACGCTGCGCTTCTCGCTGCTCACCTGGGCCGTGACCCTGGTGCTCGGCTTCACGATCGCGTACTTCCTCGCCTTCCATGTGCGCTCGGCGGGGATGCAGACGCTGCTGTTCATCCTCTGCACGATCCCGTTCTGGACGAGCAACGTGATCCGCATGATCTCGTGGGTGCCGCTGCTCGGACGCAACGGGCTGGTCAACCAGTTCCTCGTCGGCTCGGGCATCGTGAACGAGCCGGTCGAGTGGCTGCTGTTCTCCGAGTTCTCGGTCGTGCTGGCCTTCGTGCACCTCTACACGATGTTCATGCTGGTGCCGATCTTCAACTCGATGATGCGCATCGACCGCGCGCTGCTCGAGGCGGCCGACGACTGCGGCGCCTCGGCCTGGCAGACCCTGTGGAACGTGATCGTGCCGCTGTCGCGCACCGGCATCCTGATCGGCTCGATCTTCGTCATCACGATCGTGATGGGCGACTTCGTCACCGTCGGCGTGATGGGCGGCCAGCAGATCGCCTCGGTCGGCAAGGTGATCCAGGTGCAGACGAGCTACCTGCAGTTCTCGCTCGCGGCGGCCAACGCGGTGGTGCTGCTCGCCGTGGTGCTGATGATCATCGTCGCGCTGAACCGGCTGGTCGACCTGCGCAACGAACTTTGAGATGAGGGCCTTGCGATGAGCGAGCGTCGAGGCAAGGGCTTCTGGCCCCTGGCGTTCGTGTTCGCGCTGTTCGTGCTGTTCCTGTACGGGCCGGTGATCACGATCTTCGTGCTCAGCTTCCAGGGCCCGGAGGGCGGCCTGACCTTCCCGATGCGCGGCTGGTCGACCGTCTGGTACCAGAAGCTCTGGGAGGGTCTGGGCGTGGTCGACATCGGCGCCGCGCTGCGCCGCTCGGTCGGCCTCGGCATCGTCGTGATGGGGCTGACGGTGCTGCTCTCGCTCGGCGCGGGGCTCGCCTTCCGCAAGCGGCTGGCCGGCGCCAACCTGCTGTTCTACGTGACGGTGGCGAGCCTGATCATGCCGTCGATCATCGTCTCTCTCGGCATCGGGCTGCAGTTCCGCCTGCTCGACGGCGCGATCAAGTGGGGGCTCGAAGCCGTCGGCGCCGAGTCGGCGCTGGAGAGCTTCACCACCTCGCTCGGCCTCTACACCTCGGGCCTCGGCGCACACCTGACCTGGACCCTGCCCTTCGGGCTCCTGATCATGTTCGCCGTCTTCAACCGCTTCAACCCGGCCTACGAGGAAGCCGCGCGCGACCAGGGCGCGACGCCGTGGCAGACCTTCCTGCACGTGGTGCTGCCGCTGATCGGCCCTTCGGTCGTCGGCGTCGGCATGTTCGGCTTCACGCTGAGCTGGGACGAGATCGCGCGCAGCTCGCAGGCGATCGGCGACCTCAACACGCTGCCGCTCGAACTGCAGGGCCTGACGACGACGGTGACCACGCCGTCGATCTACGCGCTCGGCACCGTGACGACCGCGATCTCGCTGCTCGTGATCGCGCTGGCGCTGGCGACCGGCGCGCTGCTGCGCCGGCGCCGGCGCGGGACCACCGCATGACCCCCAGGAGAGCCCGGACCATGGCCGAGGACGCCACCGCCCCGAAACCCGATGCCCGCCGCGGCGACCGGGGAGAGCCCGACGAGGCCCTCGCAGCGGGCGCCGCGCCCCCGACGGGCGCGAGCCCCGACGCGCCGAGCACGCCGCCGACCGACGCGCAGATCCACGCCAGCCTGGTTGCCGCCGTGCTCGACCAGCGCCTGGTGCCCGGCACCAAGCTCGTCGAGGACAAGCTCGGACAGGCCTTCGGCGTCTCACGCACGCGCATCCGCCAGGTGCTGATCCGCCTCGCGCAGGAGCAGATCGTGACGCTGGAGCCGAACCGCGGTGCCAGCATCGCGCAGCCCACCGTGCAGGAGGCGCACGAGGTGTTCGAGGTGCGTCGCCTGATCGAGCCAACGCTGCTGCGCCATGCCGTCGAGCGCGGGCGCGACAACGGCTGGCGCCTGCTCGGCAGCCTGATCGCCGACGAGGAGGCCGCGCAACGCGCCAACGACCGCCAGCGCGGGCTGCGACTGTCGGGTGAGTTCCACCTGCAGATCGCGGTGCTCTCGGGCCACGGCACGCTCGAGCGGCTGCTGCGCGAGCTCGTCTCGCGCACCTCGCTGATCCTGATGACCTACGGCGGCGCCGGCCCGCGCCCCGCCCCGCCCCGCGGCCGCGCGCCGCTGCGCTGGGTGGAGGCCTGCAACTGCCGCGACCACCGCGGCCTGCTCGCGGCGCTGCGCCGCGGCGACGCCGATGGCGCCTGCGCCTTGATGGAGAAGCACCTGCGCGAGCTCGAGGCCAGCCTGTGCTTCAACCTGCCCGAGCCGCGCGAGACCGACCTGGTGCGCCTGCTGCGCCTGGGCGAGAGCGCGGCCTGAACGCCGCGCCGAGCCCCGACCGCGACCGGCCATGCGGCTGCTGATCGTCAACCCGAACACTTCGGCGCTGGTCAGCCAGCGGCTGCAGCAGCGCGCCGCGCAGGTGCTGGCCGCACGGGCCGACGCCACCGCTCACACGGTGCGCACCACCACCTCGACGCTCGGCGCCAGCTACATCGCCAGCGAAATCGCGTACGCGATCGCCGCCCACGCCGCGCTCGACACCTGGGCCCGCGACGCGGCGGCGGGCGGCGCGCCCGATGCGCTGCTCGTCGGCTGCTTCGGCGACCCGGGCGTGACGGCGCTGCGCGAGGCGAGCGGCCTCCCGGTCGTCGGCCTGGCCGAGGCGGCGATGCGCCAGGCCGCGCGCCACGGCCGCTTCGCGATCGTCACCGGCGGCGCGGCCTGGGTGCCGATGCTCGAACGGCTGGCGCGCGCGCTGCAGCTTGATGACGCACTGACCGGGATCCACGCCGTGGCGCCGAGCGGCGCCACGCTGGCCGCCGACCCTGCGGGCGCACTGGTGCTGCTCGCCGAGGCCTGCCGCGAGGCGGCGCGTGGCGCCGACGCGGTGATCCTCGGCGGCGCGGGGCTCGCCGGCTATGCAGAGCCGCTCGCACCGCGGGTGCCGGTGCCGCTGGTCGACAGCGTCGACGCCAGCGTCGCCTGGCTGCTCGACGAGCCGCCGGGACCGATGACCCTGCCGCCGCTGGCGGGCGACCGGCCGGGCTGGCAGGGGCTGGGGCCGAGCCTGGCGGCGCGGCTGGGTTGAGGCGGCGTCAGCTGGCACAGCGACAGACAGGCGAGACCCGGGTCCGACAGGCGCGCGCCGCTGCCCCTGCGCGGCGGCCATCTGCCGCGATCTCTCAGTGCTTCCGCGCGCGCTGCCGCCGCGTCACCCAGGCCAGCATGCCGAGGCCGACGGCCATCAGGGCGTAGGTCTCGGGCTCCGGCACCGGCGCAGTGAGTGACATGTCGTAGCCGGAACTCCACCAGAAGGTGCGCGACAGCGGCGAGTCGTTGACGAGGGTGAGCTGCACCGTGTCGCTGAACGTCTCGCCGAAGGTGAGAGTCCTGGAAAACGCGTCCGAGCCATCGGTTTCGTTCCAGTGGATATCAGCGCGGACCCTGACCTCACCCGTCTCACCAGCGAAGGTGGACCCTGACAGGGAGGCGAAGATCACGTCGCTCGCCGTGATGCTGGAGTACGGCGTCAGCGTGTAGTCGCCCATGGCGACGGCCTGCCAACTGTATGCACTGCCGCCGGGCCCCCGCGTGGCGGCGAAGCCGTCGCCGGAGGTCGCATTGCCTTCGCTGTAGTTGTCGGCCGCGCCGGAGACGCCGAACAACGGGCCGCGCTCGTACTCGGCGGCGATGCCGTCATCGGGTCGCAGGTCGGTCACGCTGAAGGTCGGTTCCCACAAGCTGGCCTCCGCCGTCGCGGCGGAGGCCCAGGAACTTGCAGCGGCGAGCGCTGCGGCCATCAGGATCCTCTTCATGTTCCCCTCCTTCAATGACCGAACGGCGATACGCCGGCAGCCTGATACGGCGGCAAGCAGTCGTGGCGAACCCGCCACGCGTCGTGGTCTGAAACCGGCGACGTGTCCACGCACTGCACCGTCGTTCGCGATCGAGGCGCGAATCATCAACCCCACTTCGAAGGCCCCCATCCCCAATCCTGTGGAAGGTCAGCCAACCTTCCGAAGGCGGCGGGCTTAGGCAGCCTCGCCACCCCGTCCGAAGAATCCCGCACCGCCTCCGGCCGCACCAGTGGGTCAGCCCGGCCCGGCACCATCGGCGCGCGCGCGAAGCCGCGGTCGGCCACACTGCCTGGCTCAGCCGCCCGCGTCCAGCGCCAGCGCCGCGCGCAGCCGCTCGGCATGCGCCTGCCGCAGCGATTCGGGCGCCAGCACCCGCACCTGTCCGGCGTGGCGGCCCAGGTCCATCAGCAGCTCGGTCGGCTGGCCGAAGGGCACCTCGAGTTCGTAGCGCCCGTCGTCGCGCCAGCGGCCGCGCTGGGCGGGGTGCCATTCCTCGCTGGCGACCCAGGAGGCGGCCTCGGGCTCGAAGAGCAGCGTCGCCCACTGCGGCGCGGCGCCGCCGGCGAAGATGCCGTAGCCCTGGTCGAGCGCAGCCTCCAGCTCGCGCAGCGCGACGCGCTCGGCGGCGGCGGGCAGCGCCTGCGCTTCCTCGATCGCGTCGAGCGCGAAGCGGCGCAGCCCGCCGCTGGCGTGGCACCAGGCGTCGAGGTACCAGGCGTGGCGGTAGTGCACCAGCCGCTGCGGCGAGACCTCGCGCTCGCTGCGGCTGCCGTCGCTGCGCTTCAGGTAGCGCAGCGCCAGGCGCCGGCCGGTGGCGAGCGCGGCGCCCACCGTCTCGAACCAGCGCCCGCCGCCGCGCCGCCGCGCGGTGCCGATCAGCTTGATGCGCCGCGCCAGCTCGCGCGCCTGCGTGTCGTCGTCGCCGAGCATCGCGAGCAGCTTGTCGGCCAGCGGCTGCAGCTGGCGCGCGAGCAGGCCGCCGTCGTCAAGGCCGGCGAGCAGCTCGTGCATCGTCAGCAGCGCGTGCAGCTCGGCCTCGCTGAACCAGACGCCGGGCAACTCCCGCCGCGCGCCGCTGCCGGCAACGGCCGGGCCGCCGAAGCGGTAGCCGTTGTCCATCGCGTCGTAGACGATCGGCATGTCGAGCCGCTCGCGCAGGTAGGCGAGGTCGCGCTTCAGCGTCGCGGGCGAGACGTCGAGCGCCTCGCGCAGCGCGGCGAAGCTGACGCAGCCGCGGCTGCGGATCAGGCGTTCGATCTTGTAGAAGCGTTCGGTGCGGTCCATGGGCTCGGCTGTCGTCAACGCGCGACGTCCTGCTCGGGCCGCCGCGCCAGACGGCGATTGGAACCCAAGCTGGCTCACGTGTTGAGCGACCCGCCCGCAACACTGCCTCGCATCGACCCGCCGCCGGCGGGTGCAGCCGGAGAACCCGATGCGAGGCGTGACCCTTTCCCTGTTCCGTTCCCTGCCCGCGGGCGGGCCCGAGGCCAAGGCCGGCGCAGGCGCTTCAGCCCGCGGCCCGGGCGATGGGGAGGCGGCACCAGCCACGACCCACCGCCCCGCGCTGGCCGCCGTCTCGCAGACCACCCGCCGGCCGGCCGCGGCACCGCTGCTGCGTGGCGGCCCGGCCATGGCGCGGCTGCGCCCGGTGCGGCGCCACGCGACGGCGACGGCGCCCGCCACCGCGCCCGATGCCGACGACACCTTCGACACCCCGTACACCCTCGGCTGGGACCACGCGCGCCATGGCCTCGTGCCGCCGCTGGAGCGGCTGTGCATCAACCCGCAGCTGCAGCGCGGCTTCCGCGCCGGCCGCGACGCCTATGGCCGCGTGCAGCCGCGCGCGACAGCGGCCGTGCGGCGCTGGCTCGCGCTGCGCCTGCGCGCGCTGGCCGAAGGGCGCACCTACGAGACGGAGCAGCTCACGCCGCACTACCTGGGCCAGCTCGCCGCCGAGCACTGCCCGGTCACGCGCGAGCGGCTGACGCAGGGCGACGCCGAAGGCCGCGACGCGGGGCCGACCGACGCCGGCATCGAGCGCCTGCGCGACGACGCCGGCTACGCCGGCGGGCACCTGGTGACGCTGAGCCGGCGCGCGGCCACCGCCCTGAGCGGGCGCAGCCATGCCGAGCTGTGCAGCCTCGGGCGCGCGGCGCGGGCCAGCGGCGACGAGCCCGGCGCGACGCGGCCCGAGGGCCTGAGCGCCGCGGCCTGGGGCCGGCTGGCGGTGCTGTCGAGCTTCGTCACGCCGATGGAGCACGACACCGCCGCGCGCCTGCCGCTGCTGGTGATGCCGCCGAATCGGCTGCGCCTCTTCAACCCGGTGCAGGCGCTGCAGGCCCTGGCGACGCGGGCGCTGGCGCACGAGACGCCGAGCCGCCGGCTGGCGGCGATCCGCGAGGCGCTGCCGACACCGCAGCGGGCGGACTTCGACGGGTGGGTGGTGGCGATGCGGGAGCGCCTGGAGGACGAACTGGCGGCGCGGCCGGGGGAGCCGGCGCGGTGGGCGCTCGAGGATTGCTGGGCGGACCGGCGGGTGGTGGCGCGCTGGAGGCGGTTGGCGCGCGGCCTCACCTCGGCCCAGTGCGGACAGATCGTCGAGGGGTTCGACGATGCAGGGGTTATCTGCTCGTCCGACGTCATCGCGACCGATGGATGGTCGCTGGCGACGCGGGGGAAGTTTGAGCTGACTCGTAAGGGGGGCCGAGCGTCAGAACGACTATCTACAGTGGACAGGCACTTGACCGGCGGTTTCTAGTCTGATTCCGCGTCGCGTTTCACCTGATATTGGGTGTATATCGTTCCCGGTCCGGGCATTTGCCTCTCCAACGCCCAAGCTCAACCGCAGGCTTGCCGGAGCAAAGCGGAAGCAAGACTGTCGGCTGGAGCGTCTTGTTGTTGAGTTTTACGACTGCACCACTTTTAAAACTAACGTTATGGTCTGCCCGACCTTTACTGCTTCTTGAAGGGCTTGTTCGGTCTTTGCTTCTTCTGACGCCATTTCTTATTCCTCAGGTAACTGATGAAGGGGGGGGCTTGATGACTTGGCGCATTGCAATCTTGCGCTCTAACGTAGTAATTCAGCGGCCGCCGCAGGCGGTCCGATGGGATGCCCAGTTAGACCGGCTACGCATTAATGACCTTCTTCCAATGAAGCAGGAGCAACGCCACTTCTTGATCCCGCGTTCGCGCCGGATCCAGCCCCATGTAGTCCACAACGCCTGATAGGTAGTTCGCAATTTCTGCCGCATTTGCTCCGCAGCGGACAAGACCATAAACGTCTGGCAGATACGCGTGGTACTCATCTCTGGCTTCTGGCGCACGAGAAATGCCAATCGGATCCCACACGTAGTGAAGGACCTCATCAACGGCACGATAGAGCGCCATTTCCAGTGGACTGAGTTGCTGACCCATCGGAAGGTTTAACGTGTTTTCGGGCGCACATTTGCGCACATAATCAGAAGCTGGCGCACTCCTGCGCCACTAATCAGCCCGAAACATCGAATCCGCGCCCATATCCGGTTGTGGGCGCAGTCGGCCGGCGAGCTCGAACGCAAGGATCCTCTGCGTCGTGCAAAGGCCCATCCCCAATTCAGCGAATCGCGGTGCCAGTTGGTTCCGAGCCGAGACAAACTTGGCACTTCATGGGCTCCGCCTCGCCTTGGGCGGGCGGCCAAAGCACCTGACGAGGTGCTCGTCGACGCCCTCCCGCCCATCTCCAGCACGGCGGCAAGGCCAGCATCCGCCGGCCCGGCCGCCCGCCGTCACCTCACCGCCTATTCCCATTCACGGCCGCCACCGTCAACGCCGTGATGTTGACGATGCGCCGCACCGTCGCCGCCGGGGTCAGGATATGCGCCGGGGCCGCGCTCCCCAGCAGCATCGGCCCCACCGTCACCCCCTGCCCGCCGGTCATCTTCAGCACGTTGAAGAGGATGTTGGCGGCGTCGAGGTTCGGGCACACCAGCACGTTGGCCGCGCCGCTCAGCGTGCTGTCGAGCAGGAAGCTCGAACGCACCGTCTCGGAGAGGGCGGCGTCGCCCTGCATCTCGCCGTCGGCCTCGATGCCGGGGCGGCGCTGGCCGAAGAGGTGGCGCGCCTCGCGCATCTTGCGGGCCGAGGGCCGGGTGCTGGAGCCGAACATCGAGTGCGAGAGGAAGGCCACCTTCGGCGTCAGGCCGAAGTGCGCCACCGTGTCGGCGGCCATCGCCGCGATCTCGGCCACCGTACCTGCGTCGGGGTCGTCGTTGACGAAGGTGTCGGTGATGAACAGCGTGTGCTTGTCCATCATCAGCGCGTTCAGCGCCGCGAAATGCTTGATGTCGCGCCGCATGCCGATCACGTCGCGCACGTGGTCCAGGTGCTGCTCGTAGCGGCCGACCAGGCCGCACACCAGGCCGTCGGCGTGGCCCAGGTGCACGGCCAGCGCGCTGATCAGCGTGTTGCTGCGCCGCACCGCGGCCTTGGCCATCTCGGGCGTCACGCCGTCGCGGCCCTTCAGCGCGTGATAGGCCTCCCAGTACTGGCGGAAGCGCGGGTCATCCTCGGGGTTCACGAGGTCGAAGTCCTGCCCCTCCTTCAGCCGCAGGTGCGCGCGCTCGATGCGCTGCGCGATCACCGCCGGGCGGCCGACCAGGGTCGGCTTGACCAGGCCTTCCTCCAGCGCGATCTGCACCGCACGCAGCGTGCGCTCGTCCTCGCCCTCGGCGTAGATCACGCGGCGCGGGGCGGTGCGCGCGGCCTCGAACACCGGGCGCATGAACATGCCGGTGTGGGTCATGAACTTGAGCAGCGAGCGGCGGTAGGCGCCCAGGTCCTCGATCGGCCGCGACGCGACGCCCGACTCGGCCGCCGCCTTCGCCACCGCCGGGGCGATGCGCAGGATCAGGCGTGAGTCGAAGGGCTTGGGGATCAGGTACTCGGGCCCGAACTGCATCTCCTCGCCCGGGTAGGCGGCCGCCACCTCGCCGCTGATCTCGGCCTTGGCCAGGCCGGCGATCTCGTGCACGCAGGCGACCTTCATCTCCTCGGTGATGCGCTGCGCCCCGCTGTCCAGCGCGCCGCGGAAGATGTACGGGAAGCACAGCACGTTGTTGACCTGGTTCGGATAGTCCGACCGGCCGGTGGCGATGATGCAGTCGGGCCGCGCGGCCTTCGCGATCTCGGGGCGGATCTCGGGCTCGGGGTTGGCCAGCGCCAGGATCAGCGGCCGGTCGGCCATGCGCTTGACCATCTCGGCATTGACGACGCCGGCCGCCGAGCAGCCGAGGAACACGTCGGCGCCCACCATCACGTCGGCCAGCGTGCGGGCGTCGGTGCGCTGCAGGTAGGCGCGCTTCGATTCGTCGAGCTTGTCCTCGCGGCGGTGGTTGATCACGCCCTTGCTGTCGCAGACGAAAATGTTCTCGCGCGCGACGCCCAGGCGCACCAGCAGGTCGAGGCAGGCGATGGCCGCGGCGCCCGCGCCGCTGACCGCGACCTTGATCTTGCCGATCTCCTTGCCGGTGAGCTCGATGCCGTTGATCACCGCGGCAGCGGAGATGATCGCGGTGCCGTGCTGGTCGTCGTGGAAGACGGGGATCTGCATCCGCTCCTTGAGCTGCTTCTCGATGTAGAAGCACTCGGGCGCCTTGATGTCCTCGAGGTTGACGCCGCCGAGCGTCGGCTCGAGCGAGGCGATGATCTCGACGAGTTTGTCGGGGTCGCGCTCGGCGAGCTCGATGTCGAAGACGTCGATGCCGGCGAACTTCTTGAACAGGCAGCCCTTGCCTTCCATCACCGGCTTGCTCGCCAGCGGGCCGATGTCGCCCAGGCCAAGCACCGCGGTGCCGTTGGTGACCACGCCGACCAGGTTGCCGCGCGAAGTGAGCTCGGCCGCCTGGCCCGGCTCCTTCTCGATCGCCAGGCAGGCGTAGGCGACGCCGGGCGAGTAGGCGAGCGAGAGGTCGCGCTGGTTCGACAGCGGCTTGGTGGCGCTGACGGTGATCTTTCCGCGCACCGGGCTGCGGTGGTAGTCGAGCGCGGCGTCGCGCAGCGCGGCCTCGGCCGGCGTCAGTTCGGTCTTGTGGGTGGGTTCCATCGCCTTGTCTCCTGCTTGCCCCGGGCCCGGCGGTTGTTCGTGTCGGAAGTGCGCGCCCGCAAAGACCGTGAGCGTACTGCCGCGAGACCGCGTCAGCCTTTTCGTTTCGCAGCCATCGGCGGCTGGCGCTGCCGGTGGGCGGGTCTCGGGCCGCTGCCGGTCGCGGCGAGGCCCGTCGAACCCCTCAAGTGTGGTTTGTGAGTGCCTGCTTCGCTCTGTGCCATACACCCGATGGACGATCCCGACCGTGAGCGCCGGGAAGAGGGGGCATGACAAACTCCCGCGAACGGGGGAGCGGGCACGAAGTTCGCTGTTGCAGTGCAGTATCGCGTCGCGGTTCGGCCTTAGGCTCCCCGGTCGCACGCCTTCACTGTCTGCCCTGCATGTCCTTCGAACCCAAATCCGCGTTCTGGTACTGGATCACCCGCTTCGGCGAACTCGGCATCATCCTGCCGCTCGCGCTGGGCATCGCGGTGTGGCTCCTGGTGGCCGCGCGCTCAGGCCGGCCGGCCGTGGCCTGGCTGATCCCGCTCGGCATCGCGATCGCGCTGACCACCGCCTCCAAGATCGCTTTCATCGGCTTCGGCATCGGCATCGCGTCGATCAACTTCACCGGCTTCTCGGGCCACGCGATGTTCGCCACGGCCACCTACCCGATCCTGGCTTTCGCGCTGGCCAACCGGCGGCGCGGCGACACCGTGCCGAGCGCACGCCAGGCACTGGTGACGCGCCTGGCCGTCGTCGCCGGCTACCTGCTGGCGCTGCTGGTCGCGGTGTCGCGCGTGATGATCGCGGTGCACTCGTACTCCGAGGTCGTGCTCGGCTTCGCCCTGGGTGCCGCAGCCAGCGGCGCGGCGCTGTGGTGGCTGCGCTCGACGCCCAGCTACCTGCGCGCACGCTGGATCGGCGCCGGCATCGCTGCCTGGCTGGCGGTGATGCCGATCCAGGCCGCGCCCTCGCGCAGCCATAACCTGGTCACGCAGATCGCGCTGGCCGTCGCCGACCGCGACCGGCCCTACACGCGCGAGGACATGCTGAGCGAGCAGGGCGGCCCGTTCTACCAGCGCTCGCGGCCCGAGAGCGCTGCGGTGCACGTCCTGCACCCGACGAGCCATCGCGTCGCGCCGGCAGCGGTCGTCCGCTGAGAGGTGGCAGGGCCAAGGTCGGCCGCCCCGGCCGGCCGCACGGACAGACGGCGCGAGCGGGTCAAGGCCCGGCAGCGCTGAAACGCCGTCAGAGCCAGCCGATGCAGCCCACCATCCCGCAGCGACAGGCGAGCGTGCGGTTATGGTGGGTCTCGCCGTAGTCGGCGGTGATCTCGTCGCCGCTGCGGATGTCGCGCAGCGCGTAGAACTCGATGCGCCCCTGGCGGATGCGCAGCATCGCGTTGGGCCGGCACGAGTGGTTGACGAAGCGCAGCGGGTCGGTGGAGCCCGCAGCGTCGACGGCGCGTTTGTCGGACACCTCGACGATCATGATCCGCTGCTGCTGGCGGGCCCGCGCCCGCGCCTCGCGCACGCTGATCGACTCGCCGCGGATCTCGCCGATCTTGCGTCGCGCCGGAATCGCCTCGGCCGCGAAGGCGCCGTGACCGTCGATCGACGAGGGTTTGACGTCGACGGCAAACTTCTGCGGGTTGGCGGGTTGGCCCATCGGTCGATTCTCGCCTCCCCCGCCGCACCCCCGCTTCCGCGCCCACCTCGAAGGCAAGCGCCATGACCTTTCTCGTTCTCGGCCTCGTGCTGTTCCTCGGCGTGCACTCGGTGTCGATCCTGGCCGACGGCTGGCGTACACGCAGCATCGCCGCGCACGGGGCCATGGTCTGGCGGGTCGGCTACTCGCTGCTGTCGACGCTCGGCCTCGGGCTGATCGTCTGGGGCTACGGCCAGGCCCGGCTGGACCCGGTGGTGGTCTATACGCCGCCGGCGGCGATGCGCCACCTGACCATGCTGCTGATGCTGCCGGTCTTCCCGCTGCTGCTCGCGGCCTACCTGCCCGGGCGCCTGCAGCGGGCCGCCCGCCACCCGATGCTCGCGGCGATCAAGCTCTGGGCCCTCGCCCACCTGCTGTCCAACGGCATGGCGCACGAGCTGCTGCTGTTCGGCGCCTTTCTGGCCTGGGCGGTCGCCGACCGCCTCTCGCTCAAGCACCGCCCGCCGCGCGCCGTGCCCGGCGCGCCTGCGCGGCCGGCCAACGACGCGATCGCCATCGGCGGCGGGCTCGCCCTCTACCTGGCGACGCTGTTCTGGGCTCACCGCTGGGTGATCGGCGTGCCGCTGATCGGCGCCTGAGGCCGCACCGTCTCCCGGCGTTGCCGGATGCTTAGGACGGGCGGCGGAACGGATTCGGAACAAGCCTTCCATGACCCCCCTGTTCGGGGGATTTCAACGGGCTGCACAACCTATCCTTCGTCGCCTGTACCGAGATCACGCGAGGTCGCCATGCGTCCGCACCCCCTGCCCCCGTCCCTCCGTCGCGCTTCCGGCTTCGTCGAATGGGACGACACGCCTTCCTTCGCCGATTCGCTGTCGGACCGGCTGAACTGGCGCGCCCGCTCGCAGGGCGCCGAGCGCCGGACCGTCGAGGTCTACCCCGACACGATGCCGGCCGAACTGGTGCCGGCCCCGGCGTCGACCACGTTCTCGGAACCGGTCGAGGGCCTGGCGGTGCGCGAGGTCACCGACATCGACGTCTTCCGCCATTTCTTCTCCGCGGCGCTCGCCGCGTCCTGACCGCCTGCCGCCCCGCGCGGCGCCCGGCGCGTCGTCGCCGGCCCGTGCCGGAGGCGGGCCGCAGGGGCGCCGCGACGGCGCGGCCCGCATGTCCGGGCCGGCCCCGGTGCACCACGGCCCCCTTGAAGGGCACGGATTGCGTGCGCCCGCGGCGGATACCACGACGCATTCCCATCGGCGGCGTGGGCCAATCCCGGTCACCTCCGCCCACCCGCCGCCATCGGTTACTGTTCGCACGTTCTCGGTCGTTTGGCGAGGCGTGTATGAGAAAGCAGACGCTCTACAGCAGCTCCAGCCGCTCCGGTCGCGCAGGCAAGACCGGTACGCCGACGGCCGCCGCGAGCGCGTCGACGATGCAGGCCGCCGAGCCCGCCACCGACAAGACCCTGGCGAACCGTCCGCACGCCGCGTCCGGGGCCGAGGCCGGCGCAGGCACCTCGCCCCCACCGGCCGCGCGCCAGCTCTCGCGCTTCTCGCCCCGCCGCGTCCCGGCCACCGGCTGGCTCGGGCTGGTCGCATTGGCGGCCCTCGGCCTCGCGCTGCACGGCGCGCTGCAGCCCGAGCCGCGCCGGTTGACGCAGACCGACATCGACCGCGCAGTGCTCCACACGCTCGAGAAGACAAGCCTGCCCTCGGCCGCGCGCAAGGCCTTCGAGGTGATCCACCCATCGGTCGTGCGGGTGCGCGGCCTGGGCCGCAGCGAGAAGGTCGCCGGCGCCGGCAAGGGCCGGGAAGCAGGCAAGGACAAAGACAAGGACGACCAGCCGATGAGCACCGGCACCGGCGTCATCATCGTGGAGTCGGGCCTGATCCTGACCAACCTGCATGTCATCGAGGGTGCGTCGCAGATCGAGGTGACCTTCGCCGACGGTACGCAGTCGCCGGCCGCGGTGCTCTCGACCCAGCCGCACAACGATCTGGCGGTGCTGCAGCCGCGCACCGTGCCCGACGACGTCGTGCCGGCCACGCTGCGCGGCACGGCCGACCTCTCTCCCGGCGACACCGTGGTGGCGGTGGGCTTTCCATTCGGCATCGGGCCCTCGGTCTCGGCCGGCGTGGTCTCGGGCCTTCGGCGCGAGTACCAGGCGCTCGACGGCAAGACGATGCTGTCCAACCTGATCCAGTTCGACGCCGCGGCCAATCCCGGCAGCTCGGGCGGGCCGCTGGTCACCGCCGAAGGCGAGGTGGTCGGCATCGTCACCGCGATCCTCAACCCGAGCGAGCAGCGCGTGTTCATCGGCATCGGATTTGCAGTACCGATCGAGAACGCGGCCGGCGGCATGGGATTGCCGCCGCACTAGGCGCAGGGCGACAACGCAGCACCGAATCCTTCGTCTCAACGACTTTTCGAGGCCGACGCCACATGAACGACCAGCACACCCTGCGTGACAACGCCACCTTGATGGAGCGCGTGCTCTACGAGGTGAAGAAGGTCGTCGTCGGCCAGGACCACTTCCTCGAGCGCGTGCTGGTCGCGATCCTGGCCCAGGGCCACCTGCTGGTCGAGGGCGTGCCGGGGCTGGCCAAGACGCTGACGGTCAAGACGCTGGCCACGACGCTGCGCGGCAGCTTCAAGCGCATCCAGTTCACGCCCGACCTGGTGCCGGCGGACCTGGTCGGCACGCGCATCTACAACCAGAAGACCGGCGAGTTCGCGACCTCCCTCGGCCCGGTCTTCACCCACCTGCTGCTCGCCGACGAGATCAACCGCGCCCCGGCCAAGGTACAGAGTGCGCTGCTCGAGGTCATGCAGGAGCACCAGGTGACGATCGCCGGCGAGACGCACAAGGTGCCCGAGCCCTTCCTCGTGATGGCGACGCAGAACCCGATCGAGACCGAGGGCACCTATGCGCTGCCCGAGGCCCAGGTCGACCGCTTCATGATGAAGGTGCTGGTCGGCTACCCGACGGAGGAGCAGGAGTTCGTCATCGTCCAGCGCGTGACCGGCGTCGCGGCGACGGTCGGCGCGGTGGCGACGACCGAACAGCTGTTGGCGCTGCAGCGCGAATGCCGCACCGCCTACGTCGACCCCTCGCTGGTGCAGCATGCGGTGAAGCTGGTCGCCGCAACGCGCGAGCCGGCCCGCTACGGGCTGGGCGACATCGCGCGCTTCCTGAGCTGCGGCGCGAGCCCGCGCGCGTCGATCCACCTGATCGAAGGCGCGCGCGCGCTGGCCTTCCTGCGCGGACGGGCCTACGTGCTGCCCGAGGACCTGACCGACATCGCGCCCGACGTGCTGCGCCACCGCCTGATGCTGTCGTACGAAGCCCTGGCCGAAGGACAGGACGCCGACGCGCTTATCGCCCGCCTGCTGGCGCAGCTGCCCGCGCCGGCGAAGCCGCTGGACTCCCATGTCAAGGTCGGCGAAGCCGCAGCCGCCGGCTGAGCGCACCGCGCCGCCCGCGGGCGAGCCGGCGGTCCCGCCGGTCGCCGAGGCGGCCTTGCGCCGGCTCGAATGGTCGGTGCTGCGCCGCCTCGACGGCCTGCTGCACGGCGACTACCGCACGCTGTTCCGCGGCACCGGCCTCGACCTGGCCGACCTGCGCGAGTACCAGTACCACGACGACGTGCGCCACATCGACTGGAACGTCACCGCGCGGCTCCAGCAGCCGCATGTGCGCGAGTTCCACGAAGACCGCGAGCTCAACGCCTGGTTCCTGGTCGACCTGAGCCCGTCGGTCGACTTCGGCTCCGGCCGGCAGCTGAAGCGCTCGGTCGCCAACGACTTCGTCGCGGTGCTCGCGCGCCTCTTCTCACGCCGCGGCAACCGCGTCGGCGCGATGCTCTACGGCGGCCCCGGCGACCGGCGCAGCCAGTCGGTGATCCCGGCGCGCAGCGGGCGCCAGCAGGTGCTGCACATCCTGCACCGGATGCAGGCCTGGGGCGGGCCGGCCGAGCCGGCGGCGACCGAGCTCGGCAGCTTCCTCGCCGGCGCGGTCGGGCTGCTGCCGCGCCGCTCGCTGGTCTTCGTCGTCTCCGATTTCATCAGCGCACCGGGCTGGGGGGCGCCGCTGGCGCAGCTCGCGCAGCGCCATGACGTCGTCGCGGTGCGGTTGTTCGATCCGCTCGAATCGGAACTCCCGGACCTCGGACTGGTCGTCATGCAGGACGCCGAGACCGGCGAGCAGATCGTCGTCGACACTCACGACCGCGGCTTCAGGCGCCGCTTCGCCGCCGCCGCCGAGCGGCGCGAGGCCGAGCTGCAGCAGGCCTTCGCCGAAGCCGGCATCGACGTGCTCGAGCTGGCCACCGACGACGACCTGCTCGACGCGGTGATCCGCTTCGCCGGCCTGCGCCGGCAACGCGCGCGGCTGCCGGCCCACGCCCGGCTGCGACATGTCGGACCCCTCACGACCCAGGTGAGCGCATGAACTTCCTCTGGCCCGAAATGCTCTGGCTGCTGGCGGTGGTCCCGCTGGTGGTCCTGCTGTACCTGTGGCTGCTCGGCCGGCGCAAGAAGGTCGCGCTGCGCTACGCCAGCCTGAGCCTGGTCCGCGAGGCCGTCGGCCGCGGCCCGGGCTGGCGCCGCCACGTGCCGCCGGCGCTCTTCCTCGGCGCGTTGACGCTGATGATCGCCGCCATCGCGCGGCCCACCGCGGTGGTCACGCTGCCCTCGCAGCACGACCTGGTCGTGCTGGCGATCGACGTCTCGCGCAGCATGCTGGCCGAAGACGTCAAGCCCTCGCGCATCGTCGCCGCGCAGGAAGCCGCGCGCACCTTCGTCAACGAGCAGCCGATGAACACGCGCATCGCGGTGGTGGCCTTCGCCGGCACCGCGGCGCTGGTGCAGTCGCCGACCAACGTGCGCGCCGACGTGATCTCGGCGATCGACCGCTTCCAGCTCCAGCGCGCGACCGCGATCGGCAATGCGATCGTCGTCTCGCTGGCGACCATCTTCCCCGACGCCGGCATCGACGTGGCGAACATGGGCGGGCGCAGCCCGAGCCCCGCCGCCGCGCTCGACCCCACGCCGCCCGACCTGCCCGGCAACGGCAAGCCGTTCACGCCGGTGGCGCCGGGCTCCTACGGTTCGGCAGCGGTGATCCTGCTCACCGACGGGCAGACGACCACCGGCGTCGACCCGATCGAAGCGGCCAAGCTCGCCGCCGACCGCGGCGTGCGCGTGTTCACCGTCGGCGTCGGCACGCCGGACGGCGAGATCCTGCGCACCGAGGGCTGGTCGATGCGGGTGCGCCTCGACGAGGAGTCGCTGAAGAGCATCGCCAGCATCACCCACGGCGAGTACTACTACGCCGGCACCGCGCTCGACCTGAAGAAGATCTACCAGACGCTCAACTCGCGGCTCGTCTTCGAGACCCGCGAGACGGAAGTGACGGCGCTGTTCAGCGCGGTCGCGGCGGCGCTGGCGCTGGCCGCTGGCTTGCTTTCACTGATGTGGTTCAACCGCGTGATGTAGCCCGTGTGGGCGTCCTGCACCCATCCGGTGCGAGGCGCGGAGGCCGTGCAACAGGGGCCGGGATCGGCCCCTTGTTCCTCAGCAAAGGTCACGCGCGGGTGGCTCGTCCATGCGCACGCGCGAAGGACAGCTTCGAGAATGGGTGCAAACCCTCATCCGCCGGACATTCGCCATGGACAACAAGCAACTCGTCCGTCTCGCACGGTTGCGCAGCCTCGCGGCACGGGGCGGGCATGCGTTCGACCTGATGCGCTTCGTCGAAGACCGCAGCTACGCACACCAGACGCTGGCCGAGCTGATGACGCTCGACCACGAAGACCTCGTCGTGCTCGCCCTCGAGGTCCTGAACGACCTGAAGCAAGCGGACGAGCCTGCCGCGGCGCCCGTCGCGCCGGCGGCGGCGGCGGCGGCGGCCGTGGCACCCGGGCCGGCGCCGGCACCCGGCCCGGCCGTCTCGGCCCACCGGGCGGCGCACGAGTCGCGCTACGTCGGCCGCCTGCGCTGAGCCTGCGCGCCGGCCGGCGCCGGTGCGACATCGTGGCGGCGCCCGGGCCCCGTCCGTCGCGGTGGGACGACACCGCGTCGGCCCGATGCCGGGCTCCGGCAGGCGCGCGCGCCCGCCTGACGTACAACGCTCCCGATGCCCGCCGACGACACGCCATCCACCGCCCAGGACCTGCGCCTTCGCCTGCTGACGGTCAATGTCCACAAGGGCTTCACTTCGTGGAACCGGCGCTTCATGCTGCCCTCGCTGCGCGAGGCGCTGCGCGGGGTCGGCGCCGACCTGGTGTTCCTGCAGGAAGTGCTAGGCGCGCACAGCGGCCATGCACAGCGCCATCACGGCTGGCCGGTGGAGCCGCAGTACGAGTTCCTCGCCGACAGCCTCTGGCCGCAGTTCGCCTACGGCCGCAACACGGTGACGCCGATCTCCGACCACGGCAACGCGGTGCTGTCGAAGTTCCCGATCCGGCGCTTCCGGAATCTCGACGTCTCGCAGCGCGGCGACGAGCCGCGCGGCCTCCTGCACTGCGTGATCGACCTGCCCGGGCCCTGCGCAGCACACGGTGAGCCGCGCGAGGTGCACGCGGTGTGCGTGCACCTCGGCCTGCGCGAGTCGCACCGCCGACGCCAGCTGCACCTGCTGTGCGACCTGATCCGCGCCGAGGTGCCCGCCACTGCGCCGCTGGTCGTCGCCGGCGACTTCAACGACTGGCGCCGCCATGCGCACGCGCTGCTCGAGCGCGAGGCGGGGCTGCACGAGATCTTCCGCCAGGCCACCGGCCGCCTGGCACGCACCTTCCCGGCCCGCCTGCCCTTCCTGCGCCTGGACCGCATCTACGTGCGCAACGTGGCGCTGCACGCACCGCTTGCGCTGCCGCGACGGCCGTGGACACAACTCTCCGACCATGCGCCGCTGGCGGCCGTGGTCGCGCTGTGATCCGGTGCCGCGAAGCGACCGCCTGCCTCCCATGCCGAAGCAAAAACAGCCCTCCGCGCCCCGCCGCGACTGGACCAGCGGCAACGACGTGCGCCTGCTCGAGAACGGAGAGGCCTACTTCCCGGCCGTCTTCGGGGCAATCGCCGCCGCCCGTCGCGAGGTGCTGGTCGAAACCTTCATCCTGTTCGAGGACAAGGTGGGGCTGGCCCTGCGCGATGCCCTCGTCGCCGCCGCGCGGCGCGGCGCCCAGGTCGACGTGACGGTGGACGGCTTCGGCTCGGCCGACCTGTCGCGCGGCTTCGTCGCCAGCCTCGCCGCGGCGGGCGTGCGCCTGCACGTCTTCGACCCCGCGCCGCGGCGCTTCGGCTGGCGCACGAACTGGCTGCGCCGCCTGCACCGCAAGCTGGTCGCGGTCGATGGCGAGCGCGCCTTCGTCGGTGGCATCAACTACTCGGCCGACCACCTGATGGACTTCGGGCCGCAGGCCAAGCAGGACTACGCGGTCGAGGTGCGCGGCCCGGCCGTCGCGCAGATCCAGCGCTTCATGCACGAGGCGCTCGCCGCCGCCGCGCGGCCGCCGCCGCGCCGCCGCTGGTTCGGGCGGCACGGCGCGCCGCAGGCGGCCGGCTGGCCCGCGGTCGACGACCGAGGCGCCGAACTGCTGCTCGTCACGCGCGACAACCACCGGCACCCGAACGACATCGAGCGCTACTACCTCGTCGCGACGCGCGCCGCGCGCAGGCGCATCGTCATCGCCAACGCCTACTTCTTCCCCGGCTACCGCCTGCTGCGCGAGCTGCGCCGCGCGGCGCGCCGCGGCGTGCGCGTCGACCTCGTACTGCAGGGCGAGCCGGACATGGCGATCGTCAAGACCGCGGCCAGCCTGCTGTACCACCACCTGATCCAGGCCGGCGTGCATGTGCACGAATACTGCGAGCGGCCGCTGCACGGCAAGGTCGCCGCGGTCGACGACGACTGGGCCACCGTCGGCTCGAGCAACCTCGACCCGCTCAGCCTGTCGCTCAACCTCGAGGCCAACCTGGTCGTGCGCGACCAGGGCTTCAACGCCGAGCTGACGACCCGGCTCGACGCGCTGATCGCCGCCGGCTGCCGCGAGGTGGCGGCAGGCGAGCTGCGCGAGTCGCACTGGTGGCGCGTGCTGCGCAGCGTCTTCGTGTTCCACGCGATGCGCCGCTTCCCGACCTGGGCCGGCTGGCTGCCGCGCCACGCGCCGCGCCTGGCCCCGGCCGAATCGCTGCACGAGCCCGCCGACGCGACGCGGCCGCCGCCCGACCCCGGCACCGCGCCTCCCACCGCGGCGACGGTGACCGGCCCGGAGACGCGCCCCTGAACATGCCACCGAACCTGCCGCCCGATGCGGCGGCGCCGGACCCGCGCCGGCGCCGCTGGCAGCTGGCCCGGCGCATCGCCGGCCTCGTCTTCCTCGCCCTCGTTGCCTGGCTGCTCGTCGACCAGGCGCGCCACGTCGAGTGGGACCAGGTCGGCGCCTCGCTGCGGCGCCTGCCCGCCACGACGATCGCGCTGGCCGCCGGCCTCGCGGCGCTCAGCTACGCGCTCTACAGCTGCTTCGACCTCGTCGGTCGCCATGTCGTCGGCCACCGTCTCGGCGTGCGACAGGTGATGAGCGTCACCTTCGTCTGCTACGCCTTCAACCTGAACCTCGGCTCGCTGGTCGGCAGCGTCGCGCTGCGCTACCGGCTCTACTCGCGACTCGGCCTGAGCGCCGCCGACACGACGCGGGTGCTGACGCTGAGCCTCGTCACCAACTGGTTCGGCTACCTGATGCTCGGCGGCCTGGTGTTCCTGTGGCGTCCGATGGACCTGCCGCCCGGCTGGGCGCTCGACGCCCGCGCGCTGCGCGGCCTCGGCGCGGTGATGGTCGGGCTGGCGCTCGCCTACCTGGCGCTGTGCGCCTTCGCGCGCCGCCGCCGCTGGACCTGGCGCGGCCACGAAATCGCGCTGCCCTCGGCGCGGGTCGCGCTGCTGCAACTCGCGATGGGCATGACCAACTGGGCGCTGATCGGCACGATCGTCTGGCTGCTGCTGCAGCGGGCGCTGCCCTACACCGAGGCGCTGTCGGTGCTGCTCGTCGCCGCGATCGCCGGCATGCTGACCCATGTGCCGGCCGGGCTCGGTGTGCTCGAGGCGGTGTTCGTCGCGCTGCTCGGCCACGAGCTCGGGCGCGGCCCGCTGATCGGCGCGCTGCTCGCCTACCGCGGCGTCTACTACCTGGCGCCGCTGGCGGTGGCGACGCTCGCCTACCTCGCCGTCGAAGCGCACGCGAAGCGCCTCGCCCGCGAGAGCCCGCCGCCCCCAGGCCCTGGACCGGGCCGCGCCCCGCGGGCCAGCCCTTAGGATCGGGCGAACCCCACTTGCGCATGCCGCACCCACGACGATGACCGCGCTCAAGACGATCGAACACGAGACCGGCGCCCAGCCGAACGCCAGCCTGATCATCCTGCACGGCCTCGGCGCCAGCGGGCACGACTTCGAGCCGCTGGTCGAGGAGCTCGACCTGCGCCCGGTCGGCGCCGTGCGCTTCGTGCTGCCCCATGCGCCGTCGCGTCCGGTGACGATCAACGGCGGCATGGTGATGCCCGCCTGGTACGACCTGATGGGCTTCGGCGCCGCGCGCATCGAGGACGAGGGGGGCCTGCGCGCCTCGCAGGCGCTGGTCGACGCGCTGATCGCGCGCGAGGTGGCGCGCGGCGTGCCGAGCGAGCGCATCGTGCTGGCCGGCTTCTCGCAGGGCTGCGCGATGACGCTGATGACCGGCCTGCGCTACCCGCAGCGCCTGGCCGGGCTGGTCGGCCTGTCGGGCTACCTGCCGCTGGCCGCGCGGACCGCGGCCGAGCGCCACGAGTCGAACGCCAGGACGCCGATCTTCCTCGCCCACGGCACGGCCGACCCGGTGGTGCCGCTGCCGCTGGCGGTCGCCTCGCGCGAGGCGCTGGTCGGCCTCGGCTACGCGGTCGAGTGGCACCAGTACCCGATGCCGCACTCGGTCTGCGCCGAGGAGCTCGCCGACCTCAACCGCTGGCTGCTCCAGGCGTGGACGGCGTGACGGCCTCTTCGAAACCGAGCTCGACCGCGTCCTCGACGTCCTGAACGACGCGCCGGCGCGGCGGCCTGGCCGGCGCCGGCATCGGCTCGACCTCCAGCACGCCCGGCGCCGAATCGAGCGCAGGGTCGTGCGCGACGACGCCACGCGGGCCTTCCGCCAGCCCGTCCCAGCGGCCGTGCAACTGCAGCAGCACCCAGGCCGGGTCGTCCAGCGGCAGGTCGTGCCCGGCCTTCGGATGCAACTCCAGCGGCCAGCCCCAGGCTTCGGCGATGCGCTGCGAGCAGGCCGGGTCGACCAGCGCGTCGCGCGCCGACGCGAGCAGCACGCCCTGCACCGGCGGTGCTTCGGTCACCCGGTAGCGCGCGGCGGCCCAGAGCTGGCGCAGCGCGTTCGAGCGCGAGACCGGCTGGCTGCGCCGCCAGCCGACCCAGCGCTCGAGCAGCTCGGCGTGCGCGGCCGTCTTGCCGCGGTAGCGGCGGCTGGTCAGGCGCAGCACGGCGGATTCCCAGTCGGCGTGGCGCGCCGGCAGCAGGCCCAGGCGCAGCAGCGTCGACCAGGCGCCCGGCTGCAGCCGGTGGTGCAGCGGATTGAGCGGCTGCAGGCTGGTGTTGATCAGCACCAGGCCGGCGATCTCCTCCGGATGCCGGCGCGCCCACTCGATCGCGACCATCGCCCCGAGCGACATCGCCAGCACCCGTACCGGGGTCGCGATGCGCCGCCGCTGCACGGCCGTGCGCAGCGCCTCGACCATGCCGCCGATCGTCGACGGGCTGCGCTCGCGGTAGCGCGTGCCGTTGCCGGGCAGGTCGAAGGCCTCGACGACGAGGCCGGGCTCCGACGCGGCAAGGCGGCCCGGCAGGCTGCCCCAGTGCCGCCCGTCGCGGGTCAGGCCGCGCAGCAGGATCCAGGGCGCGGCCGTCATGCCAGCGCCTCGCCCGGCGGCGACGCCCACCGGTGCCCCGTCGGGACACGGGCCGCGGCCCGACGGGATGACGCCTTCGTGGCCGGCGCCAGCAGCTCCCACAACCCCTTTGGTGTCGAGACTGGGTGTCTCATGCGGTCACCTCCCCATACCAGCGCCCCAACGCGCTCTCGTGCTGGGTCTGCCGCTCATCTCCGCTCGGCAGCCAGCGTTCGTGGCTGATCACAGCCCTCGTGACGAAGTCGAACCACGCCAGGTGCTGGCGCAGGACCCGCTGCTGCCGGTGCTCGATCAGCGGGTTGAAGATGCCCTGGCGCGAGAACAGCTGGCGCGGGTTCTTCTTGACCCATCGCCAGGAGCCCATCTCGAGCGTCAGCGGCAAGAATAAGTGATCGCCCGCCTGCGCTGCGGCCTGCAGATACAAATGGTCCCAGAGATCTCCATGGGCCAGGTATTGGCGGCTTTGGGGCTCGAAGACGTAGCGGTGGTGCGGGTGGCTGCGCTCGAGCAGCGTCGCCATCGCATGCAGCTCGGCCAGGTGGCCGATCGGCGCCGCGGTGTGCGCGTACGGAAACCAGATCCGGTCGCGCAGGCCGAAGCCGGAATGGCAGTCGACCGCCACGGCGAGGCCACGGCCGAAGAGCTCGCGCTCGACCAGGCGGCACAGCGCCTCGGCCTCCACCTCCATCGCCGCGCCGGCGGCGCCGCGGTACCAGGGCAGGGTCGCGCTGACCCGCTGCCCGCCGACCAGCGGCGGCACGCGCTCGCGCGCCTCGACCGGCGCATTGCGCATCAGGTCGACGCCGTTCGGGTTGGCGCGCGTGCCCAGGGCCAGCCCGCCCGGGTTCACCAAGGGCATGAAGACGAGGCGCACCCGCGCCAACTGCTCGTGCAGCACCGCGTCCCAGTCGAGGCGGCGCACCAGGTGGGCAAGCCAGGCGACCACCACCGCGACGCCGATGCGCTCGAGCCCGTGCACGCCGCCGAAGAAGCCGACCGCCGGCACCCCGGGCGCGTCGTTGCCCATCCCGATCGCCAGCAGGGGCAGGCGCAGGCCGCCGGCCTCGACCTCGCCGAGGCACTCGCAGTCGACCCGCGCGCCGGCCTCGTCGAGGACGCGTTGCAGGTCGAGCCATTCGGCAGGCGGGGACAGCGGCACGATGACGGCGGAATCGCGACGAGAAGAGGGCAGAGCGCAACAACCGACCGCGGAGCGGCGGGCAGCCCCGCGCGCCGCGAAGCCGCTGCAGGGGCGACAAGCCTGTGGGCAAGCTGTGCAATCCCTGCGCGCCGATTGTGGACAGCCGGTGGACGGGAGGTCCATCGATCACGGTGCCGGGCCGGCCACCGGGCTGCGCAATCCTTCACGAACTTCGCCCCGCGCGGGCGCGCCCCCGGCCCGCAGCGCGAATGTAGCCGCGGCTCCCGCGCCCGGCCAGCGCCGGACGGTCACGGCGCCGCCATCGGCCTGTCACGTCGCGGGCCCAGGCTGCAGGGTCCCGGGGCGCCCATGGCCCCGGCGCGATCCGCCGCCAGAGGAGTCCTGCATGGATGCCGACCACCGCCAACTGCCGCGCGGGCGTGCGCGCCCGGCGATCGCGCTGGGCGGCGCCTGGCTGCTCGGCCTGGTCGAAGTCGTCGCCCTCTGGCGCTCGCGACGGCTGCGCCGCCGTTGAGGTTCACCCCGTCCGCGCCGCGACGGCGGGGCGCTACGCTCGCGGCTTTGCCCGCGCAGCCGAGTGCCGCCGCCACCCCATGTCCGACGACACCTCACGCCACACCGACCACTTCGCCTCGGCCCCCATCCTCGCCCTGCGACACGACCTCGCGCTCGCGCTGCGTGCCGCCGCGCACCACGGCCTCGGCGAGGGTGTCTGCAACCACTTCAGCGTCGCGCTGCCCGACGGCTCGGACCGCTTCCTGATCAACCCGCGCGGCCTGCTGTGGAGCGAGATCGGCGCGGCCGACATCGTGCTGGTCGACGGCGAGGGCGAGCGGCTCGCGGGGGAGCACCCGGTCGAGCCGACCGCGATGTTCATCCACGCCGCGGTGCACCGCATCTCGCAGCAGGCCTGCGTGCTGCACACCCACATGCCCTATGCGACCGCGCTGACGCTGACGGCCGACCGCGCGCTCGACCCGACGCTGTCCCAGAACGCGATGCGCTTCCTCGGCCGCATCGCGGTCGACGCGCGCTACAACGGCCTGGCCCTCGACGCACGCGAAGGCCAGCGCATCGCCCTGGCGCTGGGCCGCGCCGACATCGGCTTCCTCGGCAACCACGGGGTGATCGTCTGCGGTGAGCGCATCGACTGGGCCTACGACGACCTCTACTACCTCGAGCGCGCCTGCCAGTCGCAGGTGCTGGCGCGCTCGACCGGCCGGCCGCTGCTGCCGGTCGACCCGACGCTCGCGCGCCGCGTCGCCGAGCAGACGCGCGGCGAGCGCGAGCAGTCGACGCTGTTCTTCGAGGCCCTGCGGCGCCGCCTGCCCGAGGCCTGAAGCCTGCTCCCGCGGAGGGAGGCGCACGGAGCGATCGCAAACGCTGCGGTTCTAGGGAACGACGCGGCACCGGCGCGGCCGGATACTGCGGGCCCCTACGGCCACCCGCGAGAGGTGCCTCGATGATCAGCGACGACCAGCTCCGGCGGATCATGAGCCGCCTGCCCGCAGCGAAGCGCGCCGGCTTCCTGCCGCATCTGAACCAGGCGATGCGCGAGTACGGCGTGCACACGATGCTGCGCACCGCCGCCTTCGTCGCCCAGCTCGCCCACGAGTCCGGCGAGTTCCGCTGGATGGAAGAGATCTGGGGCCCGACCGATGCCCAGCGTCGCTACGAGCCGCCGACACCGCTGGCCAAGCGCCTCGGCAACACCGAGGCCGGCGACGGCAAGCGATTCAAGGGCCGCGGCCCGATCCAGATCACCGGGCGCGACAACTACCGCCGCTACGGGGAGCGTCTCGGGCTCGACCTCGTCACCCAACCCGAACAGGCCGCGACGCCGGCTGTCGCCTTCGCGGTCGCCGGGCTCTACTGGCGCAGCAACGGGCTCAACGAGCTCGCCGACGCCGAGGACTTCGTGACGATCACGAAGCGCATCAACGGCGGCACCAACGGCCTGGCCGACCGCCAGAAGTACTACGCGCTGGCGCGCTCGGTGCTGGCCGAAGGCTTCGTCGCCGACCCGCCGCCGGCCGTGGCGCTGCCGCGCGGCGGGGCACGCCGCAGCGCCGCGGCCGTGCCGCCGCCCGCGCAGGAGCCGCCGCTCGCGCGCGGGCACGAGGTGATCACGCGCGACGCCGCGCGCTCGGCACGCAGTGCGTCGACCGCCGCGGCGGCGACGGCATCCGGCTCCTCGCCGGCCGAGGCGTCAGCGTCCGCCAGGAAGCCGGCGGCGGCCAAGGGCGCCAAGCCCCGGGCGGCCGGCTCGCGCAAGAACGCCACCGGTGCGGCCTCGACAAGCCGAAGCACCGTGGCCAAGAAGCGCCTTGACCCCGCCGGCGCCGGACGGCGCCCGCCAGCCAAGGCGACACCCGCGGCCGCACGCAAGGCGACGGGCACGCGCGCCGCCAAGGCCTGATCGCACCGATCGCCGTGAGGTGGCGACGCGCCCGCCGACGCTCGCGCGCCCACCGCGGCAGCACGGTGCGGACATCGCCCTCCCGGCGCGCGAGGGGGTCACCCGGCGATCAGGTCTCGCCGTCCGCGCGCCGGTCACCGATCGCCACGCCGCGCAGGGCCAGTCGCGCCGCGCCTGCCGCCGGCGCCTCGGCCACGGCGCGCAGCACCGACACGCCGAGCGCGCGCTCGCGCAGCCGGGTCCAGGCCGCATTCGCAGCGCCGCGACCGCTCGACCAGACGCGCTGCAGCGGCGGCGCGCCCAGGCCTGCCAGCCGGCGGTAGCCTTCGGCCTCGATCGCCGCGATGCCTTCGAGCAGGCCCTGGAAGAAGCGCGCGTCATCGTCCGGCCGCGGCGTGGTCCGCGAGAGCTGCTCCACATCGGCGACCGGGAAGCGTTCGCCGACCCCCGCCAGCGGCCAGTAGTCGAGGCCGGTCGGCGTCTCGGGTGACAGGCGGGCTTCGAGTGCCGCCATCTGCGCCGGCTCGAAATGGCGGCGCAGCGCGGCGCCGCCGCTGTTCGACGCCCCGCCGACCAGCCAGCGCGCGCCGAGGCGGTGGCTGTAGACGCCCAGCGCCGGCTCGGCGATCGGCCGTGCCGCGAGCATCTTCAGCACCAGCGTGCTGCCGAGCGAGGTCACGCCATCCCCGGGCGCCTCGGCGCCGCTGGCGAGGAAGGCCGCCACGCCGTCGGTGGTACCGGCCACCACCTGTGCCGACGGCGCCAGGCCGAAGCGGCGCGCGACCGCGGCGTCGACCGGCCCGAGCGGCGTGCCCGGCGCCAGCGCCTGCGGCAGCCAGGCGCGCGGCACGCCGAGCGTGTCGAGCCAGGCCGGCCAGGCGCGGGCCACCGGGTCGTAGCCGAGCTTGAGGCCGTTGTGCTCGTCGCCGAGCCCGGCCCGGCCGGCCAGGCGGCCGGCGATCCATTCGGCCTGGTGCTGCAGATGGCGCGTGCCCGGCGGCGCCGAGGGCAGCGCCTGCAGCAGCCGCGCGAGCGGCGAGCTCGGGCCGAGCGCGGCGCCGGCCGCACCCGCCTCCGCCTGCGGCGGCACCGCCGCGGCGATGCGCGGCAGCCAGGCAGCGGCGCTGCTGTCGTCGTACATCGAGGCCTCGCCGAGCGGCACGCCGCCGGCATCGGTGAAGAGCCAGCTGCCCGAGCTGCCGTCGACCGCCAGCGCGACGACGCGCCCCAGGTCGATGCGGGCACGCAGCGCGTCGAGCACCGCCTCGACGCCGGCCCACCAGAGGTCCGGGTCCTGGCGCACGCGCGCGCCGTCGCGCCGGGGCGGCGCCATCGGCACCTGCGCCGTCGCCTGCACGCTGCCCGCGGCATCGATCGCGGCGGCGCGCACGCCGGAAGTGCCGAGGTCGAGGCCGAGCCAGAGCGGGGTCATCGTGAGGGCGGCGAGGGGCGGCAGGCCGGGCAGCTTCGGCCGCGACGGTAAAGTGCATCCGCCCTGGCGCCAAGGGGCTGCAGCCGCCACCGGGCGCGCCAAGCGCCCCGGCCGGCCGCCGGCCCGAAGCCGTCGACGACCCTCATGCCCCCACCCGTGCCCACCCTCGCGAGCCGTGAACGACAGCGCTGAGCTGCTCGCCCTCGAGGGCGTCGAGCGCCGCTATGCCTCGGGCGTGCAGGCGCTCGCGCGGGTCGACCTGCGCATCGCGCGCCACGAGTTCGTCGCGCTGCTCGGGCCCTCGGGCTGCGGCAAGAGCACGCTGCTGCGCCTGATGGCCGGGCTCGACGCGCCATCGGCCGGCCGCGTGCAGCGTGCGGCCGACGCGCGCGAGGCCGGCTTCGTGTTCCAGGAGCCGACACTGATGCCCTGGGCGAGCGTGCACGACAACGTCGCGCTGCCGCTGCGCCTGGCGCGCCGCCCGCGCGCCGAGCGCGACGCGGCAGTGAGCGCGGTGCTCGACGCGGTCGGCCTCGGCGGCTTCGCGCGGGCCATGCCGCGCGAGCTCTCGGGCGGCATGAGGATGCGCGCCTCGATCGGGCGCGCGCTCGTGACGCGCCCGGCGCTGCTGCTGCTCGACGAGCCCTTCGCCGCGCTCGACGAGATCACCCGCTTCCGCCTGAACCAGGACCTGCTGGCGTTGTGGCTCGCGGCGCCGGCCGGGGCAGCCGGCGCGGCTGGCGGAACGCGCCCGCCGCGCGGCTTCACCGGCGTCTTCGTGACGCACAGCGTCTACGAGGCGGTATTCCTCAGCCAGCGCATCGTCGTGATGAGCGCGCGTCCCGGGCGCATCGCCGAGCAGATCGCGATCGACGCGCCGTACCCGCGCGCCGCCGCCTTCCGCGCGACACCCGGCTTCGCCGAGGCCTGCGTGCGCGTCTCGCAGGCGCTGCAGCGGGCGGCCGACGCCGACGCGCCCGACGACACCGCCGCCGCGCGCGCGACGCGAGGCGCAGGTGGCTGAGGCGCCGGGCGCCGGCGCGGGCCGTGGGGCCTCCTCGGCTCCCGGCGCCCGCGCGCGCTGGCTCGCACCGCTGGTCGTCGCCCTCGTGGTGCTCGCCGGCTGGGAGGGGGTGGTGCGCCTCTGGGCGCTGCCCGACTACCTGCTGCCCGGGCCGCTGAAGGTCGCCGAGACCCTGTGGGCCAACCTCGGCTCGCTCGCGCCCAGCTGGTGGTTCACCGTGAAGATCACGCTCGGCGCGCTCGCGCTGGCGGTCGTCGGCGGGGTGCTGCTGGCGGCGCTGTTCGCGCTCTCGCGCTGGGTCGAGCTCGGCCTCTATCCGATCGCGGTGGTGCTGCAGGTGACGCCGATCGTCGCGATCGCGCCGCTGATCCTCATCTTGATCGACAGCACGACCGCGGCGCTGCTGCTGTGCGCCTGGATCGTCGCCTTCTTCCCGATCCTGGCCAACACCGTCGTCGGCCTGCGCAGCGCCGACGCGAACCTGCGCGACCTGTTCCGCCTGTACCGCGCGAGCCGCTGGCAGACGCTGGTGCACCTGCTCGTGCCCTCGGCGCTGCCGTACTTCCTGGCCGGGCTGCGGGTGGCCGGCGGGCTGGCGCTGATCGGCGCGGTGGTGGCCGAGTTCACCGCCGGCGCGGCCGGGCGCGAGACGGGGCTGGCCTCGCGCATCCTCGAGGCGAGCTTCCGCACCGAGATTCCGAAGATGTTCGCCGCGCTGGTGCTGGTCTCGCTGACCGGCATCGCGATCTGGCTCGCCACGCACGCGCTCGCGCGCTGGCTGCTCGGCCGCTGGCACGACAGCGAGGCCGAAGGACGGCGCTGAGCCCGGGCCCCACGGCCGGCCTGCGCGGCCGGCGCGGTGGCCGCCCGGCCCAGGCGCCATGCCGGGCCCCTGCGGCTGCCAAGGGCCAAGGCTCGCTCCTAAGATCGGCGCGACGGCCGCCCGCCGGCGGCCCCGCGCCGAGGAGTTCCAGCAGATGCCGCACCACAGCCCTCTCGCCGTGGCCCCCGCCACGGCCGGCCCGACACGACGCCGCCTCGTGCTCGCCACCGGCGGCGCGGCGCTGCTCGGCGCGCTCGCGCCGCGCCCGGCGCGGGCGCAGCCGCGCAGGCTCGTCTTCGCCACCAACTGGAAGGCCCAGGCCGCGCACGGCGGCTTCTACCAGGCGCTGGCCGACGGCAGCTACGAGCGCCACGGCCTCGCGGTCGAGATCCGCCCCGGCGGCCCGCAGGTCAACAACCGGCCGCTGCTGCCGGCCGGGCGCATCGACTTCCTGATGACCGGCAACCTGCTGCACAGCTTCGACAACGTGAAGAACGGCGTGCCGGTCATCGTCGTCGCGGCGATGTTCCAGAAGGACCCGCAGGCCCTGATGGCGCACCCCGGCCAGGGCTACGAGCGCTTCGCCGACCTGGTCAACGCGCCGACCGTCTACGTCGCCAAGGACGCGCAGTTCTCGTGGTGGGCCTGGCTGAAGGCGGTGCACGGCTTCTCGGACGAACGCCTCAAGCCCTACACCTACAACCTCGGCCCCTTCCTCGCCAACAAGCGCTCGGTGCAGCAGGGCTATGCCGTCGAGGAGCCGCTCGCGATCCAGCGTGCGGGCGGCTTCGAGCCGCTCAGCTTCCTGCTCGCCGACCAGGGCTACAGCACCTACAGCACGACGATCGAGACGCGCCGCTCGATGGTCGAGGAGGAGCCCGAACTCGTGCGCCGCTTCGTCGAGGCCTCGGTGCTCGGCTGGACGACCTACCTCCACGGCGACCGCAGCGCCGGCGACGCGCTGATCAAGCGCGACAACCCGGAGATGAGCGACGAGCTGATCGCCGGCTCGGTGGCGCTGATCAAGCAACTCGGCCTCGTCGACTCGGGCGAGGCGACGACGCGCGGCATCGGCGCGCTGAGCAGCACGCGCATCCGCGACTTCTACGAGCAGATGGTCAAGGCCGGCCTGTACCAGCCGGGCGAGGTCGACCTGAGCCGGGTCGCCAGCCTGCGCTTCGTCAACGAGGGCTACGGCCTCGACCTGCGCAAGCGGCTCGGCGCCGGGCGCTGAGGGCGGGCGGAGGTCCCGTCACCAGGCTTCAGCTGCTGGTCGACTGGAAGGGCAGCGCCTCGTCCCGCGGGGGCCTGGCGTGGCGTTGTGCACCCCTCGCGCCGCGTTCGCCGTGGCTGGCGCGCTCGGGCGCCGCGCTCGGGGCCTCCGGCGGGCCCGCCGCCTGCAGCTCGGCGCCGTCGGCAAAGCCGGTCTCGGCGAAACCCGGCGCCCAGAAGTGGGCATCGTCGGTCTGTTCGTCGTGCGGGTCCGCCGCCGCCCCATCGGGTGCCGGCTGCGCGGCGGGCCGGGCCGGCACGCGCGCCAGCGCCGCGCGCTCGCTGGCGCGGATGGTGCGCGCCATCAACGCCATCGCGGCGCCGCCGAGCGCGAGGATGAAGACCAGCGCCGACAGGCCGATCCAGACCGTGCCGCCGCGCGTGCGCTGCGCGGCCTGGCTGGCCGTCTCGCGTCGGGCATCCTGCAGACCGATGAAGCGGTCGAGCGCGGACAGGTACTGCTTGATCGCCGGCCGCAGTTCGGCGTCGACGGCGGCCGAGCGCTGCGCCCAGTCGCGGGCGAGCGTCAGGTCTTCGACCCGCCTGAGCGCGGCGTTCACCGTGCCGCGCGCCTCGGCCAGGCGCGCGAGCGAGGCCTGCTGGATGCGCCCGCCGCCGACACCGTCGATGCCCTGCTGCAGCCGGTAGGCGTCGGCCAGCCCGGCGCGCACCTGGGCCGCATAGGCTCGCACCGGCAGTTCCTCGTTCGCGAGACCGGGGCTGACGAGCTGGTGCAGGTTGACCGTGGTGCTCGCCTTCGCGCGCCGCGCGAGGGCGGCGAGGTTCTCGTAGTCCTGCGCGACCTGGGCGGCGTCGGCGATCGCGTCGCCGGCGCGGCGTTGCGAACCGGCCGAGGTGACGAAGAGCGCCGCCAGCACGACGAGGATCGTGCCGGCCCAGAGCTTGTCCGAGAAGGAAAGGTCGCGCAGCTGCATGGTGGTGGGAGGGGGCGGGCCACGGGGCGCGCCGATCCCGCACTGTGCGGTGCGCCGGTCGTCCGCGGTGGTGCGGCGCGGAGGCGCCCGCGCAGGAATTCGCGCTCGGCCGCGGATCGCGCGCCGGCGCCGTCAACCGCGCGGCGGGCTGCGGACGGCAGGCGTGAAGAAATCGGCGCGGCGAGCGTCTCGGCCGGGCAGAGCGGCCTCAGATCCCTCTTTCGAGCAGTAATTTCTGTATTGACAGAAATCGTCATCGAAATCAGCATCGCGTCATGAACCTGTCACCGACCCTTTCCCGCTTCGTCCTGCACTGGGGCGAGATGGGCACGCGCTGGGGCGTCAACCGCACGGTCGCGCAGATCCATGCGCTGCTCTACCTCTCCGGGCGGCCCATGCATGCGGAGGAGATCGCCGAGACGCTCGCCGTCGCGCGCTCCAACGTCAGCAACAGCCTGCGCGAGCTGCAGGGCTGGCGTTTGGTGAAACTGGTCCACATCCCCGGCGACCGGCGCGACCACTTCGAGACCTCGCACCACGTCTGGGAGCTGATGCGCACGATCGTGCAGGAGCGGCAACGCAGGGAGTTGGCGCCGACGATCGATTTGCTGCGTGAACTCTCGAACGATCCCGCGACCAGCCGCGACCCGGCCGAGGCGCGCCTGCGCATCCGCGAGACGCTCGAGCTGCTGGAGACGCTGACCGCCTGGAGCGACGAGATGCTGCGCCTCGACCCCGAGACGCTGACCGCGCTGCTGAAGATGGGCGCGAAGATCAAGCGCCTGCTCGGCCGCGCGCCGGCGCCCCCCGGGGACGCGCCGGAGCTGTCCACCGGGCCGGCGGCCGAGACGCCGGCCGACGCGTCGCCGCCCCTGGCCGGCCCCGTCGCCTCCGAGCGCCCCTGAACCCGCACGTGACCCACCTGGGAATGAGCTGCGCCTATCTATTTCTCTCTTGACAGAAATAACGGTGAACACTGTGAAACACGACCCCTATCCGTTGACCCTGCTGTACGACGCGAGCTGCCCGCTCTGTGCGCTGGAGATGGACGAGCTGCGCGCACTCGACGGCGGCCGCCGCCTGCGCCTGATCGACTTCTCGGCGCCCGGCTTCGACCCCGCCGCCTACGGCGCGACCCATGCCGCGCTCGACGCCCGGCTGCACGGGCTGGGCGCCGACGGCCGCTGGTAGATCGGCATGGAGGCGATCCGCCTCGCCTACGGCGCGGTCGGCCTGGGCTTCCTGCGCCCGACGGGCCACGGGCTGCTGAGGCCGCTGTTCGACCGTCTCTACGCGGTCTTCGCGCGCCACCGGCAGCCGATCTCGCGCGCCGCGCGGCCCTTGATCGCGTGGCTGCGCCGCCGCCGGGCGCGGCGCGCCGCAGCGGCGATAGGCGCCTGCCGGGACGCGCTCTGCGCGCGTCCGGCATCGGTGGCGGCAGGCCTTGCGGGTGCGTCGGGCGGGACGCGCCGCGAAGCAGGCGCCGCAACCGGCCCCGACCGCGCCCGCGAGGAGGCCGCGTCATGAACGTGCTCGTCTGCGGTGCGACCGGCTGCCTCGGCCACGCCGTCGCGCGCGCGCTGCGCTCGCGCGGGCATCGGGTGATCGAGGCCTCGCGCGCTGCGGACGACAGCCCGCACGCGCTGCGCCTCGACTTCATGCAGCCGCGCCGCCCCGAGGCCTGGGCCGCGACGCTGCGCGAACGCGCGATCGAGGCCGTCGTCAACTGCGCCGGCATCGCGCGCCCCGGGCCCGGCCAGCGCTTCGCCGGCGTGCACACCGAGGGGCCGATCGCGCTCTTCCGCGGCGCGGCGCTGGCCGGCGGCTGCCGCGTCGTGCAGGTCTCGGCGCTCGGGGTCGACGACGACCGGGGCGAGCCCTACCTGCGCAGCAAGCGCCAGGCCGACGAGGCACTGGCCGGCCTGCCGCTGCGCTGGGCGGTGATGCGGCCCTCGCTCCTCTACGGCCCCGGCTGCGCGAGCACGGCCCTGTTCGCGACGCTGGCGAGCCTGCCCTGGGCCGCCCTGCCGGGGCGCGGCCTGCAGCGGATGCAGCCGATCCATGTCTACGAGGTGGCCGAGGCGATCGTGCGCTGGCTCGAGGACGCGGCCGCGCCGAGCAGCGTGCACGAACTGGGCGGCGGCGAGCTGCTGCGCTACCGCGACATGCTGGCGCGCTACCGCGAGGCGCTCGGCCTCGGCCCGGCCTGGCAGCTGCCGATGCCGATGGCCGCGATGCGGCTCGGCGCCCGCCTGGCCGAGGCCTGGCCGCAGCAGGTCTTCTGCCGCAGCACGGTGATGCTGCTGGAGCGCGGCAGCGTCGCCGCACGCAACGCGGCGCCCGCGCTGCTCGGCCGCGCGCCGAGCACGATGGCCCACGGCCTGGCGGTGACGCCGCCGCTGCCGGCGGTCGAGCTGCGGGTCACGCTGAGCCCGGCGGTCGAAGGCCTGCTGCGCGGGCTGCTCGCCTTCATGTGGCTCTACACCGCCTTCGTCAGCGTCTGGTGGCAGGACGCCTCGGGCGTGATGGCGCTGCTCGAACGCTGCGGCTTCGCGGGCACGGCCGGGACGGCGGCCTGGGTCACGTCCTGCGTGCTCAACACGGCGCTCGGCGTGCTGCTGCTCGCGCGGCCCTCGGCGCCGCTCTACGCGGCGCAGGCGGCGGCGATCGTCGGCTACACGACCGTCGCGGCCTGGCACATGCCCGAGCTGACGATCGACCACTGCGGCCCGCTGGCGAAGAACCTGCCGGTGCTCGGCCTCGTGCTGCTGCTGGCGCTGGCGGACGGCGCGCGCCGGGCACCCGACCGACGCCCGCAGCAGCGGCCGGCCAGCGCGCCTCAGCCCGCCTCGCCCGAGCCGGGGCACTGCGGCCGACGAACGCCGTCCAGGGTCTGCCTGCAGGCGCGACGGGAAGGGCGGCGGGGCAAGGAGACGCGGACGCACGATGATGCGGGCCTGGCGCCCCGACGCCCGCCCGGCCCCGCCACGTCCCACGAGAGAAGGCAGACCCGATGAAAGTCCTCGTCCTCCACGGCATCAACCTCGACATGTTCGGCAAGCGCGACCCGGCGCAGTACGGCACGGCGACGCTGGCCGAGATCGACGCGCGGCTGCAGGCGCTGGCGGCCGAGCTGGGCGTGGCGGTCGAGAGCTTCCAGAGCAACTTCGAGGGCGCGATGGTCGAGCGCATCCACCAGGCGCACAGCGACGGCACCGACGCCGTCGTCATCAACGCCGGCGCCTGGACGCACTACAGCTACGGCCTGCGCGACGCGCTGGCGATCCTGCGCTGCCCGGTGGTCGAGGCGCACATGTCGAACATCCACGCCCGCGAGCCCTTCCGCCACCACTCGGTCTTGGCCGAGATCGCGCGCGGCCAGATCGCCGGCTTCGGCGTCGACAGCTACCTGCTCGCGCTGCGGGCCGCCGTTTCCGCCGTCCAGGCGGGCGAGGCTTGAGCCGCGGAGGCAGGTCAGCGGGCAGGCGGGTGCGCGCCCATCGGGCCTAGGCGGGCTCATCGTGGAAGAGCGGGTCGGTGTTCGCGCGCACGAACCCCTTGCCGCTCAGGTCGGCGAGCCAGGCGAGGTCCGCCTCGAGCTGCTCGCGCCCGCGATGGCGCGCCCAGAACACCGGCCCGCCTTCCCAGCGCGGGAAGCCGTAGCCGTTGACCAGCACCACGTCGACATCCGAGGCCCGGGAGGCGACACCTTCCGCGAGCAGCATCGCCGCCTCGTTCACCATCGCGAGCAGGGCCCGGCGCTGGATCTCGTCGGCAGGCAGCGGGCGGCGCGCGATGCCCTTCGCCGCCGACGCCGCCTCGATCAGCGCGGCGACCGCCGGGTCCGGCGCGCCGGCGGTGGCGCCTGCGGCATAGCGGTAATAGCCGGCGCCCGTCTTCCGGCCCAGGCGGCCCCGCTCGCAGAGCCGGTCCGGGATCTGCACATAGCGGGCTGCGGGGTCACGCTGGCCCGCCTGCGCCTGGCGCATGCGCCAGGCGATGTCCAGGCCGGACATGTCGGCCACCGCGAACGGCCCCATCGCGAAGCCGAAGGCCTGCAGCGCGCGGTCGACCTCCTCCGGGTAGGCGCCTTCCTCGATCATGAATTCGCATTGCTTCCGGTAGGCCGCGTAGAGGCGGTTGCCGATGAAGCCGAAGGCATTGCCGGTGACGACGGGCAGCTTGCCCATCCGCCTCGCGACGTCCACGCCGGTGGCGACCGCCTCCGGCGCGCTGGCCGAGGCCCTGACCACCTCGACCAGCCGCATCACCTGGGCCGGGCTGAAGAAGTGCAGCCCGATCACGTGTTGCGGCTGCCGCGTCACGGCCGCGATCGCGTCCACGTCGAGGTAGGAGGTGTTGGTCGCCAGCAGCGTGCCGGGCTTCGTCGTCGCGGCCAGCCGCTCGAACACGGCCTGCTTCACGCCCAGGTCCTCGAAGACGGCCTCGATCACCATGTCCACGTCCTGCAGCGCCTGCCAGTCGAGCGTCGTGCGCAGGCGGGCCTGGCGCTCGGCGGCCAGCGTCGGCTTCAGCTTGCCGCTGGCAATGCGCGACGCGTAGTGCGCGTCGATCCGGCCCTTGCCGCGGTCCATGGCCTGGGCGTCCTGCTCGAGGAGCGTGACGCGGAAGCCGGCATCCAGCGCCGAGATCGCGATGCCCGCGCCCATCGTGCCGCCGCCGATCACACAGAGATGCGAGACCGCGCGCGGCGCGAGCTGGGCGAGCTCGGGCCGCTTGGCCGCGGCCCGTTCGGCAAAGAACTGGTGCCGCAGCGCGAAGGCTTCGCGGGACGTCCGCAGCGCCTGGAAGACGGCGCGCTCGCGCGCCAGCGCCTCGTCCACCGGCAGCTCGGCGGCCTGCTTGACCGCCTCGATCGCGGCCAGCACCTGCGGGCGGCGCTTGCCGGCACGGGCGGCCGCGGCTTCGGCCTGCTCGACCTCGGTCGCCGTGGCGGCAGGCACCGCCAGCGCCTTGACGCGCCGTTTCGGCAGGCCGAGCCTGGCCCGCTCGACGGCCCGCTGGCGCAGGTCGCCTTCCACCACCTCGTCGACCAGGCCCAGGCGGGCGGCCTCCTCGGCGCGCAGCCGTTCGCCGCTGCAGACCATCGCGATGGCGCGCGGCACCCCGATCAGCCGCGGCAGGCGCTGCGTGCCCCCCGCGCCGGGGATCATGCCCAGCGTCACCTCGGGCAGGCCGACGACCGCGCCCTTCGACGCGATCCGCAGGTCGCAGCCCAGGGCCAGCTCGAGCCCGCCGCCCAGCGCGGCGCCGTGGATCGCGGCGATCACCGGCTTGGGGCAGCGCTCGATCGCCTCGATCACCGCGGGGAGCTGCGGGTCTTCGAGCGGGCGGCCGAACTCGCGCAGGTCGGAGCCGGCGATGAACGTGCTGCCGTCGCCGATGATGACGGCGGCCACCAGGCCTTCGTCGGCGGCCAGGGTCTCGATCGCGGCGATCAGGCCTTGCCGGACGCCGAGCGCGCCGGCGTTGATCGGGGGGTTCCGGACGAGGGCGACCAGCACCTCGCCCTCGCGTTCGATGCGCAGCAGCGGGTTCATCTCGTGCACCCCCAGCACCGCGACACCCGCGCGCGAACCGCGACGAATCGCTTCATGGCCTTGCTCCTTCAGGTGGCGAGCCACCAGTCGAGCAGCCGGTTGACATCGGCTGCGCCTTCGTACTGAACCCAGTGCCCGGCACCGGGCACCACACACCACTCGCGTCCCGCCCCAGCACCTGCCAGCTGCTGGGCCGCCTCGTTCGGGATCGCGGTCACGTCGTGCTCACCCCAGATCAGCAGCACCGGCGCATCGAGCCGGTCGAGCGCCGCCTGCAGCGACGCCGAGCGGGAGATCGCCTTGCTGCGGAAGCGCGTCTGCAGGCAGGCCGTCTCGTGGACGAACATCGCGAGGCTGTCCAGCGCGGCGGGGGCGTGCAGCATGAAAGCCGCGAGGTTCTGCCGCAGCCCCTCGCGGCGCGTGGCGGGGTCCTCGCTGCGCCAGTTCGCGAGCTCGGTCTTCATCCGCCGCGTGCCGCCATGCCCGGCGGTGCCGATCAGCACCAGGCGCCGCACGTCTCCGCGCTGCGCCGCGAGCTGGGCCGCGACCAGGCCGCCGAAAGAGAAGCCCGCCAGCCGGATCGACGTGCCGCGCCCGACCAGGGTGTCCAGCGTGCCGGCCAGCGCGTCGACCAGGTGCCGGCCGCGCTCCGGCGCATGGGCATGCCCCGCCAAGTCGTCGGAGTCGCCGAAGCCCGGCATGTCCGGCACCCAGACCTCGTGGCGCCGCGCGAGGCTCTCGACGTTCCGCACCCAGTGCATCCAGTTGCCGTGCCCGCCGTGCAGGAGGACGAGGGCCGGTCCGCTCCCCCACCGTCGCCAGCGCACCTGGCGGCCGAGGTAGGCCACGTCGACGCGCTCCGCCCCGGCCTCCAGGCGGGCCACGTCGTGGTGCGAAGCCGCGGGCTGGGGGCTCGTCACCTCGGTCTCCTAGGACTGCAGGACCAGCGCGTCGACCGCGAGCACGCCCTGGCCTTCGGGCATCACCATCAGCGGGTTGACCTCCGCCTCGCGGATGCGCAGCTCCGGCCTGACCGCCAGCTGGGACAGGGCCGCCACCGCGCGCGCCAGCGCGGCGAGGTCGCCACGCGCCTTGCCGCGCAGGCCGGACACCGTCTTCAGCGCCTGCACCTCGGCGATCATCTCGACCGCCGTCTCCACCGTGACGGGCGCCAGCCGGATGCTGCGGTCGCGCGCGACCTCGGCCCAGATGCCACCGGCCGCCAGCATCACGATCGGCCCGGCCTCGGGGTCGACGCGATAGCCGACCAGCACCTCGGTCAGGCCCTTGCGCATCGGCTGCACGAGCACCTGGTCGCAGGACACGCCCGGCGCGCGTTCCGCCAGGTTGGCCTTCAGCGTCGCCAACGCCGCACCGAGCTCGCCCGCGCTTTGGATGCCCAGGACGACCCCGCCGACCTCGGTCTTGTGCGGGATGTGCTCGGAGCACAGCTTGGCCACGACCGGGAAGTCGAACGGCAGGGCCGGCGCCGGGCCTGCGATCGGCGCGATCACCGCCGGGGCATGGGGCACGCCGAGCTTGTCGAGCACCGCGTAGGCCTGGGCTTCGCTGAGCGCGCGGCCGGGGGCGAGCGCGCTGTCGAGCGCGCGCGGCTGCGGGCCGGGCCGCCGGCGCGCGAAGACGGAGGCGATCGCGTCGGCGCAGGCCTCCGGCGAGCGGAAGCAGGGCACGCCGGCCGCCGTCAGCTGCTGCAGCGCATCCGGCGCGTCGGGCACCAGCATCGCGGCCAGCGGCTTGCGGCTGCTGGCGCTGTCGATGATCGGCCGCACCGCCAGCTGGGGCTGGAAGCGGGCGGAGGAACCGACCACCGCGAGCACGAGGTCGAACTCCGGCGCGTCGAGCATCACGTCGAGCGCTTTCTTCATCACCTCGTATTTCGTGCCGGCCAGGGTGAGGTCGAGCACGCGCCCGTGCCCGGCGGCGATGCCGGCCTCGGCCAGGCGCGCCAGCGTGGCGTCCGAGCAGGGCTCGACGACGACGTCGCGGATCCCGAGCTGGTCGACCGCCATCGCCGCCCCGCCGCCGGTCGTCGTCACGACGCCGACGCGCCGCGGTGCCTTCGAGCGTTCGACGAGCGGCAGGCGCCGGGCCAGCGGGAAGCTTTCGAGCAGCGCGTCGAGGATGCCGACGCGGGCGATGCCCAGGTCCTTCAGGAAGGCGTCGGCGATGTCGTCCTCGCCGGCCAGCGCGCCGGTGTGCGTGGCCGCCATCTCGGCCGCCGCGGCGGAGCGGCCGAGCTTGTAGGCGATCACCGGCTTGCCGCGCCGGGCAGCCTCGAGCGCGAAGGCGCGCAGCTGGTCGCCGTGCCGCGTGCTTTCCAGGAAGAGCAGGTAGCCCTCGATCGCCGGGTCGTCGAGCGTCGAGGCGCAGATCTCGCCGATGCAGAGGTCGCACTCGCTGCCGACCGACACCAGCCCGGCGAAGCCGACGCCTCGCGCCTTGCCGCGCGAGACCAGCGCGCCGATCATGCTGCCGCTGTGCGAGGCGACGAAGACCTTGCCGCGCGGGATGTCCGGCTCGGCGAAGGCCGCGTTGGCGGTCAGCACCAGGCCGTTGTGCGGGTTGACGACGCCGAGGCTGCTCGGCCCCAGCACACGGATGCCGGTGCGGCGGGCGAGCTCGCGCAGCGCCTGTTCGCGGCGGGCGCCCTCGGGGCCCGACTCCGAGAAGCCGCTGGCGAGCACCGTGACCAGCTTGACGCCGAGCCGGGCGCTCTCCTCGACGATGCCGAGGACGCTCTGGGTCGGGGTCAGCACGAAGACATGGTCGGGCACGGTCGGCAGGGCCGCGAGGCTCGGGTACGCGGTCTCGCCCTGGACCATCGCGCGGTTCGGGTTGACCGGATAGACCGTCCCCTTGAAGCCGGCCGCGCGCAGGAACTTCAGCGGGCGCCCTGCCGTCTTCGAGGCATCGTCGGAGACGCCCACCAGCGCGATGGTCGTCGGGTCGAGCAGCGCCTGTTCGAGGACGGCGCCTTCGTGGTGCATCCGGGTCATGGTCAGTCCATCTTCACGGCGATGGTCGGCAGCACCTTGGCCCAGTGGTCGACCTCTCTTTGCACCACCTGGCGGAACTCGGATGCCGTGCTGCCGACGACGATCGCCCCCTGGGCCTCCAGCTGTTCGCGGAACGCGGGCAGCCTGCTCGTCTTGATCACGGCCTCCTGCAGCTTCTCGATCACCGATGCCGGCGTGCCCTTCGGTGCGAAGAGCCCGTTCCAGGAGTCGGACTCGACCCCGGAGACCCCGGCCTCGGCCATCGTCGGGATGTCATGCAGCGCGGGCGGGCGCCTGGAGGACGCCACGGCGAGCGGCCGCACCTTGCCGGCCTTGAACATCTCCATCGCCGAGACGGGCGTCATGAACGCCATCGTGATGTGGCCCGCCATCAGGTCCTGCAGCACGCCGGCCGCGCCCTTGTATGGCACGTGGACGATGTCGAGGCCCGCGCGCATCTTGAACACCTCGCCGGCGATGTGCTGGGAGCCGCCGTTGCCGGTGGAGCCGAAGGTCAGCGCGCCCGGCTGCTTCTTCGCCAGCGCGACCAGCTCCTGCAGGTTCGTCACCGGCACGTTGGGCGCGACCGCGAGCACGCCCGGCGCCGACATGACCATCGAGATCGGCTCGAAGCTCTTCTGCACGTCCCAGCGCAGCCCCTTGTAGAGGAAGCCGTTCATCGTGATCGGCGCGGCCGCCAGCAGCAGGGTGTAGCCGTCCGGCGGGGCGACGGCGACCGTCTCCGACGCGAGGTTCGACCCTGCGCCCGGCTTGTTCTCGACGATCACCACCTGCCCGAGCGTGGCCTGCAGCTGGGTCGCGAGCAGGCGCGCCACGACGTCGGTCGGGCCGCCCGCCTGGTAGCCGACGACGATCTTCACCGGCTTGTTCGGGTACGAAGCGGCCGAGCCCTGGGCATGGGCGGCGCCTTGCAGGCAAAGCGCTGCCACGGCCAGCACGCTGGCCCATTGCATTCTCATGAGATGTCTCCGGTTTGGAAGTGGTGTGCCGACTCAGGCGGCCTTGGGCGGACGCTGCGAGAAGCTGCGCTCGAAGACGCCTTCGGCGATCCGGTTCTTGAGCACCTCGATGGAGCCGCCGGCGATCATCCAGCCGCGGGTCCGGCGCACGCAGTACTCGACGATCGACTCCTGGCTGTAGCCCATGCCGCCCAGCACCTGCAACGCCTCGTTCGAGACCTCCCAGCCGGTCTGGTTGCAGGCCAGCTTGGCCATGGCCGTGCTTTGGGCCGACGGCAGTCCCGTCTCGCCCTCCATCGCGGCCTTGTAGAGCAGCAGCTGCGCCGACTCGAGCTTCATGTGCATCTCGGCGAACTTCCACTGGATGCCCTGGAAGTCGCAGAGCTCGCGACCGAACTGCCGGCGGGTCAGCGCGTGTTCCCGGGCGAGGTTGAAGCAGTGCCGGCCCAGCGCCAGCGAGCGCGAGGAGTTGCCCAGGCGTTCGACGTTGAAGCCGGAGATCTGCTTCTTGAAGCCGCCCTCGCCGAGCAGGATGTTCTTCTTCGGAATGCGGCAGTTCTCGAAGTAGAGCTGGCTCCAGGTCTCGCCGCTCATGAACGACGACGGCTGGCCGATCTCGAAGCCGGGCGCGCCGCGCTCGACCAGCACCGAGCCGATGCCGCCGACCCCCGGGCCGAAGCGCACGTAGATCAAGAAGAGGTCGGCCTCGGGGCTGTGGGTCGAGAACACCTTGCTGCCGTTGATGACGACCTCGTCGCCTTCGATGCGCGCCGTCGTTCGCAGCTCGGTGACCGCCGACCCGGCCTCGGGCTCGGTCATGCCGAGCGCGATCAGCTTCCTGCCCGCCAGCAGCGCCGGCAGGAAGCGGTCCTTCTGCTCCGCCGACGCGTACTCGACGAAGGTGCGGATCGGGCCGAAGTTGCCCGCCTGGACCAGGTCCGCGCTTTTCGGGCAGACCAGCGCGATCTCCTGGATCGCCAGCACCGCATGCATCAGCGTCCCGCCCTGGCCGCCGTCCTGCTCCGGAAAGGCCACCCCGAGCAGACCCTGCCCGGCCAGCTGCGCCGCCACATCCCAGGGGACGCCGGGCGCGTGAGCCCGCTCGAGGGCGCCGGCGGCGAGCTTGTCGCGGGCGAAGCGTCGGACGCTCGCGGCGAAGGCGCGGTGCTCCTCGCTCAACTCGAAATCCATGTCGTCTCCTTGGCTGGCGCTGTATCGGTAGCGGTATGGTGGTCGCCGGAGGACGAATGCGGAACTTCGTATCGCGCTTCGAGGCATGACCTGGGATCATGTCTCTGCGGCCTCAGGAATGAGAAAACCGCATGCCACGCAGCGCGACCGGAAGTGGTCGGCGCGGGCGCGAAGGAAGGAAGATGCGCCACCCAGAGTTCTGACGAGAGCCCGATGGCCAGGCGCATTCCCCCGTTGAACCCTTTGCGCGTGTTCGAGGTCGTGGCGCGGACGCAGAACCTGACCGTGGCGGCGCAGGAGCTCCACGTCACCCAGTCCGCGGTGAGCCGGCAGATCGCCACGCTCGAGAGCTACATCGGCGTCGAGCTGTTCCGCCGGGAACGCCACGGCGTGGCGCTGACGCGCGCGGGCCAGTCCTATGCGGACCAGATCCTGCCGGCCTTCGACGCCATCGCCAGCGCCACCGACCGCCTGGTGAAGAGCACCAGCCAGGGCGCGCTGCGGGTGCGCACCTACACGACCTTCGCCGCGAAGTGGCTCATCCCGCGGCTGCCCGAGTTCAAGCTCAGGCATCCGAACATCGACGTGAAGATCACCAATGCCGTCCCGGACGTGGACTTCGACCGCGACCGTGCCGACATGGCGATCCAGTTCGGTGCGGGCCGCTGGCCGCATTCGATGGCCGACCTGCTGATCCCCGACGAGATCGAGCCGGTGTGCTCGCCACGCTTCCTCGCGGACGCGGCACCGGCCAAAGGCGACCCGGCTTCGCTGCTCAAGGGGCGATTGCTGGTCTCGCACTTTCGGCGCAGCGATTGGGACGACTGGCTGGCGGCGGCCGGCATGACCGACCTCGCCGCCGATGCCGAGCGCATGACCTTCGGCACGTCGATCCTGACCTGGCAGGCGGCCCTCGACGGGCTCGGCCTCGCCATCGGCCAGACGACGCTGCTGATGGACGACCTGAGGTCGGGCCGGCTGGTGCGGCCCTTCGCCAGGCCGCTGCGACGCCCGCTCGGGCACTACCTCGTGCGACCCGAGGTGCAGCGGGATTCGCGCAAGCTCAGCGCCTTCCGCGAGTGGATCATCGAGACCGCCGCGGCATCGGTGAACGCACCGCTGGACTGACGGCGGCAGCGGCAATACCGGCGCCAGGCGGCCGCACATCGGCGCGCCGACGACCGCGGGCTTGCACCTCAGGCATGACCTCCAGGCATGCCTGGCCGCGGTTTCCGAAGTGGTCCGCGACGGCGAAGCCGGACACGATCCACCGGTCGAACAGCTGGCGTCCCTCCGCACGCCGCCCCGGCACGCTGCCGCCCAAAGAGGAAAGACAGATGAGACCGATCCAGGCCTACGGCCGCTACACGGCCGAGACCCGCACCGCCCCGCTGACCGAGGAGATCGCCCATCACGCCAAGCGGGCGGTCATCGACTGGTATGCCGCGCTGCTGCCCGGTGCCGTCGAGGCGCCGGCACGGCTGATCGAACAGGCGCTGGCGGAGGAGCTCGATCGCGGTGGCGCCGCGCTCGCGCTCGGCCGCCGCGCCCCCTCGCGCGCGGCCGCCCTGATCAACGGGACGGCGGCCCACACGGTCGAGGTCGACGACATCTTTCGCGAGGCGATCTTCCACCCCGGCGCGCCGACGATCGCCGCGGCGCTGGCCGCCGGCTGCGAGGTCGAAGCGACGGGGCGGCAGTTCCTGGCCGCGGTCATCGCCGGCTACGAGGTCTCGACCCGCATCGGCGCGGCGATGGGCCGGGCCCACTACCGCTACTGGCACAACACCGGCACGGTCGGCAGCTTCGGTGCCAGCGCGGCCGCGAGCGTGCTGTACGACCTCGACGCCGACCGCAGCGCCCATGCGCTGGCGACCTGCGCCACCTTCGCTGCCGGCCTGCAGCAGGCCTTTCGCATGGACTCGATGTCCAAGCCGCTGCATGCCGGGCGCGCGGCCGAGGGCGGCCTGCTGTCGGCCCAGATGGCGCGGCACGGGGTCACGGGGTCGCTCGACGTGCTCGAAGGCGATGCCGGCTTCGGCAGGGCGATGGGCGAGAACCCGGACTGGGCCGCCGCCGTGCGCACGCTGGGCACCGACTTCAACATCACGCGGATGACGTTCAAGAACCACGCCTGCTGCGGCCACACCTTCGCGGCGATCGACGGCGCGCTTGCGCTGCAGCAGCGCCTGCAGCTCGCCGCTGCAGACATCGGGAAGGTGCAGGTGGCGACCTACCGCCCCGCGCTCGAGGTCGCGGGGCACCCGCAGCCGACGACGGCAGCGGAGGCCCGCTTCAGCCTGCCTTTCGTCGTCGCGACGGCGCTGCTGCACGGCAAGGTCCGCCTCGCCGCCTTCAGCCCGGCCCGGCTGCAGGACCCCGAGATCCGCGGCCTGATGCAACGCATCGAGCTGTCGATCGACCCCGAACTCGATGCCCGCTTCCCCGGCCGCCGGGCGGCGCGGGTGACGATCACCCCGCGCCACGGCGAGCCGCAGACCTTCCTGCAGCCGACCCGCCAGGGCGACCCGGAGCTGCCGCTAACCGATGCGGACCTGGACGACAAGTTCATGGAGCTCGGCGGCCCGGTGATCGGCGACGCCCACGCGAAGGCCCTGCTCGCCAGGCTCTGGCGCCTGGACCGTCTCGACGCCGTCCGCGAGATCGTTGCCACAGCGGCGTGGTGAACCCCGACGAGATTCGGCTGCTCGATCGCCAGGTCCCGGCGACGCGCTGCAGCACCGCCCCGCGGCTTGGGCCGCAGGAATCCTGCAAGCAACGGCCTGGCGCGCCGACGTGACCCGAGGTTCAGCGCTTGCGCGCCCCGCGCTCACCCCCGCGACGGGTCTTGGCCTCCGGCGCCGCGACTGCCGCACGCGCGCCCGGCTTGGCCAGGCCGTTGGCATGTTCCAGCGCCAGCAATGTGTCCACATGGGCCATGAAGGCGTCGAGATAGGCTGGCGAGAGCCCGCGCAGCGTCTGCAGCGCCCGATGCACCACCTGCGCCGAGTTCAGCGGGCCGGCCTGCGTCGGCACCTGCTCATAGGCCTGGCGCAGGCGTTGGTCCACTCGCAGCCGCGCCCAGGTGCGCTTGAAACGGATCACCGACTTCAGCGGCCGGGGGGCGGTCTGGATGAGGCGGGTCGCGGCCGGCGCCGGTAACCGGCGCGACGCGGCGCGCGCTGAACCCTCGGCAGCCACCGGGGTGCCGGCGCTCGACCCTCCGTCCGGCAACCGAGGCTCCAGGCCCGCCGGCCGCCCCAGGCGGTCGACGAGCTCGCTGAGCGTGAAGGGCACCGCGGCGCCGGCCTGGGTCGCCGCATCGCGATCTGCCGACGTCCCGGCCGGGGCTGCCGGCAGCGCGGCGATGCGCTGCTCGATCCGCGCCAGCAGCAGCCGACGCGCATCGCCCTGCTGCAGGGCGGCACGCCGGGCCAGCGCCTCGATCACGGCAAAACCCACCGGGTCGCGCCGCGCCGCGCCCTCGGCACGCAGCGTCTCGATGCGCGCCCATGGGTCGACCAGGCCCGAAGCGTCGGGCCGTTCGGCACCGACGGCACCCGGCTCGGCTGCGGCGTTCATCGGGTCAGTTGCACTGCGCGGCCTACCGCACGGTCGGCTGCGCCACCGGCTGCACACCCGGCCGCACCACCGACGGACCGGGCCGCGGCGTCGGCGCGATCTCGACGCGGCGGTTCAAGGCCCGGCCCTCGGCCTCGGCATTCGAGGCCACCGGCCGCTCGGCGCCGAAGGCGGCGGCAAACACCGAGGCCGAGGGCACGCCGTCCTCGATCAACGCGCGCGTCACGGTGAGCGCCCGCTGGGCCGAGAGCTCCCAGTTGTCGGCGAACTTCGCGCGCTGGCTTTCGCGCATCAGGCGGTCGTCGGTGAAGCCGCTGACCATCAGCACCTCGTCGCGCGCGGCCAGGTAGACGACCAGCGGCCCGGCCAGGCTCTTCAGCAATTGCCGGCCTTCGGGCTGCAGCTCGGCCGAGTTGAAGCTGAACAGCACGCTGCCGCTGATGCCGATGCGGCCGTCGGCCAGGGTCACGCGGCCGCTGGCCAGCGGCCCGGCCAGGGCGCGTTCCAGCGCCTCGCGGCGCTGGGCCTCGGCCTGGCGCTGCCGGGTTTCGGTGTGCAGCTGCTCGGCCAGGTCGAGCTGCATCACCAGGGCCGAGGCCAGGATCAGCACGAAGGCGCCGAGCAGCCCGGCCATCAGGTCGCCGAAGACGGCCCAGACCGGCGCGCTCGCCTCGCCGACATCGTCGATGCCGTCGTAGGCCAGGTCCGGGCCGCCGATGCCCGGGCCGCTCATGCCGCGCTCTCCTCGGCGTCGACCGCGGTCCGCACCTGGGCCCGCGCGGTGGCCGGGGTGGCCTTCGAAGCCGCTGCCGGCGTCACGGGCGCGGCGGCCTGCAGGCGCTGCATGTCCTCGACGATCTGCCGCTGCGAATCCAGCGTCAGGTCGACGATCTCGCGCGCCTGGGCCACGTAGTAGGCGAGCTGCTCGTCACTGCGCGACAGCGACTGGCCGAGCGCCGCCTCGATGCGCCCGAGCTGCGCCGTCAGGCGCTCGCTGGCCTGGCTGAAGAGCTGCACCGAGACGCCGAAGCCCTCGCCCAGGCTGGCGACCTCGGCCGCGCTGCCGACCAGCTGGGCGGACACGCCCTGCAGGCTGCGCGCTTCGGTGTCGACCGTCTCGCTGAACCGCGCGCCGGCGCCGGCGAGCACGCGGCTGGCATGGTTCACCGCGTCGAGCAGGGTCGAGAGCGTGCCCATCAGCTGCGTGCGTTCCTGCAGCTGCGTGGTGTCGCGCGCCAGGCTGTCGCTGAGCGCCTGCCGCAGCTCGCCCATCACCTCGGCCGCGGCGCGCGGCGCCTCGCCGGCGGACTGCAGCAGCCGGCCGATCTCATCGACCGTGGCGCGGGTGTGCTGCTCGGCCTGGGCGGTGATCGCGCCGGCGGTGCGTTCCAGCGTCTCGCCGATCTGCTGCTGGCGGGCCTGGATCAGCTCGGCCACCTGCCGGCCTTCGCGCTGCCAGGTCTCGGCCATCGCCGCGAGGCCCTGGTGGAAGGCCTCCATGCGCTCGCGTTCGCGCGCGGTCACGGCCGCATCGTGGTTGGCCTGGGCCTCGGCGAGCTGGCGCAGCAGGTGGTCGCCCTGCCGCTCGATACCGGCCAGCGCGCTGGCCAGGCCGTCGCGCGTCTGCCCGACCAGCGCCTGCTGATGCTCGCGCTGGGCCGCGAGCAGGTTGTCCTGCAGCTCGCGCTGTCCGGCCGCGATCGCGGCATGGCTCTCGCGCTGGCTCAGCACCACCGCTTCCAGCGACTCGCGCTGCTGGCGCAGCAGCCCGTCCTGGCCGTCGTGCTGGCGCTGCCGCAGCTCGGCGTGCGCGCTGCGGTGTTCGTGCAGCAGCGCCGCATGCTGTTCCCGCTGCTGGCCGAGCAGCGACTCGGCGGCTTCGCGCTGGGCCGCGACCAGCGCCTGCTGCGCGTCGCGCTGCTGCGTCAAGGCTTCGTCCTGCAGCGCACGCTGGCGCGTCTCCAGGCCGTCGTGCGCCGCCTGCTGGCCGGCCAGCACCTGGCCCCAGGCCGCGGTCCACTGGCCGGACCATTGCGCGGCATGGCCTTGGAGCTGGCCCGCGACCGTGTCGACCAGGGCCTGGCTGCGCTGCTCGAAGCCCTGCGTGAAGCGGTCGAGGCCGGCCTCCAGCCCCTGCGTCGCGTGCTCGGCCTGGCGCTGCTGCGCGTCCAGCGCGGCCTGCCAGCGTCCGTTCAGCGTGTCGGTGGTCGCGGCGAGGCGGCTGCCGATGCCGTCGAGCTGCTGCTGCACCGCCAGGCCCAGCGCGTCGCGCAGCGTGGCGGTTTCGCGCGCCACGCTGGCCATGGTCTCGTGCACCGCCGGGCCAAAGGCGGCGCCGGCCTGGCGTGCGCTCTCGGCCAGGCTGACGCGCAGCGAGTCCCCGACCGAAGCCGCGAGGCCTGCATAGGCCTGGCGCGCCTCGCCGTGGAACTGGGCCTGGCCGTCGAGCAGGCCCTGCTGCAGCGTCCGGCCCTGGTCTTCCATCTGCGCGGCCAGGCGTTGCAGGCGGTCCATCAGCGCGGGCAGGGCTTCCGCCTGCACGCGCAGCAGGCGCAGCGTTTCCTCCTGCTGGCGCAACGCGGCCTCGCGCTGTTCGTGCCGTCGGCTGCTACGCGTGAAGCCGCGCAGCGTGGTTGCCAGCAGCCGATCGAGCTGCTGCAGGCTGCCCTGACGCTCGCGCCGCGCCAGCGCCGCCATCAGGCCGAGCGCGGCCGAGGCCGCGACCCCGGCGACCGAACAGCCGAAAGCCTGCCCCAGCCCCTGCACCGGCGCTGCCAGCGAGGCGCGGATGGTTTCGACGTCCGCCGCGCTGGCCAGGGCCAGGCCGGTACCGCGCAGCGTCACCACCATGCCGAGGAAGGTGCCGAGCATGCCCAGCAGCACCAGCAGGCCGACCGCGTACTGCGTCATCACCGGGCCCGCGAAGACCGCGCGCTCGCCTTCCGCGCGCTGGCGCACCGCGTGGCGCAGCCCGGGCGGCAGCTGGCTCAGCCAGGCCTCGAGCGTCGGCGGCGCCGTATCGGTGCCGCTCAGCACCTGCTGCAGTCCGCCGGTCTGCGCGCGATACCGCCACAGCTCGGCCGCGCCCCCCAGGTAGAAGCCGCCGATCAGCACGACCAGGCCGAGCGCCAGGGCGTTCGAACCCAGGTAACCGGCGCCGATCCAGCCGATCGCGGCCAGGCCCGCGGCAAAGGCCGCGGCGAAGAAGATGCGTTGCGTCATGTCGGGAAATGCAGTCTCAGTGCGTCCAGCAGGCCCTGGGCCGGCAGCAGCCGGTGCGCCAGCTCGGCCCGCAGCACGCAGTTCATGTCTTCGCGAAAGGCCTCGGGCCAGCGCGTGTCCTCGGGGTCGGCCGCCCGCTGCATGCGTTCGAAGTGCGCCTGCAGCCGCAGCGGCACCAACGCCATGAGCCGGCGTTCGTGCGGTGCGAGCGTCTGCTCCATCACCTCGTCGATGGCGGCGAGCCGGCCCAGCTCGGCCGAGCGACGCAGCAGGCGCTGGCGCAGCCGTGTGCGCAGCGCGGCGATCGACTCCTGCATCGCCATCTGTTGCGCAAGGCAGTGGCGGCGGTGCGGGTCGAAGTCGAGCGGGCCGGCGTCCCGTTCACGTGGGCGCGCCGCGATCGAGGCCTCCAGGCCTGCGCGCAGCTGCGTCAGCTCGGCCTCTTCCTCGGTCACGCCCTCGACGCCGGCCTCGGTCGGGGCCGGGGGCGTGGCGTTCAGCGCGGCGGACAGTGCGATGTCACCGGTCCAGCCGAGCCACTGGCCCAGGCGTTCGGCAAACGCCGGGCGGCCTTCGGCGGGCGGGGCCTCCGACAGGCGGGCGAGCAGGCGGGTGAGTTCGGAACCGGCGACGCCCGGAATGAGAGACCCGTGATGCATGGGGTCGGTCGACGACCTCACACGTCGATATTCGCCGCCCGCAGCGCATTCGTCTCGATGAACTCGCGCCGCGGCTCGACCAGGTCGCCCATCAGCATCGTGAACACGCGGTCGGCCTCGATCGCGTCGTCGATCTGCACCCGCAGCAGCCGGCGCACGCCGGGGTCCATCGTCGTCTCCCAGAGCTGGGCAGGGTTCATCTCCCCCAGGCCCTTGTAGCGCTGGCGGCCGACGGTGTTCTCGGCCTGCTGCATCAGCCAGTCCATCGCGGCGCGGAAGTCGGCGACCTTGCCTTCCTTGCCCTTCTCGCCTTCGCCCTTGCGCACCACGGCCTCGTCGCCGAGCAGGCCCTTGAAGGTGCGGCCGGCGTTGGCCAGCGCCTCGTAGTCGGCGCCGTGCACGAAGTCGGCCGTGATCACGCTCGAGCGCGTGTTGCCGTGCTGGCGGCGGCTGATGCGCAGGATGTGCTTGTCGGTGCGGGCGTCGAACTCGGCGACGACGTCGGCTTCGTGCAGCGCCGCCTTCATCGCCTGCGCCGCCAGCTCGGCGCCTTCGAGCGTGTCGAGGTTGAGCACCACCTCGCCGTTGGCCAGCACGCGCAGCGCCTCGAAGTCCATCCAGTTCGACAGCCGGTTGATCACGTGCTCGGCCAGCACGTACTGGCGCGCCAGGGTCTCCAGCGCCTCGCCCTGCAGCGTCGTCGCCGTGCCGCCGGCGTCGACCAGGCCGGTGGCGAGCGAGGCGTCCTTCAGCGCGATGCGCAGCATGTAGCCATCGAGCTCGTGCGCGTCCTTCAGGTACTGCTCTTCCTTGCCGTGCTTGACCTTGTAGAGCGGCGGCTGCGCGATGTAGATGTGGCCGCGCTCGACCAGCTCGGGCATCTGGCGGAAGAAGAAGGTCAGCAGCAGGGTGCGGATGTGGGCGCCGTCGACGTCCGCGTCGGTCATGATGATGATGCGGTGGTAGCGCAGCTTCTCGGGGTTGAAGTCGTCGCCCCCCGCGCCGCGGCCGATGCCGGTGCCCAGCGCGGTGATCAGCGTCAGGATCTCGTTGCTGGTCAGCAGCTTTTCGTAGCGCGCCTTCTCGACGTTCAGGATCTTGCCGCGCAGCGGCAGGATCGCCTGGAACTTGCGGTCACGCCCCTGCTTGGCCGAGCCGCCGGCGGAGTCGCCCTCCACGATGTAGATCTCGCACAGCGACGGGTCCTTCTCCTGGCAGTCGGCCAGCTTGCCCGGCAGGCCCATGCTGCCCAGCACGGTCTTGCGGGTGGCCTCGCGTGCCTTGCGCGCCGCCTCGCGGGCGCGCGCGGCGTCGACGATCTTGCCGCACACGATCTTCGCGTCGGTGGGGTTCTCCAGCAGCCATTCGCCGAGCTTGGCGGCCACGATCTCCTCCACCGGGCCGCGCACCTCGGACGACACCAGCTTGTCCTTGGTCTGCGAGCTGAACTTGGGCTCGGGCACCTTCACGCTCACCACGCAGGCCAGGCCTTCGCGCATGTCGTCGCCGGCGATCTCCACCTTGGCCTTCTTGGCGAGCTCGTTTTCCTCGATGTACTTGTTGATCACGCGCGTCATCGCCGCGCGCAGGCCGGTCAGGTGGGTGCCGCCGTCACGCTGCGGGATGTTGTTGGTGAAGCACAGCACCGACTCGTTGTAGCCGTCGTTCCACTGCATCGACACCTCCACGCCGATGGGCGTGTTCTGGTCACTCATCTTCTCGCCGGTGGCGTGGAAGATGTTCGGGTGCAGCGTGCGCTTGCCCTGGTTGATGAACTCCACGAAGCCCTTGACGCCGCCCACGTAGGCAAAGTTGTCCTCCTTGCCCTGGCGCTCGTCCACCAGGCGGATCTTCACCCCGTTGTTCAGGAAGGACAGCTCGCGCAGGCGCTTGGCCAGCACGTCGTAGTGGAAGTCGATGTTGTTGAAGATCTCGTCGTCGGGCAGGAAGTGCACCTCGGTGCCGCGCTTGTCGGTGTCGCCGACCACGCGCAT
>JAMHWF010000075.1:0-2998 GCA_035911095.1 Ideonella sp. | reverse complement strand
AGCAGCACCTCGTCGCCGATCAGGTGGCCGTAGTTGTCGTTGACGCGCTTGAAGTGGTCGACGTCGACCACGCCCATCCAGTAGTGCGGCACGTCGCCGTCGTGGCGGCGGTCGCCCACCGTGGCCACGCTGGCCAGCGGCCGCCCCGAGACCAGTTTCAGGAATTGGTCGTCGAAGGTCTTGCGGTTGAGCAGCCCGGTCAGGGTGTCGCGCTCCGAGTAGTCGAGCAGCGACTGGAAGTTGTGATACACGCGCAGCATGCCGCTGACGGTGCGCTGCTCGCTCGGGCTAAGCCGCGTGCGCGTCACCACCTCCAGCACGCCGTCGCCCTCGTGCTCGCTGACGAGCGGGAAATGGCAGGTGAACTCCGAACGGCTGGCCGACTCGCGCAGCTCACGCCGCTGCAGGCAGGCCCAGCGCGCCGGGAACTGGCCGACCGGAGGCAGCGCCGACAGCGCGGCGTTGAGTGAATCGGCGGTCGGTACGCGCTCGCCATAGGCCAGGTAGGCGCGCGACATCCAGCGCCGGTCCTCGTCAGGGCCGACGGCACGGTAGATCGCCACGGTCAAGGGGTTGAGCATCTCGCGCAGCGCCACCACCAGCGTGACGTCCATGACGTCACGGTCCTTGTAGCCGGTCAGCTCGGCGAGTTGATCGACAACCTTGGCCATCGCGAGCTCAGCTCAAGGCCGCGGCCGGGGCCGTGGCGGTGTGCTGGCGGATCAGGCGCAGCAGCGTCTCCTCGTCGTAGGGTTTGCCGAGGTAGCCCTGCACGCCGAGCTGCGCCGCGTAGTCGCGGTGCTTTTCGGCGATGCGCGAGGTGATCATCACCACCGGCAGCTTCTTCAGACGCGCGTCGGCGCGAATGTTGCGCACCAAGTCGAAACCGTCCATGCGCGGCATCTCGATGTCGGACAGGATCAGGTCCGGCAACTCCTCGCGCGCCAGCTGCTCCATCGCATCCAGCCCGTCCTTGGCCAGTTGCACGCGCAGTCCCTCGCGCTCGAGGAAGCGCTGCGAGACACGGCGCACCGTCAGCGAGTCGTCCACCACCATGATGAGCGGAGCCAGCGGACGCTGGTCGACCGGCGCAGCGACGATCGGCACCCCGCCCAATCGAGCGCGCGAGACCGCTGCCGCGCCATAGCGCTCGGCCAGGGCCACCGGGTTGTAGATCAGCGCCACCGAGCCGCTGGCCAGCAGGCTGATGCCCGCCAGGCCCGGCACGTGGATGAGTTGCGGTCCGAGGTTCTTGACCACCACTTCCTGGTTGCCCACCACCTCGTCGACGTGGATGGCGATGCGGTCCGGGCCCGAATGCACCAGCACCACGGCGGCATGCTTGCCGTGCAGTTGCGGGTGGTCGTTGTGCGCCAGCAGCCCGCCCAGCCAGTAGATCGGCACCTCGACCGCCTTGGCCCCCAGGCCGGCCTTGAGGCGGCCGCTGTCGTAAGCGGCCACCAGGTCGGCGTTGGGCAGGCGCAGCACGCTGTCGACCAGGCTGGCCGGCACCGCCACCTGCAGCTCGCCGACGCGCAGCAACACCACTTGCGTCAGCGCCGTGGTGAGCGGCACGCGCAGGTCGAATTCGGTGCCCAGCCCGGCCGTCGAGCGCGTCAGCACATAGCCGCCCAGGGTCGTGACCTCGGCCCGCACCACGTCCATGCCGACGCCGCGTCCGGCCATCTCGGTGACCTGCGCGGCGGTGGAGAAGCCGGGCTGGAAGATCAGCTGCATCAACTCGTTGTCGGCGGGTGTCTGCCCGGCCTGCAGCAGGCCCTGCGCCAGCGCCTTCTCGCGGATGCGCGCCAGGTTCAGACCGGCGCCGTCGTCCTTGAAGGCGATCAGCACCTGGTTGCCTTCCTGGCTGAGCGCGATGCGGATCGTGCCCTGCTCGGGCTTGCCGGCGGCCTTGCGCGCCTCGGGCGTCTCGATGCCGTGCACCACCGCATTGCGCAGCAGGTGCTCGAAGGCGCCGATCAGGCGCTCCAGCACCCCGCGATCCAGTTCGATGCCATGACCGGCGATATCGAGCTGGACCTGCTTGCCGCTCTCGCGCCCGGCCTGCCGCACCACGCGGTGCAGGCGCTCGGCGATCGACTCGAACTCCACCATCCGCGAGCTCAGCAGATCGTCCTGCAACTCACGCGTCAGGCGGCTCTGCGCGGCCAGTTCGTCCTCGCCGGCCGCCACGTTGCGCTGCAAGGAGCGCTGCACGGTGGCCACGTCGTTGACCGACTCGGCCAGCATGCGCGTGACTTCCTGGAAGCGCGTGTAGCGGTCGAACTCGAGCGGATCGAAGTCGGAACCGAGCGAGCGCGCCGCTTCCTGGCGCGAACTGATCTGCGCCTCGGCCTGCAGTTCCAGCTCGCGCAGCTGGGTGCGCAGGCGCTCCAGGTTGTCGTCGAGCTCGGACAGCGCGTTCTTCATCTGCGCCAGCTCGTTCTCCATCCGCGCGCGGCGGATCGAGACCTCACCGGCTTGAGAAGCCAGGCGATCGAGCAGAGCGGCGCGCACGCGCACCACCGACTGCCCGCTGACCAGCGGCGCGGCATCGGCCACCGTGAGCTCGCGGGCCTCCTGGCCGGCGAAACGCGTCCAGTCGACCTCGGAGGGGTCGCGCAACACCAGCGGCGCGGCGGCCAGGCGCAGCTCCGGCTCGGCCGACGGCTCGACGGCCTCGGCGGCCGGCATTTCGACGGCGATCGACGCGGCCTCGACCGGTGCGGGGCCGGCCGTCGGCTCGACCGCCGCAGCACTCGGCAGCTCGGCGGCCGTCGGAGCTGTCGGGGTCGCAGGGGCCGCAGGGGCCGCAGGGGCCGCATGCTGCTCGCGGCGCAGTGCCTCGAAGCGCTGCTCCAACTCGTCGCCACGCTCCTGCAGCGGCAGCAGCTCGCTCAGCGTGCGGCCGGCTCGCGCCAGCAGGGTGAGCACATCGGATTCCAGCAGGTGCGCCAGCTCGCCGAGCTGCATGGCGCCGGCCAGGCGTGCGCCGCCC
>JAMHWF010000074.1:0-83324 GCA_035911095.1 Ideonella sp. | reverse complement strand
TCAACATCGACCACGTCGACCGCATCATCGGCATGGCCCACGAGATGGGCGCCGAGTACCTCGAGCTGGCGAACACGCAGTACTACTCCTGGGCCTTCCTGAACCGCGAGCAGCTGCTGCCCACGCGCGAGCAGCTGCGCCACGCCGAGGCGGTGACCGATGCCTGGCGCGCGAAGCTGGGCGAGTCGATGCGGCTCTTCTTCGTCGCGCCCGACTACCACGAGGGCAAGGCGAAGAAATGCGTCAACGGCTGGGGCAACATGTTCCTCACCGTCGTGCCCGACGGCACCGCCGTGCCCTGCCACACCGCGAAGATGCTGCCCGGCCTGGCCTTCCCGAACGTGCGCGAGCACAGCCTGCGCGAGATCTGGTTCGACTCCGAAGGCTTCAACCGCTACCGCGGCACCGGCTGGATGAAAGAGCCCTGCGCGAGCTGCGCGCACAAGGAGGAAGACCTCGGCGGCTGCCGCTGTCAGGCCTACATGATCGCCAACGACCCGGCAGCCGCCGACCCGGTGTGCCGCCTCAGCCCGCAGCACGACCGCGTCGAGGCCGCGGTCGAGGCGGCCGAGGCCGCAGCCGCCGCCGGTGCGGCGCCCCGCGTGACCGAGCATCCGCTGGTGTTCCGCGACCCGGCGAACTCGCGGCGGCTCTCGCTCTCGGCCCGGACGCCGGCGGCGATCGACTCCTAGCCCGCGCGCAGGCGCGTCGCGCCGCCCACGCGGCCGTCACAAACGCCTTCGACAATCGTTCGCCCGGTGTCCGAGGAGTGCGCAATGAAGCTGCGGAACCTGTCGATCGCGACCTTCAACCTGTTCAACCTCAACCTGCCGGGCCGCCCGATCTACACCGGGCCCGGCTGGGATGCCGAGCAGTACGAGCGCAAGATCGCCTGGACGGCGAGCCAGCTGCGCCTGCTGGCGCCGGACGTGTGCGGCTTCCAGGAGCTGTGGCATGCCGACGCGCTTACCGCCGCCTTCGACGCCGCCGGCCTGGCGGCGACGCATGAGCTCCTGATGCCTGCCGACGCCGACGGCTCGAAGATCGTCTGCGCGACGATGCTGCGTCAGGGCCTGCGCGTCGGCGAGCCCGCCTGGATCCAGGACTTCCCCGAGGGATTCGTGCTGCGCTCGCGCGGCGACGACCCGCAGACGCCGGAGATCAGCGTCGGCATCCGCGGCTTCTCGCGGCCGGTGCTGCACTTCCGGGTGCGGCCGCGCGACGACCGGCCGGACGTCCAGGTCTACATCTGCCACTTCAAGTCGAAGGCGCCGACGCAGGTCCACCGCGAGGACTGGTACGACAGGGCCCGCTACAGCCGGCATGCGAAAGGCCTCGGCGCCGCGTTGTCGACCATCCGCCGCACCGCCGAGGCGGCGGCGCTGCGCTTCCTGCTCAGCGAGACGATGAAGGACAACGACGATCCGGTGATCGTGATCGGCGACATCAACGACGGCCAGCACAGCAACACCGCCAACATCCTGACCGAGCAGCCGCGCTACCTGGTGGGCGATTCCGAGGGCGGCGGCGACGTGGCGCTCTACACGGCGCAAACGCTGCAGGAGTACCGCGACACTCGCGACGTCTACTACACCCACATCCACCAGGACATCCGCGAATCGCTCGACCACATCCTGGTGAGCCAGGAGTTCTACGACAACAGCCGCCGGCGCGTCTGGATGTTCGACGGCCTGTTGATCAACAACGACCACCTGAACTTCGACGACCACAAGGGGCTGGGCACGAACGACCACGGCATCGTCCGGGCGTCGTTCCGCTACCGGCCGGCCTGACGCGCCCGAGCGCGGGCCGCTGCCCGACGCAGCGCCTCTAGACTCGCCGCTTCGCGAGCGCGCCACCGCGCGCCGACAAGGTCTCGATGCAACTGGCGCAACTGCTCTTCTCGCAAGGCTTCGGCACCCGCCGCGGCTGCGCCGGGCTGATCCACGCCGGCGAGGTGCGCATCGACGGCCGCGTGATCGACGACCCGCAGGCCGAGCTCGACGTCGAAGGGCTGAGGTTCGAGGTGCAGGGCCGGCTCTGGCCCTATCACGCGAAGGCGCTGGTGATGCTGCACAAGCCGGCCGGGGTCGAATGCTCGCGCCAGCCGCGCCACCACCCCGGTGTGCTGAGCCTGCTGCCGCTGCCGCTGCGCACGCGGGGCGTGCAGCCGGTGGGCCGGCTCGACGAAGACACGACCGGGCTGCTGTTGCTGACCGACGACGGCCCCTTGATCCATCGCCTGACCTCGCCGAAGCACCACGTGGCGAAGGTCTACGAGGTGGGCACCAAGCACCCGGTCACCCCCGAGCAGGTCGAGCGGCTGCGCGCAGGCGTGGTGCTCGACGACGACCCGCGTCCGGTGCGCGCCGCCGCCTGCGAGACGAGCGGCGAACGCGCGTTGCGGCTGACCTTGACCGAGGGGCGCTACCACCAGGTCAAGCGCATGCTGGCGGCGGTCGGCAACCGGGTCGAGGCACTGCACCGCAGCCGCTTCGGTGCCCTCGAGCTGCCGGCCGGTCTGGCCCCCGGCGAATGGCGTTTCGTCGACGCCGCCGAGCGCAAGACGCTGCCCGGCTGAGACCTTGCGCCCTCCGGCCCGCAACGAAACGCGTTGCGGGCATGCGCAACCTTGCATATCGGTTCGGCTTGCTTCGATAGCCGGAATGCTTCGTTCCTGCTGCCGAGCACGGTTCCTAGAGTCGCAAGGCCATCGACTACACGATTCTGGAGGGAACCATGAGCCTGACCCCACATCAAGACGGACCGCCGATCGACGGGGGCGCCGGTGCCGCCGCGCTGGCCCCCCCGCGCGACCTGCGCCTGCGCGCGCTCTACGTGCTGCTGCCACTGCTCGGCCTCGCGGCGCTCGCCTGGGGCCTCGGCCAGGCCTACCTGCCCGGCGGCTGGGCCCCGCTCCTGCACACGATCGGCGAGGGCCTGTCGTCGAAGGGCTTCTGGACGGCCGCCGGCGTCGGCCTGCTCGCGCAGATCGTCGACGGTGCGCTCGGCATGGCCTACGGCGTGACCTCGACGAGCTTCCTGCTCGCCACCGGCGTGCCGCCGGCCGCGGCCTCGGCGTCGGTGCACATCGCCGAGGTGTTCACCACCGGCGCCTCGGGCCTGTCGCACTGGAAGCTCGGCAACGTCAACAAAGCGCTCTTCAAGCGCCTGGTGATCCCCGGCGTGATCGGCGGGGTGGTCGGCGCCTACATCGTGACCTCGGTCGACGCCAACACGATCAAGCCCTGGATCTCCGCCTACCTGCTGCTGATCGGCCTCTACATCCTCAGCAAGGTCTGGGGCACGCTGCGTGTGCGCACCGAGCCGCCGACCTACGTCGCGCCGCTCGCGCTGGGCGGCGGCTTCGTCGACGCGATCGGCGGCGGTGGCTGGGGCCCGGTGGTCACGACCTCGCTGATCGGCAGCGGCCAGGACCCGCGCACCACGATCGGCTCGGTCAACGCGGCTGAGTTCTTCCTCGCGCTGGCCGGCGGCGCGGCCTTCGCGCTGTTCGGCGGCTTCACGCACTGGACGGTGATCGCCGGGCTGGTGTTCGGCGGCCTGTTCGCCGCGCCCTTCGCCGCGGTGCTGACGCGCTACGCGCCGACGAAGGTGCTGCTGGTGATCGTCGGCCTGCTGATCTCCGGCCTGAGCATCTGGAACCTGAGCAAGGTGTTCTGACCCTTCCCCCGGGGCCGGGCGGCATGCCCGGCCCTGCCACGATCGGCAGCGCGACGGCGATGCCGGGTCGCTCGTGACCCGGCATCGCCGCTTCTTCGCCGCAACGGCCCCGCGCGGTCGCGATAATCCGCGACATGCTGATCTTCAGGGGCCTGCGCCACCCGGACCTGGCCGCCGCCGTCGCCGGCGGCTGCGCGTTGACACTCGGCAACTTCGACGGCGTGCACCGCGGGCACCAGGCGATGCTCGCGCTGCTGGTGTCCGAGGCGCGGCACCGTGGCCTACCGAGCTGCGTGGTGACCTTCGAGCCGCATCCGCGCGACTACTTCGCCGGCCTGGCCGGCAAGCCCGAGGCCGCGCCGCATCGCATCGCGACGTTGCGCGACAAGCTGAGCGAGCTGCAGCGCTGCGGCATCGACATCGCGGTCGTGCTGCGCTTCGACGCGGCTTTCGCCGCCCAGTCGCCGCAGGCCTTCATCGACGACGTGCTGGTGCGCGGGCTGCATGCGCGCTATGTGCTGGTCGGCGACGACTTCCGCTTCGGCGCGCGGCGCGCCGGCGACTACGCAATGCTCGACGCGGCCGGCGATGCGCTCGGCGCCGAGGGCTTCGACGTCGCGCGCATGAACAGCTACGAGGTGCACGGGCAGCGCGTGTCGAGTTCGGCCGTGCGCGCGGCGCTCCTGGCCGGCGACCTGGCCTCGGTCGCGGCCCAGCTCGGCCGCCCCTACAGCATCAGCGGGCACGTGGTGCACGGGCGCAAGCTCGGGCGCAGCCTCGGCGCGGCGCCCGACGGCAGCGGCGGCTTCCGCACGCTGAACCTGCGCTTCGGGCACCCGAAGCCGGCTGCGGTGGGAATCTTCGTCGTGCGCGTGCGCGGGCTGCGCGGCACACCACCGGCACCCGACGACGTCATCGACGGCGTCGCGAGCTTCGGCGTGCGCCCGACCGTCGAGGACGCGGGGCGCGTGCTGCTCGAGGTGCACTGCCTCGACTGGCCGGCGACGCTCGACCTCGAAGGCGGCTACGGGCGACTGGTCTGCGTCGAGCTGCTGCACAAGCTGCGCGACGAGCGGCGCTTCGACTCGCTCGACGCGCTGCGCGAGGCGATCGCGCAGGACGTGGCCGACGCGCGGGCCTGGTTCGCGTCGGCCTGACGCAAGCCGGCGGCGGCAGCAGCCCGCAGCACCGTCTCAGCTGGCACCCGGCGCATCGCCCGCCGAGCGCAACAGGACGAGGAACCGTTCGATCTCCGAGAGCCGTTCCATCGGGCTTTCGTTGTAGGGATAGTGCTCGACATTGCCCAGGTCGGACGGGATCTCGACCTGCCCCTTCGTCAGCATCAGCACCTTGCGCCGTCCCCGCCGCCCCCAGAACCAGCCCACCTCGATCCAGACGTTCTGCCGTGCCCGGTGCACGGCCTGGTTCTCACCGCTCGGCCCCCAGTAGTCGTCGGGCGTGATGAGGGCGATCGCGCCGTCGACCAGTTGCGCCTCCTGCTCGAACTTGTCCGGTATCGCCATCGTCGGCCGAAACTCGTCGGCAAGCACGACGACCCGGCCGGCACGGCCTTGCGTTTCGAGCTCCCGCTTCAGCTCGTCGCGATCGGTGCTGTGCCCGTGGATCAGAAAGAGCTTCGGCGCATCGCTGATCGAGGCGGCATCGAAGGCGTATCGGAGCACTCGATCGCCGAAGTCCTCCTGCAGCTGACGCAGGCGTCCGGCGCGCGCCGGATCGATGCCCCAGGCCGCCGGATGCGCGGCGAACCGATCGTTGAGCAGCTTGGCGGCGCCGCCGAAGGAGCCGACGCAGGCCAGCGGCTTGCGAAAGATCGCCGTGGCGACCCCGGCCTGTTCGGTGTGCTCCGCGCCGCCGACCAGGATGACCGCATCGGCCATCTGGGTCTGCATGAGCTTGACGACCGCCTGCGAGCCCGCCTCGCTGGGGCTTTCGACGATCAGCCCGGGCCAGTCCCGGCGCTCGGCGGCGAAGGGACGCGTGTCGTCGCTTGCAGCCGCGCGCACCAGGCATACCCGCGGTGGGGCTTCGGTCGATGTCTCTGGCGATTCCTCCAGGGCGCCCAGCACGGCATGACGGTCTGCCGTGTGCTCACCGTCGCTGCCGACGATCAGGCTGTGGCCGCGCCGGACGAGCTCGCGGCCGATCCGGCGGCAGGCGCTGGAGAACTCCTCCTGGGAGCCGCGCAGGCGCCAGCGCGGTTTGCGGGGCCAGCTTCCGAGTATGGCGACGCGCATCGTTCCCCCCTGCTCTCGAGGCGGCCGATCGTCGACGCAGGCCTGCGGACCGTCACTCCCTAGACCAGCAAGCAGCGCGCACCGTGCCGTGCCGAGCGCCCGGCGCTCAGCGCTCCTCGCGGATCGGCCCGAACTCGACCGGCACCCAGCCGTAGGCGCGGCCGTCGGAGAGCACATGGCCCAGGCCGGGGAACGGCAGATGCGCCCCGGCCACCACCCAGTTGCCGCGCGCCGCACGGCCCAACAGCGTGCGCCTTGTGGCCAGGGCCTGCTGCCGGTCGCTGTCGTAGTCGAAGGTGGCCTCGGGGTGCGCGAACTGCACAGCGTGGTAGTGGACGATGTCGCCCCACACCAGCAGCCGCTGCCTGTCGCCGTGGAACAGGTACGAGGTGTGGCCAGGCGTGTGGCCGTGGCTCGCGATGAACTCGATGCCCGCACCGAGCGGGGCGTCTCCCCGCTTGAAGCCCTTCAGACGGTCCGCCGCCTGGTAGGGCGCGGCCGCGGTGCGCGCCATGCCGAACAGGGGCTGGAGGGCCTCGGGCGCGGTCTTCTCCGACGCGGCGTCCAGCCAGTAGTCGATGTCCTCCTGCGCCGCCCAGACGGTCGCGCTCGGAAACGCCACGCGGCCCTCGCCATCGAGCAGGCCGCACATGTGGTCGGGATGCAGGTGCGTGAGCAGCACGGTGTCGACCTGCTCCGGCGTGTAGCCGCTGGCACGCAGGTTCGGCAGCACCTGGCCGAGCACCGGGCCGAAGCACTTGGACGTGCCGGTGTCGACGAGCACCAGCCGGTCCGCCGTGTGCACGAGGTAGGCGTTGACCGCGGTCTGCGCCCCCTGCTCGCCGGCCGGCACGAAGGCGCGCGCCTGCAGGCGCTCGATCGTCGCCGTCGACAGGCCCTGCAGCTCCGAGGTCGCCAGGTCGACGTAGCCGTCGTAGAGCGCGGTGACCACCAGCGGGCCGACCGCCTGCCGGTAGTAGCCAGGCACCTGCGCGGTGACCGGCACCGGCGGCGCGGCGGCGGCGGCGCCCGTTGAAAAGGCGCAGGCCGACAAGGCCAGGGCGCGCAGGCCCCGCAAGCCATTCAGGAGGCGCGAGGGGCGCTGGCCCGCCACAGGACGTGCGCCAGCGGGGATGCGGATCATGGTGGACTCCTGTTGAGGGTGCCCGCCCATTCTGTGGGCACGGCACGGCAGGGCCAACAGGAGCCTGCCCGCCCGACGGGCGCGGCCCGTCAGGCCTTGCGCTGCAGGAAGCGCGGGTCGATAGCCGCCTGCCCCGTGTAGCGGGCCCGCGCGCCGAGCTCGTCCTCGATCTACAGCGATCGCCGCCAGCGTCTCGGTCAGCGTGCCGATCTGCTTGGGCTTGATCAGGATCGCATTCGCCACCGATGCCAGCGCGTAGCGGCCCTCCGGGTGTCCCGGTCGAAGGCGTCGTTCATCTCGGCATAGACGCGCTGCGGCTTGATCGCCACGTTGTCGAACGCCGACGTGCGCTGCATCAGGTGCTTGTCCTGGGCGCAGCGGCTGGCCCATTCAGCGTAGTTCGGGAGCTCGCCGGCGGCCTCGCGCTCGCGTGCCACCGCGACGAGAAGACGCCGCCGATCTGGTCGGCTCGATGTGCACATGTACGGCCGCCCTTGCGGCTTTCATTTTTCTCGCCATGTCCGCAACTCGCTGTTCGAGCATTCGAACGTCGACGAGAGTGACCTGACAAGCCGTCAGTCCCGGAAGACGGGTGCAGTGCATGACGCCTATTCCGCAATGGCATGTCTACACCGCTCGGATCACTCGTCTAATTCATCGATAGACCGGGATTGATCACTCAGAGATGGCCTTCAACCGCATCCCACCGATCCAGTGCCTCGTGACCTTCGAGGCCGTCGCGCGACTGCGCAGCGCGAGCAAGGCAGGCGAGGAACTGGGGGTGACGACCAGCGCGGTCAGCCATCGGATCAGGCAGCTCGAATCCCATTTCGGGTTCACGCTGTTCCAGCGCGGTGACTTCAACCTCACGGCCGATGGCGCCGCCTATCTCGGGCACGTGCGCAGCGGCCTCACCTCTCTGGAACAGATGACCGGGCGGCTCGCAGAGAAGGCGATGCCGCGCCTGAGGCTGGCCGTGACGCCCACGTTCTGCCGGCAGTTCCTGATGCCCAAGCTCGAGCTGTTCCGCAATGCCTACCCGGAGATCGACCTGGTGCTGCAGGTCTCGATCCCGTTGCTCGACGTCAAGGCGGAGCCGGCCGACCTGGAGATCCGCTTCGGCGTGGGCAACTACACGGACGTCGACTATCGCCTGATCGTCGAAGACGATGTGTCGCCAGCCTGCAGCCCCAGCTACCTGCGCGAGTTCGGCCCTTTCGATGGCTTCGCTTCCGATGCCGAAGTGAGCCGGGCGCGTCTCATCCGCAGCCCGCTGGAGCCTTGGGAGCCCTGGTTCGCGGAATGCGCCCTCTCGCACCGGGAGCCGAACGCAGGCGCGCAGTTCAACGACATCGGGCTCATCTACGACGCTGCGGCCACCGGCTTCGGCGTCGCCCTCGTGCGTCACAAGATGGGTGCGGCCTGGCTGGAGTCAGGCCGGCTGGTCAGGCTGTCCCATCGGTCCGTGCGATCCGCGCACAGGCACTACCTGTGCTGGGCCCCCGGTGCGCTCGACCGATGGGAACGTTCAGCCTTCTTCGACTGGCTGTTCCAGGTCTTCCCTTCGCCCTCGCCTTCCGCGTAGGCGGAACAGGCAACGGCTGCCACTGCCGCCCGGAAGGCTTGCCGGCGCAGCTCGAGGAGGTACACCGGTCGGTGGGCTTCAGCGTTTGAGCTGCTTGACCCGGCTGTAGGTCTTGTCCATTGCACTCGCCGGCGTCACGCAATGCGTGCCCGCTCGGAAGCGGGCGTTGCCCTTGCCGGCTTGGTGCATGAACGCCTTTCACCACGGCCCGAAGAACTGCGCCCGCGTGTGACGCGCCGGCAGTGACGTCTGGCTGCACAGTCGCGGCCAATGTCGAGCCGCTGCCTGTGCGGCCGGCATTTGCATGGCCAGTCGATATGGGATTCCGGCGTTCACAGGGTGCGCTGCAAAAGCGCTCAACACCCCGACAAAAATATATCAACCCACGCTGTGGGACGGCCCCATACAGTCCGTCGCCGTCGATCAAAACGCCTTGATCGCAGATTCGCCGAGAAGAGCACACGCGCCCTGAATGGGCCGCGGCCTACCCCATGACTGGAGACAAATCGCCATGACCTGGCAGCAGATCTACGACCCCTTCGGGAACATGTTCATTTCCACGGCGCTGGCTGCCATTCCCGTCGTGGTCATGCTGGCAGCGCTGGGCATATTCCATATCAAGGCGCACCTGGCCGCCGGCATGGGCCTGATCGCGGCGCTGATCGTCGCCGTCTACGCGTACGGCATGCCCCCGGAAATGGCAGGTCGGGCCGCCATCTTCGGCGGCTTCACCGGCCTGCTGCCGATCGGCTGGATCGTGCTGAACATCATCTTCCTGCACCAGCTGACCGAGCAGAACGGCAGCTTCAAGGTGCTGCAGGACTCGCTGTCGGGCATCACCGAGGACCGGCGCATCCAGCTGCTGCTGATCGCCTTCTGCTTCGGCGCCTTCTTCGAGGGCGCGGCGGGCTTCGGCACGCCCGTGGCGGTGACGGCGGCCATCCTCATCGGCCTGGGCTTCTCGCCGCTGGCGGCCTCGGGCCTCTCGCTGATCGCGAACACCGCGCCGGTGGCCTTCGGCGCGCTCGGCACCCCGGTGATCACCCTGGCCAAGGTGCATGGCTACGACCTGATGGAGGTCACCGCGATGATCGGCCGCCAGCTGCCGTTCTTCTCGGTGCTGGTGCCGTTCTGGCTGATCTGGGCGTTCGCCGGGCGCAAGGGCATGTGGGCGATCTGGCCCGCCATCCTGGTCGCCGGCGTGAGCTTCGCCGTCCCGCAGTTCCTGGTGTCGAACTTCATGGGCCCGGAACTGGTGGACATCATCGCCGCGATCGTGTCGATGGCTTGCCTGGTCGCGTTCCTCCGCGTGTGGCAGCCCAAGACGGTCTGGACCTCCGCCGCACTGCGCGGCAAGGACGTGAGCGCGGCGGAGGCCAAGCCGCCGCAGCCGGTGGTGCGCCACAGCCGCGAGGCCCTGGTGGCGGCCTGGACGCCGTGGCTGATCCTCTCGGTGTTCGTCTTCGTCTGGGGCCTGCCGTCGTTCAAGGCCTGGCTCAACGGCATCTTCGCGCCGAGCTTCCCGATGGCCGGCCTGCACAACATGATCTTCAAGGTGCCGCCGGTGGTGCCCGAGCCGCACGCCGAGACGGCCGTCTACACGCTGAACCTGCTGTCGGCCACCGGCACCGGCATCCTGCTCGCGGCGGTCGTGAGCGCGCTGGTGATGAAGTACAACCCGGTCGCGATCGCGCGCACCTTCTTGAAGACCACGTGGCTGGTGCGCTACTCGCTGCTGACCATCGTGCTGATGCTGGCGCTGGGCACGCTCAGCCGCTACGCCGGGACCGACACCACGCTGGGCCTGGCGTTCGCGAACACCGGCGTCCTCTACCCCTTCTTCGGCACGCTGATGGGCTGGATGGGGGTGGCGCTGACCGGCTCTGACACCGCTTCGAACGTGCTGTTCGGCGGCATGCAGAAGGTCGCGGCCGAACAGCTGGGCCTGTCGCCGAACCTGATGGGCGCGGCCAACAGCTCGGGCGGCGTGATGGGCAAGATGATCGACGCGCAGTCGATCGTGGTCGCCTCCACCGCCACGCGCTGGTTCCACCACGAAGGCGACATCCTGCGCTACGTCTTCTTCCACTCGGTCGCGCTGGCCTGCCTGGTCGGCCTTTTCGTCACCCTGCAAGCCTACGTCTGGCCGTTCACCGCCATGGTCGTCCGTTGAGCCGAAGGAGGTCGTTTCGAGAGGAGCCGGAGCGTGAAGACAGAGACATCGATCCCGGACGAGGCGACGCTGGGCCTGCGCCGGGACGAGGTAGTGCGGGCGCTGCGCGACGTGCTCGCACCGCAGATGATCCTCGCCGGCCGCGAGGAGGTGACCCCGTACGAATGCGACGGCCTGAGCGCCTACCGCGTGCTGCCGATGGTGGTCGTGCTGCCCGAGACCGAGGCGCAGGTCGCAGGCGTGCTGCAGGTGTGCCACCGCCTGGGCGTGCCGGTGGTGGCCCGCGGCGCGGGGACGGGGCTGTCGGGCGGCGCGACGCCGCACCGCCAGGGGGTCGTGCTGTCGCTCGCGCGGTTCAACCGCATCCTGCGCATCGACCCGGTCAGCTGCACGGCCGTCGTGCAGAGCGGCGTGCGCAACCTCGCGATCAGCGAGGCCGCGGCGCCGCATGGGCTGTACTACGCGCCGGACCCGTCGAGCCAGATCGCCTGCACGATCGGCGGCAACGTGGCCGAGAACTCGGGCGGCGTGCACTGCCTGAAGTACGGCCTGACGCTGCACAACGTGCTGAAGCTGCGCGGATTCACCGTCGAAGGCGAGCCGGTGGTGTTCGGCTCGGAGGCGCTGGACACGCCGGGGCTGGACCTGCTGCCGGTGCTCGTGGGCAGCGAGGGCATGCTGGCCGTGACCGTCGAGGTGACGGTGCGGCTGATCCCGCGCCCGCCCCTGGCGCGCTGCATCATGGCCAGCTTCCCCGACGTCGAGTCCGCCGGCGACGCGGTGGCGGCGGTGATCGGCGCCGGCATCGTCCCGGCCGGCCTGGAGCTGATGGACAGGCGCATGACGGCCGCGGTCGAGGCGTTCGTCCACGCCGGCTACGACCTCGACGCCGCGGCGATCCTGCTGTGCGAGAGCGACGGCACGGTCGAGGAGGTGGCCGAGGAGATCGCGCACATGAGCGAGGTGCTGCGCGCCGCAGGCGCCGCGCGCATCGAGGTCAGCGAGGACGAGACCCAGCGCCTCAAGTTCTGGAGCGGTCGCAAGAACGCCTTCCCGGCGACCGGGCGCATCAGCCCCGACTACATGTGCATGGACTCGACCATCCCGCGCAAGCGCCTGGCCGAGGTGCTGCGTGCGATCGAGGCGATGGAGGCGAAGTACGCGCTGCGCTGTGTCAACGTCTTCCACGCCGGCGACGGCAACCTGCACCCCTTGATCCTGTTCGATGCCAACGACCCCAACCAGCTGCGCCGCTGCGAGCTGTTCGGCGCCGACATCCTCGAGACCAGCGTCGCGCTGGGCGGCACGGTGACCGGCGAGCACGGCGTGGGTATCGAGAAGCTGAATTCGATGTGCGTGCAGTTCTCGCCCGAGGAGCGCGCGCTGATGACGGCGGTCAAGCGCGCCTTCGATCCGAAGGAGCTGCTCAACCCGGGCAAGGTCATCCCGACCCTGCACCGCTGTGCCGAGTACGGAAAGCTGACCGTGCTGCGCGGGCTGCTGCCCTTTCCCGACCTGCCGAGGTTCTGATGCACACGCCGATGACCCACGATGCGGCGCTGCACGCCCTGATCGACCAGGTCCGGAGTGCGGCGGGCGCAGGCCGCAGGCTCGACATCCGCGGTGGCGACACCAAGGCCCTCCTGGGCGGCGCCCGGCACGGCGAGCCGCTCGCCTTGCGCGGCCTGGCCGGCATCAGCAGCTACGAGCCCACCGAGCTGGTCGTGACGGCGCGTGCGGGCACGCAGCTGTCGGACCTCGAGGCCACGCTGGCGGCCTCGGGCCAACACCTGCCGTTCGATCCGCCCCGGTTCGCAGCGGGAGGGACCGTCGGCGGCATGGTGGCGGCGGGGCTGGCCGGCCCGCCGCGCGCGGCGGTGGGTGGCGTGCGCGACCATGTGCTGGGCCTGACCCTGCTCGACGGTCGCGGCGAGGTGCTGACCTTCGGTGGCCAGGTGATGAAGAACGTGGCCGGCTACGACGTCGCCCGCCTGCTGGCCGGCTCGATGGGGGTCCTCGGCGCGATCCTCGAGGTGTCCCTCAAGGTGCTGCCCCGCCCGAAGGCCGTGTGCTCCCTGCTGCTCGACGTCGACCAGCGAGACGCGTTGGGGCTGGTCGATCGCTGGCGCCCTCGCCCGCTGCCGATCCAGGCGAGCTCGTGGCACGCCGGTGCGCTGGTGGTGCGTCTGGCCGGTGCACGCGCCGCCGTCGAGTCGGCAACGAAGGTGGTGGGGGGACGGCGGCTCGAGGGCGAGGCCGAGCAGCAGCACTGGGCGGGGCTGAGGGACCACCGCCATGCCTTCTTTGGCGCTGGGGCCGGGGCATCGAAAGGCGCGCCTGCGCTCTGGCGGCTCTCGGTGCCCGCCGGCACCGCGCCGATCGACATCGAGGGCGACTGCCTCATCGAATGGGGCGGCGCCCAGCGCTGGCTGCGCACGCCGGCCGACGCCACGGCGGTGCACGCGGCCGCCCTGCGGGCGGGTGGCCATGCCACCCGATGGAGCGGCCCGGGAGCGGCGTCGGAGCGCGTGGCGCCCTGGGATGCAACCACGCTGCGCCTGCACCGCCAGCTCAAGCGCGCCTTCGATCCGCAAGGCCTCTTCAACGCCGGCCGCCTGCATCCGGACCTCTGAACACGGGCCACGATGGAAACACATCTCGCCGAGCGCTACCAAGGGACGCACGACGGACAGGAGGCCGAGGCCGAGTTGCGCAAGTGCGTGCACTGCGGCTTCTGCACCGCCACCTGCCCGACCTACCAGCTGCTGGGCAACGAGCTCGACGGCCCGCGCGGACGCATCTACCTGGTCAAGCAGGTGCTGGAGGGCGCCGAGGTCACGCGCAGCACGCAGCGGCACCTCGACCGCTGCCTGACCTGCCGCAACTGCGAGAGCACCTGCCCCAGCGGCGTGCAGTACGGCAAGCTGATCGACATCGGACGCAAGCTGGTGGACGAGCAGGTCGAACGCCCGCCGGCCGAGCGGGCGGTGCGCTGGCTGCTGAAGGAGGGGCTGACCTCGCCGGCCTTCGAGCCGGCGATGAAGCTCGGCCAGCTCGTGCGGCCGCTGCTGCCGGCGGCCTTGAAGGCCAAGGTGCCCGCCAAGTCTCCGGCTGCAGCATCGGCCTGGCCCACCGGCCAGCACGCCCGCAAGCTGCTGATGCCGCCGGGCTGCGTGCAGCCGGCGATGATGCCCGGCATCGACGCGGCGACGTCCCGCGTGCTCGACGCCGGCGGGTTCCAGGTGATCCGCGGGCCACGTGGCGGCGGCTGTTGCGGCGCGCTGAAGACCCATCTGAGCGACACCGAAGGCGGCCTGGCCGACATGCGCCGCAACGTCGATGCCTGGTGGCCGCTGGTGGCGTCCGGCGCGGTGGAGTCGATCGTGATGAATGCCTCCGGCTGCGGCGTGATGGTCAAGGACTACGGCCACGCACTGGCCCATGAGCCGGCCTATGCGGAGCGCGCGCGCCGCATCAGCGACATGACGCGCGACGTGAGCGAGCTGCTGCCCGCGCTGGCGCCAAAGCTGAAGGACCGCATCCGCACCGGCGGCGCCAGGCGGCTGGCGTTCCATCCGCCCTGCACGCTGCAGCATGGGCAGCGGGTGCGCGGCGTCGTCGAGACCCACCTCGCCGACCTGGGCTTCGAGGTCAGGCTCGCCCCCGCCGAGAGCCACCTGTGCTGCGGCTCGGCCGGCACCTACAGCGTGTTGCAGCCGGCGCTGTCGAAGCAGCTGCGCGACCGCAAGCTGGGCCATCTCGGCCAGACGGAACCCGATGTCATCGTGTCCGCGAACATCGGCTGCATCCAGCACCTGCAGAGCGGAACGCCGGTGCCGGTGAAGCACTGGATCGAGGTCGTCGACGAGGCGCTGACTGCCGCAGAGCCGGTCGAAGCGGGCTGACGGCCTGCCCGCCCAACCCGGGCGGGCTCAGCCGCCCAGGTAGGCCTCTTGCACGCGCGGCTCGGCCAGCAGCTCGCGCCCGCTACCCTGCAGCACGATGCGGCCGTTCTCGAGCACGAAGCCCCGGTGCGCGATGCGCAGTGCCTGGCGCACGTTCTGCTCGACGAGCAGGATCGTCAGGCCCTGGCCGTTGATCTCGCGCAGCGTGCGGAAGATGTCCTGCACGATGATCGGCGCCAGGCCCATCGAGGGCTCGTCGAGCAGCAGCACGCGCGGCCGCGCCATCAGCGCGCGGCCGATCGCCAGCATCTGCTGCTCGCCGCCCGAGAGGTTGCCGGCCAGGCCGCCCTCGCGCTCCTTCAGGCGCGGGAACATCGTGTAGACGCGTTCCAGCTCGCGCGCGCGCTCGGCCGCCCCGTCGCGCCGGGTGTAGGCGCCGAGGTCGAGGTTCTCGCGCACCGTCAGCGTCGTCAGCGTGGCGCGGCCCTCGGCCACCTGCACCAGGCCGGACGAGACGATGCGGTGCGGCGCCCAGCCGGTGATGTCCTGCCCCTCGAAGCGCACACGGCCGGCGGCCTTGGCGACCAGCCCCGACAGCGCCATCAGCGTCGTCGTCTTGCCGGCGCCGTTGGCGCCGACGAGCGCGGTGATCTCGCCGGCCCGCAGCGCGAAGTCGAGGCCGCGCACCGCCTCGACATGGCCGTAGCGCACCGCCAGGCCTTCGACCTGCAGCACGACCTGGCCCTTCGCGTCGGCGCTCATTGCCCCGCCTCGGCCGGCTCGTCCTCGTCGCGGCCGAGATAGGCCTCGATCACCTGCGGGTCGTGGCGGATCTGCTCGGGGCCGCCGCGGGCGATGATGCGGCCGAAGTTGAGCACCGCGATCTCGTCGCACAGACCCATCACGAAGCGCATGTCGTGCTCGATCATGAAGATCGTGTAGCCGCGGTCGCGGATGTTCACCACCTCGCGCATCAGCTCGGTCTTCTCGGTGCTGTTCATGCCGGCCACCGGCTCGTCGAGCAGCAGCAGCTTCGGCTCGGTGGCCAGCGCGCGCGCCAGCTCGAGCTTGCGCTGCTCGCCGTACGAGAGGTTGTCGGCGAGCTCCTCGGTCTTGTGGTCGAGCCTGACCCAGCCCAGCAGCTCGCGCGCCCGTTCGCGCGCCCGCGCCTCGTCGGCACGCCAGCGCGGCCCGGCCAGCAGCAGCGGCCCCCAGCCGTAGCCCAGGTGGCGGTGCATGCCGACGACGACGTTGTCGAGCAGCGTCATCTCCTTGAAGACGCGGATGTTCTGGAAGGTGCGCGCGATGCCCGCCTGGGTGATGCGGTGCGGCTTCCGCCCGACGAGCGAGCGCCCCTCGAAGCTGATCTCGCCCGACGAGGGCGGCAAGAGACCCGTGACGAGGTTGAACACCGTCGTCTTGCCGGCGCCGTTCGGCCCGATCAGGCCGAAGATGCGGCCGGCCGGCACGTCGAGCGTGACGTCCTGCAGCACCTGCAGGCCGCCGAAGTGGCGCGAGACCTTGTCGAGCTTCAGCACGTCGCGCCCATCACGAGGCCCGGCCGAAGAGGCGGCGCCAGCGCAGCGGGTCCCACAGGCCGCGCGGCAGGAACAGCACGATCGCCACCAGGATCAGGCCGTTGGCCATCAGACGGTAGTCGTTCAGGCCGCGCAGCAGCTCGGGCAGCAGCGTGACGATGACCGCGCCGAGCACCGGCCCGAGCAGGCCCTGGATGCCGCCGAGGATCGTCATCGTCAGGATCTCGACGCCGCGGTCGAAGCCGAACTCGTTCGGGCCGATGAAGAAGGTCAGGTGCGCGTTCAGCGTGCCGGCCAGGCCGGCGATCGCCGCGCCGGCGACGAAGGCGAGCATCTTGTGGCCGTCGACGTCGATGCCCATCAGGCCGGCAGCAGTCTCGTCCTCCTTGATCGCTTCGAAGGCGCGGCCGACCTTGCTTCGCCGCATGCGCGCCAGCACGTAGAGCACGACCACCACCGCGCCCAGCACGTGCCACCACTGGGTGAGCTGCGGGATGCCGTTGAGGCCGAGCGCGCCGCCGGTCAGCTCCTCGGTGTTGAGGATCGTGATGCGCAGCACCTCGCCGAAGGCCAGCGTCGCCATCGCGAGGTAGACGCCGGCCAGGCGCAGCGTCGGCTTGCCGATGACCCAGGCGACCAGCGCCGGCGCCAGCATGCCGCCGGCGATCGCGACCGCGAAGGGGGCGCCGGCGTTCATCGTCAGCAGCGCCGAGGTGTAGGCGCCGATGCCCATGAAGGCGGCGTTGGCCATCGCCAGCATGCCGCAGGACAGCGTCAGGTAGATCGACAGCGCGAGCAGCGTGTTGGTGCCCAGCGTCAGCACGACGTTGCTGTAGACCGACCAGAAGTTCTCGAAGGCTTCCATCGTCACGGGCCGCGCGGGCTCAGACCCGGCGCTCCTGCACCTGCCCGAACAGCCCCTTGGGCCGCAGTAGCAGCACCAGGAACAGCGCGCCGAAGGCCACCGCGTCGCGCATCGTCGAGCCGATGTAGGCCACCGACAGCACCTCCGCAAAGCCGAGGAACAACCCCGCCAGCATCGCGCCGCGGATGTCGCCCATGCCGCCGAGGATGATCACCGCGATGCCCTTGTGCAGCACCGGCTGGCCCATGAGGGGGAAGAGCGCGTTCGAGTACAGGCCGATCAGCACGCCGGCGATGCCGCCGAGCCCGGCCGCGACGAACGAGGTCAGGCGGAACAGGCCTTCGACGTTGATGCCGAGCAGGCTCGCCGCCTTCGGCGACTCGGCGATCGCGCGCATTGCGCGGCCGAGCTGGGTGCGCTTGAGCCCCAGCAGCAGCACCGTCATCAGCACGAACGAGAGCAGCACGATGCCCAGCTCGACCACGGTCATGTGCAGGCCGGCGAACTCGAACGCACCGTGCGGGATCAGCTCGGGCGGGAAGCGCCGGTTCTCGGCGCCGAAGACGCCCTGCGCGAGGTTGTTCAGCGCGATGCCGAGGCCGATCGTCGCGATCATCGGGATCAGGTGCGGCGCGTTGCGCTCGCGCAGCGGCCGCAGCACCGCCACGTCGATCAGCAGGCCGACCAGGCCCGAGACGACGAAGGCGAACAGCAGCGCCGCCGGCAACGGCAGGTGCAGCTCGGTGACGGCGACCAGCGCCGCATAGGCGCCAACCATGAAGACGGCGCCGTGCGACAGGTTGATCACGCCCAGAACGCCGAAGACCAGCGTGAAGCCGAGCGCGAACAGCGCATAGACACCGCCGAGCGACAGCGCGTTGACGAGTTGCTGACCGAGCACGGTACGGGGCGCCTTGGCGGGTGCTCAGGTCGGGCCCGCGGCCGCCGACGAGGCGGGGGCCGACGGGCGGGCCGGACAGGCCGGCGTCACTTGACGATCTCGTACTTGCCGGCCTTGGTCACGCTGACGATCGGCAACTGGTCGGCGTCGTAGCCGGCCGGCCTGCCGCTCTTGTCGTTGACGCGGCGGAAGGCGAAGGCGCCGGTGACGCCGTTGATCTTGACTGCCGGCAGCGCGTCGCGCAGCGCGCCGCGGTCCTTCGCCAGGTCGCCGCTGAGCTTCACCGTCTTCAGCGCGGCGGCGACGATGTGCATCGCGTCGTAGGCCTGGGCGGCGAACTGGTCGGGCGCCGACTTGTACTTCTGCGTGAAGTCGACGATGAAGCTGTTGTTGGCCGGCGTGCGGTTCTCGATCGACCAGGGGCTGCCGATCCAGAGGTCGTCCGACGCGCCCTTGGCCAGGTCGAAGACCTTGACCGAGTTCATGCCGTTGCCGCCGATCACCGGCACGTTCAGGCCGAGCTGGCGCGCCTGCACCAGGATCGGGGCGCCCTCGGCGATGAGCGCGGACAGCACCAGGGCGTCCGGGTTGGTCGCCTTGATCTTCGTCAGCTGGGCCTTGAAGTCGACGTCGCCCTTGGCGAAGGTTTCGGTCGTCGTCACCGGCAGCTTCAGGTCGTCGAGCGCCTTCTTGAAGTTGTCGTAGCCGCTCTTGGTGAAGACGTCGTCGTTGCCGTAGAGCACGGCGACCTTCTTGATGTTCGCCGCCTTCGCCGCGGTGCGCAGCGTCACCGGCAGCACGTCGGCCTCGGTCACCGAGTTGCGGAAGACGTGGTCGCCGATCGAGGTGATGCCGTCGGCGGTGTTCGAGGTGCCGAAGACGACCGTCTTGGCGGCCTGCGCGATCGGGTCGGCGGCCTGGGCCGAGTTGGACAGCGTCGGGCCGAAGATCATCAGCACCTTGTCCTGGAAGATCAGCTTCTTGAAGGCGTTGATCGCCTCTTCCTTCTTGCCCTGTTCGTCCTCGATGACCAGCACGATCTTGTTGCCGTTGATGCCGCCGGCGGCGTTGATCTGGTCGGCGGCCAGCTGGAAGCCGTTGCGGATGCTCACCCCGTACTGCGCCGCCCCACCCGACAGGGCCTCGGCGACGCCGAACTTCAGGTCTGCCGCCGCCGCATGCGGCACAGCCGCGACGAGACCCAGCAGCGACACCAGACCCCCGCCGGCCAGGGCGTGGAACAGGCCGCGGCGCCGCTGATTGCAGGGCGAGTGCGTAGTCATGGTGTTGTCTCCTACCGGGTTCGCAAGGAACCGCGGATTCTAGGTGAGCGCCGGCCCACGACGGGCGCACCGCTACACTCGCGGGCATGCGCCCGGACCCGTCCTGCACCGAAACGCTGCGCTGGCATCCGGCCACGCGCCGGCAGGGCACGCGCGACCGAATTCGACGCTTGCACGCCTGAGTCGCGCCCGCCCGGCGGCCCCGCCCCAGGCTTGCAGGCCTCGCGACCCGCCCTCACCTGCATCCGGCGGCCCGGCGCGGCGCGCGCACCGGCCCCGCCCTTCGATCCCCCTGCCCCGTGCGCCGCGACCGGCGCCGCAAGAGGTCATGAACGACGCCACCGCCCCCACCACCGACTACCGGTCGACGCTGAACCTGCCCGACACGCCGTTCCCGATGCGCGGCGACCTGCCGAAGCGCGAGCCCGGCTGGGTGCGCGAGTGGGACGATGAAGGCCTCTACAAGCGCCTGCGCGACGCCCGGCGCGGCGCGCCGCTGTTCGTGCTGCACGACGGCCCGCCCTATGCCAACGGCGCGATCCACATGGGCCACGCGGTCAACAAGGTGCTGAAGGACATGATCGTCAAGGCGCGCCAGCTCGGCGGCTTCGACGCCCAGTACGTGCCCGGCTGGGACTGCCACGGGCTGCCGATCGAGAACGCGATCGAGAAGAAGCATGGCCGCAACCTCGACCGCGACCAGATGCAGGCGAAGAGCCGCGCCTACGCGACCGAGCAGATCGCGCAGCAGATGGTCGACTTCAAGCGCCTGGGCGTGCTGGGTGACTGGAAGCACCCCTACCGCACGATGGACCGCGGCAACGAGGCCGACGAGATCCGCGCCTTCAAGCGCGTGATCGAGCGCGGCTTCGTCTACCGCGGCCTGAAGCCGGTGTACTGGTGCTTCGACTGCGCCTCGTCGCTGGCCGAGTTCGAGATCGAGTACGCCGACAAGCAGAGCCGCACGGTCGACGTCGGCTTCCTCTGCGCCGAACCTGGCCGCCTGGCCGCCGCCTTCGGCCTGCCCCGGCTCGACAAGGAGGCCTTCGCCGTCATCTGGACGACGACCGCCTGGACGATCCCCGCCAACCAGGCGCTCAACCTCAACCCGGACCTCGAGTACGCGCTGGTCGACACGCCGCGCGGCCTGCTCGTGCTGGCGGCCTCGCTGGTCGAGAGCTGCCTGCAGCGCTACGGCCTCGAGGGCACGGTGCTCGCCACGACGCGCGGCGAGTCGCTGGGCGGCATCGCCTTCCGTCACCCGCTGGCGCACGTGCATCCAGGCTACGACCGCACGAGCCCGGTCTACCTGGCCGACTACGCGACGGCCGACGACGGCACCGGCATCGTCCACTCGTCGCCGGCCTACGGCCTGGACGACTTCAACTCCTGCGTCGCGCACGGCCTGGCCATCGCCGACATCCTGAACCCGGTGCAGGGCAACGGCAGCTACGCGGCCGACTTCCCGCTCTTCGGCGGGCAGAACATCTGGAAGGCGGTGCCGGTGATCATCGACGCGCTGCGCGATGCCGGCCGCCTCTTCGCGACCGCGACGATCACCCACAGCTACCCGCACTGCTGGCGCCACAAGACGCCGGTGATCTACCGCGCCGCAGCGCAGTGGTTCGTCCGCATGGACGAGGGCGAAGGCGTCTTCACCAAGGACAAGGCGCCGCAGACGTTGCGCCAGCTGGCGCTGGCCGCGATCGACGAGACGAGCTTCTACCCGGAGAACGGCCGGGCCCGCCTGCGCGACATGATCGCCAACCGGCCCGACTGGTGCATCAGCCGCCAGCGCAGCTGGGGCGTGCCGATCCCGTTCTTCCTGCACCGCGACACCGGCGAGCTGCACCCGCGGACGATGGAGATCCTCGACGAGGCGGCGACGATCGTGGAGTTCGGCGGCGTCGAGGCCTGGAGCCGCGCGACCGCCGAGCAGATCCTCGGCGCGGCGGACGCGGCGCGCTACACGAAGAGCAACGACATCCTCGAGGTCTGGTTCGACTCGGGCTCGACCTTCTGGCACGTGCTGCGCGGCAGCCACCGCGGCGACGCCGAGCACCCCTCGTTCCACGCCCAAGGCCCTGAGGCCGACCTCTACCTCGAGGGCCACGACCAGCACCGCGGCTGGTTCCACAGCGCGCTGCTGCTGGCCTGCGCGATCGAGGGCCACGCGCCCTATCGCGGGCTACTGACGCACGGCTTCACGGTCGACGCGCAGGGCCGCAAGATGAGCAAGTCGCTCGGCAACGGCATCGACCCGCAGGACATCACGAAGAAGCTCGGCGCCGAAATCATCCGGCTCTGGGTGGCGGCCAGCGACTACTCGGGCGACATCGCCGGCGACGACAAGATCCTCGCCCGCGTCGTCGACGCCTACCGCCGCATCCGCAACACGCTGCGCTTCCTGCTCGCCAACACGAGCGACTTCGACCCCGCGGTCGATGCGGTGCCGCACGAGCAGATGCTGCAGATCGACCGCTACGCGCTCGCGCGCGCGGCCGCCTTCCAGGCCGAGGTGCTGGCGCACTTCGAGGTCTACGAGTTCCACCCCGTGGTCGCCAAGCTGCAGGTGTATTGCAGCGAGGAGCTCGGCGCCTTCTACCTCGACGTGCTGAAGGACCGGCTCTACACCACCGCGCCCAAGTCGCTCGCGCGCCGCTCGGCGCAGACCGCGCTCTATCGCATCACGCAGGCGATGCTGCGCTGGATGGCGCCCTTCCTCAGCTTCACCGCCGAGGAAGCCTGGCCGATCGCCTCCGGCAGGGACACCTCGATCTTCGTCGAGACCTACGTCGACACGGCTGCCTGGGGCGACGAGGCCCTGCTCGCGCGCTGGTCGCGACTGCGCACGATCCGCGACGCTGTCAACAGGGAGATCGAAGCCGTGCGCGCCGAGGGACGCGTCGGCTCCTCGCTGCAGGCGAACGTCGAGATCTCGGCCGCGCCCGACGACTACGCGCTGCTGCAGTCGCTGGGCGGAGACCTCAAGTTCGTGCTGATCACCTCGGCCGCGAGCGTGGTGCCTGGCGAAGCGCTTGCGATACGCGTCACACCCTCGACGGCCGCCAAGTGCGAGCGCTGCTGGCACTGGCGCGACGACGTCGGCGCCGACACCGCGCACCCGACGATCTGCGGGCGCTGCGTCTCGAACCTCTACGGCCCGGGCGAGGTGCGACGGGTGGCGTGACCCAGCGCGGCCTGTCGTTGCCGGGCGGTGCGTAGCCGCAAAGTAGGTCGCACCCTTACCCGACTCGGGCGTGCAAACATGCTCGGTTCGGAGGCTGTCATCCCTTTGCCTAGGGATACGGTGAGTTCCCTGGCCGGATAGGCTCCCCGCCCGCGGCCATGGAGCCGCTGGAATCTTCAAAGGGGGACAACATGACGGCAGCAACTCGGTACATGGCAAGCGCACTTGCGTCCGCGCTCTTGGCAGGCTGCGGCGGCGGCGGCGGCTCCGACTCCAACGGCGATCCCGTCGAACCGGCAGGCGCTTATGTCGGCAGGATGACAACCTCGGCACGCACGCTTGACTTCCAGTTGCTACTGCGCAAGAACGGACAGGCTTGGGCGATGTACGGATCGCAAGCTTCATCGATCTTGTACGTCTCCGGTTTTGTTCAAGCCGACGCAGTCTCGGTCTCCCGCAACGGAAGCCGGGTCGCATCAAACCGCCTTCGAGACTTCGGCGTGTCACCCGCGGCTCAAGGCACTACAACGATCGACATCACGCCGTCCAAGAGCATCCGCGGAAGCTTCGACATCGGGGGCACGAGCAACGGGTTCTCCGGCAGCGAGATGGATGGCAGCCTGTATGTCTACGCACGAGCGGCGAGCCTAAGCGACTTGTCTGGTGCTTGGTCGCTCACTGCCCTGACTGGCGAAGGCATCGCGATGTCGATCTCCGCGACCGGAGCCATCAGCGGCACCTCGGCCCTCGGTTGCCAGTTTGTCGGCACCGCTGTCCCGGCACTCGATGAGAACGTGTTCGACGTGTCGATCAACTTCGGGCCGTCGCCATGCGTGTTGCCGAACCAGCCTGGAACCGGAATCGCCGTTGTGTCGCCGCTGGCGACGGGCGACACCCAGTTGATCTTCGCGGGCGTGGATCCGACCCGGACGATCGGAACCGCGGCCTTCGGTACTCGGCGATAGCCTGACGTCAGCGGAAGTGGCCTTCGCCGGTGCGGCGCTGCCGCACCGGCGCGAATCCTTATGGCGATCGGCATTCCTGCACGATGCCCGCCCCTTCGGGATGGGTGCGACTATCGAGAATCGCCTCGGCCAGGTACCCAGGGAGAACACGTGCCGAAGCACGATCGATCACCGTTCCGGCCGCGGCACGACAGCCTGGTTCCTGCGGCCCTTGTCGTCGCCGTCCTCGCGACGGGGCTCTGGTATCTCTACGAGTCCAAACCACCTGTTCGGCACCAGCAGCCGCCGACCACTATCGAGACGAGGCAGATCGCGCCCCGAGAGGACCGGCCGGCCCCGATGCCACCCAGCGCACCGGTCGCGCGGTTCGCCCCGCGCGCCGATGATCCCCAGGCGGCGTGGACTTCGATCTACCTGTGCCGGTCGTACCAGGGCGCTACGTTCTGGGCATCCACCCACTGCCAGGAACACCAAGCCCTGATCGAACGGATTCATCGGGTGTCGACATCGCTCACCTGGCCGCAACAGGTCGCGATTGCGCAAGGCGAAGCTCGTGCGGCGCAGACCCTTTACGCGCCGCCGTCTGGGCAGGTCGCAGCCGCCGGCATCCACGGCGCTCGTCCGCACTCGTCGGGCAGGGTCGCGAGATCCATCGACTGTGAAGCCATCGCGGACGAGATTCAGGCGATCGATGCGGCGACACGTCAGCCCCTGTCGGGACAGCAGCAGGATCGATATCGAGTACGCCGACAGGCCCTGATGGCCAGGGCACAGCAGATGCGCTGCTGATGCCCTCAAGCAAAACGGGCCAGCCACCGAAGTTGCTGACCCGTTGCATTGTCTGGCGGAGCGGACGGGGCTCGAACCCGCGACCCCCGGCGTGACAGGCCGGTATTCTAACCAACTGAACTACCGCTCCTTGCGGCCCGCTGGCTTCTGCATCGCTGCACAAGTGCCTGCGGAAACTTGGCGTCCCCTAGGGGATTCGAACCCCTGTAGCCACCGTGAAAGGGTGGTGTCCTAGGCCTCTAGACGAAGGGGACCCGACCTTCGCACCACTCGAACTGCGCTGCCTTGGTGGAGGTAAGCGGGATCGAACCGCTGACCTCTTGCATGCCATGCAAGCGCTCTCCCAGCTGAGCTATACCCCCGCCGTTCCGCGCTGTTCAAGCGAGCCCGTGAGTATAGCCTTTTTACGGCCGCGGTCTCGTCATCCGCGTGCAAGCCGCGCCAACACCGTGGCGCGATCGAACAGCGCGAGCACCGCATCGATCGACGGCGTCTGCGCGCGTCCGCAGACGAGCACGCGCACCGGCATTGCCAGTTGCGGCATCTTCAGACCATGTGCGGAGACGCTGGCCCTGATCGCCTGCTGGATCGCCGGCGCCTCCCACGGCACCTCGGCGAGCTTCTCGCGCAGGGTCGCGAGTGCGGGGCGGATCGCCTCGGTCAGGTGCTGCGAGCGCTCCTCGGGCGCGGCCTCGCGTTCGACGAAGTACGTCGCCATCCACTCGGCCAGTTCGACGGTGGTCGCGCAACGGTCCTTGAACAACGCCACCATCGGCTTCAGGTCGGTGCCTTCCGACACCACGATGCCCAGGCGCGCGAGCTGATCGGCGGCCAGCGGCGCCAGCGTCGCATCGTCGGTGGCCTTCAGGTGCTGCGCGTTGACCCAGCGCAGCTTGGTCTCGTCGAACTGGGCGGCGCTGCGGCCGAGGTGCTCGAGATCGAACCACTCGACGAGCTGCCCACGCGAGAAGATCTCATCGTCGCCATGGCTCCACCCCAGGCGCGCGAGGTAGTTGACGACCGCGTCGGCGAGGTAGCCCTCGTCGCGGTACTGCGTCACCGGCTTGGCGCCGTGACGCTTGCTCATCTTCTCGCCCTGCTCGTTGAGCACGGTGGGCAGGTGGGCGTACACCGGCGGCTCATGGCCGAGCGCGCGCAGGATGTTGATCTGGCGCGGCGTGTTGTTGACGTGGTCGTCGCCGCGGATCACATGCGTGATCCCCATGTCGATGTCGTCGACGACGACGCAGAAGTTGTAGGTGGGCGTGCCGACCGCCTCGCCTTCGGCCGCGGGGCGCGCGATGACGAGATCGTCCAGCTCGTCGTTCGAGATCACGACCCGGCCCTTGACCTTGTCGTCCCAGGCGACGCTGCCGCCGATCGGATTGCGGAAGCGGATCACAGGCTGCACGCCGGCGGGCACCGGCGGCAGGGTCTTGCCGGGTTCGGGCCGCCAGGTGCCGTCGTAGCGCGGCTTCTGTTTGGCCGCCATCTGCCGCTCGCGCAGGGCGTCGAGCTCGGCGCTCGACATGTAGCAGGGATAGGCCAGACCCTGATCGAGCATCTGCCCGAGCACGGCCTTGTAGCGCGCGATGCGCTGCATCTGGTAGTACGGGCCCTCGTCGTGGTCGAGGCCGAGCCAGCGCATGCCGTCGAGGATGACGTCGACCGCGGCCTGGCTCGAGCGCTCCTCGTCGGTGTCCTCGATGCGCAGCACGAAGACGCCCTGCTTCGCGCGCGCGAAGGCCCAGGGGTAGAGGGCCGAGCGGATGTTGCCGAGGTGGATGAAGCCGGTGGGTGACGGCGCGAAGCGCGTGCGCACGCGCCCGTCGCGGGCGGTGGGGGCGCCGGAGGCGTTGGCGGAAACGTCGGAAGTCACGATGACAGGGTGTCCAGGCCGCGCAGCAGGTCGGCCTTCAGGTCGTCGACGGCCTCCAGTCCGACGGCCACGCGGATCATGCCCTGCGTGATGCCGGCGGCCTGGCGCTGCGCTTCGGTGAGCCGGCCGTGCGAGGTGCTGGCCGGGTGGGTGATCGAGGTCTTGGTGTCGCCGAGGTTCGCGGTGATCGAGCAGACGCGCGTCTGGTCGATCACGTGGAAGGCGCGCGCACGCTCAGCGGTGGCGCCTTCGCCGCGCAGCACGAACGACACCACCGCCCCGCCCTGCCCCGACTGCTGCGCCATCGCCAGCGCGTGCTGCGGATGCGACTCGAGGCTCGGGTGGTAGACGCGCGCCACCTGCGGCTGCGCCTCGAGCCAGCGCGCGAGCTCGAAGGCGCGTGCCGACTGCTCGCGCATGCGGATGCCGAGCGTCTCCAGGCCCTTCAGTACGACCCAGGCGTTGAACGGGGACAGGCTCATGCCGATGCTGCGCATCAGCGGGACGAACTTCTCGTCGATCAGGGCCTTCGACGCGCAGACGGCGCCGGCGATGACGCGACCCTGGCCATCGAGGTACTTGGTGCCCGAGTGCATCACGAGGTCGGCGCCGAGCTTCGCCGGCTGCTGCAGCGCGGGCGAGCAGAAGCAGTTGTCGACCGCCAGCAGCGCGCCCGCGCCATGCGCCACTTCGGCCAGCGCCGCGATGTCGCACACCTCGGTCAGCGGGTTGCTCGGCGTCTCGGCGAAGAGCAGCCGCGTGTTCGGCCGCAGCGCCGCCTTCCACTCGCCGACGTCGGACTGCGAGACAAAACTGCTCTCGACGCCGAAGCGCGCGAACTCGCTGCCGATCAACTTGATCGTCGAGCCGAACACCGACTGCGAGCAGATCACGTGGTCGCCCGCCTTGAGCAGCGCCAGCACGATCATCGCGATCGCGCTCATGCCGCTGGCGGTGCCGATGCAGGCCTCGGTGCCTTCGAGCGCGGCCAGGCGGCGCTCCATCATCGTCACCGTCGGGTTGCCGAAGCGGGAGTAGACGAAGGCCTCCTCCTCGTTCGCGAAGCGCCTGGCGGCGGTCGCGGCGTCCGGGTGCACGAAGCTGCTGGTGAGGAAGAGCGCCTCGGAGTTTTCGCCCCAGGGGCTCGGCGGAAGGCCCTCCCGCACCGCCAGGGTGTCGAGCTGGAGGCCGTCGGGCAGGCCGCGGCCTGGAATGCCGGCGGGCTTGTCGTCGGTGGGTCGTTCAGCCATCAGGTCTCCGTGGCGCTCTGCAGCGCGAGGCGGCAGCGCACGGCCTCTTCCTCTTCGCCCTGCGTCTGGCGCTGCAGCGCGATCGCCTCGAACTCGGCGGCGCTGATGTCGCCGGTGATGTAGTGGCCGTCGAAGCAAGAGGCCTCGAGGCCGTCGAGGCGCGAATTGAGCTCGCGGACGACGCGCTTCATCGCCGCGACGTCCTGGTAGATCAGCGCGTCGGCGCCGATGTAGGCCCGCACCTGTTCGACGCTGCGGTCGTGCGCGATCAGCTCGTCCTTGGTCGGCATGTCGATGCCGTAGACGTTGGGGAAGCGCACCGGCGGCGCGGCGCTCGCCATGTAGACCTTGTTTGCGCCGGCCTCGCGGGCCATCTGCACGATCTCCTTGCTCGTCGTGCCACGCACGATCGAGTCGTCGACGAGCAGCACGTTGCGGCCGGTGAACTCGCTGGCGATCGCGTTGAGCTTCTGGCGCACGCTCTTCTTGCGCATGCCCTGGCCCGGCATGATGAAGGTGCGCCCCACGTAGCGGTTCTTGACGAAGCCCTCGCGGTAGGGGCGGCCGATCTTCTGCGCGAGCTGCATCGCCGAAGGACGGCTCGACTCGGGGATGGGGATCACGACGTCGATCTCGCTCGGCGGCATTGTCGAGACGACGCGCTGCGCCAGCGTCTCGCCGAGGTTCAGGCGCGCCTGGTAGACCGAGACGCCGTCCATCACCGAGTCGGGCCGGGCGAGATAGACGTACTCGAACATGCAGGGATTGAGCGTCGGCCGCTCGGCGCACTGGCGCGTGTGGATGCGGCCTTCGAGGTCGATGAACACCGCCTCGCCGGGCTGCACGTCGCGCGTCAGCTTGTGCCCGGTGCCCTCGAGCGCGACGCTCTCGCTGGCCACCATCACCTCGCGACCCGAGCCCTCGCCCGATTCACCGAAGCACAGCGGGCGGATGCCATAGGGGTCGCGGAAGGCGAGCAGCCCGTGGCCGGCGATCAGCGCCACCACCGCATAGGAGCCGCGCACACGCCGGTGGACCGCGCTCACCGCGCGGAAGATCGCCTCCGGCGACAGCGGCAGGTCGCGCGCGCTGCGCTCGAGCTCATGCGCCAGCACGTTGAGCAGCACCTCGGTGTCGCTTTCGGTGTTGATGTGGCGGCGGTCGACGTCGAACAACTCCTTCTTCAGCGCCGGCGCGTTGGTCAGGTTGCCGTTGTGCACCAGCACGATGCCGAACGGCGCGTTGACATAGAAGGGTTGCGCCTCTTCCTCGCTGTAAGCGTTGCCGGCCGTCGGGTAGCGCACCTGCCCGAGTCCGACCGTGCCGATCAGGCTGCGCATGTTGCGCGTGCGGAAGACGTCGCGCACCATGCCGCGCGTCTTGTGCATGAAGCACTTGGTGCCCTGCATCGTGACGATGCCGGCGGCGTCCTGGCCACGGTGCTGCAACAGCAGCAGTGCGTCGTAGATCAGCTGGTTGACCGGCGTCTTCGAGATCACGCCGACGATGCCGCACATGATGGGTCCTTCGCGTCGAAGTCAGGAGGCGGCCGTCGGGCGCGCCGGCAAGTGCTTGACCAGCCCGGGGGGCAGCAAGGGCAGCAGGTCGCCCAGTGCCACCTGCAGCCAGGCGGCCCCCTGGGAGCCCTGCCAGCCCGGCGAGCGGACCCAGGGTGTCATCGAGATTGCCGTCGCTGCCACCAGCAACAGCACCACGCCCCGCACCGCACCGAAGCAGCCGCCGAGCACACGGTCGAACAACTGGAGCGGCGACGACTTGATCAAGAGGCTGATCAGGCGCGCGCAGAGGCCCCAGACGATGATCGCGACGACGAAGGCGGCCAGGAAGGTGACCCCGTGCTGCAGCGCCGAGCCCGGCGCGCCGATCGGCATGTACGGCAGCAGCCAGGGCGTGGCCCAGAGCGCGGCGAAGTAGGCCGCGACCCAGCCGGCGAGCGACAGCACCTCGAGCGTCAGGCCGCGGATCAGCCCGGCCAGCATCGACAGCCCGAGCACGACGAGCAGTGCGATGTCGACGCCGCTCATCGCGCGCTCACAGCGTCATCACCGCGGCCGACACGCCGGCTGCCTTGAGGCTGCTGGCGGCGCGGTCGGCCTCGGCACGCGAGCCGAACGGGCCGACGCGCACGCGGATGCGTGGGCCGGAGGCCGTCTGCACGACCTGGGTGTAGGTCTTGTGGCCGAGCCGCTCGACCTTCTGCCGCGCTTCTCGGGCCGAGGCCTCGCCCGAATAGGCGCCGACCTGCACGATGAAGCGCGCGTTCGCGGGATCGGGCGCGGGCTTCGCGGCGGCCACCTGCGTGTCACGCCCTTCGAGCAGCGCGCGGGCACGCTCCGCCTCGGCGTTGGCGGCCGACGGTCTCGGTGTCGTCGCGCGACCCGTGGCCGGTGCCGACGCGGCGGCGCGCGCCGGCGCGGGAGCGGGCTTCACCTCGGTCTTCGGCGGCGTGGCGGGCCTCGGCTCCGCGCGGGCCTCCGGCTTCGGTGTCGGGGCGGGTGCCGGCGGCGTTTGCGTCGGTGCCGGGGTCACGGCCGGTGCGGGTGCCGGCGCCTGCGCGATGGGCGCCGGGCCGGCGCCTGCGTCGCCCGCCGGGGCGCCGGCATCGGACGCGCCCGCCCGCGGCGGCAGCACCAGCGGCGTCGCCTGGTCCCTGTCGGGGATCGTGATCGGGATGTCGACCGGGATCGGCCGCGGCTGGGTCTCGAACAGCAGCGGGAAGGCGATGATCCCGATACTCACCAGCACGATCGCGCCGACCAGACGCTGGCGGGCGCGGATGCGGGCCTTCTGGACTTCATCGCCGCCATCGGCGGACGCAGCGGGGGCGGGCTTTCGCCCGAGGAAGGACAGCAGACCCATGCGTTGCCGGTTCAGTACGCTCGTGACTCGCGGCGGTTCCGCTCGTCGAAGCCGTCGGCGCGGGTTCTTCAGTGCAGGTGCTTGGCCGCCAGTCGCGGCAGGCCGGCGCGCATCACGCCACCCACCACGAAGAACGAGCCGAAGACGACGATTCTATCAGTCGGCCCTGCCTCGGCCACGGCGGTGGCCAGTGCGCTGGACGGATCGGCATGGCCGTGATGCTGCGGCGGCGGCTGGTTGCCGGCGGCAAGCGGCAGCTCGTCAAAGGCCTGGGCCAGTTCCTCGGCCGTCGCCGCGCGCGCAGTCGGCAGGTCGGTGAAATGCCAGACGTCGACCAGCGGCCGCAGCCGCAAGAGCATCTGCGCGGCGTCCTTGTCGCGCATCGCGCCGAAGACGGCGAAGGTGCGCGGGTAGAAGCCCATCTGGTCGAGGTTGTGCGCGAGCGTGGCGACCGCGTGCGGGTTGTGCGCGACATCGAGCACCAGGGTCGGCGCGCCGGGCACGATCTGGAAGCGCCCGGGCAGTTCGACCAGCGCGAAGCCGTTGCGCACCGCCTGCGCGCTGATCGGCAGCCGGTTGCCCAGCGCCTCGAACGCCGCCAGCGCGCCCGAGGCGTTGAGCAGCTGGTTGGCGCCACGCAGCGCCGGGTAGGCCAGGCCGTTGAAACGCTTCACGCGGCCGGCCCAGGACCACTGCTGCGCGTCGCCGCTGTAGTTGAAGTCGCGCCCGAAGCGCCGCAGGTCGGCGTCGATGGCCTGCGCCTGGGCGAGCACGCTCGCCGGCGGCTGCGGGTCGCAGACGACGACCGGCCGCCCTGCCCGCATGATGCCGGCCTTCTCTCGGCCGATGCTCTCGCGGTCGGGGCCGAGGTAGGCGACGTGGTCGATGTCGATGCTGGTGATCACCGCACAGTCGGCGTCGATCACGTTCACTGCGTCGAGGCGGCCACCGAGCCCGACCTCGAGTACCGCGAGGTCGAGCCTCGCCTGCGACATCAGGCGCAGGATGACCAGCGTCGTGAACTCGAAGTAGGTCAGCGAGACGCCCTGGCGTGCCGCCTCGACCGCCTCGAAGTGCGGCAGCAGCGCCTCGGCCTCCACCGCCTCGCCGTCGATGCGGCAGCGCTCCTCGAAGTGCACCAGGTGCGGCGAGCTGTAGACGCCGACGCGATAGCCGGCCTGCGCCGCGATCGAGGCCAGCATCGCGCAGGTCGAGCCCTTGCCGTTGGTGCCGGCCACGGTGACCACCGGGCACTCGAAGCGCAGACCCAGGCGGTCGCGCACGGCCTGTACGCGATCGAGCCCCATGTCGATCGTGACCGGGTGCAGGTGCTCGCAGCGATCGAGCCAGTCTTGAAGCGTCATTGGCATGGTGCGGCGGCAGGCGGCGCCTCGGGTGCGCAGGGTCCGTGCTGGCGGTGCTCGACCTCGCGCGAGCTTCCTTCTCGCCGGATCCGCTCGGGCCTCGCGCCTGCCCCGCCCTTCGGTGACCCGGCGATTCAGGCGACGGCGTCGGCGCTGAGGCGCTGCAGCATCGCGAGCAGGCGCGCGATCGTGCCGCGCATCTCGCGCCGGTCGACGATCATGTCGAGCGCCCCCTTGGCGAGCAGGAACTCGCTGCGCTGGAAGCCTTCGGGCAGCTTCTCGCGGACGGTGTTCTCGATCACGCGCGGCCCGGCGAAGCCGATCAGCGCCTTCGGCTCGCCGATCACGACGTCGCCGACGAACGCGAAGCTGGCTGACACGCCGCCCATCGTCGGGTCGGTTAGCACGCTGATGTAGGGCAGCTTCGCCTTCGCCAGGTGCGTCAGCGCGGCGTTGGTCTTGGCCATCTGCATCAGGCTCAGCAGGCCTTCCTGCATGCGCGCGCCGCCGGTGGCGGCGAAGCTGACGAAAGGCGTCTTCTGCTCGACCGCGGTCTCGACGCCGCGCACGAAGCGCTCGCCGACCACCGAGCCCATCGAGCCGCCCATGAAATCGAACTCGAAGCAGGCCGCGACGACCGGGATCGTGTGCACCGCGCCGCCCATCACGATCAGCGCGTCGGTCTCGCCGGTGGTCTCGAGCGCGTCCTTCAGACGCTCCGGGTACTTGCGGCTGTCCTTGAACTTCAGCGCATCGACCGGGAGCACCTCCTGCCCGACCTCGTAGCGGCCCTCGGCGTCGAGAAAGGCGTCGAGCCGCGCGCGCGCGCCGATGCGGTGGTGATGACCGCACTTGGGGCAGACATTGACGTTCTGCTCGAGATCGGTGCGGTACAGCACCGTCTCACACGACGGGCACTTGATCCACAGCCCCTCGGGGATGCTGCGTCGCTCGCTCGGGTCGGTTTGTTGGATCTTCGGCGGCAGCAGTTTTTCGAGCCAGCTCATGCGGTTGCTCCAGGAGACGTGCGATCCAGCGCGGTGCGGATCTCGGAGATGAAGGTCGCCGCGGCGGCGGCCGCGCGTTCGGGGCCGGCCTCGTGCAGCAACTGGACCAGGCGTGATCCGATGACGACCGCGTCCGCCACCGCGCCAACCGCCTGCGCGGTGGCCGCGTCGCGGATGCCGAAGCCGACGCCGACCGGCACCTTCACCCGCTCGCGGATGCGCGGCAGCATCTTTGCGACGGCCGAGGTGTCGAGGTGCCCGGCGCCGGTCACGCCTTTCAGCGACACGTAGTAGACATAGCCGCTCGCGACGCGGCCGACGCGCGTGATGCGCTCGTCGGTCGAGGTCGGTGCGAGCAGGAAGATCGGGTCGAGCCCCTTCGCCTGCAGGCTGGCGGTGAACGCCTCGCATTCCTCGGGCGGGTAATCGACGACCAGCACGCCGTCGACACCGGCGTCGGCACACTCGGCGACGAAGGCCCCGGCGCCGTGCCGCTGGTCGTAGCGCTCGACCGGGTTCGCGTAGCCCATCAGCACGACCGGCGTCTTCGCGTCGCCCGCGCGGAAGGCGCGCACGTCGGCGAACACCTGCGCCAGCCCGATGTGATGCGCGAGCGCGCGCTCAGAGGCCTGCTGGATCACCGGTCCGTCGGCCATCGGGTCCGAGAACGGCACGCCGAGCTCGATCACGTCGGCACCGGCCCTGGACAGCGCGAGCATCACGTCGACCGTGGTCGCCGGCGACGGATCGCCGACGGTGATGTAGGGGATCAGCGCCTTGCGCCGCTGCGCGCGCAAGGACTCGAAGCGGGCCTGGATGCGGCTCACGACACCGCCCCCTGCCCGGCCAGCGCCGCGAAAGTATTGATGTCCTTGTCGCCGCGCCCGGAGAGGTTGACCAGCAGGTGCTGGTCGGGCCGCATCGTCGGCGCCATGCGCATCGCGCAGGCCACCGCATGGCTTGACTCGAGCGCCGGGATGATGCCCTCGGTCCGACACAGCCGGTGAAAGGCGATCAGGGCCTCGTCGTCGGTGACACCGACGTACTCGGCGCGACCGCTGTCCTTCAGCCACGCGTGCTCGGGACCGACGCCCGGGTAGTCGAGACCGGCCGAGATCGAATGCGTCTCGGTGATCTGCCCGTCGTCGTCCTGCAGCAGGTAGGTGCGGTTGCCGTGCAGCACGCCGGGACTGCCGCGCTGCAGCGAGGCCGCGTGCTGGCCGCTGTCGAGGCCGAGGCCCGCGGCCTCGACGCCGATGAGGCGCACCGCCGCGTGCTCGATGTAAGGGTAGAAAATGCCGATCGCGTTGCTGCCGCCGCCGACGCAGGCGATCACCGCATCGGGCTGGCGGCCGATGCGCTCGGGCATCTGGCGCAGGCACTCGTCGCCGATCACGCGCTGGAAGTCGCGCACCATCATCGGATACGGGTGCGGGCCGGCGACGGTGCCGATGATGTAGAAGGTGTCGGCCACGTTGGTGACCCAGTCGCGCATCGCCTCGTTCAAGGCGTCCTTCAAGGTGCGGCTGCCCGACTCGACCGGCACGACCTTCGCGCCGAGCAGGTTCATGCGGTAGACGTTCGGCGCCTGGCGCTTGACGTCCTCGCTGCCCATGTAGACGACGCACTCCATCCCGTAGCGCGCGCAGACGGTGGCGGTGGCCACGCCGTGCTGGCCGGCGCCGGTCTCGGCGATCACCCGCGGCTTGCCCATGCGGCGCGCGAGCAGCGCCTGGCCGATGGTGTTGTTCACCTTGTGGGCGCCGGTGTGGTTCAGGTCCTCGCGCTTCAGGTGGATCTGCGCCCCGCCCAGTTCGCGCGACAGGCGCGCTGCGTGATAGACCGGGCTGGGGCGGCCGACGTAGTGGGCGAGTTCGTCCTCGAACTCGGCGATGAAGGCCGGGTCACGCCGGCATTGCTCGTAGGCCTGCTTCAGTTCGTCGAGCGCATGCACCAGCGTCTCGGCGACGAAGCTGCCCCCATAGGGCCCGAAATGCCCGCGCGCATCGGGCAGGCTGTAGGTTGTGGTCATCGATAACTCTCAAGCTTCGGCGGCGGCGATGCGGGCATCGGCTTCTCGCACCGCATCGCAGAACCGGCGGATCGCGTCGAGGTCCTTGACCCCTTTCTCGCGCTCGACGCCGGAACTAACGTCAACGGCCCAAGGCCGCAGCCGAAGAATTCCCTCGGTCACATTTCCGGCATGCAACCCACCAGACAAAACGACTGGAAGGGGCACGCTGGCGGGCACGACGGACCAATCGAAGACCTTTCCGCCGCCGCCGTAGCCCTCGACGTGCGCGTCGAGCAACAGGCCGCAGGCGTCCGTGTAATGAGTCGCGAAGTCTAACAAATCGAAACCTTCGGACATTCTTGCGGCGCGAAGGTAAGGCCGGCCCGCACTGCGACAGGCCGCGGGCGTCTCGTCGCCGTGGAACTGCAGCAACAGCGCCGGCACCGCAGCTGTGGCCTCGGCGATTGCCGCTGCCGGTGCGTTGACGAACAAGCCGACCGGGGTGACGAAGGGCGGCAGGCGGCGGGCCAGCGCGGCAGCCCGGTCGACGCTCACATGGCGCGGGCTGCGCTCGTAAAAGACGAAGCCGATCGCGTCGGCGCCGCTCTCGACGGCGGCGTCGACCTCCGCTTCACGGGCGAGGCCACAGATCTTGATGCGGGTGCGCGCGTTCATCGTCGACGGGCGGCGTCACGGCAGCCAGTCGAAAGCCGGCGTGCGCTCGGGAATGCGGTGGTGCGGATCGTAGTACGGGCCTGCGAAGTACAGGCCCGCGGCGGCAAAGGTCGGTGCGGCCTGCTCTCGACGGCGGCTGTCGAGCACCTCGCGCATCCAGCCGGCAGGCCGCACGCCGCTGCCGACGGCGACCAGGCAGCCCATCAGGTTGCGCACCATGTGGTGCAGGAAGGCGCTGGCATCGAAATCGAAGCGCCAGTAGGCGCCATGGCGCGCGATCTCCACCGCACGCAGCGTCTTGACCGGCGTGCGGGCCTGGCATTCGGAGGAACGAAAGGCGCTGAAGTCGTGTTCGCCGATGAGCACGCCAGCGGCGGCTCGCATCGCCTCGCCGTCGAGCGGGCGGAAGCTCCAGCCCGCGAGGCCCTCTTCGAGCGCCGGCCGCACCGGTGACTCGAGCAGCAGGTAACGGTAGCGGCGGCCGCGCGCGCTGGCGCGCGCATGGAAATCCCCGGCCACCGGCTCGCACCACTGCACCGCGATGTCGCGCGGAAGGAAACGGTTGGTGCCGCGCACCCACGAGAACGGCGCGCGCTCGAGGTCGGCATCGACGTGCACGACCTGGTTCATCGCGTGCACGCCGGCGTCGGTGCGCCCGGCGCAAACGGCCCGCAGCGGACGGTCGGCAAAGCTGGACAGGGCCTGCTCCAGCCGGTCCTGCACGGTGTCGCCGCTCGGCTGGCTTTGCCAGCCGTGGTAGGCCTGCCCCCGATAGGCGACGCCGAGGGCGACTCTCACCGGGGCGCTCGTCGATGAACGTGGGCCGACCGCAGCGGGCCGGCCCGATGCTCGCTCAGGAGAGGTTGTCGAGCATGCCCTGGGCCCGGCTCTTCAGCGCGCCGTCGGCCTTGGCGATGACTTCCTGCAACAGGTCGCGAGCGCCTTCCATGTCGCCGATCTGGCGGAACTCCTCGGCCAGTTCGAGCTTGCGCGCGAGCGGGTCGGCGGGGTCGATGCTGTCCAGGCCCAGCGGTTCGGTCGGCCGGGCGGTCGCGGCGGTGGCGGGGTCGTCGAACTTCAGGTCACCGAAGTCGAAGTCCATCGCGTTGCCGGGCGATGTCGGGGCGGGCGTCGCGTCGGGCAGGCTCAGGTCGAGGTCGGTGCCGCCAAGCGCCGCGCGGATCGAATCGGGCTGACCGCCCATCGGCTGGGTCACCTCGGGCCGCGCCGGTGCCGGCGCCGGACGATCGTCGCCAAAGTCCAGATCCAGGTCGACGCGCTCGATGTCGACCGGCGGCAGGGTCATCGCCTGCTCGAACTTCGACGGCGACGGCAGCACCGACTGCGGCATCGTGCTGGCGCCGAGCGGTTCGACCATCCCCGCGCCGGTGCCGACCGCTGCGATCGGCGGCGCGCCGCCGGGCTGGTACAGCGCGTTCTCCGGGTCGAACTGCTGGCCGAGTTCCTGAGCCTTGGCCCAGTCCTCGCCCTCGCCACGAGTCAGCGTGTACAGCTGCGTCGCGAGCAGTTCGAAGCCCTTGGTGTCGCGGCGCTTCGCATAGACCTCGAGAAGCTTGGTGCGCACGGCCATCCGGTCCGGCGTGGCGCGCATCGCCTCCTTCAGGATCTCCTCGGCCTGCAGGTCTCGGCCGTAGGCGAGGTAGACGTCGGCCTCGGCCACCGGATCGACATCGCCGATCGCATCGAGCTGGCTGAGCGAGTAGCTCATCGACGACGAGTTGCCGCCCGCATCGCGCGTGTCGATGCGCTGGCCGCCGCTGGCGCCGAAGAAGGAGTCGGGTTGCAGGCGGCTCTCGAGGAACGAGGTTTCGCCGCTGTCACGCTTGCCCTTGCTGCGCAGACGGTAGAAACCCAGGCCGGCGATCAGCGCGATCAACAGGCCGGCGGCCGGCAGCACGAGCGGGTTGTCGAGCAGCGACCCCGACTCGGCGCTGACCGGAGCGGGGCTCGGCGGCGTCGCCGGAGCGGGCGCGGGCGCAAGCGCCGGTGCGGGCGCCGGAGGCGGCGGTGCGGGCGGCGGGGGCGGAGGAGGCGCCGGGGTCGGCTCGGGCACCGGAGCAGGAGCCGGCGCCTGGGCGACGACCGGCGGCGCGACGGTGGCGGCGGGCGCAGGCGCTGGTGGCGTAGCGGCAGGTGCCGGCGCGGCCGGCGCCGAGGCAGCACTGCCGGCCGCCTTCGAGAGCTCCTTCAGTTCCTCGACGCGCTTCGACATCTCGGCGACACGGTCGCTCGAGTCGCGGGTCTGCGTCTGCTTCGAGGCGTCGCCCTCCGGCCCAGAGGCGCCCTTGCTGAGCGTCAGGCGGTCGGGCGTCTGCGGCGCGGGCTTGCGGTCTTCGACGGCGGCCTCGACACGGCCGCCCGCCTGGCGTGCACTCTGGTCGACCGGTACGCCTGGCGCGCCGCTGGCCAGGCGCTGACGGTAGGCGCCGAAATCGGCGCTCTGGGCCTGGATGACCTGCTTCGCCTCGCCGGCGCCGATCGCGTTCGCTGCCTCGGCCGTCGGCACGTTCAGCACCGCACCGGCCTTCAGCAGGTTCATGTTGTTGCCGATGAAGGCGTCCGGGTTGCCGCGGTACAGCGCGACCAGCATCTGGTCGAGCGACACGCCGGACGGCTGCAGGCGCCCGGCCAGGCGCGACAGCGTGTCACCGGCGCGCACCGTGTACTGGCCGCCGCCACCGGGCGCCGCGCTGGCGACCGGCACCGTGCTGCGTGCAGGCACCTGGGCCGGTGCCGCCACGGGCGCGGGGCGCGGGCTCTGCGCGACGGCCGGCGCGCTCGGCGCTGCGGCCGGCGCAGGTGCCGGGGTGACGGCCGGCGCAGCCGCTGCCATCACCGGCGTGACCGGTGCCGGGGCGGGCGCCGCGGCACGCGTCGTAGGCGCCGGATCGAGCAGCAGCGTGTACTCGCGCACCAGGCGGCCGGTGGACCACGCCAGCTCAAGGATCACGTCGACGAACGGCTCCTGTACCGGTCGGTCACTGGAGATGCGGACGTACGGCCGACCATCGGCCGCGCGCTGCAGCGTCGCCTGCGCAGCGGCGAGCGACGGGTGGTAGTCGACGCCGGCGGCCCGGTAGGCCTCGGGCGAGGCCACGCGGACCTTCAGCGTCGAGGCCTCGTCGGCGGTCAGGCTGGTGACGTCGATCTGCGCACGCAGCGCCTCACCGAGATTCGACTGCACCGACAGCCGCCCGAGCCCGAGCGCCTGCGCCTGTGCGGCGACCAGCGTCATCGTGGCCGCAGCAACGGCGGTCAGGGCAAAGCGCCCGGTGAGGAAAGAAGTTCTCTTCAAGGCGTCTCCCCAGTGGCCCGACCGGGCCGCAGCGCCCTGCGACGCGAACGCAGGACTCCGACGTCCGGCCATGCAGACCCCCTCGACGCCAGAAATTGGAACCATATCAAGCATATACGCTGACAAGCTCATGCAGAGCCTGACGCGTCGACGCCGCGCCGAAAGGCTCCGCACACTCCCCCAAAATCCTGTTGCAGCGCAGCAACAGGATGCCGAAACCGATCGCTTCAGGCCTCGAGCAGGATGCGCAGCATGCGGCGCAGCGGCTCGGCGGCCCCCCACAGCAGCTGGTCTCCGATGGTGAAGGCGCCCAGGTACTCAGGGCCCATTGCCATCTTCCGCAGCCTGCCGACCGGGATGCTCATCGTACCGGTCACGGCTACCGGGGTGAGATCGCGAATGCTCGCTTCGCGCGTATTCGGCACGACTTTTACCCATGCGTTGTCGGCCGCGATCATCGATTCGATGTCCGCCAGCGGCACGTCGCGCTTCAGCTTGAAGAGCAGCGCCTGGCTGTGGCAGCGCATCGCGCCGACGCGCACGCAGAAGCCGTCGACCGGCACCGCGGGCGATCCGAAGCCCGCGCCCTGCCCCAGAATCTTGTTGGTCTCGGCGCCGCCCTTCCACTCCTCGCGCGAGACGCCCCAGCCTTCGTCGCCTGGCTGCCTGCCGACGCCGAGGTCCTTGTCGATCCAGGGGATCAGCGAGCCGCCCAGCGGCACGCCGAAATGCGCCGTCTCCTCGGCACCGAGCGCCCGCTGGCGGCCGATGATGCGGCGGTCGATCTCGAGGATCGCGCTCCTCGGGTCGTCGAGCAGCGGGCGAACCTCGGCGTTGAGCGTGCCGAACTGGGTCAGCAGTTCGCGCATGTGCTGGGCGCCGCCGCCGGACGCGGCCTGGTAGGTCTGGGTGCACATCCAGTCGACCAGCCCGGCCTTGAACAGCGCGCCGACGCCCATCAGCATGCAGCTGACCGTGCAGTTGCCGCCGATCCAGTTACGCCCGCCCTTGGCCAGCGCGTTCTTGATGACCGGCAGATTGACCGGGTCGAGCACGATCACCGCGTCATCCTGCATGCGCAGCGTCGAAGCGGCGTCGATCCAGTGCCCCTTCCAGCCGGCGGCGCGCAGCTTCGGAAAGACGTCGCTCGTGTAGTCGCCACCCTGGCAGGTGACGATCACGTCGCAGCGCTTCAGCGCCTCGAGGTCGTGCGCATCCTGCAGCGTCTTCTCGTTCTTCGCCATCGGCGGCGCGGCGCCGCCGGCCGCGCTGGTGCTGAAGAACAGCGGCTCGATGTGATCGAAGTCACCTTCCGCCTGCATGCGGTCCATCAGCACGGAGCCGACCATGCCCCGCCATCCGACCAAGCCTGTAAGTGTCATGTCTCGCCCTTTCAGAGTGTCGATCCGCGATCTTTTCTGCTCCCCCGGCTCGTTCGCCGATCGGGAGGGGCGAGACGAACCGGAGCCTGGTCAGGTCTTGATGGTCTTCGTGGTGATGGTGGCGAGCGCGGCGACGACAGCGTCGCCCATCTCGCGCGTGCCCACCCTGCGCGACCCTTCGGACCAGATATCGGCCGTGCGCAGTCCCGCGGCCAGCACCGCGCGCACCGCCGCTTCGATGCGATCGGCGGCTTCGGGAAGGGCGAGGGTGTAGCGGAGCATCATGGCAGCGGACAGGATTGTAGCCAGCGGGTTTGCAACTCCCTTACTGGCAATGTCGGGCGCGCTGCCATGGCTCGGCTCGTACAGGCCCTTGCCGTTCGCGTCGAGCGAGGCGGAAGGCAGCATGCCGATCGAGCCGGTCAGCATCGCGGCCTCGTCCGAGAGGATGTCGCCGAACATGTTGCCGGTGACGATCACGTCGAAGCTCTTCGGCGCCTTGACGAGCTGCATCGCGGCGTTGTCCACATACAGGTGGTCGAGCGTCACATCCGGGTATTGGGCGTGGACCTCGGTGACGACGTCCTTCCAGAACTGGAAGGTCTCGAGCACGTTGGACTTGTCGACGCTGGTCAGCCGCTTGCCGCGCTTGCGCGCCGCCTGGAAGGCGACATGGGCGATGCGCTCGATCTCCGGCCGGCTGTAGCGCATCGTGTCGAAGGCTTCGGGTTGGCCGCGGAACGGACCGTCCGGCGCCTCGCGCCGGCCGCGCGGCTGGCCGAAGTAGATGTCACCGGTCAACTCGCGAATGATCAGGATGTCGAGCCCAGCCACCAGCTCGGGCTTCAGCGACGAGGCATGCGTGAGCTGCTCGTAGCAGATCGCCGGGCGGAAGTTGGCGAACAGGCCGAGGTGCTTTCGCAGCCCCAGGATCGCCTGCTCGGGACGCAGCGCCCGCTCGAGCTTGTCGTACTTCCAGTCGCCCACGGCGCCGAACAGCACCGCGTCGGCCGCCTTGGCCAGCGCCAGCGTCGAGTCGGGCAGCGGATGGCCGTGGGCGTCGTAGGCGGCACCGCCGACCAGGGCGGTCTCCATCTCGAGGCCGAGGTCGAGGGCGCTCAGCACCTTGACCGCCTCGGCGGTGATCTCGGGGCCGATGCCGTCGCCGGGCAGGATCGCGATGTTCTTGCTCACTCGTGGGTCTCCGTGTCGGCGCTCAGAGGCTGCGTGCGGCCAGCCAGGGCATGCGCGCCAGTCGTTCGGCCTCGAAGGCCTTGATCTTGTCGGCATGGCGCAGGGTCAGGCCGATGTCGTCGAAGCCGTTGACGAGGCAGTATTTGCGGAACGGCTCCACCTCGAAGGCGAGCTCGCTGCCGTCCGGCTTGACGACGACCTGGCGCGGCAGGTCGACGGTCAGCCGGTAGCCGGGAAAGGCCGCGACCTCGTCGAAGAGCTGCGCCACCTGGCTGTCCGACAGCACGATCGGCAGCAGGCCGTTCTTGAAGCAGTTGTTGAAGAAGATGTCGGCATAGCTCGGCGCGATCAGCGCCCGGAAGCCGTACTGCTCGAGCGCCCAGGGCGCGTGCTCGCGGCTCGAGCCGCAGCCGAAGTTGCGCCGCGCGAGCAGGACCGAGGCGCCCTCGGGGCCGTAGGCCCCTGGTAAATACCGCGGCTGGTTCAGCACGAAGTCCGGGTTCGGCTTTCGCACGGCCGGGTCCTGGCCCGGCTCTCCCCGGTCCAGATAGCGCCACTCGTCGAACAGGTTCGGGCCGAAGCCGGCGCGCTGGATCGACTTCAGGAACTGCTTCGGGATGATCGCGTCGGTGTCGACGTTCTCGCGGTCCATCGGGGCGACGAGCCCCTGGTGTACGGTAAAGGCTTGCATGGGGTGGTCTCCGGTCAGGCGATGCGGCGCACGTCGACGAAATGACCCTCGATCGCGGCCGCCGCCGCCATCGCCGGGCTGACGAGGTGGGTGCGACCGCCCGCACCCTGGCGGCCTTCGAAATTGCGGTTGCTGGTCGAGGCGCAGCGCTCGCCGGGCTCGAGCTTGTCGGCGTTCATCGCCAGGCACATGCTGCAGCCCGGCTCGCGCCATTCGAAGCCCGCGGCTCGGAACACCTCGTGCAGGCCCTCGGCCTCGGCCTGCGCCTTGACCAGGCCCGAGCCGGGCACGACCAGCGCCAGCCGCACGTTGCCGGCAACCTTGCGGCCCAGTTTCTTCACCACCGCCGCGGCCTCACGCAGATCCTCGATGCGGCTGTTGGTGCAGGAGCCGATGAACACCTTGTCGATCGTGATGTCGGCCATCGCCTTGTTCGGCTGCAGACCCATGTAGGCGAGCGCGCGCTCGATCGCACCGCGCTTGCTGGCGTCCTTTTCCTTGTCCGGGTCGGGCACGCGGTCCTCGATCGACAGGACCATCTCCGGGCTCGTCCCCCAGGTGACCTGCGGGCGCAGCGACGCGGCGTCGATCTCTACCACGGTGTCGAAATGCGCGCCCGGGTCGGAATGCAGCGTGCGCCAGTGCGCGACGGCCGGCGCCCATTCGGCGCCCTTGGGCGCGAACGGACGGTCCTTCACGTAGGCAATCGTCTTGTCGTCGACCGCGACCAAGCCCGCGCGCGCGCCCGCCTCGATCGCCATGTTGCAGACAGTCATGCGGCCTTCCACGCTGAGGGCGCGGATCGCGCTGCCGCCGAACTCGATCGTGTGGCCGGTGCCGCCGGCAGTGCCGATGCGCCCGATGATCGCGAGCACGATGTCCTTCGCGGTCAGGCCCGGGGCGATCCGGCCCTCGACCTTGACCAGCATGTTCTTCGCCTTCTTCGCCAGCAACGTCTGCGTCGCGAGCACGTGCTCGACCTCGCTCGTGCCGATGCCGTGCGCGAGCGCGCCGAAGGCACCGTGGGTCGAGGTGTGCGAGTCGCCGCAGACCACGGTCATGCCGGGCAGGGTCGCGCCCTGCTCCGGCCCGATCACGTGCACGATGCCCTGGCGCTTGTCGAGAAAGGGGAAGTAGGCGCCGGCGCCGAAGGCCTTGATGTTGGCGTCCAGCGTCGTGACCTGCTGCTTGCTGATCGGATCGGCGATGCCGTCGTAGCCGCGCTCCCAGCCGGTGGTCGGCGTGTTGTGGTCCGCCGTCGCGACGACCGAGCTGACGCGCCAGACCTTGCGCCCCGCCAGGCGCAGCCCCTCGAAGGCCTGCGGGCTGGTCACCTCGTGCACCAGGTGGCGGTCGATATAGAGCACGGCGGTGCCGTCCTCCTCGGTGTGGACGACGTGTTCGTCCCAGAGTTTGTCGTAAAGCGTGCGGGCGGTCATGGCTGCTGCCTCTCGGGTGGCGCGGTGGGAACGGGGCGTGACGACGCCGCAGCGGGCGACGACGAGGAGCAAGGTGTCGAGGCGACGGGCGCGGCGTCGGTCGAGACACCGACGGCCGGCGGGGCCGCACCGGCAGCAGCGGCCGCCGGCACCAGCGCGTCGACGAAGCGCTGCAGCGGCGGCGGCAGCACCGCCTGGCGACGCACCGCCAGCAGGTAGGCGCGCTGTGCCCAGTCCTCGTCGAGCGCCAGCGGCTGCACGCGGAAGATGCGGGCGAAGCGCTCGGCCACGATGGCCGGCAGCACCGCGACGCCGAGGCCGGCCTCGACCAGCTGGGCGATCGCGTCGAAGCCGTGCACCTGCATGCGCGCGACCAGCGGACGCCCGAGCGCCAGCGCTCGCTCGCGCATCTGCTCGTGGGCGGCCGAGCCGGTGTGCAGCGCGACGATGTCGTGGTCGAGCAACGCGTCGAAGCGCCGCGCCGGCTGGCTCGCCAGCACATGGCCTTGAGGCACCAGGATCGCAAGGCGGCCCTGGCGATACGGCCGCGCGTCCAGCTCGGCATGCGGCTCGGGTTCGGACGCCGACGCGACAAAGACGCCCACGTCGGCCCGGCCTTCGGCCACCGCTGCCTGCACCTCGGCACTGGTCAGCTCCTCGAGGCTGATGCGGATGCCAGGCTGGGCAGCGGAGAAGGCGGCCAGGTCACCCGGCAGATGCTCGGCGATCGCGCTGGCGTTGGCCACGATGCGCAGATGGCCTTTGATCCCACGAGAGAACTCGACGACCTCGCTCTCCAGCGCGTGCAGCGAGGCGTTGAGCGAGCGGATGTGGCGCAGTAGCGCGCGCCCGGCCTCGGTCGGTTCGACGCCGCGCGCGCGGCGCTCGAACAGGGTCACGCCCAGCCGCGCCTCGAGGTCGGACAGCCGCTTGCTCGCCGCGGCCAGCGCCAGGCTCTCGCGTTCGGCGCCGCGGGTGATGCTGCGGGTGTCGGCGATGGCCAGCACGAGGTTCAGGGTGACGAGGTCGAAGCGCATCGTGACGCGACGCGCCGGACCTCAACCTTAGCCCGCGCGCCGCCAGGGAGCGATGCGCGGATTGTGAACCGAGGCTTCGCGTTGCGCGAAGCCTCGTGCGCCCATCTCGGGCGGGCCGCCCTCGCCCGATGCTCAGCCGAGCGCCGCGATCACCTCGGCCGGCGCCTGCACCAGCTCGATCAGCACGCCCTCGCCGCCAAGCGGGAACTCGTCGTTGCCCTTCGGGTGGACGAAGCAGATGTCGTGGCCCGCCGCCCCCTTGCGGATGCCGCCGGGCGCGAAACGCACGCCGTTGGCACTCATCCACTCGACCGCCCTCGGCAGGTCGTCGACCCAGAGGCCGACATGGTTCAGCGGCGTCGTGTGCACCGCGGGCTTCTTCGCCGGGTCGAGCGGCTGCATCAGATCGACCTCGACCGCGGTCGGGCCGCAGCCGAGGGCGCAGATGTCCTCGTCGACGTTCTCGCGCTCGGAGACGAACCTGCTCTTGACCTCCAGGCCGAGCACGTCCACCCAGAGCGCCCTCAGCTTCGCCTTGTCGGGCCCGCCGATCGCGATCTGCTGGATGCCGAGGATGCGGAAGGGCTTTGCAGTGGTCATGGGGTTGCTCATGCAGTCTGACCGCCGAGGGCGGTCGGGGCCAGGTCGAGGCGACGCAGCAGCTCTCGGTCGCGCTCGGCTTCCGGATTGCCGGTCACCAGCAGCTTGTCGCCGTAGAAGATCGAGTTCGCGCCGGCCATCAGGCACAGGGCCTGGATGCCGTCGTCGAGCGCCGTGCGGCCGGCCGACAGACGCACGCGCGAGCCCGGCATCGTGATGCGCGCGACGGCGATCATGCGCACCATCTCGAAGGGATCGACCGGCTCGGCATCGGCCAACGGCGTGCCGGGCACCCGCACCAGTTGGTTGATCGGCACCGACTCGGGCGCCGGCTCCAGGCTCGCCAGCTGGGCGATGAGCCCGGCGCGCTGCAAGCGGGTTTCGCCCATGCCGATGATGCCGCCGCAGCACAGGTTCAGCCCGGCATCGCGCGCCGTCTGCAGCGTGTCCAGCCGGTCCTGGTAGTCGCGCGTGCCGATCACCGACGCGTAATGGTCGGGTGCGGTGTCGAGGTTGTGGTTGTAGAAGTCGAGTCCGGCCTCGGCCAGCGTGCTGGCCTGCGGTGCGGTCAGCATGCCCAGCGTGGCGCAGGCCTGCAGGCCCAGGGCCTTCACCTCGCGCACCAGCACCGCGACCTTCTCGACGTCGCGGTCCTTCGGCGCCCGCCAAGCCGCGCCCATGCAGAACCGCGTGGCGCCCGCGTCGAGCGCCGCCCGCGCCGCGGTCACCACCTCGTCCACGTCCATCAGCTTGCTCGCCGCGAGGCCGGTGTCGTAGTGCACCGACTGCGGGCAGTAGCCGCAGTCCTCCGGGCAGCCGCCGGTCTTCACCGACAGCAGCGACGCCAGCTCCACGTCGCCGGCGGGGAAGTGCTCGGCATGCACCGCATGCGCCTGCTGCACCAGCGCCATGAAAGGCCTGTTCATCAGCTCGAGCACGGCCTGCGGCGACCAGCGCCCGGCGGGCGCCAGCGGCCGGACCGCAGCAGGTCGACGGTCGATCCGACGCAACGGCTGTTCCAGCAACTGATCCGGCATGGTCGGCGGCCCCTCAGGCGAAGCGGATGATCGGCTGGTCGACCGACAGGCTCTCGCCCTTCTGCGCCAGCACTTCCTCGACCGTGCCGTCCTGCTGCGCGGTGAGGATGTTCTCCATCTTCATCGCCTCGATGACTGCCAGACGCTCCCCGGCCTGCACCTTCTGACCGGCCTTGACCGCAATGTCGACCAGCAGCCCCGGCATCGGCGAGAGCAGGAAGCGGCTCATGTCCGGCGGCGCCTTGAACGGCATGAACGTCGACAGCGCCGCGCCCCGCGGCGTCAGCACGATCGCGTCGATGCGCGCCCCGTCGTGAGCCACCGTGATCCAGACACCCTTGCGTTCGGCCTGCGCGGTGAAGGCTTTGCCGTTGCAGGTGCCGGTGATCCGTATGCCGCCGAAGTTCCAGTCCTTGGCCAGTTCGTAGCGCTTGTCGCCCAGTTCGACCAGCAGGTTGCCGTTCTGGTGGATCCGCACCGGCACGTGGCGATGCTGCCCCTCTTCGCCCTTGATGACGACGACGAAGTCCTCGCGGATGCGCACACCGTGCCCGGGCAGTTGCCCGCTGATCGCTTTCGCGCGCTCCAGGTAGCGGCGGTTGACCGCCGCAGCCAGCGCCACCAGGAAGTCGGGGTCCCGGTGCGGTACGTCCTCGGCGCGGAAACCCTTCGGATAGTGCTCGGCGATGAAGCCGGTGTTGAACTGGCCGGAGACGAAGTCCGGGTGCTCCAGCAGCGCGGCCTGGAACGGGATGTTGCTGGATACACCGCGGATCACGAAGCCGTTGAGCGCCTCGCGCATCTTCACGATCGCGTCGTTGCGGTCGCGTCCGTGGACGATCAGCTTGGCGATCATCGAGTCGTAGTACATCGGGATCTCGCCGCCCTCGTACACGCCCGTGTCGACCCGCACGCCACCGAACTGCCCGTTCTCGTAGGCCGGCCCCTGCAGCGTCTCGACACCCTGCTCGAGCACGGTGGCGGGCGGCTGGTACTTCACGAGGCGGCCGGTCGACGGCAGGAAGCTGCGGAACGGATCCTCCGCATTGATCCGGCACTCGATCGCCCAGCCCTCGCGCGGAATGTCCTTCTGCCCGAAGCCGAGCTTCTGCCCGGCAGCGACGCGGATCATCTGCTCGACCAGGTCGAGCCCCGTGATGCTCTCGGACACCGGATGCTCGACCTGCAGCCGCGTGTTCATCTCGAGGAAGTAGAAGTCCTGGTCCTTGCCGACCACGAACTCCACCGTGCCGGCGGACTGGTACTTCACGGCCTTGGCCAGCGCCACGGCCTGCTCGCCCATGGCCTTGCGCGTCGCCTCGCTGATGAAGGGGCTCGGCGCCTCCTCGATCACCTTCTGGTGCCGGCGCTGGATCGAGCACTCGCGCTCCCAGAGGTAGACCACGTTGCCGTGCGCATCGCCGAGAACCTGGATCTCGATGTGCCGCGGCTCCAGCACGTACTTCTCGATGAAGACGCGGTCGTCGCCGAAGCTGTTGCGCGCCTCGTTGCGGCAGGAGCTGAAGCCCTCGTGAGCCTCCTTGTCGTTGAACGCGACCCGCAGCCCCTTGCCGCCGCCGCCGGCCGAGGCCTTGATCATCACCGGGTAGCCGATGCCCTTGGCGATCTCCACCGCCTGCTCGGGCGTGTCGATCGCCTCGTTGTAGCCGGGGATGGTGTTCACCTTGGCCTCGAGCGCGAGCTTCTTCGAGGCGATCTTGTCGCCCATGGCCGCGATCGAGTAGTGCTTCGGCCCGATGAAGACGATGCCCTCCTCCTCGAGACGCCGGGCGAAGCCCTCGTTCTCGGACAGGAAGCCGTAGCCAGGATGCACGGCTTCGGCACCCGTCTGCTTGCAGGCGGCGATGATCTTGTCGGCCACCAGATACGACTCGCGGCTCGGCGCCGGGCCGAGCAGCACGGCCTCGTCAGCCAGCGCCACGTGGCGGGCTTCCTTGTCGGCCTCTGAATAGACCGCGACGGTGGCGATGCCGAGTTTCTTCGCGCTCTTGATGACGCGGCAGGCGATCTCGCCCCGGTTGGCGATGAGGATCTTCTTGAACATCTGGTCTTCTCCGCCGGTCACAGGGGAATGTTGCCGTGCTTGCGCCACGGGTTCTCGAGCTTCTTGTCCTTGAGCATCGCGAGCGAACGGCAGATGCGCTTGCGTGTCTCGTGGGGCTGGATCACGTCGTCGATGAAGCCGCGCGCGCCGGCGACGAACGGGTTGGCGAAGCGCGCCTTGTATTCCGCCTCGCGGGCCGAGAGCTTGGCCGCGTCGTTCTTGTCCTCGCGAAAGATGATCTCGACCGCGCCCTTGGCGCCCATCACCGCGATCTCGGCGTTCGGCCAGGCGAAGTTGACGTCTCCGCGCAGATGCTTCGAGGCCATCACGTCGTACGCGCCACCGTAGGCCTTGCGCGTGATCACGGTGACCTTCGGCACCGTGCACTCGGCGTAGGCGTACAGCAGCTTGGCGCCGTGCTTGATGATGCCGCCGTGCTCCTGGCTGGTGCCCGGCATGAAGCCGGGCACGTCGACGAAGGTCACCACCGGGATGTTGAACGCGTCGCAAAAGCGCACGAACCGCGCAGCCTTGATGCTCGACTTGATGTCGAGGCAGCCAGCCAGCACCATCGGGTTGTTGGCCACGATGCCCACCGGCTGGCCGTCCATGCGGCCGAAGCCGACGACGATGTTCTGCGCGTAGTCGGGCTGCAGCTCGAAGAACTCCGAATCGTCGACGACCTTCAGGATCAGTTCCTTGATGTCATAGGGCTTGTTCGGGTTGTCCGGCACCAGCGTGTCGAGCGAGAAGTCGAGCCGGTCCACCGCGTCGCCGCTATTGCGCACCGGCGGCTTTTCGCGGTTGTTCAGCGGCAGGTAGTTGAAGAAGCGCCTGAGCATCAGGATCGCTTCGATGTCGTTCTCGAAGGACAGGTCGGCGACGCCGCTCTTTCCGGTGTGAGCCGACGCGCCGCCCAGTTCCTCGGCCGTGACCTCCTCGTGCGTCACGGTCTTCACGACCTCGGGGCCGGTGACGAACATGTAGGAACTGTCCTTCACCATGAAGATGAAGTCGGTCATGGCAGGCGAATAGACAGCGCCGCCTGCGCAGGGGCCCATGATCAGGCTGATCTGCGGCACGACGCCCGAGGCCAGCACGTTGCGCTGGAACACGTCGGCATAGCCGGCGAGTGACGCCACGCCTTCCTGGATGCGGGCACCGCCCGAGTCGTTCAGACCGATGACCGGCGCGCCGACCTTCATCGCCTGGTCCATGATCTTGCAGATCTTCTCGGCGTGCGCCTCGGAGAGCGCACCGCCGAAGACGGTGAAGTCCTGGCTGAAGACGAACACCAGGCGGCCGTTGATCATGCCGTAGCCGGTGACCACGCCGTCGCCGGTAATCTTGTTGTCGGACATGCCGAAGTCCGAGCAGCGATGCTCGACGAACATGTCCCATTCCTCGAAGGTGCCGTCGTCGAGCAGCAGGTCGAGCCGCTCGCGTGCGGTCAGCTTGCCCTTGTTGTGCTGGGCGTCGACCCGCTTCTGGCCGCCGCCCAGGCGTGCCTTGGCGCGCTTGGCCTCGAGCTGTTCGATGATGTCTTGCATGGTGGCGCTGCTTTCGTCGATGTCGTGAATGCGAGTGCGAAGTTCCGGCCGGGCGACCCGGCCTCGCGTCAGCGAGGCGGGCCGCGCCGCCGCGGCGCGAGGGAAAGGGAGGCTGGGAAAGGGCCGCCGGAGCGGCAATGGGCGGGAAGGCCCCGGCAAAGGGCACCGTCGGCCCGGATGATCAGGAAGGCCGTGACAGGCGCGGCGCCGGAACGCGACGGCCTCACGCCACGCCCTCGAACGCCGAGAGCAACCGCCGTGCCGCCACGGACGCGTCGACCCGCCCGAGCTCAACGTCGGCAGCCGTCGCGGCGAGGGTCGCGCTGACGGCCGGATGGGCACGGAAACGGGCCTTCAAGCCCGATTCGATGCGCTCCCACATCCAGGACAGGGACTGCCGGCGCCGGCGCGCCTGCAGCCGGCCGTTGGTGTCCTCGAGCCGGCGGTACTCCAGCACCGCGTCCCAGAACGTGTCGACGCCCTGCCCGGACAAGGCGCTCAGGCTCATCGCCTTCGGGTGCCAGAGGGTCTCGTCGTGGAACGCGTGCGTCGCCCGGCCGTGCTGGCTCAGCAGCCGCAGCGACGAGGTGATCTGGGCCTGGGCGCGGATCGCCGCGTCGCGATCGATGTCGGCCTTGTTGATCACCACCAGGTCGGCGATCTCCATCACGCCCTTCTTGATCGCCTGCAGTTCGTCGCCCGCATTGGGCAGTTGCAGCAGCACGAACATGTCGGTCATGCCGGCGACGGCTGTCTCGCTCTGCCCGACGCCGACCGTTTCGACGATGACCACGTCGTGGCCGGCCGCCTCGCAGACGAGCATCGCCTCGCGCGTCTTCTCGGCCACGCCGCCGAGCGTGCCGGCGGATGGACTCGGGCGGATGTAGGCCCGCTCGTCCATCGAGAGCCGTTCCATACGCGTCTTGTCGCCGAGGATCGAACCGCCGGACACCTTCGACGAAGGGTCGATCGTCAGCACCGCCACCCGATGCCCGCGCTCGATCAAGTACAGGCCGAGCGTCTCGATGAAGGTCGACTTGCCGACCCCGGGGACGCCCGAGATGCCCAGGCGCATCGCGCCACCAGTCGACGGCATGAGCCGCGTGAGCAGCGCGTCGGCACGACGGCGGTGGTCGGCGCGCGTCGATTCCATCAGCGTGATGGACTTCGCCATGCCACGCCGCTGCGCCGGCCCCGGGGGGCCCAGCACGGCGCCCAGCAAGGCCTGATCCTCGAAACCGGACATGCCCCGGCCGGCCTCAGGCCTTGGCGACCGCAACGCGGATCTGCTCGAGCACGTCCTTCGCGCTCGCCGGGATCGGGGTGCCAGGCCCGTAGATGCCCTTGACGCCTGCGTCGTACAGGAAGGCGTAGTCCTGCCGCGGGATCACCCCGCCGACGAAGACGACGATGTCGTCGGCCCCTTGCTTCTTGAGCTCGTCGATGATCGCCGGCACCAGCGTCTTGTGGCCGGCCGCGAGCGTGCTCACGCCCACCGCATGCACGTCGTTCTCGATCGCCTGGCGGGCGCACTCTTCCGGCGTCTGGAAGAGCGGGCCCATGTCGACGTCGAAACCGAGGTCGGCATAGGCGGTGGCGACGACCTTGGCGCCACGGTCGTGGCCGTCCTGGCCGAGCTTGGCGATCATCACGCGCGGGCGGCGGCCCTGGTCCTCGGCGAAGGCGGCGATCTCGTGCTGCAGCTTCTCCCAGCCCTCGGCGCTGTCATAGGCGGCGGCGTAGACGCCGGTCACCTTCTGCGTGTCGGCGCGGTGGCGGCCCCATTCCTTCTCGAGCGCATCGCTCACCTCGCCCACGGTGGCGCGCAGGCGGATCGCCTTGATGCTCAGGTCGAGCAGGTTGCCCTCGCCGGTGCGGGCGCAGGTGGTGAGGGCCTCGAGCGCCGCCGCGACGGCACTCGCGTCGCGTGCGGCCTTGAGCTTGCCCAGACGGGCGATCTGGGCGTCGCGCACCTTGACGTTGTCGACCTCCAGGATCTCGACCGGGTCGTCCTTGGCGAGCTTGTACTTGTTGACGCCGACGATCACGTCCTTGCCGGAGTCGATGCGCGCCTGTTTCTCGGCCGCGCTGGCCTCGATCTTCAGCTTGGCCCAGCCCGAGTCGACGGCCCGGGTCATGCCGCCCATGGTCTCGACCTCCTCGATGATCGCCCAGGCCTTGTCGGCCATCTGCTGGGTCAGCGACTCCATCATGTAGCTGCCGGCCCAGGGGTCGATCACGTTGGTGATGTGGGTCTCCTCCTGGATGATCAGCTGCGTGTTGCGGGCGATGCGCGCCGAGAACTCGGTCGGCAGCGCGATCGCCTCGTCGAGCGCATTGGTGTGCAGGCTCTGCGTGCCGCCGAACACTGCGGCCATCGCCTCGATCGCGGTGCGCACGACGTTGTTGTACGGATCCTGCTCGGTCAGCGACCAGCCCGAGGTCTGACAGTGCGTGCGCAGCATCAGGCTCTTCGGGTTCTTCGCGTTGAAGCCCTTCATGATCCGGCACCAGAGCAGGCGCGCGGCGCGCATCTTCGCGATCTCGAGATAGAAGTTCATCCCGATCGCCCAGAAGAAGCTCAGGCGCCCGGCGAAGGCGTCGACGTCCAGCCCCTGCGCCAGCGCGGTCTTCACGTACTCCTTGCCGTCGGCCAGCGTGAAGGCCAGCTCCAGCGCCTGGTTCGCACCCGCCTCCTGCATGTGGTAGCCGGAGATCGAGATCGAGTTGAACTTCGGCATGTGGCTCGCGGTGTAGGCGATGATGTCGCCGATCGCGCGCATGCTGGGTTCGGGCGGGAAGATGTACGTGTTGCGGACCATGAACTCCTTCAGGATGTCGTTCTGGATGGTCCCCGAAAGCTGGTCCTGCGGAACGCCCTGCTCTTCCGCCGCGACGACGTAGCCGGCGAGCACCGGCAGCACCGCACCGTTCATCGTCATCGAGACGCTGACCTTGTCGAGCGGGATGCCGTCGAACAGGATCTTCATGTCCTCGACGCTGTCGATCGCCACACCGGCCTTGCCGACGTCGCCGGACACGCGCGGGTGGTCGCTGTCGTAGCCGCGGTGGGTCGCGAGGTCGAAGGCCACGCTGACGCCCTGGCCGCCGGCGGCGAGCGCCTTGCGGTAGAAGGCGTTGCTCTCCTCGGCGGTCGAAAAGCCCGCGTACTGCCGGATCGTCCAGGGCCGGACTGCATACATCGTCGCCTGCGGGCCGCGCAAGAAGGGCTCGAGCCCGGGCAGGGTGTCCGCGTAGGGCAGCCCGGCCGTGTCGGCGGCGGTGTACAGCGGCTTGACTACCAGCCCTTCGGGCGTGTGCCAGTCGAGTGCGGACAGGTCACCGCCCGGCGCGGAGCGTGCGGCGGCCTGCTCCCACTGCGAAAGCGAGGCGGGCTTGAACGAGGGCGGGGTGGCATTCGACATGGCGGGCAGGCGTTCGGGTCGGTATTCGGACGAGAAACCGGCCTCTTGCAGGCCGGCCGGCGCGCGTGCGCCATGGCACCCGGGTCTCCACGGGTGCGGCGGATTCTACCTGATGCATAATTATGAATTCAATATCAGGCTTCGATCCGACGTTCACGTGACCGAGACCACCGTACGTGCCACGCGCGCCCGCGGCGGCACCGCCGAGCGGACGCGAAGCCCGGCCGCCCCGCGTGCCATCGCCACCCTGCCCGCCGCCACGGCGGTCGAACCCGCGCCGGCACCACTCGCGCCCCGCGCGCTCTACCAGGAGGTGGCCGAACGCCTGCGCCAGCAGATCTTCGACCGCCGCCTCGAACCCGGTGCCTGGATCGACGAACTGAAGCTCGCCGCCGAGTTCGGCATCAGTCGCACACCGATGCGCGAGGCGCTGAAGGTGCTCGCGGTCGAGGGCCTGGTGACGATGAAGGTGCGCCGTGGCGCCTATGTCACCGAGATGTCGCCGCGCGACGTGACCCAGGTCTACCACCTGCTCGGCCTGCTCGAAAGCGACGCCGCGGGCGAGGTCGCGACGCAGGCGACCGACGAGCAGCTGGCCGAGCTGCGCTCGCTGCACGAGCGCCTCGAGAAGCAGGTGCGCCAGCGCGACGCGTTCTTCTCCACCAACGAGCGCTTCCACATGCGCCTGCTCGAGCTTGCCGGCAACCGCTGGCGCCTGCAGATGGTGGCCGACCTGCGCAAGGTGATGAAGCTCAACCGCCACCACTCCCTCTTCCGGCAGGGGCGCATCGCCGAGTCGCTCGCCGAGCATCGTGGCGTGATGGAGGCGCTGGAGCGCCGCGACGGGCGGCTGGCGACAAGCCTGATGCAGGCTCATTTCACCAACGGGCTGCGCGCAGCAGCAGAATGAACATGGCGGCATCCGCGGGCAATCGTCAGAAGACGGTCAGGTACCGCGCAAAGAATCCCGGCCACGCTCCGGCTGCCCGGGCTGGACAACCACGAACAGGAGACAAACGATGGAGACTGCTCTCGCGGAGCGCATCAATGCGCACCCCGTGTACCAGGAGCTGAAGCAGGCGCGATCACGCTTCGGCTGGACGCTGACGATCCTGATGTTGATCGTCTACTACGGCTTCATCCTCCTCGTCGCGTTTGACAAGGAACTCCTGCTGACGCGCATCGGCGCCGGCGTCACGACGGTCGGCATGCCGCTCGGCCTCGGGGTAATCCTCTTCACGGTGATCATCACCGTGCTGTATGTGCGCCGCGCGAATGATCGCTTCGACTCCCTGACCGAGAAGGTCATCCGCGAGGTGCGCGCATGAGCCGCCGCCTCGCTCCTCTCGCGGCCCTGCTGCTGCTCGGCGGCATCGCCGGCGGCGCGCTGGCGGCTGGTGCCGACCTGGGCCAGGTACAGAAGCAGCCCACCAACTGGACCGCGATCTCGATGTTCGCGGTGTTCGTCATCGCGACGATGTTCATCACCAAGTGGGCCGCATCGAAGACCCGCTCGGCGGCGGACTTCTACACCGCCGGCGGTGGCATCACCGGCTTCCAGAACGGCCTCGCGATCGCTGGCGACTACATGTCGGCGGCCTCGTTCCTGGGCATTTCGGCGGCCGTGATGGTCGGCGGCTTCGACGGGCTGATCTATTCGATCGGCTTCCTCGTCGGCTGGCCGATCGTCACCTTCCTGCTCGCGGAGCGCCTTCGCAACCTCGGCAAGTTCACCTTCGCCGACGTCGCGGCCTTCCGCTTCAAGCAGACCCCGGTGCGCACCTTCGCTGCCTCGGGCACGCTGGTGGTCGTGGTGTTCTACCTGATCGCGCAGATGGTCGGCGCAGGACAGCTGATCAAGCTGCTCTTCGGCCTCGAGTACTGGATCGCGGTGGTCATCGTCGGCGCGCTGATGATGGTCTACGTGCTGTTCGGCGGCATGACGGCGACGACCTGGGTGCAGATCATCAAGGCCTGCCTGCTGCTGGGTGGCGCGACCTTCATGGCGCTGATGGTGCTGTCGAGCTTCGGCTTCAGCCCGGAGGCGATGTTCGCCAAGTCGGTCGAGATCAAGACCCAGCTCGCCGCCAACGCCGGCAAGTCGCCCGAAGAGGCCGCGGCAGCAGGCTTCTCGATCATGGGCCCAGGTGGCTTCATCAAGGACCCGATCTCGGCGATCTCCTTCGGCATCGCACTGATGTTCGGCACCGCGGGCCTGCCGCACATCCTGATGCGCTTCTTCACCGTGCCGAACGCGAAGGAAGCGCGCAAGTCGGTGGGCTGGGCCACGACCTGGATCGCGTACTTCTACATCCTGACCTTCATCATCGGCTTCGGCGCGATCAACTTCGTGCTGACGAACCCCGAGTTCATCGACGCGAAAGGCCAGCTCGTCGGCGGCGGCAACATGGCCGCGGTGCACCTGGCCAAGGCGGTCGGCGGCAACGTGTTCCTGGGCTTCATCTCGGCAGTCGCCTTCGCCACGATCCTCGCGGTGGTGGCCGGGCTGACGCTGTCGGGTGCCTCGGCGGTGTCGCACGACCTGTACTCGTCGGTGTTCAAGGCGGGCAAGGCCGACAGCGCGGCCGAACTGCGCGTCTCGCGCATCACGACCGTCGCGCTCGGCATCGTCGCGGTGATCCTGGGCATCGTGTTCGAGAAGCAGAACATCGCGTTCATGGTCTCGCTGGCCTTCGCGGTCGCCGCGTCGGCGAACTTCCCTGTGCTGCTGATGTCGGTGCTGTGGAAGGACTGCACGACCAAGGGCGCGGTGATCGGCGGCTTCCTTGGCCTGATCTCCTCGGTGGCGCTGACGATCGTCTCGCCCTCGGTGTGGGAGGCGACGCTCGGTCACCCGAAGGGCTCGGCATGGTTCCCGTACGCCTCGCCGGCGCTGTTCTCGATGACGATCGGCTTCGTCGGGATCTGGCTGTTCTCGATCCTGGACCGCAGCGAGCAGGCTCGCAAGGACCGCGCGGGCTTCCTCGCCCAGCAGGTGCGCTCGGAGACCGGCATCGGCGCAGACGGGGCCTCGGGACACTGATCCCGCTCGACGCCTCCGGCTTCTGCCGATGAAAAGAGGGCCCCGCAAGGGGCCCTCTTTCTTTTCTGCCTCGAGCAAGCGATCGACCACGGCAGAGCGGGCCATTGGTTGTGCGGTGCGGAAACGCCGCTGCGGCATCCGACCTGACGCCCGGCTTGCGCCAGAGTGCTGGACGCCTTCAGCGCGGGCCACGGCCAGGCGCGCCAGTCGGCCATCCCCTGGCGCCCCGGCGGGCGCCGGTGAGACGTGTCCCCGCCTCCGCCCCTCGCAGGTCCCCACCTCAGCGTCCGCGCAAGGCGCCGACGACAGGCTGGGCCGCCCTCAAACGAGAAAGGGCCCCGCGAGGGGCCCTTCCTTCTCGACGAACCGGCTCAGCCTGCGGTGACTCGGCACCCGCGGCCTGGCGGCATCTTTCAGCGCTTGTCGATCGGCTTCACGTCTCGCGGCGTCGAACCGACGAACAGCTGGCGCGGGCGGCCGATCTTGTACTCGGGGTCGCCGATCATCTCGTTGAGCTGGGCGATCCAGCCGACCGTGCGGGCCAGCGCGAAGATCGCGGTGAACAGACCGACCGGGATGCCGATCGCGCGCTGCACGATGCCCGAGTAGAAGTCGACGTTCGGGTAGAGCTTGCGGGCAACGAAGTATTCGTCCTCGAGCGCGATCTTCTCTAGCGTCATCGCCAGCTTGAAGATCGGGTCGTCGTGCAGGCCGAGCGCGTCGAGCACCTCGTGGCAGGTCTCGCGCATCAGCTTGGCGCGGGGGTCGTAGTTCTTGTAGACCCGGTGGCCGAAGCCCATGAGCTTGACGTTCGAGTTCTTGTCCTTCACCTGCTTGATGAACTCGCCGATGCGCTCGACACCGCCGTTGCGCTGGATGTCGGCCAGCATGTTCAGCGCCGCCTCGTTCGCCCCGCCGTGCGCTGGCCCCCAGAGGCAGGCGACGCCCGCGGCAATCGCCGCGAACGGGTTCGTGCCCGAGCTGCCGCACAGGCGCACGGTCGAGGTGCTTGCGTTCTGCTCGTGGTCGGCATGCAGGATGAAGATGCGGTCCAGCGCGCGCACGAGCACATCGTTGGGCACGTACTCCTCGCAGGGCGTGCCGAACATCATGCGCATGAAGTTCGCCGTGTACGAGAGATCGTTCTTCGGATAGATGTAGGGCTGGCCGATGCCGTACTTGTAGGCCATCGCGACGAGCGTCGGCATCTTCGCGATGAGACGGATCGCCGAGATCTCGCGGTGCTCCGCGTTATGGATGTCGGTGCTGTCGTGATAGAAGGCCGACAGCCCGCCCACCAAACCGGTCATCACGGCCATCGGGTGGGCGTCCCTGCGGAACCCGCGCAGGAAGAATTGCATCTGCTCGTTGACCATCGTGTGATGGGTCACCGTGCGGTCGAACTTGGCCTTCTGCTCCTTGTTCGGCAGCTCGCCGTAGAGCAGCAGGTAACAGGTGTCGAGGAAGTCGCAGTTCTCGGCCAGCTGCTCGATCGGGTAGCCGCGATACAGCAGCTCTCCCTTGTCGCCGTCGATGTAGGTGATGGCGGACTGGCAGGAGGCGGTCGACAGGAAGCCGGGGTCGTAGGTGAACTTGCCGGTCTGGGCGTAGAGCTTGCGGATGTCGACCACCTCGGGCCCGACCGTGCCCTTGTAGATCGGCAGCTCCATGCTCGGACTGCCGTCGGAGAACGACAGGGTGGCTTTCACGTCGGATGGGGTCATGGGGCTTCCTTTGTATGACGGTGGTTTTGGGACCATCCGGGCAGCGGAAACACGTGCCGCACCGCCCCCGGCCGTTTCGCCCGCTACTGGGGCGTGCGCATCAAGTCAAGCAGTTTCCGGACCGCTGGCGTGTCGAGTGCACCCTCCGGCTCACGCCTGCGTAGCAGCAGGTCGAGAAGATCCGGGTCGGGCAAGCCCATCAGGTGTTCGAGCGCACCCGCCTGCTCGCGGTCCAACGTCGCGCCGTGGCGCGCAAAAAAACGCTCGATGAACAGATCGTTCTCGAGCAACCCGCGCCGGCAACGCCAGCGCAGGCGACCGAGCGCACGCGGATCGACGGGCTCCGTGGCGGCCGGCATGGGGTCGAGTGAAGGTGCGTCGCGCTTACACGGCGCGGCGGACCATCAGCTCCTTGATTTTCCCGATGGCCTTCGTCGGATTGAGGCTCTTCGGGCATACATCGACGCAGTTCATGATCGTGTGGCAGCGGAACAGGCGGTACGGGTCCTCGAGGTTGTCGAGCCGCTCACCGGTCGCCAAGTCGCGGCTGTCGGCGATGAAGCGGTAGGCCTGCAGGAGCCCGGCGGGGCCCACGAACTTGTCGGGGTTCCACCAGAAGCTCGGGCAGCTCGTCGAGCAGCTGGCGCAGAGGATGCACTCGTAGAGGCCGTTCAGCTCGTCGCGCTCTTCCGGCGACTGCAGGCGCTCCTTCTCGGGCGGCGGCGTGTCGTTGATCAGGTACGGCTTGATCGAATGGTACTGCTTGAAGAACTGCGTCATGTCGACGATCAGGTCGCGCACCACGGGCAGCCCGGGCAGCGGCTTGAGCACGACGGTCGCCGGCAAGGTCCGCATGTTGGTCAGGCACGCCAGACCGTTCTTGCCGTTGATGTTCATCGCGTCCGAGCCGCAGACGCCTTCGCGGCACGAGCGGCGGAAGCTGAGCGTCGGATCGGTCGCCTTGAGCTTGACCAAGGCGTCGAGCAGCATCCGTTCGGAGCCGTCGAGGTCGATCTGCAGCGTCTGCATGTACGGCCGGGCATCCTTGTCCGGGTCGTAGCGGTAGATCTGGAAGGTACGTTGCGTCATGGGGCAGGCCTGGCGGGTTCGCGGGACGCGGTCGGGTTCGTCAGAAGGTACGAACCTTCGGAGGGATCGAGTCGACCGTCAGTGGCTTGAGGTTCACCGGCTTGTACTCGAGGCGGTTGCCCTCGGAGTACCACAGCGTGTGCTTCATCCAGTCACGGTCGTTGCGGCCGTTCGGGAATTCGGGGCTGTCGGCATAGTCGTCGACCGTGTGCGCGCCGCGGCTCTCGCGCCGTGCGGCGGCCGAGATGATCGTCGCCAGCGCCACTTCGATCAGGTTCTCGACCTCCAGCGCCTCGACCAATGCGGTGTTGAACACCTTGGACTTGTCGGCCAGGTGAATGCGCTTGGCACGCTCGGCGATCTTCTTGATCTGCTCGACGCCCTCGTCCATCGACTGCTGGGTGCGGAACACGCCGGCGTGGCGCTGCATCGAGAGGCGCAGGTCGTTGGCCACCGCCTGCGGGTATTCGCCGCTGCTGCTCTTGTCGAGCTTGTCGAGACGCGCGAGCGTGAACTCGGCGCAGTCCGCAGGCAGCGGCTTGAACTTGCGCGACTTGGCGCGCTCGGTGATGTGGTCGCCGGCAGACTTGCCGAACACGACCAGATCGAGCAACGAGTTCGTCCCGAGACGGTTCGCACCATGCACGCTCACGCAGGAGCACTCGCCAACCGCGTAGAGCCCGTCGATGACCTCGCTCTGGTTGTCGCCCTTCGGCGCGACGACCTGACCGTGGACGTTGGTCGGGATACCGCCCATCTGGTAGTGGATCGTCGGCACGACCGGGATCGGCTCCTTCGTGATGTCGACGTTGGCGAAGTTGTGGCCGATCTCGAAGACGCTGGGCAGTCGCTTCAGGATCGTCTCGGCGCCCAGGTGCGTCATGTCGAGCACGACGTAGTCCTTGTTGGGCCCGCAGCCGCGACCTTCCTTGATCTCCTGGTCCATGCAACGGCTGACGAAGTCGCGCGGCGCCAGATCTTTAAGCGTCGGCGCGTAGCGCTCCATGAAGCGCTCGCCGGCGCTGTTGCGCAGGATCGCGCCTTCGCCGCGGCAGCCCTCGGTCAGCAGCACGCCGGCACCGGCGACGCCGGTCGGATGGAACTGCCAGAACTCCATGTCCTGCAGCGGGATTCCCGCGCGCGCCGCCATGCCCAGGCCGTCGCCGGTGTTGATGAAGGCATTGGTCGAGGCAGCGAAGATGCGCCCTGCCCCGCCGGTGGCGAGCAGCACGGTCTTGGCCTCGAGGATGTGGACCTCACCGGTCTCCATCTCGAGCGCGGTCACGCCGAGCACGTCGCCCTCGGCGTTGCGGATCAGGTCGAGCGCCATCCACTCGACGAAGAAGTTGGTGCGCGCGCGGACGTTCTGCTGGTAGAGCGTGTGCAGTAGCGCATGGCCGGTGCGGTCGGCCGCGGCGCAGGCGCGCTGCACCGGCTTCTCGCCGTAGTTCGCGGTGTGGCCGCCGAACGGGCGCTGGTAGATCGTGCCGTCGGGGTTGCGGTCGAACGGCATGCCGAAGTGCTCGAGCTCGTAGACCACCGAGGGCGCCTGGCGACACATGAACTCGATCGCGTCCTGGTCACCGAGCCAGTCGGACCCTTTGACCGTGTCGAAGAAGTGGTAGTGCCAGTTGTCCTCGCTCATGTTGCCGAGCGAGGCGCCGATGCCGCCCTGCGCAGCCACCGTATGCGAGCGCGTCGGGAACACCTTGGACAACACGGCCACGTTGAGGCCGGCTTGCGCGAGTTGCAGCGAGGCACGCATGCCGGAGCCACCGGCACCGACGATCACGACGTCGAAGCGGCGAAGCGGAAGGTTCGAGGGGGTCGCCATCAGAGTCTCCAAAGCACCTGGATCGCCCAGCCGGCGCAGCCGAGCAGCCAGACGATCGTGAACACCTGGAGCACCAGCCGAACGCCCACCGGCTTCACGTAATCCATCCACACGTCGCGCATGCCCACCCATACGTGGTACAGCAGCGCGGCGATCACGACGAAGGTCAGCACCTTCATCCACTGCGCGGAGAAGATGCCCGACCACTTGTCGTAGCCCATCTCGCCCGGCAGCAGCACCTGCACGATGAGGGCGACCGTGAACAGCGCCATCAGCGTTGCAGTGACGCGCTGGCTCAGCCAGTCGCGCAGCCCGTAGTGCGCACCGACGACGATGCGCTTGGATCCGTAGTTCTTCTCAGCCATGTCGCGCCTCCGGCCGTCGTCTCAGTACCAACCGAACAGCTTGCCCATCAGCGCGAGCGTCAGCAGCGTGCTGAGGATGAGCGTGACGATCGCCGAGCTGTGGCCGGTCTGCTTGCTGACGGCGTGCGTCATGTCCATCCAGAGGTGGCGCACGCCCGCGATGAAGTGCAGCAGGTAGGCCCAGATCAGGGCCAGCGCAACCAGGCGGAAGATCCATCCCGGCAGCACGCCGACGCCGACGCTGAAGACCGACGCGAAGGCGTCGAACGACACCTCGGACGAGACGCTGGTGTCGAACATCCAGATCACGAACGGCATCAGGAGGAACATCAGGACGCCGCTCACCCGGTGCAGGATCGACACGATCCCCGCCGGCGGCAGGCGATACGAGACGATCTGGGTGATGTGGATGTTGCGGTAGACGGGGCGCTGCTTGACGGTGGTGTCGGACATTCCAACCTGCCTATAGGGTGTTCTTGGATGTGGTCTTCAGGTCAACAGCAGACGCTGAGCCGGTCGAGTTTATTGCATGGTGAGCACAAGCGCGGGAATGCCCGGGCTTGCCAGCCAGAAGCCGCTGGCCGCCTCGCACCCTGTGTCGGATCGGATCAGCTGAGTTCATTGCGATAGTGATGCGCATGGGTGCGGTAGAGACCGCGCCGCAACTCGACGGGCTTGTCGCCATAGGTGAACGACACGCGCTCGACGCTCAGCAGGGGCGTGCCTTCCGGCACCGCGAGCCATTGCGCCGCGGCAGCGTCGGCAGCGACGGCGCGCAGCTTCTCCTCGGCGCGGATCATGCGCACGCCGAACTCCTGCTCGAACAGGCCGTAGAGCGGCCCGCTCGAGGACTCGAGTCGCTCGGCCGTCAAGCCCTTGAACTGCGCACCGGGCAGCCAGATGTCGTCGAGCACGATCGGCTCGTCGGGCCATTCGAGCAGGCGCCGAACCTGCACGACCGCCTCGCCAGCCTTCAACTCGAGCACGCGCGCCACCTCGGCTGTCGCACGCTGGCGCCGGCAGTCGATGACTCGACGCAGCAGCGGGCCGCGCGGATCGTCCTCGTCGGACTGCAGACGCAGGAAGCGATAGCGGATGCGCTGTTCGGCGTGCGTCGCGACGAAGGTGCCCCGGCCCTGGCGGCGCAGCAGCAGGTTCTCGTCGGCGAGCGCGTCGATCGCCTTGCGCACCGTCCCCTGGCTCACGCGGTAGCGCTGCGCGAGGTCGATTTCGCTGGGGATGGCTTCTCCGGGTCTCCACTCGCCGTCGCGCAGGCCTCGCATGATCAGGGCCTTGATCTGTAGGTACAACGGACTGAACGAGGCACCAACTGCCCCGTCGTGCGCGGGCGAGCCCGGCGCGACGGAGGGAGCAGGCACGGACGCGTCGGGCATGAGTCGATTGCAACACGGGCCTGCCGCCGGCGTCCATCTTGTCCGATGGAAGTTGTCTTATATAAGTCTCGCGCCGAGTCTTGCCCGCCGGTCTTACCGGGGCCTGACCGCCAGCCCATCAGCCGGCGCGGCGCTCCGCGCTCGCCAATGCGGGGAAGACTCTCCTACACTCGCGGCCACGGCGCGGCCTGCGACGCTGCCGCGACCCGCCCCGCGCGGCCCCGGCCGGGGTGGCGCGTCCGCCCAGGGGCGCCGCCGCGCACGCGTCGACCCGCATGCCCACCTTCCCTTCACTCCCGGAGTCCGCCATGAGCAAGAAACCCGTCCGCGTCGCCGTCACCGGCGCTGCCGGCCAGATCGGCTACGCCCTGCTGTTCCGCATCGCCTCCGGCGAAATGCTGGGCAAGGACCAGCCCGTGATCCTGCAATTGCTCGAAATCCCTGACGAGAAGGCGCAGAAGGCCCTGAAGGGCGTGATCATGGAACTCGACGACTGCGCCTTCCCGCTGCTGGCGGGCATCGAGGCGCACGGCGACCCGAACACCGGTTTCAAGGACACCGACTACGCGCTGCTCGTCGGCGCCCGCCCGCGCGGCCCCGGCATGGAGCGCGCCGACCTGCTCGCCGCCAATGCGCAGATCTTCACCGCCCAGGGCAAGGCACTGGACAAGGTCGCCAGCCGCGACGTGAAGGTGCTGGTGGTCGGCAACCCGGCCAACACCAACGCCTACATCGCGATGAAGAGCGCCCCGAGCCTGCCGCGCGAGAACTTCACCGCGATGCTGCGCCTGGACCACAACCGCGCCGCCAGCCAGATCGCCGCCAAGACCGGCGGCAAGGTCGGTGAGATCGAGAAGCTCACCGTCTGGGGCAACCACTCGCCCACGATGTACGCCGACTATCGCTTCGCGACGATCGCCGGCAAGTCGGTCAAGGACCTGATCAACGACCAGGCCTGGAACGCCGACGTGTTCCTGCCGACGGTCGGCAAGCGCGGTGCGGCGATCATCGACGCGCGCGGCTCGTCGTCGGCGGCCTCGGCGGCCAATGCGGCCATCGACCACGTGCGCGACTGGGCGCTCGGCAGCAACGGCAAGTGGGTCACGATGGGCGTGCCGTCCAACGGCGAATACGGCATCCCGAAGGACGTGATCTTCGGCTTCCCGGTCACGACCGCCGGCGGCAAGTACAAGATCGTCGAGGGCCTCGAGATCGACGCCTTCAGCCAGGAGCGCATCGACAAGACGCTGAAGGAACTCACCGACGAACAGGCCGGCGTCAAGCACCTGCTGTGACCCGAAGGCGGCACGGCCGCGCGGCGCGCGGGACGGCCCCGACCAACGTCCCCTTCCGGCCGGCCGGAAGGGACCCGCGCCTTCCCGCAGGAGCGGCGGTCACCGGGTGACCGCTGGGCCAGGTCAGTGACCGACTGGAACCCTGCGCTGTACCGGCGCTTCGAGGCCGAGCGCACGCGCCCGGCCATCGAGCTGCTGGCGCGCGTGCCGGCACAAGCCGCGGTGCGCTGCGCGGTCGACCTGGGCTGCGGTCCGGGCAATTCCACCGAGCTGCTGGCCGCGCGCTTTCCGGGCGCCACGCTGCTCGGCCTGGACAACTCGCCGGCGATGATCGACGAAGCCCGCCAGCGCCTGCCCGGCGCCCGCTTCGAGCTCGGCGACATCGCCACCTGGACCCCGGCCACCGCGCCGGACCTGATCTTCGCCAACGCCGCGCTGCAGTGGGTGCCCGACCAGGCGCGCCTGCTGCCGCGTCTGATGGGGCTGCTCGCGCCCGGCGGCGTGCTCGCCGTGCAGGTGCCCGACAACCTCGACGAGCCCAGCCATCGCCTGATGCGCGAAGCGTCCGCTGCCGGCGCCTGGGCCGCGCGCATCGGCGACCCGGGCGCCGTGCGCGCGCCCCGGCTGCCGGTGGGGCAGGTCTACGACCTGCTCGCGCCGCTCGCCATCGAGGTCGACGTCTGGCACACGATCTACCAGCACCCGATGCCTTCGGCGCGCGCGATCGTCGACTGGCTGCGCAGCACCGGGCTGCGACCATTCCTCGAGCCCCTGCCGGAGGCTGAACGCGAGGCCTTCCTCGCAGACTACGAAGCCCGCATCACCGCCGCCTACCCTGTGCGAGCCGACGGCCTGCGGCTGCTGGCCTTTCCACGTCTCTTCTACGTCGCCCGCCGCCCCACATGAACGCCCCGATGCATCCCCGCGAAGCGCTGTTCGACGCCGACGAACCGGTGATCGACCTCCCCGTCTGCGACCACTACTCCGGCGTCGAGGTGCGCATGCGCAAGAGCCTCGAGCTGCAGCGCGAGCTGGGCCCGGTGTTCGACGTGACGCTCGACTGCGAGGACGGCGCACCCGTCGGCGGCGAGATCGAGCACGCCGAGCTGGTGGCCTCGCTGGTCGAGTCGCCCGAGAACCTGCACGGCCGCGTGGGCGTGCGCGTGCTCGCCGTCGACCATCCACGCTTCGAGGCCCTGCTCGACGTGATCGTCGGCAAGGCCGGCGCGCGCGTCGCCTACCTGATGCTGCCCAAGCCGCGCTCGTCCGCCGAACTGGCGCGCGCCTGCGACGCGATCGACGCCGCCTCGCGCCAGCACGGCCTGGCGCGTGCGATCCCGGTCCACGCGCTGGTCGAGTCGCCCGGCGCGCTGGCCGAGGTGGGAGCCATGGCCGCGCACCCGCGCATCGAGTCGCTGTCGTTCGGGCTGATGGACTTCGTCTCGGCCCACCGGGGCGCGATCCCGCAGTCAGCAATGAGCGTCGCCGGTCAGTTCGAGCATCCGCTGGTGGTGCGCGCCAAGCTCGAGATCGCCGCTGCCTGCCACGCGCACGGCAAGGTGCCCTCGCACTGCGTCGTCACCGAGTTCAAGCATCTCGAGGCGCTGCAGGCCGCCGCGCGCAAGGCCTCGCAGCAGTTCGGCTACACGCGGATGTGGAGCATCCACCCGCAACAGGTGCGCGCGATCGTCGAGGCCTTCGCACCGACGGTCGCCGAGATCGACCTCGCCGTCGAAATCGTCGACGCCGCGCAGGACGCGCAATGGGCACCGATCCGCCACCGCCACGGCGGGCAGGACCAACTGCACGACCGCGCGAGCTACCGCTACTTCTGGCAGGTGCTCGACCGCGCACACCGCACCGGCCAGCCGCTGCCGATCCAGGTGCGCCAGCGCTACTTCAGCGCCGCGAGCGAGCGCCTGGCGCGCCGCGGTGGTGCCTGAAGCCGACGGCGAGGCGCCGTGACATCGCTCACGGCGCACGGGACCCACGCCCACAGCGCGGGTTACCGAGGCGGCCGATCTGTGGAAATGCACGCAGTGGCACCCCGGGCAGACGGGAACCTGCCGCCCCCGCGGCGCCAGAATGCCCGCCGGGCGTGACACCTCGCCCGCTGCCCCAACACCCCTGGAGTTTCTCGATGCACCTGATTTCCCGCCTCGGCGTGGCCGCCGCGATCGCCCTGGCCGGCGGTGTCGCCACCGCTGCCGTCACCGCCCCCGGGACCGCCTCCACCGAGAAGAGCGCCGCCAAGCCGGCCAAGAAGAAGACCTCGGCCTCGCGCAAGGAGCTCAACTCGAAGGCCAAGGGGCTGGCACTGGCCACGACCACGGTCGAAGCGATCACCGAAAGCCAGCTCGCGATCGCCTCGCGGGTGCTGACCGGCAAGGCCGACTGCGAGTTCGCCCAGAGCGTGCAGGTCGACCGCCTCGACGACCGCCCGGGCTACTTCCGCGTCAGCCACAAGAAGGCGAGCTACACGATGGTCCCGGAAGAGACCACCACCGGCGCCGTGCGCCTCGTCGACAAGCAGGCCGGCGTGATCTGGCTGCAGATCCCGGTCAAGTCGATGATGATGAATTCCAAGCTGGGCCAACGCGTCGTCGACGGCTGCACGCATGCCGAGCAGCGCGCCGCGGTGTCCGCGGTCCGGGCGGCCAGTCCTTCCGGCACGCAGTAGCACCGCCGGGAGACCTGCGAAGCGCCCCGGTAAGCCGACCGACGTCGGCGTACCGGGGCGCTTTGCTTTGGCTTTGTCTTGGCGACAACGCCGGCAACGGCTACAACCCTGCTCCCGGGCTCGGGTATCGCACGAAAGTGGTGTGATATGTCGCACCAGGTATGTAGAATTCATGCATACCAACGCTGGCCTGGCACCCTGGGTCACCGGCCCCTCTACGTGGAGCGCCTACGCATGGAAGCCACCGTCGCCGAACGCGGGCAGATCACCCTGCCCAAGGCCGTGCGAGATGCCCTCGGCCTGACCAAGGGCACGCTCCTGACCGTCGAGCTCGACGGCAGCCGGATCATCCTGCGCAAGAACGTCGACGACGCGATCTCGCGCGCCCGCGGACGCTTCCGCCTGCCCGCTGGCACGCGCAGCGACGACGTGATGCGCGAGCTTCGCGGCCGCGCGCCGGGAGACCTGGTCGAAGGCTAGGACAGCCAAGCGATGAACGCACGCCCCGCGACCCCGGCCGTAGCCGTCGACAGCTCCGTGCTGATCGACCTGCTCGGCGACGAAGGTCGCGCCGACGCTGCCGAGGCCTGCCTGCGCCTCGCGCTCGGCGAAGGGCCGGTGGTCGCCTGCGACGTCGTGCTGAGCGAGGTGACGGCCGCCCTCGGCCACGGCGGCGAGGTGCTGGCCGTGCTCGAGGAGATGGGCGTGCGATTTGCTTCGATCGACGCGCGCGCCGCGGTGCGCGCCGGCGAGATGCATCGCAAGTACACCGAGAGATGGCGCGCCGAGCGCGGCGAGGCCAACCCCGAGCGTCCCGCGTCGCGCAGCGCCCCCGACTTCCTGGTCGGCGCGCACGCGATGCTCCAGTGCGCGGGCCTGATCACGCGCGACGAAGCCTTCTATCGCGACTACTTCAAGGGTCTGAAGCTGATCGTGCCCCGAAGTCCCTGACCCTTTTTCGCCCCGGGCGCCGCTGACGCCGCGCCGGTCCACGCCACCACGAATCCCTCCCGGAGTCCACGATGCTGCAAGCCTATCGCCAACATGCCGCCGAACGCGCCGCGCTCGGCATCCCGCCGCTGCCGCTCGACGCGAAGCAGACCGCCGAGCTGATCGAGCTGATCAAGGCGCCACCGGCCGGGGAGGAGGACTTCCTGGTCGAGCTGCTGACCTACCGCGTGCCGCCGGGCGTCGACGACGCCGCCAAGGTCAAGGCGAGTTTTCTCGCCGCGGTGGCCCACGGCGAGCTGAAGGTCGGCCTGATCTCGAAGGCCAAGGCCACCGAGCTGCTCGGCACGATGGTCGGCGGCTACAACGTGCACCCGCTGATCGAACTGCTCGATGACGCCGAGGTCGCCCCGGTCGCCGCAGAAGCCCTGAAGAAGACGCTGCTGATGTTCGACTTCTTCAACGATGTCGCCGAGAAGGCCAAGGCCGGCAACGCGCACGCGAAGGCGGTGATGCAGAGCTGGGCCGATGCGGAGTGGTTCACCTCCCGCCCTGAGGTCGAGAAGAAGATCACCATCACCGTCTTCAAGGTGCCCGGCGAAACCAACACCGACGACCTGTCGCCCGCCCCCGATGCCTGGAGCCGCCCCGACATCCCGCTGCACTACCTCGCAATGCTGAAGAACACGCGCGACGGCGCCGCCTTCAAGCCCGAGGAGGACGGCAAGCGCGGCCCGATGCAGTTCATCGAGGACCTGAAGAAGAAGGGGCACCTGGTCGCCTACGTCGGCGACGTGGTCGGCACCGGCTCCTCGCGCAAGAGCGCCACCAACAGCGTCATCTGGGCCACCGGCCAGGACATCCCCTTTGTCCCGAACAAGCGCTTCGGCGGCGTCACGCTGGGCGGCAAGATCGCGCCGATCTTCTTCAACACGCAGGAAGACTCCGGCTCGCTGCCGATCGAGGTCGATGTCTCCAAGCTCGAGATGGGCGACGTGGTCGACGTCCTCCCCTACGACGGCAAGATCGTCAAGGACGGCAAGACCCTCGCCGAGTTCAAGCTCAAGAGCGACGTGCTCTTCGACGAGGTGCGCGCCGGCGGCCGCATCAACCTGATCATCGGCCGCTCGCTGACCGCAAAGGCGCGCGAGTCCCTCGGCCTGCCGGCCTCGACGCTGTTCCGCCTGCCGCAGGCGCCGGCCGAAACCAAGGCCGGCTTCACGCTGGCGCAGAAGATGGTGGGCCGCGCCGTAGGCCTGCCGGAAGGCCAGGGCGTGCGCCCCGGCACCTACTGCGAGCCGAAGATGACCACCGTCGGCAGCCAGGACACCACCGGGCCGATGACGCGCGACGAACTGAAGGACCTGGCCTGCCTGGGCTTCAGCGCCGACCTGGTGATGCAGAGCTTCTGCCACACCGCCGCCTATCCGAAGCCGGTCGACGTCAAGACCCACCGCGAGCTCCCGGCCTTCATCAGCAACCGCGGCGGCGTCTCGTTGCGCCCGGGAGACGGCGTGATCCACTCGTGGCTCAACCGCCTGCTGCTGCCCGACACCGTCGGCACCGGTGGCGACAGCCACACGCGCTTCCCGATCGGCATCAGCTTCCCGGCCGGCTCCGGCTTGGTCGCCTTCGGCGCCGCCACCGGCGTGATGCCACTCGACATGCCCGAGAGCGTGCTGGTGCGCTTCAAGGGCACGATGCAGCCCGGCGTCACGCTGCGCGACCTCGTCCACGCGATCCCGCTCTACGGCATCAAGGCCGGCCTGCTGACCGTCGCCAAGGCGGGCAAGAAGAACATCTTCAGCGGCCGCATCCTCGAGATCGAGGGCCTGCCCGACCTGAAGGTGGAACAGGCCTTCGAGCTGTCGGACGCCAGCGCCGAGCGCAGCGCCGCCGGCTGCACGATCAAGCTCAACCCCGAGCCGATCAAGGAGTACCTGACCAGCAACGTGGTGCTGATGAAGAACATGATCGCCGACGGCTACGCGGACGCGAAGACGCTCGCCCGCCGCATCGAGAAGGTCGAGGCCTGGCTCGCCAACCCGCAGCTGCTCGAAGCCGACAAGGACGCCGAGTACGCGGCCGTGATCGAGATCGACTTGGCCGACATCAAGGAGCCGATCCTCTGCTGCCCGAACGACCCGGACGACGCGAAGACGCTGTCCGACGTGGCCGGCACCAAGATCGACGAGGCCTTCATCGGCTCCTGCATGACCAACATCGGCCACTTCCGCGCCGCGGCCAAGCTGCTCGGCGGCTCGCGCGACATCCCGGTCAAGCTGTGGGTCGCCCCGCCGACCAAGATGGACGAGAGCGAGCTGATCAAGGAAGGCCACTACGCGAACTTCGGCGCCGCCGGTGCGCGCACCGAGATGCCCGGCTGCTCGCTGTGCATGGGCAACCAGGCGCAGGTGCGCGAAGGCGCGACCGTGGTCTCGACCTCGACGCGGAACTTCCCGAACCGGCTGGGCAAGAACACCAACGTGTTCCTCGCCTCGGCCGAGCTGGCGGCGATCGCCTCCAAGCTGGGCAAGATCCCGACCGTGGCCGAATACCACGAGGCGATGGGCATCATCAACAAGGATGCGGACAGCGTGTACCGCTACATGAACTTCGACCAGATCGACGAGTACGCGGCGACGGCGAAGGAAGTGGCGGTCTGACGGGACGCGCCCCGCACGACGCGGGGCACGCCCTCGCCCGGATTCACGGCGGCCTGCGGGCCGCCGTGTTCGTTGCCCTCAGTCGGGTTTCGCGGCCGTCAGGGCTTCGACCAGGGCGCGCACGCCGGGCGCCTCGATCGCCTCGGGTGTCGTGCAGGCAAGCAGCCGCCGGCGCGCCCAGGCGTCCTCTAGCGGCACCACCCGCGTCGCCGCCCGGCACCAGCGCTGCGCCGAGGCGAGCGGCATCACCGCGACGCCGACCCCGGCGTCGACCAGTTGCGCGATCGCGTCGAAGCTGCGCACCCGCACCCGGTGGCGCGGCACGCGGCCGGCGCGCGCCGCCTGCTGCAGCAGGAAGCGGGCGAGGCCGCTGTCGGCCGGCAGGCCGACGAACGGACGGTCGAGCAGCTCCGCATAGCGCACCGACGCCGCGCCCGCCGCCCCGCCCTGCCCCGGGGGCAGCACCGCCACGAGCCGGTCCTCGGCCAGCGCCTGCACGACGAGCCCGACCGGCTCGACGTGGTCGGCGATGACGCCGACATCCGCCGCGCCGCGCCGCAGCGCATCGAGCACCGCCTCGCTCGCCAGCTCCTGCACGTCGAGGTCGATGTCCGGGTGTTGCCGCAGGTAACGCGCCAGCAGCGGAGGCAGCAGCTCGGCGAGCGACGCGGTGTTGGCCACGAGGCGCACGGTGCCGCGCAGGCCCTGGCCGTAGGCGGCCATCTCGAGATGCAGAGCCTCCAGTTCGCCGAGCAGCCGGTGCGCGGGCCGCGCCAGCGCGCGCCCGGCGTCGGTGGGCTCGGCACCGGCCTTCGAGCGCCGCAGCAGCGGGGTGCCGACCACGGCTTCCAGCGCCGCCAGGCGTGCGCTCGCGGCCGCCAGCGAGAGGCCGATCGCCTCGGCGGCGGCGGTGATCGTGCCGTGCGCCAGCACGAGCGTGAAGAGGCGCAGGTCGAACGGGTCGATGCGGTAGTCGCGCGGCCTGCGACCCTCGGGTGCGCCCGTCGCCTCATCCCTATCCTTCGGCATGTCCGAAGGATATCCGCCGGCCTTTGCGATGGACGGCCCCTGGCACCGCGCCGAGGATCGCCGCATGGACGCTCAATACCTCCTCCTGGCCGCCGCCGCGGTCTTCGTCGTCGCCGGTGCGGTCAAGGGCATCACCGGCATGGGCCTGCCCACCGTCGCGATGAGCCTGCTTGGCCTGCTGATGCCGCCGGCGCAGGCGGCTGCCCTGCTGGTGGCGCCATCGCTCGCCACCAACCTCGCGCAGTGCGCGGGGGCGAACGGGCGCCGCCTGGCGCGCCGACTGTGGCCGATGTGGGCCGGCCTGGCGGCGGCGACACTCTGGGGGCCGGGACTCGGGGGCTCGATGTCGGCCGCGCAGACCCAGTTGCTGCTCGGCACCGTGCTGCTTGCCTATGGCAGCTGGGGTCTGGTGCGACCCCGGCTCGCGCGGCGCACGGGGCCTGCGGCGCCGACCACGCCGGCCTGGGCGGCGGTCGCCGCGGGCGGTCCAACCGCCTCGACGGCCGCTGTGGCCAGTTCCACCCTCCCTGCTGGCGGTGGCGACGGCCCGTCCGCCCGCTTGACCGCGCTCGTCACCGCCCTGGGCATCGGCCTCCTCACCGGCCTGGTGACGGCCGCGACCGCGGTCTTCGTGATGCCGCTCGTGCCCTACCTGCAGACGCTGCGCCTCGACAAGGACGCGATGGTGCAGGCGCTCGGCCTCTCGTTCACGATCGCGACGGTTGCGCTGGCGTGGCGCCTGCAGGCCGCCGGGACGCCGATGCTGCTCTCGGCCGATGCCGCCCTTGCGCTGGCGGCAGCGTTCGTCGGGCTGTGGCTGGGCAGCCGCGTGCGGGCCCGGCTGAGCGGCCCGGCGTTCCAACGGGCGCTCTACATCGTCTTCGTCGGCGCGGGTGCGGCCAGCTTCTGGAAGGCACTCGCCTGAGTCAGGCGGGCGCGGGCCAGCTGAGGGCTCGCGCGGGCGAAGGGCACGACCGTCAGGCCGGCTCGACCACCGCGCTGCAGTCGCATCCCTGGCCCGACGCGATCAGGCGCCGCGCCAGCCGCGCGACGACAGCTGCCGCGGGCGCCAGCGCCCTGGGCAAGACGCGCTCGGGCTGCCCGACCAGCCCGCAGCGGTAACGCCCGGCGGACGCAGGCCCGCCCTGTCCCTCGTCAGACCACACCAGCGCGGCGCAGGCCCCCTGCCGCCGCCGGCTCGCAAGGATGCCCAGCGGGCAGGGTTCGCTCGCGCAGCACACGCCGCAGCCGTTGCAGGGCGCGCCTTCCGGCGGCTTCTGCGGCGCCTCGGGGTGCAAGTGGATGATGACGCGGTGCATGCGCGATCGTCGCCGTGCCGGCCGCTTGCCGATGCCGGGAGAAGCGCGCGCCCGACGTACCAGTTTCCCCCCGGGACCACAGCGTCGCGACGGCGACTGGCGCCGAGCGCCTTCAGGTGCCGGCCTGCAAGTGCTCCAACGGCCAGCGCGGCCGCACGTCGAAGGCGTAATCGCGCCGCGCCTGGGTCGGGTCCTGTTGCAGGCGCAGCGCCGCGGCGAGCGCGATCATCGCGCCGTTGTCGGTGCACAGCCGCAGTTCCGGGTAGTGGATGAGCCAGCCCTCGCGCGCGGCGGCGGCATCGAGCCGGTCGCGCAGCTCGCGGTTCGCGCCGACGCCGCCGGCCACGACCAGCCGTCGCAGCCCGCTCGCGCGCAGCGCGCCGAGTGCCTTGTGCACCAGCACATCGACGATCGCCGCCTGCACCGAGGCCGCGAGGTCGGCGCGCACCACGTCGTCGAGGGCACCGGCCTGCTCGACGGCGCGCACGCGCGTCGCGACCGAGGTCTTCAGCCCGGCGAAAGAGAAGTCGAAGCCCGCCTGATGCTGCAGCGGCCGGGGGAAGCGATAGGCCTCGGGGTTGCCCAGGGCCGCCAGCCGCGCCAGCGCCGGCCCGCCCGGGTAGCCGAGCCCGAGCAACTTGGCCGACTTGTCGAAGGCCTCGCCCGCGGCGTCGTCGATCGTCTCGCCCAGCAGCGTGTACGCACCGACGCCGTCGACCCGCATCAGCTGCGTATGGCCGCCGGACACGAGCAGCGCGACGAAGGGAAACACTGGCGGCTGCGCAGCAAGGAAAGGCGACAGCAGATGCCCTTCGAGGTGGTGCACGCCGAGCACCGGCCGCTGCAGCGCCGCGCCGAGCGCGCAGGCGACGCCGGCGCCCACCAGCAGGGCACCGGCGAGGCCCGGCCCGCGGGTGTAGGCGACGACGTCGACCTCGTCCAGCGCGCAGCCGGCCCGGGCCAGCGCCTCGCGCGCCAGCGGCAGCACGCGGCGGACGTGGTCGCGGCTCGCCAGTTCGGGCACCACGCCGCCATAGGCGCCATGCATCTCGACCTGGCTGTGCAGCGCATCGCCGAGCAGGCGCGGCACGCCGGCGGCGTCGACCTCGACGACCGCCGCGCCCGTCTCGTCGCAGGAAGACTCGAAACCCAGGACCTTCATCGAGCGGCGGAGTGTAGCGAGCAGCTGCGAGCGGGCTCTGCCTGCGCGGTTTCAGCCGCTGCAACACCCCTTGGCGCCCGTTGCAGCTTGTCACCGGCGATTCGTGCACTGCCGCACGGCCGGCACGCCCCTCGCGGTGGCGGCGCAATCGGCAGTCGAAGACGATGGCGCCCAGCCCTCACGACGCGATGCGCACCCCGACCATGAAGGAATTCAAGCTCACCTCCTGGCCCGAACTGCCGTCGGCCGACCTGCGCACCGGCCACCGGCGCGCGCTGAGCAGCCTGTCGCAGCGCTTCCTGACGGTGCGCGAGCTGGTCACCTGCACCGGCCTGAGCAAGCCGGAAGCTTTCCACCTGCTCGACCAGCTTGCCGCACGGGGCGTGCTGAAGACGCGCGAGCGCCATCTGTCCGACGTGCTGCGTGAGTCCCTGCAAACCTTCGGCGAACGCCTGCATCGCCGCTGGGACGGCCTGCGCGCACCGTACTGACGCAGAACCGGCGGCCGGCGGAGGGCACGAGACTTGCGTCGGTTGCGGGTGACAGTGCTCGCGTGCTGTCCGACTGTCTCCTCAGTAGGGCCTCAGCCCTTTCGTCCAAGCCTCCTGGCCTCGCGGTCAGGAGGCTTTTTTCGTTCAGTGCTGCTCTTTGGCGTGGTTGATCGAGTACTTCGGGATCTCGACCACCACATCGGTCCTGGCGAGGATCGCCTGACAGGACAGGCGCGAGTTCGGCTCAAGGCCCCAGGCGCGGTCGAGCAGGTCCTCCTCGCTCTCGTCCATCTCGTTCAGCGAGGCGAGGCCCTCGCGCACGATGACGTGGCAGGTGGTGCAGGCGCAGCTCATCTCGCAGGCGTGCTCGATCGGGATGTCGTGCTCGAGCAGGGCCTCGCAGATCGAGGTACCGGTACTGGCCTCGATCTCGGTGCCTTCGGGACAGTACTCGGCGTGGGGCAGGACGCGGATGACGGGCATGGCGGACGGCGGCTTGCCTTGGTTCAGAGGTCCTCGACCGCACGCCCGGCCAGCGCCTGGCGGATGCCGCGGTTCATGCGTTCGGCGGCGAAGGCCTCGGTGCCATGGGCCAGGCGTTCGACGGCGGCCTCGAGGCGGTGGTGGTCGGATTCTTCGGCAGCGCTGGCTTCGAGTTCGGAGAGCAGCGCGTCGATCGCCGCCCGTTCGTCGACGCCGAGCAGGTCGGCGTCGGCGGCCAGCGCCGAGCGCGTCGCGAGCAGCATGCGCTCGGCGTCGACGCGGGCTTCGCGCAGCGCGCGCGCCTTCATGTCGGCCTCGGCGCTGCCGAAGCTCTCGGTCAGCATGCGCGCGATCTCGTCGTCGCCGAGGCCGTAGCTCGGCTTGACGGTGATCGAGGCCTCAACGCCGGAGGTTTCCTCCCGCGCCCGGACGCCGAGCAGCCCGTCGGCGTCGACCTCGAACGAGACCCTGATGCGTGCCGCGCCGGCGACCATCGGCGGGATGCCGCGCAGCTCGAAACGCGCCAGCGAGCGGCAGTCGGCGACCAGCTCGCGCTCGCCCTGCACCACGTGCAGCGCCATCGCGGTCTGGCCGTCCTTGAAGGTCGTGAAGTCCTGCGCCCGTGCGCACGGAATCGTGCTGTTGCGCGGGACGATGCGCTCGACCAGGCCGCCCATCGTCTCGATGCCCAGCGACAGCGGGATCACGTCCAGCAGCAGGATCTCCTCGCCGGCCGCGTTGCCGGCCAGCTGGTGCGCCTGGATCGCTGCGCCGAGCGCGACGACCTCGTCCGGATTGAGGTTGGTGAGCACCTCGCGGCCGAAGAAGGCCGAGACGGCGCGCCGCACGGCCGGCATGCGCGTGGCGCCGCCGACCATCACGACGCCGAGCACCTCCTCGCGCGCCAGCCGCGCGTCGCGCAGCACGCGGCGCACCGCCTGCACGCTGCGCTCGACGAGGTGCGCGGTGCAACGCTCGACGTCGGCCGCCTGCAGATGGACCTCGAGGTGGCCCTCCGAGAGCTCGCAGCGCATGGTGTCGCTGTCGGCAACACTCAACCGTTCCTTGATGGCGCGCGCGGCCTGCAGCACCATCGCCTTGTCGGCCGCCGTCTCGACGCGCAGGCCGGCCAGGTGCAGCGCCCAGTCGGCCAGCGCGCGGTCGAAGTCATCGCCGCCGAGCGCCGAATCGCCGCCGGTCGCCACCACCTCGAACACGCCCTTGGCGAGCCGCAGGACCGAGATGTCGAAGGTGCCCCCGCCGAGGTCATAGACCGCATACAGCCCTTCGACGCCGTGCTCCAGGCCGTAGGCGATCGCCGCCGCGGTCGGCTCGTTGATCAGGCGCAGCACGTTCAGGCCGGCCAGGCGTGCGGCGTCCTTGGTGGCCTGGCGCTGGGCGTCGTCGAAGTAGGCCGGCACGGTGATGACCGCGCCGTAAAGCTCGTCGTCGAAGCTGTCCTCGGCGCGCTGGCGCAGCGTTGCGAGGATCTCGGCCGAGATCTCGACCGGCGACTTCACGCCGGCGGCCGTCTCGAGCTTCACCATGCCCGGCGCCTCGACGAAGCGGTAGGGCAGCTTCTCGCGGTGGGCGACGTCGGCCAGGCCGCGGCCCATGAAGCGCTTGGCGGAGACGATCGTGTTGACCGGGTCTTCGGCGCGCGCCGCGAGCGCCGCCAAGCCGATGTCGCGCCCGCCGTCGGCGCGGTAGCGCACGGCCGAGGCAAGCAGCACCCTGCCCTCGGCATCGGGCAGGCACTCGGCGACGCCGTGGCGCACCGCGGCGACCAGCGAGTGGGTCGTGCCGAGGTCGATGCCCACCGCGACGCGGCGCCCGTGCGGGTCGGGCGACTGACCGGGTTCGGAGATCTGGAGGAGGGCCATGAGGGGGTCGGTGCGGGCGCGAGGCTCTCGTCGTCGGGTGAGTCAGGCCTGCAGCGCGTCGAGGCGGTCCTCGAGATCGTGCCGGAAGCGCTCGATGAACATCAGCGCGCGCACTTCCTTGGCGGCGGCTGGCGCGTCGCGATCGACATCGAGCAGGCGGGCGATGGCATCGAAGTGCCGCCCTTGCGCCGCAGCGACCTCATCGACCAGCGCGCGCACCTCGGCAGCCCCATCGGCATCGTCGAGCGCCTCACGCCAGGCCATCTGCTGCATCAGGAAGTCGGCAGGCATCGCAGTGTTGGTCTCGGTCTGCAGCGGCTCGCCGGCCAGCTCGCAGAGGTAGGCGGCGCGGCGCAGCGGGTCCTTCAGGCGGCGGTAGGCCTCGTTGACGCGCACCGCCCACTGCATCGCGACGCGCTGGGCAGCAGCGCCCTGGGCGACGAATCGATCGGGATGCACCTGGGCCTGCAGCGCGCGCCAGCGCCCGTCGAGGGTCTCGCGCTCCAACGCGAAGCCACGCGGCAGGCCGAACAGTTCGAAATCGTCGCTGTCGAGTTTCATCGGCCTCGCGATCGACCGCAGGCGCGGCCGGCGACCGGCCAGCGCGCCACGGGACCGCCGCTCAGACGCGGAAGGATTCGCCGCAGCCGCAGCGGTCGCGCTCGCGCGGATTGCGGAACTTGAAGCCCTCGTTCAGGCCCTCGCGGACGAAGTCCAGCTCGGTGCCGTCGATATAGGGCAGGCTCTTGGGGTCGACCAGGACCTTGACGCCGTGGTCCTCGAAGATCAGGTCTTCGGGCGCGACTTCGTCGGCGTACTCGAGCTTGTAGGCGAGGCCGGAGCAGCCGGTCGTCTTGACGCCCAGGCGCACGCCGACGCCCTTGCCGCGCTTGGTGATGTATCGCGAGACATGCCTCGCGGCTGCTTCGGTCAGCGTGACAGCCATCGCCCTCGTCCGTCCTTTCTGCGTGCCCCGCGGGCTCAGGCCTGCGACTTCGCGCGGTAGTCGCTGACTGCCGCCTTGATCGCATCCTCGGCGAGGATCGAGCAGTGGATCTTCACCGGCGGCAGCGCCAGTTCCTCGGCGATATGCGTGTTGCGGATGGTCATCGCCTCGTCGAGCGACTTGCCCTTGACCCACTCGGTGACGAGCGAACTCGACGCGATCGCCGAGCCGCAGCCGTAGGTCTTGAACTTCGCGTCCTCGATCAGGCCGGTCTTCGGGTTGACCTTGATCTGCAGCTTCATCACGTCGCCGCAGGCCGGGGCGCCGACCATGCCGGTGCCGACCGAGGCATCGCCCTTCTCGAACGAGCCGACGTTGCGCGGGTTCTCGTAGTGATCGACGACCTTTTCGCTGTATGCCATGGTGCTCTCCTATTCGTTCGCGGCGGCGTCAGTGCGCCGTCCACTGGATCGTGTCGAGGTCGATGCCGTCCTGGTACATCTCCCACAGGGGCGACAGCTCGCGCAGCTTGGCGACCCGTTCCTTCAGGGTGCTGACGACGTAGTCGATCTCCTCCTGGGTCGTGAAGCGGCCGATCGTCATGCGCAGGCTCGAATGGGCCAGTTCGTCGCTGCGGCCGAGCGCGCGCAGCACGTAGCTCGGCTCCAGGCTGGCCGAGGTGCAGGCCGAGCCCGAACTGACCGCAATGCCCTTGACGCCCATGATCAACGACTCGCCTTCGACGAAGTTGAAGCTCATGTTGACGTTGTGCGGCACGCGCTTCTCGGGGTGCCCGTTGAGGAAGGTCTGCTCGATCACCGAGAGCCCGTCGATCAGCCGCCGGTGCAGCGCACGGATGCGCTCGCCCTCGACGCTCATCTCCTCGCGCGCGAGACGGAAGGCGGTACCCATGCCGACGATCTGGTGCGTCGGCAGCGTGCCCGAACGCATGCCGCGCTCATGCCCCCCGCCGTGCATCTGCGCCTCGAGGCGCACCCGCGGCTTGCGACGCACATAGAGCGCGCCGATACCCTTGGGCCCGTAGGTCTTGTGCGAGGCGAGGCTCATCAGGTCGATCGGGAGACGGGCAAGGTCGATCTCGACCTTGCCCGTGGCCTGCGCCGCGTCGCAGTGAAAGACGATCCCGCGCTCGCGGCAGATCGCACCGATCGCGGCGACGTCCTGGATCACGCCGATCTCGTTGTTGACGAGCATCACCGAGACCAGGATCGTGTCCTTGCGCAGCGCGTCCCTGAACTTGTCGAGGTCCAGCAACCCGTCGGGCTGCACGTCGAGGTAGGTGACCTCGAAGCCCTGGCGCTCGAGCTCGCGGCAGGTGTCGAGCACAGCCTTGTGCTCGGTCTTGACGGTGACGATGTGCTTGCCGCGCGACTTGTAGAACTGCGCGGCGCCCTTCAGCGCCAGGTTGTCCGACTCGGTCGCGCCCGATGTCCAGATGATCTCGCGCGGGTCGGCCCCGACCAGCGCGGCGACTTCGCCGCGCGACTTCTCGACCGCTTCCTCGGCCTCCCAGCCCCAGGCGTGGCTGCGCGAGGCAGGATTGCCGAAATGCTCGCGAAGCCAGGGGACCATCGCGTCGACGACGCGCTCGTCGACCGGCGTCGTCGCGCCGTAGTCGAGGTAGATCGGGAAGTGCGGGGTGATGTCCATGTCGGAGGGGGAGCGAAAGCAGGTCCTTCCCGCGTCACCGGTCTGCTGCCGGCTGACGGTCACTTGGCGAAGGCGTTGCCGAGGGCGAAGACCGAGTTGGGCGCGTTCACCTTGATCGGCTTGACCACCGGCTGCGACGAGATGGCGCGCTTGACCGGTGCCTCCTCGATCGACACGCCCTTGGCGAGTTGCTCCTCGACCAGCTTGCGCAGCGAGATCGAGTCGAGGTACTCGATCATCTTGGCGTTCAGGCTGGCCCACAGGTCGTGCGTCATGCAGCGGCCGGAGTCCTCGCCCATGCAGTTCTCCTTGCCTCCGCAGCCGGTGGCGTCGATCGGCTCGTCGACCGCCACGATGATGTCGGCGACGGTGATCTCCTCGGCCTTGCGCCCGAGCGAGTAGCCACCACCGGGGCCGCGCGTGCTCTCGACCAGCTCGTGGCGCCGCAGCTTGCCGAACAGCTGCTCGAGGTAGGACAGCGAGATCTGCTGGCGCGAACTGATGGCAGCCAGCGCCACCGGCCCCGAGTGCTCGCGCAGTGCGAGATCGATCATGGCGGTGACGGCAAACCTGCCCTTGGTGGTCAGACGCATGTGGAACTCCTTCTGGGGGCGCGATGACAGCGGGAAACTCCAGCCGCACACCAAGCCGTTGTGCCCCGGCGGGGCGGCCAAGCGAAGCAGACGCTTACCCGACCATTTCGCTCAATTATGCCTGAAGTCGACTGATTTGGTCGGCATTGCCGGTCGAAGTTCCTCCGGCACGGGCCGTGAGCTGTGCTTGCAGATGTTCGACCAGGCCATCGCAGGCGTCCTCGACCAGGTCCAGCACCGCGGCAAATCCGCTCGCCGGGCCATCATAGGGATCAGGCACGACAGGACTCGTGTGGCGGCGCGCATGTTCGGTCAGGCGCTGCAGACGGCCCCGGGCCGCGGGAGGGCAGCGCTCCTCCAGGCGGGTCAGGTTGTCCCAGTCCATCGCCAGGATGAGGTCGAAGCGCTCGAAGTCGTCGTCGCGCACCCGCCGCGCGCGCAGCGCGCCGAGGTCGTAGCCGCGGTGCAACGCGTGCTGCTGCGAGCGCGCGTCCGGCGCCTCGCCCTCGTGCCAATGCGCATGGGTACCGGCCGAGTCGACCTCGACCAGGCCGGCCAGACCCGCCCGCTCGAGCTTCACGCGCAGCACCTGCTCGGCCGTCGGCGAGCGGCAGATGTTGCCCATGCACACCATCAGGACGCGGATCGGCGGTTGCGCCGGGTTCCCGTCCACGGTCGTGCCTTGAGTCGTCATGAAGCAGCCCCTTCCCCGCCCAGCGGATGGTCTTCGCCCGCAGCCCCGAAAGCCTGCTCGCGCAGCAGGGCCAGTTGATCGCGCACCCGTGCCGCCTGCTCGAACTCGAGGTTCTTCGCGTGCTCCAGCATCTGGCGTTCCAGCAGCTTGATGCGCTTGCTCAGGTCCTTCTCGGACAAGGCCTCGACCTGCGCGGCCTCCTCCATCGCCTTCAGCTTGCGACGATCGTCCTGCGGGCTGTAGACGCCGTCGATCAGGTCCTTGATCTGCTTGGTGACGCTGCGCGGTGTGATGCCGTGCTCGGCGTTGTAGGCGATCTGCCGCGCGCGGCGGCGCTCGGTCTCGCCGATCGCGCGACGCATCGAGTCGGTCATCCGGTCGGCGTACAGGATCGCTTTGCCGTTCAGGTTGCGCGCCGCGCGTCCGATGGTCTGGATCAGGCTGCGCTCGGCGCGCAGGAAGCCTTCCTTGTCGGCATCGAGGATCGCCACCAGCGAGACCTCCGGGATGTCCAGCCCCTCGCGCAGCAGGTTGATGCCGACCAGCACGTCGAACGCGCCCAGCCGCAGGTCACGCAGGATCTCGACCCGCTCGACGGTGTCGATGTCGCTGTGCAGATAGCGCACCTTGACGCCGTTGTCGGCCAGGTACTCGGTGAGCTGCTCGGCCATGCGCTTGGTGAGCGTCGTGATCAGCACCCGCTCGCCGACCTCGACGCGCTCGCGGATCTCCTGCAGCACATCGTCGACCTGATGCCCGGCCGGCCGCACCTCGACCTCCGGGTCGACCAGGCCGGTCGGCCGCACCAGTTGCTCGACGACCTGGCCCGCGTGGTCGCGCTCGTAGTCCGCCGGCGTCGCGGTGACGAAGACCGCCTGGCGCACCTTGCGCTCGAACTCCGCGAACTTCAGCGGGCGGTTGTCGAGCGCACTCGGCAGGCGGAAGCCATACTCGACCAGCGTCGTCTTGCGCGCGCGGTCGCCGTTGTACATCCCGCCCAGCTGGCCGACCAGCACGTGGCTCTCGTCGAGGAACATCAGCGCGTCCGCGGGCAGGTAGTCGACCAGCGTCGGTGGCGGGTCGCCCGGCGCGGAGCCCGAAAGGTGGCGCGTGTAGTTCTCGATGCCCTTGCAGTGGCCGACCTCCTGGAGCATCTCGAGGTCGAAGCGGGTGCGTTGCTCGAGGCGCTGCGCCTCGACCAGCTTGCCGTCCTTGACGAAGAAGTCGAGCCGCTCTCGCAACTCCTGCTTGATCGTCTCGATCGCCGACAGCACGCGCTCGCGCGGCGTCACGTAGTGGCTCGACGGGTAGACGGTGAAACGCGGCACCTTCTGCCGGATGTGGCCGGTGAGCGGATCGAACAGCTGCAGCGTCTCGACCTCGTCGTCGAAGAGCTCGATGCGCACCGCGAGCTCCGAGTGCTCGGCGGGAAAAATGTCGATCGTGTCGCCGCGCACGCGGAAGCTTCCGCGGCCGAACTCGGTCTCGTTGCGCGTGTACTGCATGCGGATCAGCTGCGCGATCAGGTCGCGCTGGCCGACCTTGTCGCCCACGCGGGTGATCAGCCGCATCTGCGTGTAGTCCTCGGGCTTGCCGATGCCGTAGATCGCGCTCACGGTGGCGACGATCACGGTGTCGCGCCGCTCGAGCACGCTCTTGGTGGCGGACAAGCGCATCTGCTCGATGTGCTCGTTGATCGACGAGTCCTTCTCGATGAACAGGTCGCGCTGAGGCACGTAGGCCTCGGGCTGGTAGTAGTCGTAGTAGCTGACGAAGTACTCGACGGCGTTCTTCGGGAAGAACTCGCGGAACTCCGAGTAGAGCTGCGCGGCCAGCGTCTTGTTGGGCGCGAAGACGATCGCCGGCCGGCCCATGCGTGCGATCACGTTGGCCATCGTGAAGGTCTTGCCCGAGCCGGTCACGCCGAGCAGCGTCTGGAAGCTCAGGCCATCGGTGATGCCCTCGGCCAGCTGGGCGATCGCGGTCGGCTGGTCGCCGGCCGGCGCATACGGCTGGAACAGCTGGAAAGGCGAGTCCGGGAAGCTGACGAAGCTGCCGGCCGGGGCCGCCGGTGCGGCGGACGGCATGGGGGCCGGGGCCTGCGCCGGGACGGCTTCGTCGGGCGCTTCCGCGGCGGCGGCCGGCCGCCTATGGGCAGCGGTGCGGGACTTGGACATTGCTCAGGGCGCCTGGGGCGCGAGGCGAAGGCAATCTCAAAGCCTAGCAGGCCGTTGAAATACCCCTCGACGCCGAGCGAGGTGGCAGCGGGGATAGGTCGACGAACGGACAGAGGTGAAGCGCCGATGCGAGGAGCCGACAGCTACAGCGAGAGCCTGTTCACGACGGTGAGGCTGGAGGACTTCGTTCCTGCGAACCATCCACTGCGCCCGATCCGAACCTGGGTCAACGACGCGCTGGCCGGGATGGACGAGAAGCTGTCGGCGATGTACGAGGCCGACGTCAAGGGAGGCCGCCCGAGCATTGCCCCCGAGAAGCTCATGCGCGCGATGCTGCTGCAGGTGCTCTACAGCGTGCGCAGCGAGCGGCAGCTCGTCGAGCAGATCCAATACAACCTGCTGTTTCGCTGGTTCGTCGGCCTGGCCATCGAGGACACGGTGTGGAACCACTCGGTCTTCAGCAAGAACCGCGACCGGCTCATCGAGCACGACGCGGTCACCGGTCTGTTCAACGCGACGGTGGAAATGGCCCAGCAGCGCGGGCTGCTGTCGGGTGAGCACTTCAGCGTGGACGGCACGCTGATCCAGGCCTGGGCCAGCCACAAGAGCCTGCGGCGCAAGGACGGCTCCGACGACGACCGTCCGCCCGAGGACTGGCGTGGCGAGCCGCGCCGCAACGACACGCACGAGTCGAAGACCGACCCGGACTCGAGGCTGTACCGCAAGAGCAACGCCGCACCGGCGCTGCCCAGCTAC
>JAMHWF010000073.1:0-7501 GCA_035911095.1 Ideonella sp. | reverse complement strand
GCGAGGCGACGGGCGGCCGGGCGGCGGCGCCACAGCGACACCGTCAGCGCGATCTGCAGGATGCCGAGGATCCACCCGAACTGACGGTGGCCGTGCTCGAACAGCACGCCGCCCTTCATCGTCGGGAACAGCTGCTCGTGGCAGCGGACGCTCCACTCGCAGGCGAGGCTCGACCCGGTGGCGTTGACCGTGCCCCCGATGATCAACATCAGGAACGCCATCAGCGCGACCAGCTTGGAGAGGCGATGTTCGAGCATGGGACCGGCGTTGGATGCGCCGCGGACGCCACGGGTACCACGCGCCGCGCAGGATCGCGCGCGGATCTGCGCTCGATGCGACAAATTGCCGCTCGGCCCCACGCAGGGCTGTGATTCTGGAGGGTTGGGATCGCCAGGTCCCGTGCCCGTGCCCGTGCCCGTGCCCATCCCCGTGCCCGTGCCCGTGCCCGAGCCCGTGCCCGTGCCCGTGCCCGTGCCCGTGCCCGACTCTGCCCGCCTCTGTGTCTCCCCGTCCCCGCCTCCCTCCCCGTCCCCATCACTTCACCGGTCGGGTGATTGCCGGGCGCCGGGCGCGGGCGGTAGAGTCGAGGCGCCGGTCGCCGGCGTTCGATGCAGCCTCCTCCCTGGGTGGAGAACACCCAACTCGGCGCGTTGCGCGCGGACGACCTGACCCATCCGGACTACGTGTTCCGGTACGGGCGGTACTTCTTCCGCACGCTCGGCACCCACCTCGCGGCCGGCGGCATGGGCACCGTGTCGGAGATGGAGCGGCGGCTGGACAACACCGGCGACGTCGAGGCGGTGGTCGGCAAGACCTTCCAGGTCCAGTACCTGAACCAGCTGCGCTCGGACGAGGTCACGCGGCGCGATCACGCGATCAACCTGAACGCGGTCGGCCGCATCGCGCAGATGTCGCACCCCGGCCTCTTGCCGATCTACTGCGTCGCGCCGATCGCCGACAACTACCTGTTCATCACCCCGCGCATGGGCGTGACGCTGCTCGAGGCGATCTCGAAGCACAAGCTGACCGCGCGGCAGCGGACCCAGCTGTTGATGCAGGCGCTCGACGCGCTCGGCCACCTGCACGAGCACCGCATCCTGCACCGCGACTTCACGCTGCGGAACATCCTGCTCGACGATCGCGCCGCGGTCGCCTACCTGTTCGACTTCGACCTGGCGCTGTCGCTCGACGACATCCACGGCGGGACCTACGCGTCGCACTACCGCGGGCGGGTGTTCGGCTCGCCGGGCTACTCGGTGCCGCCCGAGACCGTCGACCCGGGGCTGGCCGAGCTGCCGGTGACGCCGGCGATGGACGTCTTCGCCGTCGGCGGCGCGCTGCACGCGCTGTTCACCGACGAGCTGCCCTACGGCAAGGCCGACGACATGTGGGGCCTGTTGATGCGGATCGCCGAGGGCGTCGTGACCGACGGCAAGAGCCGGGTCCACTACCCCGACACCGTGCCGCGGCCGCTGCGTCCGATCATCGAGCGCTGCCTCGAGCGCGACCCCAACCAGCGCTACGCGCGGGTCGCGTCGATCATCGCCGACCTGCGCGCGGTCTTGCCCGACCTCGACGACCGCGCGGCCGACAGCCGGTTCTTCTTCTCGGCGACGATGGGCGCGCCGCAGGTCGATCGGCCGGCGCGCCTGCAGCAGGTGTTCAACCGGCGGCGCGACGAGACCATCAGCAAGGCCGAGATCGAGCTGGCCGACGCGTCGCTGTTCACCTGGGGCTACGAGCTGCAGAAGAGCCTCGGCCGGGTGAAGGGCCACCCGATCTACGTCGCGACGCCGCGGCCCGATCTGCTGAGCGCCGGCAAGTTCCCCGACGCCAACACCTTCCCGAAGCTGGTGACGGTGATCGACCTGCACCAGCTCGCCGACCCGCGCGGGCTGGTCGACGCGTGGCAGCAGGTGTACCTGCCGACGTTGAAGAAGGTGCGGCGGGGCATGATGACCACGCTGCACAAGGTCATCCTCGACACCAACACCGGGTCGCTGCTCCTGTTCTCGGAGTTCATCGACGACCCGAAGTTCGGGGCGCAGCTCGCCGAGGTCGACCTGCACGTCGACGGCGCGCTGTCGCTGGGGTTCCTGATCACGCGGCAGGTCGCGCTGCTCCACGAGAACGGCATGGCGCACAACAACGTCCACCCGGGCGCGCTGTTGTTCAAGGCCGCCACCGAGACCCACATGGCGCAGCCGGCGATGATCGGCCTCGTCGAGCCGTCGCTGTCGTTCGAGGCCATGATCAACGACACGCGCGCCATCGCCGCCATGGTGCTGTCGTGGCTGCGCCCCGCCCGCATCTTGCAGCTCAACGCCCGCACCCGCCCGCACTTCGACGCCCTGCGCGGCCGCCTCACCCAGATCGCCACCGACCGCGCCGAGGAGCCCCGCATCGACGAGCTCCTCGCCGCCATCTCCGACGGCCTCGCCATGGTCGACTTCAACTTCTCCGTCCTGCGCGACTCCGGCGGCGACCTCGAGGAGTACGCCCAGCTCGTCCTGTCCCACCGCGCCTACCACGCCCTCTGGCCCGACCGGGGGTGAGGTCGCCGAGCGGGCGCTTTGCGGCCCGTCGCGAGGCGCCGCGGTGTGGCGCGCGCGCCGTGCGGCAGGCGGCGCGCGGGCCCAGAACCGTGGATCGCGCCACGCCGCGACGGCGCGAGGCGGGGCCTCGCGCGGCGGTGGCGACGGACTCTCGATTCAAGCGACGGCGGCGACGGGGACGTTGGCGAAGCGCCGCAGCCAGTAGGTGCCGGCGGGAAACTCGACGGGGAGCTTGGCCAGCCAGCGGCGGCGCGCGGCGGTGTATGCGGCGATGAACGCCTGGTTTCGCTGCAGCGCCTCGATGCGGCGCCACGCGCTGCGCGCGGCGACCCGCGGTCGGAGCCGCCGCCGCGCCGGGCGCGTCCGCGGCCGGTCGCGCCAGCTCTGGGCCAGCACCGCGCGCCGCCCCAGCACCCGCGTCCCGGCCTTCCGCCGCAGCCGCGCGTAGTGCTCCTCCGCGGCCGTCACCATCGCCGCCAGCTCGTCGCGCAGCTCGTCGCCGCGCTCGAGCTCGGGCGGCACCGTCAGCGTCAGCGTGACCTCGGCCGGCATCTCGCCGCGCGCGTCGAAGAACCGCGGCGGCCGCTTCACGCGGATCGGCCGACGCTTGAGCAGCGCCTGCAGCCCGCTCACGCCCGGCCACTGATGGACGCGCTCGACCAGCCCGTCCTTCACCGGGTTGATCGCGGTGTACACCAGCTTGGCCAGCACGTCCGCGCGATCGATCAGCTGCACCAGGCACGGCGGATCGCTCGACCAGAAGTTCTCACACCGCTTGCGCAGGGCGTTGCCGGCCTTGGCGATCAGCAGGTGCATCCGCGCGTAGAACTCGACGATCTTCCCGTGCCGGTCGTACAGCACGACGTGATGATGGTTCGACATCGCCGTCGGCAAGATCACGTCGATGCCGAACTGCGCCGCCGCCTCGGCCAGGCAATACAGGAACACCTGGTTCATCCGCCGCCCCGGCTTCAGCAAGAAGCCGCGCTGCGTACACGACCGGGTCAGCAGATAGTACCGCCCCGGCAAGATCTCCCGCGCCACCGACACGCCGCGATCGTCAGCAAGCCGCGCGCCACCCGCAACCGCGCGACACCACGTCACCGCTGTCCGGGTTCCGGCCATCCCGCGTCCGGTTCCCGGACAAAACCGGACGAATCCGGCCACTCCCGGACACGCCGCGCCGGGCGGCTCGCGTCTTTGGTAGACCGGGTGGCGCGCAGGGTGCGCCAGGGCCGGTGTCGCCCACGGGCCGCGCCGGAACGGCGGGCGGCTGGCGCTCAGGTGAAGATGATCTGCGCGCCGTCCGCCAGATCGTAGAAGTCCCCCGCGGTGATCACGTCCTTCACCTGCGGCACCAGCTCCTCCTTCTTGCGCTTGAACATCTGCATCGCCAGCTCGCACCCGTACAGCTCGGCGCCGGCCTCCTCGAGGACCTGCAGCATCTCGCGCACCGTCGGCAGCGACAGCTCGGTCATCTGCTTGCGCATCATCCGCCCCGCCAGGCTCTCCATGCCCGGCAGGCCGGCCAGCATGGTCGGCATCCCCGACGCCGGGTTGCCGGCCAGGTTGACGTGCAGGTGATCGACCTTCTCCTCGGTGATCACGTCGAGGCCCCAGAAGGTGAAGAACACGAACGCGTCGATGCCCGACTGGCGCGCCGCGTTGGCCAGGATGAGCGCCGGGTAGCACTCGTCGAGCCCGGCCTTCGAGCAGATGATCGCGACCTTGCGATTGGCAGTCATGGTGGCTCCTACAGGCACCCGGCGGGCTTGGGCAGGCCGGCGATCTTGGCGATCGTCCGCCCCGGCGCGCGCGGGAACAGCACGTACAGGTCCTTGGTCGACACGCCGGCCACCTGGGTCAGCCGGCGGATGTTGGGCGAGCTGCCGGTGGCCGCGAAGTCGGCGCGCGCGGCCTCGAGCACGGCCCAGTGCGCGTCGGTCAGCGCCACCCGCTCGGCGTCGGCCAGCGCCGCCGCCAGGCCGCGCGTCCACGCCGCGGCGTCGACCAGGTTGCCGTCGGCGGTGAACGCCACGCCGTCGATCACCGCCGCGACCTGGCCGGGCTTGCTCGGCACCGCGCACGCCGGCGCCGGCGGCGCGGCCTTGACCACCGGCGCCGCCGGCAGCGCCTTGGGCGGCGCGGCCCGCTCGGTGCCCAGCACCTTGCGCTGCCGCTTCGGCCCGAGGATCTCGGCCAGCTTGGCCTTCTTGTCGTCGGCGTGCTGCTGCTTGGCCGCCATCGCGTTGACGCCGTGGCCGATCCGCCGCAGCACCTCCATCATCACCGCCATGCCGCGCTGGACGTCGTCGTCCTTGGTCGCGCGCATCATCCCGAACAGCCCCATCGGCTTGGCGGTGTCGGCGTGCTGGATCGCGTCGCCGGCGTCGGCCGCCACCCGCATCACGTCGGGCTGGGTCAGCGTGCGCACGGTCTCGAGGATCGTCACCACCGCGTCGCCGAGCTGGCGCACGTCGGCCGCCGAGAAGTTCGCGAGCACCTTCTGCCCGACGCCGCCCAGCTCGCGCACGAACGCCAGCGTGCCGTCGCGCTCGAGCGCGTCGAGGCGCCCGATCGCCGAGCCCATCACGACCCGCAGCACCGGCGCCAGCTCGTCGTAGAGATCATCCTGGCGCGGCCGCTCGGCCAGCCGCGCGACCTGAGCGGTCAGCGCGTCGAGCCGCTCGGCGATCATCGCCAGCTCGGTCTTGGTTGTCGCGGTCATGGTCACGCCACCTGCTTGCCGGCCATCGTCATGCGGTGCTCGAGCGGCAGCTCGCGCCCCGCGAGGAGCAGGTTCCAGTAGATCCACTTGAAGGCCAGCTTGCCCCAGTGGTTCACCTCGGACTCACCGAGCAGCGTGAACGGCCCGATGCCGGGCAGCGGGAACTTCCCGGGCAACGGCTCGGTCGTGTAGTTGAAGTCGATCAGCATCGCCTTGCCGTGGCCGGTCTCGATGAAGCAGTTGGCGTGGCCGTCGAAGTCCGGCGCCAGCGGCCGGCCGCCGATCGCGCGCACGATGTTGTCGGTCAGCACGTCGGCCTGGAAGTGCGCCACCGCGCCGGCCTTCGAGCTCGGCAGATCGGTGGCGTCACCCAGCACGAACACGCGATCGTGGTTGCGCGCCGCCAGCGTGTACTTGTCGGTCGGCACCCAGCCGCTGCCGTCACCCATCCCCGACGCCGCGATCGCTGCCGCGCCCGCGTGGGCCGGCACCGTGACCAGGAGGTCGTACGGCTCCTCGCGCCCGTCGTAGGCCTTGAGCACCCGGCGCCCGCCGTCGACCTCGGCCGCGGCGAAGTCGCCGATCACGCCGATGCCGCGCCGCGCCAGCATGCCGCCCAGGTGCGCCGACGCGACGGGCTTGGTGAACGCGCCCTCGAGCGGCGTCGCGTAGACGATCTCGACCTTGTCGCGCATCCCCCGCTGCGTGAAGAACGCCTCGGCCAGGAACAGGAACTCGAGCGGCGCGACCGGGCACTTGATCGGCATCTCGACGACGTTGACCACCAGCCGGCCGCCTGGGAACCGCTCGAGCGCGCCGCGCAGCGCGTCGGCGCCTTCGAGCGTGTAGAAGTCGAACGCGCTCTGCCGCCAGCCGGCCGCGGTGAGCCCGGGCGTCGCCTCGGGGACGATCCGGCTGCCAGTGGCGATGATCAAGAAGTCGTACGGGATCGCCTCCCCGCCGACCAGGCGCACCTCCCGGGCGTCGGGCGCGATCCGATCGATCGCCGCGAGCCGCAGCTCGACGCGCGGATCGAGCGTGCGGTGGCGCGGCCGCACCAGCTCGTCGTCGCGGTACATCCCGAACGGGATGAACAACAGCCCCGGCTGGTACAGGTGCTCGTCGTCGCGATCGACGACGGTCACCCGCCAGGCTGGGGACAGCACGCGGACCAGGCGGTTGGCCATCATCGTGCCGGCGGTCCCCGCTCCCAGGATCAAGATGCGCTGCATGGCTCCTCCTCGTGGCGTCGAGGTGACCGCCACTGTTTCAAGCCGCGTGCCGTCCCACGGCGCCGCGTTCGGGCCTATGACCGCGCAACCCTGCGTGACCCGGCGTCAACGCGCGCAGGGTCTGCGCATCTCGCCGGCGCCGCGGCGCTCGCCCCCCGCGCGCACACCGCCAGCGTTGACGCGGTCGCGCGTCAGCGCTTGCCGAGCTTGACCAGCGCCTCGGGCGCGGCGATCGCCGTCACCCGCTGCACCTGCTCGTGGTTGCAGTCCGAGGTCGGGTCGGCCGTGACCTGGGCCCGCAGCGCGCGGTTGTGCTTCATCAGCGCCTCGATCACCGCGGCCGGGAAGCCGTGGGCCACCATCGCCTGCCGCCACAGCTCGAGCCGCCGATCGAAGTGCCCGCCGAGGATCGCGACGTGCTTGTGCGCCTCGCGCATCGCCCGGCCGGTGTACGCCACGTCGCCGCCCAGCATCCGCGCCGCCAGCTCCCACTCGCGCGCGATCAGCCGCGCGCGATCCTTGCCCGCGAACAGAAAGCCGATCATCGGATCGACGAACACCGCCGCGTAGAAGTCGGTGACCATCGCGCGCAGCCGATCCGCGCCGACCTCGTCGTAGAGCGTCACGCCACCGCTCCCGCGCCCGCGGCGACGGCGACCACCGTGACCGCCTGGCCGGCCAGCACCGCGGTGCCGGTCAGCGCGTCGACGCAGCTCGGATCGATCACGTCGTTCATGCTGACCCCGGCGTGGGCCACCGCCACCGCCAGGCGCGCGCCGGCGCGGTGATGGCCCCAGCCGTGCGGCAGGCTGACCACGCCCGGCGCCAGCGCGTCGGTCAGCTCGACCGGCACCTCGACGGCGCCCACCGCCGAGGCCAGCCGCGCCAGCGCGCCGTCCGCCAGCCCGCGCGCGCGCGCGTCGTCGGGGTGCATCAGCAACGTGCACCGCGGCTTGCCCTTCACCAGCCGCTGGCTGTTGTGCATC
>JAMHWF010000072.1:0-72299 GCA_035911095.1 Ideonella sp. | reverse complement strand
GTAGCTGGGCAGCGCCGGTGCGGCGTTGCTCTTGCGGTACAGCCTCGAGTCCGGGTCGGTCTTCGACTCGTGCGTGTCGTTGCGGCGCGGCTCGCCACGCCAGTCCTCGGGCGGACGGTCGTCGTCGGAGCCGTCCTTGCGCCGCAGGCTCTTGTGGCTGGCCCAGGCCTGGATCAGCGTGCCGTCCACGCTGAAGTGCTCGCCCGACAGCAGCCCGCGCTGCCGGGCCATCTCCACCGTCGCGTTGAACAGCCCCGTGACCGCGTCGTGCTCGATGAGCCGGTCGCGGTTCTTGCTGAACACGGAGTGGTTCCACACCGTGTCCTCGATGGCCAGGCCGACGAACCAGCGAAACAGCAGGTTGTATTGGATCTGCTCGACCAACTGACGCTCGCTGCGCACGCTGTAGAGCACCTGCAGCAGCATCGCGCGCATGAGCTTCTCGGGGGCAATGCTCGGGCGGCCTCCCTTGACGTCGGCCTCGTACATCGCCGACAGCTTCTCGTCCATCCCGGCCAGCGCGTCGTTCACCCACGCGCGAATCGGCCGCAGCGGATGGTTGGCCGGAACAAACTCCTCCAGCCTCACCGTCGTGAACAGGCTCTCGCTGTAGCTGTCGGCTCCTCGCATCGGCGCTCCATCCCCGTCCGTTCGTCGCCCCAGTCCTCGCCGGCACCTCGCTTGGCGTCGAGGGGTATTTCAACGGCCTGTTAGACCGCATGCACTACCACTCAATATTATTTTCAGTGCCTGGCGCGGTGCCAATGAGATGACTGACAACCTCTTGGGCTACCATATAGAAAGCTGCGTATGACGATTCATGAGGGTGCGACAAGAATTCGGAAAGCGTGAGCCTCACTGCGAAAACGGGCGACCAGCTCTGGGACAAGAGCACTGTAATTGCCGCATTCCTGGCGGCATCGATGAAATCGGCTTCAATGCCGGGCGCATGTATTTGGAGCTCGAAGGATGGCTCCTGTGAGATCGTTCCAGACAATCCAGCTCGCATGATGCGACCACCAGTGTGTCGCGTCCATTCTCGCGATACCTTTCGTGATTGGCGAACTGTGCCCCAGTGTTTCCGTTCGCACTTTTCGCGAAGCCACTCGACGGCTGTAGGAGGCGTTTTCATGCGGTCTAACGAATTAATTCAACCGCGCTGCGAAGCGGCGTCGGCTTGAATGAAATGTTAGGCCGCACCGGACATGTGTTGCCTACTACAGCTCGACAGGTGAGGCCTCGACAATATGCGAATTGTTCCATAGAGTGTGAAGATCCATTTCTAGCGCAGACTTCAATCTCTCATTCGAGTTGGCCCACAGAAGCCCAATGCGAAACGCGAAACCAACGACACGTTCTGCATGCTCGTGCCCAGGCTTGGAAAACAGCAGAGCACTGGCAAGGCAAAGTAGTTCGGCTCGGATGTCGCTGGCTATACCAGATATGTTGTACGCTGAGTAGGCGGGACACACCCGCTTGGGCTCAAGATCGGCGATCTCTTCAAGAACTGGTCGGCAGGTCCAGGTTGGCATGCGGCAAGTCTGCACAATCAAAAAGAGCCTCAACTGACGAACAATAGTGGCGAAGTCAACGAACGCGGCGAGCCACTTGGCGTTACCTTGAAGCGCCAGCTCGGCGAGGGTGCCGAAGGCGTCGTTCAATCTGATGAGTTGCGTTTCTAGTTCCTTGGACAATCCGAAGTCGAACGCATCAAATCTAGAACTTGAATCTAGAAGACGCCTAAGAGTAAGTGTTGGTGCCGGATACTCGACTGTGAACTCACCGACGCCGAACACGGGCTCGCGAAACCGCGCTGCAAAAGGGTTCACTGAGAACGCCGAAAGAGGAACTTCCGCATGCCCCTTGGCATACGTTAGAAAATTGCTCTGCACGGACGACCACGCTGCAGTTGCGCTTTGGCGTCCAGACTCTGAAAGCTGATCAACTGCCACTTGCAGTGTAGTGACCGCAAGTAATCCCGCAACGCACGAGACAGGGAAGGCAAAGAGATCAAGGGCATGCTTAAGCCCTTTTGCCGTGGGGTCGAAGCTGAGTTCTTCGCCGGCAAAAACCACCAGGATAGAGATGAATAATATAAGTATCAGCGCAAGCTGCAGCACCGGAAACGCAAGCGCCAGTCGGCGTGTCTTTTCGGTGTATGCGCTCTTCATATGCACAGTGTCGTTTCTTGCGGTCTAACGTGTTTTGGGGCGCACTTCTGCGCCCGTAACCGGCAACTGGCGCACTCCTGCGCCACTAACCGGCAAAGATCTTCGATCTTGCGCCCATAACATGTAATTGGCGCACAACCTCACGATCATCATCTCAACCCTCCGCTCAAACCCGCGGCCGAACCGAACCGATCATCCACAAACGCCCCCGATTGCCGTCACCCAAGCGATCGAGGTACGGGCGAACTTCGCCCATGTCGTGACGCACTTGGCATTCGCGGCCGAACGGCACCTTCACCCACCCAGTAGACGTCGCGTCGTCCGGCAGGTCGACCGGTCGCGGTAGGGACGGAGGTTGCTCCCCGACCCCGGCACTGATCCGTACGTGCAGCGCTATCAGGCGTTCTGCGGCAGGCGCTGCAGGTTGCGGGCGCCGGTCTTCAGGCCGCCGTAGTAGTAGTCGTTGAAGCCGGCGGCCTCCATGCCGTCGAACACCGGCTGCATGTCGTACTCGACGCGGTGCAGCTGGAAGGCGCTGCCGTCGAAGCTCGCGAAGGCGGCCCGCGGGTCGCCGTCGCGCGGCTGGCCGACCGAGCCGGGGTTGCAGTAGGTCTTGTCGCCGAAGCGGTGTACCGACTGGACGTGGGTGTGGCCGGAGACAAAGTAGCGCCCCTCGAGGCGCTCGAAGTAGTCGGCCGTCGGCTTCAGGTACTCGTCGATCGGGTCCGACCAGCCGCCGTGCACCATGTGCACGCCCTCGACGTGCAGCTGGACGGGAAAGCTGCGCAGCCAGGCCAGGTGCTCGGGCGCGATGACGCGCTTCAGGTGGGCCAGGCAGTCGTTGACGCTGCGCGAGCGGGCGCAGAAGCCACCGCCCGCCAGGTACCAGTCGTGGTTGCCCATCACGCAGGCCACGCCGCGCCGGCGCAGCTCGGCGCAGCACTCGTTGACCTGGCTGTAGTAGCCGACGACGTCGCCGGCGCAGACGATGCGCTCGATGCCGAGGCGGTCGATCTCGGCCAGCACCGCCTTCAGCGCCTCGTGGTTGCCGTGGACGTCAGAGATGAAGGCGATCGTCATAGCTCACGTGGTCTTCGGTGTAGCGGACCGCCCGGCCGCCGCGCAACCGCGGCGTCGCCGGCCAGGTGCCGTACAGGTAGTGGTCGACCGCCATCGCGGCCTCGTTGTAGTCAAAGGCGGTGCGGATCGAGGTCGACGACGAGATGCGCGGGTTGATCTCGAGCAGCTTGGCCTCGCCGCCGTCGAGGCGGAACTGGAAGTTGGTCGGGCCGACCGGGCGGAAGAGCCGGCACAACTCGGTGAGCGCGGCGGCGAAGGGCGCGGCCGGCACGACTTCGGCCGTCTCGGTGTAACCCTCGGCCGACAGGCGCCTGCGCAGCGCGATCGGCAGGCCGTGCCCGCCGCGGCCGTCGCCGAAGGCGGCGAGCGTGTACTCCTCGTCGTCATGCCCGACCAGGCGCTGCGCCATCAGCGTGTTGCCGAGCCCGCCGCGGCAGGCGTCGAAGTCGGCGCGGTGGGCGATGCGCCGCAGCCCTTTCGACGCGTAGCCGCGCCGCGGCTTGACGATGAACGGCAGGCCGAAGCGGGCCGCCAGCGCGTCGAAGTCGGCCTCGAGCGTCGTCTCGATCGCGCAGCCGAGGCCGGCCTCGGCGAGCTGGCGATGGAACACCCACTTGTCGGCGCAGGCGCGGATGAGCGCGGGGTCGTTGAGCATCGCGACGGCACCGGCCGCCTCGATCGCGGGCCGGTGCTCGGTCCAGTGCTGCAGGTCGCACTCGATCCCCGGGATCACCAGGTCGACCCGCTGCCGCTCGATCAGGCTGAGCAGCCAGCCGAGGTAGCCGGGGTCGTCGGTGCGCGGCGCGAGCTCGAAGTGGTCGGCGAAGGCGTTGGCCGGCGAGGACGGATGGATCGAGCTGCCGACGAGCTGCAGCGGCCGCGGCGACTGGCGCAGCGAACGCAGGATGCCGTAGCCGACGATGCCGCTCGCGCCGGAGACGAGGACGGTCTTCATGCCCTCGCCGGGCGGTGGGCCGCGCCTCGCGTCATGCCGCCGAGGCAACGACCGACGGCGCCGGCATCGGTGCCACCGGGGCGGGGAAGCGCCGCAGCGCCGCCTGGCGGCGCAGGATGCCGGCGACCCGCTGCACCTCGTCGTCGGTCATGTCCGGGAAGATCGGCAGGCACAGCACCTGCGACGCGACCTCGCGCGCCACCGGCAGCCGGCCGGGCGCGGCCGAGGGCAGCCCGCGGTACATCGGGTAGTCGGAGATCAGCGGATAGAAGTAGCGCCGCACCAGCACGTCCTGCTCGCGGAAGGCGGCGAAGACCTCGTCGCGCGTGCGGCCGAAGCCGGGCATCACGCGGACGGCGAAGTACGAATGGTTGGCTGTCGCCTGCGCCACCCGCGGCGGCATGCGCAGGCCCGGCAGGTCGGCCAGCAGCTCGCGGTACAGCGCGTCGATCTCGCCGCGGCGGCGGATCGCGGCGCCGACCCGGTCGAGCTGCAGCAGGCCGAGCGCCGCGTTGAACTCGCTCATCTTGCCGTTGATGCCGGCGGCGACGACGGTCGTCTCGTTGACGAAGCCGAAGTTCTTCAGATGGTCGATGCGCTGCTTGGTGCGGGCGTCTGGGCTGATGATCGCGCCGCCCTCGAAGGTGTTGAAGACCTTCGTGGCGTGGAAGCTGAGCACCGAGAGGTCGCCCTCGTTGAGCACGCTGCTCGGCACGCCGCCGTCGAGCCGCTGCACGCCGAAGGCATGGGCGGCGTCGTAGATCACCTTCAGGTCGTAGTCGTTGGCGATGCGCTGGATCGCGTCGACGTCGCAGGGCGTGCCGTAGCAGTGGATCGGCAGGATCGCGGTGGTCTGCGGCGTGATCGCCGCCTCGACCTGCGCCGCATCGAGGTTCAGCGTCTCGGGGTCGATGTCGACGAAGACCGGACGGATGCGGTTCCACAGCAGCGCGTGCGAAGTCGCGACGAACGAGTACGGCGTGGTGATCACCTCGCCGTCGATGCGCAGCGCCTGCAGCGCGGTCACCAGGGCCAGCGTCGCATTGGCGAACAGGCTCACCTGGGGCACGCCGAGGTATTCGCACAGGGCCTGCTCGAGCCGCTGGTGGAACGGCCCGCCGTTGGAGAGGATGCGGCTGTCCCAGATTTCCTGGAGGTAGGGCAGGAAGTCTTCCAGCGGCGGGAGATCCGGCCGCGTCACGGTCAGCGGGCGGGGGGCGGTCATCGGTGTCTCCTCACGTAGCGGCAGGCGCCAGGTGAATCGATGATCGGCGAGCCCCCTGGTCGGCAGTCGCCGGATATGCGCCGCAACGGGGGCCTATCTCGTGGAGTCCGAGCGCCCGCGGGCTGCCTCGATCGGCGGTCTTCGCGCCTGCGTTCGTGGCGGGCCGAGGATGCCGGGTGGTCGTCGGCCTCCATGTCCCCCGCGGCGAGGCTGGACGCCCGCCGCTCCTCCTTGACTTGCGGCCGACGACCACCCGGCACCCTCGGCCTGCGAGCACGGTGGCGGTCGAAGGACCTTCACTGCGCCGGGGAGGACGAACGCGTCTTTCTCGGGCTAACGGCGCAGGAACATCGCCGACAGGTAGCCCGCCTCCCGCGTGGACGCCGGCGACGGCAGGGTCCTGCCGGCGCGGATCGACTCGTACATCCCCAGCTCGGGCACCGGCGCAAAGACCTGCACGCCGAGGCCGTCGAACTCCGGGCGCAGCGAGGCGAGCAGCCCGTCCGGCGTCAGCATGTGCGGTTCGCAGGGCGTCGGCTCGTGGTTCACCTCGACCAGCAGCAGGAAGAGCCCGCCCGGCTTCGTGATGCGTTTGATCTCCTGCAGCGTGAGGTCGACGTCCTCCACGTGGTCGAGCGAGTTGAACGAGAACACGGCGTCGCAATGGCCGTCCGGCACCGGGATGCGCTCGGACGGCGCGCAGAGGTAGCGCATCTCGTGGTCGATCGCGCCGAGCATCAGGTAGTCGTTGGCCAGGGGGTCGACGCCGTAGCGGCGCGCCGCGTTGGTCGCCCACTCCAGGCTGCCGCGCGGGCCGCAGCCGACGTCGAGCAGGACGCTGTCCCGGTAGAAGGCCTTGTCGAGGCCGAAATGGTGGGTGTAGAAGTGCTCGTAGTGGCCGTTCGCGAGCACGCCTTCGGCCTGCTTGCGGCCGGTCCAGTACTCGAGCTCGTGTACTTCCTTCGAGCCCTCGAGGGCATCCGGCAGTGCCGGTCGTTCGATGACGTTCATGAGGCGATCCTCGCGCGAGGGGGTTCAGGGCGCTGCGACGTAGCGCTCTTCGTGTTCGAAGATCACGCCCATCTCGGCCAGGCTGACCGGGGACACGACGATGCCCGCGCGCTGCAGCATCGCGCCGGTCGCGCGGTCTTCGTAGAGAAAGCCGGCGAACTCGCCGGGGTGGAACAGCCACTCGCGCACCAGCGTCTCGATCGCGCGCGGCCCGAGGGCGTACATCGCGCCCTTGGCGAAATGCGCCTCGCTGCGGCGGGTGTAGGCCGGCGTCGGGGTCGAGGTCTTGCCGAGGTGCCAGCAGCGGTCGCAGTCGAGCGGGCCGATCGGGTGGCCGACATAGTCGCGCTGGCGCGCCGCGGCGGCGAGCGCGGCCGGGTCCAGCCGTGCGCTGAAGCGCAGGTCGTCGTCCAGCTTGACCAGGCAGGTGCCCGGCCCGTGGCGCCGCCGCAGGAAGCTCAGGCCCTCGAGCACCTTGCCCGGCAAGTCCTCGTAGCCGTCCGCGACCGGCAGCCTGACGACGGCACCGTCGTCGACCGCCACCGTGAGCGAAGGGTCGCCGACGACGATCGTCGCCACCGCGCCCCGCGCGGCGAGTTCACGCCGCACGGCCTCGGCGCGCGGCAGGTAGCGCTGGCAGCTCGTGACCATGAACACGATCTCCGGCTGCGGCGTGCCGGCCGAGGGCGCGTTCATCAGCAGGTCGAAGAATGCGCCCGCCTTCGGGTGCTCGGGCGCCAGCATCAGGAACTGGCGCAGCAGCGACTCCATCTGCGCCGGCGTGACCAGACCCTCGGTCTTGCCCAGCAGGTGCAGCCAGGCCTCGGCCGCGGCCTGGCTCGACAGGCGGCGCTGCGCCAGCCGGTTGATCGCCGTCAGGCGATCGACCATCGACGGCATCGCGCACCACGCGCTGACCCAGTCGGTGCTCGTGCCGGGGCCGGCGGCCTCGCGGGCGGCGGGGGCGGGGGGGCGTGCCGGCATCGCGGGCTGCACGCGCAGCGGGGGCTCGGTGATCAGCGTCATCGCGCCTCCTTCAGGCGGCCTGGCGCAGCGCGCCGCGGCGGCGCGCCTGCAGGGTGTCGAGGTAGGGCAGCAGCTCGGGCGACGACAGCAGGCCGAGCGTGTCGTGGTACCACTTGACGAACTGCAGCGCCGGGTAGAGGCGGCCTGCCGCCTCCTGCAGCGTGGGCAGCGGCCCGCCCGCGGCGTGACCGGCATCACGTTCCAGCGTCTCGATCAGCCGCCCCAGCATGCGTTCGATCGCGCTGTCGGGCCAGCTCCAGAGCGAGCTGAAGTCGATGCCGGTCGAGCGCTGGTGCAGCGCCACCGGTGTACCGCTGGCGGTGGCGAGCTCGCGGGCGTCGAAGCGCGCGATCGCGTCGTCCAGGCGCCGCAGCAGCGGCTGCAGCTGCGCGTCGAGGGCGAGGAAGCTGTCGCGCCGCGAGGCCGGCATCTCGGCGTAGTGCGGCTGGAACTGCGGCTTGGTCGTGAACAGGTGGACGCCGCCGCGCCCGCGAAACTGGAACATCCGCGCCAGCCCCGGCGCGTCGAGGCGGTGCGCATGGCGCGCGATGGCGTCCGGGCGGTAGAAGACCTGGCAGCCCTCGCGTTCCAGCCGCATGCCGAGCTCGATGTCCTCGGCGCCCATGCGCACGAAGCCTTCGTCGAAGCCGCCGTGGCGCTGCACGAACTCGCGCCCGATGCTCAGGTTGCAGGTATAGAACTCGCGGTGGCCGTAGGGCTGGCCGGGCCGCAGGAACGGGTACTCGAACACCAGGTCGGAATGGTCCAGGCAATGCCCGAGCGGCCGGTCGAGGCGCGCGAAGTCCGGGTGCATCGTGAACGCACCCAGCACCGCGGCGCGCGGTCCGCGGCGCGCGTGCTCGGCGAGGTGGATCTCCAGCGCCTGCGGCTCGAGCAGCGCGTCGTCGTTCAGGAACAGCAGCCACTCGCCGCGCGCCCGCGCCAGCGCATGGTTGCGTGCCGCCGCCGGCCCGAGGTTGGGCTGATGCAGTGCGATGACGCCCTGCGAGCGCGCCGCCGCGGCGAGCACCTGCGGCGTCGCATCGGTCGAGCCGTCGTCGACGACGATCACCTCGTAGCGCTCGGGCGCGAGTGTCTGGGCCGCGAGCTGGGCCAGGCAGCGCGCCAGGATCTCGGCGCGGTTGAAGCTGGGGACGATGACCGACAGCGCCGGCGGCGCGCTGGCTGCGGCGGCGCCGTGCCGGCGCGGCGCGTCGAGGTCGAGGCTGCCGACCCGGCCGCCCGCCTCGGTTGCGAAACGCGCCCAGTCGCGCGCCATCGTGCCGGCGTCGGCGCGCGCCAGGCGCGGCAGCAGTCGCGTCAGCAGGCCGGCCGAGAACAGCGGCGCCACGGCGCCGAGGTCTTCGCCGTTCGACAGCGGGCGGGCATGGTCGAGGCCCTGCGCGCTCGCCGCGGCGAAGAGCTGGTCGATCGCCTCCGGCGTGATCTCCAGGTCGTCGGGCGGCAGCCACAGCTGCTCGTAGTGCTGCCAGGCCTCGCGCGTGTCGGCGAGCAGCCCGGCGAGCGTCGGCCAGCGCGCGCCGGCGCGGTCGATGCGGACCATGCCGTCGCCGTCCGCCGCGTAGCGTTGCGGGTCGTTGCCGGCGTAGCAGACGACGAGGTCCCAGCTGCGCGGGCCCGTGGGCAGCCAGCCGGGGTGGCGCGAGCGGTCGCCCGCGTGCACGACGACGAGAAAGCGCCTGTCCATGTGCACTCTCGCCTCAGGCCAGCGCGCCGAACGTCGCGCCCAGCTGCGAGACCGAAGGCTGCATTGCCGGCGCCTCCTCGGGCGGCGCAGGGAAGCGGATGCCGGCGTGCTGCAGCGTCTGGTTCAGCACCAGGCGCAGCAGGGCGCGCGGGTAGCGCACGCGGCCGAACTCGCCGCCAGCCCAGTAGCTGTAGTGGTTGCCGAGGTAGCGTGTCAGCGTCAAGGCGCTGGTCTTGATGCCGTTGCAGGACTGCAGCAGCGCCTTCAGCATCGCGTCGAGTTCGTTCGCCGTGCTGCCGATGCAGATCGCGTCGCCGCTCTGCAGCAGGCCGGCGTAGTTGATGTGGAAGTCGCCCGGCGTCTCGACGCCGTGCGCGGTCGAGGTGAGCCAGTCCTCGTGCGCCGGCGCAATGCCGGCCTTCTGGCTGAACGCGTAGTTCGGGCCGCCGACCGGCCGCGTGTGGCGCACCGGCGTGTCGTCGACGATCGCGACCTTGCCGAGCTTCGAGAGCCGGGGCCAGAGCGCGTCGAGGCCGTAGCCGCTGATGTTGCCGGCCAGCGTCGGGAACACGCGCGCGAGCATGTCGATCGACAGCACCGGCGCCATGATCTCGACGAAGTTCGTGAAGCGCAGCTGGAAGGTCGGGTGCTGCAGCGTGACGAGGTGCGTGAAGTACGAGTCGCGCGTCAGCGCCGGCTGGGCCAGCTCGAGCTGCAGCTCGTCGCAGATCGCGAACATGCGCGAGACCTGCTCGGGCTCGCAGAGCAGGTCGTCGTCGGGCAGCCAGACGTAGCGGTACTGCTGGATCGTGTCCCAGTGCGCACGCAAGGTCTGCTCGAGGCCGGGCCACTTGGCGCCCTTCTGCAGGTGGACGAAGACCGCACCGTCGGCCGCCGGCGGCAGGTCGCCGAACCAGGACAGCGCGTAGTCGAAGTTCTGCGCCTCGAGGCGTTCGATCGCCGCCGGGTGCAGCGAGCTCGGGCCGGCGCGGAAAAGGGCCAGGTAGGGCTTCATGTCAGGGGTCTCCGGGGGCGCCGCGTGGCGCCGGGGGGGGTTCGGGGCTCAGGTCGCCAGCGGCGTGAAGCGCTGCATCAGGGTCAGGCCATGCCGCACCGGCAGGCGCGGGTCCGAGCGCTCGCCGCCCATGTGCAGGCACAGCGCCTGCCAGCCGGCGCGCTGCAGCGTGTTGACCATCCGGCGCTCGACCGCCTGGTGCACGTGGCCCGATGCGCCGTCGGTGTCGACGATCGGGTACGACCAGGGCGCGGTCTTGCAGGGATGCAGATTGGTGTCGTGCAGCGCGAGCACCGTGCGCGGCAGCAGCAGCCCGGCCGCCTCCAGACGCGCCAGCAGCGCGAGCTGCGGCTCGAGCACGTGGGCGTCGAAGAAGATCAGGTCGAGCGGCTTGTGATGCAGGTCCTCGAGCGTGATCTGCCCGCAGTCCTTGGTGAGCACATGGTGGTGCGGCGCCTGCGAGGACACCGGGTCGAGGTCGCAGGTGTAGACGGCGGCATCGGTCTCGTCGCCGAGCGCCACCAGGAAGTTGCGCGCCGAATAGCCGGACAGGCCGCCGACCTCCAGCACCCGGCGCATGCGCATGCTGCGCACCAGTGCGTACATCACCAGGGCCTCGTCGTCCTGGATCGGGCCGCCGACGCGCTGGTCGGCGCCCTGCACGAGATGGTCGATCTGGTACTTGCCGGGGCCATCGGTGTCGAAGCGCGTCGAGGGCGGCAGCGCACCGGTCGGCGTGGGGCGCGACGGCGTGCCCGGCCGCGGCGGCGGCAGGATCAGCGCCCGCAGCCGGCCCGCCTCGGCACGGCTGCGCTGTGCCAGCGCCGGATGCGCGCGATGGAAGCGCGCCGCCCGCGTGCCCTCGCCCAGCGCCTCGTGCAGCACCTGGGCTTCATGGGTCTGCCCGAGTTCCGCCAGCGAGACCGCCAGTGCGTAGGCGGATTCGTCATGCAGCGGATCCCGCTCCAGCGCCGCGCGCGCCGCCGAGATGCACTCCGGGTGACGGCCCTGGCGCAGGCGGATCGCGGCCACGTCGCCGAACAGATCGGCCTCGCCCGGCTGGCGCGCCAGCGCCTGCTGCAGCACGTCGATCGCCTGGTCCTCCTGTCCGGCGAAGACCAGGGAGAACGCGGTGTCACGCAGGCCGGCAACGGCACTCGCGCCGATCGCGCCGGGATGCGATGGCGCACGCGGCGAGGTGTGGAGGCTGGGGAAGGTCATGGGCGGTGGTGGGTGCTTCGGCGGTGGGTTCCGGCGGCGGGCGACGGCGGACGGCAGGGCGGGCTCAGACGACCAGCGCCTGCGGTGCGTCGACCAGGCGCCGCGTCAGCGCGAGCGCCGAGGCCACGACCTGGTCCATGTTGTAGTAGCGGTACTGGGCGAGGCGGCCGATGAAATGGACCTCGCCGGCGGCGCCGGCGGCATCGGCCAGCGCCTCGTAGCGCTCGTAGAGCGCCTGGTTGGCGGGGTTCGGGATCGGGTAGTAGGGCTCGCCCTCGGCGGTCGGCACTTCGCGCACGATCGAGGTGCCGGCGTGGATCTGCCCGGTCAGGTGCTTGAACTCGGTGATCCGCGTGTAGTCGTGGTCGTTCGGGTAGTTGACGGTGCCCACGTCCTGGAACTGGCGCACGCCGGGCAGGTGCTCGTGCTCGAAGCGCAGCGAGCGGTACGGCAGGCGGCCGAAGCGCCAGCCGTAGTACTCGTCGATCGGGCCGGTGAAGATCGTCGCCCCGCGCTCGATGCGGGTGTCGACGTCGGCGAAGGCGACGCCGGTCATGACCTCGATGTGGCGGTGGTCGAGCAGGCGCTCGAACATGCGCGTGTAGCCGCCGGCCGGCATCGCCTGGAAGCGGTCCGTGAAGTAGCGGTCGTCGTCGTTGCTGCGCGTCGGGATGCGCGCGGCGACGCCGCCGGCCAGCTGCGACAGGTCGAGCCCCCACTGCTTCCTCGTGTAGCCGCGGAAGAACTTCTCGCACAGGTCGCGGCCGACCGAGGCGAGCACCACGTCCTCGCTGTTGCGGATCGGCTCGCGCTGCTCGCGCACCCGGGCGAGGTAGGCCTCGATGCCGACCTCGTCGAGGTTCAGGCCGTAGAGCCGGTTGATCGTCGTGCGGTTGATCGGCATCGGATAGCCGCGGCCGTTGCGTGCGTCGGGCACCGCGAGCACGCGGTGCTCGTAGGGCCGCCAGTCGGTGAAGCGCGACAGGAACTCGAACACCCGCTCGCTGTTGGTGTGGAAGATGTGCGGCCCGTATTCATGGACGAGCACGCCTGCGCCGTCGCGCCGGTCGTAGGCGTTGCCGCCGATGTGCGGGCGGCGGTCGATCACGCGCACGCGGCGTCCGGCTTCGGCCAGCTCACGGGCGCAGGTCGCACCTGCGAAGCCGGCACCGACGATCAGGTAGTCCATGGGGCTGTCTCCGCCACTGCCGATGGAGCTGACAGGGCCGGGCCAGTGTAGGAACGGGCCTCGACGCGCAAAGCCTCAAATTGGCGGGCTTTGGCCGGGCATCTGGCGCCGACACGCGTGTCGGTGCGCGCCCGACGCCCGGCAGCCGTGTAGGAATTTGCCTGACACGGGGTACGGAAGAAGCGGGACTCAAGCGACAGAACCGACCTGATGTTCCGCCCCGGGGGGGCTGCCCACAATCCGTTTCACGTTGAACCGCAGCGATGCGCCACCCAGTCACCCGCAGGAGCCACCGATGAACGCCGACCAGATCCTCGCCGAAATCCGCGAAGCCAACCTCTCCTACCTGATGCTGGCGCAGAGCCTGATCCGCAGCGACCGCGAACAGGCGCTGTTCCGCCTCGGCATCTCGGAAGAGACCGCCGCGCTGATCGGCCTGCTGAGCCCGGCGCAGATGATGAAGATCGCCTCGTCGAACACGCTGCTGTGCCGCTTCCGCATGGACGACGACATGGTCTGGGGCCTGCTGACCAACCACGGCAAGTCGGCCGCCAACGACGCGACGGCGCGCCTGCACGCCAGCATCCTGCTGGCCGGCCGCCACCAGGAAGCCGCCTGAGCCTCCGGGCGCCGGGCCCGTCCCTCCTCCGATTACCAGCGAGCCGCGCATGAGCCGAGTGAAGAGCATCCTGACCGAAGCCAAGCAGATCGAGCGGGCGGTCACCCTGATCCACCTCGGGGCGCGCCTGCAGGTGCTCGAGTCGGAAACGGACCTGTCCTACGAGCGTCTGCTGCGCCTGTACAAGGAAGTCGCCGGCAAGTCGCCGAGCAAGGGCCAGCTGCCCTTCTCCACCGACTGGTTCATGACCTGGCAGCCGAACATCCATGCCTCGCTGTTCCTGAACACCCACGAGTACCTGAACAAGGTGGCCGAGCTCGACGAGATCGACACCGTGATCAAGGCCTACCAGCTCTACCTCGAGCAGGTGCAGGCCCAGCACCTGGACCCGCTGCTCAGCGTGACGCGCGCCTGGCGCCTGGTGAAGTTCGTCGACAACGGCATGCTGACGATGACCAAGTGCAGCCGCTGCGGCGGGCATTTCGTCACGCACCCGCACGAGATCGCGCGCCACTTCGTCTGCGGCCTGTGCAACCCGCCGGCGCGTGCCGGCAAGGGCAAGGCCGCCGGCTCGATCGTGATGGACAGCACGCCGAAGCGGGCCGAGGCCGAGGAGCAGCCGTCCGACACGCTGGTCGACGCGCTGGCGCTCGAGGAGACAGCGGCGTCGGCCCCGGCTGCGCCCGGCGCCAAGGGCCGCCACCTGGCGCCACGCCCGCCGCAGGCCGGCGCGCATTGACGACACCCGCAGGAGCACGCGATGCCGTTCGGAGCCCTCGTGCGCAGCCCCGCGGCCGACGCCTCGCCCGCTGCCGGCGCCCCGGCGAGCGCACAGGCCAGCGCACAGGCGCCCCGCCTGGCCTGGCCCCTGGGCGCGCTGTGCGCCTGGGCGCTGGCCTGGGGCCTCTACGCACTGCTGGCCTCGAGCCCGGCGCCGGCCTGGCTCGCTCCCTGTGCGGCGACCGCGCTCGGCGTGGTGCTTGCCATCCTCGCGTCGACGCGCACGCGCACGCTGATCGTCGCGCTCGGCTTCCCGCTTTCCTGGCTCGCCAGCGGCGCGGCCGCGGGCCTGCCCGCCTGGGCCTGGCTGCTGCCGCTCGCGCTGCTGCTGCTCGTCTACCCGCTGTCGGCCTGGCGCGACGCGCCGATCTTCCCGACCGCGCAGGGCAGCCTCGACGGCCTCGCGGCCCTGGCCCCGCTGCCGCCGTATGCGCGCGTGCTCGACGCCGGCTGCGGCCTCGGCCATGGCCTGGACGAACTGCGCCTTGCGTATCCGCGTGCCCGCCTCGAAGGCATCGAGTGGAGCTGGCCGCTGGCAATGGCCGCCCGCCTGCGTTGCCGCGAGGCCCGCGTGCGCCGCGGCGACATGTGGGCCGCCGACTGGCACGGCATCGATTTCGTCTACCTGTTCCAGCGCCCCGAGACGCTGCCGCGAGCGGTCGACAAGGCCCGGCGCGAGCTGGCGCCCGGCGCCTGGCTGGCCAGCCTCGAGTTCGAGGCCGAGGCCCTGGAGCCGCAGGCGATGCTCCAGCAACCGGACCTGCGCCCGCTGTGGCTTTATCGCGCGCCGTTCGTCACGCGCCGGACCGAAGGGCCGTCCGCAAGCCCCGCCAAGGCGCGATAGTCGACTTCATCGATCACTCCTCCGGCACAGCCCAGGGCTGTGTCCTTCACGCGGGCCCCAGGGCCCGCGTTTTTCATTCCGGCGCGGCTTTTCCCGGCTTCGCGTGCTTCATTCCTCGCACAGCGTCGCGCCGCCTGGCCTTTGATGCGGCGCCGCGGCGTCTGGCGCCAGCCGCGTGAACGAATGCCGATCCGGCGCGGCCGGGCGCGGTGCCTCGCTCCAGTTGCGACCCGCAGCGGTCGATGAAGCCTCCATCGCGCGAGCGGCTTCTTTCCCAGCGTGACTCCTCCGGCACCCCTGGTGCCTTTCACGGCGGATCCTTCGGGATCCGCCGCTTTCTTTTCCGGCGATCGAATCCGCTTCGCCGTCTCAAGTGACCCTCCCCCGCGCCGATAAGACCGGCAATCAGGTTCGCACAGACTCACTTCCATGTTCGTCATCATCGGCTGGCTCGTCGCGCTGGGATGCGTCTTCGGCGTATTCATCGTGCACGGGGGGAACATCAGCGTCGTGCTGAAGGCGCTGCCGTTCGAGATGATCACCATCTTCGGCGCGGCGATCGGGGCCTTCCTCGCCAACAACCAGATGAAGGTCATCAAGGCCACGATGGCGGGCCTGGGCCGCTGCTTCAAGGGCAGCAAGTACACCAAGGCGCGCTACATGGAGCTGCTGGCGCTGCTCTACGACATCCTGCAGAAGGCGCGCAAGGAAGGCCTGATGGCGATCGAGAAGGACGTCGAGGACCCGGGCTCCTCGCCGCTCTTCCAGAAGTACCCGGTGGTCGGCAGCGACCACCACGTGCAGGAGTTCGTCACCGACTACCTGCGCATGATGGTCTCGGGCAACCTGAACGCCCACGAGATCGAGTCGCTGATGGACAGCGAGATCGAGACCCACCACCACGAGGAATACGCCGCGGTGGCGGCGCTGAACCGGCTGGCCGGCGGCCTGCCCGCCTTCGGCATCGTCGCGGCGGTGCTCGGCGTGGTCAACACGATGGGCTCGGTGGGCCAGCCGCCGGCGGTGCTCGGCGGGATGATCGGCTCGGCCCTGGTCGGTACCTTCCTCGGCATCCTGCTCGCCTATGCCTTCGCCGAGCCGCTGGCCGGCCTGCTCGAGCAGAAGGTCGACGAGGCCGGCAAGGAACTGCAGTGCATCAAGACGACGCTGCTCGCCTCGATGCAGGGCTATGCGCCGCAGGTGGCGGTCGAGTTCGGCCGCAAGGTGCTCTATTCGACCGAGCGGCCGTCGTTCGCCGAGCTCGAGAGCCACGTCAAGGGCAAGAAGGCCTGAGACCCGACCGCGCACCGAGAGGACTGAGCCATGGCCGGCGACGCGAAGAAGCTGCAACCGATCATCATCAAGCGCGTCAAGAAGGGCGGCCACGGCCACCACGGCGGCGCCTGGAAGATCGCCTATGCCGACTTCGTCACGGCGATGATGGCCTTCTTCCTGCTGATGTGGCTGCTGGGCTCGACCAGCGAGGGCGACAAGAAGGGCATCGCCGACTACTTCGCCTCGCCGCTCAAGATCTCGCTGCTCGGCGGCGGCTCCGGCTCGGGCGATTCGTCGCACGTCATCCGCGGCGGCGGGCAGGACCTGTCGCGCACCAGCGGCCAGGTCAAGCACGGCGACATCGAGGCCGAGCAGCGCAAGATGAGCCTGCAGGCCTTGAAGTCCGAACAGCGGCGCGCCGAGATCACCCGCCTGGAGGCGCTGAAGAAGCGCGTCGAGGACGTGATCGCCGCCAACCGCAAGCTCGCCGCGCTCAGCTCGCAGCTGCGCCTGGACATGACCGACGACGGCCTGCGCATCCAGATCGTCGACGAGCTGAGCCGGCCGATGTTCACTTCCGGCAGCGCGGTGGTGCAGCCCTACATGCGCGAGCTGTTGCGCGAGATCGGCGCCGTGCTCGCCGAGGTGCCCAACCGCCTGACGCTCGAAGGCCATACCGACGCGGCCGCGTTCAGCGGCGGCGAGGTCGGCTACAGCAACTGGGAGCTCTCGTCGGACCGCGCCAACGCCTCGCGCCGCGAGCTGATCGCCGGCGGCCTGCCGGCCGACCACGTGCTGCGGGTGCAGGGCCTGTCGGCGAGCGCCCTCTTCGACACCGACAACCCGCTGAGCCCGGCCAACCGGCGCATCAGCATCATCGTGATGAACCGCGCGGCGGAAGACCGCTTCTTCGGGACAAGCGGCACGGCCGACGAGACCGGGGCCGCGGCGCCGGACTCAAGCGCCGAGACCGCCACCCGATAACCCCCGCATCCAGCCTCACAAGGACACCATGAGCGCCGGCACCGACCTGAGATTCCTGATCGTCGACGATTTCTCGACCATGCGCCGCATCGTGCGCGGCCTGCTCAAGGAGAGCGGCTACGCCAATGCCGACGAGGCCGAGGACGGCGCCGTCGCCCTGCAGATGCTGAAGAACCAGAAGTTCGACTTCGTCGTCAGCGACATCAACATGCCGAACATGAACGGCTTCGACCTGCTGTCGAACATCAAGAAGGACGACAGCCTCAAGCACCTGCCGGTGCTGATGGTGACCGCCGAGGCGCGCAAGGAAGACATCGTGCGCGCCGCCCAGGAAGGCGCCGCGGGCTACATCGTCAAGCCCTTCACGAAGGCAACGTTGGAGGAGAAGGTGCAGAAGATCATGCAAAAGCTCGGCCACTGAGGGAGAACCGGGATGAACGCGAACGCTGCCTCAGCCACGACGACAACCGCCTACGCGGGCGCGCAGGAAGCCGCTTCGGGCGTCGTGCACCAGCAACTCGGCGAGATGGCGCGCCAGCTGCACGACTCGCTGCGCCAGCTGGGCCTGATGCCCAAGCTCGGCGAGCTGACCGACAGCCTGCCCGACGCGCGCAGCCGCCTGACCTACATCGCGACCAAGACGGCCCAGGCGGCCGAGAAGGTGCTGAACTCGGTCGACCAGGCGAAGGCCGCCCAGTCAACGATCGCGGCCGAGACGCGGCGCATCGCGCAGTCCGTCGTCGAGGATCCGGTGAAGGCAGTGGCCTCGGGCTCGCTGATCAACTTCGTCGGCGACGTCGAAGCGGCGACTGCCCGCATCGACCAGCACCTCACCGACATCATGCTGGCGCAGGACTTCCACGATCTCACCGGCCAGGTGGTGGCGAAGGTCGTCAAGCTGGCCGGCGACATCGAGGACCAGTTGGTCAAGCTGCTGATCCAGACCGCGCCGAGCGGCCAGCCACCGCGCTTCGACCCGGCGACCCTGCAAGGGCCGGTGGTCGACCCCACCGGCCGCACCGACGTCGTGACCGACCAGGCGCAGGTCGACGACCTGCTGGCCAGCCTCGGCTTCTGACCCCGGAAGGCCCCTGAGACGGCCGGCACCCGCAATCGCGGGGCCGGCCGTCGCCGCTTGTGGGCGAAGCAAGCGCTTCCGCCCCGCGTGAACCGGTGGGGGCCGCGCCGGGGCGTGCTGTCTAGCATCGGCGCTCGCCCGCCAGCCCCATCGGCACACGCGCTGTAACGGACCAGGCTCGCGGCGCGCCCACCACCCCAGCGACCTCCGATGACCCGACCCGCGCCCGACTTCTTCCATTCGATTCAGACCCTGCGCGCACTGGCGGCACTGTTCATCGTCTTCGGCCATTCGGTCGACCAGGTCGAGGCGCATGCCTGGGAATGGGTCGCGACCCTCGGCGAGCGCGGCGTGCAGATCTTCTTCGTGATCAGCGGCTTCTCGATCGAGTGGTCGAAGGCCGGGCGGCCCGAGCAGACGGCGCTCGACTTCACCGTGCGGCGCTGCATCCGCGTGATCCCGACCTACTGGCTTGCGACGCTGGCGCTGGCCGTGCTGATGTGGCGCAACGGCCGAACCTTCTCGTGGACGCACGATGTGCTGCCCAGCCTGCTGATGATCCCGCACGAGGCGCTGGACCAGCCGGGCGCGATCTATCCGCTGCTGGTGCCTGGCTGGACACTCTTCTTCGAGAGCTTCTTCTACCTGCTCTTCGCCGCCGGCCTGTGGCTGGGCGACCGCTGGCGCCGCCCGTTCCTGACCGCCGTGCTGATCGGCCTGGTGCTGCTCGGGCAGCTGGTCCAGCCGACCAGCCCGATCGGGATCACCTACACCTCGTGGATGCTGGCCGAGTTCCTGATCGGCATCTGGCTGGCCTATGCGGTGCGCCGCTGGGGGCTGCCGCCGGCGTGGATGGGCCTGGGCATCGTGCTCGGGCTGGCGACCTTCTTCGTCGGCAGCCACGTGCGCAGCGCCTGGCTCGAGGTGCTGGGCTTCGGCCTGGTGATGACCGGCGTGCTGGCCACCGAGGGCGTGCGCGCCTGGCGCTGGAAGCTGCTCGGCTGGACGGGCGCCGCCGCCTACTCGCTCTACATCTGGCACAGCCTGGCGATGGGCTCGCTGCTCAAGCGCGTGGTGGAGCCGCTGACCCAGGCCTGGTCGCTCGGCCTGCCGGCGCAGGCCCTGCTGCTGTGGATCACGAGCACGCTGGCCGCCGCGCTGATCTTCGTGCTCGTCGACCGGCCGATGGTGCGCTGGCTGACGCAGCGCTGGAAGCGCCGACGCCTCATGTAAGATGAAACGCATTCTCATTTGCCCTTGAGCGCATCGTTTCGCCGGCCTCTGGGCGCGCCAGCCAGCGCATCGTGGGCACCGCAGAGTTCGCGCCACCGTCACCCGTCGAAGACCTGTACCGCGCCCACCACGGGTGGCTGCTGGCCTGGCTGCGCCGCCGGCTGGGCGACGCGACGGATGCAGCCGACCTCGCGCACGACAGCTTCGTCCGCCTGATCCTGCGCCCGCGGCCGCTCGGCAGCGGCCAGGAGGCGCGGGCCTACCTGCGCACCGTGGCCAACGGGTTGTGCATCGACCTCTGGCGCCATCGCGAGATCGAGCGGGCCTGGCTCGAAACCCTGGCCGCCCAGCCCGAAGCCTGCGCGCCCTCGGCCGAGGACCAGGCGGCGGTGCTGCAGGCGCTGCACGCGATCGACGACCTGCTGCGCGCGCTGCCGCCGAAGGCCGCGCGCGCCTTCATGCTGGCCACGGCCTGCGGCATGACGCACCAGGAGGTCGCGCGCGAGCTGGGTGTCTCGTCGCGCATGGTCGGCCACTACATCGCCCGGGCGATGCTGCACTGCATCGAGCTCGAGGCACGGCAGCCGGCACGGCCCGGCTGAGCGGGGGCCGGCCGATGAGCGCCCCGCCCGTGAAGCTGCCGGCCCGCGCGAGTGGCCCGGAGCCGTCTCACGAGGCGATGGAACAGGCCGCCACGTGGTTCTCGCTGCTGCAGTCCGGCACGGCGACCGAGGCCGACCGCAGACGATGGGCGCAGTGGCTCGCCGGCGCGGAGGAGCGGCGCACTGCCTGGGCCTTCGTCGAACGGGTGAGCCAGCGCTTCCAGCCTTTGCGGGCCGACGCCTCGCCGCGGCGCGCGGCCGACGTGCTGCAGGCGGCCAACCTGCGGCGGGCCCGTCGCCGGGCCGTCTGGGGCGTGGCTGCGATGGCCGGTGCGGGCGGCCTGCTCGGCTGGGCCGGCTGGCAGCAGCCCGGCGCGATCGACGGCCTGATGGCCTGGGGCGCGGACTTCCGCACCGCCACCGGCGAGCGGCGCGAGGTCCGCCTGCCCGACGGCAGCCAGGTGTGGCTCGCCAGCGCGAGCGCCTTCGACCAGGCCTACCGCCCCGAGCTGCGTCGCCTGCGCCTGCGCGCCGGCGAAGTGCTCGTGCGGACCGCGGCAGAAGCCGGCCGACCCTTCGTCGTCGACACCGCGCAGGGCCGGCTGCGGGCCCTGGGCACCCGCTTCAACGTCCGCCTGGACAACGCCGGCGGCACGCAGCTGGCCGTCTACGAGGGCACGGTGCAGGTCAGCCCGGCGAACGGCACCGCGGGTGCCGTCGTCGGGCCGGGCCGGCAGCTGCGCTTCACCGCCGACCGGGTGGAGGCGCTGACGCCGGCGGACCCGGCGCGCGAGGCCTGGTCGCGCGGCGTGCTGCTCGCGCAGGACCTGCCCCTGCGCGACGTGGTGGCCGAGCTCGCCCGTTACCGCCGCGGCCACCTGGCGCTGGCACCCGGGGTGGCGCCGCTGCCGGTCCTCGGCAGCTATCCGCTCGACGACGTCGACGGGGCGCTCGACATGCTCGAGCAGGCGCTGCCGATCCGGGTGCGCCGGCCGCTGCCCTGGTGGACCTCGATCGAGGCGCGCCACCCCTAGCGGTCGCCCGCGTCGCCCCGGACGCGCCCCTGGGCACCGGAACCCTTCCGGCTGTTTTCCACATTTCTGCGTCTCGTCCGGTTTACCGGGGAGGACGCACCCGTCGCCTCGGCCGGCTGTGCGCCAGCCCGGCCCGGCGACGAGGTTCGCCCCGCCCGTCGAACCCGCCGAACCAGGAGAGGCCCCATGTCCCGACACCCCCGGCATCGCCGTTCCGCCGCCCTGCCGCCGCCCCCAGCCTGGCGACGCCCGATGGCGCTGGCCATGCAGTTGCTCGTCACCGGCGGCATCCTCGCCGGCGCCGGCGGGCCCGCGCGGGCACAGGACGCGCCCGCGTCTGTCCCGGCGAGCCCGGCCGATCCCGCGACGCTGCGCCGCTACGACATTCCCGCCGGCCCGCTCGGCACGGTGCTGATGCGCTTCCTCTCCGAGTCGGGCGTACTGCTCTCCGGCAGCGCCGCCCTCACCGAGGGCAGGAGCAGCCCCGGCGTGCAGGGCCGCTACGCGCCCGCGGCCGGCTTGGCCGCCTTGCTGGCCGGCACCGGCCTGGAGGCGATGCCGGACGCCCAGGGGCGGTACCTGCTGCGGCCGGCAGCTGCGGCGACGCAGCAGACAGAGCCCTCCGCCGAAAACACGCTGACGCCGGTGAAGGTCACCGCCCAGGCCGAAGGCTTGCCTGCGCCCTTTGCCGGCGGACAGGTCGCGCGCGGCGGCCGGCTCGGGATGCTGGGCAATGCCGACCTCATGGACACGCCCTTCAACATCACCAACTACACCTCTCAGCTGCTCGAAGACCAGCAGGCGGAGACGGTGCTGGATGTCCTGAAGAACGAACCCTCGGTGCGGCAAACCGCGCCGACAGGGAGCCTGGCCGATTCGTCCTTCAACATCCGAGGCTTCAGCCTCAGCGCAGGCGCAGTCACGTTCGACGGCTTGCATGGCATGGCGCCGAACACCGGCAACCTTTCGGCCGAGTTCGCCGAAAGGGTGGAGGTGCTCAAGGGGCCGAGCGCCCTGCTGTACGGCATGTCGCCCAGCGGCACGGTCGGCGGCGCCGTCAACCTCGTGCCGAAGCGTGCGGGCGACACGCCCTTGACACGCGTGACGCTGGGCCTGGAGTCGAAGGCCCTGTGGAAAGCCCAGGTGGACACGGGTCGCCGCTTCGGTGCCCACAACGAATGGGGCCTGCGCTTCAACGGCCGCTACAAGGATGGCGACAGGTTCATCGAGGGCGCGAGGAATGAAGGCCACCTCGGCGCGCTGGCGCTGGACTACCGTGGCGAACGGCTGCGCCTGACGCTGGATGCCTATCGCCTGCAGGAAAGGCAGCATGGCGGCGGCACCCCGTTCATCTCGCTCGACAGCGGGCTGACGTCGATGCCCGCCGCACCCGATGGCCGCACCAGCCTGTTCCCGGGCGCTCCGGAGAGCAGGGAGACGACGGAAGCGGTCATCCTTGGCGGCGAGCTCGACTTCAACGACCGCTGGACCGGCTACGCCAAGCTGGGCATGCAGCACTCGAAGTTCGAAGGGCCCGTGAACGCCTGGGCCCAGAACGTTCAAGCCAATGGCGATGCCGTCCTGAGCCCCGATGACTGGCCTTCGTTCGCCAGGACCAGAAGCGGCGAGATCGGGCTGCGGGGCCGCTTCCAGACCGGCCCGGTCAGTCATGCGCTGGCCTTCAGCGCGTCATACCTGAACCGGGACAGCGGCGGTGCCTATGCCTACGGCACAAGCCAGCCGACCAACCTCTACGACCCCGCGCCGATCCGGCGCTGGGCGGTCTCGCCGACCCACGTCCCGAAGACCTCGGAAACCACCCTCAGCGGCTTTGCGCTGGCCGACACGCTGGGCTTCATGGAGGACCGCGTGCTGCTGACCCTGGGCGTGCGCCGGCAGCACGTGAAGGCGACGAACTTCGACGACACCAGCGGCGCCGTGACCTCGGGCTACGACGCCAGCGCCTGGACGCCGATGGCTGGGGTGGTGGTCAGGCCGGGCGACGACCTGTCGCTCTACGCCAACGTGATCCAGGGGCTGTCGCAGGGCACCACGGTAGGCGGCACCTACCAGAACGCAGGCGAGGTCTTTCCTCCCTACAAGACCAAGCAGATCGAGGTGGGCGCCAAGCTGCAGACCGGCAGCTTCACCAACACGGTCAGCGTGTTCCAGATCGCCAAGCCCAGCACGGTGGCCGACAACAGCACCACGCCGCTGCCCACGCTGCGCCTGGACGGCGAGCAGCGCAACCGGGGCATCGAATGGTCGGTTTTTGGCGAGCTGACGCGCGGCCTGCGCATGCTGGGCGGGGTGACCTACACGCAGGCGAAGCTGACCAAGACGCAGGGCGGCCTTCAGGACGGAAACCAGGCGCCCGGCACACCGCCCTGGGCGGTCAACCTGGGCCTCGACTGGGACGTGCCGGGCCTGCCGGGCCTGGCGGTGAACGGGCGCGTGGTCCACACCAGCGCACAGGTCGTGAACAACGCCAACTCGTTCAAGATGCCGTCGTGGACACTGCCGGACGTGGGTGCACGCTATGCGACCCGACTGGGTGGCAAGCCCGTCGTCTTCCGTGCCAGCGTGGACAACCTGTTCGACAGGCACTACTGGCAAGGCGTCTGGTACAGCGACTCGGTCGCCATAGGGGAGCCGCGCACCTTCCGGCTGTCGGCCACGGTCGACTTCTGAGCCGGCCAGCCGCAGCAGGCCGAACAGGCCGCCTTCCCCACTGCTTATCGCGCTTAAGTCCCGGCCGGGCGCCGGAAGAATCGCCGTGGTCATCCCAGCACCTCGACCATGGCCGAAGCCGGCGCCCAGGACCGCAACCTTCCCGCCTCAGCGCGCAAGCTCGCCAAGGCGCGCCAGGAAGGCAACGTCCCCCGATCGCGTGATCTTTCGCACGTCGCCGCGATCGCGGTGGGCGGCGCCGCGCTCGCGATGGCCGCGCCGACGATGACCTCGGCGCTGCACGACCTGCTGGCCGGCGCACTGCGCTTCGACCGCGGCCTGGTGGCCTCCCCGGCGGCGATGGGCGAGCGGCTCGCCCAGGCGACCTGGGTCTTCCTCGCCTTCGCGCTGCCGATGGGCCTGCTGATGATGGTGGTCGGCCTGGCCGGCGCGCTGCTGTCGGGCGGCTGGGTCTGGACCACCAAGCCGCTCGGCCCGGCCTTCTCCAAGCTCAACCCGCTGTCGGGCCTCGGCCGGATCGTCTCGAAGCAGCAGCTGATCGCGACGCTCAAGGCCTGCGCGCTGGCGCTGCTGCTCGGCACGATCGGCGGCGCCTACCTCGCGACGCACCTCGACGCCTTCGGCGGCGCGCTCGCGCTGTCGCTGCCGGCGGCGGTCTCGCACGTGTCCTCGCTGATCCTGACCGGCTGCGGCCTGATGGTGCTGATGCTCGCCGCCTTCGCGATCGTCGACGTGCCGCTGCAGCGCCACCTGTACCTGGGCCAGCTCAAGATGAGCCACCAGGAAGCCAAGCAGGAGCACAAGGAAGTCGAGGGCAGCGGCGAGGTCAAGGCCAAGATCCGCGCCCGCATGCGCGAGGTCGCGCGCCGCCGGATGATGGCCGCGGTGCCGGAGGCGGACCTGGTCGTGATGAACCCGACCCACTACGCGGTCGCGCTGAAGTACGACGACCTGTCGATGGCCGCGCCGCGGGTGGTCGCCAAGGGCGCCGACCTGATCGCGATGCGCATCCGCGACCTCGCGAAGGAGCACAAGGTGCCGGTGCTGCAGGCGCCGGTGCTGGCACGGGCGCTCTACGCGCATGCCGACCTCGACCGCGAGATCCCGGCCGCGCTGTTCGCCGCCGTGGCCCAGGTGCTGGCCTACGTCTACCAGCTGCGTGCGGCGATGGGCGGGCGCGGCGCGATGCCGGGCGAGCTGCCCGAACTCAACGTGCCGGCCGAGCTCGACCCGCACCACGGGCGGGCGGCGACCGCCGCCAACGGGGACGACGGCGAGGCCGGCGACGACCTCGGCGACGCCGGCACCGACGATGGCGCGCGCAGGGAGGCCGCGCGATGAACCCGATCCTCGCCCGCCTGCGCGCCCTGTTCGGGCGCCACGGCGGCACCGCCGAGGCGCTGCTCGCACCGATGCTCATCGTGCTCGTGCTCGCGATGCTGGTGCTGCCGCTGCCGCCGTTCCTGCTCGACCTGCTGTTCACCTTCAACATCGCCGTCTCGCTGATGGTGATGACGATCGCCTCGCGCATGCGGCGGCCGCTCGACTTCGCGGCGCTGCCGACGGTGCTGCTGCTGACGACGCTGCTGCGCCTGTCGCTCAACGTCGCCTCGACGCGCGTGGTGCTGATGGAAGGCCACACCGGCACCGGCGCCGCGGGCCAGGTGATCGAGTCCTTCGGCCACTTCCTGATCGGCGGCAACTTCGCCGTCGGCCTGATCGTGTTCGCGATCCTGGTCGTGATCAACTTCATCGTCGTCACCAAGGGCGCCGAGCGCATCGCCGAAGTCGGCGCGCGCTTCACCTTGGACGCGATGCCCGGCAAGCAGATGGCGATCGACGCCGACCTGAACGCCGGGCTGATCGACGAGAAGGAGGCCAAGCGCCGCCGCGCCGAGGTCGGCGACGAGGCCGAGTTCTTCGGCTCGATGGACGGTGCCAGCAAGTTCGTGCGCGGCGATGCGGTCGCCGGCATCCTGATCCTGTTCATCAACGTCATCGGCGGCCTGATCGTCGGCATCGCCCAGCACGGGCTGGGGCTGGAGCAGGCGGCGTCGAGCTACATCCTGCTGGCGGTGGGCGACGCGCTGGTCGCGCAGATCCCGGGCCTGTTGATCTCGGTGTCGGCGGCGATGGTCGTCTCGCGCGTCGGCAAGGACGAGAACGTCGGCAGCCAGATCTCGTCGCAGGTGCTCGATTCGCCGGGCGCCCTGGGCACGGCGGCGGTCATCGTCGGCCTGCTCGGCCTGGTGCCGGGCATGCCGCACCTGGTCTTCCTGCTGATTGCCGGCGGGCTCGGCTACGCGGCCTGGAAGCTGCACAAGCACCGAGAAGCCGTCGCCAACGCCCCCAAGCCCCAGCCCCTGCCGCCCGAGCCGAACGCCGAGGCCAGCTGGGACGACCTGCAGCCGGTCGACACCCTGGGCCTGGAGGTCGGCTACCGGCTGATCGCGCTGGTCGACAAGGCGCGCGCCGGCGACCTCTTGACGCGCATCAAGGGCGTGCGGCGCAAGTTCGCGCAGGACGTCGGCTTCCTGCCGCCGCCGGTGCACATCCGCGACAACCTCGAGCTCAAGCCCAGCGCCTACCGGCTGACGCTGCGCGGCGCCGTCGTCGGCGAAGGCGAGGCCTTCCCGGGGATGCTGCTGGCGATCGACCCCGGCCACGCGACCCAGACGCTGATCGGCACGCGCACCACCGACCCGGCCTTCGGCCTGCCCGCGGTGTGGATCGAGGAACGCCAGCGAGAGTCGGCGCAGATGGCCGGATTTACCGTTGTTGATTGCGCGACTGTCGTGGCGACCCACCTTTCACACTTGATGCAACTTCACGCGGCCAAGCTCCTGGGCCGCGTCGAGACCCAGCAGCTCGTCGAACACGTGACGAAGCTGGCCCCGAAACTGATCGAGGACGTGATTCCCAAGATGGTCGGCATCGCCGTCGTGCAAAAGGTCCTCCAGCTGCTGCTGGAAGAAGGCGTGCACATCCGCGACATGCGCTCGATCGTCGAGTGCCTGGCCGAGTTCGCGCCGACGGTGACCGACCCGGCAGAGCTGGCCCGCCGCGTGCGCGTGCACCTGGCGCCGGCCATCGTCCAGCAGATCTACGGCCCGGCGCGCGAGCTCGACGTGATCGCGCTCGACCCCGAGCTCGAGCGCCTGGTGACCCAGGCCCTGCACTCGCCGCACGGCGCGAGCCTGGACCCCGGCGTCGCCGAGGTGCTGACGCGCCGCGCCGCCGAGTCGGCCAAGCGCCAGGAAGACCTCGGCATGCCGGCCTGCCTGCTGGTGCCGGACCCGATCCGCGCGCCGATGGCCCGCCTGCTCAAGCGCGCCGCGCCGCGCCTGAAGGTGCTGTGCCACAGCGAGATCCCGGACACCCATTCGATCCGCATCGGCTCGATCATCGGAGGAACGGCATGAGCCTCCATTCCCGCACGCGCCTTGACGAGGGGCGCGCCTGCCTCGTCATGAACCGGCCGGAGGCCCGATGAACGTCCGTCGTTTCCTTGCCCGTACCTCGCGCGAGGCGCTGGCGCAGGTGCGCGCCACCTTCGGCGACGAGGCGATCGTGCTGTCGACCAAACCCGGCGCCGACGGCGTCGAGGTCCTGGCGATGGCGCCCGAAGGCGCGCAGCAGATCGAGGCGCTGGCGCACAGCGCGCCCGCCGCCGCCGCGCCGCGCAAGCCCGCGGCCGGCGCCGACAAGGCGAACGGCACGGCCGACGTGCAGGGCGACGTCGACCGCCTGTCGATGAGCACGCTGTCGTTCCAGGACTACGTGCGCGAGCGCATGCTCAGGCGGCGCCAGGCGGCGCTCGCCCGCGAGCGCGGCGCCGAGGCCGACTCGCGGCCGACCGAGCCGCCGGCCAGCGAGCCGCCGCTCGAGTCGCGCTTCGACGAGGCCGCCTACGCCGCCGCGCAGGCCGAAGCCGCCAGGGCGCAGGCGACCGCGGTACCCAAGGCGCCGGCACGTGCCACCGCGCCCGCCGGGCAGCCGCCCGCTCACCACGCCGCGCACCACGCCGCGCAGATGGCTGCCGGCCGCATGCCGATGCTGGCCGACAACCTCGACGTCGCGCCCCGGCACGACCCGATCCGCGTCGACACCGGCCGCGCCGCCGCTGAGCCCCGCGCCGCGCAAGGCGCCGAAGGGCGCGCCGCCCCGGCCGGCGCCGTCTCGGTCCAGGCCTTCGAGCGTGCGCGCCAGGAGCAGCAGGCGATGTTCGCCGAGCTGCGCTCGATGCGCGGCCTGATCGAGGAGCGCTTCGGCGCCCTCGCCTTCCTCGAGAAGATGCAGCGCCAGCCGGCGCAGGCGCGCCTAGCGCAGAAGCTGCTGGACGCGGGCTTTTCGCCGGCGTTGATCCGCAAGCTCGCCGACGGCATGGGCGCCGACATCGGCGACGAGCTGGCCTGGGTCGGCACCGTGCTCGAGCGCAACCTCCACACCGGCGAGCAGGAAGCCGCGATCGAGGACCAGGGCGGCGTGTTCGCGCTCGTCGGCTCGACCGGCGTCGGCAAGACAACCAGCACCGCCAAGCTCGCCGCCGCCTTCGCGACCAAGCACGGCGCCGGCCACCTCGGCCTGATCACGCTCGACGCCTACCGCGTCGCCGCGCACGAACAGCTGCGCGCCTACGGCCGCATCCTCGGCGTGCCGGTGCACACCGCGCACGACCGCGCGACGCTGGAAGACCTGCTCGACCTGCTGAGCGCGAAGAAGCTGGTGCTGATCGACACCGCCGGCATCGGCCAGCGCGACGCCCGCACCCGCGAGCTGCTCGACATGCTGGGCCACCGCTCGATCAACAAGCTGCTCGTCGTCAACAGCGCGGCGCAGGGCGAGACGATCGAGGACGTGATGCTCGCCTACCGCGCCAACCAGTGCGCCGGCGTGATCCTCTCCAAGCTCGACGAGGCGCTGAAGCTCGGCCCGGCGCTCGACGCGCTGATCCGCCACCGGCTGAAGGTGGTCGGCGTCGCCAACGGCCAGCGCGTGCCCGAAGACTGGCACCGCCTGTCTTCGCAGGCGCTGGTGCAGCGCGCGCTGCGCGCGGTGACCGGCACCGCCTACCGCATGGACACGCAGGACGTGAACCTTGTGTTCACCGCCGGCCGCTCGGCCTTCGCCGCGGCCGCCCACGCCTGACCCCGAACCGCTTCGACAGACGCACAGGCCCGCCACGCCCATGACTGCCCTGCACCCGGAAGACCAGGCCGCCGGCCTGCGCCAGCTGTTCGCCGCCGCGCGCACGCGCTTCGTGCCCGTCGTCTCGAACCCGCATGTCGAGATCGGCAGCCTGCTGCTCGAACGCCTGGCACTGGCCTGCAACGAGGCCGGCTCGCACGCCCTCGTCGTCGACGCCGGCGAGCTGGCCCCGGCCCCGCACGAGATCGCCGCGCTCGAGCCGGCGGCCGCGATCGAGCACCTGTCGCCGAAGCTGTCGTACCTGGCGGCGCGCGGCCTGCCGATCGCCTACGTCGATGCCCAGGGCTCGACCGCCGGCTTCCTGCATACCCTGGCCGAAGCCGTGCCGCCGGGCAGCGTGGTGCTCGTCCACGCCAGCGCGAGCGAGCTGGCGCGCCTGTTCGGCCGCCGCAACGTGCGCTGCCTGCTGCTGGCGAGCGACCACCCCGACAGCGTCACCCACGCCTACGCCAGCCTGAAAGTGCTCGCCCGGCGCGCCGGCCTGATGGCTTTCGACCTGCTGCTGTCGGCCGCGCCCGGCAGCCCGCGCGCCGACCGCATCGCCCACCACCTCGGCCGCTGCGCGGACGACTTCGTCGGCGCGGCGCTGCACGCCAGCGCCCGGCTAGACCCGTCGAGCCCGCTCGGCGCCCCGACACCGGCCGCGTTCGGCGCCCTGGTGCGCGCGCTGCTGCAGGCCTGCGAGGCCGCGCCCGCCGCGGCGCGGGCCCCTGCGGCGGCGACGCCCTGGGCCGACAGCGACCACACGCCCGGCTGGCCTGCCGCGGCAGCACATGTCCAGACCGCGTACGCCCGCGCGACGCACTGACTCTCTCCGGAGCCACGTTTCATGTACACCGCCAAAGGCCAGCTCGACGTCAACGCGATGCTCAAGCAGTACAGCCCGCTGGTGCGCCGGCTGGCGCACCAGATGATCGCCAAGCTGCCGGCCAACGTCGAACTCGACGACCTCGTCCAGGTCGGGATGATCGGCCTCACCGACGCGCTCTCGCGCTTCGACGCGTCGCAGGGCGTGCAGTTCGAGACCTTCGCCACCCAGCGCATCCGCGGCGCGATGCTCGACGAGCTGCGCGGCAGCGACTGGATGAGCCGCGGCAACCGCAAGCAGCAGCGCGAGATCGAATCCGCCGTGCACCGGCTCGAACAGCGCCTGGGCCGCGCGCCGCAGGAGTCGGAGATCGCCAAGGAGATGGGCCTGGCGCTCACCGAGTACCAGGAGCTGCTCGGCCGCGTGCGCGGCACGCAGCTCGTGTACCTGGAAGACATGAGCGGCGACGAGGGAGACAACGACTACCTCGACCGCCATGTGGGCGACGAGAACGCCAACCCCCTGGCGCAGTTGCAGGACCAGCGCATGCGCGAAGCGCTGGTGGCCGCCATCAAGACCTTGCCGGAACGCGAGCAGTACGTGATGAGCATGTACTACGAGCACGACATGAACCTGAAGGAAATCGCGACGGTGCTGAAGGTCACCGAATCGCGCGTGTGCCAGCTGCACAGCCAGTGCATTGCGCGGCTGCGGGCGAAGTTGCGGGAGTGGTGAGGCACTGCGCGTTGCGCCGCAGCTAGTCCGCACTTTGCGCGTCCGCGCCAGGCGGCCCGCGGCGCCAGCGCCGACGGACTCGGTCGGCCCTGGGGGCCGACTCCCCTGCGATGCTCGCCTCGGGACGGCGCCGCATAACTCACTGCGCTCGCTGCGCTCGCTCCGTTCAGACAGATGCGGCGAGTCAGTTCACGAAGCGCGCTGCGCGCGCCCGTCCCGAGGCTGCGCTTCTCGGCGCCTCCCACGGCGCCGGCACCGCGGGCCGCCTGCCGCTCGTTGGGGAGATAACTCGGCGCGATGGGTAATGAGCCACAACACAGTTCGCCCCGAAGGTAAGGCTCCGGTGTAGGACTGAAACCTGAAGCAACTACGCGCTTAAGAAGACCGCTTCAAACTGAAACCGGTCACTCGAGGTCGTCACCGTGCGCGGCAACGGGCTTCGTTACCTTCATTCAAAGTTGCCGCGAACGGCACGATCAAAGTCAGCAAACGCTGAGAACTCGGCGTTGATACTGCCGATCGACAGCCCGGTATCGTTGTAGCGGGCGCCGGCGGCGCGCAACGAGTCGACTCTGGCTTGCCGGCTCGAAAGCGTTAGCGGCGCTGCTCTGGATGAACGATCCTGGGCCCTGAATACCTGCCCACGAGAGGGCTTCGCGAGGTCGCTATGCAAACGCCGAAGGAGTATCTGGAGAAGACTGAGAGCGCCGTACGACGGCTCTTCGCGGGCATCGACGAGTACTTGGCAGTGCTGCGCAAAGCCACGGCCGTGACGTTCTGTTCCGGAACGCCCTTCGGCCCGGAGCATGACGCAGAGTTTCGAGCGTGGCAGGTCGCGAATCGCAAGCAAATCGAAGCGGCGCGACAGTACGAGCGCCAGTACCTTGCCGAGACGTTCGCGGTGGATACGCTCAGCGGCGCAATTCTCCAGGTAGCAGGAAAGGCGCTGGAGATGTACGGGCAGAGCACCACACTGCCTGAGGGTCTGCCGGTAGCTGTGAACGCGATTCACGCACGGTACTGTGTCGGCAGGATCGTGCGTACGTTGCCGCTTGGGCTCATAGTTTTTGCAGCCCGGAACCAGCACACCCACTTCAACGACGAGGCGCTGCGCAAGCCCAACCTGTCCGTGTTCCATCGGCTGGCAACGTCGCACGGGTACGGCGGCACTGACGTCTTCTCGGACCCCGCCTTCGACCTGAGCAACCGGAGCCTGGTCAGCTATGCCAGCAACGTGACGAGCCTCATTGGTTGGCGGTCCTTTGAGGGCTACGACGAGGACATGCGGGCCATGTTAAAGGTATCAACCGAAGGCTAGTCCCACGGGACGCCGATCGGAAGCTGAGCATCGCGCAGGTTGAAGCGGTCTGATTCTGGCTGCCGAACTCCGTATGAGCGCGGAGCAGTGCGTTGATCCTTGTGGTCGAGGGGAACGAGTCGACCGCATCTGCTCGTCGAGGGCCCGGCTTGCGGCGCTGAAGCCGAACGGCTGGCTTACAGAAAACAGAAAGCGACTTGCCGAGGTCAGTCGACCGCAATCAATGCAGAGCAGCCGCAGTGGCCACAGAACCGCTCCGTCCTTTGGGCGCTCTCCCCCACGACCGACCCCGTTGCCCGACTGCAGCGCCCCGCCTGCGCCTGGGCGGCGCTCACCTCCCGCCTGAACCGGCCCGGAGAACGGGCTCGCTCAGTGCCCGGTCGGCGGCGCGCTCGCCACCACCACGCGGTCGCGGCCCGCGTCCTTGGCGGCGAACAGCGCGCGGTCGGCGGCGCGCAGCAGGCTTTCGAGGTTCATCGAACGATCGCAGGGCGCGACGCCGAAGCTCGCGGTGAAGGCGACGCGGCGCCCGTCGGCCACGGCCACCGGCGTCGCGGACAACAGCGTGCGCAGGCGCTCGGCCAGCTGGCCGGCCTGCTCGCAGCGCGTCTCGGGCAGCAGCAGCGCGTACTCCTCGCCGCCCCAGCGGGCGACGATGTCGCCGGCGCGGCAGGCGCTGTTGAGGCGGTCGGCCACCTCGATCAGGACGCGGTCACCGGACTCCTCGCCGTGGCGTTCGTTGATGTGCTTCAGGTGGTCGATGTCGAGCAGGATCACCGACAGCGGGCGCGACTGGCGTGCGGCGGTGCTCCAGATCGGCAGCGCCTGGTCGAGGAAGCCGCGCCGGTTGTTCAGGCCGGTCAGCGGGTCGCGCTGCGCCAGGGCCAGCGCGCGCGCGCTGTCGGTGCGCTGGCGGCGCAGGCGCAGGCCGAGCGCCAGGGCCCAGCACATCGCCTCCACCGTCACGCCGACCTCGACCGCATGCAGCGTCCAGCCGTTCAGCGGCAACAGGCCGGTCACCGCCAGCGCGCTGATCAGCGCCCCGGTCGAGCCGGCGGCAATGCCGACGAGAAAGGTCCAGGGCTGCTCGGGCGCACGGCGCCAGGCCAGCACCCCCAGCGCGCTGAGCGCGATGACGCCGAAGCCGGTGAACGCGAGGGCCAGCACCACGACCGACCGGTGCGCATCGGCCGCGACGCACAGGCCTATCACCGTGAAGGCGGCGAGGCAGCCGCGCGCGAGCAGCCGGTCGGCGCGCGGGGCGAGCTTCGCGGTGCCGAGGAAGTGGCGCGCGAACGAGACCGCTGCCCAGGCGAAGAGCAGCATCGACACCCACAGCGCGTAGCGCTGCACCTGCGGGGCGTTGGGCCACAGCCACTGCGGCGCCAGACCGCTGTAGCACAGCCCCATCCACAGGAAGGCGGCGACATAGACGACGTAGCGCAGGTGCAGGCGCTCGCGCAGCACCGCGTAGAGCAAGCCGAAGGTGCCCATCAGCGCCAGCAGGCCGCCTTGCAGCGTGCCGAGCCACTGGCGCGCCGAGCCCTCGACCTCGCCGATGCGCGCCAGCGGCACCAGCCGCACCGGCAGCGCCGCCGGGTCGATGCTCGAGACGCGGACGAAGAGTTCGCTGCGCCCCGAAGGCAGCGCCACGTCGAAGGCGAAGCCGAGCCCGGCGCGCAATGCCCCGCCCGGCCGGTGCTCATCGCCGGCGCGCCACTGGCCGACCGGGTGGCCGTCGACGACGAGGAAGACGTCGACCTGGTCGACCCAGGACTCGCCGGCGTAGAGCCGGTAGTCGAGCGTGCGGTCGGTCGGGTTGTCCAGCGGAAGGTAGAGCCAGGCGCCGGTGCGGTAGAGGCCGAAATGCGGCACCGAGGCGCCGGCGGGCCGGAAATCGCCGCGCACCAGGCGCGCCTGCACGTCGGGCAGGTTGAGCGGGACGTCGGGCGCCTCCGACATCACCTGGGCGAACTCGCCGAGCGAGTGGTCGCCCGGGGTCAGCGTCGCACCGCCGCTCTTGTCGGTGACGGCGATCTCGGTGCCCAGGGTCATCACCTGCGCCCGGGCGGCGAAAGCCGCGCCGAGCAGCAGCAGGACCACCGCCAGCAGGCGCCACCACGCCTGCGGATGCCTCAGAGACGCTGCCCCGAAGGGTTCAGACTTCGAACCACGACTCACTGCTGCACGCCCTCCGCCGATCGCGGCCCGAAGCCGGCCGCTCTCGCTATCGGCGTATTGTGGCGCGAGGCCGGGGTGCATTCAGCGCCCCCCGGGTTTTTCGCCATCGCCCGCTCGGCGGCCCACATCGCCCCGAAGGCGGCTCGAAGGGGGTCAGTCCACCTGGGCACCGCTCAGCCGCACCACGTCGCGGTATTTGGTCCGCTCGCCGCGCAGGAAGGCGACGAACGCCTCCGGCGTGCCCGGCGCCGGCTCGGCCATCAGGGTCGCGAAGCGGGCGCGGACCTCCGGCGCGTTCAAGGCCTCGACGAAGTCCCGGTTGAGCCGGGCGACGACCTCCGGCGGCGTCCCCGCCGGCGCGACCAGCCCCCACCAGGTGTCGATCTCGAAGCCGGGCAGGCTCGCGGCCACCGTCGGCACCCCGGGCAGCAGCGGCGAGGGCTGCAGCGTCGTCACCGCCAGCGGCTTCAACTTGCCGGCGCGGATGTTGGGCGCCGCCGTCGCCAGGTTGTCGAAGTTGAAGTCGACCTGGCCGGAGACGAGCGCGAGCTGCGCCGGGTTGCCGCCGCCGTACGGGATGTGCACCGCGAAGACGCCGAGCCGCTGCTTGAACAGCTCGCCGGCCAGGTGGCCGGCGCTGCCGTTGCCGCCCGAGGCGTAGCTGAGCGCCGCGGGGTGCGCTTTCGCGTAGGCGATCAGGTCGGCCAGCGAGCCGATCCCGCGCTGGGATGCCGAGGCGGCGTTGACCACCAGCACGTTCGGCACGCGCAGCATCAGCGTCACCGGCGCGAAGTCGCGCTCGGTGTCGTAGGGCAGCCGGCGGAACAGCCAGGGGTTGATCGCGTGCGAGGCCGTCGTCGCGATGCCGAGCGTGCGGCCATCGGGCGCCGCGCGCACCAGGGCCTCGACGCCGATGTTGCCGCCGCCCCCGGCGCGGTTCTCGACCACCACGGTGCCCAGGCTAGGGCGCACCTGCTCGGCCAGCAGCCGCACCGTGACGTCGATCGGCCCGCCCGGCGCGAAGGGCACGATGACCCGCATCGGCTGCGAGGACTGGGCGCGCAACAGCGCCGGCGCGGCAAGCGTGGCGGCGCTGCAGGCCGTGCGGACGAGCAGGCGGCGGCGTTGCACGGGGCGGTCTCCTGGGCGTTCGGTTCGAGGGGCCGAGATCGTACGTCGCGCGCTGGCCGGCGCCCCGCGCGCGGTCTTGTCGAAGATGCGGCGGCTCGTTCGTCTTCAAGACAGGGCCGAGGCGCCGGGCACCGGCGCTACCCCCTGCAACGCCCACCCCAACACCGATGGAGAACCCCTGATGAGCTCGATCTACGTCGATGGCTTCGTCGCCGCCGTGCCCACCGCCAACCGCGAGGCCTATCGCGAACACGCGGCGAAGGCCGCCGCGGTGTTCAAGGAACATGGCGCCCTTTCGATCATGGAAGCCTGGGGCGACGACGTCCCGGAAGGCAAGGTGACCTCGTTCCCGATGGCCGTCCAGCGCAAGGACGACGAGACGGTGGTGTTCTCCTGGGTCACCTGGCCGTCCAAGGCGGCGCGCGAGGAAGGCTGGAAGAAGGTGATGGAAGACCCGCGCCTGCAGCCCGACACCAACCCGATGCCGTTCGACGGCCAACGGCTGATCTACGGCGGGTTCGTGCCGATCGTGGAGGCCTGACGCGCCGGTCGGCCGGGGGGCGGGAAGCCCGGCGCGCACCCGTTGCCGCCGTGCGCGGCCCCGCCGGGCGCCGCTGCAGTTCTAGGGAGAGGCGGGACGCCGGCCCCAGGGCTGGCGCCACGTCGGCGCGCGTCGCGGGCTGGACGGGGCTGGAGTCCCGGGTGGCGCAGAACCCTGCTGCGAAGAATCCGCCGGTCGACGGCCAAGTCGCCGCCACCGCCGGAGAACACGATGTCCAGCCCTGTTCCGCTCCCCTTCCCGCTCCCGCATTCGCTCCCACATTCACTCCCTCGCCCGTTCCCAGTCGCCCGCACCCGCTCCACGCCGCCCTGGCAGCGCCCGCCGCAGGCGCCTGCGGGCGCCGACCCGGCAGCGGCGCCGCAGCCGCAGCCGCAGTCGCAGACGGCCGCCGCGCCCGGCGCGGCGGCCAGCCACGACCTGCGCGCCTTCGGCGTGCACAGCCTGCCGGTGCCGGCCTCGATGCAGCAGGACCTGCGCGCACTGGTCGGCATCGAGCTGGGCCTGCGCGGGCCGATTCCGCTCGCGATCGCGCCGCACGACTCGGTCATGCTGACCCTGCAGTTCGGCCGCGGCCGCCAGCCGATCGAGCAGAAGGGCGTGCACGGGCTGAACACCTTCGTCACCGGCATCCGGCAATGGACCGGCAGCTTCCAGGGCGCGGGCGACTGCGTCACCCTGTTCGCGCTGCTCACGCCGCTCGGCGCGATGCGCCTGCTCGAGAGCCGCCCGCTGGACGGCGTGCCGCGCATCCTCGCGCGCGCCGCCGAACTGCTCGACGAACGGACGACGCGGGCGCTGGAGTCCGACGTCGCTCTCGCCCAGGGTCTGGACGGCAAGTTGCGCGCGGTCGGGCACTGGCTCGAATCCCGCGGCAGCTCGACCCGCCGCCACAGCAGTGCCGCACTGCGCGCCGCGCGGGCGGCGATGCGGCTGTGCGGCGACCCGAACGCGGCAGTCGAGACGCTGGCGGACGAACAGCATGTGTCGCGCCGCCAGCTCGAGCGCGACTTCCGTCACTGGCTCGGCACCTCGCCCCGCCACCTGTCGCAGGTGGCCCGGCTGCAGGGGGTGTCGCGTCGCGCCGGCAGCGGGGCCTCGCTGGCGGACATCGCGGCCGAGGTCGGCTTTGCCGACCAGGCGCACATGTCGCGCGTGGTCCGCCAGCTGACCGGGCTCACGCCGCGCCGCTTCGTGCAGACGCGCGGCAGCCCGCTGAGCGACGTCTTCCGTCGCGTCACCGGCGGCGCCACCGTCTACCTCTGAACCCGGCCGGCGCGCCGTTGCCGCGAGTGCCCCTGATGCCGCGGTGGATACGTGCTGCGCCGCAGCAGAGCGTCAGAATCGCGGCCACCGGCCTGGTCATCGTCGCGCGGCGCCGGGCCGCGCCGCCGACGCGGGAAGCGGCCCGGCCGGCGGACGAGGAGCCGAGCCCTGCGATGCCGCCCGACATCCCCCCCATCCGCTTCTGCCGCAGCGACGACGGCGTGCGCATCGCCTACGCGTCGTTCGGCCGCGGCCCGGTGCTGATCAAGGCGGCGACCTGGCTCAACCACCTCGAGCACGACTGGACCAGCCCGGTCTGGCAGCCGATGCTGGCCGCGCTCTCGTCGCGCCACACGGTGGTGCGCTATGACGAGCGCGGCTGCGGGCTGTCGGACTGGGTGGTCGACGACCTGCGGTTCGAGCGCTGGGTGGCCGACCTCGAGACGGTGGTCGATGCGGTGGGCGCCGAGCGCTTCGCGCTGCTCGGCATCTCGCAGGGCGCACCGATCGCGATCGCCTACGCCGCGCGCCACCCCGGGCGGGTCACCCACCTGGTGATGCACGGCGGCTACGCGCGCGGGCGCCTGGTGCGCGCGAGCGGCCCGCGCGAGGCCGAGGAGGCCGAGACGATGGCCAAGCTGGCCGAGCTCGGCTGGGGCAAGAGCGACCCGGCGTTCCGCCAGTTCTTCACCTCGCAGTTCATCCCCGGCGGCACGCAGGCCGAGCACGAGGCCTTCAACGAGCTGCAGCGCCTGTCGACCAGCCCCGAGAACGCGGCCCGCTTCATGCGCGAGTTCGCCGTCATCGACGTCACCGCGCTGCTGCCGCAGGTGCGCTGCGCGACCCTCGTCACGCACAGTCGCCACGACGCGCGCGTGCCCTACGACGAGAGCCGGCTGATCGCGGCGTCGATCCCCGGCGCGCGCTTCCTGCCGATCGACAGCCGCAACCACCTGCTGCTCGCCGACGAGCCGGGTGCACTGCAATGGCGCGACGCGGTGCTCGACTTCCTGCCGCGCACGTCGAGCGGCCATGCCCGAATTGATGCGCTGACGCCACGCCAGCGCGAGTTGCTCGAATGGCTCGCCCAGGGACGCGACAATGCGCAGATCGCCGCGCAGATGAACCTGCGCGAGAAGACCGTGCGCAACCAGGTGAGCGCCGTCTTCGACCGCCTCGGCGTCGAGACGCGCGCGCAGGCGATCGTGCTGGCCCGCGAGGCTGGGCTCGGTCGCCAGGCGTGAAGCCCCGGGCCTCGCGGCCCGGCCCCGCGCAGGCAACGCAGGCGGAGCGGCGATGCCGCGCGGCGCGCTGTATTGCGCGGCTGACCCCGGCCGGCACCGGCTGCCGACGCCATCGCGTCACGGCGGCAGGGCAAGATCGGCGCGATCGCCGGAGGCGGCACCCGCGGCGGGTGCGCCTCTTGCGTCCAGGACCCGCGGCACGCGTCGAACGCGGCGCGGCCCCGCAAGGAGACAGGCGGGTAGTTCAACCGCAAGAAGATGGCCGCAGAAGCCGTCGTACGAAAGCTGTCTCTTGAGCATCAGACATCTCGAACACCTGCTGCAGCCGGCCTCGGTGGCCGTGTTCGGCCCTTGCGATCAGCACGGCAGCGTTGCCGCCACCGTCTGGCGCAGCCTGCGCGCCGGCGGCTTCCGCGGCCCGCTGCACGCGGTCAACCGCCCCCTCGCGCAGCGCGAGGGACCGCCCGCCTACCCCGACCTCGCCGCACTGCCGGAGGCGCCGGCACTGGCCGTCATCTGCACGCCGCCCGAGGACGTGGCGCCGCTCGTCGCCGCGCTCGGCCAGCGCGGCACGCGCGCCGCGCTGGTGATGAGCGGCGGCCTCAGCGCCGCGCAGAAGCAGGCGACGCTCGACGCCGCCCGCCCCCACCTGCTGCGCGTGCTCGGGCCGAACAGCGGCCTGCTCGTCTCGCCGCACCTGGGGCTGCACGCCAGCCTCGCACCCACGGCGGCGCGTGCCGGCGAGGTGGCCTTCGTCTCGCAGTCGGGCGCGCTGGTCACCGCGGTGCTCGACTGGGGCCACGCCCGCGGCGTCGGCTTCTCGCGCCTGGTGTCGCTGGGCGAAGGCTGCGACGTCGACGTCGGCGACCTGCTCGACTGGCTCGCCGCCGACGGGCGCACGCGCTCGATCCTGCTCTACCTCGAATCGATCGTCGACGCGCGCAAGTTCATGTCGGCGGCGCGCGCGGCCGCGCGCTTCAAGCCGGTGGTCGTCGTCAAGGCCGGGCGCGCCGGCGCCGGCGCGCGGGCCGCCGCCTCGCACACCGGGGCGCTGGCGGGGGAAGACCTGGTGTTCGACGCCGCCTTCCGCCGCGCCGGGATGCTGCGCGTCGACACGCTGGCCGAGCTCTTCGCCGGCGCCGAGACGCTGGCGCACTTCGGCCGCCACCTCGGCGAGACGCTGACGGTGATGACCAACGGCGGCGGCGCCGGCGTGCTCGCCGCCGACGCCGCGGCCGCGGCCGGCGTGCCGCTGGCCCCGCTGCCCGCCGCCGCGCTGGCGCCGATCGACGCCCTGCTCCCGGCCCACACCCGGCGCGAGAACCCGCTCGACATCGGCGGCGACGCGCCCTTCGACCGCTACCGCGTCACGCTCGAGGCGCTGCTGCGCGCCGACCCGGGCGCGGCGCTGCTCTTCATGCACGCGCCGACCGCGCTGGTGCGCAGCGAGGACATCGCGCGCGCCTGCCTGCCGCTGCTCAAGACCGAGCGCCAGCGCGTGATGACCTGCTGGCTCGGCGACGCCGCGGTCGCCGACGCGCGCGCGCTGACCGTGGCCAGCGGCGTCGCCGACTACGAGACGCCCGAGGAGGCGGTGCGCGCCTTCGCGATGCTCGGCACCTACCGGCGCAACCAGCGCCAGCTGCTCGAGGTGCCTTCGGCCACGCCGCCGGTGCAGCCCGACCGCGTCGTCGCGAGCGCGCTGATCGCGGCCCAGCTCGCGGCCGGCGGCGGCTGGCTCGATGCCGACGCCTGCACCGCGATGCTGCGTGCCTACCGCATCCCGACCGCGCCCACGCGCGCCGCGGCGGCCGACCCGGAGGCCGCGGTCGCCGCGGCCGAGGCCCTCGGCTGGCCGGTCGCGCTGAAGATCCGCTCGCCCGACCTGCCGCACAAGTCGGACGTCGGCGGCGTCGTCCTCGGCCTCGCCGACGCCCCGACGCTGCGCGCGGCGGCGCAGGCGATGCTGGCGCGCGTGCACACGCTCAAGCCCGAAGCCCGCCTCGACGGCTTCACCGTGCAGCCGATGGTGCGGCGCCCGCGTGCCGAGGAGCTGATCGTCGGCGCGCATGTCGACCCGGTGTTCGGCCCGGTCGTGCTCTTCGGCGCCGGCGGCACCGCCGCGGAGGTGGTGGCCGACCGCGCGGTCGCGCTGCCGCCGCTGAACGGGCCGCTCGCGCGCGAACTCATCTCGCGCACGCAGATCGCGCGCCGCCTCTCCGGCTACCGCGACCGCCCGCCGGCCAACCTCGACGCGGTCTGCGGCGTGCTCACCGCGGTCGCGCAGATGATGGCCGACTGGCCCGACCTGGCCGAGCTGGACATCAACCCGCTCTGGGCCGACGCCGACGGCGTGCTCGCGGTCGACGCGCGCATCCGCGTGGCGGCCGGGGCGGGCAGCGGCGCCGCGCGCTTCGCGATCCAGCCCTATCCGGACCACCTCGAGCAGCGGCTCGACTGGCGCGGCGTGCCGCTCGTCGTGCGGCCGATCCGCCCCGACGACGGCGAGCGCCACATGGCCTTCGTGCGCGCCGTCTCGCCCGAGGACATGCGGATGCGCTTCTTCCAGGTGCGCCGCGAACTGCCGATCGCCGAGATCGCGCGCATGACGCAGATCGACTACACGCGCGAGATGGCCTTCATCGCGGTGCGCGACCAGGACGGGGACGGCGAGCCCGACACGCTGGGCGTCGCGCGCGCGGTCGCCGACCCGGACAACGTCGCCGCCGAGTTCGCCGTGGTGGTGCGCTCGGACCTGAAGGGCACCGGCCTCGGGCGGGTGCTGATGACCCGCCTCGTCGACCACTTCCGCTCCACCGGCACGCAGCGCCTCTTCGGCCACGTGCTGCGCGAGAACGACGGCATGGCCGCCTTCATGCGCAGCCTCGGCTTCCACGTCGACCACCAGGCCTCGGACAGCGACGCGCTGTGCTACGTGCTGCCGTTGCAGGAGACGGAAGCGGAGCCGCGCGCGGCCTGAACGCCGGGGCCCCGCGCCTGCGTTCCGGGCGTTCGCGGCAGGCGGCCCGCGCCCTGGTGCGGGCAGGCCGTGCGAACGTCAGACGAAGCTCAGCCGCACGCTGGCGTCACCGAAGCGGCCCTCCAGGACGCCGGTGCGTGCAAAGTCGACCGGGCGCGTCTGCGTGCCGGTGGTGAGCACCGCGCCGGCGGGCACGCGCAGGCCGCGCTCGACCGCATGGCCCCAGAAGTGGCGCAGCGAGGCCGCCACCTCGTTGCCGGCCTGCCCGGTGAGCGGGCCGGCGATCGGCACCGTCTCGTGCAGCAGGGCAGCCGTCGTTTCCAGCGCCGTCGAAGGCAGGCCGTCGGCCAGGCGTTCGCCGAGCACGAGCGCGTGCAGACCGGCGTCGTCGGCGACGAAGCTCGGCACGCCCACGGCGACGCGGTCGTGGAAGCGGCTGCGCACGACCTCGATCGCGACGCAGGCCGATTCGACCATCGAGGGCTCGAAGGCCTCGTCGGCCGGCGAGATGTCGCGCGCGAAGCGCAGCGCCACCTCCACCTCGAGCGTCACCTCGCCGGGCGGCAGCGGCAACGCCACGCCGGAGGCGTGCAGGCACGACGCGGGCACGAAGCCGAACAGCGCCCGGCCCCAGAGGCTCGCACGGATCGCATGGACGCTGTCCCCGGCCACCTTCCAGCCGCGCAGCGGCTCGCCGAGGGCCTCGGCCAGCCGGTCCTGGATCTCGTAGGCCTGTTCGCGCGTGGCGGGCCGCTCGCCCTCGGGCAAGGCGTCGAACCAGGCCTGGGTGCGCCAGGCTTCGGCCAGGCGGCGTGCAGCGGCGTTGCTGTCGAAGGTCGTCACGCGGATCTCCTTGTGTGGCGGCCCGCGCTGCCTGCGGCGCGCGGGACCCGGCCGGGAAACCTATCGTAGCCAGCGCGACAGGCGGCATGGCGGCGCGGGGCCTTGCCGCACGCGGCACCGGCGGCGCTTCAGGGCTCGAGCAGGGCCCGCAGGCGCGCGACGGTCGTGTCCAGCAGGTCGTGCAGCGCCCGCGCCTCGCGCTCGATCGACGCGTTGCCGTCCCCGAGGTGGGACTCGAAAGCGACGACCGCCCGCAGCAGTTCCTGCGCGCCGACCGCGCCGCCGGCGCCGCGCATCGAGTGCGCGGTGGCCCGCCAGCGCCCGATGGCCAGCGGCGACATCGGCTCGAGCAGCGAAGGCTCGCCGCCGTGGTACATGTTGACGAAGCGCGCCAGCACGCGCATCAGGCGTGCCTCGTCGTCGCCGAGGTTGCGCAGGGCCAGCGGGCCGTCGAACCCTTCGAGCGCGAGGAAGCGTGCCACCGGCCCTTCGGCCTCGGCACTGCCGGCGGCAGCCGGGCTCGCCAGCGACCCGGCACCCGGCGGCTCCGGCACACGCTGCGGCAGCCACTTCAGCAGGGTTTCGTACAGCAGCCGCGGGTCGACCGGCTTGGCGACGTGGTCGTTCATGCCGGCCTGGAGGCAGGCGGCGCGCTCATCGGCGAAGACATTGGCCGTCATCGCGACGATCGGCGTCGGCGCGGGCAGGCGGCGGCGCAGCTCGCGGGTCGCGGCGAGGCCGTCGACGACCGGCATCTGCAAGTCCATCAGGATCAGGTCGAACGGCCTGTCCAGCGCGAGGTCGACCGCGAGCGCTCCGTTTTCGACCGTCTCGACGACGAGTCCCGCGGCTTCGAGCAGTTCCTCGGCGACGAGCTGGTTGATCGGGTTGTCTTCGGCCAGCAGCACACGCTGGCCGGCATGCCGCGCCCGCAGCAGGGCCTCGGCCTCGGCACCGCCCGCGACCCTGGCGGCGGCCGGCTCGGGCGGCGCGGTGACCGGCTGCCGGGTCAGCACGCGCTGGAAGGTGTCGTGCAGGCGCGAGCCGGTGATCGGCTTGACCAGCACGGCGTCGAACTGCGCGAGCGCCGCAGCCTCGCGCATCGCCGGGTCGTCGTGGGCCGTGACCAGCACGCTCGGCGGCGTCCCGGCGCCGAGCAGCGCGCGGATGCGGCGCAGGGCCTCGATGCCGTCGACCGGTTTCATCCGCCAGTCGATCAGCAGCACGTCGTAGGACCGGCCGCCTCTCGTCTCGGCCTCGAGGCGGCGCAGCGCCGCCTCGACATCGGCCTCGGCGTCGACGCGCATGCCGAAGGCACTTGCACGGTCGCCGAGCACCGCGCGCGCCTCGTCGAGGTCGTCGACGACCAGCACGCGCAGCCCCTGCAGCGGCACCGGGGCCGGCGGCTCGACCGGCTCGATGCCGCGCTGCAGCCAGGCGGTGAACCAGAAGGTGCTGCCGGCGCCCGGGCTGCTGGTCACGCCGACGTCACCGCCCATGCTGCGCGCCAGGTGGCGCGTCAGCGCGAGGCCGAGGCCGGTGCCGCCATGGCGCCGCGCGATCGAGTTGTCGGCCTGCTCGAAGGCGGCGAACAGGTGCTCGAGGTGCTTTTCCGCGATGCCCTCGCCGGTGTCGCTGACCTCGAAGCGCACCAACACCCGCGGACCTGCGTCGCGGTCGAGGCGCACGCGCAGGCGCACCCAGCCTTCGGCGGTGAACTTGACCGCGTTGGACAGCAGGTTGATCAGCGCCTGGGACAGCCGGGTCGGGTCGCCGCGCACGCGCGTCGGTGCCCCTTCGCTGTCGACGACGAGCTCGAGGTTCTTCTCGCGCGCCTCCTCGGCCACCATGTCGAAGGCGGCGCCGAGCATGCTGTCGAGCCCGAACTCCACGTCCTCGAGCGTCATCTTGCCGGCCTCGATCTTCGACAGGTCGAGCACGTCGTTGATCACCTGCAGCAGGTGCCGCGCCGCGTCGTCGACGCGGGCCAGGCGCTCGCGCTGGAGCGTGTCGCGCGAGTCGCGTGCCATCAGGTGGGTGAGGCCGACGATCGCGTTCATCGGCGTGCGGATCTCGTGGCTCATGTTGGCGAGGAACGCGCTCTTCGCCCGGTTCGCCGTCTCGGCGGCGTCGCGCGAGCGTTCGAGCGCCTCGTTGGCGCGCTGCAGCTCGGCCTCGGCCCGCTTCAGCGCGGTGATGTCGAAGGCCAGCACGTAGACGCCGCGCACCTCGCCCCCGGCGGAGAGCTCCGGGATGTGGTGCACCATGTGCGCGTAGTGGTGGCCGTCACGCTCGGCCTCGAACTCGAAGTGCTGCGCCTCGCCCTGCATCGCCGCGTCGAGGCGCGGCCCGACCCAGCCCTGATGCTGCGAGTCGACCAGGTCCTCGAAGCGCGCGCCGATCGCGTCCTCGAAGCTGGTGTCGAACCACTCGCAGAAGGTGCGGTTGGCGAAGCGGCAGCAGCGCTGCGTGTCCCAGGACGAGACGCGCCCCGGGATCGCGTCGACGATGCTGCGGTTCAGTCGCACCAGCTCCTCGAGCGCGTCGTGCGTGCCCTGCAGCTCGCGCGTGCGCTCGGCCACCCGCGCCTGCAGCTGGTCGCGGCTGCGCGCGAGCTCGTCCTCGAGGCGCTTGCGTTCGGTGACCTCGGTGAACGAGGTGACGACGGCGAGCAGCCTGCCGCCCTCGGGGTCGAGGACCGGCTGGGCGCCGACCTCGAAGCAGACCACTTCGCCGTCCGGACGGCGGGCCCACAGCGTCCGGCCGCGCTGGCCGCCGCCACTGGCGATCACCTGTCCGGTCGGCGTCTCCGCGAGCGGCATCGGCGAGCCGTCCGGGCGCAGCAGTGTCCAGCCGGAGGGGACCACGCGCAGGCCGAGCCATTCGGCACGCGTCACGCCGAGCATGCGTTCGGCGGCCGGATTGCAGCTCAGCACCGTGCCGTCGGCGTCGGTGACGAGGATGCCTTCGGTGAGCACCGAGACGACGGTGCGGTAGTGCAGCTCGCTCTCGCGCAGCGCGCGCTCGGCCCGCCGGATCTGCGTCACGTCGTGGCGGATGTCGAAGACACCGATCACCTCGCCGCGCTCGTTGAACAGCGGCCCGCGAGTGCCGATCAGCATGCGGTCGCCGCTGCGCGTCGAGACGGTGTGCTCGAAGGTGCGCGCGGCGCTGGTCTCGAGCACTTCGCGGTCCTCCCGCGCGAAGCCGGCGGCCATCTTGGCGCCGAAGAGGTCGGTGTCGTTGCGGCCGATCACGTCCTCGGGCTCGCGGCCGAGCAGCTCGGCGCCGGCCCGGTTGCAGTAGACGTACCGGCCCTCGCGGTTCTTCGCGAAGATGCCTTCGGTCGAGCTGCGCGTGATTGCCTCCAGCGGCCCCAGCGCCTCGAGCCGGCCGCGGTGGGCGCGCGACTCGCCCTCGGCCTTGGCCAGCGCCAGCCGCTGCTCGCGCAGGCGGTTGAGCAACCCGACCCCGAGCACCGCCAGCGCGGCGATCGCGGCCGTCCACCAGGCGCTGCGCCAGGCCGGCGCGTCGATCTCGGCGCGGTCGGTCTTCGAGACGACCCACCAGTCGGTGTCGGCGACCGGCCGCGCGACGGCCAGCACCGGAACGTCGCGGTAGTCGGTCATGTCGCCGACGACGCTGCGCTCGCCCGGGGCGGGCGGGCGCAGCGAGACGGCGTCGAGGGCGCGCCGCACGCGGAAGTCACCGTCCGACGCCTGGCCCGGCTCGTTGACGAGCACCACCTCGTCGCCCTCGCGCTGCCACAGCAGCGAGACGCTGGTCTCGCTCGGCACCGGCCAGGTCGCGAGCATCGGGAACAGCACGCGCCGCGGGTCGGCGCGCAACACCATGACCGTGCGCGCGGGCAGGCCGGTCGCGCGCAGCGGGACCGCGATGTCCAGCCGCACCGGCATGCGGCCGCCGTGAGCGTGGTAGATGCCGGTGTGCGTGACCTCGCCGGTGACCACGGCCTCGTCCACGATCTGCCGCAGCGGCGCGCCGACGTCGGTGACCCCGGCCTCGGGGGCCACCAGCAGCCCGCCCTGCCCGTCGACGAGGAAGGTGGCGTCGAGGTCGTTGGCCCTGCGCATGTCGGCCAGGCGCGCCAACAGGTAGGCGTGCGCGACCGCGTCACCGTCACGGATGCGAACGGCCATGTCGGCAATGACCGTGCCATCTCGGATGAACGTCGCCTGCCGCAGCTGACCGGTGATCCAGGCCTCGACCTGCGTGCCGCGCAACTCGGCAAGCGACTGCAGCAGCACCCGGGCTTCGCGGCGCTGCACATGGAACTCGCGGGCGATCGACACCCCGGTGAGCAGCAGGATCACCGCCAGCGCGGCGGCGAGTGGCGAACGCCAGCCTGCGCCCTTGCCGGTGGATGCCGTCGTCGCAGATTGAACGAACATCCGTGTGCGACCTCACGGGTGCCTCGGCTGCCTCATCGTCCAGACCTGCCGGACGTCATCGGGTTGCCTCGGCCCCTGTCTCATGGCCATGCGGCCCGGACGTCACCGGGGCCCCATGCGGAAGGGGCGCACGCTAGCACAGGAGAGGGGCTGCGTCCTCGGGACCTTCCTTGCGGCGCCCGCCGGCGGCCCGCCCGCGTCCGCGTGTGCCCGCCTGCGCCCCACACGCACGGCCGGGCCTCTCCGCCGCGGCGTGCAACCTCGGCAGGGGGCACGCACAATGGCGGCCCTCGCGCCAGGCGCGCGCCTAGCCATCCGTCGAAGCCCGAGCATGAACGACGCCATCGCCGACCCGAAGCGCTTCCCGATCAGCGAGAAGTGGCCGCCGCGCCATCCCGACCGGCTCCAGCTGTACTCGCTGCCGACGCCCAACGGCGTCAAGGTCTCGATCATGCTCGAGGAGACCGGCTTGCCCTATGAGGCGCACCGCGTCTCGTTCGACAGCCGCGACCAGTTGTCGCCAGCCTTCCTGTCGCTGAACCCGAACAACAAGATCCCGGCGATCCTCGACCCTGATGGGCCGGGCGGACACCCGCTGGCCCTGTTCGAGTCGGGCGCGATCCTGGTCTACCTGGCCGACAAGACCGGCCAGCTGCTGCCCGCCTCGGGTGCCGCGCGCTACGAGACGATCCAGTGGCTGATGTTCCAGATGGGCGGCGTCGGGCCGATGTTCGGCCAGCTCGGCTTCTTCCACAAGTTCGCCGGCCGCCTCTATGAAGACAAGCGCCCGCGCGACCGCTACGTCGACGAGTCGCGCCGCCTGCTGCGGGTGCTCGAGACCCGCCTCGAGGGGCGCGCCTGGCTGATGGGCGACCACTACTCGATCGCCGACATCGCCACCTTCCCCTGGGTCAACAACCTGGTCGGCTTCTACGGCGCGGGCGAGCTGGTCGGCTTCGCCGAGCTGCCGAACGTCGGCCGCGTGCTCGAGGCCTTCAACGCGCGGCCGGCGGTCGCGCGCGGCATGGCGGTGCCCGCGGCGCCGGGCGACGCATGACCGCCTGCGCTGGGCGGCGCAGGACGTCCCGCGCCGAACGCGGCATGACGTCCCGTGCCGGGCACCGCGTGGCCCACCCTGCCGACCGGGGCATGACCCGTTGTCCCCGCGGCGCGGAGCACCAACCGTGAGCCCGCCTCCTGATGCCGGCGCCCCGGGCGCCACGCCCGAGCCGACGCGCGCCGAGGTCGACGCGCTGCCCGGCCTGACGGTGGTCGAGTTCGGCACCACGTGGTGCGGTTACTGCCGGGCCGCGCAGCCGGACATCGCCGAGGCGCGCGCCGCGCACCCCGGCCTGCGCCATCTCCGGATCGAGGACGGCCGCGGGCGGCCGCTCGGCCGGTCGTTCGGCATCAAGCTGTGGCCGACGCTGGTCTTCCTGCGCCACGGCCAGGAAACGGCGCGCCTCGTCCGGCCCGGGCGCGAGGCGATCCTGCGCGCTTTCGCCGAGGCCGAGCGGGCCGCGCCCTGAACCCCGCACCGGGGCCCGACCAGGGGGCGGCGCCGCTTACGGCGCCCCAGCGCATCGCGCGCATCGCCGGCACGCTCGCGCTGGCCTGCGCCGCGGCGCTGTTGAGCGAGCAGCTGCACCTGCCGCTGCCGTGGATGATCGGCCCGCTGCTCGGCATCGCGCTGGCCGGCGTCGCCGGCCTGCCGGTGGCCGCCTGGCGGCCGCTGCGCGACGCGGGACAGTGGGTGATCGGTACCTCGCTCGGCCTGTACTTCACGCCTGCGGTGCTGGCAACCGTCGCGAAGCTGGCGCCGGCGCTCGCGGTCGGCATCGCCTGGGCGCTGGTGATGGGCTATGGCTTCTACCGCTGGCTGGCCGCCGTCTCGGGCGCCACCACCCGGCAGGAGCACGCCACCGCTTTCTTCGCCGGCGCGATCGGCGGCGCGTCCGAGATGGCGCTGCTCGGCGAACGGCACGGCGCGCGCGTCGACCGCATCGCCGCGGCGCACTCGCTGCGCGTGCTGATCGTGGTGCTGGCGATCCCGGTCGGCGTGCTGGCGACCGGCACGCGCGGCATCGACCCGACGCCGCCGGGCACGCTCGCGGTCGATCTACAGGGCCTGGCGCTGCTCGCCCTGGCGACCATCGCCGGCGCCCTGCTGCTGCGCCGGGCCCGGCTGCCGAACCCCTGGGTGCTCGGCGCGCTGATGGTCGCGGTGGCACTGACCGGCAGCGGCATCGAGCTGTCGGCGATGCCGAAGGCGCTGAGCAATGCCGGCCAGCTGGCGATCGGGGTCGCGCTGGGCACCCGCTTCACGCCCGAGTTCGTGCACAGCGCGCCGCGCTGGCTGGCGGCGGTGGCGCTCGGCACGGTGGCGCTGATCGGGCTGTCGGCCAGCTTCGCCTGGGGCCTGGCGCGCCTGGCCGACCTGCCCTGGGTGACGGTGGTGCTCGGCACCTCGCCCGGCGGCATCGCCGAGATGTGCATCACCGCGAAGGTGATGCAGCTGGGCGTGCCGGTGGTCACCGCCTTCCACGTGACACGCTATGTCGTCGTGCTGGTCGCCACCGGGCCGGCCTTCGCGAGGCTGGCGCGGCGTGTCACTCCGCAGTGACACGATCGCGACCCGAACCCGCCCGAACGAGACCAGGAGCCTGCCCATGCTGATCAACTGCGTCGCCTACCAGGACGGCCGCAAGCTCGCCGACATCAAGGTCGACGAGATCGCCAGCTACGTGCACCGCCAGGGCTGCTTCGTCTGGGTCGCGCTGCGCGACCCGAGCGAGGACGAGCTGACGGCGATGCAGGACAAGTTCGACCTGCATGAACTGGCGGTCGAGGACGCCTGCGTGGGCCACCAGCGACCGAAGATCGAGGAGTACGGCGACACCCTCTTCACCGTGATGAAGCTGATCGAGCCCGACCGCGGCGAGTGGCGCATCGGCGAGGTGTCGGTGTTTGTCGGGCGCAACTTCGTGCTGTCGGTGCGCCAGCACAGCCAGCAGAGCTTCCTCGGCGTGCGCGAGCGCTGCGAGCGCGAGCCCGAGCTGCTGCGCCACGGCGCGGGCTTCGTCTTCTACGCGCTGATGGACGCGGTGGTCGACCGCTACTTCCCGCTGCTCGACGAGATCGAGACCGAGCTCGACGACATCGAGGCGCAGATCTTCGAGCCGGGCGCGGCGCAGGCCAACATCCGGCGCCTGTACGCGCTGAAGCGCCGCGCCACCGTGCTGCGCCACGCGGTCGCGCCGCTGCTCGAGGTGCTGGCCAAGCTGCACGGCGGGCGCGTGCCGGCGGTCTGCGCGCACACGCAGGAGTACTTCCGCGACGTCAACGACCACCTCGCACGCATCAACGGCGCGGTCGACGCGATCCGCGACACGATCGCCACCGCGATCCAGGTGAACCTCTCGATGGTGACGATCGAGGAGTCGGAAACCACCAAGCAGCTCGCGGCCTGGGCGGCGATCTTCGCCGTCTCCACCGCGCTGGCCGGCATCTGGGGCATGAACTTCGAGCACATGCCCGAGCTGAAGTGGACCTACGGCTACCCGCTGGCGCTCACGGTGATCGTCGCCGCGGCAGCGTTGCTGTACTGGCGCTTCCGGCGCGTCGGCTGGCTGTAGCGCTGCGGCGGCGGCGGGCAGGGCGGTCGCGTCGCGTCGCGTCGCGTCGCGTCGCGGCATAATGCGACCGATTATCGTTCACAGTCGACCGCCAGGGCGGCGAGGCGGTCCGCCGCGCGCCGCCTTGCAGCCCCTCGACACGTCCGCATGGCCGCCACCGCCTCCAGCAGCACCGCTCACATCGTCTCCCGCGTCGCGGCCAGCCTGCTCGGCGGCTACGCCTTCACCTGGGGCTTCACGGCGCTCGGCCTCGTGCTGGGGATCGCCGCGGGCATGGCCTTCGACGACGCGCACACGCTCGTCTACCTGCTGGCCTTCCTGGTGTTCCTGGTGGTGTTCCTCTGGGCCTTCGCGGCGCAGAGCCTGGCGCGGGTCTGGATCGTGCTGGCCGGCGGCGGCGCGGCGATGACGGCCGCCGCCTGGGCGCTCGGGCGCACGCTGCACTGAACGGCGCGCGGCGTAGAGAACGACGGAGAACGACGATGTTCCAGACCTTCCGCCTGTCGATGACCTGGCTGCACACCTGGTTCGGCCTGGTGCTCGGCTTCGTGCTGGTGGTGATCTTCTTCTTCGGCTCGCTGTCGGTGTTCGACCGCGAGATCGACCGCTGGGCGATCCCCGAGTCGCGCTTCGCGGCGCAGCCGATGCCCTCGGTCGACCACCTGCTGAACGACGTGGTGAGCCGCATCCAGCCCGACCCGGAGGACGTGGCCGACGCCCCGAGCCGCGTCAACGGCCCACTGCCGACGACCTGGCAGATGATGGACTGGAGCGCCTACACGACGCACCGCGACCCGGTGCTCAACGTGTTCAAGAGCTTCGAGCTGCCGAACGCGATCGACCCCGACGACCACGTCCACGGCCACGTGACGATCGACCCGCGCGACGGCCGCGCGATCTCGGAAGACGCGCTGAAGATCGGCAGCCGCTTCTTCTACCCGATGCACTACATGCTGCACATCCGCTGGCTCGACCTGGGCTACTGGATCGTCGGCCTGGCGGCGCTGGTGATGCTGGCCGCGCTGGTCAGCGGCGTCGTGATGCACCGCAAGATCTTCCGCGAGTTCTTCACCTTCCGCCCGAAGAAGCACACCCAGCGCAGCACGCTCGACCTGCACAACCTGACCGGCGTGGTGGCGCTGCCCTTCCACTTCATGTTCGCGCTGTCGGGGCTCGTCATCTTCGCCGGCATCTACCTGCCGGTGACGGAGACGATGTTCAAGCCGCTCGACGAAGCGCACGAGAAGGCCGAGCAGGCCGAACGCGGCATCGCGGACGAGCCCGCGGGCGTGGCCGCGCCGATGGCTTCGGTCGATGCGATGGTCGCCGAGGCGCAGCGCCGCTGGGCGGCGCGCGGCATGGCCGGCGAGGTGGGCTTCCTGCGCGTCAACTTCCCCGGCGACGCGAACGCCAGCGTCAGCGTCTACCGCGCCGGCACCGACCGCGTCGCGCTCACCGGCGAGGGCATCCACTTCGAAGGGACGACCGGGCGCGTGCTGCGCGAGAACCCGCCGCCGTCGGCGGTCGAGAACGTCGGTGATTTCATCGCCGGCCTGCACCTGCAGCACTTCCGCCACTGGCTGCTGCGCTGGCTGTACTTCGTCGGCGGGCTGGCCGGCTGCGTGTGCATCGCCACCGGCTTCGTCTTCTTCGTCGAGAAGCGCAAGCGCCAGCACGCCAAGCAGGGCCTGACCGGCGCGCGCTGGGTCGACGCGCTGGCCGTCGCGACGGTGACCGGCACGCTGATCGCGACCCTGGCGATGCTGGTCGCGAACCGCCTGCTGCCGGTCACCCTGACCGGCCGCGGCGACTGGGAGGTGCGGATCTTCTTCGGCGCCTGGCTGCTGGCCGGGCTGCACGCCTGGTGGCGCAGCGCGCCGGTGCTGCAGGCGGCGATCGCACCGGCCTGGGCCGAACAGTGCCGCGCCGTGGCCGCGCTTGGCTTCGCCGCGGTGCTGCTCAACTGGCTCACCACCGGGGACCACCTGCTGCACACGATCGGCCACTACTGGCCGGTGGCGGGCGTCGACCTGACGATCCTCGCCGGCTCGCTGCTCGCGCTCGTCGCCGAGCAGCGCGTGCGCCGGCGCGCAGCGCTCGCAGGCCCGCGGCCGGACGCCAGGCCGCTGCCGGCGGGCAGCGGGGAGGTGGCCCGTGCCTGACGCCCTGCTCCTGATCGGCGCCCTCGCCGCCTGCATCGCCGGCTTCGGCTGGCTCGCGCTGGCGATGGAAGGGCACTGGCGCGATGCCGTCGGCCCGGTGCCGGCGAGCCGCGGCACCGTGATCGCGCTGCGCATCGGTGGCGCGGCGGCGCTCGTCGCCTCGCTGTGGCTGTGCCTGCGCGTCGACCACGCGTCGATGGCCTCGCTGGTGTGGATCATGGCGCTCGCGGCGGCGGCGCTGGTGGTCGCCTTCACGCTGAGCTGGCGGCCGCGCTGGCTGGGCCTGCTGGCCGCGGGGCTGCGGCGCGACAGCGCGAACTGACAAGCACCGTACGCAGGGCGCCGCCGGCGGAAGTCGCGGCATGCTGACTGCCCCTGTCGTGTCTTGCCTCGCGTGCCGCTGACGACCTGAAGCCGGCAGCGACCGAGGGCCGGCCGAACGACGGATGCGCTATACCGTCGACCCCGTCCGAGCGAGCACGCCACCATGCCCCAGAAGAAGAAGAACCCCAGCCAGCGACCCCGGCGCTTCATCGTCGTGCCCGACACGCCGCCGGGCGACGCCCGGGCACGCTCGGCGCGGCGCGGGCTCGAGCCGCTGGGCGCGCTGACAACAGCGGGCGGGCGCCTGCGCGGCCCGCGGTCGCGCGGCGCGGCGGGACGCGACCCGGAACGGCTGGCGCCGCCCAAGGGCCTGAAGGTCGTCAACCGCTCGCCGGTCGACGGTGCGCTGCTCGTCGCCGCGCCCCGCGCCTCGGTCGCGGACATCGAGGCGCGCACACCCGCGGGCACCAAGGTCTACGTCGAGCAGTGGTACCGGCTGGAGCGCCCGGCGCGGCCCTGGCTGAAGCTCGACGCCGGACTGAAGGCGCCGCGCATCGCGAGCGGCAACGTGTTCGCCTGGCCGGTGACGGTGCGGCTCGACACGCCCGACCGCGCGCCGCTGGCCGACGCGCGCGTCACGGTGATGCTCGACGAAGCGCGCGGCATCGGCGTCGACGGCATCACCGACCGCCGAGGCCGGGTGCGGCTGCAGCTGAGCCGCAAGCTGACGCGGGCCGAGGCGGTCTACGTCGAGCCGCTGCACGGCGGCTGGCCGCTCGCGCTGACGCAGGTCGAGGTGGCGCCGGCAGGCCTCACGGTCGAGGTGCCGGCGATCGACGCCCGCGCCCGCGACGTGCGGACGATGGTCTACGGCAAGGCGGCGGCCGGCGCCGGCAAGGGCGTCAAGGTCGGCGTCGTCGACACCGGCGTCGGCCCGCACGAGGCGCTGGCCGTGGCCGGCGGGCGCAACACCACCGAGAACGAATCGCCGCGCCGGCTGCGCGACGAGGTGGGCCACGGCAGCCACGTCGCGGGCGTCATCGCGGCAGCCGCCTCGGCGCCGGGCGCGCGACGTGGCGAGGCGCCGGCGGTGCAGCTCTACGCCTACCGCATCTTCGAGTCGGGCGACGACTACGCGTCGACCTTCGCGATCAGCGCGGCCATCAAGCAGGCCGCGGTCGACGGCTGCGACCTGATCAACCTGAGCATCGGCGGCGGCGACGCCGAAGGCAGCATCCTCGACGCGATCGAGCTGGCCTGGAACCTGGGCTGCGTCTGCCTGGCGGCCACCGGCAACGACGGCAAAGGCCAGGTCGACTACCCGGCGCGCTATCCGAAGGCGCTGGCCGTCTCGGCGATCGGGCTCGAGAACAGCTGGCCGGCCGGCAGCTTCTTCGACTGGACGCTCGGCAAGGCCTTCGGCAAGGCGCTCGACAAGCGGCGCAGCTTCCTCGCCAGCTTCTCGAACCACGGCGCCAAGGTGGCGCTGACGGCGCCGGGCGTCGCCGTGGTGTCGACGATCTTCGGCGACCGCTGGGGCGCGATGTCGGGCACCTCGATGGCCACCCCGATCGCCACCGGCGTGCTCGCGCGCCGCCTGGCAGCCAGCCCGGTGCAGCGCATGCCACGCGATGCCGCCCGTGCGGCGGCCATCGTGCAGCTGGCGCTCGGCCACGCCGAGGACCTGGGCCTGGCCGCCCGCTTGCAAGGCAAGGGTCTGGCCCGATAATCCGGTGATGGACCGCTTCGTCTTCTACAACTCGCAGTGCCTCGACCCGAAGTCGCTGACGGTCGCGAAGAAAACCGCCCGCGAAAAGGGCGCCACCGTGCTGCGCGCCGCGGTCGGCACCATGCTCGTCGAGGCCGCCCCGGCCGACGCCGCCGAGGTGGCGCGCGCCCTGCCCGGCTGGCGCTACAGCGCCGAGACGCGCACGCACCGGGTGCCCGAGCGCACGACGTTGCAACGCGCGAAGCTGGCTGCCAGCAAGGGCTGAGCGCCGAGCGCCGGATCGGGCGCTGCCCGCGAGAGCGGCCGACCACCCCACCCGCCACGACTGACCGGCCGCCCTACTTCGGCGGCATCGGGTACTGGATGAACGGCGGCTTCGGCTCTGCGTCCGGCGGCACGAAGTCCGGCGCCGCGTCGCCGCCGGGCCCCAGGTGCCTGATGAAACCGTACATCGCACGCAAATCGGCCTCGTCGAGCTGGCGCACCGAGAACCACGGCATCGGCGGCCGCGCGGTGAGCGTGCGGGCGCGCTGCACCCATTGCTCCTCGGTGAGGTCGGCGAAGTAGCGGCGCAGGTTGGTCGGGTAGGTCGTGCCCCAGGCGCCGCGGAAGCCAAGCGAATCTCCGGTCAGCCAGCCGGCCTCGGGCGTCACGCCGCCGCTCTGCGCGTAGCCGGCGGTGTGGCAGTCGTTGCAGCCGGTGATCTGGACGATGTAGCGGCCGCGCTCGAGGCTCTTCGCGTCAACCGGCATGCCGGCGGCGGCGGCCCTGGCGCCGGCGGCGAGCGCGCCGGCCGGGATGAGGAGAGCGACGGCCGCACAGGCGAGCCAGTGCGTGTTGGCGAGGGGCGGCGGCATGAGGGTCCTCCTGGGCTCTTGGCGTCGCGCCGGGCCGCGAGCAGGAAGACAACGCCTGCCGATGGGTCAGCGCGAGCGCGGATGCTAGCGCGGCAGGACCACGCTGGCCAGAGCGCAGCAGGGTTCGATCGAGCCGGCGCCCCAGCCCGGATCAGCCGCCCGCCTCAGTCATCGTCCGCCCCCGGCCGCCAGGCCTCGACGAGCCGCCGCTGCACCCCCGGCGGCACCGGCTCGTAGTGGCTGAAGTCCATCGTGTGGCGGCCGCGCCCGGAGGTGATCGACTTCAACTCGGCCGCGTAGCCCTCGAGCTCCGACAGCGGCACCTGCGCCTTCACGACCACCTCGCCGCCATGCTCGCTCGCGGTGCCGCTGATGCGCGCGCGCTTGGCCGCCAGCCCGCCGCTGATGCCGGCCATGTGCTCTTCCGGCACGCGCACCTCGAGGTCGACGATCGGCTCCAGCACCTGCCCCTGCGCCTTCGCGACCGCGTCGAGGAAAGCCTTGCGCCCGGCGGCGACGAAGGCCACTTCCTTGCTGTCGACCGAGTGGTGCTTGCCGTCGTAGACGACCACGCGCACGTCCTGCATCGGGTAGCCAGCCACCGCGCCGCTCTTCAGCACCTGGCGCACGCCCTTCTCGACCGCCGGCAGGAACTGGCCCGGGATCGTGCCGCCCTTGACCTCGTCGACGAACTCGAAGCCCGCGCCGCGCGCCAGCGGCTCCACACGCAGGTAGACCTCGCCGAACTGGCCGGCGCCGCCGCTCTGCTTCTTGTGGCGGTGATGCCCTTCGGCATTCGCGCCGATCGTCTCGCGGTAGGCGATGCGCGGCGGGCGCGTCGTCACGTCGACACCATGCCGGTCCTTCAGCCGCTGCAGCACCACGCGCAGGTGCAGGTCGGACTGGCCGTGGATCACCGTCTCGTTGGTCTCGCCGCTGTGGTCGACGACGAAGCACGGGTCCTCGTCGCTCTGCTTGTGCAGCGCGTTGGCGAGCTTCTGCTCCTGCCCCTTGCTGGCTGCCTCGATCGCGAGGCCGAACATCGGCTTCGGGAAGTCGATCGGCGCGAGGTGGATCTGGTCCTCGTCGTGGCTGTCGTGCAGCACGGCGTCGAAGTGCAGCTCGTCGACCTTCGCCACCGCGGCGATGTCACCCGGCACGGCCTGCACGATCTCGACGTTCTCCTTGCCGTGCAGCCGGTACAGGTGGGCGACCTTGAACGGCTTGCTGCCGTCGTCGACGAAGAGCTGCGTGTCCTTGCGTACCGTGCCCTGGTAGACGCGGAAGACGCCGAGCTTGCCGACGAAAGGGTCGTGGACGATGCGGAACACGTCGGCGATCACGTGCGCGGCCGGGTCGGGCTTCGATTCGATCGGCACCGCCTCCGCGCCGCGCCCCTTGACAAAAGGGGGCGGGTTGGCCTCACCCGGGTGCGGCAGCAGGCGCTCGGCAATGTCGAGCAGTTCGCGCACGCCGACGCCGGTGCGGGCGGAAACGAAGCACACCGGCACCAGGTGCCCCTCGCGCAGGCACTGCTCGAAGGCGTCGTGCAGCTCCTGGCCGCTGAGCCCCTCCTCGCCGAGCTCGAGGAAGTGGTCCATCACCGTCTCGTTGACCTCGACCACCTGGTCGATGATCTTCTGGTGCCATTCGGCGACCGGGCCGAGGTCGGACGTGCCCTCGCGCTGGCCGAAGCAGTCGACGACGCGGGCGCCCCCGTCGGCCGGCAGGTTCAGCGCCAGCAGCTCGGGGCCGAATTCCTCGCGCAGCTGGGCCATCACGCGCGCACAGTCGGCGCCCTCGCGGTCGATGCGGCTGACGACGACCAGCCGGCACAGCCGACGCGCCTGGGCGCGTCCCATCATGCGGCGCGTGCCGTAGCCGACGCCGGCATCCGCGTCGACCACGACCACCGCCGTCTCGACCGCCGCCAGCGCGGCGAGCGCCGGGCCGCGGAAGTCGGGGTACCCGGGCGTGTCGATCAGGTTGACGTGGATGCCGGCGTGGTCGGTGCTGGCGATCGCGGCGTCGAGCGAATGACCGCGCTCCTTCTCGATCGGGTCGTGGTCCGACACCGTGGTGCCGCGCTCGACCGTGCCGGCCGAGACGATCGTGCCGCCGGCCGCCAGCAGCGCCTCGAACAGCGTCGTCTTGCCGGCGCCGGGATGGCCCGCGAGGGCCAGGTTGCGGATCTGCTCTGTGCTGTAGGACATGAGTCCGGCTCCCGAAGGTCGCGACGAGGGGACGTCATGGCTGTCCGCGGCGTCGGCAAACGGCATCCGACGGGCACATCCGAACGGCAATCGGAGGGCAAGGACGCCGGGCGGGCGGTCATGGCAGGGGGCGACACCTTAGCGTGAATGCGCGGGGGAGTCGTGCTGCGGTGCAGCGTGGGAGTGAGGCTGCGGAATGGCTTGGGAACGCAGTGGCCGCCCCGAACCGGGTGCCAAGTTCGTCACGCTGGAGGCGAAGTTGGTGCAGGCATCCACGAGTTTCGGGAAGACTCTGGGATAAGGCCGTGGATCATCCGTGTCGGTAACCGCGTTGCGGGGTTCGGACCTTGAATAGGTCCATAACGGATGATGGGCGCGGAAGTGACCTTTCGCGGGTAGGCGTCATATGCGCGAGTCGACCGTCCACGCACTGGTCGTAGCCAGAACCCTGCTCGAACATGCAGATCCGCTCTGCTCGTCCGGGGATCGCTACTTTGCGTCTACCGGCCTCGTTGTGCTCCAGGACGCCCTGGAGGCAGTGCTCTACGCGCTGCTACTTGAGCGCGGTGTCGACGACGAGAAGAATCTCGAGCGCAAGAGCTTCGATGAACTGATCGGGGAACTAAAGGCGGCAGGTGTTGTGGTCCCGCGATCCGGAAGCTTGAAGGCGTTGAACAAGCAGAGAGTCTTGGTTAAGCACTACGCGCAGCTGGCAGAGCCTGCGATGGTGCGTTCTTACTATGAGGCCGCGCACGAGGCGATTGCTGCAATGACGACCGCAGTGCTTGGTCAGTCCCTGCGAGATCTATTTGTCGCTGACCTACTCGCTAACGGCGAATCAAAGAATATGCTCAAGCTGGCAGAGGAGCGCATCAAGGGCAGGCGCTTCTTGGATGCCCTTATCGAAACGAGGAAGGCCCTTTTTGTTGAGTTCGAAGAGGACTACAACATCTATGGTTGGCGAGACTTTGATGGTCAGAGGCAAGAGGGGCTAATCGCCTCAGCTGCGCGCGGCGGCTGGCGCGCTCCCAGTTGGACCAAGAACAAGGAATGGATAGAGAAGTGCGTGAAAGTGCCCACTGATTATATTCAGATCGACTATCAGAACTGGCGATTGCAGGCCATGGAGCTTGGAATCCACACTATAGAACTTCAGAATCTTCGGCGTCTAACACCAGATGTCTTCAGGGCCGATCAGAAGGCTGGATGGTCTGTCACCTACGACGCGTCGTTCGGGGGGAGTAATGCCACAGAGTCAAACGCTCGCTATTGTCTTGATCGCGCTGTTTCGATTATTTTGAAGAAGCAACAGCATGCCCACGCTCGCCGCGAGCCTGCTAAGGGCGTTCCTTTTGACCCGCCTCCAATCTACGTTGGTCGCACGCTGCATGAACGTCCGGCGACGGATTCACCCATCGTTCACATAGTTCAGGAAGGCTTCACGTACTCAATTCACCGGATCGTCGGAGGATTCAATCCCGCCGAATCGTTTTACGAGGTGTCAGCTGAGTCTGTGAAGCATTCTGACAAGACCTTGCTGGGCGGCCCAGAAGGAGGGTATCTTTTGACAGTCAATAATGACGCTAACCCGTCTACGGGGACTTTACCGTGAATCAATCCGAGCTTTTGATTTCGGTGGATCTACGCTGTCAAGGAAGGGCAACAGCCCGGCGCAGCGAATCCTTGACAGCGTCGATCCACCTCCCGCGCTGGTGGGAGGCCGGATGCGACAGCTCGTTGAATTCGGCTTGGTGGCTACTGGTGATCGAATTCACCGGCCGCTGATCTCAATTTGAGTTCCGAGCGGAGGCCGACCTCACTTCGGTAGCACCACGAACGGGTTGAGGATTTCAACCCCGAACGATTCGAAGTCAGCCACGTTGCGCGTGACGACCACGAGTTTGTGAACCCGCGCGGTCGCCGCGATCATCGCGTCCTCATAGAGCGTATTCGAAGCCCGGTGCATCAACCGCGCCCATTCCCTGAACGCCGCGGCGTCCATCGGCACGACGTTGAAGGTTTCCGAGACCTGCGCCAGCCAGTGCTCCAGTTCCGCAGCCTTCGCCCCGTCCTGGGCGCGGGTGATTTCAATGCCCGCCTGAATCTCGCCGATCGTGACGGCGGAGATATGCAGGTCGGCGTCGGCCGCGTCCCGTACCCATTGCACGACCGCCCCGTGGGGCTTCGGCTTGCGGAGTTCGGAGACGACGTTCGTGTCCAGCAGGTACATGGGCGTCAGCCCAGTGCAGGCGGCGCCCTGCGCCGAGCCTGCCCGCGGGCCCGTTCCGGGATCTCCGCCCTGGCCTGCTCGGAGAGCAGCAGTTCCTTCAGCGAAGGCCTGGTTGCGGCTTGCAGGCGACGCCACTCGTCGACCGGCACCATGACGGCCGCTTCCGCGCCGCGACGGGTCACCATCTGCGGCCCCTCGGTGAGGCACTTCTCCAGGAACTCGCTGAACCGCGCCTTCGCGTCCTGAACCGGCCACGCACGCATCGCTCACCGCCTTTCTGACTAGCTAGCTGACTAGCTTAACGTGAGCTCGACCGAGCAGCGCGCCAGCGCGTTCACGTCGAGCAGCACGCGCGGCGCGGCGCCGGCGGCGTCTTCCTCCTCCACATCAGACCCCTTCGCTGTCCTGCAGGCTGAGAACGTGCTCGAGATCACCTCGTCTCGCGCCGGCAGCACCGCGAAGCGGCCGCGACGGGCGGGTACGCCGGCGCGGCTTGCACCAACCGCCTCTACGCCGTGGCGCAGGCCGGCGCGCGCCAGTTCGGAGACGACCTCGCCGAGCGAACGGCGCTCGCGCGCCGCGACCTCCTTGGCGGCCAGGTAGACGTCATCGGCGATGTCGAAGGTGGTGCGCATGAAGGCTCTCGCAGCGGACGGAGGATCGGTCGAATTGATCGGACGACGTGAAACGCGAGGATCGTGTCATCACCCGATCATCATCAAGCTCGCATTCCCCCCCGCCGCCGCCGTGTTGATGCTCAGCGAGCGCTCAACGACCAGCCGCTCCAGCGGCACCGCCGCCTCGCGCGGCGCTAGCGCGGTCAGGCTCACGATCGGACCCGCCCGGGCCGCGAGCCGCCCGGCCACCTCGAGCAGAAACGCGCCGCTGCCGTGGCACAGCACGGCGTCGAACGCCACCGCCGGCTGCGTCCAATCCTGCGCCAGCGCGACCTGCTCGCGCACCGCTTCCGGCAGCCGTTCGCGCAGCGCCCGTGCCTCGGCCGGCCAGACGGCGCGGCTGCCCACAGCGAGCACGGCGGCCAGTTGCACCAGGCGGTCGTCGTCGGCCGTGGCGCCCTCGCTCAGGCACAGCACCGCCTCGCGCGGCTGCACCGCGTAAAGGTCGGCTTCGCCGGTCGGGCCGGCGAGCGCGATCCAGTTGCCGACCGGCGAGGCGGCACCCAAGGCGTCGCAGGCCGCAGTGAGCGAGGGGGCGCCCTGCGCCCAGACGCGCAGCGCCTTGAGCGCAGCACCGGTACCACGCCCACCGCGGCCCCAGGGGCCCGCCTCGCCCGGCCAGGCGTCGAGCCCGCGCACCGGCAACCGCGCGAGGCTGCCGGCGCGCCCGACGGCCGCCAGCGCGGCGCCCGCCGGCCGCGCGGCCAGCAGGCGCAGCAGGTAGAGCGGCCCGCCCGCCTTCGGCCCGGTGCCCGACAGGCCCTCGCCGCCGAAGGGCTGCACCCCGACCACCGCGCCGACGATGTTGCGGTTAACGTAGACGTTGCCCGCCTGCGCGGTGCCCGCCACCTGGGCGACGGTCTCGTCGATGCGCGTGTGCACGCCCTGGGTCAGCCCGTAGCCGGTGGCGTTGATCGCGTCGAGCGTGCGCGCGAGGCGGTCGCGCGGGTAGCGCAGCACGTGCAGCACCGGGCCGAAGACCTCGCGCTCGAGCTCGGCGACGCTGCCGATCTCGATCAGGGTCGGGGCGACGAAGCTGCCGGATGCGACAGCCGCGCCGGTCCCGGCGCCTCCGGTCGCGACACTGGCACCGGCCGCGGCACCGGCACCGGCCGGGACGGTCGCCCCGGTCGACACGATGACGCCGGCACGGCCGGGCCCGGCACCAGCTGTGGCGGCCTCTCCGCCCCCGGGCTGCCACACCACCCGCCCGCGTGCCCGCATCTCCTCCACATGGCGCTCGATGCCGGCGCGCGCGTCCTCGTCGATCACCGGGCCGACATCGGTGGCCAGCACGCGCGGGTCGCCCAGGCGCAGCTCGGCCATCGCGCCGCGCAGCATCGAGATGAGGCGCGCGGCGACGTCGTCCTGCACGCACAGCAGGCGCAGCGCTGAGCAGCGCTGGCCGGCGCTGTCGAAGGCCGAGGCGACGATGTCGGCCACCGCCTGCTCGGCCAGCGCCGAGGAGTCGACGAGCAGTGCGTTCTGCCCGCCTGTTTCGGCGACGAGCGGCACCGGCCGACCCTCGGCCCCCAGGCGCCCGGCCAGCGTGCGCTGCAGCAGGCGCGCGACCTCGGTCGATCCGGTGAAGAGCACGCCCTGCACCCGCGCGTCGCCGACCAGCGCGGCGCCGACCGTCTCGCCGCGGCCCGGCAGCAGCTGCAGTGCCGCGCGCGGCACGCCGGCCGCATGCAGCGCGCGCACCGCCTGCGCGGCGACCAGCGGCGTCTGCTCCGCCGGCTTCGCGAGCACGGTGTTGCCGGCGGCGAGCGCCGCCGCGACCTGTCCGGTGAAGATCGCGAGCGGGAAGTTCCAGGGGCTGATGCAGACCACGGGGCCGAGCGGCCGGTGCGTCTCGTTGGCCCAGCCCTGGCGCACTTCCGCGGCGTAGTAGCGCAGGAAGTCGACCGCCTCGCGCACCTCGGCGACGGCGTTCGCGCAGGTCTTGCCGGCCTCGCGCACGAGCAGCGGCACCAGCTGCAGCGTGTCGGCTTCGAGCGCGTCGGCCGCGCCTTCGAGGCAGGCGGCGCGCGCGGCCGGCGCGGTGGCGGCCCAGGCCGCGGCGCCTGCCTCGGCAGCGGCCAGCGCGGCTTGCACTTCGTCGGCGGTGGCCTCGCGGACGCGGCCGACCACGTCGTCGCGGTCGGCGGGGTTGCGCACTGGTTGCCATCCGCCTGCGGGCGACCCGCTGGCGGCGGCCGCCTCACCGACTTGCACCTCGCCTGCCGCCGCCAGCAACGGCGACGCCTCCCAGCGCTCCCCGGCGGCGGCCGCGAACGCGGCATCCAACGCCGCCAGCGTGCCCTCGTGCGCCAGGTCCAGCCCGCGCGAATTGACCCGCGCCGCGCCGTACAACGCGCGCGGCAGCGGGATCGCCGGGTGCGGCAGCCCCAGCGTGCCCTCACGCGCGGCCAGCGCCTGCACCGTGCGCACCGGGTCCTCCACCAGCGCCTCCAGCGCCAGGCTCTCGTCGGCGATGCGATTGACGAAGGAGCTGTTGGCGCCGTTCTCCAGCAGGCGCCGCACCAGGTAGGCCAGCAGCGTCTCGTGGGTGCCCACCGGGGCGTAGATGCGGCAGGGCCGCGCGCCGTCGGCGGCGCCCACCACCTGCTCGTACAGCGGCTCGCCCATGCCGTGCAGGCACTGGAACTCGTACTGGTCTGGCCGGTAGTCGCGCCCGGCCAGCGTGTGAACGGCGGCCAGCGTCTGCGCGTTGTGGGTCGCGAACTGCGGGAAGACGGCGTCCGGCGCCGCCAGCAGCTTCTTCGCGCAGGCGAGGTAGGCGACGTCGGTGTAGGCCTTGCGCGTGTAGACGGGGTAGCCGTCCTGGCCGTCGATCTGGGCGCGCTTGATCTCGCTGTCCCAGTAGGCGCCCTTGACCAGCCGCACCATCAGCCGGTGGCCGCTGCGCCGGCCGAGGTCGACGATCCAGTCGACGACCGCCGGGCAGCGCTTCTGGTAGGCCTGGATGACGAAGCCGATGCCCTGCCAGCCGGCCAGGTCGGGCTCGAAGCACAGGCGCTCCAGCAGGTCGAGCGAGAGCTCGAGCCGGTCGGCCTCCTCGGCGTCGATGTTGAGCCCGATGTCGTAGCGCCGCGCCAGGCGCGCCAGGTGCAGCAGCCGTGGGTAGAGCTCGGCGTTGACGCGCGCGAGCTGGGCGCGCGCATAGCGCGGGTGCAGCGCCGAGAGCTTGATCGAGATGCCGGGCCCCTCGATCAGGCCGCGCCCGATCGACGCGCGGCCGATCGCGTGGATCGCATGCTCGTAGGCGGCGAGGTAGCGCGCCGCGTCGTCGGCCGTCATCGCCGCCTCGCCCAGCATGTCGTAGGAGTAGCGGAAGCCCTTCGCCTCGCGGTCGCGGGCGCGGGACAGCGCCTCTTCGATCGTCTCGCCGGTGACGAACTGCTCGCCCATCAGGCGCATCGCCATGTCGACGCCGCGCCGGATCAGCGGCTCGCCGCCGCGCGAGACGACGCGCCGAAGCGTCGCCGAGAGGCCGCCCGCGCTGTGCGTCGCGACCAGCCGGCCGGTGATCAACAGGCCCCAGGCCGCCGCGTTGACGAAGAGCGAGGGGCTGCGCCCGAGGTGTCGCTCCCAGTGGCCGTCGCCGATCTTGTCGCGGATCAGCGCGTCGCGCGTTGCGTCGTCGGGGATGCGCAGCAGCGCCTCGGCCAGGCACATCAGCGCCACGCCCTCCTGCGAGCTGAGTGCGAACTCCTGCAGCAGCCCCTGCACCAGGCCGGCACGCCCGCCCTCGCGGCTGCGCTCGCGCAGGCCGCGCGCGATGCGCAGCGCCAGCGCCTGCGTGGCAGCGGCCTGATCCGGCGTCGGCGTCGCCTGCGCGACGAGGCCGGGCAGCAGCGCCGGCTCGGGCGCGCGCGTCAGCGCGCCGATCGCCTCGCGCAGCGGCGAACGGCCGAGCGGTGCGGTCAGCGCGGGGGTGGCGGCACCGGCACCTCCACCGGCACCAGCGGCTGCACGAGGATCGGCGCCACAGGCGGCGGCCGCGTCGGGATGGGCACCGGCGTCGACAGCGCCCCCGGGCGTGCGGGCGCCGTCATCGGTCGGGCGGGCGTCGGCTTCGGGCATGCGGGCCTCCTGCAAGATTCGTCCGTGGGTCCAGCGGTGCGCGATCTTGCGCCGGTGCGCCGGCCGGCCAGCCATTCGCGCGAAAACTTGAGACCCGATCCGGGGGAGGCGGCGCGCCGGGGTGTGACCGATCTCACGCCCACCGCCCCCGCGTGGGAGGCAAGCGCTCACCTGCCGGAAGTTGCCTACTTCTCGCCTTCCGCGGCCCGGTGCGGGGGGCTACAAACCGCCACCCGACAGCGCCAGCACGGCCCGGCCGCGCAGCCCGTCGACCCTCGAACCACCGCCGACACCCCGCGCGACCGCGCTTCCAGGCTGCGCTTCGAGACCCGAGCCCTGCCAACGCACCCCAACGTCACCATCCAAGGAACGCCACATGTCGGCCACCCCCCAGAAACTGCGCGAAGTCACCAAGCAGGCGACCCCGGCCTCGCAGGCCGTCGTGCGCGCGATCGACGTCGGCTTCGGCCTCGTCAAGCTCAGCCTGCACACCGAGCAGGGCCTCGGCTTCACCAGCTTCCCGTCGATGGCGATCCCCGCCGACGGCAGCGCGGTGCGCACCCTCGGCACGCGCCGGCGCGACACCTTCGACGTGCCGGTCAACGGCGCCAAGTACGAAGTGGGCCGCGACGTCGGCCTGGCGCAGTCGGGCGGCAGCTTCGGCCGCGACGTGACCGACGAGTTCTACCGCGGCGCGATCTACGAGGCGCTCACCAAGGGCGCGCTGCGCTACATGGCCGAGGCCGGCGACAGCCGCATTGACGTGCTGGTGCTCGGCCTGCCGGTCAACCAGTACAACGACGCGAAGCGCCGCGACTACCTGAAGTCGCGCTTCGAAGGTCCGATCGACCTGGGCGACGGCAAGTCGGTGCAGGTCGGCCGCGTGATCGTGCAGGCGCAGCCGATGGGCGGCTACGCGGCGCTCGACGAGCACCTCGACGCGCTGAATCAGACGATCGGTGCGACCCCCAACGGCGCGCTGCAGCCGTTGGCCAGCAGCGACGAGCTCGACGACCTCGCGGTGCTGATGGTCGACCCCGGCGAGCACACGCTCGACTGGCTGCTGATCCAGCAGGGCTCGATCAACCCGCGCGCCAGCGGTGCCGCCTCCGACGCCGGCCGCCACCGCGTGGTGCGCGCGGTGCAGGACGGGCTGGTCGCCGAGCTCGGCCGCCCGCTCGGCCCGGCCGTGCTGCCGCGCATCAACGACGCACTGCGCGCGAAGAAGCCGGTCAAGCTGGCCGGCGTGGCACACGACCTGGAGCGCTACGAGCCGGCGATCGTCAGCGTCGTCGAGGACTCGGTGAACCGCATGGTCGACGGCCTGCGCGACGCGCACGAAATCATCGACCTCATCATCGTGGTCGGCGGCCACCCCGAGCGCTACCGCGACGCGCTGGTGAAGCGCTTCCCGGCGATCCCGGTCTTCATCCAGCCGGGCTCGATGGCGGCCAACGTGCGCGGCTTCCAGCTGATCGGCGAGGCGGAGGCGGCGGGCTGAGGCCCGCCCCAGGCCGCCCGACCCGAGCGCCACGCGCGACCGCCGCCCGCCCGCAGCCGACTGCCGAGCGCCCCCGCCCGTGGCCGTGATCCGCCTCGTCATCGAGGTCGACCGCGAGGTCTACCCCGAGCTGTTCGACATGCTCGAGGCGATGGACGGCAGCTTCCCGCGCGAGGAACGGCTGCGCCAGCTGGCGGCGTCGGGCCTGGCCTGGGAGCGCTTTAGGCAAATGGCGCAGGCGGGGCTGTTCGGCCAGGCGCTGCCGCCGGGCATGGCGGCGGCACAGCCAGCGGCGCCAGCGCCGGTGGCGGCGCCAACAGGGCTCGCCGCGACACCCGCGTCTTCGGCGCTCCGCCGTCGCATGCCGGCGCCAGCCGCTCACGCGGCGCCGGCGGCCCCTCCGGCCGCGGCCGAGCGGTCCGACTTCGTCGACCTCGGCATCGGCGACGGCACGCCGCCACCGGCGGCGCGGGCTGCTCGTACGCGCACGCCGGCCCATCCGATCGACGAACTGCCGATCCTGCTCGACGTCGTCGAGCCGGTCACGCCCCCCGCCACCGCGCGCCCGCGCCGCAAGGCAGCCGGCACCAAGGCCGAGGCCCTGCCCGAGCACCGCGTGACGGAGCCCGGCGAGCTCGACGCTGCCCTGGCCGACACCGAGACGGCGGCAACACGCGACGCCGCCCTGGCGGACGCCGAGCCGTTCGGGGTGTCGCGCGCGGCCCCGCTTGCGGACCACGACGCCACCGAGGAGGCGGCGGCCCCGCGCGACGCGGGGCCCGATGCGGCGCCTTCTGCGCCGCGCGGCGACGACGAGCCCGCCGGCCCCCCGCCCGACGGCCAGGCGGCACGCGGCGAGGTCATCACGCTGATGACCACCAAGCCCTCGACCCGCTCGCGCCTGATGCGCATGAAGGAACGCGGGCTGTTCCAGAACGGCTAGGCCGGCAGGTAGCGGCGTCGCGCTCTGCGCGGTGCTCCGTGCGAGAGCCCGCTCGCCCTCATGCGGACCCTGGAGCGCGCTGCGTCGGGCAGCGGCTTGCCGCCTCTCGGCGCCGCCCTACACTGCCGCGCCATGGAAGCCACCGCCCGCGCCGGCACCCAGGTCAGGCACTACCGGCAAGTGCTGCTCTGGCCGCTGGCGCTGATGCCGGACGAGCGACCCGGCCACGCTCGGCCCTGGGAAAAGCTCGGCGCCGACCCGCGCTGGCACGAGATCGAGGACGAGCTGGCCGGCGGCGCCAGCCAGCTGACCGAGCGTCACTACAGCGAGTTCGTCACCTTCCTGCCCTACGTCCAGCGCTTCCTCTACGGCGAGGGGCGGCGCCAGCCCGGCCGCGACGAGCCGGGCGACCCGGGCTCGCCGATGCGCGTGTTCCGGCGCGACGACATCGCGCAGGCGCAGGCGGTGCTGCGCGCCGGCGAGCCGCCGATCGCGCTCGGCGTGAAGCACGTCGACCTGTATTTTTTCTACGACCTCGACGTGGTGCTGCTGAACGTCGAGCTGGTCACCGACGGGATCACGCTGGCACAGGCGCAAGAGCTGATGTATCGCCTGGGCCGCGGCTACCCGGGCGGCTGGCAGCCCGACGGCGAGCCGCTGCACTGCCTGCACGACCTGCAGTGGCTCGACGCGCAGGGCCAGGTGCTGGCGCGCAGCGACGCGGCCGAGCGCGAGGCCTTCCTCGGCTTCGTCGCCCAGCACCGGGCGCCGCGCATCGCGGCGCACTGGGCCTACCTGTTGTCGCCGCTGGTGGCCGACCATTCGCCGGCCGCCGGCCCGCTGCGCTTCCGGCAGATCGAGTACTACCGCATGCCGACGATGGCCTACCTGGCGGTCGATGACCCGCAGGCGCTGACGCGGGCGGACTACGTGCGGCTGGGCCTGGTCACCGGCAGCGAGGGCAGCGACGAGACGCTGCCCTTCGCCCATGGGCAGTTGGGCGACTTCGAGACCCGCCACTGCAGCGACCGCTTCTTCACGCCCGGCGGCGCCGCGCCCTACACCCGCTACCTGTGCTGCGGCCAGGCGCTGGTGGTGGTGGGCCCGGCGCACAGCGCGTTCTTCCGCTGCCCCGAGCGCGGGGTGCTCGCGCAGTTCCGCCACCAGCACTTCCTGCTGTTCCTGATCGCCCATGTGCAGAAGGCGGCGCTGCTGATGTTCTCCGACCGGCTCGTCGACGCGCTGAAGCGCCTGGACGTGCGCGACGCCGAGTCGGTGCGCCACTTCAAGCGCCGCATCCGCGCCGTCTTCGAGGGCTTCCTGCGCTTCACCCACCGCTACTGGTTCCACGACATCAGCGAGCAGGCCCAGGTGAAGGCGCTGTTCGCGACGACGGCGCAGCAGCTCGACCTGGAGCGGCTCTACCCGGAGGTGAAGCAGCGCATCGCCGACATGAGCGCCTACCTCGACGCCGACAGCCTGCGCCGCCAGGCCAACACCGTGGTGCGGCTGACGGTGGTGACGATCTTCGGGCTGATCGGCACGATCACCACCGGCTTCTTCGGCATGAACCTGATCGCCGCCTCGCACGAGCCCTTCGGCCGTCGGGTGCTGGGCCTCACGCTGGTGTTCATCGCGGTGGCGGTGCTGACGCTGTTCACGATCGTCAAGAGCAAGCGGCTGTCCGACTTTCTCGACGCGCTGTCGGACGAGCGGCTCTCGCCCTGGAGCAAATGCCGGGCGTTCGTGGCGGTGTTCCTGACGCCGCGCGGGCCTGGGGGTTGAGGAGACAAGCCTCCAGCGCGCAGACCGGCGCTCCCGGGCGACCCCTCCGCGAGGCGTCCCAAGCCCGCGAGGGATCGGCACCGTCGGCGATCGTCAGCCGCCGCCCGCCCGCACCGCCTCGATCAGCCCGAGCGCCGAGGCCGTGTCCACGACCCGCGTCATCCGCAGGCCTGCCCGTTCCAGCAACCTGCGGTACTCCTCGCGCGTGCGCTCGCGGCCGCCGGCGGTGACCAGCATGTGGATGTCGAACAGCTTCGCCTCGCAGGCGCCGTTGCCGTCCGAGACGAGGCGCTCGGCGATCACCAGCCGCGCGTCGCCGGCCATCGCGCGCCGACAGGCGCCGAGGATGCGCAGGGCCGTGTCGTCGGCCCAGTTGTGCAGCACGCTCTTGAGCAGGTAGACGTCGCCGCCCGCGGGCAGCGGCTGCGCGAAGAAGTCGCCGCCGACGCATTCGCAGCGCTCGGCCAGGCCTCGCTCGCGCAAGGCGCGCTGCGCGCCGCCGATCACCTCGGGCAGGTCGAAGACGATGCCGTGCAGTCGGGGGTGGCATTCGAGCAGCGCCGCCACGAGCCCGCCGTGCCCCCCGCCGACATCGACCACGGTACGTGCGGTGGAGAGCTCGCAGGCCGCGGCGATCGCCGCCACCTCCTGCTCGGTGAAACCCGTCATCGCGCGCTGGAAGCTCGCGGCCTGCTGCGGATGGGCCTGAAGGTAGGCGTAGAAGCCCTGGCCGTGGACCTGCTCGAAGGCCGTCGCCCCGGCGCCCAGGCCCGGCCCCAGCTGTCCGTAGGCCTGCCACAGCCAGGGCTCTCCGTAGAGCAGCGCGACGTCGCGCAGCGAGCCCTCGACGTCGCCGCGCAGCGCCTGCGCGCGCGGCGTGAGGGCGTAGGCGCCACCGGCCGTTTCGGCGAAGACGCCGAGGCTCGCCAACGCGCGCAGCAGGCGGCGCAGGCGGTCGGCGTCGACCCCGGCCGCCGCGGCCAGCACTGGCACCGGCAGCGGCCCGTCGCGCAGCCGGTCCGCCAGGCCCAGGCGGGCGGCGACGGCGACGAGCTGCGTCGTCCGGAAGCCGAAGATCATGCGGCGCAGCGCCTCGGCATCGCCGGCGTCGGGCACCGCAGGGCAGGCGGGCGGCGCCGGGGGTGGCTCGGGCGGCACGGGAGGCTCGGGTGGCTCGGCTGGCGCCCCCGGGCCTGGGCCCTGGGGGCCCGCCGGCGACACGCACCCGGCACCCCGGGGTTCGCGTCGCGATCCGTGGCGGGCGCCCTCGGGCCCGCGGGGCGATCCGCGGCGAGTGCCTTCGCCGTCACGCGATGCGCGCGGGGCCCCGTCGGCGCGTCGCTGCGCGGCCTGACTGCCCCCGGCGTGAGGCGGAAGAGGCGACCATGGGCGCTGCTCGACAGGCAGACGACCCACATCCTGGCGGCGCACGCGTCCGTCGTCCTGACGGCGCAGGCGGCGTCCCTCGTCCTGGCGGCGCAGGCGGCCCATGTCGCGTCGCCTCAATCGAGCCGCAGCCCCAGGCTGCGGATCACCTCGCCCCAGCGCGCGCTCTCGCGCCGCGCCAAGGCCTTGAACTCCGCCGGACGGAGCGCGAGCGACTCCAGGCCGATCTGGGCGAAGTAGGCAGCGACCTTGGGCTCGTGCACCGCCTCGCGCAGCGCGGCGTTCAGCATCGCCACCGCCTCGGCCGGCAGGCCGGCCGGCCCGACCAGGCCCTGGAAGGCATGCGCCTGGACCTGCGGCATGCCGAGTTCGGCGAAGGTCGGCACCTCGGGCAGGGCCGGGCTGCGCTGCGGCGAGGTGACCGCTATCGCGCGCAGCTTGCCGGCGCGCAGCGCCGAAAGGCCGGAGCCGAGGTCCAACATCATCGCCGTGACGCGGCCGCTCATCAGGTCCTGCAGGGCTGGGGCCGCGCCCTGGTAAGGCACCAGCGTCATCGCGAGTCCGGCCTGCTGCCTGAAGAGCTCCATCGCCAGGTGATGCGGCGTGCCGTGGCCCGGCACCGCGTAGTGCGCCTGCTCGGGGTGCGCTGCGATGTGCGCCTTGAAGCCGGCGAGCGTCGTGATCGGGCTCGAGGCGCCGACCACCAGCGCCAGCGGCAGGCGGCCGATGGCGCCGATGTAGCCGAAGTCGCTCTCGGGCTTGTAGGGCAGCTTGGCGTACAGGTGCTCGTTGTAGATCAGCGCCGCCTCGGCCTGCATCACGGTGTGGCCATCGGGCGGAGCCTGTAGCAGGGCCGAGACGGCGATGTTGGTTGCCGCACCCGGGCGGTTCTCGATCACGACCGGCTGCCCGATGCGGCGCTGCACGGCTTCGGTCAGCACCCGCGCCACGGCATCGGTGCCGCCGCCAGCCGGGTACGGCACGATCCATCGCAGCGGCTTCTCGGGATAGGAGCCGGCCACGGCCGCCCCGCCGCCCAGGCCAAGCAGGAGGCCCCCCGCGCCGCGGCGAACGAAAGGGAGCGACGCGGCGACCGCCAGGGCGGCGCGGCGGAGGCGATGGCGGTGGTTCATGCGGACGTCCTGAGGCGGTGGCACACAGGCGCCAGTCTTCGGCCCGCCCGTCCTCGCGTCTTGTCGATTTGCGACAAGCCGGGTCTGCTCATCGTCGGCGTCGCGCTCGCTCCGGCGGCGCGGTCGCGTCGACCTCGGCGGTGCCGGCCCAGCCGCGCGCGCAAGCGCCCGCTTGTCGCGCCGGCGCGGGCGCCGACCGCGGCGGAGGGCGCCCCGGGCCCTACTTGACGACGCGCAGGTCGCGCCGCGGCGGCAACGGCGCCAGGGTCGCGCGCAGGCGCTCGCGCTCGTCGCCGACGCCGGCGGCCGAGGAGCCGAGCGCGTCCTCGACGTTGCCGATGTGCGCGAGCATCAGTTCGGCCGCCTGCGCGAAGGCCCCGCCCTCGATCGCCTCGACGATGCGCGCATGCTCGGCGCAGGACTGCTGCGCGTCGTGCGTCGACTGGTAGAGCGAGGCGACCAGCGTGGTGCGCGCGGTCAGGTCGCGCAGCATGTCGGACAGCAGCCGGTGGCCGAGGCACTCGGCCAGGCAGACGTGGAAGTCGGCCAGCAGGAAGGCGCGCGTCGCCGGGTCGCCGCCGTCGATCGCCGCCTGCTCGTCGTCGATGTGCTGGCGCAGGCGGCGCACCGCCTGCTGCAGCGGCACGCCGTCGAGGCCGTCGACCGCCTCGCGCAGCAGGCCGGACTCGACCGCGCGCCGGGCAGCGAAGGCGTCTCGCGCCTCCGCGATCGACGGCTCGACGACGTACCAGCCCTTGCGCGCCCGCACCTCGACGAAGCCGCGCGCCTGCAACTGCATCAGCGCCTCGCGCACCAGCGTGCGGCTGACGCCGAACAGCTCGGCCAGCGCCTGCTCGCCGAGGCGCTCGCCGGGGGCGAGCTTCTGCGCGAGGATCGATTCGACGACGCGCTGGGTGATCTCGGTCTGGCTGGCCATTGGGTGTCGTCGAAGCCGCGTCTCGGGTCGGGGTGGGCCGCGATCGTAGCGAGTGACCAGGCCCCGCCGCCTCAGCCCTTCACCGGCACCGGCATCACCCCCGGCGCGGCGCCGGCCCCATCGACCACGTCCGCATCGTCCTCCGTCGGCGGCACCGGCCGGCCGTCGAGCACCGCCTTGGCACGCTCGCGGTCGATGTCGCCCTCCCAGGCCGCCACGGCGACGGTCGCCACGCAGTTGCCGATCAGGTTGCCCAGCGCCCGGGCAATGCC
>JAMHWF010000071.1:0-173709 GCA_035911095.1 Ideonella sp. | reverse complement strand
CACGTCGATCGGCAGCTTGCGGCCGTCGGCATGCACGGCGTGCTGGCGCAGCGCCTGGCAGACCATCGGGCCGAAGGTCAGGTTCGGCACGTAGTGGTTGTCCATCACGTCGAAGTGGATCCAGTCGGCGCCGGCGGCGGCGACCGCCTTCACCTCCTCGCCCAGGCGGGCGAAGTCGGCGGACAGCAACGAAGGGGCGATGCGGTACATGGGGGACCTGCCTTGTCTCGTACTCCGTGCGCGGCCCGAGGCTCGCGGCCGCACAGGCGTGGCCCGAAGGCCACGACCGGGGGGCGCTCTGCGGCCCCCTCCCGTGTGGCGTCAGCCGTCAGGCGCCGTAGCGCTCGCCTTCGGGCTTGTCGGCACCGTAGCCGCGCACCGTGTAGTGGATCGTCCGGCCATGGCCTTCCTGGCGGTCCAGCTGGAAGCCGGGCTCGGTCTTCGGACGGTTGACGATGAAGCTCATCACGATCGACTCGATGCCCCGCGTCGAGTCGAAGGCCATCATGCGGATGTAGTGGTTGGGGAAGGTCTTGCGGCAGCCCTTCACCTCGAGCAGCACCCCGGCGGCATCCTTCAGGTCGAACATCGGGTTGCCGTACATCTCCCAGTAGGTGTTGCGCGGATGCGGGTCGTCGGTGTACTCGACGCTCCAGGCATAGCCCTTCCTCAGGCCGTACTCGATCTGCTGGCCGATCTCCTCGTCGGTCAGGTCGGGCAGGAAGCTGAACTGGCCTTGCGTGATCCGGCCGGTCGGGTTGGTCATCATCTCGGGTTCTCCTTGTGTGCGGCGGTCGGCCAGCGGCTCAGTTCGAGGTCGACGGCGTCACCGCGTAGTCGGAGGTGTCGGTCGGCGTGTAGTTGAAGCTGATCTCGCCCCAGGTATCGAGGGCCTGCTTCAGCGGCGAGCAGAACTGCGCCGCCTTCTGCAGGATCTCGGGCCCTTCGTTCTTGATGTCGCGGCCTTCGTTGCGCGCCTTGACCATCGCCTCGAGCGCGACCCGGTTCGCCACCGCGCCGGCCTGGATGCCCTGCGGGTGGCCGATCGTGCCGCCGCCGAACTGCAGCACCACGTCGTCGCCGAAGAGGTCGATCAGTTGGTGCATCTGGCCGGCGTGGATGCCGCCCGAGGCCACCGGCATGACCTTCTTCAGGTCGGCCCAGTCCTGGTCGAAGAACAGGCCGCGCGGCAGGTCCTGCCTGGTGTAGCTGTCGCGGCAGACGTTGTAGTAGCCCTGCACGGTCATCGGGTCGCCCTCGAGCTTGCCGACCGCGGTGCCGGTGTGGATGTGATCGACGCCGGCCAGGCGCATCCACTTGGCGATCACGCGGAAGCTCACGCCGTGGTTCTTCTGCCGCGTGTAGGTGCCGTGACCCGCGCGGTGCAGGTGCAGGATCATGTCGTTCTTGCGCGCCCAGTTCGACATGCTCTGGATCGCCGTGTAGCCGATCACCAGGTCGATCATCACGATCACCGAGCCGAGGCTCTTCGCGAAGTCGGCCCGCTCGTACATGTCCTCCATCGTCGCGGCGGTCACGTTCAGGTAGCTGCCCTTGACCTCGCCGGTCGCGGCGCTGGCCTTGTTGACCGCGTCCATCACGTACAGAAAGCGGTCGCGCCAGTGCATGAAGGGCTGCGAGTTGATGTTCTCGTCGTCCTTCATGAAGTCCAGGCCGCCCTTCAGGCCCTCGTACACCACGCGGCCGTAGTTGCGACCCGAGAGGCCCAGCTTCGGCTTGGTGGTGGCGCCCAGCAGCGGGCGGCCGAACTTGTCGAGGCGCTCGCGCTCGACCACCAGCCCGGTCGGCGGGCCCTTGAAGGTCTTGACGTAGGCCACCGGAATGCGGATGTCCTCCAGCCGGGCGGCCTTCAGCGGCTTGAAGCTGAAGACGTTGCCGATCAGGCTGGCCGTCATGTTCGAGATCGAACCCTCTTCGAACAGGATGATGTCGTAGGCCACCCAGGCGAAGAACTGGCCCGGGATGTTCGGCACCGGCTCGACCTTGTAGGCCTTGGCGCGGTAGCTGTCGCAGGCGGTCAGGCGGTCGGTCCACACCACCGTCCAGGTCGCGGTGGAGGACTCGCCGGCCACCGCGGCGGCCGCCTCGACCGGGTCGACGCCCTCCTGAGGCGTGATGCGGAACAGGCAGATCGTGTCGGTGTCCTTCGGCACGTAATCCGGGTCCCAGTAGCCCATCTGGCGGTACTTCAGGACCCCCGCGCTGTAGCGCTTCTTGGCGTCGGTGATCAGGCCTTCTTCAACGGGTTTGTTCACGGGTCATCTCCTCGTGGCGGGTTCGCTCGAGGCCTCAACGCCTCGATGGAGATCACTCTAGGGAGCCCAATCACTAAGGTAAATTCACAATTCGCTCACGATGGATTAAGACTTTCTGAATGAAGAACGTGACCTTTCGCCAGCTCCGGGTCTTCACGGAGGTCGCGCGCCGCCTGAGCTTCGTACGGGCAGCCGAGGCCCTGCACCTGACGCCGCCGGCGGTCACGATGCAGATCAAGGAGCTGGAATCGGCGGTGGGCCTGCCGCTGTTCGACCGCCAGGGCCGCAACGTGTCGCTGACGACCACCGGCGAGTACTTCCTCGTCTACGCGCGGCGCCTGGTGTCGACGCTGAAGGACGCCGAGGACGCCATGGCGCGCTTCAAGCGCGTCGAGGCCGGGGTGCTGAACATCGGCCTGGTGAGCACCGCGAAGTACTTCGTGCCGCGCCTGCTCGCGCGCTTCCGCGAGGAGCACCCGGGCATCGAAGCGCGGCTGCAGGTCACCACCAACCGCGAGCAGCTCGTGGCGCTGTTGCACGGCAACGAGGTGGACCTGGCCGTGATGGGCCGCCCGCCCAAGGAGATGGCCACGCGGGCCGAGCCCTTCGCCGCGCATCCGCTGGTGTTCGTGTGCCCTCCCGACCATCCGCTGCTCGCGGCGGAGCAGGTGCCGATCGAGACGCTGCGCGCCCTGCCCTTCATCGTGCGCGAGCCGGGATCGGGCACGCGCAAGACGCTGGAGGACTTCTTCCGCGATCACCACCACATGCCGCACATCGCGATGGAGGCGTCGAGCAACGAGACCATCAAGCAGGCGGTGATGGCGGGCATGGGGGTCAGCTTCGTCTCGCTGCACACCATCGGGCTGGAGCTGCGCAGCGGCCTGATCGGCGTGCTCGAAGTCGAAGGCACGCCGGTGATGCGCAGCTGGAACGTCGTCCACCGGGTGTCGAAGCTGCTGTCGCCGGCGGCCGAGGCCTTCCGCTACTACCTGATCGAGGAAGGCGAGAACTTCCTGCAGGAACACGACCGACCGCTGCTCGAGGTGATCCGCAGGCATGCGGGGCCGAGCGACCCGTGAACCCGTCCACACCGCATCGCACCGGGGGAAAGTTCCCCGCATCGCGGAAGGAAGTCACCAACTCTGCCGCGCCAGCACAGATGGGGCGGGAGATCGGCCTTCTTCCGCTGTTCACGGGATCGGGCGGTCGGTAGCGTTCGTGCCCTGATGAGCTGGCCACCCAGGTCCGGCAAAACACAGGACACGCATGATCCGCTTCCCTCGGGCCGCCGTCGGCCTTGCGACCAGCCTGCTGCTGGCACCCCTGGCGCTGCACGCCCAGACCACCCCCGACGCCGGCAGCCTGCTGCGCGACATCGAACGCAGCCAGACCCCGCGCCAGACCACGCCCGCGCTGCCGGATTCACCGGCCCCGGCCGGCCCGACCGACACCGCACCCGGCGCCCGGGTGACCGTGAAGTCCTTCCGCTTGCTGGGCGTCCAACTGATCCCCGAGGCCGAGGTGCAGCAGGTGCTCGCCCCCTGGGTCGGGCAGCCGGCATCGTTCGCCGACCTGCGCCGCGCCGCCGATGCTGTCGCCGCGCTCTACCAGCGCCGCGGCTACCTGGTCCGCGCCTACCTGCCGGACCAGGAAGTGCAGTCCGGCGAGGTCGCGATCGTGGTGCTCGAGGGCCGGCTCGCGGGCGTCCGCATCGACCGCGCCGACGGCGCGACCCACATCGGCGACGCGCAGGTCCAGGGCTACATGACCGCGCGGCAGCGCGTCGGCGAGCCGGTGCGGCCCGAGGACATCCAGCGCGCGATCAGCCTGCTCAACGACCTGCCTGGCGTCTCCGCCAGCTCGCTGCTCGAGCCCGGCACCCGGGAGGGCGAGTCCGTGCTCGTCGTGGCGGTGCGGGACAAGCCGCGCTGGTCGGGCCTCGTGCAGGCCGACAACACCGGCGCCAAGGCGAGCGGCGAAGTGCGGGCCACCGTCGGCCTGAACCTGAACAGCCCGCTCGGCCGCGGCGACCAGGCGCAGCTGCTGCTGAACAGCAGCCGCGACTCCCACTTCGGCAGCCTGGGCTACAGCGCGCCGATCGGCTACGCCGGGCTGCGCGTCGGCCTCAACGCCCTGGCGCTGCGCTACGGTTACGGGCTGCAGGGCACGCGCTACAGCGGTGATGCGAGCGGCTACGGCGCCTCGCTCGCCTACCCGCTGCTGCGCAGCGAGCGCACGAACCTGAACGCCAGCCTCGCGCTCGATCAGAAGCACTTCGACAACGACGTCGCGGGCATCCCGCTCAACGACAAGTCGCTGCGCAGCGCCACGCTGAGCCTGTATGGCGACCGGGTCGACGACGTCCTCGGCGGCGGCCTCGTGCAGTACGGCCTGAGCTGGAGCGAAGGCAGGCTCGACCTCTCCGGCAACGCGGCCGACCTGGCGGCCGACCAGGTCGCCAACGGACCGCGCCGCGACGGCCGCTACCGCAAGCTCGGCTGGTCGCTGTCGCGCCTGCAGCGCGTGACGGCGGCCGACACGCTGGCGCTGATCGCCTCCGGCCAGTTCGCCAACCGCAACCTGGATTCGTCGGAAAAGTTCGTCGCGACCGGCGCCTACGGCGTGCGGGCCTACTCGAGCTCGGAGCCGGCGGGTGACGACGCCTCGCTGCTGTCGGTCGAATGGCGACACCAGTTCAGCGACGCGTTGACGGCGACGGTCTTCCACGACCGCGCGCGCATCCGCCGCGACCACCACCAGAACACCGCGAGCCTGGCGCCGAACCGCTTCAGCCTCGCCGGCTCGGGCCTCGGCGTGAGCTGGGGGCGCTCCTCCGACGCGATCGTGCGCGCCACGGTCGCGTGGCGCCACGGCAGCAACCCGGCGGCCGACCCGCAGGGTCGCGACAGCGATGGCACGCACCGCAACCCGCGTGTCTTCGTCTCCGTCCTGAAGACCTTCTGACCCCCGCGGGCGCCACCGGCGCGACCGCCCTTCTTCTCGCCCGGCCTGACGAGCTGCCGCGGCGACACGCTGCCATCAACTGCATACCGACATGAACCAAGGTCCCGGCGCACTGAACCGCATCTACCGACTGGTCTGGAACGAGAGCCTCGGCGCCTTCGTCGCGGTGGCCGAGCACGCACGCGGACGCGGCAAGCGCAGCGCCCGCGTCGGCGCGGTGCTCGCGGCCGCGCTGCTCGGCTCCGGCCTCGCCCTCGCCGACGGGCTCGCACCCGGTGCCTTGCCGACCGGCGGCCGCGTCGTCGGCGGCCAGGCCACGATCGGCCAGCAGGGCAGCCAGATGACGGTGCAGCAAGGCTCGAGCCGTGCGGCCCTCGACTGGACCTCGTTCAACATCGGCTCGGGCGCCGGCGTGAGCTTCGTGCAACCGAACGCGGGCTCGGTCGCGCTCAACCGCGTCACCGGCGGCGACGTGTCGCAGATCCAGGGCCGCCTGCAGGCCAACGGCCAGGTGATGCTCGTCAATCCGAACGGCATCGTCTTCGGTGCCGGATCGCGCGTGGACGTGGGCGGCATCGTCGCCAGCTCGCTGGATGTCAACAGCGCCGACTTCATGGCCGGCAAGACGCGTTTCGAGCGCGGCACCAAGGCCGGCAGCGTCGTCAACCAGGGCACGATCAGCGCCGCCCAAGGCGGGTACGCCGCGCTGCTCGCCCCCGAGGTCAGCAACCAGGGCGTCATCAGCGCGCAGATGGGCACGGTCGCGCTCGCCGCAGGCGATGCGGTCACGCTGGAGCTGGGCGGCAGCCGCCTGCTCGGCGTGAAGGTGGACCCGGCGACCGTCGACACGCTGGTCGAGAACCGCCAGATGATCCAGGCCGACGGCGGCCAGGTCATCCTGAGCGCCGGGGCCGCGCAGCGCCTGCTGGAACAGGCCGTCCAGGGGGGCCAGGGCGCGACCTCGCTGGTCGAGCAGGACGGCAAGCTGCGCCTGGTGTCGGCCGGCGGCACGCTGCAGGCCGCGGGCGGCCGGGTGGCCGTCGAGGGCAGCACGGTCGACATCGCCGGCAGCGTCAGCACGAGCGGCGCGCGGGCCGGCAGTGTTTCGGTGCAGGCCGACTTCCTCTCGCAGTCCGGCTCGATCGACGCCAGCGCCGGCGCCGGCCACGGCGGCGCGATCCGGATCCAGTCCGACACCACGCTGCAGACGGCCAGCGCCAGCCTGAAGGCCGACGGCCGCGACGGCGGCGGCTCGATCCGCGTCGAGGGCCACGTCGGCGGCAACGCGACGGCCGCCGACCACGGCATCCTCTACGGCTCGGCGAGCTACAGCGCGCGCGGCACCGGCGGCAGCGCCAAGGGCGGCGAGATCGCGATCACCGCCGACAGCGTGCAGCTGCGCGCCGCGAGCCTGGACGCGAGCGGCCGGGCCGGCGGTGGACGGGTGCGCGTCGGCGGCGGCTTCCATGGCGGCGAGGCAGACCTGAAGAACGCCAGCGAGGTCGGCATCAATGCCAGCACCGTGCTGCGCGCGGACGCCCAGGCGAAGGGAGACGGCGGCCAGGTGGTCGTCTGGTCCGACGACAAGACGGTGTTCGGCGGACAGGTCGTCGCGCGCGGCGGCACGCAGGCCGGCAACGGCGGCCAGGCCGAGGTGTCGGGCAAGGGCGACCTCGTCTTCCAGGGCACGGCGGATCTCGCGTCGCGTGCCGGCGGACAGGCCGGCCGGCTGCTGCTCGACCCGCGCAACATCCTGATCGACAACGAGGGCAGCTCGATCGCGAGCCTGTCGATGAGCGACCCGACCGCGGCGGCCGGGAACCGTTTCGGCGCGACGACCAAAGTCCTCTCCAACGGCCACGTGGTGATCACCGCGCCGGATGCCGACACCGGCGCGACCGCCGACACCGGCGCCGTCTACCTGTTCGACAGCCAGACCGGGGCACTGCTGTCGAACCTGCGCGGCAGCCATGCCGGCGACCACATCGGCAGCGCCGGCCTGCACGTGCTGGCGAACGACAACTACCTGGTGCTGAGCCCGCGCTACGGCACGGTCAGCGGCGTCAGGGTCTACAGCGACTCGAACAGCGATGCCGGCTCGCCCAGCACCCCGAGCAGCTACACGATCCTCTCCAACACCACGGCGTCGGCCGGCGCCGTCACCTGGCAGCACGGCAGCGGCGGCGGGGCGGGCCTGGTCACGGCGGCGAACAGCCTGGTGGGCAGCACGGCGAACACCGACACCGTGACGACCTACGGCTACTCGGGCACCAACGTCGTCGCCGGCGCGCAGGCCACCGTGACGGCGAACGACCGCATCGGCGGCGTCGAGACCTACGACGAGTACGGCAACGTGACCGCGACCGCCACGACCCGGCTGGTCGACCTGGCCAACGGCAACGTCGCGGTGGCGGCGAGCAACTGGCACAACGGCCGCGGCGCGGTGGCCTGGATCGACGGCAGCACCGGCCAGCTGGTCGACGGCAGCGCGGGCGGCACCGTCTCGGCGAGCACGGCGATCGTCGGCGGCACGGGCATCCGCACGCTGGCCACCGTGTCCACCGACGGCAGTGGCAAGAAGGTCTACGTCATCGGGCTCGACAGCGCGCTGCCCCTGAACCTGCAGACCAACGGCGCCAACCGGCGCTCGACCGCGCCGGCCGGCTACGGCGACGCCGTCGGCAGCAGCGTGACCGCGCTGCCGGGTGGCGGCTACGTCGTCGCCAGCCCTCAATGGACCAACGGCGCCGCCGTCTACACCGGCGCGGTGACCTGGTCCGGCGCCGGCGGCCTGGCAGGCGCGGTGTCGTCGTCGAACAGCCTCGTCGGCACGAACGCCTACGACTTCGCCGGCAGCGCCGGCGTCACCGTCGTCGACGGCGGCAACTATGTCGTCTCGAGCCCGTACTGGGCCGACTCGGCAAATCCCGCTGCAGGCAAGTACCTCCAGAACGACCCGAACGGCGCCGCCACATGGGTCGACGGCAGCAACGGCCACGCCTACGGCGAGAGCACGGCCGGCGCGGCGATCGCCAACGCCAACAGCCTCACCGGCGATGCGGGCGACGCGGTCGGCGCGCGCAGCAACGGCAGCGTGCCGGTCTACAGCGACTCGAACTACAACACCTCGACCTACGTCACGACGACGTCATCGGGCAGCCGGGTCAGCGCCAACTCGAACGGCATCCAGCTGCTCGAGAACGGCAATTACCTGGTGGTCGACACCTCGTGGCACGGCGGACGCGGCGCGGTCAGCTTCGCGAGCGGCGCGAGCGGCCTGGCCGGTCGCGTCTCGTCGACGAACGCGCTCGTCGGCGGCACGGCCGGCGACTACGTGGGCAGCTCGGTGCTCGAGGTCTCCGGTAGTCATTACGCCGTGTTGTCACCCCACTGGGACAACACCGCGACCAGCGCCGTCAACGCCGGCGCGGTGAGCTGGGGCTCCGGCACCGGCGGCATCACGGGCACGGTGTCCGGCGCCAACAGCCTCGTGGGCACCGGCGGCTTCGATGCCGTCGGCTCCGGCGGCGCCAAGGCGGTCGGCGCGCTGGGCGGCGACGGCCTGCGCAGCGACCTGATCGTGCTCAGCCCGCACTGGGGCAACCGCGGCGGCGCCAGCGAGAGCACCGTCGCCTACGGCGCGGTGACCTGGCTCGACGGGGCGACCGGCCATGCCCACGGCGAGGCCGGCACCGGCGCGAATGTTTCCGCGTCGAACAGCCTCGTCGGCAGCCACGCCGGGGACTACGTCGGCAGCTTCCACTACGCCGACACGCGCAGCACCTACGGCGGCGGCTTTACCCAGGTGGCGGGCAACTGGTATGCCCTGCTTTCTGCCAGCGTCGACGTGCTCAGCAACGGCGACTACGTGGTGCGCAGCGCCAGCTGGGACAGCGGCAAGGGCGCCGTGACGCTCGGCAGCGGCAGCAGCGGCGTGGCGGGCGCGGTGTCCTCGTCGAACAGCCTCGTCGGCAGCACCTCGGATGTCTACGTCACCTCGGTGACGAACCAGTCGCGTGGCGGCTACAGCTTCACCGACACGACCTACTACCTGACGACCACCGGCGACCATGTCGGCCTGCTCGGGCAGGCGCTGGACAACGGCAGCTACCTGGCGATCAGCCCGTACTGGGGCAACGGACGCGGCGCGCTCACCTGGGTCGGCGCCACGCACAGGAGCGGCGTGGTCGGCAGCACGAACAGCGTGGTCGGCAGCACGCAGGACACCTTCAGCGACGCGAATCACAGCACCCTCGTCACCCCGGGCGACCGCCTGGGCACGATCGCCGACACGAGCTGGTCGACCCCGACGGTGAGCAACACGACGGTCAGCTCGCAGCCCTACACGACCACCTCGGTCCGGCCGCGCGGCCCGTACACCTTCAACACGACGTACGACATCACCACCTACTACCCGAGCTACCCGACGACGGTCGTGCTCGGCCGCAACTACTACACCTCGACACCGGTCGACGCCTCCGTGTCGAGCGCCTACGGCAGCCTGACCACGGGCTTCAAGTACAACAACTATCCCGTCGTCCAGGCGCTCGCGAACGGCAACGTGCTCGTGGCGAGCGCCAGCTGGAGCAACGGCAGCGCGCGCAATGCCGGCGCCGTGACCTGGTTCAACACCACCACCGGCCTGCTCTCCGACGGCAGCCAGGGCGGCGTGCTCTCGTCGACGAACAGCCTCGTCGGCAGCCATGCGGGCGACCTGATCGGCTACCGCCTGCCGGTCGACGGCGTGAAGGAGCTGGCCAACGGCAACTTCCTGCTCGTCAACCCGCAGTGGCACGACGAACGCGGCGCGGTGACCTGGGGCAGCGGCAACGCCGGCGTGGCCGGCACGATCTCGGCGTCGAACAGCCTGGTCGGCGACACGGCGTCGACCTCGATCGGCCTGTCCGCGCCGAACAACCACTACACCTTCGTCGACGGCAGGCACTTCGAGTCCGACTGGATCCAGCGCAGCTCCAACAAGGCCGGCGACCAGGTGGGCGCCGGCGGCGTCACCGCGCTGGCCGACGGCAACGCGGCGATCGCTTCGCCCTTCTGGAGCTCGACCGGCGCCTGGGATGCGACCGGCGCGCCGAGCTCGCTGGGCGCCGCCACCTGGTTGAACGGCACGACCGGGCAGCTGATCGACGGCAGCGCCGGCGGCTCGATCGGCGCGGGCAATTCGCTGATCGGCAGCCAGGCCGGCGATGCCGTCTCCTACTCGGCCTACGTCGACGGCGTGCACTACGTCACCTCGGGCATCACGGCACTGGCCGGCGGCCGCTATGCGGTGGCGAGCCCCTGGTGGTCGAACGGCGGCACGGCCGAGGTCGGCGCCGTCACCTTCGTCCCGTCCGGCGGGCTCGCCGGCACGGTGACGACGGCGAACAGCCTCGTCGGCGCGACCGCCGGCGACCATGTCGGCCGCGGCGTTTCCAGCTACGACCCCTACAGCTGGGCGGCCGTCTATGCGCCCGGGGTTGTCGCCCTGAGCGACGGCAGCTTCACCAACTACCTGGTGCGCAGCGTCGACTGGACCAACACCGCCGATGGGGCGGGCGGCGGCCATGGCGCGGGCGCGGTCACCTGGGTCGATGGCAGCAACGGACACGCGTACGCCGAGAGCGGCGCCGGCGCGGTGGTCTCGTGGAAGAACAGCCTGGTCGGCAACGTCGCCGGCGACGCCATCGGCAGCCAGATCGTCGCGCTGCAGCGCGACAGCGGCCACGGCCTGGTGCAGACGGGCGACGCGCTGCTGCTCAGCAACCTCGCCTACTGCGGCGAGGCCGGCTACGGCGCGATCACGCTGCTGGCCGGCGGCGTCGGCGCCTCGGGCCCGATCGGCTGGCGCAACAGCATCCTGGGCTTCGCACCGCAGAACAACGGGCAGACGACCAGCCTCTACGACGGCTGGTCCAACTACACCGACATCCACTACGCGATGCTGCCCGGCGCGGTCACCGGCGGCGAGCAGGTGGCCTGGCGGCCCCTGATCTGGGCGACGCCCTCGGCCGCCAGCAGCAGCTACGGCAGCTCCGCCCTGGCGCTCACGGTGCTCGACGACAACGCCGCCGTGCCGCAATCGAGCGACCAGGTCAACGGCCAGGGCGGCAACGCCAACTGGCACGGCAGCGGCTATGTCGCCGACGGCGCCGGCTACACCGGCCTGGGCGGGAACACGGGCACCGGCCTGCTCGGCTTCTCGGCCAACACCGGCGGCGACGTGGTGATCACCCCGACGGCGATCACCGGCCTGCTGAACGCCGGCACCGACGTGACGCTGCAGGCCAGCAACGACATCACCGTGCTGCGCGACATCGTCGCCTCCGCCGGCGGCCAGGGCGGCGACCTGACGCTGGAGTCGGGGCGCACGATCCACCTGAACGCCAACATCGACACCGACAACGGCGACTTCCGCGCGATCGCGAACCAGAGCGTCGCCAGCGGCGTCGTCGACAGCGATTGCGGCAGCTGCAGCGCGGGCATCACGCAGCAGGCCGGGACCTCGATCCAGGCCGGCACCGGCAGCGTCGAGATCACGGTGCTGGACAGCACCGACAAGACGAACAACGCCGGCGGCGACATCCACCTCAGCCAGGTCGACGGCGCGCACATCACGGTCAGCAACCAGAGCGTCGATGCCAACGGCCACGGCCGTGGCATCCGCTTCGCCGACGGCGCCGTGATCGGCAGTGCGGACACCGTATCGCTGACCCTGCAGGCACGCGGCAGCAGCGCGCTCGGCGGCGGGATCGTGCTCGCACCGGACACCCTGCTGCAGGGCGCGGCCGACGCCACGCTCGCCATCGGCGGCAGCGTCGCGAGCGACGCCACGATGTTCGGCGGCAGCAGCGCCGCCGGCGCGGGGCTCGCGATGACCAGCGCCGAGGTCGGCGCGGTGCTGCAGCGCTCGACCGGCTTCGGCGAGGTCGTGCTCGGCCGCGACGACCAGGCCGGGCTGACGACCGTCAATGCACTCGACTTCACGCTCCCGGGCCTGCAGCGCGCCAACGCGGCGCTGGCCGCGGACCTGACGATCCAGGGCGGCGCCGGCGGCATGGCGGTCACCGGCGCGCTGAAGTCCGGCGTCGCCAGCGGCCAACGCATGACGCTGGCCGTTCACGACGGCACGATGACGCTCGGCGCCACCTCGTCCGTCAGCGGCGGCACGGGCGTCCTCGCCCTCGACGCCGAAGGCAGCGGCAGCATCACGCAGGCAGCAGGCGGCACGCTGACGGCCGATGCGCTGCTGCTCGAAGGCAGCGGCAGCGTCACCCTCGCCGCCGGCACCAACACCGTCGGCACCGTCGCCGGCCACGCCGGCAGCGCGAACCTGAAGACCAGTGGCGTCTTGACGGTCGGCAGCGTCGCCGGCGTCAACGGCCTGACGACCACCAGCGGCATGACGCTGCAGGCCAGCGGCGCGACGGCCGACGTCGTGCTGAGCCAGGCGGTGCACAACGCCAGCGGCAACCTCGTGATCGCCGCCGGCCGCAACGTCATCAACAACCTCGCGACGAACACCGGCATCGACGCCGGCGCCGGCCGCTACCTCGTCTACTCGGCCAATCCCACCGGGACGACCGAGGGCATGAGCGGCTACTCGAAGCACTACAACCAGACCTACACCGCCGGCAACACGCCCGCCTACGCGGCGAGCGGCAACTGGTTCCTCTACAGCGTCGCCCCCACGCTGACCGCCTCCGTCGGCGCGGGCTCGACGATCACCTACGGCGACCCGGGCGCGCTGCCGGGCGTCTCGGTCACCGGCTTCATCGACGGCGACACGCTCGCCTCGGCCACGACCGGCAGCCTCGCCACCAGCACCAGCAGCTACACCGCCTCGGGCGCGGGCTTCATCCCGGTCGGCACCTACAGCGTCGACCTCGACGGCCAGGGCAGCCTGGCCAGCGCGCTCGGCTACCAGATCGCCGTCAGCACCGGCAGCAGCAGCTTCACGGTGCAGGCCAAGGAGATCGACGTCAGCGGACTGTCCGCCAATAGCAAGGTCTACGACGGCACGACGACGGCCAGCGTGAGCGGCACCGCCAGCCTCCAGGCCGGCGGCGCGAACGCCGGCGACGGCCGCGCGATGTCCGGCGACGCGATCTCGATCAGCGGCACCGCGAGCGGCAGCTTCGCCGACCGCCACGTCGGCACCGGCAAGTCGGTGACGCTGGGCGGGCTGACGCTCTCGGGCACGGACGCCGGCAACTACGTGATCAGCACGAACTCGGTGACGGCCGACATCACGCCCAAGACGATCAGCGCCGCCGGCCTGAGCGCCGCCGCGACGAAGACTTACGACCGCACGACCAGCGCCGCGGTGCAAGGCAGCGCGAGCCTGCTGGCGGCCCAGACCGCCGGCAGCGGCAGCGACGACGACGGCCGCAGCTACACGATCGACGGCCTGGCGCTGACCGGCACCGCGACCGGCACCTACAACAGCCTCAACGTCGCCGACGCCAACCTGATCACCTTCGGTGGCGTGACATTGACCGGCCCGGGCGCCGGCAATTACGTGCTCGACCTCGGCACACAGTCGGCCACGATCACGCCGAAGTCGCTGACCGTCAACGGCGTGACCGCCGGCAGCAAGGTCTACGACGGCACGACCGCGGTGGCGCTGAGCGGCACCGCGGCACTCGTCGGCGGCGGCGCGGGCGGCTTCGTCACCGGCGACAGCGTGGCGCTGACCGGCACGCTGGTCGGCCACCTGGCCGACGCGAACGCCGGCAACGGCAAGACGGTGATCACCAGCGGCCTGTCGCTGACCGGGGCCGACGCCGGCAACTACGCGATCGCGACCTTCGCCCCGACCGCCGACGTCGCCCGGCGCACGCTCGACCTGAGCGCGCACAACCGGAGCAAGACCTATGGCGATGCCGACCCGACGCTGACCTACAGCGTCGGCGGCGAAGGCCTGGCCTCGGGCGACAGCCTGGCCAGCGTGGTCGGCGGCTCGCTCGCGACCGCCACCGGCGCGGCGGCGACTGCCGGCACGCATGCGATCACGCAGGGCACGCTCGCGATCAGCAACGCCAACTACCAGCTCGGCGCGTACAACGCCGGCACGCTGACCGTCGCCAAGGCCCAGCTCGCCGTCCAGGCCGACCACAAGAGCAAGGTCTACGGCGATGCCGATCCCGCGCTGAGCTACACCGTCAATGCCGCCCAGCTGAAGTACGGCGACACCGCCGGCGTCGTCAGCGGCGTGCAGCTCGCGACCGCCACCGGTGCGCAGGCCGGCGCCGGCACGCATGCGATCACCGCCACCGGCGGCACGGCCGCCAACTACAACGTGGTCACGAGCAACGGCACGCTGACCGTCGCCAAGGCGCAGCTCGCGATCCAGGCCGACCACAAGAGCAAGGTCTACGGCGATGCCGATCCCGCGCTGAGCTACACCGTCAACGCGGCGCAGCTGAAGTACGGCGATGGCACGGGCGTCGTCTCGGGCTTGCAGCTCGCGACGGCGACCGGCGCGGCCGCGACCGCCGGCACCCACGCGATCACGGCCTCCGGCGGCACGGCCGCGAACTACAACGTCGTCGCGAGCAGCGGTACGCTGACGGTCGCCAAGGCCCAGCTCGGCCTCGTCGCCGACGACAAGGCCAAGACCTATGGCGACGCCGATCCGACGCTGAGCTACACGGTCAACGCCGCGCAGCTGAAGTACGGCGATGGCGCGGGCGTCGTCTCGGGCGTGCAGCTCGCGACGGCCACCGGTGCGGCCGCGACCGCCGGCAGCCATGCGATCACCGCCTCCGGCGGCAGCGCCGCGAACTACGAGGTGACGGCGACCGGCGGCACGCTGACGGTCGGCAAGGCCCAGCTGACCGTGCGTGCCGACGACCGCAGCAAGGTCTACGGCGACGCCGACCCGACGCTGACGTACACCGTCGACGCCGGGCAGCTGAAGTACGCCGACACGGCGGGCGTCGTCTCCGGCATCGGCCTGCAGACGGCCCTCGGCGCGGCGGCGACCGCGGGCAACCATGCCATCGCGGCGAGTGGCGGCACGGCGGCGAACTACGTGGTGAACCTGCAGGACGGCACGCTGCACGTGGCCAAGGCGCCGCTCCAGGTGCGTGCCGACGACGCGCGCAAGACCTACGGCGACGCCGAGCCGACGCTGGGCTACCGCGTGGACACGACGCAGCTGAAGTACGGTGACGGTGTGGATGTCGTGCGCGGGCTGACGCTCGCCACGGCGACCGGCGCGGCGGCCACGGCCGGCACGCATGCCATCACCGGCAGCGGCGCCGGCTCGGACAACTACGCGGTGACCGTCGCCAGCGGCACGCTGACGGTCGACAAGGCCGCGCTGATCGTCACCGCCGACGACCAGCGCAAGACCTACGGCGCGACCGACCCGGCGCTGAGCTACAGCGTGAACGCCGCCCAGCTGAAGTACGGCGACGCGGCCGACGTGGTCAGCGGCGTCACGCTGCAGACGGCCGCCGGTGCGGCCGCCGGCGCGGGCAGCCACGCCATCGTCGCCAGCGGCGGCAGCGCGACGAACTACACGGTGACGACGGTCGACGGCACGCTGAGCGTCGACAAGGCGACGCTGAAGGTCCAGGCCGACCACAAGAGCAGGATGGTCGGCGCGGCCGAGCCGACGCTGACCTACACGGTCGATGCCACGCAGCTGAAGTACGGGGACGGCGCGGATGTCGTGCACGGCATCAGCCTGAGCACGCCGGCCGCCAGCAACCCGGGCGACTACCTGATCACCGCCTCGGGCGGCGACGCGGACAACTACACCCTGGAGTACGGCAACGGCATCCTCACCGTGCAGCCCTCGCCCAGCCTCCGCGCCGAGAACCTCCTGACCCAGGTGGGCACCGGCACGACGACGACAGGCACCCCGGCGGCGGGCGCGCAAGCCGTGCAGCAGCAGCCGCCGATCTTCACGCCGGCACCCGCGCCGCAGGCCGGCATGCCGGGCACGGTGGTGGTGGTCGGCGGCGGTCTCGCAGGACCGGTCGCGGCAGGCGGCGGCGAGGATGCCGGCGCGGGCGCCGGGTCGACCGGCTCGCCGGTGGCTGGCGAACAGCCGCCCGCGAACCCGGAGGGTGGCGCCGTGGCCGACAGCGGCCCTGACACCGCCGCCCAGGCCGCCCCGAGCCAGCCCACCGAGCCCGAGGTCGGCGAGGCGGCGAAGCCGGGCCGCCTGCTCGCCGTGCTGCCGGAGAGCCTCGTCGCGACGGCCCCCGGCCGCGCGATCTCGTTCGACGCCGGCAGCACCTTCCAGTACCCCGCGGATGCGAAGGTGGCGTTCAGCGCCACGCAGGCCGATGGCAGCCCGCTGCCGTCGTGGCTGCAGATCGATCCGGCGACCGGCGTGCTGCAGGGCACGCCGCCGGCCGACGCGCCGGCGGTCTCGCTCGTCGTCACCGCACGCGCCGAGGACGGCCAGTCCGCGACGACGAAGTTGACGCTCACGGCCTCACGCTGACGCCTGGCCGCGGCACCGGCCGCGGCCCGTCCACCGGCGAAGCGCGCCGGTGCGGGCGTCAGCGCGAGAAGCGGAACACCGCCGTGCGGGCCATCAGGTTCGGCCCGCGTCGCACGATGCGGCCGTCCTGGATGGCGAAGCGGTCGGCGACCCGCAGGCCGAGCTTGCGCGCCGGCACCTCGACGTCGACGTCGGCCGGCGAGGAGGCCAGGCGCGGCGCCTGGGGTCTGTCGCCGGGAGGACGACTGCCCGACGCCAGGGCCCTACCAGCGCGTCGGCAGGGCCGACTCGAGCGCCGCGTTGGCGGTCAGGTTGAAGCCGGTCGACACCGGGGCCGCGGGCGCCTGGCGGGCGGTGCGCAGCGTCTGGCGCAGCGCGCGCAGCTCACGCATCGGCAGCAGCGAGCGCAGCCAGAGCCCGAGCGTGGCCGCGCCCCTGCCGGGCAGCCAGCCGGCGCGCCACAGGTCCTCGCGGCCGCCCTTCATGTCGAGCAGCCACATGATCCGGCTGCGCCCGTAGTCGAAGTGGACGTCGCGACGGCGCGCGAGGATCGCCGCGCGCAACGCCTCGTCGCCCATCAGCGGGCCGCGCTGGAGCTTGTCGAGCACGGCCAGGTGGGAAGCACGCATCAGCTCGACATCCCGGCTGAGCCGCACCGCGTGCTGGCGCATGCGGGTCAGGCGGGCGGGCACGAAGTCGATGTCGCAGGCCCTGGCGACGCGGAGCCAGTAGTCCCAGTCCTCGCAGGCACGCAGCGACTCGTCGAAGTGCCCGACCGACCGGCAGACCTCGCGTCGCATCAGCACCGACGAGGTCTGGATGCAGTTGCCCTGGATCTGGCCGATGAGCCAGCGGCCGCGGTATGCCGGCACCGGGTCGAGATAGCGCTTCATCGAGCGCCCGCGCGCGTCGATCATCTCGACGCCGGTGTGGCACAGGCCGACCTCGGGGCGCGAGGCCATCAGCGCCATCTGCTGCTCGATCTTCTGCGGCAGCCAGAGGTCGTCGCTGTCGACAAAGGCGATGAACGCGCCGCTCGACCGGTCCAGCCCTTCGTTGCGGGTGGCGGTGACGCCCCGGTTCTCGCGGCTGTGGATCTGCACCGCGATGTCGGTGCGGGACGCGAAGCTGCGCAGCACGGCCAGCGTGTCGTCCGCCGACCCGTCGTCGATCGCGACGATCTCCAGCGGCCGCCAGGTCTGCGCCGCCACCGACGCCAGCGTCGCGGGCAGCGTGTGTGCCCGGTTGTGGCAGGGGATGACGACCGAGACCAGCGGCCGGTCCGAAGCGGAGGAAGTCGACGGCGAGACGGTGCTCATGACGTGCCTGGCGGAGGTGGAGGAACAGCCGAGAAACAGCAGGGAAACGGCGGCGTGGTTCGCCGCTCGTTGGGTTGAGGGGTCGGTGAGGCTTGCGGAGGGGCGAGCGGTGGTGGTCAGACGAGCGCCTCGTGGCCGGCGACATCGGGCGTGTCGTCGCCGCGCTCGGGCCGCAGGCGCAGACCGAGGACGCGCAGCGCCAGCAGGTAGGCCGCCCCGAACACCGGCGCCGCCGCGAGGCTGGCCAGCCACAACGCGTGGTCGGCGCGCCACCATTGCAGCGCCGCGCCACCGAGCGCAGCGGCGGCGACACCGGCCAGCCCGTAGCGGGCAACCACGCCCCAGTTCATCAGCGCGGACACCGGCAGGCCGAGCTGGCGCGACGCCAGCCAGGCGCCGAACGCGGCCCCCAGGTACAGCCCCAGCGCGCTGCCGGCCACCGCGCCCTGCAGGCCGATCCAGTGGGTCAGCGTGATGCTGATGCCGACCGACAGCAGCAGCAGCAGGCCGTCGAACACCGCCACCCGGCGGCCGATGCGGAAGCAGGCGTTGAGGCTGGCGAACTCGACGCAGTAGGCGAGCAGGCCGATGCAGATCACCCGCATCACGCCGGCGGCGGCCGCGTAGCGCTCGGTGTAGATCGTGAGGACGATCGCGTCGGCGAAGGTGAAGACGAAGGCGATCAACGGCACCAGCAGCGCCGTCGCGGCGATGTTGGTGCGCCCGTTCAGGGTCAGCATCGCCGGCGTGCGCTGCTCATGGGCCAGCCGGTTCAGCGCCGGCACGACCGCGCGCGACAGCGAGCCGCGCAGCATCAGCACGAACGGCGTCACCACCGCGGCGATCGACACCGCGGCGTAGTCGGCCGCGCTCAGCATGCCGGCGGCGATCCACTGCTCGGCCTGGCCGCGCAGCATGTAGAACGCTGCCGCCAGGCCGAACGGCAGGGCGTAGCCGAGCTGGTCGCGCAGTCGCGCGCGCTGCAGGTCGAGCCCGCGCAGCGGCAGGTGGCGAACCAGGTAGAGCCCGAGCAGCGCGCAGCGGGTGAACGCGAACACCACCATCGCCCAGCAGACCGCCTCGATGCTGCCGATCCAGGCGCCGGTGGCGACCGCCGCGACGCGCACCACGGCCGCCACCGCGTTCACCAGGGCCTGGCCTCGCACCTGGCCCAGCGCCAGCGGCAGGCCGTCGAGCGGCATCGACGCGAACTGGAAGATCAGCAGCGCATACACCGCCACATGCGCGGCCGGCAGCAAGGCCAGCGCCCCGGCCGAAGGCGCGGCCCAGACCGCGGTCGCGACGAAGCCGGCCGCCATGCCGCCCATCAGCAGGCTGAACAGCAGGGTCTGCGCGGCGTAGGCCGCCTTCTCGCGCTCAGCGAGGCGCGGCAGGAAGTAGCTCAGGCTGCCCGGCATGCCGAACAGCAGGCTCGCGGTGGCGGTGCCCAGCAGCAAGCCGAGGAACCGGTAGCTGGCGAAGTCGTCGACGCTGAGCGCGCGCACCAGGAAGACCGGCAGCACCAGCTGGAGGGCGTACTCCAGCAAGCCTGCGGCGGTCAGGTACTTGGCTTGGCTCAACATGGCCCGGCGTCTTCAGCGGGGTGCGGTTCGCAACCTCGCGATTCAAGCCGAGCCGGCGGCGCTTGGGGGGGCTCCGCGCAACGAAGCGGACCCCTCCGTGGAATACCTGCAGCCTCGGTCGCTGCCTTCCGTCAGGCGCGGGAAAAGCGGAAGACCGCGGTATTCGCCCTCAAGTTCGGCCAGCGCCGGACGACGCGCCCGTCATGCAGGCCGAAGCTGTCGTCGATGCGCAGGCCTTCCTTGCGCGCCAGCACCTCGAAGTCGGCATAGGTGCCGACGCGGATGTTCGGTGTGTCGTACCACTCGTAGGGCAGCGTCTTGGTCACCGGCATGCGCCCGCCCAGCACGCGCACGCGGTTCGGCCAGTGCGCGAAGTTCGGGAAGCTGACGATGCCGGTGCGCCCGACGCGTGCCGTCTCGACCAGCATGCGCTGGATGTGGCGCAGGTTCTGCAGCGTGTCGAGCTGCAGCACGACGTCGAAGCTCTGGTCGGCGAAGAGCGCGAGGCCCGCCTCGAGGTCGTACTGGATCACGTTGACGCCGCGCTGCTCGCTGGCCAGCACGTTGGCGTCGGCGATCTCGATGCCGTAGCCGCTGCAGCCACGCCGGTCGCGCAGCAGCGCGAGCAGTTCGCCGTTGCCGCAGCCGAGGTCGAGCACCCGCGAGCCGGGCGGGACCATGTCGGCAATCAATTCGAGGTCGCGGCGTTCACTCATGTCGACCCCTCGCCCGGCGGGTACGCCGGTCGATCCCCCGAGGGGATCCGGCCCTGCGCTCGGCCCGGTTCATACCGCCACCCTCAGGGTCGACGCCGTCTGCGGCGCGGCGTCGAGCTCGCGCGCGATGCGCTCGAAGCGCGCGCGCAGCACGCCGTGGTAGCGCGCGTCGTCGAGCAGGAAGGCGTCGTGGCCGTGCGGCGCGTCGATCTCGGCGTAGCTGAGGTCGAGCCGGTTGTCGAGCAGGGCCTTGACGATCTCGCGCGCGCGCAGCGGCGAGAAGCGCCAGTCGGTGGTGAAGCTGACGACGAGGAACTTCGCCCGGGCGCGGGCGAACGCGCGCGAGAGGTCGCCGCCATGGGCGCCGGCCGGGTCGAAGTAGTCGAGCACGCGCGTGATCAGCAGGTAGGTGTTGGCGTCGAAGTACTCGCTGAACTTGTCGCCCTGGTGGCGCAGGTAGCTCTCGACCTGGAACTCGATCTCCTGCGTGCTGTAGCCGAGCTCGGCGGCGCGCAGCTGGCGGCCGAACTTCTCGGCCATCACGTCGTCGCTGAGGTAGGTGATGTGGCCGATCATGCGCGCCACGCGCAGGCCACGCCGTGGCACCACGCCGTGCTCGTAGTAGTGGCCGCCGTGGAACTCCGGGTCGGTGACGATCGCGCGCCGCGCCACCTCGTTGAACGCGATGTTCTGCGCCGAGAGGTTCGGCGCCGTCGCGATCGCGATGCAGTGGCCGACCCGATCGGCGTGGCGCAGCGACCAGTCGAGCGCCTGCATGCCGCCCAGGCTGCCGCCGATCACCGCGGCCAGGCGGCCGATGCCCAGCGCGTCGAGCAGGCGCGCCTGCGCGTCGACCCAGTCCTCGACCGTCACCACCGGAAAGTCCGCGCCCCAGGCGCGGCCGGTCGCCGGGTTGACATGCATCGGCCCGGTCGAGCCGAAGCAGGAGCCGAGGTTGTTGACGCAAAGGACGAAGAAGCGGTTGGTGTCCAGCGGCTTGCCGGGGCCGATCAGGTTGTCCCACCAGCCCTCGCTCTTCGGCTTGCCCGCGTGCGTGCCGGCCACGTGGTGGCTCGCGTTGAGCGCATGGCAGACCAGCACGACGTTGGAGCGCGCCGCGTCCAGCTGGCCGTAGCTCTCGTAGGTGAGCTGGTAGTCGCGCAGCACCGCGCCGCTGCGCAGCGCGAGCGGCTCGCTGAAGTGCAGCGACTGGGGAGTGACGATTCCGATCGACGACATCGCGCGCGCCCGAAACGAGAAACCCGGCGCCGCTGCAAGCGGACGCCGGGCGGGCGAACCTCTTTTAGCGGCATTTGTAGAGCGCCCGCAAGCCGGAGCAAATCGGCGCTGGGGCGGAGTATATCGGCGTGCCGGCGGTCGAACCCGCCGCCGCGCGGGTCAGCGCGCGGGCTGGCCGGCGCCCTGTGTCGCCGGGCGCCGCCGCATGCGCGCGAAGTTGAGCCCGACGGCCAGCACGACCACGCCACCGAGCGCGATCGTCGGCCCGGTGCCGATGCGCGAGACGGCGAAGCCGGCCAGCGCCACGCCCGCCGCCTGGCCGAGGAAGAAGCAGGAGGCGAAGGACGAGACCGCCGCCCCGCGCCGCTCGGGCGCCATCTGCGTGGCGTTGATCTGCAAGGTGTTGTGCAGCATGTAGAAGCCGAGGCCGCAGACGAAGCAGGCCGGCACCGCCACTGGCCACGACGGGGCGAAGGCCACCGCGGCAAGCGAGGCCGCGATCAGCACCGCGCCCCAGGCGGTGAGGCCCGATTCGCCGAGCCGGCGCACCAGGCGGCCCGCGACGAGCGCGAACAGCAGCCCGCCGAGGCCGTAGACCATCACGATGCCGCCGGCGGCGGCCAGGCCGAGGCCGAAGCGCTGGTGCAGGTGGGTCGCGACGAAGGCGAAGGCGCCGAACAGCCCCAGGCCCTCGATGAAGACCGTGAGCAGCACGCGCCGGGCCCAGGGCCTCGCGAGCACCTGGCCGAACTCGCCGGCCATGCGCCGCGGGCTGAAGCCGCCGGCCCCGGTGCGCCGCGCCGCGGCCGGCAGGCGCCGGTGGATGCGCAGCAGGACGAGGGCGTTGCACGCGAACAGCGCCGCGATCACCGCGAAGGGCGTGCGCCAGTCGAGGTGGTCGGCCGCATAGCCGCCGAGCACGACGCCGCCCGAGATGCCGAGGATCTGGCCGATCAGGAAGCGGGCCAGCACCGGCTGGCGTTCGGCATAGGGCACGACGTCGCCGATCCACGCCATCGCGAGCGGGATGATCGAGGCCGCGGTCGCGCCGGCGACGAGGCGCGCGCCGAGCAGGGCCTCGAAGCCCGGCGCGAGCGCGCACAGCATCGCGCTCGCGACACAGGCCGTCGCGCCCCAGGCGATCACGCGGTACTTGCCGTAGCGGTCGCCGACCGGGCCGAAGAAGAGCTGCGCGATGCCGTAGGCGAGCGCGAAAACGGTGACCACCGAGGCGGCGGAGCCGATCGAGACGGCGAAGGTATCGGCCAGGCGCGGCAGCAGCGCGTCGCTGACGCGCAGCGAGATCGCGCTGCAGAAACCACCCATCGACAACGCGAGGATCGCGCCTCGCGGCAACGCCACGGCCGCGGTGCCGCCAGCGGCCGGGTCGGGCGCAGGCGGCGACGCAGGGGTCGCCGCCGCGGCGGCACGGGTGTCCATCGACGGCATTGTCCGGTGCCCTCGGCGGCGGCCGGCGGCCGCAGGCGAAAGCCCACGGCGCCGGACGTGGGCGTCCGCCCGGGCCCGCGCGGCGCGATGGTAGGCTTTGCCGCGCCCGCGCGCGCCCCGCCGGCGCACGGCGCCACCGCCTCCCGAAAGCCGCCCCGTTGCCCTCCTCCCCCGCTCCCGCTGCCTCGCCGGCCGCGCCGGCGCCCGCCGCGCGGAGGCTGTCGCCGGGCCGCTGGGCGCAGGTCGTCAAGCAGCGGCTGCTGCGCCCGGTCGCGTTCCTCGGTCAGGTGCTGCTGGCAACGGCGGCCACGCTGCGCGGCCGCGGCGTCGCCCGCGCGGTCGATATCTCCCGCGCCTTCGCCGAGAGCGGCGCACGGGCGCTGCCGATCATCACCGTGGTCAACCTGATGGTCGGCGCGATCCTCGCGTTCGTCGGCGCGGTGCAACTGGTGCAGTTCGGCGCCGGGATCTACGTCGCCGACCTGGTCGGCATCGCGGTCTCGCGCGAGATGGCCGCGGTGATCACCGCCGTCGTGATGGCCGGGCGCACCGGCGCGGCCTTCGCCGCCGAGCTGGCGACGATGCAGACCAACGAGGAGATCGACGCGCTCGAGGTGCTCGGCATCGACCCCACCTCGTTCCTCGTCATGCCACGCATCGCGGCGCTGCTGCTGATGCTGCCGCTGCTCTACGTCTACGCCTGCGCGGCGGGGCTCGGCGGCGGGCTGATCGTCGCCTCGGCGATGCTCGACCTGGCGCCCAGCGCCTACATCGACCGCAGCTTCGAGTCGCTGCGCTGGAGCTACTTCGTGCTCGGCGCGTTCAAGTCGCTGGTCTTCGGCGCGGTGATCGGGATGATCGGCTGCTATTTCGGCATCAACGCCGACCGCCATGCGGCGGGCGTCGGGCGCGCGACGACGCAGGCCGTCGTCTACGGCATCGTGGCCGTGATCGCGCTCGACTCCGCCTTCGCGATCGCCACCGACGCGCTGGGCATCTGAGCGTCATGGGCGATCGTCCCTCTGCCACCCGCCGCCCCGGCCCCCGCGGCACCGGAGCCGGACGCTGATGTCCGCGCTGCTCGAAGTCGAGGACCTGGAAATGCGCTTCGGCGACCGCCTGATCCAGAAAGGGATCTCGTTCACGGTCGAGCGCGGCACGATCTTCGCGGTGATGGGCGGCAGCGGCTGCGGCAAGAGCACGCTGCTGCGCCACCTGGTCGGCCTGCTCGCGCCGCAGGGCGGCAGCGTGCGCTACGGCGGCACCGACTTCTGGCACAGCGACGAGGCCACGCGCTCGCGCCTGCGCGCCGGCTTCGGCATGCTCTTCCAGAGCGCGGCACTGTGGTCGTCGATGAGCGTGCTCGAGAACGTCTGTCTGCCGCTCGAGCGTCACAGCACGCTCGACGCGGAGGCACGTGAGGCGCGCGCGCGCGAGGTGCTGGGCTGGGTCGGGCTGGCGGAGTTCGCCGCCTTCATGCCTTCGGCGCTGAGCGGCGGCATGAAGAAGCGCGCAGGCCTGGCGCGCGCGATCGCGACCGAGCCGCCGCTGCTCTTCCTCGACGAGCCGTCGGCCGGGCTCGACCCGATCAGCTCGAAGCGCCTCGACGACCTGATCCTCGAGCTGCGCGAGCGCAGCAATGCGGCGGTCGTGATCGTCAGCCACGAGTTGCCGAGCCTGTTCGCGATCGCCGACGACGGGATCTTCCTCGACGCCGAGAGCAAGCATCCGATCGCCCGCGGCAGCCCGCGCGACCTGCGCGAACAGGCGCAGCATCCGACGGTGCGGGCCTTCCTGCGCCGCGAAGCCGAGCCCGAGACCACGCCCGGCGCCAACAGGCCCTCGCCATGATGAAACGCAATGCCCTGCTCGTCGGCGCCTTCGCGCTCACCGCGGTGCTGCTCGCGGTGCTCGCCGCGCTGTGGCTGAGCGGCAGCTCGCTGTTCAAGCGCCAGATGCGCGCGATCGTCTACTTCCAGGGTACGGTGAGCGGCCTGTACGTGGGCGCGCCCGTCACCTTCCGCGGCGTCTCGGTCGGCCGCGTCGACGACATCAGCATCGAGGTCGAGCCGGACACGCGCGAGGCGCGCATCCCGGTCGTGCTCGGCCTGCGGACCGACGTGGTGCGCACCGGCGACCACGCTGCGGCGCCGACGCCGGTCAAGGCCCTGGTCGAGCGCGGCCTGCGGGCGCGCATGGTGGCGCAGAGCTTCGTCACCGGTCAGCGCTCGATCGACCTCGACTTCATGCCGGGCGCCCCGCTCAACTACGTCGGCCACGACCACGAGGACGAGATCCCGACCCAGAGCGACCGCTTCGGTGCGCTGATCGACCAGGTCGCCGAGCTGCCGCTGCGCGACACCGTCGAGGAGCTGCGCGCGACGCTCGCCTCGCTGCAGCGCACGCTCGACGGCACGCAGACGACCCTCGAGGTGACCGCTCGCGAGCTCGCCTCGACCACCGACGAGGCGCGCAAGACGCTGGTCATCGCGGGCGAGGCGATCCGCCGCGTCGAGGGGAATGCCGATCGCACGCTCGCATCGGTGACCACGCTGGCGGCCTCGATGACCAAGCTGTCGGAGTCGACGCGCGGCACGGTCGAGGGGCTGAAACCCGACCTGCAGCGCACGCTCGACGGCGCGCGCGACGCCTCCGACTCGGCCCGCCTGGCGATGGCGCGCATCGCCGAGCTGACGGCCCCCGGCGCGCCGGTGCGTGGTGATCTCGAGGCGGCGCTGCGCGACCTCTCGCAGGCCGCACGCGGGCTGCGCGAGTGGAGCGAGCTGCTCGAACAGCAACCCAATGCGGTGATCTTCGGAGCCGAACGCCCATGACGACGACCCCGGACCGGCGGAAGAACCCTGCGCACCCTGTCCCAGCCGCGCGCGGTGCGGCAGCACCACCCCTCCTGCCGCCGCCGGATGCCGCCCGCCGCCAGGCCGCAGGTCGGCTTGCCGGTCTCGCGCTGGCGGCGGCGGGGCTGGGGCTGGCCGGTTGCGCGACGCCTCGCGTCGCACCGGTGCTGCTGACGCTGCCGCAGCCTGCGCTGACGGGCGGTGAGCCGATCGCGCTGCGTCCCGACGCGCCGGCACTCGCACTGCGGCGCTTGGGCCTGCCCGAGTACCTCGTGGCGCGGCGCGTGCGCTACCGCGCCGACGCGAGCACGCTCGCCGACTGGCCCAACACCTTCTGGGCCGAGCGCGTCGAGGTCGCGACTTCGCGCGGTTTCGCCAGCGCGCTGCGCGCGGCGCTGCCCGGCTGGTGGATCTGCGAGGCCGACTGCGCCGACCGCACGCCGCCGCAGACATTGCAGGTCGACTTTCTCGTGCTGGACGCCCTGCGCCCGCAGGGCCGGCTCGTCGCGCAGCTGCGCTGGCAGGTCGCCGAGCAGGCACCCGGCTCGGCGTTGACGCCGCGCATCGCGCGCGAGCAGTCGTTCGAGCGCCCGCTCGCTGCCGACACGCCGCAGGCGCAGGCGCAGGCGATGGCCGAAGTGCTGCAGGAGGCCGCGCGCGCCATCGCCGCGTCGCTGGCGCCGAACGCCCCGGGTCGAGGCCAGGCCGGCACCTAGCGCCCGGCCCGCGCCCTGCGCTGCGAAGCTGCGCGCGCCGGGGGACGCGCAGCCGGCTCAACGCAGAGGCTGCCCTGTCTCGGCCGCGGGCGTGCCGGCGCGACCGAAGGTCCATCGCGTCAGCGTGAAGGCCACCAGCGAGCACAGCGCCATGCCGGTCAGCATCGGCCGGGCGCCGGCGGTGGCGAAGGGGCCGAGCAGCGCGATCAGCACGGCGCCGAGCAGCATCTGCAGCGTGCCCATCAACGCCGACGCGGCCCCGGCGAACTCGCCGTGCGCATCGAGCGCCAGCACGGTGTGGACCGGGATCAAGAGCCCGAGGAAGGCGCAAAGCCCCATCAGCAGCGCGACCATCACCGCCAGGCTCTCGACCCCGGCCCAGAACAGCAGCGCCAGCACCACGCTCACGAGCATGTAGCCGAGCACCGCGCCGCGCAGCAACGGCACCAGGCCGTGCCGCGCCGCGAGCCGGCCCGACAGCTGCGAGGCGCCGAAGAACGAGACCGCGTTCGCCGCGAACGCGAGGCCGTACTGGCGCGGCGTGAGCCCGTAGCCGTCGATCAGGACGAACGAGGAGTTGGCGAGGTAGACGAAGAAACTGCCGATCCCGAAGCCGCCGATGCCGAGCAGGGCCATGAAGTGGCGGTCGCGCAGGAGCCGGCCGAAGGCGCGCCAGGTGCTCGCGAGGCCGCTCCCGTGGCGTTGCGCGGGCGGGCGCGTCTCTTCGAGCCCGAAGGCGGTGAGCGCGAAGCCGAGCAGGCCAATGACGGTCACCGTCCAGAAGATCGCGCGCCAGCCGGCGGCATCGATGATCAGGCTGCCGATCAGCGGCGCGAGGATCGGCGAGACGCTGAAGACCAGCATCAGCAGCGACATCAGCCGCGTCGCCTCGACGCCGGTGTGGCGGTCGCGCACGATCGCGCGCGGCACCACCATCGGCGCGCCGCCGCCCAGGCCCTGCAGCGCGCGAAAGGCGATCAGCCAGCCCACGTCCGGCGCCATCGCGCAGCCGACGCTGCCGACGACGAAGAGCGCGATGCCCAGGTACAGCGGCGCCTTGCGGCCGAAGATGTCGGAGGCCGGGCCGAACACGATCTGGCTCAGGCCGAAGGCGACGAAGAAGACCATCAGGCTCGCCTGCACCGCGCCGACATCGGCTTGCAGCGCCACGCCGATCGCCGGCAGCGCCGGCAGGTACATGTCGATCGCGAAAGGACCGATCGAGGTGAGCAGGCCGAGGACGAAGGCGAGACGGACGAGGGATGCGGTCACCGCGGGATTCTGGTCGAGGGTCCGGAGCCCCGTGGGCGCTGGGGGCTTCGAGCGCCTGCAGCCATCAGAGGCGGCCGCGGCGCCGCGGCATTCAGGCCGCTGGCGGCGCGGTGTCGATGAAGCTCGGCCGTGCCGAAAGCTTGTCGTGCAGGCGCTTCAGGTTCGGGTGCTGCGTGCGCCAGTCGATCTCCGGGAAGCGGAAGTCGAGGTAGCCGAGCGCGCAGCCCACCGCCAGGTCGGCCAGCGTCAGGTGGATGCCGGTGCAGTAGGGCTTCTCGCCCAGGCCCTGGCCGAAGGCCTTCAGCGCGGCGTGCACCTTCGTCATCTGGCGGTCGATCCAGGCCTGGCTGCGCTGCGCTTCGGCGCGCCCCGGCCAGGTGGCCTCGAGGCGCGCGAGGACGCTCGCGTCCATCAGGCCGTCGGCCAGCGCCTCCCAGGTGCGGATCTCGACCCGCTCGCGGCCTGTGGGCGGGATCAGCCGGCTCACCGGCGACAGGGTGTCCAGGTACTCGACGATCACGCGCGAGTCGAACACCGCCTCGCCGCCCTCCATCACCAGCACCGGCACCTTGCACAGCGGGTTGGCCTGCTGCACCACGTCCGAGGTCCAGACGTCCTCGAGCAGGAACTGGTAGTCGAGCTTCTTCTCTGCCAGCACGACGCGGACCTTGCGCACGTACGGGCTGGTCAGGGAACCGATGAGTTTCATGTGGCGGCTGGGCACGGCGGGGCGCGATTCTATCGAAGGGCCCCTCGCGGTCGGGCCACCTGCCTGGGGCCTGGCGGGTGGGCGCGAGGCGTCGCCGGCGAGCTTGAAGCCTGCCGCCCGCCCGGGCCCGCCCCGTCCCGCATGCTCAGCGACGCAGCGTGAAATCGACCGCGCTCGGACGCCCCGGCCGCGCCAGCGCCGCGGGCGCGGGCGGCGTGCGCGCGACCACCGCGCCGCGGCGCACGACGGCCAGCCGCGTCGCGCGCAGGCGCAGCGCCTCGACCGGCGAGCGCGCCTGCAGCAGCACCGCGTCGGCGACGCAGCCGACCTCGAGCCCGTAGCCCCGGGCGTCGAGGCCGAGGATGCGCGCGGCGTTCACCGTCACCGCGTCGAAGCAGGCGCGCATGCCGGCCTGCGAGGTCATCTGCGCGACATGCAGGCCCATCGAGGCCACCTCGAGCATGTCGCCCGAGCCGAGCGAGTACCAGGGATCCATCACGCAGTCGTGGCCGAAGGCGACGTTGACGCCGGCCTCGAGCAGTTGCGGCACGCGCGTCATGCCGCGCCGCTTTGGATAGGTGTCGTGCCGGCCCTGCAGCGTGATGTTGATCAGCGGGTTGGCGACGGCATGCAGCCCGGCCTCGGCCATCAGCGGGATCAGCTTGGACACGTAGTAGTTGTCCATGCTGTGCATCGAGGTCAGGTGCGAGCCGGTGACGCGACCCTGCAGGCCGAGGCGCTGCGTCTCGAAGGCCAGCGTCTCGACATGGCGCGACAGCGGGTCATCGCTCTCGTCGCAGTGCATGTCGACCGGCAGCCCGCGCTCGGCCGCCAGCTCGCAGAGCAGGCGCACGCTCGCCGCGCCGTCGGCCATCGTGCGCTCGAAGTGCGGGATGCCGCCGACCACGTCGACGCCGAGGTCGAGCGCGCGCTTCAGGTTGCCGAGCGCGCCCGGCGCGCGCAGCACGCCGTCCTGCGGGAAGGCGACCAGCTGCAGGTCGAGATAGGGCGCGACGCGCTGCTTGACGTGCAGCAGCGCCTCGACCGCGAGCAGCCGCGGGTCGCAGATGTCGACGTGGCTGCGGATCGCGAGCAGCCCCTTGGCCACCGCCCAGTCGCAGTAGGCGAGCGCGCGCTCGACCAGCGCCTCCTGCGTCAGCTGCGGCTTCAGCTCGCCCCAGAGCGCGATGCCTTCGAGCAGGGTGCCGCTGGCGTTGACGCGCGGCAGCCCGTAGCTCAGCGTCGCGTCCATGTGGAAGTGCGCGTCGACGAAGGGCGGCGCGAGCAGCCAGCCCCCGGCGTCGAGCACCTCGACGCCCTCGGGCTGCGGCAGCTGCGGGCCGACCGCGACGAAGCGGCCGTCGCGCACCAGCAAGTCGATGCCGGTGCGGCCGTCGGGCAGGGTGGCGTTGCGGATCAGCATGGTGGGCCTGGCGTGGCGATGGCCTGAGTGGCGGCGCGCGCTGCGCGCGCGGACGGAGCAAGCGCTGCGCCAGCCGGACACGGCATGTGGCGGCGCGCACCGCCCGATCCTATCGGGCGTTCCGGGACGACCCATCTGGTCAACCTGGGTTGCCTGCGACCGGGTGCGGCGGGCGGCCCCGAGGCGTCGAAAACCATCGGATTGGTGAATCCAACGACCGAAAGAACGGCCCGCGACCCGCATCACCCGGAGGCCGCTCACCGATAGGATCGTCCGCCATACCACACGACGCGGAGACACCCGATGGGCGCGCACGACGATCTCTTTCCCGGCTTCGAGCAGCACGACACCCCGGTCGACGAGGGCGTGCAGCTGCGCCTGCGCAGCGGCGGCCGCGGTCGCCCGCTGCTGCTGCTGCACGGCCACCCGCAGACGCACGCGATCTGGCACCGGGTGGCGCCGGCGCTGGCCGAGGACCACAGGCTGGTGATCGCCGACCTGCGCGGCTACGGCGATTCCAGCAAGCCGCAGGGCACGGCCGACCACGCGAACTACAGCAAGCGCGTGATGGCGCGCGACCTGCTGCGCGCGATGCAGGCGCTGGGCCACGAGCGTTTCGACGTGCTCGCCCACGACCGCGGCGCGCGCGTCGCGCACCGGCTGGCGGTCGACCACCCAACAGCGGTCGACCGGCTGGTGCTGCTCGACATCGCGCCGACGCTCGCGATGTACGAGCAGACCGGCGAGGCCTTCGCGCGCGCCTACTGGCACTGGTTCTTCCTGATCCAGCCGGCGCCGCTGCCGGAACGGCTGATCGAAGCCGACCCGGCCGCCTACGTGCGCGAGGTGATGGGCCGCCGCAGCGCCGGCCTGGCGCCGTTCGACCCGCGCGCGCTGGCCGCGTACGAGCGCGCGGCGGCGCGGCCCGGCGCCGCCCACGGGATGTGCGAGGACTACCGCGCCGCCGCCGGCATCGACCTCGAGCACGACCGCGCCGACCGCGAGCACGGCGTGCTGCTGTCGCGGCCGCTGCTCGCGCTCTGGGGCCGCGACGGCGTGGTGAACCGCTGCTTCCGGCCGCTTGACGAATGGCGGCGCGTCGCGGTCGACGTGCGCGGCGAAGCGCTGCCCTGCGGCCACTACATCCCGGAGGAAGCGCCCGAGGCGCTGCTGGCGGCGGTACAACCCTTCCTCGCCGCCGGCCGCGACTGAGCGGCGACCCGGCCGCTACTTGGTGCCGAACAGCCGGTCGCCCGCATCGCCGAGGCCCGGCACGATGTAGCCGTGCTCGTTGAGCGCACGGTCGACGGCCGCGGTGTAGACCGGCACGTCGGGGTGCGCGTCGTGGAAGTGCCGCAGCCCCTCGGGCGCGGCCAGCAGGCAGACGAAGCGGATCGACTTCGGGCTCGTCTCCTTCAGCCGCTCGACCGCCGCGACCGCCGAGTTGCCGGTGGCGAGCATCGGGTCGAGCACGATCGCGTCGCGCTCGTGCATGTCGGTGGGCATCTTGAAGTAGTACTCGACCGCGATCAGCGTCTTCGGGTCGCGGTACAGGCCGATGTGGCCCACGCGCGCGCCCGGCACCACGGTGAGCATGCCGTCGAGAAAGCCGTTGCCGGCACGCAGGATCGAGACGAAGACCGTCTTCTTGCCGTCGATCACCGGCGCCTGCATCGTCTCGAGCGGGGTCTCGATCTCGACCAGCTGGGTCGGCATGTCGCGCGTGACCTCGTAGGCCATCAGCATGCTGATCTCGCCGAGCAGGCGGCGGAAGCTGTTCGTGCTGCGCGACTTCTCGCGCATCAGCGTCAGCTTGTGCTGCACCAGCGGGTGGTCGATCAGGTGGACGGGGGGCGTGCTCATCGGGCGGGGCCTCGGGTTCGGATGCGGGCATGACCTGGCAGGTCATCGACGAGGGGGCGGCAACGCGCAAGCATGGCGCAATTCAACAGCGGAGCTGCAGCGATGGAAGGCCTGAACCTCGTCCCGTTGGCCGTCGGCCACATGATCGGCCTGGGTGCGATCGGCTCGTGTCTGGGGGTCGGCCTGATGGCCAGCAAGTTCCTCGAGGCCAGCGCGCGCCAGCCCGAGATGATGGAGCCGCTGCAGACCAAGGTCTTCCTGCTGGTCGGCGTGCTCGATGGGGCCTTCATCATCGCCACCGGCATCGGGCTGTGGTTCGCCACCGCCAACCCCTTCAGCTAGAGCCGGGCGACAGCTGCGCCTGCAGCTGTCGCAACTGCTCGGCGGTGGCCGCGTCGGCGGGCAGCAGGGTCTCGACCGCGATCTCGGCCACGGTCACGTCGTTCGGCGCGCCGAACACCGTGGTCGCGGTGATCAGACGCAGCCGTCCGGTGGGCAGGCGCAGCGTCAGCGGCACCGCCAGGTCCATCGGAGGCTGGGGCCAGGCGCCGTCTGCACCTGCCTGCGCGGGCGGTGGCGGCCCGGGCAGCGCGCGCAGCTCGTCGAGCAGCGCCTGCAGGCTGCGGTCGCCGGTGCGGGCCACCTGCACCTGCAGGCGCTGCAGCACATAGGCGCGCCAGGCGCCGAGGTTTTCGATCAGCGGCGCCAGGCCCTGCGGATGCAGGCCCAGGCGCAGCACGTTCACCGGCGGGCGCGTCAGCTCGGGCGCGGCCAGCGCCAGCAGCGGCGGCAGCATGCGGTTGTGCGCCAGCAGCTGCCAGTGCCGGTCGACGGCGAGCGCGGGCCAGGGCTCGTGCGCGTCGAGCAGGCGCTGCAGCGCCGCGCGCACCTCCGCCAGCGCCGGGTCGGTCAGCGGGCGCTCGGCGTAGAGCGCCGCATAGCCGGCCGCGGCGAGCAGGGCATTGCGCTCGCGCAGCGGCAGGTCGAGCTGCCCGGCCAGGCGCAGCACCATCGCGCGGCTGGGCCCGGCCTTGCCAGTCTCGAGCCAGCTGAGGTGGCGCGCCGAGACCTCGGTCTGCAGGGCCAGCGCCATCTGCGACAGGCCGCGCTGCCGGCGCCAGCGGCGCAGCTGCGCGCCGAAGGTCGCCACGGGCTCTGGCGCGACGGTCATCGCAGCCACTGCATCAGCGGCCACCCTCGCCGGCGGGTGCGCCGGTCGATCGGCTGGGCGCCAGGTTGGGCGGCAGCGGCGCGCGCCAGGCCTGCGTCCGCACGTGGCGCGTCAGCGTCACCCCGAGCATCGTGATGTCGACGCCCTGGGCGCACAGCACGACGCAGCCCTCGCGCGCCGCGGGATCGATCGACAGGTAGGCCGCATAGCCGGCCACCATGCCGTTGTGCCAGACGACCCCCCGGTTGCCGAACCAGCGGTCGATGAACGTCGGGCGCATCCAGCCGAGGCCCGTGTCGCCGCGCGCCTGCGGTGCGTGCGTGCGACACAGCGAGGCCGCGAGCGCCTCGGCACCGGGCGGTGCCGGCCCCAGGTTCGCGGCGACGAAGCGCAGCAGGTCGTCGGCGTCGGCATGCAGGCCCCCGGCGCCGGCGAGCGAGGCGAAGGTCCACAGCGGCGTCGGCGCGCCGCGCGCGTCGAGCCCCGGGGCGCGCCGCGCGTCCATCCCGGCGCTGGGCGTGAAGCGGGTCGCCGCCATGCCGAGCGGGGCGAGCAGCTTCTCGTGCATCAGGGCCTCGAGCTCGCGGCCGGCGACCCGCTCCAGCACATGCCCGAGCAGCCCCATGCCGTAGTTGGAGTACGCGAAGCGCCCGCTGCGGCGCTGCCCTTCGGCCGTCGCCAGGTAGCCGAAGATGGCCTCCGGCCCGAGGTGGCTGTACGGGTCGCGCATCAGGTCCTTGGCGCCGACGCGCCGCTTGATCTCGGCCTCGAACACGCGCGGCACGCTCGGAAAGCCCGAGGTGTGGGTCGCGAGCTGGCGCAGCGTGACCCCTGCCGCCGAGGGCGCGAGCGGCACCGTGGCGCCGATCAGCGCCTGCAGCGTCGCGTCGAGCCCGACGACGCCCTCGTCGGCGAGTACCTGCAGCAGCGAGGCGGTGAAGACCTTGGTCACCGAGGCGATCTGGAAACTGGTGTGTTCGTCAGGCAGCGCCGCGGCCTCGCCCGCCCCATCGCCTGGCCCCTCATCTGCTGCGCCCACGCGGCCGTAGCCCTGGACGCGGGTGCGGCCGTCCTTGATCACGCCGACCACCAGCGCGCGCGGTGGCCCGCGGCGGGTGAACCTGGCGACCTCGGCATCGACCGCCGCGGCGAGGTCGCTGGGGCCGCGGCGCGCCGCCGCGCGGCGCCGCAGCTGCCGGCGGACGGCCAGCAGCAGGAGCAGCGCGAGCAGCAGGCCGGCGACGAAGGGCATGTCTAAGCCTCGAACCCTTGCGCGACGGGCCGGTGCCGATGCCTGAGCCAGCCCGGCTCAGAACACCGTGCCGTCGCTCTCGATCGCCACCGGCGGCCCGCCGCCGGGCCGCCGCTCGGCCGCGATCTGCCGCCCCGCCGCCCAGCTGCCGCCCTCGAGCACGCAGGCGAGCGGCATCTGCGCGGCGGTGACGCCGAGGCGCCCGCGCACCCGTGGTGCGAGCCGATCGAGCAGCGCCACCGTCAGTGCGCGCCACTCGATCACCCAGGCATCGGCCGGCGTGTACGAGCGCCCGGCGAAGCCGGCGTCGCGCGGCACGATCACGCCGGCGTCGAGGAAGAGGCCGCCGTTGCGGTACTCCGGCAGCCCGGTCAGCGCGTCGAGGCCGGTGACCTGGACGCCGGCCCACTCGAAGGGCTCGAGCAGCGAATAACTGAGCCACTGGCTGAGCTTGTGGAACGGCAGCCAGCCCGCACTGGGGCCCTCGCCGCCCGCCAGCGGGTGCGGCCAGGCGTCGCCGACCGGCAGCCCGTGGAAGGACTGGCCGCTCGGCCAGATCGCGCTGAAGGCGTCGAGCAGCGCGACGAGCAGGCGTGCCGCCTCGAGCTGGTGGTGCTGCGGCTGGGCCGGCGGCACCGGGTGATGGTGCTGCAGCGCCGGGGCGTGGCGGTGGTGCGTCAACGCGTCGTACAGGTGGCCCGGCTGGCCGTCGCCGCCGAAGGTCGAGGGCTGCGCCCGCAGCGCCTCGGCCAGGCGGCGCAGCAGCGCGGCGCGGCCTTCGAGGCCGACCAGCGGATTGCCGGGCCCGGCCTGGAAGTGGGCGGCGAGCGTCGCCGCGTCGAGCCGAGCCAGCGCCTTGGCGTCGACGCGGTAGCGGTCGCCCGGGTCGGACGAGAAGGCCCCGGCCATGAAGGCGCGGAAGCTCGCGACGCCGAGGCCTTCGGAGCGCGCGTAGCGCTGCCCAGTCGCCGCCTCGTCGTAGTGCCAGTCGGGCCCGGCGCCGGCGTCGAGCAGCACGCTGACCAGCGCCAGGTCGATGCGCGCCCGCGCCACCGCGGCACTGCTGCGGCCCGCCAGGCGGGCGTCGAGCTCGGCCTTGCGGTCGACGCCGCCGGCCTCGAAGTGGCGCCAGCGGCTGTGGTACGGGATGCGCAGGTCGGGAAAGCGGCTGCGCGTCAGCGCGGCGACCCGTTCGGCCACCGCGTCGAGGCGGTCCAGCGCGAGCGTGAAGTGCGTCGAACGGCCGGCCTCGACCGCGGCGAGCAGGTTCGCGCTGCGCTCCCGCACCGTGGCCGGCCGGCGCAGCGTCTCCAGCCCGGCAGCGGCCTCAGACAAGCCCGCGCCCCTTGACCTCGGCCAGCGCTTCCTCGGTCATCGCCGCGCCGTCGGTGAAGTAGCCGGCGGCGATCTTGGCCTCGATCTCGACCTTCGCGTCCTCGGGCACCAGCGCGTCGGGCAGCTTCACGCGCTCGCCGACCTCGATGCCGCTGCCGGTGATCGCGTCGTACTTGTCGTTGCTCATGCTGACCAGGCGGTGGATCTTGCGGATGCCGAGCCAGTGCAGCACGTCGGGCATCAGCTCCTGGAAGCGCATGTCGGGCACGCCGGCGACGCACTCGGTGCGCAGGAAGTACTTGTCGGCGCGGTCGCCGCCCTCCTGCCGCTTGCGCGCGTTGTAGACGAGGAACTTGGTCACTTCGCCCAATGCGCGGCCTTCCTTGCGGCTGTAGGCGATCAGGCCGACGCCGCCTCGGCCACCGGCCTCGACGGACTGCGCGCCCTGGATGCACTCCTCAATCGCATGCGTCAGGTAGGGCCGGCAGGTGCAGATGTCGGAGCCGAACACGTCCGAGCCGTTGCACTCGTCGTGCACCCGCGCGGTGAGCGTGACGTTGGGGTCGGCCAGCGCGCGCACGTCGCCGAAGACGTAGAGCGTCTGGCCGCCGATCGGCGGCAGGAAGACGCCGATGTCGCTGCGCGTGACGAGCTCGGGGTACATGCCGCCCGTCTCCTCGAAGAGCGCGCGCCGCAGGTCGCCCTCGCTCACCTTGAAGCGACGGGCGACGCCTTCGAGCCACCAGACCGGCTCGAGCGCGATCTTCGTCACCACCGCCGAGCCGTCGTCGAGCAGCAGCCGGCCGTCCGGCACCAGGCGCTGGAAGGCGATCGCCTGCTTGATCTCGGGCAGGTGGACATGCGCCTTGGTCACCGCGATCGTCGGGCGGATGTCGTAGCCCTGCTCCAGGTAGCTCGCGAACACGCTCTGCACCGAGGCGCCCCAGGGGTCGAGCGAGACGATCTTGTCCGGCTCGCTCCAGGCCGGGTAGGGGCCGACCGGGTCCGTCGGGGCGGTGTTCGTCAGGTCGGCCCGGTGCCCGCGCACCAGGTTGCCGGCCGCGACCGCCAGCGCCCGGTAGACGCCGTAGCTGCCGCTGTGGGTGCCGATCACGTTGCGCTGGCTGCGGTTGGTCGTCGTGCCGACCACCGGGCCGCGCGCCAGCGGGTCGGCGGCGCCCCAGCGGATCGTCGGCGCGCCGGTCGCGCCCTGGCCGGGGTGGGAGGTGAGGCGGATGTGGCGCGCGGGCGCGCCGGGTTCTGCTGCCATCGAAAGCGACTCCGCGGTGATCCGACTGCCGATCGGGTTGCCAAGGGGGAATGATCGCCGATCGAGCGGCGCCGCCGCAAATGGCCGCTCGGCCAGTGGCACCTGGGTGCCCAGGCGCTCAGCGCTCACCCTTGCGGTACGGCTTCATCAGCGCCTGCGGATAGCCCGCTCGCCGTGCCACCAGCACCAGCGCGACGATCGCCATCGCATACGGCAGCATCAGGTACAGCTGGTACGGCAGCTCGATGCCGAAGACGCCGCCGCCGGCCTGCTGCAGGCGCAGCTGCAGCGCGTCGAAGAAGGCGAAGAGCAGCGCGCCGACGAGCGCCTTGCCCGGCCGCCACGACGCGAACACGACTAGCGCCACGCAGACCCAGCCGCGGCCGTTGACCATGTTGAAGTAGAAGGCGTTGAAGGCCGAAAGCGTCAGGAAGGCGCCGGCGACGCCCATCAGCGCCGAGCCGGCGACGATCGCGCCGCTGCGCAGGCCGGCCACGCTGAGGCCCTGGCCCTCGGCCGCGGCCGGGTTCTCGCCGACCATGCGCACCGCCAGGCCGAGCGGCGTGCGCGCGAACAGCCAGGCGAGCGCCGGCACCAGCAGCAGCGCGAGCAGGGTCAGTGGCGTCTGCGCGTCGAGCACCGGCAGGGGCAGCCAGCTCATCGGCGCGAAGGGCTCGATCGTCGGCGGGGTCTCGACCTTCGGGAAGCCGACGCGGTAGGCATAACTCGCCAGGCTGGTCGCCAGCAGCGTGATGCCGAGCCCCGCGACATGCTGCGACAGCGCGAGGCCGACCGTCAGCAGCGCATGCAGCGCGCCGAACGCCGCGCCCGCCAGCGCGGCCGCGAGCACGCCGCCCCAGAGCCCAGCGCCCTGGTAGGCGGCGAACCAGCCGACGAAGGCGCCGGCGACCATGATCCCCTCGATGCCGAGGTTCAGCACCCCGGCGCGCTCGCACAGCAGCACCCCCAGCGTGCCCAGCACCAGCGGCGTCGCGATGCGCAGCACCGCGACCCAGAAGGGGGCGGAGAGCAGCAGGTCGAGCGTGTCGTTCATCGAGACCTCAGCGCCAGCGCAGCCGGTACTGCGCGAGCATCGTCGCGACCAGCATCGAGAGCAGCGCGACCGCGACGATCACGTCGGCGATGTAGGTCGGCACGTTGACCGCGCGGCTCATGCTGTCGGCGCCGACGAGGATGCCGGCGACGAAGACCGCCGCCGCGACGACGCCCAGCGGGTTCAGCGCGGCCAGCATCGCGATCACGATGCCGCTGTAGCCGTAGCCCGGGCTCATGTCGAGCGTGACGTAGGCGGTGCGCCCGGCCACCTCGATCGCGCCCGCCAGGCCGGCCAGCGCGCCCGACAGCAGCGCGACCTTGACCGTGACCCAGCCGACCGGCACGCCGGCGAAGGCAGCCGCGCGCGGGTTGGCGCCGACGGCGCGGATCTCGAAGCCGGTGGTCGTGAAGCGCATCAGCGCCCAGCTCGCGAGCGCCAGCACCAGCGCGCCGACCAGGCCGCTGTGCACCCGGCTGCGCTCGACCAGGCGGTCGAGCTGCAGCGCGTCCTGCAGCGCGACGCTCTGCGGCCAGCCCATCGCCGTCGGGTCCTTCATCGGGCCGTCGAGCAGCGCCGAGACGCCGAGCAGCACGATGAAGTTGAGCAGCAGCGTCGTCACGACCTCGTCGACGCCGAGCCGGCTCTTCAGCAGCGCGGGCCCGAGCAGCAGCAGCGCGCCGGCCGCCGCTGCGGCAACGAGCATCGCGACGAAGAGCAGCGCCGGCGGCAGCGCGAAGCCCTCGCCGCCGTGCAGGCCGCCGACCGCGACGGCGGCGATCGCACCGGCGTAGAGCTGGCCCTCGGCGCCGATGTTGAACAGGCGCGCGCGGAAGGCGACCGCCGCCGCCAGGCCGGTGAGGATCAGCGGCGTCGCGCGCGTCAGCGTCTCGGTGAGCGCGAAGCGCGAGCCGAAGCCGCCCTCGATCAGCAGCGCGTAGGCGCGGCCGACCGGCGCGCCGGCCCCGGCCACGAGCAATGAGGTGATCGCCAGCGTCGCCGCCACCGCGGCGAAGGGCGCCGCGAGCAGCCGCAGCCGCGACGGGGCGTTGCGTCGCTCAAGCCGCATCGGCGGCCTCCCGCGGCGCCGCGGCCGCCGCGCCGTCGCCGCCGCCCGCCATCGCCAGGCCGATCGCGGCCAGCGTCCAGTCCGCGGCGGGGCGGGCGGCGCTCAAGCGACCGTGGTGCATCACCGCGATGCGGTCCGCCAGCGCGTAGATCTCGTCCAGGTCCTCGCTGATCAGCAGCAGCGCGGCACCGGCGGCGCAGGCGTCGAGCAACTGCTGGTGGACGTAGGCGACGGCGCCGATGTCGAGGCCCCAGGTCGGCTGGTTGGCGACGATCAGCAGCGGCGCGGCGCCGGCTGGCGGGGGTGCCGCTGCTGCTGCAGCGGCCGCATCGGGCGGCGTGCCCGCGCGGGCCACCGGCGCGGCCCCGGGGCTCGCCATCAGCACGCGGCCGAGGATCAGCTTCTGCATGTTGCCGCCCGACAGCCCGCGCGTCGTGGTGTCGACGCCGCCGCCTTCGGTGCCGCGCACGTCGTAGCGCTCGACCAGGCGCCGGGCGTGGCCGCGCGCCACGCCGCGCCGCACCACGCCAGCGCGGGCGAACGCCGACTGGCGGTAGCGCTCGAGCACCGCGTTCTCCCACAGCGGCAGGTCGCCGACCACGCCCACCGCGTGCCGGTCTTCGGGCACGCGCGCGACCCCGGCGTCGACCCAGGCGCGAGGCCGCGCCGGGAGGGCCCGGCCGCGCAGCTGCACGCGGCCGGCGTCGGCCGCACGCTCGCCGCAGAGCAGCTCGGCCAGCGCCTGCTGGCCGTTGCCGGCCACGCCGGCGATCGCGACGACCTCGCCCGCGTGCAGCTGCAGCCCGATGCCGTCGAGCAGCGGCCGCGGCGCACCGGCCGCGCCGTCGACGCGCACCCCGGCGAGCTCGCAGACGAGCCCTCCACTCGGCCGCGCCTGCTTGACCGCCGGCGCGACGCGGCGGCCGACCATCGCCTCGGCCAGCTGCGCCTTGCTCGCGCCGGCGGCCGGCATCTCGGCGACCAGGCGGCCGGCGCGCAGCACCGCGATGCGCTGCGCCACCGCCAGCACCTCGTCGAGCTTGTGGCTGATGAAGACGATCGACAGGCCCTCGGCGACCATGCCGCGCAGGGTCGCGAACAGCGAGGCGCTCTCCTGCGGCGTCAGCACCGCGGTCGGTTCGTCGAGGATCAGGATGCGTGCGCCGCGCCGGCGGCCGACCGGCACCAGCGCCTTCAGGATCTCGACGCGCTGGCGCTCGCCGACCGAGAGCGTGCCGACGCGCGCCTCGGGCTCGACCTCGAGGCCGAAGCGGCGCCCGGTGGCGAGCAGGCGCTCGCGCGCCTCGGCGCGGCGCGAGAACGGCTGCCACAGCGGCTCGGCGCCGAGCAGCACGTTGTCGAGCACGCTGAGGTTGTCGGCCAGCGTGAAGTGCTGGTGGACCATGCCGATGCCAGCCGCCAGCGCCGCCTTCGGCTGGCCCGGTGGCAGCGGCCGACCGTCGACCTCGATCGTGCCGGCGTCGGCGACGTAGTGGCCGAACAGGATCGACACCAGCGTGCTCTTGCCGGCGCCGTTCTCGCCCAGCAACGCCAGCACCTCGCCGCGGCCGAGATCGAGCGAGATGTCGTCGTTGGCGACCAGCGCGCCGAAGCGCTTGGTGATCCCGGAAAGGCGCAGGGCCGGGGTCACGCCTCGTCGATCACTTCGCGCCGGCCTTCGGCTGGCTGTCGTCGACCTTGACGGTGAAGCTGCCGGCGGCGATCTCCTTCTCGCGCGCGCGCACCTTGGCGACCACCTCGGGCGGGATCTTCTTCTCGAAGGTGCCGAGCGGCGAGAGCTCGCTGCCGCCGTGCTTGGCCGTCGAGTACGGGCCGTAGTCCTCGGCGGCGAAGGTGCCGCCCTTCACCGCCGCGATCGCGGCGTCGATCGTCGGCTCCATCTTCCACAGCGCCGAGGCGACGACGGTGTCCGGGTACTGCGCCTGGGTGTCGATCACGTTGCCGATCGCGAGCACCTTGCGCTCCTTGGCCGCGTCGCTGACGCCGAAGCGCTCGGCGTACAGCACGTCGGCGCCGCGGTCGATCATCGCGAAGGCGGCCTCCTTCGCCTTCGGCGGGTCGAACCAGCTGTTGATGAAGGTGATCATGAACTCGGCTTTCGGGTTCGCCTCCTTCGCGCCGACGATGAACGCGTTCATCAGGCGGTTCACCTCGGGGATCGGGAAGCCGCCGACGAGGCCGATCTTGCCGCTCTTGCTGATGCCGCCGGCGATCAGCCCGGTCAGGTAGGCCGGCTCCTGGATGTAGTTGTCGAAGACCGAGAAGTTCGGCGCCTGCGGCTTGCCCGAGCTGCCCATCAGGAAGGCGACCTTCGGGTAGTCCTTCGCGACCTTGCGCGCCGCCGCCTCGACCGCGAACGACTCGCCGACGATCAGCGTGTGGCCGCCCTCGGCGTACTGGCGCATCACGCGCTCGTAGTCGGCGTTGGCGACGTTCTCGCTGAACACGTACTCGACCTCGCCGCGCGCGACCGCCGCCTTCAGCGCCTTGTCGATGCGACTCACCCACTGCTGTTCGACCGGCACGGTGTAGATCGCGGCGACCTTCAGCTTCGCGGGGGACTGCGCCATGGCGGGCAAGGCGAGGCCGAGCAGGCCCGCGGGCAGGGCAACGGACAGGGCGGCGGACAAGACGCGGCGGACCGGATCCATGGATGCTCCGTGTGCCGGGCGGGCCGGCGAAAGTGAGGGTGGTGAAGGGCGCCTGCGCCGGAAAGCGGCCGGACCGGCCACCGCGCGCCTTTCGCAGCGCCTGCGTACAAGGCTCGGCGGCCGCCCCCTCCGGACACGATCGCGGTGACGCCACGGCAGTGTAGCGAGCGCGCTGCCCCGGCCCCTGCCGGCACGGGCAGGCGCATCGGACGCCGCGCCGGCCTGGGGCCCTGCCGGCCCCGGCAGGGCCTGGCCACCTGGCACGACAACTTCCGCACGCTCCGCGATTCAAGTGGCGCCCGGGGACAGACGAAATCGCGCTGTTGGGCGCCGCTCCCTCATCGGGAGCGGGGCCACGCCATCCCGAAGGCCCCGGGCTTCGCGCTGACGGGCGCGGGGCGACCGGCCGACGCCGGTCCGCCGCGCCGCGCCGGCAACGCCGCACGAGGCCCCTGAGCGACCCGACCATGCCCACGCCCGAGACCCAACCGCCCAAGCCGTTGCACCTGCTGCTGCTGCAGCAACTGACCGAGCGCGACCAGGAGCGCATCAGCGCCTTCCTCTCGATCGCCAACCATCGCCTGCGCGGCGACTGGCGACCGGTGAGCGACGGCCATGGCGATGTCGTCATCACCGCCGCCGAGTGGGCGCCCACCGTGCAGCCGGCGCTCGACGAACCCAGCGCGACGCTGACCGTGGTCGACCCCTCTTCGAGCCTGGAGCCGTCGCCGAGCACGCTGGTGCGGCCGATCCAGTACGAGGCGCTGATCGAGGCGCTGGAGGGGGTGGAGCGGCGCTGGCTCGGCGCCGACGCCCCGGAGCCGCCGCCCGCCCCGGCGCGCCCGCCACAGCCCAGCGCTTCCTGGCCCGCGCCCGCGAGGAGCGCCCCGGTGAGCGCGCCGCCACCGGCGGCAGCACCGCGCCCCGCGCCGTCCGCCGCGCGCAGCACCGCGGGGGGAGGCTTCGAGCTGCCGGACGGCGCGCGCTTCCGGCTCGGCCGCTGGCCGCCTTCGGGCCTGCTCGGGCGGCACCGCTACAACGTCCGCATCGCCACCTTCCTCACCTCGCGCAGCCTCGAGCTGGACGAACTGGTGCGGCTGTCCAACGTGCAGCGCGAAGACTGCGAGTCCTTCCTGCGCGAGCTCGGCAAGGCCGGCCTGCTCGAGTGCGAGGCCCCGACCCAGGCCGGCGTGCCGGCGCAGCCGGCGCAGGCGGTGGCGCAGGGCCCTGCCGCGCCGGCGCCTGCCGCGACCACGGCCGCGCCCGCGCCCGCCTTCATCGCCCCCGCACCCGCACCCGCCGCCACCCGCGTGCCGCGCCCGTCGCTGAGCCTGCTCGGTCGCATCCGCCGCACCTTCGGCCTGAGCTCATGAACGACCTGAAGATCGTCTTCACCGGCCCGCCCAACGCGGGCAAGACCACTGCCATCGGGGCCGTCAGCGACCGCCCGCCGGTCAAGACCGACGTGCGCAACACCGACGCCACGCTCGGCAAGGAGCTCACCACCGTCGGGCTCGACTTCGGCCAGGTGGCGCTCGGCGACGGCCTCTCGGTCCGGCTGTTCGGCACTCCCGGCCAGGAGCGCTTCGAGTTCATGTGGCGGATCCTCGCCAATGACGCGCTCGGTCTCGTGATCCTGCTCGACAACTCGCGCCCGGACCCGCTGCGCGACTTCGAGACGTATCTCGAGGCGTACCGAGACATCCTGCCGTCAATGAACTGCGTCGCCGGCATCGGCCGCACCGACAGCCACCCCAACCCGCCGATCGACGCGTTCTGCGACCGGATGGCCGACCGAGGCTTCCTGTTCCCGGTCCTGCCGGTCGACGTGCGCCGCCGCGACGACACGCTGATGCTGATCGACGCCCTCATTTCCCAGGCCGAAGCCCGCGCGTAGACCGCCCATACAAGGAGCCGCCATGAGTTCGACCACTTCCCAGCTGGGCCCCATCGCCCAGCGCACCGCCAACGCCCTGCAGTCCGAACTGGGCGGCACCGCCACCGTGGTGATCGCCACCGCCGACGGCTTCGCGCTCGGCCAGGCCGGGCCGCATGGCGCCGAGTCGGCGCGCATCGCCGCGATGGTCAGCTCGATCGCCGCGCTCGGCGAGGCGGCCAGCCACGAGACCGGCATCGGCCGCACCAAGTGCATGGTGGTCGACTCGACCACGGGCCGGCTGGTGCTGCGCTGCATCCGGGTGCGCGACGAGTCGGTGCTGGTGGTGCTGCTGACCGACACCAAGACGCTGATGGGCCTGGTGCTGAACCACCTGGTGAAGGCCGAGCAGCTGATGAACGCGGCATGAAGAGCGCCCGCATCACCGCGGCGCTGGAACAGATGGTCACGCAGCCCGGCATCGACGGCTGCGCGCTCGTCGACGGCGTCACCGGCCTCGTCTGGCAGACCGCCGGCGCCGCGCCTGACGCCGAATGGCTCTGGGAGGCGGCGGTCGACTACTGGCGGCTCTACGACCGGCAGAGCGCGCGCTTCAGCGCCCTCGGGCCACTCGGGGCCGCCGTGATGTATCACCGCGCGGGCGTGCTCGCGGTGCTGCCGTGCTGCACCGACCCGAAGCTGCTGATCATCGCCTTCGGCCGTCACTCGGGGGTCGACTGGATCACCTGGCAGCGCCGCACGCGGGAGCTTGGCGCCCTGGTCGCCGCCAGCGGCGAGCAGAGCGATGAATCCGTCGCAACTCCGGCGACGGTGTCGTGACGCCGACCCTCAACCCTCCTGCCCAGACAGCCGATATGAGCCCCGTGCGGCCGCGACGCCATCTCCGCGCTCGTCACCCCAGGGTCCGACCGGACCCCTCCACTCCAGCTGAAGGAATCCCCATGGCAAACATCAAACAATCCCTGGACGACCTGCTGAGCGCCGACGGCGCAATGTGCTGCGCGATCGTCGACTCGAGCAGCGGCATGATGCTGGGCTCTGCAGGCTCGGGCGTGGACCTCGAAGTTGCCGCCGCGGGCAACACCGAAGTCGTGCGTGCCAAGCTGAAGACCATGCGCCAGCTCGGCCTGAACGACGTGATCGACGACATCCTGATCACGCTCGGCAAGCAGTACCACATCATCCGCCCGGTCTCGCGCAAGGAAGGCGTGTTCGTCTACTTCGTGATCGACAAGAACAAGGGCAACCTGGCGCTGGCGCGCCGGAAGGTGCAGGAAGTCGAGCGCGAGCTGGTGGTCTGAGCGCCGGCCTGCCCCGCTGGCGGACGCTTCGTCCGGCAGCGCGGCGGCGGCCTCACCCGGCGCGGCAGCGCCGCAGGGCGACCTGGTCGCCCGCGCGGCCTGCCGCGCTTTTTCGTCTGCTCGGACGGCCCGCCGCGCGGTGCCCTCCTCGTCGCCCCCCGATGACGCTGTGGCGCGCACCGTCCCGCGACGCCCCCGTGCTTCACCCGCCCGCCGTTCGCGTGGACGCGCTTCCCGACCCCACCCCCTGCCTTCGCTCGACCGGGCCGCGCGCGGCCGCTCCAGGCACCGCGGTGTCGGCGCGCAAGGCCTCCTGCGTCGATTCGAACCAGGCGTGAAGTAAGGCCGTGCCGCCTTGCACGGCCCCATCTGCACTGAGGATTCACGCCCGTGCCGCGTCGCGGATGCTGCGCGGCTTCGGCGAACGCCATCGTTGGGAGTCCGCATCTTGGACGGCAACAGCAGTACCTTCGGCGGCCCTGCCCCCAGGGCGGCCACGGTGATCGGCCTGGCCGGGCTCGTGATGCCCGGCCATGGGGGCCATCCGCCTCCAGCCCCGGGCCCCGCACCCGCGCCGGCCACGGCATCCCGCCCGGCGGCGTCGCCCGCGACCGGCCCGGCGAAGGCGCCGCCCCTGCGTCACGACGGCGTCAACCGCATCGACGGCGGCACCACCGCGCAGCGCCCGCTGTCGGTCGAGTTCACCGGGCGTGGCGGCGAGTACTTCCGCATCTGGATCGTCAACCTGTTGCTGACCGCGGTCACCTTCGGCCTGTACCTGCCCTGGGCGCGGGTGCGCAAGCTGCGCTACTTCTACGGCAACACCCTCGTCGACGGCCATGCGCTCGACTTCCATGGCCGGCCCCGACGGATGCTGCGCGGACTGGTGCTGGTCGGTGGCCTCTACGCCGCGATGCAGCTGGCGTCGCAGGTCTCGGTCGTCGCCGCGCTGCTGGCGGTGGCGGTCGTCGCCGGGCTCGCCCCCTGGCTGTTCCAGTCGGCCTGGGCGTTCCGCATCGGCCACACGAGCTGGCGCGGCCTGCGCTTCGAGTTCACCGGCAGCCCGCGCGGCGCCTATGCCGCCTTCAGCCCGGCCCTGCTGCTCGGCGTGGCCTTCGCGGTGGCACTCGCCGCCGCGGAGGCGCTGGGCGGCGAGGGCGAAGGCGGATCGCCGACCCGCACGGCGCTGGGGCTGGGGCTCGGCCTGATCCTGCTGGCGATGGTCCTGGCGCTGCCCTACCTCCATTGGCGCCTGAAGGCCTTTGTGCACGGGCACTTCCGCTACGCCTCGGTGACGACGAAGCTGAACGTCGGCCCCGGCCGCTTCTACGTGATCGCGGCGGTGGCCTTCGGGATGCTGCTGGCGATCGGCGCGCTGGCCGGGTTCTGCCTCGGCATGCTCCGCGCCGCCGCCGGCCCCCAGCCGGCCGGCAACCCGCTGCTGCTGTTCGGCCTCGGCGTCGCCGTCCCGGCGCTGGTCCTCCTGTGCAGCTGGCTGTTCGTGACGCCGTACGTCAACGCGCGCCTGCAGAACCTGCTGTGGAGCGGCACCGAGGCGCGCGGTCTGCAGATCGAGAGCCAGCTGCGTGCGCGTTCGCTGATTGCCCTGACCCTGCGCAACGCGCTGCTGACCGCGCTCACCTTCGGCCTGTACTGGCCGTTCGCCGCGATCGCGACCGCGCGGCTGCGCCTTTCGGCGCTGCGCGTGGACACCCGGCTCGACCTGGACCGCCTGAGCGAGCAGCAGCGCGCGCGCAGCCGCGACGCCAGCGGCGAGATGGCCGCCGAAATCGCGGGCGTCGACATCGGCCTGTGACCACCGAGCCCGGCGCGGCGGCGTTCGTCGACGCCGACCACTTCGACGGCCAGAGCGCCCGGGCGCGGCCGGTGCGGCTCGCGGTCGCGCGCGGCCGGCTCGTGTTGCACGGCGCCGAGGACACGCGCGACTACGCGCTGCGCGAGGTCGAATGGCCCGAGCGCCAGCAGCGCGCCGCGCGCGTCGTCCACCTGCCCGACGGCGGTTCGCTGCAGGCGCACGATGCCGAGGCCTTCGACGCCTTCGTGCGCCGGGCCGGCGTCGCCGAGCCCTGGATCGTGCGCGCCCAGCAGAGCTGGCGCGCGACGCTCACCGCCGCGCTGCTGCTGCTCGCGATCGCCGGCGCCGGCTACCGCTGGGGCCTGCCCTGGGCCGCGGACCAGGCGACGGCGATGCTGCCGCCCGCGGTGGCGGCCTCGATCGATACGGCGACGCTCGAGCTCGTCGAGGCGCGCTGGCTGCAGCCCAGCCGCCTGCCGGCGCAGACGCAGCAGCGCCTGCGCGATGCGCTCCAGGCAGCGCTCGACCGGGCCTACCCCGCCGACGAGCGGCCGCGGGTCGCGCTGCGCTTCCACGCCGGCGCGATCGGGCCGAACGCCTTCGCGCTGCCGGGCGGCACCGTCGTGCTGACCGACGAGCTGGTCGAGAAGGTCGGCGGCGACGAGGCGATCGTGCTCGGCGTGCTCGGGCACGAGGCGGGGCACGTGCGCCACCGCCACGGCCTGCGGATGCTCACGCGCAGCGCGCTGCTCGGCTTCGCCACCGCGCTGGCCTTCGGCGACTTCAGCACCCTGCTGGCGGGGGCGCCGGCCCTGCTCGGCCAGCTCGCCTATTCGCGCGACTTCGAGCGCGAGGCCGACGCCGAGGCCGTGCGCCTGCTGCGCGCTGCCGGGCATTCGCCGGCGGTGATGGTGAGCTTCTTCGAGCGCCTGCGGGACGACCGCGGGACCCCGGCCGCGGAAGGCGGGCTGCAGATCGCGCTGGCAAGCCACCCGCCGGACGCCGAGCGCATCGCCTACTTCCGGGCGGCCGCCGAACAGCCCTGAGCGCGCGTGCCGGCGGCGGTGGGCGCGCCGCCGCACCTACAATTCCGGGCCTTTTCGCACGCGCCCATGCAGCTCTCGCCCCTCACCGCCCTGTCCCCCCTCGACGGCCGCTATGCCGGGCGCGTCGCGGCGCTGCGCCCGCTGCTGTCCGAGTTCGGCCTGATGCACCGCCGGGTGCAGGTCGAGGTCGAGTGGCTGATCGCGCTGTCCGACGCCGGCATGCCGCAGCTGCCGCCGCTCAGCGAGGCCTCGCGCGGGCTGCTGCGCAGCCTGGTGGTGCGCTTCGGCGAGGCCGACGCGCAGGCGATCAAGGACATCGAGCGCACGACCAACCATGACGTCAAGGCGGTCGAGTACTGGATCAAGAGCCGCTTCGGCCTGAGCCAGGAGCTGCGGACGGCGAGCGAGTTCGTTCACTTCGCCTGCACCAGCGAGGACATCAACAATACCAGCCACGCGCTGATGCTGAAGGCCGCGCGCGAGCAGGTGCTGCTGCCCGCGATCGACGCCCTGCTCGCCCGCCTGCGCGCGATGGCCCGCACGCACGCCGAGCTGCCGATGCTGTCGCGCACCCACGGCCAGACCGCGAGTCCGACCACGGTCGGCAAGGAGGTGGCGAACGTCGCCGCCCGCCTCGCCACCGCGCGGGCGCGCATCGCCGAGGTGCAGCTGCTCGGCAAGATGAACGGCGCGGTCGGCAACTACAACGCCCACCTCGCGGCCTGGCCCGACTTCGACTGGGAGGCCTTCAGCCGCCATGTGGTCGAGCAGCAGCTCGGCCTCGGCTTCAACGCGTACACGATCCAGATCGAGCCGCACGACTACATGGCCGAGCTGTTCGATGCGGTCGCGCGCTGCAACACGATCCTGTTCGACTGGTCGCGCGACGTCTGGGGCTACGTCAGCCTCGGCTACTTCAAGCAGAAGACCAAGCCGGGCGAGATCGGCAGCTCGACGATGCCGCACAAGGTCAACCCGATCGACTTCGAGAACGCCGAGGGCAACTACGGGCTGGCCAATGCGCTGCTGGCGCACCTGTCGCACAAGCTGCCGGTGAGCCGCTGGCAGCGCGACCTGACCGACAGCACGGTGCTGCGCAACATGGGCGTCGCGCTCGGCTACGCGCTGCTCGGCCACGACTCGCTGCTGCGCGGCCTCGACAAGCTCGAGGTCGACGAGCTGCGCCTGCGGGCCGACCTGGACGACGCCTGGGAGGTGATGGCCGAGCCGATCCAGACCGTGATGCGCCGCTACGGCCTGCCCAACCCCTACGAGCAGCTGAAGACGCTGACGCGCGGCCAGGCGATCGACGCCGACACGATCCGCAGTTTCGTGCGCGGCCTCGCGCTACCGCCGGCCGAGCGCGAGCGCCTGCTCGCGATGGTGCCCTCGGGCTACACCGGCAAGGCCGCCGAGCTCGCGCGCCGCGTCGGCGACGCCGCCGCGGCCACTTGAGGCGGCCCGTGCCCGACGCGGCGAGGAGGCGCCCATGAGCTTCGTCGAGCGCCTGCTCGCCGCCGAGCGCCGCCACGGCTCGATGCTCTGCGTCGGCCTCGACCCGGAACCGGGCCGCCTGCCCGGTGCCTGGCGCGACGACCCGGCGCGGCTCTACGACTTCTGTGCCGCCATCGTCGAGGCGACGCACGACCTGGTGATCGCCTTCAAGCCGCAGATCGCCTACTTCGCTGCCCAGCGGGCCGAAGCGCAGCTCGAGCGGCTGATCGCCCACATCCGCCGCGTGGCGCCCGAGGTGCCGGTGATCCTCGACGCCAAGCGCGGCGACATCGGCGCGACGGCCGAGCAGTACGCGCGCGAGGCCTTCGAGCGCTACCAGGCGGACGCGGTGACGCTCTCGCCGTTCATGGGCTTCGATTCGATCGAGCCCTACCTGCGCTGGCCCGGGCGCGGCGCGCTGCTGCTGTGCCGCACCTCGAACCCCGGCGGCGACGACCTGCAGCAGCAGCGCCTGGCCGACGGCGACGGCAGCTCAGGCGGGGTCGCCGGCGAGCGCCTCTACGAGCGGATCGCGCGCCTGGCGCAGGGCCCCTGGAACCGCAACGGCCAGCTCGGGCTGGTCGTCGGGGCGACCTACCCGGCCGAGGTCGAGCGCGTGCGCACGCTGGCGCCAGGCCTGCCGCTGCTGATCCCCGGCATCGGCGCCCAGGGCGGCGACGCGCAGGCGACGGTGCGCGCCGGCTGGCGCGGCAGCGCGCAGTCCACGCGCGGGCCGATCGTCGTCAGCTCCTCGCGCGCGATCCTCTACGCCTCGGCCGAGGCCGATTTCGCCGACGCCGCACGCCGGGTGGCGCTGCGCACACGCGACGAGCTGGCACGCGCGCGCGAGATGAGCCCGTAGCCCACGGCCCCGCCACGCGCGTGACCGCCGTCACGCGCGCCCGTAGCCCGTCCGCGGGGCCGCCCTGCAGGCGATCCCGCAGCGGCCGATAGCGTCGAGAGGCGCCGCAAGCGCCCATGGCCGCGACGCCCCCGACATGCGCGCCGTCCCGCCTTACGGTGCGAACCTCGTTCCCAGTCTGCAGTGCACAGGGCACCATGGCCTTCAAGATGCGACCGTCCCGTCACCGCGACCCGAGCGCCCCGCCACAGCCGCTGGACCGCATCGGCGCACGCTGGCTGTTCGGCACCGGCGTCGCCGTCTGCGCCGCGATCGCGATGCTCTACGGCGCCCTGGCCCTGCCGCTCGCGCCGGGGATGCAGCGGGTGCTGGTGCTGGGCCCGCTCGCGCTGGCCGTGCTGTACGGGGTGCTGCACTGGCGCGCGCGCGACACCGCGAACGCCGCGATCGTCGCGGCCTGGGGCGCGCTGGTCGTCATCGGGCTGATCGCCTACGCGCTCGGCGAGGGGGTGCACGCCAGCGTGCTCGGCTTTGTCGCGGTCGTCGTCTCGACGGTCGGCGTGCTGGCCGGGCCGCGGGCGGCGCTGGCCATCTCCGGCGGCGGCCTGCTGCTGATGCTCGGGCTGGCCCAGGCCGAGCGCGCGGGCCTGCTCGCGGGCGCGGGCGCCTTGGCCGCCGCGCCGCTGTCGCTGCGCCTGACGACGCTGGCGCTGCTGCTTGCCGCGGCCCTGGTGTCGAGCCTGCTCATCGCGCGCCTGACTGGCGCCTATGCGCGCAAGGCGCGCGAACGCGACGAACGCTTCCGCGCGCTGCTGCGCATCGCCGCCGACTGGTACTGGGAGCTCGACGCGCAGTTCCGCTTCGCGACGCCGCCCGGGCGCTCGCTGCGCAACGCCGGGCCTCCGATCGGCGACATCGTCGGCCGCACGCCGTGGGAGATCGAGTCGTTCCTGCTCGACGACGAGACCCTCGACGCCCACCGCGCCGACCTCGAGGCGCACCGCCCGTTCGCTGGCGTGCTGCTGCCCTGGCGCGACCGCGACGGCCGCCAGCGCCACATCCGCCTGAGCGGCGAGCCGCTGCACGACGAGCACGGCGTCTTCCTCGGCTACTGGGGCGTCGGGATCGACGCGACGGTCGAGTTCAGCGCGCGCTTCGCGGTCGCGACGAGCCAGCTGCGCTACCGCGCGCTGTTCGAGCGCGCCCCGCTGGCGATGCTGCTGCAGCGCGCCGGCGTCGTCGTCGACGCCAACCCCGCGGCGCTGGCGCTGTTCGGCGCCGAGCGCCAGGACGAGCTGCTCGGCCAGCCGCTGGTCGAGTTCTTCGAGCCGGGGCCGCAGACGGTGAAGCTGCAGCGCCGCCTGGGCTCGCTCGACGCGATGGCGGTCGGCGAGGGCCTGCCCGACGCGGAGTTCGTGCTGGAGCCGCTCGAGGGCCGGCGGCTGCAGCTGCTCGTCACCGACCTGCGGGTCGACGCCGAGGGCGGCCCGGCGACCTTGTCGATCCTGCAGGACCAGACCGAGCGCCGGCGCGCCGTGGCCGCGCTGCGCCGCTCCGACGGCCTGCTGTCGCACCTGGTGCGCTCGAACCCCGACAGCGTGACGCTGACCGAGCTGCGCAGCGGCCGCTTCCTGATGGCCAACGAGGCCTTCGCGCGCATCTACGGCTACGCGGTCGACGAGGTCATCGGGCGCAGCCTCAGCGAGCTGAACCTGCCGGTCGACCCCTCGGACTTCGCCGAGCTGGTGCGTCGCATCGACCAGGGCGGGCGCGTCGACGCGATGCCGATCCGCTTCCGGCGCAAGGACGGCGCCGAGCTGCTGGCGATGGTCTCGGGCACCGCGTTCGACGTCGACGGGCTCGAGTACCTCGTCATCGTCTCGCGCGACGTCACCGAGATCGAGCGCACCCGCCTCGAGCACCAGGCGATCCTGCAGCACGCGTCGATCGGCATCGCCTTCACCCGCGAGCACAAGTTCCTGCTGACCAACCCGCGCTTCGACCAGATGTTCGGCTGGCCCACCGGGACCCTGGTCGGCCGCTCGGAAGCCCTCGTCTGGCCGAGCGAAGCCGACCACGCCGACGTGGTGCGCCGCGTCGCCCCGCTGCTGGCGGCCGGCGAGATGGCCGACCTGGAACGCGAAGCGCAGCGGCGCGACGGCAGCAGCTTCTGGTGCCGGCTGCGCGCGCAGCTCATCGACCCGACGCACCCCGGCGCGGGCGGCACGATCTGGATCGCCGAGGACGTGACCGAGCGCCGCCGCACCGAGCAGGCGCTGGCGGCCGCGCGCGACGCCGCCGAATCGGCGAACCGCGCCAAGAGCAGCTTCCTCGCCAACACCAGCCACGAGATCCGCACGCCGTTGAACGGCCTGCTCGGCCTCGCCCGGCTGGCGCTCGACGAGCGCGCCGACGAGACGCACCGGCGCCAGTACCTGCGCCAGATCCTCGACAGCGCGCAGACCCTGGCCGGGATCATCTCGGGCATCCTCGACCTGTCCAAGATCGAGGCCGGCAAGCTGGTGCTCGAGTCGGCGCCGTTCGACCTCCACGCACTGCTCGACGCGGTGCTCGCGAGCCACCAGGGGATCGCCACCGCGCACCGGCTCGCCTTGCGCCTCGAACGCGACCCCGCGGTGCCACGGCACGTCGTCGGCGACCCGCTGCGCCTGCGCCAGATCCTGACCAACTACCTGAGCAACGCGCTCAAGTTCACCGAGGCGGGCGAGGTGCTGCTGCAGGCGCGGCCGGGCGCACCGGGGCGGATCCACTTCTCGGTGCGCGACACCGGCAGCGGCATCGACGAGGCGACGCTGGGCCGGCTGTTCCGCCCCTTCACCCAAGCGGACGAGTCGACGACGCGCCGCTTCGGCGGCACCGGGCTGGGCCTGTCGATCTGTCGCGAGCTGGCCACCCTGCTCGGCGGCGCGGTCGGCGTCGACAGCCGCGTCGGCGAGGGCAGCAGCTTCTGGGTCGAGCTGCCGCTGCCGCCGACCGACGCCCAACCGGCCGACGACCCGGCAGGCGACGCCAACGAGGCCGCGCTCGAAGGCCTGCGGGTGCTGCTGGTCGAGGACAACCCGGTCAACATGACCGTCGCCGCGGCGATGCTCGAGAGCTGGGGCGTCGAGGTCGAGCAGGCGCAGGACGGCCGCGCGGCGATCGAGGCAGTGTTCGCCGCCGAGGCCGACCACCGCCCGTTCGACGCGGTGCTGATGGACGTGCAGATGCCCGGCATGAGCGGCCACGAGGCGACGCGCCGCCTGCGCCTGACCTTCGACGCGCAGGACCTGCCGATCGTCGCGCTCACCGCCGCCGCGCTCGTCTCGGAGCGCGAGCATGCGCTGGCGGCCGGGATGAACGAGTTCCTGACCAAGCCGATCGACGCCGCGCGCCTGCGCCGCGTCCTAAGGAGAGTCCGACTACGCGACGGCGGCGACTTCCGCGACACTCGCCCCGGCCCCAGCGAAGACTAGGGGCGCCACGCCGCGGCACGGCCGCGGTCTGCAGTGGGTCGGCGCCTCGGGTCTGGAACTTGCTGAGCTGGGGCTTGACAAGCAACAATCCCACTCGCTCGCCCCCCGGGAGGACCGATCCATGTCTCACTGCCGCCGCCGCTGTCTGGCTTCTCTCACCCTGCTCGGCATCGGCTTCGCGGCCGCGGGTGCCGTGCAGGCCCAGTCCTCCGTCAAGCTCTACGGGCTGGTCGACCTGAACGTCGGCCGCTTCCAGAACGCCGGGGCCGACGCGATCTGGAACGTCAGCAACGGCGACTTCTCGACCAGCTTCATCGGCTTCGCGGGCAAGGAAGACCTCGGCGGCGGCCTGTCGGCGGACTTCACGCTCGAGAGCTTCTTCCGCCCCGACACCGGCCGCAGCGGCCGCGTCGCGATCGACGCCGGCACCAGCGCCGACGTGTTCTGGGCGCGTGCGGCAAACGTCGGGCTGAGCGGGTCCTTCGGCTCGATCAAGCTCGGCCGCAACACGACGACGATGTTCGTCTCGTCGCTGCTGTTCAACCCGTTCGGCGACTCGTTCGGCTTCTCGCCGACGATCCGCCACTGGTACACCAACACCTCGACCCTGTTCGGTACCTACGGTGACAGCGGCTGGAGCAATTCCGCCGTCTACTCGAGCCCGAAGTTCGGTGGCCTGAGCTTCAACCTGCAGGGCGCACTCGGCGAGGGCACGCCGCTCGGCGACGGCAAGAACTACGGCGGCAACGTCCTCTACTTCGCGGGCGACTTCGGCGCGACGCTCGCCTACCAGAACGTCCAGCACACCAGTGACCGCCGCTTCGGCAACTTCGTGCCGGCCGGTTTCGACAAGCAGACCGCCTGGCAGCTCGGGGCCAGCTACAACCTCGGCTTCGCGAAGCTGTTCGGCCAGTACGGCCAGACCAAGACCGAGGCGACGGTCGAGACCAAGTCCAAGGTCTACCAGCTCGGTGCCAGCGTGCCGCTCGGCGGCGGCGCGATCCTCGCCTCGTACGGCTACGACAAGCGCGAGGCGGCCGGCATCGACACCAAGTGGAAGATCGCCACGGTCGGCTACGACTACAACCTGTCGAAGCGCACCGACGTCTATGCGATCTACATGCGCGACTCGATCACCGCGCTCAGTGCCGGCAACACCTACGCTGCCGGCATCCGCCACAAGTTCTGACCTGGGGGCGGGCCGCCCGGCCCACCCAGCCGACGACGGTCAGGGCGTCGCCATCGCCCCCGGCAGCCCGCGCGCACCACGCTCGCCGAGGGTGAGCTCGCAGCGGGACCTGCGGAGGTCTCAACGCCCCTCCCCGTGCGGCCTGCCGTCGACGAAGACGCAGAGCTGGCCGGGCGCGAGTGCGGTCCAGGGCTCGTCCCGCGTCAACGGCTCGGTGACGACGACCGCGACGCGGTCCTGCGGCGTCGTCACGGCGGCGAAGTCGATCGACAGCTCCTCGTCGGCCAGCGCCGCGACCCGGAACGGGTGCTGGCGCACCAGATAGTGCAGGTGGGTCGAGCAATGCGCCCACAACGCCTCGCCCTGGCTCAGCATGAAGTTGAAGCTGCCGTGGCGCGCCGGCTGCGGCACCAGCTCGCCGAGCGTGCGCGTCAGCTCGTCGATCGAAGGCATGCTGGCGTGCGCCTTCGACAGCTCCTGCATCAGCCAGCAGAAGGCGCGTTCGCTGTCGGTCTCGCCCACCGGGTGGAAGGCGCCGTGCAGGCGGGGCGAGAAGCCCTGGAGGTCGCCGTTGTGCGCGAACACCCAGTAGCGCCCCCAGAGCTCGCGCACGAACGGGTGCGTGTTCTCGAGCGCGACGCGCCCCTGCGTGGCCTTGCGGATGTGGGCGACGACGTTGTCGCTGCGGATCGGGTAGCTGCGGATCATCTGCGCCACCGGCGAGACGCGCGCGCTCTGCGCGTCGACGAAGGCACGCGCGCCGCGACCCTCGAAGAAGGCAACGCCGAAGCCGTCCTTGTGTTCCTCCGCGCGGGTCGAGAAGCCGGTGAACGAGAAGACGATGTCGGTCGCCGTGTTGGCATTCATGCCGAGCAGCTGGCACATCGCGCAGGCCCCGCGGGCTACTCGAGGAACAGCCGCGGCAGGCCGCGCCAGCTGACCAGGTTGCCGGGGTTGCTCGTCTCCTCGAGCACGCCGGCCATCCGCTTCAGCACGCGCGCGCTGCGGCGCCCGCGCCAGATCACCAGGTCGGCGAGCCAGGGGAACCGGTTGATGCGGTTGGCGCGCTCGTAGAGGTCGAAGCGCGGCTTGAGCCGGGCGAGCCCGGCCTCGTACTCGGCGCGCACCTGCGCTTCGTCGCACCCGGGCTGGCGGCAGCCGGCTGCGAGCACCTCGGCAGCGAGCAAGCCGGTTTCCATCGCCTTGCCGATGCCCTCGCCGGTGAACGAGTAGGTGCTGCCGGCCGCCTCGCCGGTGACGACGAGGCCGGGCCGCGAGAAGCGCGCGCCTTCCAGCGTGCAGCGCAGCGGCGCACCTTTCAGCGCCTGGCCCGGCTCGCCGAGCCAGGTGCCGCCCTCGAGCAGCTCGCGCGCGGGCTCGTAGACCTCGGCGAAGTCGTTGAAGACGCGGCGCAGGTTGGCGTCCTTCATGCCGAGCCGCCCGTCGCGCAACTGGCTGTGGCTGTGCGCGATGCCCACGCCGATGTTGAACACGCCGTCGCGGCAGGGAAAGATCCAGCCGTAGCCCGGGCGCAGCCGCTGGTGCCAGACGACGTCCAGCGCCTTCAGGCGCCCGGCCAGCGCCGGGTTGCGCACGTAGCCGCGCAGCGCCACGCCGCTCGGCACCCGGCGCTCGCACATGCCGGTGGCGATCAGCGCGTGTGGCACCGCACCGGTCGCCAGCACGACCCAGCGGGCACGCAGCTCATGGACCTGCTCACCGGCGCGCAGACGCGCGCCGACCACGCGGCCGTCGTCCTCCACGGCACCCTCGAAGCGCGCGGGCATCAGCGGCCGCGCGCCGGCCTCGAGGGCGGCACTGCACAGCAGCGCGTCGAGTTCGCGCCGCGGCAGCACCGCGAGCGTGCCCGGCACGTCGACCCGGCCGCCCGACGGGCCGACACAGCCGACATGGGTCGCCGGCTGCGCCTTCGCGAGCACCGCGTCGAGCAGGCCGAGGCGCCGCAGCGCCGCGTGGGCGTCGGGGATCAGCGCGTCGCCGCAGACCTTGTCGCGCGGGAAGACATGCTGGTCTGCGAGCACCACGTCGACGCCCTGGCGGGCGAGCGAGCGGGCGCAGGCGCTGCCGGCCGGGCCGGCGCCGACGACGAGCACCTCGCAGCGCGTCGGCAGCCCGGCACGGGCGGGCAGGCCCTGGGCGAGAAGGTCGGTGGAATCGGTCATGAGGTGGAAGGGCGCCGGGCCCACGCACAGCGCCGACCCGGTGGCCATGCGCCAGCGAAGGTCAAGAATACCCGCTGGGCTGTGCCCGCCTTGGGGTGTAGGCTGGCCCGGCGCCAGCCGGCGCGCCACCGGAGATTGCCATGAGCGAACATGTCTACAAGATGGTCGAGCTGGTCGGCTCGTCGACGAACAGCACCGACGAAGCGATCCGCAACGCGATCGCCACCGCCGCCAAGACGTTGCGTCACCTCGACTGGTTCCAGGTCATCGAGACCCGCGGGCATGTCGCCGACGGCAAGATCCAGCACTTCCAGGTGACCTTGAAGGCCGGGTTCCGCCTCGAGCCGTCCGACGGAGGCTGAAGAGAGGCTGAACACCGGCGCGAGGTCGCGACCTTTCGCACCGCTGGTTGCGAGCTGCGGCGCGACGCAGTACACCGTCGGGGCGGCGCGTGGCACGCCACGCCGCCCTTGCAACGGGCCTCTGGCAGGCCTACGTGCTGAACAGGATTCCAGATGCCGCACTTCGCCCCGCTGGCCGTCGCTCCGCTGCGCGTGGCCTCCCTGGCGCCGATCGATGGCGAGCCGCATGTCGAGGCCGACGACCCGGCCACGTCGATCTTCACCGACCTGCGCGTCGCCCCCAGCGTTGTCGTGCCTGCTGTCGAACCGCTGGCACCGGCGCTGCGCCTGATGCAGCTGGCCGGAACCCGCATGGCCTTCGTCACCGACCCTCAGCAGCGGACGGTCGGCCTCGTCACCGCCGCCGATCTGCATGGCGAGCGGCCGATGCTGGCGGCCAGTGTCCGCAGCCAGCCACATGGCGAGCTCACCGTGGCCGACGTGATGACGCCGCTCGGCCAGTGGCCGGCGATCGACGCTCACGCGCTTTCGCGGGCGCGCGTCGGCGATGTGCTCGCGACCTTTCGCGCGACCGGGCGGCGCTACCTGCTGGTCACCGAGGCGGATGCCAACGGCCAGCTGATGCTGCGCGGGGTGTTCTCGGCGAACCGCGCCGAACGCGCACTCGGCCAGTCGATCGACGAGGAACTGCGCTCGCGCAACTTCTCGGAGCTGGCGGCCGCGCTGTCGCACGCCTGAGCGACTCAAGGGCGCGGCGCCGCGCGCGCCGGCGCCTCGGGTGGCGCCTTCATGCGCCAGGCGGCGAAGCTTGCCGCGAAGGTCACGAGCGCGAGCAGCGCGAATGCCTCATGGAAGGCCCGCAGCTGGCCTTCGGGCGCACCGCCCGCCGCCAGCGCGGCGCCATGCACCGTGAGGCGCCATTCGAGCACGATGCCGATCAGGCTCACGCCGACGGCGCCACCGAGCTGGCGGATGAAGTTGATCGTGCTCGAGCCCTGGGTGATCTGCGCCTTCTCGAGCCCGCGCATCGCCGCCAGGTTGAGCGACGGCAGCACGAAGCCCAGGCCGATGCGCCCCACGATCGCCCACAGCGCGATCCAAGCCAGCCCGGTGCCGATGCTCACGCCGAGCATCAGCGCGAACGACAGCGCCATCAGCAGCACGCCGGCCAGGACCAGTCGGTGCAGCGGCAGGCTGTCGGCGAGGCGGCCGACGAGCGGGATCGTCAGCGCCAGCACGATCCCGGCCGGCAGCAGCACCGCGCCGGCCTGCGACGGCGGCAGGTGCAGCGCGACCTGCATGAACACCGGCACCAGATAGGTCGAGCCGAACAGCGCCATGCCGTAGATGAATGCCACCCAGGCGCCCATCGCGAAGCGGCGGTTGCCGAACAGCGTGAGGTCCATCAGCGGCTGCGCGGTGTGCCGCTGCGCGTGCACGAACCACAGCGCCGTGACGGCGGCGAACAGCATCAGCCCGAGCCCCAGCCAGGGCAGCTGGCCCGGCGCGGCATGGTGCAACTGCACCATGCCGTTGAGCAGGGCGAGGATCGTCACCCCGACGAGGGCGAAGCCGCGCAGGTCGAAGCGCAGGTCGCCGCGCCCGGCCGGCACGCCGCCCGGCGCGAAGACGGGCAGGTGGCGCCGCGCCAGCCAGAGCGCGACGAGACACAAGGGCACGACGACGAAGAAGATCGAGCGCCAGCCGAACCACTCGACCAGCACGCCGCCGATGCTCGGCCCGACCGCCGGTGCGAGCACCACGCCGAAGCCGAAGATGCCCATCGCCCGCCCCTGCTCGTGCGGCGCGAAGGCCCGCATGATGATGATGGCCGGGATCGGCTGCATGACGCCGGCGGCCAGGCCCTCGGCGACGCGCATCGCCATCACCCACTCGTAGTGCCAGCCGAGGCCGCCGCCGAGGCCGCCGACCATCAGCAGCACGGTCGCGCCGATGTAGGTGCGCCGGTAGCCGAGACGCGCCAGCAGCCAGGGCGTGGTCAGCATCGAGACCGTCATCGCGGCCATGAAGCCGGCCGACATCCACTGCGCGCGTTCCTGGCCGAGCGTGAACACGCGGCTCATGTCGGGCACCGCGACGTTGACGATCGTCGACGACATGATCGAGGCCATCGTGCCGACCATCACGGTCAGCAGCCCCCACCAGCGCTCGCGCCCGCCGCGCGCCGGCGGGCCGGCCCCCGGGTCGCCCATGGCAGTGGCAGCAGCTGGGGGCGCGTTCGGATCGGTCACCGGGGGTCGAGGAGCGTAGGCGGCCTGTGCGACCGGCGGGGCGCCGGCCCGGGTCGGCCGCAGCCGACCGGCGGGCGCGCATTGTGCCGCCCTTCGCCACCAGCCGGTGGCAGGGCAATCGAGGAGCCGATCGACCGCAGGCCGGTGCGTAGGCGGACCGGCGTGCGAGGCGGCACGTGGGCAGCGCGTGCCCGCGCCCGCGCCCGCGCCCGCGCCGCTCAGCTGGCGGTCAGCTCCTCGGCCTGCCGCCGCCCGGCGGCGAGCACCTCGGCACCGCGCCGGCGCTCGTCGGCGAGGAGGTCGGCGCTGCGCGTGAAGCGCAGGTGCGTGATGTCGGGGGGCCGGAACATGCCCCAGGTCCACTCGAGGAAGATGCGCAGGCGCCGCCCGTTCGACGGCATCTGCGACAGGTAGTAGGCGCGCCAGACCAGCCAGGCCGGCAGGCCGGTGAGCGGCACGCCGAGCACCTCGGCAACGCCGCGGCGGTGGCCGATCGAGGCCATCATCCCGCGCGAGCGGTAGCTGAAGGGCTGCGCCGCGCGGCCGCCGATCACGGCCAGCAGGTTGTCGGCGAGCTGTCGCGCCTGCTGCACCGCGAACTGCGCCGTCGGCGGGCAGGCCCGCCCGCCGTCCTCGGCGTTCGGCACCGCGGCGCAGTCGCCGAGCGCCCACAGGCCGGACTGGCCCGGCGCCGAGAAGCTGCCGTCGACACCCAGGCGCCCGCCCTGCAGCGGCAGTCCGAGCGATGGCAGCAGCGGGTTCGGCGCCGTGCCGATGGTGCTGACGACGGTGCGCCCCTCGACCATCGAGCCACCGTCCAGGCGCACGCCCTCGGCCGTGACGGCGATCGCGCGCACCGAAAGGCGCACGTCGACGCCGCGTGCGCGCAACGAGGCGAGCGCCGCCGCGCCGAGGCGCGGCGACAGCTCGGGCAGCAGGCGCTCGGTGCCGTGCAGCACGCTCACGCGCAGATCGTCGGCAGCGACGCGCGGGTAGTAGCGCCGGATGCTGCGCAGGCAGTCGACCAGTTCGCCGGCCACCTCGACGCCCGAGAAGCCGCCGCCGATGACGACGAAGTGCCCGAGCCGCCGCCGCTCGGCCGCGTCGGCGGTGAGCTCGATCGCGGCGAGCCGGCGCAGCACCTGGTTGCGGATCTGCATCGCGTCGCCGACCGTCTTCAGCGGCAGGCTGTGCTCGGCCATGCCGGGCAGCAGGTCGAGCCGCGCGCGGTTGCCCAGCGCCAGCACGAGGTGGTCCCAGCCGAACCAGCGGTCGCCGGCGAGCGTGCGGCAGCACAGGCGGCGGGCGGCGAGGTCGATCTGGGTCACCGCGCCCATGACGAAGTCATGCCGCCCGCCGGGGCGCAGCATCTCGCGCACCGGCACCACGACCTGCTCGGGGAACACCGAGGCGCCCACGGCCTCGGGCAGCATCGGATTGAAGGTGGTGTAGCTCTCGTCGGACAGCAGGGTCAGCGAGGCCGGTTCCGGCAGGCGTGGCAGCAGCGAGCGCACCAGCTGCGTGCCGGCGAAGCCGGCACCGATGACGACGAGGCGCAGGGGATCGGTCATGTTCGGCCAATGCCCCCACCGACGGGCGGGGGTAGGCCGACAAGACGCATGAATCGTGCGCGACCGGGCCGGCCCGCACGGGCGTCTCACGCGCCCGCCCGCACCGTGAAGGCGGGCGGGGGTCTCGCGGTCCGGCTGGCGCGGCCCTCAGGCCGCCGCCTTCACCTTCAGCCGCCAGGCGTGCAGCAGCGGCTCGGTGTAGCCGCTCGGCTGCGCCTCGCCCTTGAACACCAGGTCGCTCGCGGCCTGGTAGGCGGCCGAGCTGTCGAAGTGCCCGGCCATGTCCTGGTAGACGGCGTCGCCGGCGTTCTGCTTGTCGACCACCTTGGCCATGCGCTGGAGCGTGCGCTTCACCTGCTTGGGCGTGACGACGCCGTGCGCCAGCCAGTTGGCGATGTGCTGGCTCGAGATGCGCAGCGTCGCGCGGTCTTCCATCAGGCCGACGTTGTGGATGTCGGGCACCTTCGAGCAGCCGACGCCCTGGTCGACCCAGCGCACCACGTAGCCGAGGATGCCCTGCGCGTTGTTGTCGAGCTCCTGCTGCTTCTCCTCGTCGCTCCACTTCGCCTTCTTGACGACGGGGATCGTCAGCAGGCCGGCGAGCAGCGCGTCGCGCTCGCCGTCGGCGTCGGTCTTCTCGAGTTCCTTCTGCACCTTGAAGACGTCGACCTGGTGGTAGTGCAGCGCATGCAGCGTGGCCGCGGTCGGGCTCGGTACCCAGGCGGTGTTCGCGCCCGCCTTCGGGTGGGCGATCTTCTGCTGCAGCATCGCGGCCATCAGGTCGGGCATGGCCCACATGCCCTTGCCGATCTGCGCCTTGCCGCGCAGGCCGCAGGCCAGGCCGACGAGCACGTTGTTGCGCTCGTAGGCGGAGATCCAGGCGCTGGTCTTCATGTCGCCCTTGCGCAGCATCGGGCCGGCCTTCATCGCGGTGTGCATCTCGTCGCCGGTGCGGTCGAGGAAACCGGTGTTGATGAAGGCCACGCGCGCCTTCGCGGCGGCGATGCAGGCCTTGAGGTTGATGCTGGTGCGGCGCTCCTCGTCCATGATGCCGAGCTTCACCGTGTGCTTCGGCAGGCCGAGCAGCTGCTCGACGCGGCCGAACAGCTCGTCGGCGAAGGCCACCTCGGCCGGGCCGTGCATCTTCGGCTTCACGATGTAGATGCTGCCGGTGCGGCTGTTGCGCCGCGTCTTCAGGTCGCGCATCGCGATCGCGGTGGTGACCACCGCGTCGAGGATGCCCTCGGGGATCTCCTTGTCGTCCGCGCCCCAGAGCACCGCCGGGTTGGTCATCAGGTGGCCGACGTTGCGCACGAAGAGCAGCGAGCGCCCGTGCAGCGTCACCTCGCCGCCACCCGGCGCGGTGTAGACGCGGTCGGCCGCCAGCCGGCGCGTGATGCTGCCGCCGGCCTTGGCGACCTCCTCGGTCAGCGTGCCGTCGATCAGGCCGGCCCAGTTGCCGTAGGCCTGGACCTTGTCGTCGGCATCGACCACGGCCACCGAGTCCTCGAGGTCGAGGATCGTCGACAGCGCAGACTCGAGCACCAGGTCGGCGACTCCCGCCGGGTCCTCGGCACCGATCGGGGTGCTGCGGTCGACGCGCAGGTCCAGGTGCAGCCCGTTGTGCACGAACAGCACCGACGAGGGCGCTGCCGCCTCGCCCTGGGTGCCGACGAGCTGCTTCGGGTCCTTCAGGCCGACGCTGCGGCCGTCCTTCAGCGCGACGACGAGCGCGCCGGCCTCGAGGCGGTAGCCGGTCGAGTCGAGGTGCGAGCCCTTCTTCAGCGGCACGGTGCGGTCGAGCACGTGGCGGGCGTACTCGATCACCTTGGCGCCGCGCACCGGGTTGTAGCCGGGGCCCTTGGCGGCGCCGTCGGTCTCGGGCAGCGCGTCGGTGCCGTAGAGCGCGTCGTACAGCGAGCCCCAGCGCGCATTGGCGGCGTTCAACGCGTAGCGCGCGTTGGTGATCGGCACCACCAGCTGCGGGCCGGCCTGGCGCGCGAGCTCGGCGTCGACGTTGGCCGTCGTCACCTTCACCTTGCCCGGGTCGGGCACCAGGTAGCCGAGCTTCTCGAGGAAGGCGCGGTACTTCTTGGCCTTCGTCACCGGGCCCGGGTTCTCGGCGTGCCAGGTGTCGAGCGCCGACTGCAGGCGGTCGCGCTCGGCCAGCAGCGCGGCGTTCTTCGGCGCGAGGTCGGCGACGAGGGCGTCGAAGCCGGCCCAGAACGCGGCCGCGTCGAGGCCGCTGGCGGGCAGGACTTGCGCGTCGATGAAGTCCTTGAGGGAGGTCGCGACCTTCAGGCCGTGCACGTCGGTACGTTGGGTCATGGTGAGGGCGGGTCGGTGGGGAAGAAATCGAGCACCCCGCGCAGGCTGCGCGCGGTGCGGGTGGGTGGGGTGTCCAGCTGCTCGAGCGGCAGCCCGGCGCGATTGACCCACAGTGTGGTGTAGCCGTACCAGGTGGCGCCGATCGCGTCCCAGCCGTTGCTCGAGACGAAGAGGATCTGCGCCGCCGGCAGGCCGAGCGCCTTCGGCCCGAGCGCATAGGCGGCCGGGTCGGTCTTGTAGCGCCGTGTTTCGTGCACCGAGAGCAACGGGTCGAGCCAGTCGACGAAGCCGGCGCTGCGCACCGCGACGCTCAGCATGTCGGGGTCGCCGTTGCTCAGCAGGCCGGCGCGCACGCCGCGCGCACGCAGGCCGCGCAGCACCTCGGCGCCCTCCGGAAAGGCGCTCAGGTGGCGGTACTGGTTCATCAGCCGGTCCTCGAGCGCCGGCGTCAGCGTCAACGCCAGGCGCTGCGCCGCAAAGCGCAGGCCGGCGCGCGTCAGCTCCCAGAAGGGGCGGTAGCGCCCGCTCATCGAGCACAGGCGCGTGTACTCGATCTGCTTGTCTCGCCACAGCAGGCCCAGGCGCTCCCCCTGTCCGGGAAACATCTGCTCGGCCAGCAGGCCGACGCTGTAGACGTCGAACAGGGTGCCGTAGGCATCGAACAGCACCGCGCGCGGCAGCGCCGCCACGGCGGGCGCGGCCGCAGCGGGCGACGGGTCGGGACGGTCGTTGGGCGTTTCCAAGGGCCGCAACTGTATTCGCAAGCCGGCCGCACATTCCGCACCTCTTTGGCTCGATATTCTTGCGCTCAGGGTTCGAATCGAGGCGATGAGCGGCCTGGCCGCTCAGAATCCCTGACCGAAACTTGCACAATCCGCGCCCGTGGACCGCCTGAAGCAGATCGAATCGTTCGTGGCCGTCGCTGCCAAGGGCAGCCTGACGGCCGCGGCGAAGGCCGAGGGCGTGGCGCCCGCGGTGGTCGGTCGCCGCATCGACGCGCTCGAGGCGCGCCTGGGCGTCAAGCTGCTGCTGCGCACCACGCGGCGCCTGTCGCTGACGCACGAGGGCAGCGCCTTCCTCGAGGACTGCCAGCGCCTTCTGACCGACCTGGCCAACGCCGAGGCCAGCGTCAGCGCCGGCGGCGTCAAGGCCAGCGGTTACCTGCGCCTGACCGCGCCGGCCGGCTTCGGCCGTCGGCATGTCGCGCCGCTGGTGCCGTGCTTCGTCGCCCAGCACCCGGAAGTCAGCGTCACACTGAACCTCAGCGACCGCGTGGTCGACATCGTCAACGAAGGCTACGACTGCGCGGTGCGCGTCGGCGACCTGCCCGACTCGAGCCTGGTCAGCCTGCGCCTGGCGGACAACCGGCGCCTGTGCGTCGCGACCCCGGCCTACCTGAAGCGCGCCGGCGTGCCGCGGCACCCGGCCGAGCTGGCGCGCCACGAGTGCCTGACGCTCAGCTCCGACGCCAGCCAGACCCGCGGCTGGGCCTTCATCGTCGACGGCGAAACGATCCACCTGCGCCCGAGCGGCCGGCTCGACTGCAGCGACGGCCAGGTGCTGCACGACTGGTGCCGCCAGGGCCTGGGGATCGCCTGGCGCAGCACCTGGGAGGTCGAGCAGGAGATCGCCGCCGGCGAACTCGCGAGCGTGCTCGACGACTTTGCGGCGGCGCCGAACGGCATCTACGCCGTCTTTCCGCAGCGCAAGCACCTGCCGCTGCGGGTGCGGCTGTGGATCGACTTCCTCAAGCACAGCTACGGCGACACGGCCTACTGGGCCGGCGGCGTCGAGCGCAGCGGGGCGCCGCTGGCGGCCTGAGGACGCCGGAGCGGCCTGCCGGCGGCCGCCCCCCCCGCAAGCCCTTCTCCCGACGCCCTCACGCCCCGTTGTCGACGCATGACCGCACGCATGACCGTCGTCTCACTGCGCTCGCTGCTCGAAGACCGCCAGGTGGCGATCTACCTTGCCGCCGTCGCGCTGGCCGGCCTCGTCGCCTGGCAGTGGCCCGCGGCGAGCGCGCTGGGTTCGGTGATCGACCCGGTGCTGGCCTTCATGCTGTTCGTCACCTTCCTGCAGGTGCCGCTCACCGCGCTGCGCCGCGCCTGGTCGAACCTGCGCTTCCTGGCCGCGCTGCTGGCGGCCAACTTCGTCGCGGTGCCGCTGCTGGTCGCCGCGCTGCTGCCATGGCTGCCGCAGGACCCGCTGCTGCGCGTGGGGGCGCTGCTGGTGCTGCTCACGCCGTGCATCGACTACGTCGTGACCTTCGCCCACCTCGGCAAGGCCGATGCCCGCTCGCTGCTGGCGTCGACCCCGCTGCTGCTGGCCGCCCAGATGCTGCTGCTGCCGGTCTACCTGGGACTTTTCATGGGCGATGCCGCCGCAGGGCTGGTGCGGTGGGAGCCGTTCGTGCAGGCCTTCGTCTGGCTGATCGCGGTGCCCTTGTCGCTCGCCGCCGCCTGCCAGGCCTGGGCCGCGCGCTCCGCGGCGGGCCGGCGTGCGGTCGGCGGGCTGGGCCTGATGCCGGTGCCGGCAACGGCCGCGGTGCTGTTCGTGGTGGTGGCGGCCGTCGCGCCGCAGCTGGGCCTGGCGCTCGGCGCCGTGCGCGAGGTCGCCCCTGTCTATCTGGCCTTCGCGGTCGCCGCGCCGCTGCTCGGATGGGGCGCGGCACGCCTCTTCCGCCTGCCGGCCGAGCAGGGCCGCGCCGTGGCCTTCAGCGCGGCCACGCGCAACTCGCTCATCGTCCTGCCGCTGGGGCTGGCCATCCCGGGCGGCCTGCCCTGGGTGCCCGTGGTGATCGTGACCCAGACCCTGGTGGAACTGGTCAGCGAGCTCGTCTACGTCAAGCTGTTGCCGGCCCTCGGGGCGACCGGGTCGGGTGCGAACGGGGCGGGGCGGGCGTCGTAGCGCGCGCGCATCCCGCTAGCGGCCTCGAACGGCGCCGCCGGCGGCCTGGGGCTCGCCCAGCAGCAGCCGCAGGCCCAGCGCCAGCATCACGGCACCGGTGAAGCGCGCCTGCCAGGCGAGGGCACCGGGCCATCGCCGCAGCCACTGGCCCACCGTGCCGGAGGCCAGCGCGACGCCGCCGAGCGAGAACACGCCCACCAGCTTCTGCACCGCGCCGAGGAAGAGCAGCTGCTGCCAGACCGGCCCGGCCGCCGGATCGACGAACTGCGGCAGGAACGCGAACATGAAGAGCAGCGACTTGGGGTTCGTGAGGTTGTTGAACGTGCCCTCGCGCACCGCCTGCCACGACGAAACGCAGAGGACGGCGCCGGCGCGCTCGGCACCGCGGCTGGCCCCCAGCATCCGAAGCCCGAGGTAGACCAGGTACGCCGCGCCCACCCACTGCAGCCAGGCCAGGGCCGCGGGGTGCGCCTGCAGCAGCGAGGCCACCCCGAGCACCAGCAGGGCGACCTGCAGCGTGCCGGCGACGAAGATCATCCCGAAGACGTTGAGCAGCGCGACCCACCTTCCCTGGCCGATGCCCCGGGCCAGGACCAGCATCATGTCCGGCCCCGGCGTCACCTCGAGGAAGAACAGCGCCGTGAGGAAGCTGAGCAGGGCGGCGGTGTCCGGCATGGGGCGAGGGGTTCGGGGCCCGCCGGGCCTGGGCGTGCAGGCCGCTGCGGGCGAGGCACGCAGCATCGGGCATCGGGCCCGGCGCGTCGACCGTCCAAAGCCGCAAACGGGGCGTCACCTCATCGCGGTGCCCGGCTGCAGCCCGGCGGCCAGGGCGGCCTGCATGTCGGCCGGCAGGCTTGCCACGCCCTTGACCACGCCCGGCCCGCCATGGCGCCAATGCACGGTGAAGTCGCGTGCAGGGCTGCCTTCAGGCAGCGCGCGGGAGCTGACCTGCAGGACGACCTCGGTGCCCCCTTCGACGAGGGCGGCGGAAGAGAGCAGCTGGACCACCGGCCCGAGCTCGCGCACCGCGATCACGACGACCCGGCTGAACGGCCCACTCGCCGAAGCGATTTGCGCCGCGACCGACGCGGCGCTGAGGTCGCCGAGGCGCCGCGTTTCGGCGCGGGCAAAGCAGCCCGAAGTGGCAAGGAAGCTGGCAAGCCCTGCGGAGGCGGCTTCCTCGCGTTGCGCCACGTCCTTCTGGTCGGGACGCCACTGGGGTGCCCACAGGACCAGCGCCGCGACCGCGCCGTCGCAGACCGGCGGCTGCGGCGACGGTGTCACCGTGACGGTGGTGCTGGCGCAGCCGCTGGCAACCGCCGCGAGGAGCAGTGCGCCCGCGTGCCGGAAGACGCGCTCTGCCGTCGTCATATGGCGCCCCGGCGTGATCAGCGGCCAGCGGCGGCGGCGGCGGAGAGCCGCTCGATGTACTGCACGAAGCCCGGGTCTTCGCCGCGGAGCAGCTGCGGAAGACAGGCGCGGAAAGGAGGCTTGCGATGCCATTCGCGGATGCAGTCCTCCCAGGAGTTCCAGCGCCGGGCCTGCTTGGGCGACATGGCCTCCTCGTACAGCAGGAGGTACGCCCGCTCGAACAGCGACACCAGCATCGCGAAGATGATCAGCTGCCGCGCCTCCTGCGCCTCGGTCAGCGAGGGCCGGGCCTCGTCGGCGAACAAGCCGAGGTCGGGATGCTCCAGGGCGACGAGTGACACGCTGATCCAGCCGCGGTGGGCCTACTGCTTCCCGGCCGAGGGCGAGGCAAGGTCCAGGAAGACGTTGCTGGCGATCGAATCGACTTGCTGAGGCGTGACCTTGGCCAGGACACCGCCCCATGCGCTGGAGGTCGTGCTGTACTCCTGTTCGCCGAACGCCGAGCCGTCGCGCAGGCTCCGGAACCTCGCCCTGGCCTTGATGTGCGCGTTGCCCGTCATCACGCCGAAGAAGACCCGTGCGCCGATGCCCACGATCCGATAGTCGGCCACGTCGACGTACAGGATGGTGCCGTCTTCACCCGTGGGCCGAGGTTCGGTGTCCGAGAAGGCGTAGGCAATGCCCGCCTGCTTCGCATGCTCGGCGAAGGTCTCCCGCCACTCGCGCTTGAACTCGCCCCAGTCCTCGGCCTCGGTGACGGCCTTCGGGCCGGTCATCGCCAGCACTAGCTTCCGCTTGGCCGCCTCCGGAATCCTCACCGGCGGCGCGATGCGGGCCGCCTCGGTTGCCGCGCCTGAGCCTGCGGCGGCGGTCGAACCCGAGGGCGACGATGCGCAACCTGCGAAGGCCAGAAGGGCGGAGATCGATGCAGCGATGACGAGGGCTCTCATGGGGCGTGGACGGTCCTGGTATCAAGGCGAGCCGACAGGCACGCGAAAGGCGCGGGCATTCGCGCCACAAGGCCTCACCCCGCGTCCGAGACGCACTTGGTGACGAAGCTCGTCTTCGCCGCCCCGGAGAGCTTCTTGTCCGCTGCCTGCGCCTCGCAGCGGCCCTGGGCGCCGGCGGCGAGGCCGTCCTTCTGGCACTTGGTGACGAAGCTCGTCTTCGCGGCACCGGCGAGCTTCTTCTCGGCGGCCTGCGCGTCGCAGCTGGCGTGCGTGCCGTCGGCCTCGCACTTCTTCAGGAAACTGGTCTTCGCGGCGCCCGAGAGCTTCTTCTCGGCAGCCTGCGCGTCGCAGCTGGCATCGGCGGCGTGGGCAGCCACGCAGGCGAACAGGGCGGCCACCAGCGTGGCGGCGCGAACGGGGTTCTTCATCGAGGCTCCTCGCCAGCCGGGGATCGGCGGCGGGCGATTATTCGTCGCCGCTCCCCGCGCGGGAAGGGCCGGCGGCGGCCCCGGCGATGACGGCCCGGCAGCGGGCGCCGGGCCGGCCGGGCCGCGCCTAGAGGATCCGCCGCGGGTGCGCCAGCGCCTCGTGCGCCACGTGCAGCCGGCGCACCAGCACGCGGATGAAGGCTTCGTCGAAGCGGTGGCGCCCGCCCGGGCTCAGCTGCGCGAGCGACTCGGGCATGAAGGAGATCGTCGTGCAGGGCTTGGAGACGATCACGTCGGCCGCATGGCGCCGCAGGTCGGGGCTGGGCGCGAGGTAGGCCATCTCGCCCACCGAAGTGCCGGAGCCGAGCTGCGCCACGCGCTGCCCGTCGCGGAACACCTCCACCTCGCCCTGCGCAATGATGTGGAAGCTGCGCCCCTCCTCGCCGCGCCGGTACAGCGCCTGGCCGAAGGCGTGGCGCTCCCAGCGCGCGCGGTGCACCACCTCCCACAGCTCCACGTCGCCGAAGCTCGAGAAGAAGTCGAGGCTGCGCAGCAGGTTGAAGCGCTCGGAGTCGAGCACGCCCTGCAGTTCGCCGCGCGGCACCTGGTGGTTCGCGAACAGGCTCGACAGCGCCTGCGCGAAGGCGTCCCAGTCGGGGTAGCGCTCGTCGGCCCGCTTGGCCAGCGCCCGCTGCAGGACCCCGTCGAGGCCTGCGCTGACGCCGCTGCGCAGCGCGCTCGCCAGCGCGGGCGTCGTCTGGTAGATCTGGTTCATCATCGCCGCCTGCGACGGCCCGTCGAAGGGCGGCCGGCCGGTGATGAGGTGGTACAGCACCGCGCCGAGCGAATACATGTCGGCCCGGCAGTCGAGGGTGCCGCCGTCGAGCTGCTCGGGCGACATGTAGGCGAGCGAGCCGACGCGGAAGATCTGCGTCACCTCCGAACTCAGGTTCAGCACGCTGCCGAAGTCGGTGATCTTGACGTCGACGATCGCGCCGTCCTGGATCACCGTGAGGATGTTGGCCGGCTTCACGTCGCGGTGGATCAGGCCCTGACGGAAGACGTAGCCGAGCGCCATCGCGCACTTGAAGCCGATCTCGACGATCACGTCGAGCGGCAGCAGCCGGTCGGCGCGGCAGAAGCGGCGCAGCGTGACGCCGCGCACGTGCTCCATCACCAGGTAGGAGCAGTCGGCCTCGACCACTGCGTCGTAGATCTGCACGACGTTGGGGTGCTGCAGCTGGCCGACGAGCGCCGCCTCGGCGGCGAAGAAGCGCTCGTAGAAGTGGCCGTCGATCGCGTCGCCGCCGTTGGCCGGCTGGCGCACGCGCTTGACGGCGACGTCGCGCCCGCGGAAGTCGTCGCGGCAGAGGAAGACCTCGCTCGTCGCGCCCTCGCCGAGCTTGCGCAGGACGCGGTACTTGCCGATCTGGCTCGGATTGCCGGCCTGGTCGGGCGGGAGCGATTGGCTGTGCGCGGTCACGGGGGCGGGGGAGTCGGCGGGCGGGCGGCCCGGTCGCGCGTTTGGACCGGTCGCACAGTGTGCCCCTCCTCGGCCTCGCGTACGCCCTCGCCGCGGCGCAAGCGGGGACAAACATCACGCGACCGCGCAACCTGCGTCCGGGGGGACCCGAAACGTAGAATCGCCGGATGACCGAAGTGAAGACGCAGTTGCTGGGTGCCCTGGCCGACGCGATGGCCGAAGTGGCTCCCGCCAGCGGCGTCACCGCCGCCTTCGAGTCGCCGCGCCAGGCCGCGCACGGCGACTTCGCCTGCACCGCGGCGATGGGCCTGTCGCGCCTGCTCAAGCGCAACCCGCGCGAGATCGCGGCGCAGCTCGTCGAGGCGCTGCAGCGCCGCCCGGCGGTGCAGCGCTGGGTCGAGGCGCTGGAGATCGCCGGCCCCGGCTTCGTCAACCTGCGCCTGACCCCGGCGGCGCGCCAGACGGTGGTGCACGAGGTGCGAGCCGCTGGCGACCGCTTCGGCATGCGCCCCCCCGACGGGCGCCGGCTCCTCGTCGAGTTCGTCTCGGCCAACCCGACCGGGCCGCTGCATGTCGGCCATGCGCGCCAGGCGGCGCTGGGCGATGCGCTGTCGAGCCTGTTCGCCACCCAGGGCTGGGCCGTCTCGCGCGAGTTCTACTACAACGACGCCGGCGTGCAGATCGCGACCCTGGCGCGCTCGACGCAGTCCCGCCTGAAGGGCCTGAAGCCCGGCGAGCCGGGCTGGCCCGAGGACGCCTACAACGGCGACTACATCGCCGACATCGCCGAGGCCTACCGCCAGGAGCAGACGGTGACGGCCGACGACCGCAGCTTCACCGCCAGCGGCGACCCGGACGACCTCGACGGCATCCGCCAGTTCGCCGTCGCCTACCTGCGCCACGAGCAGGACCTCGACCTGCAGGCCTTCGGCCTCGCCTTCGACCGCTACTTCCTCGAGTCGAGCCTGTACGCCGACGGCAAGGTCGAGGCCGCGGTGCAGCGCCTGATCGCCGCCGGCAAGACCTACGAGCACGAGGGCGCGCTGTGGCTGCGCAGCACCGAGTACGGCGACGACAAGGACCGCGTGATGCGCAAGTCCGACGGCACGTACACCTACTTCGTGCCCGACGTCGCGTACCACATCGACAAGTTCGAGCGCGGCTACACCAAGTGCATCAACTGCCAGGGCACCGACCACCACGGCACGATCGCGCGCATGCGCGCCGGGCTGCAGGCCGCCGGCCTGGGCATCCCGCAGGGCTTCCCGGACTACGTGCTGAACAAGATGGTCACCGTGATGCGCGGCGGCGCCGAGGTGAAGATCTCGAAGCGCGCCGGCGCCTACGTGACGCTGCGCGACCTGATCGACTGGACGAGCCGCGACGCGGTGCGTTTCTTCCTGATCAGCCGCAAGGCCGACACCGAGTTCGTCTTTGACGTCGACCTCGCGCTGGCGCAGAACGACGAGAACCCCGTCTACTACGTGCAGTACGCCCATGCGCGCATCTGCTCGGTGCTGCAGCAGCATGCGGCGCAAGGCGGCACTGCGGCGGCGGTCGACGCCGCCGACCTGTCGCGGCTCGTGGCCCCGACCGAGGCGGCGCTGATGCGCAAGCTCGCCGACTACCCCGACATGCTCACGCGCGCCGCCGCCGACCTGGCGCCGCACGACGTGGCCTTCTACCTGCGCGAGCTCTCCGGCGCCTTCCACAGCTACTACGCGGCCGAGCGCTTCCTCGTAGAAGGCGACGCGGCGCTGACCGGCGCACGCATCGCGCTGCTCGCGGCCACGCGCCAGGTGCTGCGCAACGCGCTGGCGCTGCTCGGCGTGGGCGCGCCCGAGAAGATGTAGGGCTGCACCCCGGCGCCGCCCACGACCCGTGAGACCCCGAGACCCATGACACCGTCCCTCGTTCCGCGCACCGCCCGCCGTGACCGCCAGCGCGGCGGCTTCGTCCTCGGACTCGTCGTCGGCCTGGTGGTGGGCATCGCGCTCGCGCTCGGCGTCGCGCTCTATGTCACCAAGGTGCCGGTGCCCTTCATCAACAAGGTGCCCCAGCGCACGCCGGAGCAGGACGCGGCCGAGGCCGAGCGCCTGCGCAAATGGGACCCGAACGCCCCGCTGCAGGGCCGCGCCGCGACCCCGCCGGTGCCGGGCATCACCCCGCCGACCACCGGCCCGGCGGCGGCCGCACCGGCATCGCCCGACCTGCCGCCGGTGCCGGGCGGCGCCCAGCGGCGCAACGGGCGCGACCCGGCGGCGATCCTCGCCGGTCAGGATCCGGCCGCCCCCCGGACCAGCCCCGCGCCGGCCGCGCCGACGGCCGTGGCGCCGGCAGCCCCCGAGGCCGCCGGCCTCGAGTACTACGTGCAGGCCGGTGCCTTCTCGCGCGCCGACGACGCCGAGCGCCAGCGCGCCAGCCTGGCGATGCTCGGCTACGGCGCCAAGGTGTCCGAGCGCGAGCAGGCGGGCCGCACGATCTACCGCGTGCGCCTGGGCCCCTTCACGCGCCGCGCCGAGGCCGACTCGGCACGCGAGTCGCTCGACGGCAACGGCATCCAGGCCGCGGTCGTTCATGTGCAGAAGTCCATGAACTAAGGCTGGGTCGCGGACTCCATTGGCTCTCGCCGGGCACACTCCGCGCCCGGCTCCCGCCGCCCCGCGCGGCGCCCTTCCCCGAAACGTCATGACCTCTACGCGCCGCCAGTTCTCCGCCACCCTGCTCGGGGCCGCCGGCCTCGGCACCGGGCTGGGCCTGTGGTCGACGCCCGAAGCGCAGGCCCAGGCCAACTTCGTCGAAGGTCAGCAGTACGCCCGCGTGAGCCCGCCCCAGCCGGTGCAGGCCCCGACCGGCAAGGTCGAGGTGATCGAGTTCTTCTGGTACGGCTGCCCGCACTGCTTCCAGTTCGAGCCGCTGCTCGACACCTGGCTCAAGCGCCTGCCGCCCGACGTGGCCTTCCGGCGCGTGCCGGCGGCCTTCCGCGAGGTGCCCTTCGTCGCCCACCAGCGCATCTACTACTCGCTCGAAGCGCTGGGCCTGGTCGAACAGCTGCACAAGCGGGTCTTCAACGCGATCCACGTCGAGCGCCAGCGCCTGGACAACCCCGACGAGATTGCCGCCTTCATGCAGAAGGAAGGCGTCGACAAGGCGAAGTTCCTCGACGTCTACAACTCGTTCTCGGTGCAGACCAAGCAGCGCCAGGCCAAGGCCCTTGCCGAGGCCTACCGCATCGACGGCGTGCCGGCGATGGGCGTCAACGGCCAGTACTACACTTCCGGCGCCCGCACCGGCGGGCTCGAGCAGATGCTGGCGACGGTCGACTACCTCGTGCAGCGCAGCCGCAAGACCTGAGCCTTCGAGGGCTGCCCGGTTCCGGCACCGGGCAGCGCCCGCGGGGCGCAGCGACCCGATACATCTGCACCGGGTCGCTTCGGGCCGAACTGTGGACTAGAATGTCTGCAAGTTCCGTGCCCTATGCCCACCTCCTCACGCCTCCTCCCTGCCCGCGCGCCCCGACCGGGCACCGCCTCCTGGATCGCCGCCGCCCTCGTGGCGCTCTGCCTCGGCAGCGCCGCGGCGCCGGCTGCCGCCGAGCGGGCCGACCGCGCCAAGCCCCTGAACGTCGAGGCCGACCGCGGCCGCGTTGACGATTTGAAGGGCGTCACGACCTTCAGCGGCAACGTCGTCGTCACCAAGGGGACGATCCTGATCCGCGCCGGCGAGATCGAGGTGCGCCAGACGCCGAACGGCCAGCAGGTCGCCATCGCGGTCGCCGCGGCCGGCCAGCTCGCCAGCTTCCGCCAGAAGCGCGAAGGCCTCGACGAGACGATCCAGGGCGAGGCCGAGCGCATCGAGTACGACAGCAACGTCGACACGGTGCGCCTGATCAACCGGGCCGTGATCCGCCGCTACCGCGGCAGCGTGCTGGCCGACGAGACGACCGGCAGCCTGATCACCTACGACAACCGGACCGAGGTCTTCAGCGTCTCGGGCGACGGCCGGGCCGCCGGCGCCAGCGGCAACGGCGAGCTCGCGCCGGCCCCTGGCGGCCGTGTCCGTGCCACGCTGACCCCGCGCGAGGCCCCGGCCTCGGCGGCAAGCGACGCCGAAGGGGCCTCGCCATGAGGCTTGCCGACGTGTCCGCCGCCCCTGGCACCGCGGCCGCCGCGCGCTCCGCCGGCCCTGCTGCTGCTGCCGACCCGGGCGGCGCGCCGTCCACGGCAGCGGCGCCGGCCGTGCGCCTCGAGGCCACCGGCCTGCAGAAGAGCTACGGCCCGCGCATGGTGGTGAAGGACGTGCACGTCGCGGTCGGCGCAGGCGAGGTCGTCGGCCTGCTGGGGCCGAACGGCGCCGGCAAGACGACCAGCTTCTACATGATCGTCGGCCTGGTGCGCGCCGATGCCGGGCGCATCACGATCGACGGCCGCCGCGTCGAGAAGCTCCCGATCCACCAGCGCTCGCGCATGGGCCTGTCGTACCTGCCGCAGGAGGCCTCGATCTTCCGCAAGCTGACGGTCGAGGAGAACGTGCGCGCCGTGCTCGAGCTGCAGCTCGGCCCCGACGGCCGCGCGCTGCCCGGCCCGCACATCGACGAACTGCTCGCCGGCCTGCTGCACGACCTGTCGATCGAGAAGCTGCGCGACAGCCCGGCGCCGGCGCTGTCGGGCGGCGAGCGCCGGCGCGTCGAGATCGCGCGCGCGCTCGCCACGCAGCCGCGCTTCATCCTGCTCGACGAGCCCTTCGCCGGCGTCGACCCGATCGCGGTGATCGAGATCCAGCGCATCATCAGCTTCCTCAAGGGGCGCGGGATCGGCGTGCTGATCACCGACCACAACGTGCGCGAGACGCTGGGCATCTGCGACCGCGCCTACATCATCTCCGAGGGCCGCGTGCTGGCCGAAGGCACGCCGCACCAGATCGTCGAGAACCCGGACGTGCGCAAGGTCTACCTCGGCGAGCACTTCCGGATGTGACTCTGATGCCAAGCTCGATGAACCCTCCCTCGATGACCCGCACGGCGGGCAGCGGGCCGACCGCATGAAGCCCTCGCTGCAGGTCCGCCTGTCGCAGCACCTGGCGCTGACGCCACAGCTGCAGCAGTCGATCCGCCTGCTCCAGCTGTCGACGCTCGAGCTGCAGCAGGAAGTCGAGCAGATGCTCGAGCAGAACCCCTTCCTCGAGCCGGAGGACGAGAACAGCGGCCCCTACGAAGCCCCGCTGCCCGCGGCCGACCGCCTGCCCGCGGCCAGCGAGCGCGAGGACGCCGAGGCCCGCGCCGACACCCCGGCCGACACCGCCTACGACGACGCGCCCGGCGTCGACAGCGCCGAGTTCGGCACTGCCGAGCGCGAGGACTGGGAGAACGGCACCGAGCGCGACGACTTCGACGGCATCCTCGAAAGCCCGGGCACGCGCGGCGCCGACGCCGACGGCGACGACTTCGAGGCCCACGACCGCAGCAGCGCCCACGTGACGCTGCAGGAGCACCTGCACCGCCAGCTGCAGGGCATGCGCCTGGGCGACGAGGACCGGGCCGCGGTGATGGTGCTGATCGAGTCGCTCGACGACGACGGCTATCTCGCCGACCCGCTGGAGGAGATCGCCGAGCGCCTCGCCGACGACCCCGAGAGCGCCGAGGAACTGCTCGAGCGCCTGCAGTGCGCACTGCGCTGGCTGCACAACCTGGAGCCGCTCGGCGTCGGCGCGCGCAACCTGCCCGAATGCCTGACGCTGCAGCTGCGCGCGCTGCCGCGCAGCGAGGCACAGATGGTGGCGATCATCGTCTGCAAGTCGCACCTCGACCTGCTGGCGCGGCGCGACCTGAAGAAGCTGATGGCCGCCACCGGCGCCGACGAGGCGCTGCTGAAGGAGGCGCAGACCCTGATCGTCGCGCTCGAACCGAAGCCGGGCCGGCCCTTCTCGCGCGCCGAGGCCAACATCATCGTGCCCGACGTGATCGTGCAGAAGAGCGGCCGCAACTGGAAGGTGGTGCTGAACCCCGACGTGATGCCCAAGCTGCGCATCAACGACCTCTACGCCAACGCGGTGCGCCAGCAGCGCGGCGCCGGCGCAAACGGCGGCGGCGCCGGCCTCAACACCCGGCTGCAGGAAGCGCGCTGGTTCATGAAGAACATCCAGCAGCGCTTCGACACGATCCTGCGCGTCTCGCAGGCGATCGTCGAGCGGCAGAAGAGCTTCTTCACCCACGGCGCGATCGCGATGAAGCCGCTGGTGCTGCGCGAGATCGCCGACGAGCTGGGCCTGCACGAGTCGACCATCTCGCGCGTGACGACGGCCAAGTACATGTCGACGCCGTTCGGTACCTACGAACTGAAGTACTTCTTCGGCTCCTCGCTGAACACCGAGGCCGGCGGCAACGCGTCGAGCACCGCGGTGCGCGCGCTGATCAAGCAGCTCGTCGCCGCCGAGGACGCGGCCAAGCCGCTGTCGGACAGCCAGCTCTCGCAGATGTTGGAGGAGCAGGGCATCCAGGTCGCGCGGCGTACCGTCGCCAAGTACCGCGAAGCGCTGAAGATCGCGCCGGCGAACCTGCGGCGGGCGCTGTAGCAGGTCTGGCGGTCGGTCCTCGCGCATGCGTCGCCTCGCAAGCTGCTGCACCACCGCAGCGGCGTTGGCCGTGCAGTTCACCGCCGCGCTCGCGGGGCCCCCAACCGCAAACGTGCCGGAGGACCGCCGCATCCTGGTATCCGAGCTGCGAGCCGGAGGGGACATCGAGGCAGACGCCGTTGTGGCCGCGCTCAAGGCGGCCAGAGCAATGGTCCGCGTGAGCGAAGCGCGCATGAATGGCCAGCCCCTGAACTCGCTGGACGGTACCGGCAAGGTCTACGGCCATCGCTGCTACGTGCTGACCGCTCTGCACAACGTGAACAAGAGCCGCATGGGGCCGGGCCTGCATGGCGATCTGGTCATCAGGATGGATCCCATCTTCGACCCGACCGGCGCAACCGTGCAGATCGAGCACGCGCCGGTCGGTCACGGCGAGCGCGGGCGGAATACCGGCACGGTCATCGCGTTCGGATCGGTGGGCTATGGCCTCAACGGCGACTGGGCCGTGATACGGCTGGATCTGCCATCGCCTGTGGGTCCGGCGGCCGTCTTCCTGGGTGAGGATCATGAGCTCCAGGATCTGCGGCTGATGTCGATCGGCCTCGGCCGCGACCGCGGGCTTGTCAATGGCCGCGCTCATGCGGTCATCGACCCCGCCTGCCGGCCGATCCACACGGAAAGGGGCATCCTGACCGACTGCCTCGTCGCGCCCGGCGACTCCGGTGGCGACCTGCTGGCAAAGGTGACCATCGGCGACAAGCCGGCCTGGGGGGCGATCGGCATGACGATCGAATCTCATCCGGATCCGGTGCTTCAGTCGCACTCCGGGCAGGAGCTGGGACGCGGCCGCTACCTGAACCTCGCGACCTTGCACAGCAGCGTGCTGAGCTTCATCAAAGCCGACCTGGCGACGAAACCCGCCTGCCTCAGCGCGCCGGCTGCCCGTTGAGGGACCACTGCAACGTCGAGCCGATTCCAGATCGAGCGGACCTTCGCGATACTCACGCTCCGGCCAAGCCACCCAAGGCGACGCTGGTCCTGATCCCCGGCGGGCATGGTGGCCTGCAACTCTTCCCCAATGGATCGATGAAGTGGGGCGAGAACAACTTCCTCGTCCGCACCCGTCGCCTGTTCGCCGACCAGGGTTTCACGGTCGTGATCGTCGATGCGCCGTCGGACCGGCAGTAGCCGCCCTTCCTGCAAGGCTTCAGGCAGAAGCCCGAACACGTCGCAGACATCAAGGCCGTCATCGCCTGGGCGCGAGGCCTGGCCGACGTGCCCGTGTGGCTGGCGGGCACCAGCCGTGGCACCCCGCGCGCCAGCAGCTCATCGCGATCAGCGGGGGCGAGAGCAGCGGGGATCCCTGCGAGGCGCTGTCGCACCACGGGTTCAACGGCGTCGAGCCGTCCACCGTCCGGAAGATCGGCGACTGGATCGCCGACAAGCAGTAGCAGGCCCGGCGATTCCTTCGCCGGTCGCCGCCGGCGGAGGTGTCGCGCTTTCGCAGACACGGGTCGCTGCGGCGTGCCAGGCCGGCGACACCGTGCAAGTGGCGATCGCCACCGGGTCGGCCTGAGCTTCGACGCCTCCGGATCAGGTCCTCGCGTCGTGCCGCGCGAGCGCGTGCTTCCAGCCGAGCAGGCGCTCATCGCCGGTGAGCAGCGCGGCACCACGTTCCAGCGCGGTGGCCACGATCAGGCGATCGATCGGGTCGCCCGGCAGGGCACCCAGTCCTGCGGCGCGCACGGCGATCGCGCCATCGACCGCGAACTCCACCAAGCCCGTATCGAGCCTTTCGCGGCGCCACGTCCCGGCCGGCACGGACAGATGGATGCGGTTCGCCTCGTGCAGCAACGCCACCTCCCAGAAGCTCAGCGAGCAGGCGCCGATCTGACCTTCGGGCCAATGCTTCTCGATCAATCGCCGGCTGCGCCGGCCGAGCTTGCGATCGTCCACGGCTGCCCACAGCAACACGTGGGTATCGAGCAGGATCACTTCACCGCGTCCCACTCGCCCTCGTAGGCCGGCGCGACGACGTCGCCGAGGATCTTGACCCTTCCCTTGTCGACGCCGATCAGCGAAGCGATCCTCGGTGGCTTGTGGGGCTTGAGCTCGGCAATGGGCTTGCCGTGCTTGGTGATCAGCACCGCTTCACCGGTGGCGGCCACTTCATCCATCAAGGCCAGGCAGCGGGCCTTGAATTCCGACGCTTGTACGGTACGCATGGTGTTCCCGTCTCGTTTTGACCAGAATTTTAACCAATCAGGACGATCACACCGATCGGGCGGCGACAATCGAGCGACCGCCCGCCGTTCGATGAGCCGCCGCCCCCTGCCACCCCGAATGCATCCCCTGCGCCTCTTCCTCCCCTGCGCCGCCGGTGTCGAGCCGCTGCTCGCCGACGAGGTCGCGCGGCTGCGGCCCGACGCCAGCGTCGAGACGCATCGCGGCGGCGTCGCGCTCGCCGGCGATGCCGAGACCGTGATGCGCCTCAATCTCGAGAGCCGCCTCGCGCAGCGCGTGCTGGTCGAACTCGCGCACGGCCCGTACCGCGACGAGCACGACCTCTACGAGATCGCCCGCCGCGTCGACTGGGCCGCCTGGCTCACCCCGCGCGAGACGCTGCGCGTCGACGTCACCGCCCAGCGCTCGCCGCTGCGCAGCCTGCACTTCGCGGCGCTGCGCGTGAAGGACGCGGCCTGCGACGCGCTGCGCGAGGCCAGCGGCGAGCGCCCGAGCGTCGACACGCAGCGGCCCGACCTGCCGCTGGTGCTGCACCTGACCATCGACACCGCGACGCTGTACGCCGACACCTCGGGCGAGCCGCTCTTCAAGCGCGGCTGGCGCGACGCGCGCGGCGGCCGCGAGGACGTGAAGGGCGACGCCCCGCTGAAGGAGACCCTCGCCGCGGCGATGCTCGCCGCCGCCGGCTGGCGCGGCACACCCGAGGCCGGCGGCGCACTGCTCGACCCCTGCTGCGGCGCCGGCACGATCGCGATCGAGGCGGCGCAGATCGCCTGCGGCATCGCGCCGGGCCTGCGGCGGCGCTTCGCCTTCGAGCGCCAGCGCCCGTTCCGCACGCCGGCGCTGCGCGAGCGCTGGCGCGCGTTGAAGGCCGATGCGGAGGCACGCATCCATCCGGGCGCGGTGCCGATCCACGCCAGCGACGTCTCGTTCCGCATGGTCGACTTCGCACGCCGCAACGCCGAGCGCGCCGGTGTCGGCGCGGCGATCCGCTTTCACGGCGGCGACGCGCTCGAGCGCCCGGCGCCGGCGCTGCCGCCCGGGCTGCCGGGCACGCTGCTGCTGAACCCGCCGTACGGCGAGCGCATCGAGCCGCGCGGCGCGGTGCGGACGCTGGGCGCGTCGGCGCCGCGGGCCGCCGCGCCTGTGTCCCCCGACCACGCCCAGCGCGAAGCCGGCAACGACTTCTTCCCCCGCCTGGCGAGCCACTGGAAGCGCGCCTACACCGGCCACGCCGCCGGCTGGACCGCCTGGGTGCTGAGCCCCGACCCGAAGCTGCCCAGCCGCATGCGCCTGAAGGAGAGCCGCCGCCTGCCGCTGTGGAACGGGCCGATCGAATGCCGGCTGTTCCGCTTCGAGCTCGTCGCCGGCACGCACCGCGACGCGCCGGCTGCCGCGCTCGAGGCCGCCGCAGCAGCCGCACGGGACGCCGGCACGGCCAACGCAGGCACTGCCCCCGACCCAGCAGAGCCGGCCGACCCCGCCGCCACGCCGGACGCCGCCGCGGACCCGGCCGCGCCTGCGCGCTGACGCCCGCGCGGCCTGGCCCCACCGGCTGGCGGGACGGGCCGGCACGCCGTGCCTCAGGGCGGGTCGACCACGAACTCCAGCGGCGCCGAGGCCGCGATCACGCTGCCGTCGACGTTGTCGACCAGTTCCAGGCGCAGCCGCCAGCGGCCGGGCGGGGGCGCCAGCCAGGCCTCGGTCGCACCGTCGCCGAAGACGATCGGCTCGACCGGGCGGGCGCTGCCGCCGGCGCGCTCGGCCAGCAGGCGGAAGTGGCCCAGGCCACGCGTCTTCACCGCCTGGTGTCCGACGTTGAACGCCGCGGCGTGGAAGACCGCGAGCAGCGGCGCCTTCACCCGCTCGCCCGGCGCCGGGGCCAGCAGCGCGACGCCCGGCTCGGCCGAGTGCTCCGGGCCGGGGCCGGTGCGGCGGCGCGTCACCGTCAGCTTCAGAGGCCGGCTGTAGACAAGGTAGGGCACATGGCGCTCGTTGCCGAGCAGCAAGCGCAGCGTGTGGGTGCCCGGGGCGAGGTCCAGCACCCCTTCCATCTGGCCGGCCCCGAAGTCGAGCAGGCGTTCGCCCGCCTGCAGCGGCCGGGTGAAGTCGGCCGGCAGCTCGCGGTCGATCAGCAGGTGGTGATGACCGGTCTGCGGCAGCGCCTCGCCGGCCGGGGCGAGGCCGAAGCCCGAGAGGCCGAAGCGGACGACGAACGGCGTCTCGATCCGCTGGCCGTCCTCGAGGTTCGTGAAGCGGGCTTCGGGTGGCGTCGGCAGCGGTGCGCTCGCGAGCCAGGGGTGCCTCGTCGCCTCCGTGGCGGCGGGTTCGGTGCCAGTGGGCGCCGCCCCCGGCGCCGCCGAGGCGGTCGGGGGTGCCGGCGCCACCGGCGGCTGCGCGTGCGCGGCTGGGGCCAGACCGAGCAGCACGGCAAGCGCCGCGCTGGCCGCGGCCGCGGCCGCGATCCTTGCCGCCGCGCGCGAGCCTGAGCCCACGCGCACGCCCTCGCCACCCGTCAGGGGCCGCACCGGCTCAGCGCGCCCCGCCGAGCCTGCCGAGCAGGTCGCCGATCTCGGACAGGTCGTTCGAAGGCAGCTGGCCGTTCGGCGTCAGGCCGTCGACGACATCGGGCAAGACCTGCGACAGCTGATGGGCCGCCTCGTGCGGGTCGACGCCGTGCTGCGCCGCGATGCGCAAGAAGAGGTCGCTGCCGAAAACGCTCTCGAGCTCCGCGCCGGAGACCGACTGGTTCTGCCCGGGCGCGATCCAGGAATTTGCGGCCTGGCCGAGACCGCCACGCTGCAGCTGGTCGAGCAAGCCGCCGAGCGCACCACCGAGGCCACCACCCGCCGCGGGTGCCTGGCCGCCGCCGACCAGCTCGCCCAGGCCACCGAGGCCGCCGCCGGAGGGGCGACCGCCCTGCCCGGCGAGCAGCGCCGCGATCAGGCTGGCGATCAGCGCCGCGCCGCCGCCGGAGCCACCATCGGCCTGCCCCCCGAGACCGCCGAGCCCTCCGACGCCCGGCGCCTCCTGCGACGGCGCGCCGCCGCCCTGGAGCACGCTGCCGGCGAGCTGACCGAGAACCGATTCGAGCAGACCCATGCCATCACCCCGCGCTTGCGATCAAGGGGGCGGATTCTGGTGGACCGACCCAGGGGGCGCAAGGCGCGAGCCGGCTTCCATTTGTGTCAGCCCGCCGACCCAGGCGAGCAGCGCCAGCGGCGCGGTGTCGGCGCGCAGCACGCGCGGCCCGAGGCCGAGTGGCGCGAAGCCCCGGGCCAACGCGGCCGCGATCTCTTCGGCGCTCAATCCCCCCTCGGGACCGCTCAGGACGAGCATCGAGGCCGGTCCGCCGGCGACGTCCGGGCCCCAGGGAAGCGCGGGCACCGCCGCAGGGCTCAGGACCCAGCGCACCTCCCCACGGGCGCCCTGCCCGTCTTGCACAACCTTCACATCCTGCGCGAGCGGCGTGCCGCTGGCGCCAGCCACCCGCGACCCCGCGCTGCCCAGCGTCGCCAGCCACGGCTGCAGCCCGAGCAGCGGCGCCACCGCCGGCACGCGGGTGCGTCCGCACTGCTCGCTCGCCGCCGCCGCGATCGCGGCCCAGTGGGCGCGCCGCCGTTCGGCGCGCTCGCCCGCCAGGCGCAGCACCGAGCGCTCGCAGGCGAGCGGCTGGATCGCCGCGACGCCGAGCTCGGTCGCCTTCTCGACCAATGCGTCCATGCGCTCGTTGGCCGGCACGCCGACCGCGATCGTCACCGCGACCGGCAGCTCGCGCTCCACCGGGTCGTGCGCGCCGACGCGCACCTGCACCTCGCGCCGGCCCATGCGCTCGACGACGGCCGCCCACTCGCCGCCGCGGCCGTCGAACAGCGTCAGCCGCGATCCCGGCTGCAGGCGCAGCACCTGCACGTGGCGCGCAGCGCCTTCCGGCAGCTCGAGACATTCGCCCTCGGCCAGCCGGAGCTCGACGTGGAAGCGTGGCATCCCTCGGTGCGACGCTCAGGCCACCGGCGCGGCGGCGGCGAAGGCCGGCTGCCGCAGCGCCACACGCAGCACGTCGTGCGCGAGCATGCTCGCGATGCGGTCGACGAAGCGCAGGAAGTCGACGTGTGCCTGGTCGTCAGCGCGGTCCGAGACCAGCCGCAGCAGCGCGAACGGCAGGCCGAAGTCGTGGCAGACCTGGGCCGCGGCCGCGCCCTCCATCTCGACCGCCAGCGCATCGGGCAGGGCGGCACGCAACGCGGCGCTCTCGGCGCCGGTGGCGACGAAGCGGTCGCCGCTGACGACCAGGCCGCGGTGCAGGCGCGCCGCGCCGGCGCCGAAGCCGGCGAGCGGCCCGCGCATGCCGTCGAGCACCTGCGGCACCACGGCCGCGAGCGTGTCGCTCAAGGGCGCATCGCAGGCGAAGCGCGAGCGGCCGCTGAGCGGCACCTCGTAGCGCGGGAAGAGCGGCGAGGCGTCGAGGTCGTGCTGCAGCAGCGCATCGGCGACGACCACGTCGCCGACCTGCACGCCCTCCGCCAGGCCGCCCGCCACGCCGGTGAACAGCAGCGCACGCACGTCGAACATCGCGAGCAGCAGGCGGGTGGTGGCGGCCGCGGCGACCTTGCCGACACCGCTGCGCGCGAGCACGACGGCCTGGCCCTCGAGTCGGCCGAGGTGGAAGTCGCGGCCCGCCCGCTGCACGAGCCGCGCGCCTTCGAGCGCCGGCAGCAGTGCCCGCAGTTCCTCCTGCATCGCGGCGAGGATCGCCAGGCGCGGCATCGGACGTCGAGGCTCCTAGGACGGGACTGCGAGGAAGGGCGGAGGGGCCTTTGCGCGCGGCGCTCAGGCCGTCCGCAGCTCGCGCCGCAGGATCTTGCCCACCGGCGTCTTCGGCAGCTCGGTGCGGAACTCGATGATCTTCGGCCGCTTGTAGTTGGTCAGGTTCTTCGCGCAATAGGCGCGCACCTCGGCCTCGGTGGTGGCGGGGTTGGAGCGCACGACGACCAGCTTGACGGCCTCGCCCGCGTTGGCGTCGGCCACGCCGATCGCGGCGCATTCGAGCACACCGTCCATCTGCGTCACCACGTCCTCGATCTCGTTCGGGTACACGTTGAAGCCACTGACCAGGATCATGTCCTTCTTGCGGTCGATGACGCGGAAGTAGCCCCGCTCGTCGACGGTGCCGATGTCACCGCTGCGGAAGTAGCCGTCAGGCGTCATCACCTTGGCCGTCTCGTCGGGGCGCTGCCAGTAGCCGGCCATGACCTGGGGGCCGCGGATCGCGATCTCGCCCGCGGTGCCGGGCGGCACTTCGTGGCCATCGTCGTCGAGCAGCTTCATGTCGGTGTCGGGCATCGGCAGGCCGATCGTGCCGGTATAGGCCTTGCTGTCGACGCGGTTGCAGGCGGCCACCGGCGAGGTCTCGGACAGCCCGTAGCCCTCGACGATCGGACAGGCGGTCTTGTCAAGCCAGAGCTTCGCGGTCGCGCTTTGCACCGCCATGCCGCCACCGACGCTGATGCGCAGGTGGCTCCAGTCGACGGTGCCGAAGTCGGCATGGTTGGCCATCGCATTGAACAAGGTGTTGACGGCCGGAAAGCTGTGGATGCTCTTCTCGGTGGACAGGGCCTTGAACATCGCGGGCAGGTCACGCGCGTTCGGGATCAGCACGATGACCCCGCCCAGGCGCATCGAGAGCATCAGGTTCGTGTTGAAGCCGAAGATGTGATACAGCGGCAGCGCGCACACCGTCACCAGCTGCGCGCCGGCGGGGATGGTCTTCAGCGCGGGCTGGTACCAGGCCTCGCTCTGCAGGATGTTGGCCACCAGGTTGCGGTGCAGCAGCACCGCGCCCTTGCTGATGCCGGTGGTGCCGCCGGTGTACTGCAGCACCGCCACGTCGTTCGGGCCGGTGTCGGGGGCGCGATAGGTCTTGCTGCGACCCTGCCCCAAGGCGTCGTTGAAGCCCACCGCACCCGGCAGCTCGAAGGCCGGCACCAGCTTCTTGACCTTGCGCACGACGAGGTTGACGAGCCAGCGCTTGGGCACGCCGAGCGTGTCGCCGAGCGCGGTCAGCACGATGTGCCGCACCGGCACCTGGGCCCGCACCGCCTGCAGCGTGTGGGCGAAGTTCTCGAGGATCACGATCGCCTTCGCGCCCGAGTCCTTCAGCTGGTGCTCGAGCTCGCGCGGCGTGTACAGCGGGTTGACGTTGACGACGACCAGCCCCGCGCGCAGCACGCCGGCCACCGCCACCAGGTACTGCGGCACGTTGGGCATCATCAACGCGACGCGGTCGCCCTTGGCGAGGCCCAGGCCCTGCAGGTAGGCCGCCAGGGCGCGCGACTGCGCGTCCACCTCGCCGAAGGTCGTCGTGTGGCCCATGAATCGGCACTGCGCCTTGCTCGCGTGATCGCGGAAGGCGGTCTCGACCAGCTCGACCAGCGAGCGGTACTGGTCGGCGTCGATGTGTGCCGGGACCCCGGGGGGGTATTCGGCCAGCCAGGGTCGTTCCATCGAATCCTCCATAGATCGGGCGGATTCTGAAGGGGTCCCGCGCCTGGGGTCATCGGGAAATTGGGTACGCGCACGTGAGAGACCGCACGCGAAGCCCCGCGGGAGCCGCTGCCCGCCGTCAGAAGGCTCCCGAGACCCTTGGGCGAGCCTTCGCCATCGATCAGTGCGGAGGCCGGATGGCCGGCGCGTGCTGTGCCAGGAGCTCGACGATCCAGTCGATGAACACGCGAAGTTTGCGGCTGACGTGCCGGCTGGGCGGGAAGGCGAGGTACAGCGGCATGGGTTCGAGCTGCCAGTCCTCGAACAGCGGGACGAGCTCGCCGCGCGACAGCGGTGCGCGCGCCATGTACTGCGGCAGCCACAGCACGCCCAGGCCCGCCGCGCCCGCGGCCAGGTAGGCATTGCCGTCGTCCACCGACAGCACGTGGCGGCCGTGCACGCGCAGCTGTTCATCGCCGCGATGCATCGCATGCGCGAGCGGCATGGCGCCACGCGAACCGCGATAGCCGATGACGCGGTGGGGGCTGTCTTCCAGCGCCTGCGGATGTGACGGCACGCCCGCGCGTGCCAGGTAGTCGGGCGCGGCGTACACGCCCAGCAGCAGGTCCGCGACGTGGCGCGCGCGCAGCGACAGCTCTGTGAGCTCGCCGCCGCGGACCACGCAGTCCACGTTCTCGTCGATCAGATCCACCTTGCGGTCGCTGGCGCCGAGGTCGAGCTGGATATCCGGATAGCGCGTGTGGAAGGCAGGCAGGGCAGGCACCACGATCAGGCTGGCCAGCGGCGCGGGCACGTCCACCCTCAGCCGCCCGCGAGGCGCCTCGGAGGCGGCCGACAGGCTGGTCTCGGCATCGTCCAGGTCGGCCAGCACGCGCACGACGCGTTCGTAGTACGCGGCGCCGTCGGCGGTGACGTTGACCTTGCGCGTGGTGCGGTGGAGCAGCTTCACGCGCAGATGCGCTTCCAGTTGCTGCACCAGCAGCGTCACGCGGGTCCTGGTGGCCTGCAGCGTTTCCGCGGCCTTCGTGAAGCTGCCGGTGTCCACCACGCGGACGAAGGCCTGCATCGCGTCGATACGGTCCATGGGGGGCTCCAGGTCGGACGGGATTGTTGGGATTCGGCAAACAGTGATCCCGGGATCGGCGTGTTTATCCCGTCGACGCCGCTGCCTAGAGTGGTGACATCCGGGGCCACCGGCCTCGCAGGAGAACCCCCATGGCCAAGCGTGACGCGATCTTTCCCGCCGGTCGGCATGACCTCTACACCTCGCAGACGTATTCCGCCGCGATCCGCTCAGGTGACCTGCTGTTCGTGTCCGGTCACGTCGGCAGTCGCAGCGACGGTTCGCCCGAGCCGGCATTCGAGGCCCAGGTCCGTCTGGCATTCGCCAATCTCGAGGCGACGCTGCGGGCGGGCGGCTGCGGGCTGGACGACATCGTCGACGTGACGACGTTCCACACCGATCCCGAAAACCAGTTCGGCACCATCATGGCCGTCAAGCGCGATCACTTCCCGGAAGCGCCTTATCCGAACTGGACGGCGATCGGTGTCAACTGGCTCGCGGGGTTCGACTTCGAGATCAAGGTCATCGCCCGCATTCCGCACTGAACGCTCGCGGCGCGCGAGGGCGCGATCCGTGTGGCCCGCGCGACGACCCCGCTCGCCCGGCGTCACGTTGCCGGTGGTGGCGGTGTCCCTTCAAGGGGCAGGCGGCACGCCCTCGCGCCAGAGCGGCCAGCGCGCGACGATGTCGCGCACCAGCACGCCGCCGACCTTCTCGAGGTTGCGCGTCGCGGGCTCGAAGCCGCCGGTCGCGCCGCTGGTCGAGGCCATCAGCGAGGCCTGCGCGCTCTGGCCCGGGTGGGGCCGGTCGAAGTTGGAGCCGGTGCGCAGCACCGCGAGGCGCTTGAGGTCGACGCGGCCCGCGGCGGCGGCGCGGGCGAGCGCGTTGACCGTCGCGTTGTCTTCCTGCTGGGTGGTGCAGTAGGTCGCCTGGCCGTCGCTGAGCAGGCGGGTCCAGGCGCGGGCGTGGGTGCCGAGGCGGTGGCCGTGCCACCAGGTGTCGCCGGCGAGGGTGTCGCACTGGATCACCTTCGGCGGCTGGTTGGCCGGCGCGCGGCGGTACCTGGCGCGGTAGGCCCGGGCGGCGGCGCTGTCCTCGAGGGCCACGTCGCGCGTCAGGCGCAGCGCCGCCTGCAGCAGGGCCTCGTCGAGGCGGAAGGCCTCGGTGTGGTACTCGAAGGCCGGCTTCTGGCCGGGGCGCTGGGTCATGACGCCGAAGTAGCCGGTCGACCAGGCGGGCGGCTTCTCGCGCGCGTCGATCTCGTGCGCGATGCCGAAGTCGACCAGCCAGCGCGCCCAGGCCGCGCTGCCGAGCGTGCCTTGCGCCGGGTCGATGCCCGCGATGCCCGCGACGAGCCAGTACGCACGGCGCAGGTCGAGCGCCGGGTCCATCGCGACCGCGAGCGTCGAGGCGGCGGCGTTCGCATGGCCCATGCCGGCGACGAGCAGGCACACGCCGTCGGTGTTGCAGCGCAGCGCGGGATGCGCCGGCAGCAGGCCGGGCACCGGCACCGACTCGGTGAGGCCGAAGGGCCCGAGCCAGGGCGCGGCCTCGGGCTCGAACATCGTGACGATCACGACCTTGACCGGGCGCCGCACCGAGGCCTCGACCACCGGCGCGGGGGCCGTGCCCGCGGCGCCCGCACCGGTCGTCACGGCGTCGGCCGCGGGCGCGGACGCGCTGGGGACGACTTCGATGACGTCGGCCGCCGGCGCGGCATGGACCGGCGGCGGGCCCGGCTCCGCCGTTGCGGAGCGTTCCTCCACCGGGGCGGGCGTCGCGGTCGGGCGCGGCGTGCCGGCGCAGCCGGCCAGCAGGGCGAGGGCCACCGCCGCGAGCCCAGCCGCCGCGTTCGACCCGAAGCGCCCGCTCATCGTGCCCTCCCGCTGCGCCGCGGGCCGCGCGGCGGGTGCTGCCGCTGCGCCCAGGCCTCGAGGAAGGCCAGCGTCACCGCCGCCTCGTTCGCCTCGGCCAGGCCGCTGGTGAACAGCGCGACGACGTCGGCGTTGAATTCATGCGCCCCCGCCAGGTCGGAGACGCTGCGAAAGGCGATGTAGGGCACGCCGTTGGCATAGGCGACGTGCGCGAGCGCGGCGGTTTCCATCTCGAAGACCTCGGCCTGCAGGGTTTGGTACAGGTAGCGACGGTAATGCGGATTGGCCAGGAACACCGTGGCCGAGACGCCGCGCCCGCCTGCGCGCAGCACCGGCTGGGTCGACATGCACTGCGCCGGCTGGCGAGGGCCGCAGCGCGCCAGCGGCGGCGCCAGCCCCTTGGCCACCTCGTACATCGCCGGGTCGACCGGGTAGTCGAAGCGGAACTCGCCCGCCGGGGCGTTGCCGGCGCTGCGCACGAAGTTCTCGCGCATCACGAGGCCGCTCGGCACCTCTCGGCCGTCGGGCCCGGGCAGCGTGAACGGCGGGTAGGCGCTGCGCCCGCCGTCGGGCGAGGCCAGGCGCAGGCCGAGGCAGGAGACGTCGCCCGGCGGGCCGCAGGCCGCGATCGGCGCCGTGCCGTCGTTCCAGTACACCTCCATCGGCATCGCCCAGCGCTCGGGCACCGTGACGTCGCCGACGTGGTGTGCCGGGTTGACGCCCCCGGCGATGCCGCTCATCACCAGCCGCTCGATGCGGAAGTGGTCGAGCAGCGCCTGCGTCGTCATCGCCGCGTTGATCATGCTGACGCCCGACAGCACGATGACGACGCGGTTGCCGCGCAGCCAGCCGGTCGTGTAGCGGTTGCCGTTGATGGCGTAGTCGCGCTTGCCGCGCGTCTCCGCCAGCAGGATGTCGGCCTCCTGGCCGAAGGCGGAGACGATGCCGATGCGCGGCGTGCATTCGCTGAGGCAGCGGCGCTCGGCGGCGGCGGACGCCGGGGCCGCGATCGACAGGACCAGGGCCAGGGCACAGCAAAGGCGCTTCAGCATCGGCGGCGCCTCGGCGGCAAAGGGATGAGCGACATGCGGGCGGCGCCGCAATCCGCGTGCCATCGACGGCACGGGCGGCGAACACCCCACGCCGCGCGCGACCGCCCCGGCGCCCGGCGCTTGGCCGCAGCCCCTGCTCAAGGGGCAGCGTCGGTCGACTCGAGCGCATCGTCGCTGCCGTTCTCGGCCGCGCCCAGCGCAGCCGCCGCCTCGTCGTCGAGCCCGCGCCCCTGCTCGATCAGCGCCTGTGCAGGCGACAGGCCGAGTGCCTCGGCGGCGAGGGCCTGCACATGCGCCAGCGTCTCCTCGTCGCTGAAATCCAGTCGCGTGCCGCGGGCCGAACAGGCCTGGCGAGCGTGGCCGACGAGGCGTGCCGCCGCCTCGTGGCGCTGCCCTGCCGCCGCGAGCAAGGCCAGCGTCGGCCGGCAGACCAGCGTCCCGAAGCGCTGACCGCAGACGAGTGCGCGCGGCACCAGCGCCCGCGCCTCGTCAAGGCGGTCGCGCTGGATCAGCGCCACCATCAGGCCGTTCAGGACCCAGGGCAGGTTGCCGTTCGCATCGCCGTCCCGGCCGTCGATACGCCGCAGCAGGGCGCCGCCACGCTCGGCGGCCTCGGCGTGGCGGCCGAGGAGGTTCAAGGTGTCGACGACATTGGACTCGGCGGCCTCGGCCTCGGCCCGCCACCCCTGCTGCTGCGCCAGACCCATCTCGGCCAGGCGGCCGGCCAACACCGCGCTGAAGTCACGGCGGCTGCGCGCGGCCGCCACCAGCGCGCCTTCCATCCAGAGGCGTTCGCGTGGGCTCAGGTCGGGAATCGAGTCGCCCAGGGCCTGGAGTTCGGCGCAGGCCTCGTCCAGCCCGGGTCCGGGCTCCAGGTGGCTGCGCACGCAGGCGACGGCGGCGAACAGCGCCTGGCGCGGCTGCTGCAGCGGACGCCAGAGCGACAGGGCCCGACGCGCCACCGCGTTCGCCCGCGCCTGCCCGCCGATGAACAGGACACGTCCCAACTCGGTCCACCAGGCGGCCTGGACCTCGGCCGGCAAGGCCTGGCCGGGGGGCTGTTCCATCGCCGCCTCCATCGCGACTTCCAGCGCCTGCAACCAGCCGAAGGCTTCGTAACGCCAGACGGTGAAGGTCGCCACCCTGGTCACGCGGGCGCTCAGCCGGGCCGCGGTGCCCAGCTCGTGCAAGGCGGCCCAGGAGACGGCCTCGCGGGCGTTCTCCATCTCGGCCGTGCACAGTGCCTGCAGGGCCGTGTCGCCCGGCTCGTGGCGCATGTACAGGGCCAGCAAGGCGGCCGCGTGCCGCGCGCGCAGCGCCAGGGCCTCCCCGGCCTCGTCGAGCTGGGCCAGCGCGTAGGCGCGCAGCGTCTCGAGCAGGCGGTAGCGCGGCGGGTCCTCCGCGCTGACGACCACCAGCGAGCGGTCGACCAGCGTCGCCAGCTGGTCGATCACGTCCCAGCGGGCGTCGGGACCCTCTGCCGCCAGGGCCACCGCGAGTTCGAGCGTGAAGCCGCCGGCAAACACGCCGAGCGCGCGGAACAGCCGTTGCTCGGCGGGGCCGAGCAGGCGATAGCTCCAGGCCAGCGCGTGGTGCAGCGTGCGGTGGCGCCAGGCCGCGTCGCGGTGGCCGCGCGTCAGCAGGGCGAAGCGCTCGCCGAGCGCGTCGCGGACGCCGCCGAGGCCGAGCACCGGCACCCGCGCGGCAGCCATCTCGATCGCCAGCGGCAGGCCGTCGAGCTGCTCGCAGATCGCGCACAGCGCCGGCAGCGCGGCCGGCGTCGGCTGGAAGCGGTGGTCGGCGGCCACGATGCGCTCGACCAGCAGCGCGAGCGCGCCGTCGCCAAGGCTCGCGGGGTCCGCCGGGTCCATGGGGGCGCCCGACGTGCCGCGCGCCGCCTGCCCGGCCGACGGCAGCGCCAGCGGCTCCAGCCGCTGCACGCGTTCGCCGGCCACCGCCAGCGGCAGCTGGCTGGTGACGAGCAGGCGCACCCCGGCGAGCGGGCGCAGCAGCGTGGCCAGCGCCGCGCAGCTGTCGACCAGGTGTTCGGCGTTGTCGAGCACCAGCAGCAGCGCCCGCCCTTCGAGCGCGCACAGCAGCTGGGGGCCGGCGTCACCCGCGGCGGGCGTCATGCCGAGGGTGCGTGCGGCGGCGCGTGCGACGGCGCCGGCGGGCTGGGCCCCTTCGGCCAGCGCCGCCAGGTCGACCCAGGCGCGCTCACCGTCCCAGCGCGCGGCCGCGGCGCGCGCCAGGCTGGTCTTGCCGACGCCCGCCGGGCCGACCAGCGTCACGCAGCCGTCGCCCTGCAACAGGGCATCGAGCCGGGCCAGGTCGGCGTCGCGGCCGACGAGGCGCGGCGGGGCGGGCGCCGGAGTCGACTCGACGGCAGCCGGCCCCGGCGCCGCGGGCCCGCTGCTCAGTCGGGCGACAAAGCGGTAGCCCCGGCCCGGCACGGTGGCGATCACCTCGCCACCGAGCAGCTTGCGCAGGTTGCTCACCTGCACCTGCAGGTTGCCTTCCTCGACGACCAGGCCGGGCCAGACGCGGTCGAGCAGCTCGCCCTTCGTCATCAGGTGGTCCGGGCGGCCGGCGAGCGTGATCAGCAGGTCGAGAGCGCGCCCGCCGAGCGCGGCCGGGCGCCCGTCGATGAGCAGGCGCCGTTCGGCCGCCTGGAGTTCGAAGCGGCTTGAAGCGCCGAAGCACAGGGAGCCGGGGGACGCGCCTGAAGGCATCGGCACGGCGGTGGTCAAAGGGCGGTCCTCCCGGCTGCGGGCGCCCACTCCCGGGTGTGGCCGCGCGCGCCGCAGCTTAACGCTGCCATGGCCCGGCGCCGAGCCGGCCAGCCGCCGGCGCGACAAGCTCCGGGGCCGGCCGGTACGCGCCGGCCCCTGCGCGGCGTCAGAGGCTGCAGGTTTTAGGCGCGCTTAAGGACGCCTCGTGCGGCACGCGCCGACAGTCCGTTCCCCAACGCAGCGCCTGGAGATCGACATGTCGCGCCCTGGCCCCCTGACGCCCTCGCCTTCGGCCGGCGACCGCATCGCCGCCCGCGCCTGAGGCGCGACCGCACAAGCCACCGGGGGTTCAAGGATGGACATCGACTGGTTCCTGTTCGTCGTCGCCTCGCTGATGCTGATCGCGATCCCGGGGCAGGACATGATCCTGATCATGTCGCGCTCCGTCGCGCAGGGCGCGGCGGCCGGCCTGGCCACCGCGGCCGGCGTCTGCAGCGGCCTCGTCGTGCACACGGTGCTCGCGACCCTGGGGCTGGGCGCCGTGATCGTCGCGTCGGAGTGGCTGTACCTCGGGCTGCGGCTGCTCGGCGCCAGCTACCTGGCCTACCTCGGCGTCCAGTTGCTGCGCGCGACGCCGGCGGAGCTCACGCTGGCCGGCGTCGCGGCCCGCAGGCTTCCTTGGCGCATGTTCCTGGACGGCGTGCTGTCGAACGTGTGCAACCCGAAGATCGCCGTCTTCTACCTGGCCTTCCTGCCGCAGTTCGTCGCACCGGGGGCCGCGCACGCGACACGTTCGGTCTTCGTGCTGGGCCTGGCCTTCGCCGTGCTCGCGCTGCTGGTCAAGGGACCGATCGGCCTCGGCGCGGCGGCGCTCTCGGCGTGGCTCAGGTTGCATCCGCGCTCACTGGTCTGGCTGTTTCGCAGCAGCGGCACGGTGCTGCTGGGGCTGGGCCTGCAGCTGGCGCTGCAACGGCCGCTCTGACCGGCGGTACTGACCCGCCGCGCGGACCGGACGTGCGGACCGGCTGCGGACGGCGCCCGGCACGCCGACGCGCAAAGGGGCTGCGCCGTCAAGACCCAAGGCCGCAGCCCAGGGTGGGTCGGCGCACGCTATCGTCGCGACGATGAACCTCCGCCTGCCACGACCCGGGCCTGTGCGCTGCCGAGACGCCGGCAGCGCCCGGCGCCCCACCGCCTTCACGACAGGGCGCGAGGGCCGTCCTGCCGCCGCGCCGCCGTGGTGCCGTGCCGCGGCCGTGCTGGTCGCGCTGGCGTGCCCGCTGGTGCCGTCCCTGGCCGCGACGGCAGCAGGCCCGCAGGCGCGCGCGGACGGCCCCGCTACGGCGCCGCCCGGGGCGGCGGCCTCGGCTGTCGCGCCGATTTCGGCATCCGCGCCCGCCCCGCCCCGAGCAGCCGCCGCGCCTCGCGCCGCGTCCCGGCCGGCGGTCCAGGCGTCCGCCCCCGGCCGCCTGGACCGCGGCGTGCGGCCCCTGCACATCGCGCTCGAGGTCGAGCCGATCGTGCCCGCCGACGGCGTGGCGACGCAGTTCGAGGCCCGGGCCACGCTGCGCTTCCGCGCCGAGGCGGCACTGCCGCAGCTCGAGCTGCATGCCGTCGAGCTGGAGATCGACGAGGCGCAGCTCGACGGCACGCCGCTCGCCACGCCAGCGTCGAGCGCCGACGGCCAGCGGCTGGCCTGGCGCCCGCCCGAGGGCAGTGCCGCGATCGCACCCGGCGAGCATGTGCTGACCCTGCGCTACCGCGGCCGCATCGGCCAGGCGGCCGAGGGCCTGTACCGCATCGACAGCCCTTCACCGCAGGGTACCCGCCACGTGCTGGCCACGCAGATGGAGCCCACCGGTGCGCGCCGCCTGCTGCCACTGTGGGACGAGCCCGCCTTCCGCGTGCCGTTCGAGGTCTCGGCGGTGCTGCCCGAGCCCCTGCAGGTAGTGTCGAACGGCGCGCTGCGCCAGCGCGAAGCCCTGCCGCCACGCGAGCCCGGCGGCCCGACGCGCCAGCGCTGGCGCTTCGAGACGACGCCGGCGATGCCGAGCTACCTGCTCGCCCTCTTCGCCGGGCCCTTCGACAGCCTGAACGAGCCGGCCGACACGCCGCGCCTGCGCGTGTTGACGATGCCCGGCCGCGCCGCCGAGGCGACGCTCGCACTGCAGGCGACGCGCGCGGTGCTGCGCGAGTACGTCGACTACTTCGCCCAGCCCTACACCCTGCCCAAGCTCGATGCGGTCGCGCTGCCGGGCGGCTTCGGCGGCGCGATGGAGAACTGGGGCGCGATCGCCTACCACGAGGGCGCGCTGCTGTACGACCGCGACAAGACCCCGGCCTCGCGCCGGCTCGGCGTCTGGAGCATCGTCGCCCACGAGGTCGCCCACCAGTGGTTCGGCAACCTGGTGACGATGGCCTGGTGGGACGACCTCTGGCTCAACGAGGGCTTCGCGACCTGGATGGCGGCGCGCACGACGCAGAAGCTCAACCCGGCCGATCCGGTCTGGGCCGACGAGGCGGTCGACATCGACGCGGCGATGCAGGACGACGCACTGCCCTCGGCGCTGCCGGTGCGCCGCCCGGTGCGCGACGACCGCGAGGCCTTCGCCTCGTTCGACGACATCACCTACCAGAAGGGCATGGCTTTCGTGCGCATGCTCGAGCAGTGGATCGGCCCCGAGCCCTTCCGCGACGGCCTGCGCCGCTACATGGCCGCCCACGCGATGGGCAACGCCACGACGGCCGACCTGTGGCGCGCGCTCGAGGCGGCCAGCGGCCGGCCGGCGGCCGCGATCGCCGGGCCCTGGGTCGACCGGCCGGGGCTGCCGCGGATCGACGTCGAGAGCCACTGCCTCGGTGCGCGGCTCGAGGTCTCGCTCGCGCAGGCGCGCTTCGAGACCCGGGGCAGCTCGGCACCGCCGCCGCGGCAGGCCGCGGGCGCACCCTCGGCGGCGCGGCCTGCCTCCGGCGCGCGGCCGGCCCTCGACGCACCGCCGCGCCGGGCCAGCGCCGCGCCGCCCTCGCGGCGCGCGGCGCGGGCGCCGAAGCCGCTGCCCTGGCCGGTGCCGCTGACGCTCGGGCGCTATGACGACGAGGGCCGGCTGGTCGAGCAGCGCAGCGTGCTGCTGGACACGCCGGCGCGGCGCGAGGCCTTCGACGGCTGCCACGGCACGGTGAAGGCCAACGTCGAGGGGGCCGGCTACTACCGCAGCCGGCCGGCGGCGCCCGACGCGGCGCGCCTGACGACGCTCTTCGCGCGCCTGCCCGACACCGAGCGCGTCAACCTGCTGGCCGACCGCTGGGCGCTCGCGGCGGCCGGCGACGCGCCGCTGGCCGACTGGCTGGCGCTCGTCGACCAGCTGGGCAGCGAGTCCTCGCCGCCGGTGTGGCGGCAGGCCTACGAGGGCCTGGCGCGGCTGGACGGCCTGCTCTACGAGCAGGCGAGCGCCGCCGACCTCGTGGCCTGGCGCGCGCGCGTGGCCGCGATCGCGGCGCCCCGCCTGGACGCCCTCGGCCTGCAGCCGCACGAGGGCGAGCGCGAGGGCGACGCCCGTGTGCGCGACCTGCTGCTGCGCCTGCTCGGTCGCTTCGACCATGCGCCGACCGTGCGCGCGGTGCAGCGACTGTGGGAGCAGAAGCTGCCCGACCCCGACGCCACGCTCGACGCGGTGCCGGCCTCGATGCGGCGCGGCGTGCTCGCGCTCGTCGGCCGCCACGCCGACCGCGAGACGATGGCCCAGCTATGGCGCCTCGCTGCCGAGGAACCCGACGCCGCCTGGCGGAGCCAGCTGTGGCAGTCGATCGCCGGGGTGCGCGACCCGGCGCTGGCGCGCGTGGTCGCGACGATGACGCTCGGCGACGACGCACCGGCCGAGGAGTCGGCCTGGCTGCTCGCCGGGCTGGCCGATGCCGGCCACCGGCGACTGGCCTGGCAGACGCTGGCGTCGAACTTCGACGCAGTGACGCGGCGCACGGGCGAGTGGCAGCGCGGCCTGGTCGCCCCGGCGGTGCTGGCGGGCGCGAGCGACCCGCGGCTGGCCGACGAGCTGCTGGCCTGGACGCGCGAGCGCATCGGGCCCTGGGCGCTGGCGCCGGCGCAGAGGGGGGCGGAGACGATCCGCGTCAATGCGGGGCTGGTGCGGGGGGCGCTCGACGCGGTGCAGGACTGGGCGGTGCCGCGCTGAGGCATCCGCCGGATGGCGGGCGACCGGCACCGCCGCCGGCCGGTTCCCGCACCCGCCCGGGCACAATCCGCGGCCTCGCAACCTGCGCCCGCGCCCCACGGGCGCAGCCTCGACACAGGCGCCGTGGCAGGCCACGGCGGGCGTGGCCGAACCACCGAGGGAGACTGCAGTGAACCTGAAGATCCTGAGCGCCGCCCTGGCGCTGCTCTGCACCTTTGCGGCGAGCGCCCGGGCCGAGGAAGTGCCGCAGTGGCTGAAGGACGCCCGGGCCCGCGAGGCGCCCCTGGCGGAGCCGGTCGACGTCGCGAGCGAGGACGGATGGTTGCGGACGAAACTGCCGGGCAAGGTACCGGACAAAGTCGTCCTGCAGGACGGCAGCTACAGCCTGCACGTCGCACTCGACGGCGAGACCACGGTGTCCTGCGAGGTGATGCCCGGGTCGCGCGACCTGGCCGGGCTGCTGACCGACGCGGCCACGTTCTCGTTCGAGGCGCTGGAGAAGCTCAACGGCACCGTCGAGGCGCGAGACCTGGAGGCCACCGACGCCGGCGCGGTCGGCGCCCATCCGTTCATCTCGCTGCAATGGCTGTACCGGGCGAGCCAGAACGGAGAACGGCGCGTCGGGGCGTTGAAGCAGTACGTCGCGGCGCTCGACGACGCGGTGGTGTACTGCGCGCACAACGGCCTCGGGTACGTGAAGAGCTTCGAGGCCGTGACGCGCTCGCTGACCGCCCACCTGCGCACCGCCGGCGAGCCGGCCCCACCGGCTCACTTCCGTGAAGTCGGCGTGGTGAGCCTCGACGGCGCGCGCGTCGGCGTGATGGTCACCACGCTGACCAGGAACGCCGAGGGCGACACCCAGGTCGACAACTGGAGCGCGATGCTGCTGCAGGCGGCGCCGGGCCAGGTGGTGTCGCAGAGCGTGTTCGAGGTCCAGCGGCTGCGGCCCGACGGCAGCCTGATCGGCGCCTCGCAGTCGACCACCACCAACGGCGAACTGACAGACGACATGGCCCTCGAGCGACGGGAGGGCGCGCGGTGGCGGGCCAGCGGCACGATCAGCGGCAAGCCGATCGACGTCGAGCTGACGGCCGAGCCGAGCAGCTACGTGCTGCTGGCGAGGGCGCGCAAGCAGCTGATGGCACGGCCCGACCCTGTCGGCGCCAGCACCGAGGCCCTGATCTGGAGCGCGCCGGACCTGACGCGCCTGCTGCCCTCGCGCGCCACGGTGCTGGCGCCCGCCGGCGACGACGGCTTCGCGGTGAAGGAGGAGATCGCCGGCATGGCGATGGACGCGGTGCTCGACAAGCGGACCGGCACGGTGGCCAGCTTCAGGATGCCGCTGGGCCCGCGGGTGCTGAGCATCGAGCGCGTCTACCGCGACGGGGACTTCTGATGTCGTCGGCGCAGCCGGGGCGCCGCAGGGCCGCCTGGCGGGCGGCCCTCGCGCTGGCGGCCGCCCTGGCGCCCGGCTGGGCGCTGGCGCAGATGCTGGCGTCGATCCCGGTCGAGCCCGCCTCGGCGCAGGCGCCGCCGCCCTCGGCCGACGCACCGAGCCTGCGCGTCCGGGTGCATGTGGTCGACGCGCCGGGGCTGGCCCGGCTCCTCGGCCAGGCCGTGACGCAGGGGGGCGGCGCCGGGTCGCTGGACCTCAGCCTGCGGCCCGGCGAGCATCCGGACGTGGGCGCGCCGGCCGACGCGCTGGCGCCTTCGTTCATCGTCGACTTCGACGACCCGGCCGTGGTCCCGCTCAGCCGGCAACTGGCCGGCGAGCAAGGGCAGGCGCCGGTCGACGGGGCGAAGGTCGTCGCCTTCGTCGCGAAGTCGATGCACGAGCACTACGCCGCCCATGCCTCGCTGGCGTCCGAGGTCGCGCGCACGCTGCAGGGCGACTGCACCGAGCACTCGCTGCTGACCGCGGCGCTGGCGCGCTCGATGAAGATCCCCGCGCGCATCGTGCAAGGCGCCGCGCTGGTGTATGCAGACGGCCGCTGGCAGGCCTACGGCCATGCCTGGGTGCAGACCCACGAAGCGGGGCGCTGGACCGTGCGGGACAGCGCGCTCGCCGACTGGCCCGGCCCGGTGTACTACCTGCCCGCGTTCGTCCTTGCCGACGAGGGGCCGGGCTACCAGCTCGGGATGATGCAGGGCCTCGGCCGCCTGCCGAGCCGCATCGAGATCCTGGCGCCGGGCGGCGCGGCGTCCTCCGCTCGCTGAGCCCTGCCGCCGGTACGCGCGGTCGCCGCACACCGCGCCGGCACGCCGTCGCGGCCCGGCCTCAAGCCCCGAACAGCACCGCCGCCTGCTCCGCATCGTCCCGCGTGACCCCCCGCGCCAGCCGCGTCGCCGGGTCGACGCACAGGCGGCGCAGCGTCCCGGGCGCGAAGCCGCCGAGCCCGCGCAGCGCGCGCACTCTCGGCGGCGGACTGTCGGGCGCGGTGGCACGCAGGCGCTGCTCGATGCGCTGGCGGTGGTCTGGCGTCAACGCGTGCTCGACCACGCCATCGGCGTCGACCAGCTCGTACATCGGCGCGCGGCACAGCCAGAGCGCCCCGGCGTCGATCAGGCCCGGCAGCCAGCGCGCGAAGTAGAGCTGCATCAGCGCGCCGATGTGGATGCCGTCCGCGTCGGGGTCGAACAGCAGCACGATGCGCTCGAAGCGCAGGGCGGCGACGCCGCCCTCGGGCCAGGTGACCGGCGAGGCGAGGCCGAGGGCGTCGGCGAGCTGGCGGAAGAGCAGGTGCGACTCGACCCGTGCGGGCGACGCCGCCCAGGCGTTCAACGGCTTGCCCTGGAGGGGGAGCACCGCCTGCCTGCGGTCGTCGCGCACCGCGACGACCGAGTCCTGCGCCGAGTCGCCCTCGACCAGAATGAGTTCGGCGCCGGAGCCGGCGCCGTGGAGGCTGCAGTCGGCGAGCTTGGCGCGCGCCTGCGAGTAGCGCCCGGGACGACGCCCCGGGCGGCCGCTCACTCCACTGCCTTGACCATCTCCTCGACGACCTTCTTCGCGTCGCCGAAGACCATCATCGTCTTGTCCATGTAGAACAGCTCGTTGTCGAGGCCGGCGTAGCCGGCGGCCATCGAGCGCTTGTTGACGATCACGGTCTTGGCCTTGTAGGCGTCGAGGATCGGCATGCCGTAGATCGGCGTGCCCTTCTGCAGCGCGGCCGGGTTCACCACGTCGTTGGCGCCGAGGATGATCGCGACGTCGGCCTGGCCGAACTCGCCGTTGATGTCCTCCATCTCGAACACCTGGTCGTAGGGCACCTCGGCCTCGGCGAGCAGCACGTTCATGTGGCCCGGCATGCGGCCGGCCACCGGGTGGATCGCGTACTTCACGGTCACGCCCTTCTCGGTCAGCTTGGCGGCCAGTTCCTTCACCGCGTGCTGGGCGCGTGCCACCGCCAGGCCGTAACCCGGCACGATGACGACCGTCTCGGCATTGCCCATGATGAAGGCGGCATCGTCGGGGCTGCCGCTCTTCACAGAGCGTTGCTCGCCCCCGCCAGACGCCGCAGCCGAGGTGTCACCGCCGAACCCGCCCAGGATCACGTTGAAGAACGAGCGGTTCATCGCCTTGCACATGATGTAGCTCAGGATCGCGCCCGACGAGCCCACCAGCGAACCGGCGATGATCAGCATGCTGTTGTTCAGCGAGAAGCCGATGCCCGCTGCCGCCCAGCCCGAATAGCTGTTGAGCATCGAGACGACCACCGGCATGTCGGCGCCGCCGATCGGGATGATCAGCGTCACGCCGATGATGAAGCCGAGCAGGCAGATCAGCGCGAAGTCGAAGCCGCTTTCCGAGTGCCAGAAGCCGAAGCAGAAGAACAGCGCCGCCAGGCCGAGCGCGAGGTTCAGCCAGTGCTGGCCGGGAAACACGACCGGCTTGCCCTGGAAGAGGCGGAACTTGTAGGTGCCCGACAGCTTGCCGAAGGCGATGACCGAGCCGGAGAAGGTGACCGCCCCGATGAAGGCGCCGAGCGCAAGCTCGATCCGGTTGCCGCCGGGGATCTGGCCACCGGCCTCGGTGATGCCGAAGGCATGCGGCTCAGCCACCGCGGCGATCGCGATGAACACCGCCGCCAGGCCGATCATGCTGTGGAAGAAGGCCACCAGCTCCGGCATCTTGGTCATCTCGACCGTCTTGGCGCGCCAGGCACCGTAGGCGCCGCCGACGACCAGGCCAAGCAGCACCCAGCCGAGGCCGAGCGCCGAGCCGGCGAGGTTCACGATCAGCGCGCAGGTGGTCACGATGGCGATGCCCATCCCGACCATGCCGAAGAGATTGCCGCGGATCGAGGTCGTCGGGTGCGACAGGCCCTTCAGCGCCTGGATGAAGCAGACGCTGGCGACGAGGTACAGCAGCGTGACGAGGTTCAGGCTCATCTCAGTGGCTCCCCTCGGCCTTCTTGGCGGGCCGGTCCTTCTTCTTGAACATCTCGAGCATCCGCCGCGTGACGAGGAAGCCGCCGAAGATGTTGACCGCCGCGAGGGCGACGGCGAGCACGCCCATCGACTTGCCGAGCCAGCCTTCGGTGAGCGCCGCGGCGAGCATCGCGCCGACGATGACGATCGCGCTGATCGCGTTCGTCACCGCCATCAGCGGCGTGTGCAGCGCGGGGGTCACCGTCCAGACGACGTGGTAGCCGACGTAGATCGCCAGCACGAAGATGATCAGGTTGGTGATCGTGGGTGAGACGATGTCCATCAGCGGTTCTCCTCCGGTCTCCTAGGGCTCTTGCCTGGGGCTCTTGATGTGTTGGATGCGGTTGCCTTCACCGAGCAGCACGATGCGCGGCTGCCAGCGGCGGGCCTCCGCATCGTCCATCGGCGCGTAGGTGCAGATGATCAGCAGGTCGCCGACATGCGCCTTGCGCGCCGCCGCGCCGTTGAGCGAGATCGTCCCCGAGCCGGGCGGCGCGGGGATGATGTACGTCGAGAAGCGCTCGCCGTTGTTGACGTTGTAGAGCTCGATCTGCTCGAACTCGTGCATGTCGGCCGCCTCGAGCAGCGCGGCGTCGATGCCGCACGAGCCCTCGTAGTGCAGGTCGGCCTCGGTCACGGTCGCGCGGTGCAGCTTCGCGCGCAACATCACCCGATTCATGCCCTCTTCACCTCGCCGCCCTGCGTCATCAGGCAGGCGGCGACGATGTCGTCGTCCATCGGCACCTGGAAGGCGCCGTCCTTGGGCAGCACCAGCTTCAGGAAGTCGAGCACGTTGCGCGCGTAGAGGCTGCTCGAATCGGCGGCGACCAGCGCGGGCAGGTTCGTCTCGCCGACGATGGTGACGCCGTGGCGGACCACGGTGCGGTCGGCTTCGCTGAGCGGGCAGTTGCCGCCCGGCGCACCGTGCGGGCCGAGCGGGCCGCGGCCGGCGGCGATGTCGACGATCACCGAGCCCGGCTTCATCGACTTCACCATCGCCTCGGAGACCAGCGTGGGCGCCGGGCGACCGGGGATCAACGCGGTCGCGACGACCACGTCCGCCTGCGCGATGCGCTTGGCGACCTCGGCACCCTGGCGGTCGAGCCAGCTTTGCGGCATCGGGCGTGCGTAGCCGCCGACACCTTCGGCGGCTTCTTTCTCCTCGGCCGTCTCGTACGGCACCTCGATGAACTTGGCGCCGAGCGACTCGACCTGCTCCTTCACCGAAGGCCGCACGTCGCTCGCCTCGATGACCGCGCCGAGCCGCTTGGCGGTGGCGATCGCCTGCAGCCCGGCGACGCCGACGCCAAGGATGACGACGCGCGCGGCCTTGATCGTGCCGGCCGCGGTCATCAGCATCGGGAACAGGCGCTGGTAGCGGTCGGCGCCGATCATCACGGCCTTGTAGCCGGCGATGTTGGCCTGGCTCGACAGCACGTCCATGCTCTGCGCACGCGTGGTCCGCGGTGCCGCTTCGAGCGCGAAGCTCGTGAGCCCTGCCGCGGCAAGGGCCTGCAGGCCTTCGCGGTCGAACGGATTGAGCATGCCGATGAGCGCCGTGCCGGGCTTCATCAGCCCGAGCTCGTCGCGCTGCGGCGAACGAACCTTGAGCACCAGCTCGGCGCCGAAGGCGCCCGCGCGGTCAACAATCTGTGCGCCAGCCGTGGTGTAAGCCTCGTCGGTCGCCGCGGCGGCCAAGCCGGCACCGGACTGAACAGCGAAGCTGTGCCCTTGGGCGACGAGTTTCTTGACGGTCTCCGGCGTCATCGCGACGCGCGTCTCGCCGGGCATGGTCTCCAGCGGTACCCCGATCCGCATCGGTGTCTCCTCTTTGTTTGTATCCCTCGGTACGTGGGAGCTTACACGTTCACGCTTGTCGCCCGATGCGACAGGCGCGCCCGTCCCGCTACCATCCCGCATGGCCAAGCGATGGAAGCCCAGCGTGACAGTGGCGGCTGTCATAGAAGAGCGCACGAACGGCACAAGCCGCTTTCTTCTCGTCGAGGAGGAAACCAGCGAGGGCCTGCGGCTCAACAACCCCGCCGGCCATCTCGACCCTGGCGAGACGCCGGCGCAGGCCGTCGTGCGAGAGGCGCTGGAGGAAACCGGCCGCGTCTTCAAGCCGAGCCACGTCGTCGGCATCTATCTCTCGCGGTTCTTCCGTCCGTCGACGCGCGAGGACGTGACCTACGTGCGCTTCGCCTTTGCCGGCACGGCGAGCGAGCCGCAGCCGGGCTGGGTACTCGACGACGGCATCGTGCGCACCTTGTGGATGACGGCCGAAGAGATTCGCGCCAGCGCCGAGCGGCATCGCAGCCCGCTGGTTTTGCGTTGCATCGAGGACCATATCGCCGGCCGCCGTTATCCACTCGAGCTGTTGACGACGGACCCGAGCGTCTTCGTGCCCGAGATCAAGTCGTGAGCCGCGCGGCAATGCCCCACGCCGCGCCCGAGCGCGAGGCGGCCTCGCCCTCTGCGAACCCGCACGCAGCGACCTTGCCGGCGGCGGTGGCGGTCCACGCCCAGCCGCACCGGCGGATCGTGGTCGGCCTGTCGGGTGGGGTCGACTCGGCGGTCACGGCCTGGCTGCTCGCCCGCGAGGGCCACGAGGTGGTCGGCGTGTTCATGAAGAACTGGGAGGACGACGACCGGCCCGCCGAGGCCGGCGCCACGGCAGGCCTCGGCAGCGGCATCGGCATCGGCATCGGCATCGGCATCGAGGATCGCCAGGACGAGGACGCGCGCGAGTACTGCTCGTCACGCATCGACTTCGTCGACGCCGCTGCGGTCGCCGACGTGATCGGCATCGAGATCGAGCACGTCAACTTTGCCGCCGAATACAAGGACCGCGTCTTCGCCGCCTTCCTGCGCGAGCACGAGGCCGGCCGCACGCCCAACCCCGACGTGCTGTGCAACGCCGAGATCAAGTTCAAGTCCTTCCTCGACCATGCGATGCGGCTCGGCGCGGAAGAGATCGCCACCGGGCACTACGCGCGCGTGCGCTTCGACCCTGGCACGCAGCGCCACCAGCTGCTCAAGGGCCTCGACCCGGCGAAGGACCAGAGCTACTTTCTGCATCGCCTGACGCAGGCCCAGCTGGCGCGCACGCGCTTCCCGCTCGGCGCGCTGCACAAGAGCGAGGTGCGACGGCTGGCGCAGGAGATCGGCCTGCCGAACGCGCTGAAGAAGGATTCGACCGGCATCTGCTTCATCGGCGAGCGACCGTTCCGTGAGTTCCTCCAGCGCTACCTGGCGAACCGTCCCGGCCCGATCGAGGACGAGCGCGGGCGACGGCTGGGCGAGCACGTGGGCCTGAGCTTCTACACGCTCGGCCAGCGCAAGGGGCTCGGCATCGGCGGCCTGAAGGCCGGGCGCGCCGCGCGGGGTGGCGACGAGCACGCCCCGTGGTTCGTGGCGCACAAGGACCTGGCGCGCAACACGCTGGTCGTCGTCCAGGGGCATGGGCATGCCGCGTTGCAGTCCGGCTGGCTGGCGGCCGACGACGCCAGCTGGGTGGCCGGGGCGCCGCCCATGCCGGGCCGGCATGCGGCGAAGACGCGCTACCGGCAGGCGGACGCAGCCTGCGCGCTGGGCGAGGCTGGATTGCCGCGCTGGGGCGGACTTGAGTTGAACGACGATGAACCGGGCCAAGCCGGCGATGCGCTGTCGCGCGGCCGCTTCGCGCTGCGCTTCGACGATCCGCAGTGGGCGGTGACACCGGGTCAGTCTGCGGTGCTATATGACGGTGACGTCTGCCTTGGTGGCGGGGTCATCGACCTCGTGCGCTGAACTGCGCACGGGGCATGCGCCCGCGAAAGCGCTTGGACGTGACCCGCCGGCGCTTCCGCGCGGCCGCTGGGCGCGTCGTCGTCGGTGCTCGCGGCCATCGCTGACCGCCGCTCACCGTCGAGGCAGCGGCATCGAGAAGACGGCCTCGTGAATCGGGGCCGCGGCGGCAGTTATTCGCCCGCAGTCTGTCGATAGAACTTCTGCTTCGTTTCTATCTTCGGTCTGCCGCCGGAATAATGCCCAGCTTATTCGCTGGACGCAGAAGGCATGAATTTTCAGCAGCTTCGCTCGGTGCGCGAGACCATTCGCCGCCGTTTCAACCTGACCGAGGTGGCCCAGGCGCTGCACACCTCGCAACCGGGCGTGAGCCGGCAGATCCGTGAGCTGGAGGACGAACTCGGGGTCGAGATCTTCGTGCGTGCCGGCAAGCGACTGACCGGCCTGACCGAACCCGGACGGGCCATCGTCGAGATCGTCGAACGCCTGCTGCACGAGGCCGAGAACCTGCGGAACGCCGGCGCCGACTTCGCGCATCGCCACGACGGGCCGCTGGTGATCGCGGCCACGCACTCCCAGGCGCGCTATGCGCTGCCGGCAGTGGTGCGCGACTTCCGCGCGCTTTACCCCCGCGTGACGCTCGAGCTGCACCAGGGCTCGCCACGCCAGATCGCGCAGATGCTGATCGACGGCGAGGCCGACATCGGCATCGCGACCGAGGCGCTGAAGGACTATCCGCAGTTGCTCGCGCTGCCCTGCTATCGCTGGACGCATAGCGTGATCGCGCCGCCCGGCCACCCGCTGCTGAAGCCCGACCCGCAGACCGGCGAGCTGCGGCCGCCGACGCTGGCCGCACTGGCGCAGCACCCGATCATCACCTACGACATGGCCTACACCGGCCGCAGCCACATCGACGACGCCTTCTCGCGCGCCGGCCTGCGACCGAGCGTCGTGCTGACCGCGATGGACGCCGACGTGATCAAGACTTACGTCGAGCTGGGCATGGGCATCGGCATCGTCGCCTCCTTCGCCTACGACCCCGAACGCGACCGCTCGCTGCACGCGCTCGACGTGGGCCACCTGTTCGAGATCAACGTGACGCGCCTGGCCGTCCGCCGCGGCAGCTACCTGCGCGGCTACGTCTATGCTTTCATCGAGGCCTTCGCCTCGCCGCTGACGCGCGCGGTGGTCGACGAGGCGCTGCGCGCGCCGCTGGAGTCGGACGAGCCCGTCGCCGAAGAGGCCTGAGCGGGCCCCGCCTCCGGCGGGTCAGATCATCGCTGCCGGGTCCGGCAATTCCTCGGCGAAGCGGGTGATCCGACGGGGCAGCAGGTGTGCCGCCGCGCCGGGGCGCAGGTCGAGGCGGTCGCGCAGCGCGGTGTAGTCGACGCGCGGCAGTTCGACATCGACATAGCTGCCGTCGTCGTCGCGCTTGAACTCGAGCCGCGTGTTCGGCCCGACGGTCAGCGCCTGCGAGAGCTTGACCGCGATCGAGCCTTCCTGCGCGGCGCCGATCACCTGCAGCTCATGCGGGCGCACGTAGCTGACATCGGCAGCGCCGGCGGCCTGGCCGAGCCGGCCGTGGAACAGGTTGACGTCACCGAGGAACTGCAGCACGAACGGCGTCGCCGGGTGGTCGTAGACCTCGTCGGGCGGGCCGTCCTGCTCGATGCGGCCGCGGTTCATCACGACAATGCGGTCGGCGACCTCCATCGCCTCTTCCTGGTCGTGGGTGACGAAGACGCTGGTGACATGCATCTCGTCGTGCAGCCGGCGCAGCCAGCGGCGCAGCTCCTTGCGCACCTTGGCATCGAGCGCGCCGAAGGGTTCGTCGAGCAGCAGCACCTTCGGCTCCACGGCGAGCGCGCGCGCGAGCGCGATGCGCTGGCGCTGGCCGCCCGACAGCTGGTGCGGGTAGCGGTCGGCGATCCAGTCGAGCTGCACGAGCTTCAGCAGGTCGTTGACCTTGGTGCGGATCTGCGCATCGCTGGGGCGCGTCGCCTTCGGCCTCACCCGCAGCCCGAACGCGACGTTCTCGAAGATCGTCATCTGCCCGAACAACGCGTAGTGCTGAAAGACAAAGCCGACCTGGCGATCGCGCACGTCGGTGCGCGTGGCGTCCTCGCCGTGGAACAGCACCGAGCCGCTGTCCGGCACCTCGAGCCCCGCGATGATCCGCAGCAACGAGGTCTTGCCCGAGCCCGACGGGCCGAGCAACGCGACCAGTTCACCCGCCTGGATGTCCAGGTTCAGGTTGTCGCAGACGACGGTCTTGCCGAACGCCTTGTTGAGATTCCGGACCTCGATGCTCATTCTTGGCGTTCCTGCTGTTTCATCTGTGCCTTGACCTGGCGCTCGACCGCCAGCTTCAGCACCAGGGTGACCAGCGCCAGCCCGGCAAGCAGCGAGGCGACCGCGAAGGCGGCGGCGAACTGGTACTCGTTGTAGAGGATCTCGATGTGCAGCGGCATCGTGTTGGTCTGACCGCGGATGTGGCCGGAGACCACGCTGACGGCGCCGAATTCGCCCATCGCGCGCGCATTGCAGAGGATCACGCCGTACAGCAGCGCCCACTTGACGTTGGGCAGCGTGATGCGGCGAAAGATCTGCCAGCCGCCGGCGCCGAGCACACGCGCCGCCTCCTCCTGCTCGGTGCCCTGCGCCTGCATCAGCGGGATCAGCTCGCGCGCGATGAAGGGGAAGGTGATGAACACCGTCGCCAGCACGATGCCCGGCACCGCGAAGATGATCTTCAGGTCATGGTCACGCAGCCATTCTCCGAACCAGCCCTGCAGGCCGAAGACGAGCACGAAGATGAGGCCCGCGATCACCGGGCTCACCGAGAACGGCAGGTCGATCAAGGTCAGCAGCACGTTCTTGCCGCGGAACTCGAACTTCGCGATCGCCCAGGCCGCGGCGACGCCGAAGACCAGGTTCAGCGGCAGCGAGATCGCCGCGGCCAGCAAGGTCAGCTTGATCGCCGAGACCGCATCGGGCTCGACGATCGCGGCCAGGTAGACCTCCCAGCCCTTCTTCAGCGCCTCGACGAAGACGACGACCAGCGGCGTGAAGAGAAAGAGCGCGAGGAAGGCCAGCGCGATCGAGATCAGCACGCGCCTCACCCAGGCGGGCTCGGTGGTCGCGGTCGCGACATGGCTCGGCGCCAGCACGCGGCCGGCAGCGGCCGCGGGTACGGGCAGGGCGTCGGCGGGGGTGCTCACTTGATGTTCCTCTGACTCAACGGCCCTGGCGCACACGCGTCCAGGCCTGCAGGCCGTTGATCGCGAGCAGCAGCGCGAAGGCCGCGACCAGCATCACGACGGCGATCGCGGTCGCGCCGGCGTAGTCGTACTGCTCGAGCTTGGTGATGATCAGCAGCGGGGTGATCTCCGAGACCATCGGCATGTTGCCGGCGATGAAGATCACCGAGCCGTACTCGCCGAGCGCGCGCGCGAAGGCGAGCGCGAAGCCGGTGAGCAGTGCCGGCAGCAGGATCGGAAACATCACCCGCCGGAAGGTCTGCCAGCGCGTCGCGCCGAGCGTCGCCGCGGCTTCCTCGAGCTCCTTGCTCAGATCTTCCAGCACCGGCTGCAGCGTGCGCACGACGAAGGGCAGGCCGATGAAGGTCAGCGCAACGAAAACGCCCACCGGCGTGAAGCTGACCTTGAACGGCAGCCACTGACCGATCCAGCCGTTCTGCGCGTACAGCGCCGTCAGCGCCACGCCCGCCACCGCCGTCGGCAGCGCGAACGGCAGGTCGACCAGCGCGTCGACGATGCGCTTGCCGGGGAACTCATAGCGCACGAGCACCCAGCAGACCACGAGGCCGAACACCGCGTTGAGCAGCGCCGCGGCGAACGAGGCGCCGAAGGTCAGGCGGTAAGAAGCGACGACGCGCGGCGAGGCGATGGCCTCCCAGAACGCCGGCCAGGTCATCGTGAACGTCTTGAGGAACGCGGCCGACAGCGGGATCAGGACGATGAAGCTCAGGTACAGCAGCGTGAACCCGAGCGCCAGGTCGAAGCCGGGCAGCACGCTGTGCCGCGTGAGGAGCGTGCGCGAGAAAAGCACTGCGACCTACTTCTTCGCCGCCGCGATGATCTGGTCGTACAGCGCGCCGTCGTTGAAGTGGTCCTTCTGCGCCTGGCTCCAGCCGCCGAATTGCTCGTCGATCGTGAAGGTGTTGATCTTCGGGAAGTCCTTCGCATGCTGCGCGAGCAGTGCGTCCGAACGCGGGCGCAGCTGGTGCTTGGCGGCGATCGCCTGCGCCTCGTCCGACCACAGGTACTGCAGGTAGGCCTCGGCCTGCTTGCGCGTGCCCTTCTTGTCGACCACCTTGTCGATCACCGCGACCGGGTTCTCGGCCAGGATGCTCCACTGCGGGTAGACGACGTCGAAGTTGTCGCCGAACTCGCCCTTGATCAGGTTGATCTCGCTCTCGAAGGTGGCCAGCGCGTCGCCGATGCCGCGCTGCGCAAAGGTCGTCGTCGCAGCCCGACCGCCGCCGTCGAACACCGGCACGTTGGCGAACATCTGCGTCAGCTGCGCCTTCGCCTGCTCGGGCGTGCGGCCGGCCTTGATCGCCGCGCCCCAGGCCGCGACGTAGGTGTAGCGGCCGTTGCCGGTGACCTTCGGGTTCGGGATCACGACGCTGATGCCCGGCTTGGCCAGGTCGGTCCAGTCCTTGATGCCCTTCGGGTTGCCCTTGCGCACCAGGATCACCGTCGTCGACGTCGTCGGCGCGCTGTTGTTGGGCAGGCGCTTGGCCCAGTCGAGCGGCAGCAGCTTGCCGCGCTCGGCGATGGCGTCGATGTCGTTCGCCTGGTTCATCGTCACCACGTCCGCCTCGAGACCGTCGATCACCGAACGGGCCTGCTTGCTCGAGCCACCGTGCGACTGGTTGATCGTCAGCTCCTCGCCGGTCGTCGCCTTCCAGTGCTTCAGGAAGGCGGCGTTGAAGTCCTTGTAGAACTCGCGCGCCACGTCGTAGCTGACGTTCAGCAGCGTCGGGCCGGCCGCAAACGCGGGAACGGGGCCGAGCAGGGCGGCGGCCGCCACGGACACGGCGGCGGCGAGACCGGCACGGCGGGCGCGGCTGAAGAAGGGCGAAGTCATGGGGGCGGGCCGCCCAGAGGCAGCAGGGTGACGAAAGGCGCCGATGTTAGTCAGGCGCCCTCATTCGGCAAACAATGGAAATGTTGGATCTTTATGCGGTGCGCGAGTAATGCACAGCACTGCGCCGGCCGTGACACGCTGGGTGTCCCGGCCGGCAGTCACCGGCCCAGGGAAATGTGAGGTGTCGCTTACTTCTTTGAGTAGATCTGGTCGAACACGCCGCCGTCACCGAAGTGCGGCTTCTGGACCTTGCTCCAGCCACCGAAGACCTCGTCGATCGTGAACAGCGAGACCTTCGTGAACTGCTCGGCGTACTTGGCGGCGACCTTCGGGTCGGTGGGCCGGTAGTAGTGCTTGCCGGCGATGTCCTGCCCTTCGGGCGAGTACAGGTACTCGAGATAGGCCTTGGCGACAGCCGCGGTGCCCTTCTTCTCGACGTTCTTGTCGACCACCGTCACCGGCGGCTCGGCCAGGATGCTGATCGAGGGCACGACGATGTCGAACTTCTCCGGGCCGAGTTCCTTCACCGCGAGGAAGGCCTCGTTCTCCCAGGAAATGAAGACGTCACCGACGCCACGCTCGGTGAAGGTGGTCAGCGAGCCGCGGGCGCCGGAGTCGAGTACGGGCACGTTCTTGAACAGCGCGCTGACGAACTCCTGCGCCTTCTTCTCGTCGTTGCCGTGCTTCTTCAGCGAGTAGCCCCAGGCCGCGAGGTAGTTCCAGCGCGCACCGCCCGAGGTCTTCGGGTTCGGGGTGATGACCGACACGCCGGGCTTGACCAGATCGTCCCAGTCCTTCACGCCCTTCGGGTTGCCCTTGCGCACCAGGAACACGATGGTCGAGGTGTAGGGCGAGCTGTTGTTCGGCAGGCGCTTCTGCCAGTCGACGGGCAGCAGCTTGGCCTTCTCGGCGATCTCGTCGATGTCGTAGGCCAGCGCCAGCGTCACGACGTCGGCGTCCAGGCCGTCGATCACCGAGCGGGCCTGCTTGCCCGAGCCGCCGTGCGACTGCTTGACCGTCACGGTGTCGCCGGTCTTGGCCTTCCAGTGGGCGGAGAAGGCCTTGTTGAATTCGACGTACAGCTCGCGCGTCGGGTCGTACGACACGTTGAGCAGGCTGATGTCCTTGCCCTGTGCGAAGGCGGCACCGGCGGCGCAGGCGAGCGACAGCATCACGAGTCCGCGGCGCAGGGGTTGGAACGGGGTCGACATGGGAATCCTCGAAATCATCGGAAGCCGCGATGCTATGGACCTGCCCGCAACGCGATAACGAAGGGATCGATGGATCGTTATGCGGCAAGCGAGTAAGCCGCGTGCTCCGCGCCCTCTGGGGCCATACGGAAGACGCGATCACCCCGCGCAGCCACATGCTGCTGATGGTCACCGCCGACGAGGGCGAGGCCTGGCTGGCAGACGTCGGCTTCGGCGGCCAGACGCTGACCGGCGCACTGCGCTTGCTGCCCAACCTCGAGCAGGCGACGCCGCACGAACCCTACCGCCGGGTCGAGCGCGACGGTGAAGGCGGATGCAGGCGCCCGGGCGGCGCCTCGCGCTGATCGACCGCGAGTTCGCCATCCACGAACTCGGCGGCGGCAGGCAGCGCCGCGTCCGGGCGCGCCTCGAGACGTTGCCGGTGGGGCCTTGACGCTTCAGCGGTTCGGCTGCGGCGTGAGCCGCAGGTACGGCCTCACCGCCTTGTAGCCCTTCGGAAACTTCTCTCGGATCACCGCCTCGTCCTGCAGCGAGGGCACGATGACCACGTCGTCGCCGTCCTTCCAGTTGCCCGGCGTCGCGACGCTGTGGTACTCGGTGAGCTGCAGCGAGTCGATCACGCGCAGGATCTCGTCGAAGTTGCGCCCGGTGCTCGCCGGGTAGGTGATGACCAGCCGCACCTTCTTCGCCGGGTCGATCACGAACAGCGAGCGCACGGTGGCGGTGGTGCTGGCGTTCGGGTGGATCAGGTCGTAGAGCTCGCTCACCTTGCGGTCGGCGTCGGCGAGGATCGGGAAGTTGACCTGCGTGCCCTGCGTCTCGTTGATGTCGGCGATCCACCGCGTGTGCGACTCGACCGGGTCGACCGACAGCGCGATCACCTTGACGTTGCGCTTCGCGAAGTCGTCCTTCAGCTTCGCGGTGAGGCCGAGCTCGGTGGTGCAGACCGGCGTGAAGTCGGCGGGATGCGAGAACAGCACGCCCCAGCTGTCGCCGAGCCACTCGTGGAAGCGGATCGGGCCGGCGGAAGAGTCCTGCTCGAAATCGGGTGCGGTGTCACCCAGGCGAAGGCTGGCCATGTTGAATCCTCGGGTTGGGCGTCGGCGTGGGGGCCGGCGCCTTCAGATCGCGAAAGAGAACTCCTGCACCGCGGCACGCGCCGGACGGCGCGACTGCTCGACGCGGTGGATCAGGAAGTGTGTCAAATGCAGCGCGCGCGGCAAAGCACCATGGCCACTGTCCGCGTTGACGTGTCCGGCATCGCCGAGGTTGACGAAGCCGCTGCGCCAGTGCCCGGCCCAGGCCGAGGCCGCACCGGCGGCCAGCCAGGGGTCGGTCTGGCTGCCGATCGTCACCGCCGGCACGCCGAGCGGCTGGCGCAGCCGTGCCGGATCGACGCCGAAGCGCGCCGGGTCGGCCGGCGCGACGAGCAGTGCGGCCGCGATGCGACGGCCCTCCGCGGCCTTCGGCGCCGAAGCGCGCGCGATCAGGTGCTGCGCCAGCGCCAGGCAGCCGAAGCTGTGCCCGACCGCGACCCAGAGGCCCGGCGGCTCGGCTTCGAGCACTTCCTCCAGGCGCCGGCTCCAGACGTCGAGCTCGCCGCGCGACCAGTCGCGCTGCACGACCCGCCGCGAGCCGCGAAAGCGCCCCTGCAGCCAGCTTTGCCAGTGCAGCGGGCTGCTGTCGTGCAGGCCGGGCACGATCAGCACGCGAATCGGGTCACCGCGGAAGGCGATCGGCGTCGGCTCTGTGGGCGTCGTCGCGGCGAGTCTCGCGCCACCCGATGGACTGGCCGGACCGAGGGTGATGCTGCTCACGACGCGGCCTCGGCGCCTACAGCGTCGCGATCGACACTTCGGTCGACTTGACCAGGGCGATCACCTCCTTGCCGACGGCCAGGCGCAGCTCGCGCACCGAGCGCGTCGTGATCACCGAGGTGACGAGCAGGCCGCCGCTGGTCTCGACGTCGATCTCGGAGACGACCGGCCCTTCGATGATTTCCTTGATCTTGCCGCGGAACTGGTTGCGGACGTTGATGGCACTGATGGTCATGGGCGCGAGGCTCCTGGCTGCGTGATGCGGACGGCCGGCCCCGCGGTACGGGTGCGGGATCGGCGGAACAGGCATCGTCGCGACAGCGCTCCCTCGAGGCAAGGAATCGAAGCGGCGCGCTTCATGCGACGCGCAGCGCATGCATAAGCAAGCGCGCCGGCGCGGCCCGCCACGGCCGGAACGGAGCACGCAAAAAAAGAAGCGGCCCGTACGGGCCGCTTCCAGGTCGCAGGCGACTCCCGCAGCCGTGAAGGCCTACAGCCTGCCGCGTGCCAGCCGGTGCACGACGCGCGCGAAGCGGTCGACCTCCTCTGGCGTGTTGTAGAAGGCCAGCGAAGGCCGCACCGTCGCCTCGACGCCGAAGCGGCGCAGGATCGGCTGCGCGCAATGGTGGCCGGTGCGCACCGCGATGCCTTCGCCGTTCAGCGCCTGGCCGACCTGCTCGGTCGTGTAGCCGTCGAGCACGAAGGACAGCACGCTCGCCTTGTCGCGCGCGGTGCCGATCAGGCGGATGCCGGGCACGTGACGGATCGCCTGGGTCGCGTACTGGAGCAGGTCGTGCTCGTACTGGCCGATCGGGCCCAGGCCGACGCGCGAGACGTAGTCCAGCGCGGCGCCGAGGCCGACCGCATCGGCGATGTTGCCGGTGCCGGCCTCGAAGCGCGTCGGCGGCGCGTGGTACAGCGTGCGCTCGAAGGTGACGTCGGCAATCATGTTGCCGCCGCCCTGCCAGGGCGGAGTCGCCTCGAGCACGTGCTTCTTGCCGTAGACGATGCCGATGCCGGTGGGGCCGAAGATCTTGTGGCCCGAGAAGACGAAGAAGTCGGTGTCCAGCGCCTGCACGTCGACCGCCACGTGGGCGACCGACTGCGCGCCGTCGACCAGCGTCGTCACGCCCTGCCGCTTGGCGATCTGCACGATCTCCTGCACCGGCACCACGGTGCCGAGCGCATTGCTGACCTGCGTCACCGCGACGAGCTTGGTGCGCGGGCCGAGCAGGCGCCGGTACTCGGCGAGGATCACCTGGCCGCTGTCGTCGACCGGGATCACGCGCAGCACCGCGCCCTTCTCGGCCGCCAGCTGCTGCCAGGGCACGATGTTGGCGTGGTGCTCCAGGTGGCTGACGATGATCTCGTCGCCCGGGCCGATGTATTTCGCGCCCCAGCTCTTCGCGACCAGGTTGATCGCCTCGGTCGTGCCGCGCACGAAGATGATCTCCTCCGGCGAGGCCGCGCCGATGAAGCGCTGCACCGTCTCGCGCGCGCCTTCGTAGGCGTCGGTCGCGCGTGCCGCCAGCTCATGCGCGGCGCGGTGGATGTTCGAGTTCTCGTGCGCGTAGAAGTACGCGAGGCGGTCGATCACGGCCTGCGGCTTGTGCGTCGTCGCGGCGTTGTCGAACCAGGCCAGCGGACGGCCGTGGACCACTTCGGACAGCACCGGGAAGTCGCGCCGCACCGCGTGCACGTCGAAGCCGGTGGCCGGCGTCGTCTGCGCCGCCGCGCGCGGCTCGCCCTGGCCACGGCGCGTCTGTGGCACCGCGCCGGCGTGGTCGAGGAAGTAGAGGCCACCGCTCGACGAGGGCTTCGGCCCGAGCGCCGGCTCCGGCGCGCCGTGGGCGTCGAGCCCGTGCCGCGTCACGAGGGGCAGCACGTCGTAGCGGTCGCCACGCTGCACGCCGCCGGTATGACGGTCGGCGGTCGCAACGGGAGCACCCCCTGCGCCCACGACCGGTGCCGCGCCGAGCGTCGGCGTGACGCCGCTCGCCGTGGCCGGCGTCGCGGTGGATGCACCAGGCAGGGCCGAGGTCGGCGTCGCCCCCGGCGGCGCCGGCAGCAGCACCGGCACCGTGCCGCCCGCCGGGACGTCCGAGGCCTCGGGCGCTGCGCCTGTCGCGAAGGGCAGCGCCGGTGCCGGAGGCGGCCCCGCCGCGTTGATCGCCTCGCCGGCCAGCCGGTCGAGCGAACCCGGCTGCGCCGCCGCCACGCCGGGCGCGCCACCGGGCAGCGACGGAGAACCCGGCAACGCAGGCGATGCCGGCAGGCTCTCGGCCGAGCTAGGCACGCCGAAGGCCGGCAACGGCCCGCCGGGCAGCGGTGCGCCGCCCCGCGGCGGCGTGGCGTAGGCCGAACGGCTGGCGTCGAACGCGGTCGGTCCACCGACCACCGGCGGCGTGCCGTTGAACGGGTCGCTGAAGCTCGGCGCCCCCTGCAGCCAGGACGGCACGCCCTGCAGCGGCGCCGGCTCCTGCACCGGCGTCGCGCCGCGCACCGGCGGCACGCCGAGCGCAGCGCCGCCGACGTGCGGCTCGATCGCCGGACCGAAGGTCGGCAGCGACTCCGGCAGGCCGTTGCCGGCCTGCGCGTGCGGCACGTTGGCCGGCCGGCTCGCGAAGAGGTTGCCAGCCGTCTGCGGCGAGGTCGGCAGCAGGTTCGCACCCGGCACCACGCCGACCAGCGGCACCTGGCCGGGGATCGCCGGGCCGTTCAACGCCGCCGGTACCGCGCTGCCGCCCGGCTGCGGATTGACCGGCAGCGAAACGCCGCCGAGCGGCGGGGTCGAAGACAACGCCTGACCGCTCGACGGCGGCAGTGTGGGCGCGCCGGCGGCATCGGCCACCCGGCCCGGCGCCACGTCGCCTGCCGGCCGCCAGGGCGAACCGTCCGGCGACGGGCTCATGCCCGGCGGCGCCGAGAACAGCTCGTTGGCCAGCCGCGTCAGCAGCGTCAGGTCGGGCAGGCCCGGCAGCGGCGCGCCGCCGAGACCCGGCTCACTTGTAGGTATCGGCATAGTCGTGGTACTTGCCGACCTCGACGTCCTCGAGCACCGCCAGCGCGTCGTCGACGTGGACGGCCACCGAGCAGTACAGCGAGATCAGGTAGGACGCGATCGCGTTGCGGCTGATACCCATGAAGCGCACCGACAGGCCCGGGCTCTGCTCGCCGGGCAACCCCGGCTGGTACAGGCCGACGACGCCCTGGCGGCGGTCGCCGACGCGCAGCAACAGCACCTTGGTCTTGCCGTCGGCGAGCGGCACCTTGTCGCTCGGGATCAGCGGGATGCCGCGCCAGGTGATGAACGGCGAGCCGAACAGCGTCACCGTCGGCGGCGGCACGCCACGCCGGGTGCACTCGCGGCCGAAGGCGGCGATCGCGAGCGGGTGGGTCAGGAAGAAGGCGGGCTCCTTCCAGACCTTGGTCAGCAGTTCGTCGAAGTCGTCGGGCGTCGGCGCGCCGGTGAGCGGGAACACGCGCTGCGACTCGGCCACGTTGGCCAGCAGCCCGTAGTCCGGGTTGTTGATCAGTTCGCTTTCCTGCTTCTCCTTGATCGTCTCGATCGTGAGGCGCAGTTGTTCCTTGATCTGGTCGTGCGGGCTGCTGTACAGGTCGGAGACGCGCGTATGCACGTCCAGCACGGTGCCGACCGAGTTCAGAAAGTACTCGCGCGGCGCTTCTTCATAGTCGACGAAGGTGGTCGGCAGATCCGACTCGTCGCGGTCGGCGCACTTGACCTTCACCGACTCGGGGTTGCGCACCTGGTTCAGACGGTAGATGCCCGCCTCGACCGGCACCCACTGCAGCAGGTGCACCAGCCAGCGCGGCGTGATCGTCGGCAGTTGCGCGACGGTCTTGGTCGCATTGGCTAGCTGGCGTGCGGCGGCGTCGCCCAGCGCCAGCTGGCTCGGTACGGATCCTTCCTTCTTGGCCACAGGGCCCTCCTCTCGGTGCAAAACATGTTCTGCGCATTAGTTCATGCGCGGCGCAACTATCGGGTTTCACCCGAATCGACTCAACCGGCTACAGCCGTCATCGGAAGATTTCGCTGCGAGCCGGCCTCGCGGCCACGACAGGCCTTCGCCCGGCAGGCGCGGGCCGAACCCGCGCATGGGCTCAGGCGACCCTGCGCTGCGCCTCCACCTCGGGCGCGGCAGCGAGCGCTGCGGCGGCGGCCGCCTCACACCGCGCCAGCAGCGCGGACAGCGGCTCGCCGAGGGCCTCGGCGAGCTTGGCCATCGTCGCCAGCGAGGGCACGCCCTCGCCGCGCTCGACCTCGCCGAGGTAGGAGCGGTTGAGACCGGCGGCGAGCGCCAGCGTTTCCTGCGACCAGCGGCGCGACTCGCGGCGCGCGCGGATGGTCTGCCCGAAACGCTGGGGCCAGGTGGCAAGCGGGGACATCACGACTCCTGGCTCAAAGGCCGGCGGCGGGCGCATCGCCCGCCTGTTGCTGGGTGCTCGCCTGGGCGACGTGGCTGCCCGCCGGCACGCTGCGCGTGAGCCAGACGTTGCCGCCGATCGTCGAGCCGCGGCCGATCGTGACCCGGCCGAGGATCGTTGCACCGGCGTAGATCACGACGTCGTCCTCGACGATCGGATGGCGCGGCTCGCCCTTGCGCAGATGGCCTTCCGCATCCGTCGGGAAGCGCTTCGCGCCGAGCGTCACGGCCTGGTAGAGGCGCACGCGCTCGCCGATCTCGGCCGTCTCGCCGATGACGACGCCGGTGCCGTGGTCTATGAAGAAGCCGGCGCCGATCTTCGCGCCGGGGTGGATGTCGATGCCCGTCTGTGCGTGCGCGCGCTCGCCGACGATGCGCGCGATCAGCGGCACGCCGAGCGAGTAGAGACGGTGCGCGAGGCGGTGATGGATCATCGCCTCGATGCCCGGGTAGCACAGCAGCACCTCGTCGACGCTGCGCGCCGCCGGGTCGCCGTGGAAGGCGGCGGTGACGTCGCTGTCGAGCAGCGCGCGGATGCCCGGCAGCGAGGCGGCGAAGTCGCGCACCAGCGCGAGCGCTGCGCCCTCGATCCCGGCCTCGTCGGCCGGCGCCAGGACGGCGGGCGTGCCGCCGCCGTTGGCTGCCAGCCGCTGCTGGCGCAGCGCGTACCGCAGCTCGAGGCGGACCTGGCCCAGGAGGGCGGTGAGCGCGGTGTCGAGCGTATGGCCGACGTACCAGTCCTCGCCGTCCTGGCGCAGGTCGGCCGGGCCGAGACGCATCGGGAACAGCGCGCCGCGCAGGCCGTGCACGATGCCCGCCAGCGCTTCGCCGGAGGGCAGCTCGCGGCCGCTGGCCTCGCGCAGGCGGCGCTGGGCGTCGCGCCAGCGCCCGCGCTCGGCGCGCAGGCCGCGCACGATCTCTTCCAGGTCGAAGAGGCCACTGCCGTTGGGTGGGGTGCTCATGTCGGCCTCCTCGTGGCCTGGTTCAGTCAGTCCTGTTCCCACGGCAGGCCGTGGAAGCGCCAGCCGTCGTCGTGGCCGCGCTGCTGCTTGGCGTCGAGTTCGCCCTCGAAGCCTTCGAGCACGTTGAAGACGCGCGTGAAGCCGGCCTTCGCCGCCGCCTCGGCGGCCTGGGCCGAGCGCTTGCCGCTGCGGCACAGCAGCAGCAGGGCTTCGTCCTTGCGCGCCTTCGATTCGAGTTCGCGCACGAAGCGCGGGTTGCGCGAGAGGCTGGTGCCGGTGGCCCAGGCGACATGCAGCGCTTCGGGCACGCGGCCGACGAAGGTCCGCTCCTCGGCCGAACGGACGTCGACGAGGCGCGCCTGCCCGGCCTGCACCAGCGCCCAGGCCTCGGGCGGCGAGATGCCGCCGGCGTAGGGCAGGCCTTGTTCACGCGCGCGGTCCTGCGCGGCCTGGAGGACGGTGGGGAGGGTCGGTGTGTCGATGACTGCTGACATGCAAGGTCTCCTGACAAGGGTCTGTCGCACGCGGTGGGGTGACCGCAAGACCTGCAGGCTATAGACATCAGCGACGCACCGTAACGAAGCGAATCGGCTATGCATATGCACGCCTCGCGACACCGGGCCGCGGGCCGGTGGTCACATGCCTCGGGTGTTGCGCAATGCACGCAGAGGCGAGGGCCACTGCGGCCCAGGCTTGCGCGGCGGCGGGCCCCGTGCTTCGATGCCGGCCACCATGGACACCCTGCAATCGCTACTCCATATCCCTTCGCCTTACCTGGAGATGCTCGCGCACCTGCTGGGCGCGGTCCTCGCCGGCGGCCTGATCGGCCTCGAGCGCAGCTTCCACGGCCGCCCGGCGGGCTTTCGCACCCACACGCTGGTGTGCATGGCCTCGAGCCTGCTGATGCTGGTGACGCTCTACCAGTCGATGTGGTTCGCGCAGGCCGACAGCGAGGTCGTGCGCATCGACCCGACGCGCATGGCGCAGGGGATCATGACCGGCATCGGCTTCCTCGGCGCCGGCGTGATCTTCAAGGAGGGGCTGTCGGTGCGCGGCCTCACCACCGCCGCGTCGATCTGGACCACCGCGGCGGTGGGCGTGCTGATCGGCATCGGCCTGTACTTCGCCGCCTTCGCGGCGACGGTGCTGGTGCTCGGCGTGCTCGGGCTCTTCCGCCACGTCGAGCGCCTGATGCCGACCTATGAGTTCGCGCACCACCAGATCCGCTTCCGCCGCGACGCGGTGCTGCCCGAGGCGCAGCTGCGCGCGCTGCTGGCCGAGTGCGGCTTCAGCATCGCCAACCTCAGCTACCGGGTGAACGCGGAGGAAGGCTCGTTCGAGTACCGCATGGTGCTGCGCACGACCGACGCCAACAACCTGCCGCGGCTGACCCAGCGCCTGAACGCGATGGACACGGTGCTCGAGTTCCGCCTCTCGCCGACCGGCGACTGACGCGGCGCGCGAAAGGAGCGGCGACAAGCCGCCCGGGCCGCGTCGCGGCGGCGCGCGGTGCGCCCGCTGGCCGCGTATCGATATGCGCAGCGCTTCGTTCGCACGCCGGTGCCGCGCCGATAGCCTCGGGCGTTTCGCTCCGAGCCGCCGCCGGAACCGCCCGGCGGCGCACAGACATGTCCACGCCCACGACCCACGAGCTCGCCTTCGATGTCGTCGTCGTCGGCGGCGGCACCGCCGGCCCGATGGCCGCGATCAAGGCGAAGGAGCACGACCCGAAGCTGCGCGTGCTGCTGATCGACAAGGCGCACGTCAAGCGCAGCGGCGCGATCTCGATGGGCATGGACGGGCTCAACAACGCGGTGATTCCCGGCCACGCGACGCCCGAGCAGTACACGAAGGAGATCACGATCGCCAACGACGGCATCGTCGACCAGTCGACGGTGCTCGCCTATGCGCAGCACAGCTACGCGACGATCGAGCAGCTCGACCGCTGGGGCGTGCGCTTCGAGAAGGACGGCACCGGAGACTACGCGGTCAAGAAGGTGCACCACCTGGGCAGCTACGTGCTGCCGATGCCCGAAGGGCACGACGTCAAGAAGATCCTCTACCGTCAGCTCAAGCGCCAGCGCATCGAGATCAGCAACCGCATCGTCGTCACGCGCGTGCTCACCGCGGCGAACGGCAGCGCCTGCGGCGTGCTCGGCTTCGACTGCCGCACGGCCGACTTCTACGTCGTGCGCGCGAAGGCGGTGATCCTCAGCTGCGGCGCGGCCGGCCGCCTGGGCCTGCCGGCCTCGGGCTACCTGATGGGCACCTACGAGAACCCGACCAACGCCGGCGACGGCTACGCGATGGCCTTCCACGCCGGCGCGGCGCTGGCCAACCTCGAGTGCTTCCAGATCAACCCGCTGATCAAGGACTACAACGGGCCGGCCTGCGCCTACGTCACCGGGCCGCTCGGCGGCTACACCGCCAACGCCCAGGGGCGCCGCTTCATCGAGTGCGACTACTGGAGCGGCCAGATGATGCTCGAGTTCTGGCACGAGCTGCAGAGCGGCAACGGCCCGGTCTTCCTGAAGCTCGACCATCTGGCCGAGGAGACGATCGGCACGATCGAGACCATCCTGCACACCAACGAGCGGCCGAGCCGCGGCCAGTTCCACGCCGGCCGCGGCACCGACTACCGGCACCGGATGATCGAGATGCACATCTCGGAGATCGGCTTCTGCAGCGGCCACAGCGCCTCGGGCGTCTTCGTCGACCGCCACGCGCAGACGACCGTGCCCGGCCTGTACGCGGCCGGCGACATGGCCGCGGTGCCGCACAACTACATGCTGGGCGCCTTCACCTACGGCTGGTTCGCCGGCGTCGCGGCCGCCGGGCGCGCGCAGGCGCAGGCCTTCGCCGAGGTCGACGCAGGCCAGGTCGAGCGCGAGCGCGCCCGCGTGCTGGCGCCGCTGCTGCGAGCGGAAGGCGACGGCGGCCTGCCGCCGCTGCAGGTCGAGTACAAGCTGCGCCGCTTCGTCAACGACTACCTGCAGCCGCCGAAGGTCACGCGCAAGATGGAGATCGCGCTCGACCGCTTCGCCGAGATCGGCGAGGACATCGGCCGCCTGCACGCCCGCGACCCGCACGAGCTGATGCGTGCGGCCGAGGTGGCGGTGATCCGCGACTGCGCCGAGATGGCGGCGCGCGCCTCGATCTACCGCACCGAGAGCCGCTGGGGCCTCTACCACCTGCGCGCCGACCACCCGCAGCGCGACGACGCCCACTGGTTCTGCCACACGCTGCTCAGCAAGGGGGCCGACGGCGCCATGCAGCACGCGAAGCGCGCCGTCGAGCCCTACACGATACCGGTCGACGACCGCGAGCGCGACGCCTACGGGCGCCTGCGCATCGGCGCCGGCGAAGCGCTGCAGCCCGCCTGAACATGAACCCGACCCTCCACACGACGCCCCGCACGATCAACCAGCGCAGCGAGGCGCCCGTCACCGTCGACGAGGGCCTGTGCATCGCGCACAAGGGCTGCACCGTCTGCATCGATGTCTGCCCGATGGACCTGCTCGCGATCGACCCGGCCACCGGCAAGGCCTACATGAAGTACGACGAGTGTTGGTACTGCCTGCCCTGCGAGCGCGACTGCCCGACCGGCGCGATCAAGGTGGCGATCCCCTACCTGCTGCGCTGAGCGGCTCGCCTGCCGTGACCCACACCGCCGACCTGACCGACCCCCTGCTGTCCGACGCCGCGCTCGACGCCCTGCTCGACGACGAGCCCGCGCTGCGCGTGCGCCTGCGTGATGAAGACGCCGGCGTGCGCCGCGTCGCGTTGATCGAACTGGCCGACCTCGAGGACGAAGACCACCTGCCCTGGCTCGTGCAACTGCTGCGCGACCCCGCCGCCGCGGTGCGCGCCGAAGCCGCGCAGCGCCTCGCCGCCTGGGAGCGCGAGGACGGCGTGCGTGCCCTGGTCGCCGCGCTGGACGACGCCGAGGCCGAAGTGCGCGAGGCCGCCGCCTTGAGCCTCGCCGAGTTGAAGGTCAGCGCCTCCGGCCACTGGCTGCTGCCGGCGCTGGCCCACCCGCGGCCCTTCGTGCGCGCCAGCGCGTTGCGCGCACTGAAGGAGCTGCGCCTGCCGCAGAGCCTGGCGCCGGCAAGCGAGCTGCTGGCCGACGTCGACGAAACCGTGCGGCTCGAGGCGGTCGGGGTGCTCGGCTGGCTGCGCCAGCCCGGCTCGTTGCCGGCGCTCGCGACGCTCGCGGTCGACGACCCGGCGCCGGCGGTGCGCCGCGCCGCCGCGGGCGCTCTCGGCTACGCGACCGACGACGCCGCCGCCGCCGCCGCGATACCCGCCGCGCTGCAGCGTGCCCTCGCCGATCGCGACTGGACGGTGCGCGAGGAAGCCGCGACGACCCTCGGCAAGCTGCGCCTCGCCCCGGCGCTCGCGCCGCTCGCCGCCGCGCTCGACGACGACTACTGGCAGGTGCGCGTGCGCGCCGCCCGCGCGCTGGGCCGCCTCGGCGCGGCCGCCGTGCCGGCGCTGCCGGCCCTGACCGCCACGCTCGACCACCCGATCGCGAACCTGCGCAAGGAGGCGGTGATCGCCCTCGGCGAGATCGGCCATCCCGACGCGCTACCGGCGCTCGAACGCGCCGCCGGTGACCCCGACCCGGACGTGCGCAAGCTGGCGCGGCTCGCGATCACGCAGCTCGCGGCGGGCGGGCGTTAGTTAGCCCGCCTTCCGCCCACGTCTAAGGGCGTGGGGCGATCCGCCCGACCGCCTCCACCGCCGCCCCGATCGCCTCCGGCGCCAGCGTCAGGCCGATGTGCCCGATGCCCGGCAGCAGCGTCACCGGCACCGGCCGCCCGGCGGCCTCGAAGGCCTCGGCATAGCGCGCGGCGTGGAAGGCCTCGTCGTCGGTCCCGGCCAGCAGCTGCAGCGGTTGGTCGATGGCGCGGATGTCGGCGCGCCAGTCGCGGTGCGGCCCGAAGTTGCGCGCCAGCGCGTACGCGTACTCCGGGGAACTCGCGCGCCTTGGCATCGAGCGCGAAGCGGAGCACAGGCAGCTGCTGGAACCAGGGCAGCCCCGCGCGGTCGAGCAGGTCGAGCGCGATGTAGCGCGGCAGGCCGACCGAGACCCAACCGCCGCTGTTCGGCCGGTAGGTCGGCGCGTCCGGACCGAGGAAGGGCGCGAGCAGCAGGAAACCGGCGAAGCGGCGGCGCCGCTCGTCGCCGCCGGCCACCCGCAGCGCGAAGCCGCCGCCGGACGAGAAGCCGGCCAGCACCACCGGCGCCGGCGGGGCCATGGCATTCATCACGTCTTCCAGGTCGTCCTCGAGCTGGCCGACGTAGGCAATGCGGCCTTTGCCGCCACCGGCGGTGCCCGAGCCGCCGTGGCCGCGGATGTCGAGCGCCAGCACCTCATAGTCCGCGTTCGCAAAGCCCTGGGCCAGCGGGTGGAGGCTGCGGCCTTGGGCCGACGAGCCGTGCACCAGCACGACGCTGCCGCGCGCGGCGCTGCCCGCGGCAGCCGGATAGGCGTGGAAGGCGAGCGGCGCGCCGTCCCTCGCGCGCACCACGCGCATTGGCGGCACGGCGCTGAAGTCGACCGCGCGGAAGGGGTCGTTGATGCTCGCCATCGGCGCCGGCTCGCCCGGGCCGCCGAAGGCGATCGCCGCAGCCACCACCACCACGACCCCCGCCATGCTGGACGCCAGCGCGCGCCCCAGGCGGCGCCAGCCACGCGAGCCGCTATCCATCGCGTACGACCTGCTGGTCAACCGCCTGCATCGCCCGACCGCCGGCTCTCACCGCTCGCCCCGCAGCAACGGCGCGTATTCCGCCGCCTCCGAAATGTCGCCGTGGTCGGTGCCCGGCACGACGATGAGTCGCGCGACGCCCGGCGGAAAGCGCGCCAGCAGCGCCTCGCTGCTGTCGAGCGGGATCAGCTCGTCGTGCTCGGCCGCGACGAGCAGCGTCGGCGCCCGCACCTGCGTTGCATGCAGGCCGGAGTCGAAGCGCTCGCGCAGCAGCCAGCGCACCGGCACGAACGGGTATTCGCGCCGCGCGATGTCCTCGACGCTGAGAAACGGCGTCACCAGCACCAGCCGCTCGACCGGCCGCACGCTGGCCAGGTAGGCGGCGACGCCGCTGCCCAGGCTGCGCCCGACCACCGTCACCTGCGGATGCGCGGCGTGCACCCGGTCGTACACCGCGACCGCGTCGGCGAGCAGCGCGGCCTCGGCCGGCGCGCCGCTGCTGCCGCCGTAGCCGCGGTACTGCGGCAGATAGAGCGCCCGGTCGGGGAACACCGCCGCCAGGGCCGGCCGCGTCAGGCGCGCGTCCTCCGCATTGCCGCCGAAGTACAGCACCGCGGCCGCGCCCTCGCGCGGCCGCTCGACGATGCGCAGCTGCGCGCCCTCGACCGCCAGCGTGGTCGACGGGCGGTCGTCCCGACCGGCGGGCACCGCCTGCGGGAAATAGATCATCGAGCGCTGCGACATGTAGAGAAGCACGCACAGCGCGACGTAGGCCAGCGCGACCACGGCGCAGGTGCCTGCGATCAGGCGCAGCGGCATGGCGGCACCCGACGCCCGCAGCGCGGGTCATCGAACAGCTTGTCGGTGGGGAGGGCTTGGGTCATGGTCGGCAGGTGCGGCCCGCGTGCCAGGCGCGAGCCGCGGCCGAGCATGCCGCAAGACGACGACGGGCCGTACCGACGCGTTCAGCCCTTGCGCTTGGCGCCCAGGTAGGTCTCGACCACCCGCGCGTCGCCGGCCAGCGCGGACGCCGGGCCTTCGAGCGCGATCTCGCCCATCTCGAGCACGTAGCCATGGTCTGCCACCTCGAGCGCGGCGCGGGCGTTCTGCTCGACGAGCAGGATCGTCACGCCGGTCGTGCGCAGGCTCTCGATGATGCGGAAGATCTCGCGCACCACCAACGGCGCGAGGCCGAGGCTCGGCTCGTCGAGCATCAGCAGCGCAGGGCGCGACATCAGGGCGCGGCCCACCGCGAGCATCTGCCGCTCGCCGCCCGAGAGCGTGCCGGCGAGCTGCGTGCGCCGCTCCTTCAGGCGCGGGAAGAGGCCGTAGACCCGCTCCAGGTCGGCGCCGCTGTCCTTCGCGCCCTGGCGCACGCGGCGCCAGGCACCGAGGCGCAGGTTGTCCTCGACCGCCATCGTCGCGAACAGCGCGCGCTGCTCGGGCACCAGCGCGATGCCGTCCTGCACCCGTTCCTCCAGCGTGCGTGTCGCGAGCGAGCGGCCGCGAAAGCGCAGCTCGCCGCTCGCCGGCAGCACGCCCATCAGCGCGTTCAGCAGTGTCGACTTGCCGGCGCCGTTGGGGCCGATCACCGTCACCACCGCACCGGCATCGGCGCGCAGTGAAAGCCCGTGCAGCACCTCGGCGCGGCCGTAGCCGGCGTGCAGGCCGCGCACCTCGAGCAGCGGGCCGGCGCCCGGCACGCCACGGCCCGGCAGGCTGCCGGCTTCGTAGCCCAGGGCGACGTCCTGCGGTGGCGTCATGTCAGTGCTCGGTGCCCAGGTAAGCCGCGCGCACCGCCGGGCTGGCCTGGATCTCCTCCGGCGTGCCCTCGATCAGCCGGGTGCCGAACTCCATCACCACCACGCGGTCGACCAGGCCCATCACCAGGTCCATGTCGTGCTCGACCAGCAGCAGGCTCATGCCCTCGTCGCGCAGCTGGCGCAGCACCGCGGCCAGGGCCTCCTTCTCCTTGAAGCGCAGGCCGGCGGCCGGCTCGTCGAGCAGCAGCAGCGCCGGGTCGGTGGCGAGCGCGCGCGCGATCTCCATCAGCCGCTGCGGGCCGAGCGCGAGGTTGCCGGCCAGCTCGTCGCCCTGCTCGCGCATGCCGATGCGTGCCAGCTGGCGCTCGGCCTCGCGCAACAGGCGGCGCTCCTCCGCGCGGTCCAGGCGCAGCATCGCGCGCAGGCTGCCGGCCTGGCCGCGCGCGTGGGCGCCGAGGGCGACGTTCTCGAGCACCGTCATCGTCGGGATCATCTTCACGTGCTGGAAGCTGCGGCCGACGCCCAGGCGCGCGATCTCGCGCGAGCGGCGCCCGCTCACCACCTCGCCGCGGAAGCGCACCTGGCCGGCGGTCAGCGGCAGCAGGCCGGTGACGAGGTTGAACACGGTCGACTTGCCGGCGCCGTTCGGCCCGATCAGGCCGACGATCTCGCCGGCGCGCACGGTGAAGCTCACGTCGTTGACGGCGACCAGCCCGCCGAAGGTCTTGCGCACCGCCTGCACCTCGAGCACCGTTTCGCCGTGCGCCGGCTTCGGCCGCTCGGCCAACGGTGGCGCATCGGACCAGTCGACGGTGCGACGTACGCGCGGCAGGCGGCTGTCGACGAAGGCCCAGAGGCCGTCGCGCGCGTAGGTCAGCACCCCCACCAGCAGGATGCCGAAGACGATCAGCTCGTAGTTGCCGCTGCCGCCCAGCAGGCGCGGCAGCCAGACCTGCAGCTGGTCTTCCAGCAGCTTGACCACCGCCGAGCCGGCGATAGCGCCCCAGACGTAGCCGGCGCCGCCGATCACCGCCATGAACAGATACTCGATGCCCATCTTCAGCCCGAAGGGCGAAGGGTTCACCGCGCGCTGGAAGTGCGCCAGCAGCCAGCCCGCCACCGAGGCCAGCAGCGCCGCGAGCACGAAGGCGGTGACCTTGTAGCGGAAGGTGTCGACGCCCATCGCCTCGGCCATCGTGACGCCGCCTTTCAGCGCGCGCAGCGCGCGGCCGGGGCGCGAGTCGAGCAGGTGCATGGCGCCCAGCGCAGCGAGCACGACGATCGTCCACAGCAGGTAGTGGAAGCTGCGGCCGGTGTTCAGCGGCCAGCCGAAGAACGAGATCGGCGCGATGCCGAGGATGCCGTCGTAGCGACCCAGCGCCTCGACGTTGCCGAAAAGATAGTAGAGCGAGAGCCCCCAGGCGATCGTCGCCAGCGGCAGGTAGTGGCCCGACATGCGCAGCGTCAGCGCGCCGATCGCCAGCGCGCTCACCAGCGTCAGGCCGAGACCGGCGAAGACGCTGAGCCACGGCGAGACCCCGTGCGTCACGTTGAGGTACGCGGCGGCATAGGCGCCGATGCCGACGAAGGCGGCCTGACCGAACGAGGTCAGCCCGGCGATGCCGGTCAGCAGCACCAGGCCGATCACGACCAGCGCGAAGAGCCCGATGTAGTTGAGCTTGGTGATCCAGAACTCGGGCACCGGCAGCAGCGGCACCACGGCCAGCGCGACGACGAAGGCCACGAAGCCGGCGCGGCGCCGGCGGGCCGCGCGGGCGGCAGGGGCGGCGGCGTTCACTCCTCCTCCTGGTGCGGGTCGCGCAGCGAGCGCCACAGCAGCACCGGCAGGATGATCGTGACACGATCACCTCCTTGTAGGCGCTGGCCCAGAAGGCGCCGAAGGACTCGAGCAGGCCGACGAAGAGTGCGCCGATCGCGGTGGCCGGGTAGCTCGCCAGGCCGCCGAAGATCGCCGCGACGAAGCCCTTGAGGCCGATCAGGAAACCCGAGTCGTAGCCCACCGTCGTCGTCGGCGCGATCAGCAGGCCCGACAGCGCGCCGATGAAGGCCGCGAGCGCGAAGCTCAGCCGGCCGGCGCCGTTGCTCGAGATGCCCATCAGCCGCGCGCCGAGCCGGTTCACCGCCGTCGCGCGCAGCGCCTTGCCGTGGAGCGTGCGCTCGAAGAACAGGTACAGCGCCGCCATCAATGCCAGCGAGGCGATGAAGATGATCAGCACCTGGCCCGAGAACGCGAGCGGCCCGAGCGCGAAACGCTCGTCCCAGAAGCTCGGGTTGCGGAAGCCCTCGGCGCCGAAGAAGACCAGGCCCAGCCCCATCAGCGTGAAGTGCACGCCGACCGAGACGATCAGCAGCACCAGCACGCTCGCGTCGGCCAGTTGCTGGTAGGCGAGCCGGTAGACCAGCGGGCCGAGCGAGGCGACGATCGCCAGCGTCAGCAGACTCTGCGCCGCTAGCGGCCAGGCGCGCGGCGCGCCGAACCAGCACAGCCCCGCCAGCGCGAGCGGCAGGGCCAGGGTGCGCAGCGCGCCGGCGGCGACCTGCGCCGCTGGCCGCGCACGGCGCGCGGCCCCGACCGCGTCGAACGCCGCCGCGAGCAGCGCCAGCACGAGCAGCAGCCACAGCGTGGCCGGGAGGTCGCCCCAGGCCTGCCAGATCGAGCCGGCCGGGTTGCCGTTCTGCAGCATCGCCAGGGTCAGCGCGCCATAGGCGACGAACTCGCCCTGCGGCACGAAGATCACCCGCGTGACCGCGAAGACGAGCACGATCGCGAGCCCCAGCAGGGCGTAGACGGCGCCGTTCTGGGCCCCGTCGAGGGCGAGGATGCTCGCGATCGTCCAATCCATCGGCGGCGAGTGTCAAAGAGCGCCCGGCTTCGCGACCATCAGGTAAACGATTGGTAGCGGCAGCAGCGTCGCGGCCGTGCCGGCCACCGACCAGACGAGCGCCAGGCGCCGGTAGCCCGCCGGCAACGCCTCGCCACGGGCCCCCGCCAGCAGCCGCGATTGGCGCCACTGCACCGGCAGCAGCACCGCGAGCCAGATCAGCCCCGAGGGGGCGAACAGCGCATAGGCCGCCCGCAGCCAGGGCTGGGCGCCGATGCCCCCGTAGGCCGGCGAAGTGGAGGACCTTGATGACGACATGTCGTGCTCCTGAGCCAGAGACAGGGAATCAGGTTAGGAGCTGCACAATCCCGCCGCTAGACTCTCGCTTCTGCCTTCACTGTGTAGCCGCCATACACAATGGACCAGCTCAAACGCATGGCGATCTTCGCCACCGTCGTCGAGCGGCGCTCGATGCGCGCCGCCGCGCAGGCGCTCGGCATGACCCCCTCGGCGATCAGCCAGCAGATCCGCGCGCTGGAGGATGCGCTGAGCGTCAGCCTGCTGCACCGCAGCACCCGCAAGCTGGCGCTGACCGAGGCCGGCGCCCGCTACCACGCCGGTTGCGCCGCGATGCTCGCCGCCGCCCGCAGCGCCGAGGAGGCGCTGGCCGCGCTGCGCGACGCGCCCGAGGGCGAGTTGCGCATCGCCGCGCCGGTCGGCTTCGCCGGCCTGATCGCGCTGGCGCTCGGGCCGCTGCTCGTCGCCCACCCGCGGCTGCGGCTGCAACTGCTGACCGAAGACCAGCCGACCGACCTGATCGCCGAGCGCATCGACCTCGCGCTGCGCGTCGGCGCCTGGGCCGATTCGAGCCTGGTCGCGCGCCGGCTCGGCAGCCTGCCGATGGCGCTCTACGCGGCGCCCTCGTACCTGGCGCGCCGCGGCACCCCGGCCACGCCCGAGGCGCTGGCCGGGCACGAGCTGCTGGCGATGAGCGGCCGGCCGCTGGAGCTGCTGGGCGCCGACGGCCGCGCGCTGACCGTGGCGGTCGCGCCGCGCGTGCTGGCCAACACCCTGCTCAGCCTGCAGCCGATGTGCATCGCCGGCCTGGGCATCGCCGCGCTGGCGACGCCGGCCGTCGAGGAAGACCTGCGCGCCGGCCGCCTGCTGCCGCTGCTGGCCGGCTGGCGCCTGCCTGCGCTCGACGTCTGGGCGGTGACCCCGCGCCGCGACGCGCAGCCGGCCAAGGTGCGCCATGCGCTGGAGGCGCTGCGCCGCCAGCTCGGCGGCGAGGCGGTCGACTGGGGCCCGAGCCCGCTGCCGGCGACGGCGGGGGCGGCGGCATGAGCGCCGCCGGCACGGCGTTCGCCAGCCCCGGCCGCGGCGCCCCGGGACGAGCGATCGGCCGGCGAACCGACCGCGGCGGGCGCGCGCTGGGCCTCGCGCTGCTCGCCGCGACGACGCTGCTCGCCGGTTGCGGCACGCCCGCGCCGCGCTCCGGGCGCGATGGCCCGGCCGCCCGCCCGCCACCGAACCTCGACCGGGTGCCCGACGCGGTGCCGCGCGTCGAGACCATCCGCGCCGGCGGGCCGAACAAGCCCTACCAGATCGGCGGGCGCTGGTACTCGCCGCAGACCGCCGACCTGCCGATGCGCGAGCGCGGCCTCGCCTCCTGGTACGGCCGCAAGTTCCACGGCCTGCCGACCGCGAACGGCGAGCGCTACGACATGCACGCGATGACGGCCGCCCACCCGACGATGCCGCTGCCCAGCTACGCCCGCGTGCGCAACCCGGCCAACGGGCGCGAGATCGTCGTGCGCATCAACGACCGCGGCCCCTTCGTGCGCGGCCGCGTGATCGACCTGAGCTACACCGCGGCGCTGAAGCTCGACCTGCTGCGCGCGGTGGCGCCGGTGGAGCTGGTGCGGATCACCAACGCGTCGATCCGGGACGGCAGCTGGCGCGACGGTGCAGGCGATGCCGAGGCCCGCGCGCCCGCGCCGGCGCGACCGCCGGCGCCGGTGGTCGCGGCGGACGACAGCCGGCGCGTCCCGGTGGTGCCGGTGCTGCCGCCGCCCGAGGCCGTGGATGCCGGCGGCGCGGGTGCCGAGACCGCATCGGCGGGAGCAGCGGACACCGCGAGCTCAGGCGACGACGTCAGCCTCGCGGCCCCGCTGCCCCCGCGCGCGCTGCGACCCGCGTCGCCAGGCTTCTGGGTCCAGCTCGGCGCCTTCCAGCAGCGCGACGGCGCACTGCTCTTCCTGGACCGCGTCTCGGCCGAGGCCGACTGGCTCGCGCCGCAGCTGACGGTGATCGCTGATGCCTCGCTGCACCGGCTGCAGGCCGGGCCCTACGGCAGCCGCGGGGAGGCGGATGAGGCGGCGGAGCGGGTGAGGGAGTCGCTGCAGCTGGTGCCGGTGATCGTCGAGCGGCGCTGAGTTCGGAGGCAGTGCTCAGCTGGCAAAGGCCGTGAAGCCTCGGCAGACGGCAGCGACCTTGTTTCCGTCCGGGTCGCGCACGTAGGCCGCATAGAAATCGGCGTTGTACTGGGGGCGCAACCCAGGCTCGCCCTCCGAGCTGCCTCCGTTGGACAACGCGGCCGCGTGGAAGCTCTCGACCTGCTCCCAGCTGGCAGCGCGCGAGGCCACCATCGTCCCGTTGCCGACCGAGGCCGGCCGGCCGTCGAACGGCTCGCACAACCACAGGGCGATTTCCGTCCTCCCGCCGTCTTCGTACGTGCCCCAGCCGACCCAGCCATCCCACTCGGTTTCGCCTGAGACGTCGCAACGCGACAGGCCCAAGGCGCCAAGAACGGCGTCGTAGAAAACGACCGCCCGCTTCAGGTCGTTGGTGCCGAGGCAGATGTATGTGAACAAGAGGCTTCGCAGGCCAAACGGTTGTGGATGTTGCGCCAATCGATGGATCAATCGGTCGATGTGGCCCCCGCTGCGGTCGCGGCGAGCCAGTCATCTCAACTCGGAAACGAGTCGAGTGTTCGCTGCGACGTCCGGGCATCTTGTCGAAGGCAAGACCGCACTCAGGCCGCGGCCGAGGGCACCGGCCGCTCTATCGCCCGCCCGTGACATCCACTACGGCCCCCGCGCAATACCCGGCCTCCGCTGACAACAGCCAGACGATCGCCGCCGCGACCTCATCGGCGGTACCCGCGCGCCCGGCCGGCACCTGGCGCGCAAGCTCCCTCATGCGTTCGACCCCACCGCCCGCGGCGTGGATCTCGGTGTCGATGATCCCGGGCCGCACCGCGCAGACGCGCACGCCCTCGGCGGCCACCTCCTTCGCCAGCCCGGCGGTGAAGGTGTCGATCGCGCCCTTGGTCGCCGCGTAGTCGACGTACTGGCCCGGCGCGCCGATGCGCGCGGCGCCCGACGACAGGTTGACGATCACGCCGCCCCCGCCGCCGTGGCGCGTGCTCATACGGCGAATGGCCTCGCGCGCACAGTGGAAGGCGCCGAAGACGTTGACCGCGAACAGGCGCTGCAGGCGCGCGGCGTCCGTCTCGTCGACGCGCGCGGTCGGCGCGACGATGCCGGCGTTGTTGACGAGACCGGTCAGCGGGCCGGCCTCGGGGACGGCCCGGGCATCGATCGCCGCGTAGAGCGCGCGCACCTGCGCCTCGTCGGCGACGTCGGCTGGCAGCGCCCAGGCGCGACCGTCGGCGGCGCGCAGCTCGCCGGCCAGCGCCTCGGCCGCCGCCGCGTCGCGCGCGTAGTTGACGACGACCGCGTCGCCGCGCTGCACAAGCCTTCTCGCGGTCGCGGCGCCGATGCCGCGGCTGCCGCCGGTGACGAGGACGAGGCCCATCGCGCCGCTCCGTTCAGTTCAATTCAGTCCCGCGACACCGCGGCCGACGTGCCTTGCGCGCGCCCGATCAATCCAGCTTCACGCCGGTCTTCTCGATCACCGCGCCCCACTTCTTCGCGTCGCGCGCGATCAGCGCCTTGAACTCGGCCGCCGTGCCGCCGCCGACGATCAAGCCCTGGCGCGTGAAGGCCTCGCGCACCTCGGGCTCGGCGAGCGCGGCGTTAACGTCGGCGTTGATGCGCTCGACCACCGCCGCCGGCACGCCGGCCGCGGTGACGAAGCCGTTCCAGGCCAGCGATTCGAAGCCGGGGTAGCCCTGCTCGGCCAGCGTCGGCACCTCGGGCAGCGAGGGCAGGCGCTGCAGGCTCGTCACGCCGAGCAGGCGCACCCGCCCGCCCTGCACCAGCGGCAGCAACGCCGGCGCGACGGCGAAGAGCATCTGCGTGTCGCCGGCCGCGATCGAGTTGGCCGCCGGCGGCGAGCCGTTGTAGGGCACGTGCACGGCGGCGAAGCCGTCCTCGCTGCGGAAGAGCTCGGCCGTCAGGTGCGAGGAGCTGCCGTTGCCGACCGAGCCGTAGCTGACGCCCGCCGGCTGCTGCTTGGCCCAGGCGACGAATTCGGCCAGGGTCTTCGCCGGGTGGGCGGCCGGCACCGCGAGCACGTTGGGCTGCGAGGTGGTGAGCACGATCGGCTGCAGCTCGCGCACCGGGTCGTAGGGCATGCGCTTGTAGAGGTAGGGCCCGAAGGCGACCGGGCCGTTGAAGCCGATCGCCAGCGTGTGGCCGTCGGGCGTTGCCTTGGCGGCGGCCTCGACGCCGATCAGCCCGCCGGCGCCCGGCTTGTTGTCGACGACGATCGTCTGCTTCCAGCGCGCCTCGAGCCGCGGCTGCAGCTGGCGCACGACGACGTCTAGCGAGCTGCCGGCCGGCGCCGGCACGACGATGCGCACTGGCTGCGCCGGCCAGTCGGCCGCCGGTGCCGGGCGCGGCCAGGCCGCGGCGAGCGCCACGCTGCAGGCGGCGAGGAGGAGGCCGCGGCGCGGCGGCATCGGGCGCGTGGCCGGGCAGGTCATCGCGCGGGCACGCCGGCGGGCTTCGGGAAGAGCCTCCGGATGGCAGTGCGGACGAGGAGTCGGGCGGGACATCGTGCAGGTCTCCGTGCCAGTGCCGGGCGAGCCGGCCAGCGGGGCGCCGATTGTCGGGCCGGCGCCAACGCCGGGCCGGCCCAGGTCATCCCGACTATCCCGCTCACGATGCACGCGGGGGGGCCGCTACAGTCGCCGTCCCGGTCCCGGCGGGGATGCCCGCGCAGGCTCGGGCACGAGCGAGACACACAAGGAGCCCCCGATGCTGCGCCGCCACCTCCTGTTCCGTTCGGCCGCGCTGGCCGCGATCGGCCTGCCGGCCGTCGGCCTGCACACCGCGGGCCGCGCGCAGGGCCTCGAAAAGCCCAAGCTCACGCTCGCGGTGGGCGGCAAGAACCTGCTGTACTACCTTCCGCTCACGGTGGCCGAGCAGCTCGGCTACTTCAAGGACGAGGGCCTGGCCGCCGAGATCGTCGACTTCGCCGGCGGCTCGCAGGCGCTGCGCGCGGTGATCGGCGGCAGCGCCGACGTGGTCTCGGGCGCCTTCGAGCACACGGTGAACATGCAGGCCAAGGGGCAGCGGCTGCGCGCCTTCGTGCTGCAGGGGCGGGCGCCGCAGATCGTGCTGGGCGTCAACCCGAAGACGCTGCCGAACTTCAAGACGGTGGCCGACCTGCGCGGCAAGAAGATCGGCGTCACCGCGCCGGGCTCGTCGACCAACGTGATGGCGAACTTCGTGCTCGCGAAGGCGGGGCTGAAGCCGAGCGACGTCTCGTTCGTCGGCGTCGGCGCCACCAGCGGCGCGGCCGCCGCGATGCGCGCCGGGCAGATCGACGCAATCTCGAACCTCGACCCGATCATCACGCTGCTCGAGCGCTCGGGCGACTTGAAGATCGTGGCCGACACGCGCGTCGTCGCCGAGGCCGACCGCATCTTCGGCGGCCCGATGCCGGCGGCCTGCCTCTACGCGCCGCAGGCCTTCGTCGACCGTAACCCCGCGACCGTGCAGGCGTTGGCCAACGCGATCGTGCGCGCCGACAAGTGGATCCAGGCCGCGGGGCCGGCCGACATCCTCAAGGTGGTGCCCGAGGGCTTCCTGCTCGGCGACCGCGCGGTCTACATCGACGCCTTCATGAAGAACCGGCCGGCGCTGTCGCCCGACGGGACGATCCCCGAGGCCGGCCCGCAAACGGCGCTGCGCGCGCTGGCGAGCATCGACCCCGAGCTGGACAAGGCCAAGCTCGACCTGGCCGCCGTCTACACCAACGACTTCGTGAAGAAGGCGAACGCGAAGTACCCGAAGGGATGAGCGCCGCCGCCGCGGGGGCCGCTGCGGCCCCGGCGCTCGCGCTGCACGGCGTCGCCTGCACCTTCGTCAGCCGCGACGCACCGGGCCAGCGCTACACGGCGGTGTCGGGCGTCGACCTGACGGTGGGCGCGGGCGAGTTCGTCAGCGTCGTGGGGCCGACGGGCTGCGGCAAGAGCACGCTGCTCAACGTCGGCGCCGGCCTGCTCGAGCCGAGCACCGGGCGGGTCGAGGTGTTCGGCGCGCCGCTGGCAGGGCTGAACCGGCGCGCCGGCTACATGTTCCAGACCGAGAGCCTGATGCCCTGGCGCACCGCGCGCGAGAACGTGCTGGCCGGGCTGCAGTTCCGCGGCACGCCCGAGACGAAGGCCCGCGAGCTGGCCGACGCCTGGCTGCGCCGCGTCGGCCTGGGTGCCTTCGGCGACCGTTACCCGCACCAGCTCTCGGGCGGCATGCGCAAGCGCGCCTCGCTCGCGCAGACGCTGGTGCTCGACCCCGACCTGATCCTGATGGACGAGCCGTTCTCGGCGCTCGACATCCAGACGCGCCAGCTGATGGAGAACGAGCTGCTCGCGCTCTGGGCCGGCGACGGCAGCGGCGCCGGCACGGCAGGCGGCCGGCGCAAGGCGGTGCTCTTCATCACCCACGACCTCGACGAGGCGATCGCGATGAGCGACCGCGTCGTGGTGATGAGCGCGGGCCCGGCCTCGCGCCCGATCGGCGAATTCACGATCGACCTCGCACGACCGCGCGACGTGGCCGAGGTGCGCATGACCCCGCGCTTCGTCGAGCTGCACGCGGCGATCTGGGACGTGCTGCGCGAGGAAGTGCTCAAGGGCTACCGGCAGCAGCTCGCGGCCTGAGGCATGCCATCACGATGAAGACCCCGCGCTCGACCGTGCTGCGCCTGTGGCAGGCCGGCGTGCTGCTGGCGGTGTTCGGGCTCTGGCACGCGCTGACCACACCGGGCCTGCTGCCGAACCTGGTGTTCGACAACGACAGCCAGGCGGCCTTCTTCTTCGGCGAACCGCTGAAGATCTTCGTGCGCATCTGGCGCTGGTTCTTCCTCGACGCCGACATCTACCGCCACCTGGGCATCACGCTGGTCGAGACGTTGCTGGCCTTCGGCATCGGCACCGTGGCCGGGCTCGCGATGGGCCTGTGGCTGGCGCTGAGCCCGATGGCGGCGGCCATCCTCGACCCGTACATCAAGGCACTGAACAGCATGCCGCGGGTGATCCTGGCGCCGATCTTCGCGGTGTGGTTCGGGCTCGGCATCGCGAGCAAGGTCGCGCTCGGCGTCACGCTGGTGTTCTTCATCGTGTTCTTCAACGTCTACCAGGGCGTGAAGGAGGTGAGCCCGGTGGTGCTGGCGAACGCCCGCATGCTCGGCGCGAGCCCGCGCCAGCTGCTGCGCCACGTCTACCTGCCGAGCGCGACGAGCTGGGTCTTCAGCTCGCTGCACACCTCGGTCGGGCTGGCCTTCGTCGGCGCGGTGGTCGGCGAGTACCTGGGCTCGGCCGCCGGCGTCGGCTACCTGATCCTGCAGGCCGAGGGCACCTTCGACATCAACACCGTGATGGCCGGCATCCTGGTGCTGACGGCCTTCGCGCTCGTGCTCGACGCGCTGGTCGGCCTCGCCGAGCGGCGGCTGATGAAGTGGCAGCCGCGCTCGGGCGAGACCGAGAAGATCTGAAGAGGGCGCCGTGAACCACAGGCCCGCGCCGGCCGACACCTTCCCCGCCCCACGCGGCACGGGCTCTGGCCCGCGTCGTGCGTGGGCCTCACCCCCCGGTGGACCGCCGCCGGACAAGACCACTAGGAGTGCTCTCCCATGACCGTTCTGTCCCTGGCGCCGCGTCGCGCCCTCGTCACCCTGGCCTCGGGCCTGTGTCTGGCCCATCTGGTCGCCTGTGCCCAGGTGCCGGCGACCACCGCCCCGCCGGCCCCTGCCTCGACCACCGTCACGCCCGTCGTCGCCGCGCCGCTGCCCACCGTGGTGGTGGTCGCCACCGGCGGCACCATCGCCGGCGCCGGCGCCTCGGCACTCAACAGCGCCACCTACCAGGCGGCCAAGGTGCCGGTCGACAAGCTGCTGGCCGGCCTGCCCGAGCTCGCCACCGTGGCCAACGTACGCGGCGAGCAGGCCTTCCAGATCGCCTCCGAGAGCTTCACCAACGACAAGCTGGTCGAGCTCGGCAAGCGCGTCTCGACGCTGCTGAAGGACCCGGCCGTCTCGGGCGTGGTCGTCACGCACGGCACCGACACGCTGGAGGAGACCTCGTTCTTCCTCAACCTCGTGGTGCGCAGCGACAAGCCGATCGTCGTCGTCGGCTCGATGCGGCCGGGCTCGGCGATGTCGGCCGACGGCGCGCTGAATCTCTATGACGCGGTCGCGCTCGCCGCCTCGCCGAGCGCCAAGGGCAAGGGCGTGCTGGTGTCGATGAACGACGACATCCTCTCGGGCCGCGACGCGAGCAAGCGCATCAACATCAAGACCAGCGCCTTCGAGAGCCCCTGGGGCGCGCTGGGCATGATCGTCGAGGGCAAGACGTACTGGTTCCGCTCGCTCGCCAAGCGCCACACGATCAACTCCGAGTTCGACATCGACACGATCGACAAGCTGGGCGAGGTGCAGATCGTCTACGGCGCGGGCAACATGAGCCCGGAACTCTATGAAGGCGCCGTCCGCTCGGGCGCGAAGGCGATCGTCCACGCCGGCACCGGCAATGGATCGGTGCCGAACTATCTGGTCGACAAGGTCAAGGCGATTCGCGCCACCGGCACCTTCATCATCCGCTCGACGCGCGTCGGGGAAGGCGGCTTCGTGCTGCGCAACGCCGAGCAGCCCGACGACAAGTACGACTGGGTCGTCGCCCACGACCTGAACCCGCAGAAGGCGAAGATCCTGGCGGCGGTCGCGCTGACCAAGCCCGGGCTGACGACCGCCGAACTGCAGCGGATGTACTGGGAGTACTGAGCCCCTCGCCCGGCGGGAACGCCGGGCGATCCCCGACTACTTGGATGTCGGCATCACGAACTCGGCGCCCTTCGCGGTGCTTTCGGGCCAGCGCTGCATCACCGATTTCTGCCGGGTGTAGAAGCGCACGCCTTCCTCGCCGTAGGCGTGGGTGTCGCCGAAGAGGCTGTTCTTCCAGCCGCCGAAGCCGTGCCAGGCCATCGGCACCGGGATCGGCACGTTGATGCCGACCATGCCGATCTCGATGCGGCGCGCGAACTCGCGCGCGGTGTGGCCGTCGCGCGTGTAGCAGGCGACGCCGTTGCCGTACTCGTGCGCGTTGACGAGGCGCACCGCCTCGGCGAAGTCGGGCACGCGCACGCAGGAGAGCACCGGGCCGAAGATCTCCTCGCGGTAGATGCGCATCGCGGGCGTCACGTGGTCGAACAGCGTGCCGCCGGTGAAGAAGCCTTCCTCGTGGCCGGGCACCTTCAGGCCGCGGCCGTCGACCACCAGGCGCGCGCCCTCGTCGACGCCGACGGCGACCATGCCTTCGATGCGCTCGAGCGCCTGGCGCGTGACGATCGGGCCCATCTCGGCGTCGAGCGCCATGCCGTTCCTGACCTTCAGCGCCTTCACGCGCTCGGCCAGCAGGGGCATCACGCGGTTGGCCACGTCGCCGACCAGCACCGCCACCGAGATCGCCATGCAGCGCTCGCCGGCCGAGCCGTAGGCGGCGCCGATCAGCGCGTCGACCGTCTGCTCGAGGTCGGCGTCGGGCATCACCACCATGTGGTTCTTCGCGCCGCCCAGCGCCTGCACGCGCTTGCCGAGGCGGGCACCGGTCTCGTAGATCGCCCGCGCGATCGGGGTCGAGCCGACGAAGCTCAGCGCACGCACGTCCGGGTGGTGCAGCAACGCGTCGACCGCGAGCTTGTCGCCCTGCACGACGTTGAACACGCCGTCGGGCAGGCCGGCCTGCTGCAGCAGCTCGGCCATGAACAGGCTGGGCGAGGGGTCGCGCTCGCTCGGCTTGAGCACGAAGGCGTTGCCGCAGGCAAGGGCCACCGGGAACATCCACAGCGGCACCATGCAGGGGAAGTTGAACGGCGTGATGCCCGCGACGACGCCGAGCGGCTGGCGCAGCGTCCAGTTGTCGAGGCCGGTCGACACCTGGTCGGTGAAGTCGCCCTTCAGCAGTTGCGGGATGCCGCAGGCGAATTCGACGATTTCGATGCCGCGCGTCACTTCGCCTTGCGCATCGGTGAAGACCTTGCCGTGCTCGGCGGTGATCATCGCGGCCAAGGTGTCGCGCTGCTGGTTCAGCAGTTCGAGGAACTTCAGCAGCACGCGCGCACGGCGGATCGGCGGCGTCTCGCCCCAGGACGGCTGGGCCGCGGCGGCGGCGGCAACCGCAGCATCGACATCAGCCGCATCAGCCAGCAGCAACTGGCGCGCGACACGGCCCGTCGCCGGCTGGAAGACGGGCTGGCGCCGCGCACCCGCGCCGGCGACCCGGCGTCCGGCAATGAAATGGCCGACGTCGGCGGTCGTGGTGAAGGCTTCGGGTGCGCCCATCGTCAAGTCCTCCCGCGGGTGATGCGACGAGTCTAGTGCGACGACACTGATTCCCGGGGGTGGGCCGGCCGGCTGGCGCGAAGGCCAATGCCAGGAGCCAAAAAAAGCGCCCACCCGACTGCTCGGGTGGGCGGTTCAAGTCCTTAGGATTAAGGACGTCGTTGGGACCGGTGAGACCTGCTGACGGATCCGGCGTTGCCGGCATCATCGGGTCTGTGTCATTCACTTCATCCAAATGAATGACACAACACCGGCGACTCTATTTCCGCGGGAGAGTCCTGTTGTATCCCCTTGAATGGTGAGTGTAAGGGGCCGCATCTCTTAGAAGTGCACCGTTACGTTTCGCCCGCGACAATTGAAACAATGAAACAAAGTCCTGCGCCGCCCCCGGATCGACGCGCTCCAGCCACGGGGGAAGCGCTTGGCGCGTCGCCCCTGCCGTTACAGGCCGCGCTCGAAACCCTGCCCGCGCCGTTCGAGCCGCTCGACGTCAGCGCCGTCGACGGCTTTCTGTGTGGCGTGTTGCTGCAGCCGCGGCCCGTGCCGGCGGATCGCTGGCTCGCGCTGATCGGCGACGGCGAGGCACGCCCGCTGCCGCCGGCCCTCGCGGGCGGCCCCTGGCGCGCACTCGCACTGCAGCGCCATGCGCTGCTGGAACGCGCGATCGCCGGCCGGCAGTGGTTCGATCCCTGGGTGTTCGAACCGGAAGAAGCCGACGATGCCTCGCAGGCCGTGGCGCCCTGGGTGGCGGGCTTCGCGCTCGCGGCCGAGGTCTTTCCGGCGCTGATGTCGCTCGATTCGCCGGCCCTGATCGAACCGCTGGCCCTGCTCTACCGCCACTTCGACCCTGACGACCTGGAGGATGCCGACGACCTGCTCGACGCGATCGCCGATCTCGGGCCGCCGGCCGACCTGTCGGAGGCGGTCGAGGACCTGGTGCGCGCGACCCTGCTGCTCGCCGACGTGTCGCGGCCGATTCCGGCGCCGGGCGACCGCACGCCCGCCCGGCCGGTCAGGCGGCCACGACCTTCGCCACCGCGCGGTCCGGCTGGCGCTCGCCGTAGAAGCCGAAGCCGATTGCCGGCCGACGCCCGCCGATGAGCTCGGCCAGCGCGCGGCCCGAGCCGGCGCCGTGCGTCCAACCGAGCGTCCCGTGCCCGGCGTTGACCCAGAGGTTCGCGATCGGGCTGCGGCCGATGTAGGGAATGTTGGTCGGCGTGCTCGGGCGCAGGCCGGTCCAGAAATGGGGCTCGCTCGGGTCGGCAACGCCGGGGAAGAGCTGCTCGTAGCGCTCCAACAGCCCGGCGCAGCGCACGCGCGCGGTCGGCGTGTCGAGCCGCGTGTCGTAGCCCGCGAGTTCGGCGGTGCCCGCAATGCGCACCTGGTCGCCGAGGCGCGAGATCGCGATCTTGCGTTCGTCGTCGATCATGCTGACGACGCTCGCCCGCTCGGGATGCTTCAGGCGCAACGTCGCCGAGTAGCCCTTGGCCGGGTAGATGTTCAGGTGAACGCCGAGCGGCCGCAGCATCGGCGCGGTGTACGAGCCCATCGCCGCCACGAAGGCCTCACCGCCTAGCGAGCGCTGACTTCTGCTTTCCAAGTCGAGCAACTGCACCGCGCCGATGCCGCCGCCGATGCGCTCGAAGCCGAGCACCTGGTGGCCATAGAGGAAGCGCACGCCACGCTCGGCGCAGCGGCGCGCGAGCGCCTGGGTGAAGACGGCCGCGTCGCCTGATTCGTCGCTCGGCGTGTAGGTGCCGCCGAAGATCGGCACGCCGGCCTGGGCCAGAGCGGGCTCGACGGCGAGCACCTCCTCACGTGTCAGCACGCGGCGGTCGACGCCGAAGCGGCGCATCAGCGCGGCGCCTTCGGCGCCGGCGTCGAGGTCGGCCTGCGAACCGAAGAAATGCAGGATGCCGCGCTCGAGCCGCCGGTACTCGATGCCGGTCGTGGCGACGAGCGCCTTCAGCGCGTCATGGCTGTAGCGCCCGAGCGCGACGAGCTGGGCGACGTTGCGCTCGAATGCGGCGTCGGTGCACTGGCCGAGGAAGGCCAGGCCCCAGCGCCACTGGTGCAGGTCAAGCTTGGGCCGGAAGAGCAGCGGCGCATCGTCGCGCAGCAGCCACTTCGCGACCTTCAGCGGCGCACCCGCGCTGGCCCAGGGCTCGCAGAAGCTGACCGAGATCTGGGCGCCGTTGGCGAAGCTGGTTTCCAGGGCGGCGTCAGGCTGGCGGTCGACCACCGTCACCTCATGCCCCTGCTCCAGCAGATGCCAGGCCGTGCTGATGCCGATGATTCCGGCCCCGAGTATGACCACCTTCATGACTGCTCCTTCAACGTCCTGCCGACACCCATTCAGACCGGCGCGCCCCACAGGCGTGCCGCGGCCAGACCCATCACCAGTGCCACGACCGCGTCGAGCGCGCGCCAGACCCCGGGGCTTTGCAAACGCGGCGCCAGGGCCCGCGCGCCGAATCCGAGCGCGACGAACCACATCAGCGACGCCGTGCCGGCACCGCCGGCGAACGGCAGCCGCGCGGCGGCTGGCAACTGGGCGCCGACCGCGCCCACCAGCACGACGGTGTCGAGATAGACGTGCGGGTTGAGCAGCGTGAGCGCCAGGGTGGTCGTCAGCGTGCGCGAGATCGGCGTCGCGGCCGCCTCGGCCGCCGGCGCCAGGCCCGTGGACGCGTCACCGCGCCAGGCGCGCCAGGCCGACCGAAGCGCGTAGACGGTCAGGAAGGCGGCACCGAAAAGGCGCAGCGCCTCCAGCCAGAAGGCCGAGCGCGCCACCAGCGCGCCCAAGCCGAACACGCCCGCAGCCACCAGCAGCGCATCGGCAGCGAAGCAGACGCTCACCACCGCGCCGACATGTTCGCGCCGCAGCCCCTGGCGGAGCACGAGCGCGTTTTGGGCGCCGATGGCGACGATCAGGCTGGCCATCAGCACCCAGCCCTGCGCGAAGGCGTGTGAGAGCAGCTGTGGGGCCGGCAGGGCGTCGATCGGAGCCATCTGGCGATTGTCGGAAGCTTGCCGTCTGAGGTGAAGCTTCATGCATGAAAATCACCATACATCAGACAGGCTAATGGAGATGTGCCGCCATGTCCCCTTTCGACCCTGCGGCACTCGACGCCCTGGCCGCCCTGGCGGACGAAGGCAGCTTCGAACGCGCCGCCCAGCGCCTCGCGATCACGCAGTCGGCGGTCTCGCAACGCCTGCGCTCGCTCGAGCAGCAACTGGGCCGGCCGCTCGTCGTGCGCGCGAGGCCGCTCGGCCTGACCGAGCCGGGGCGGGTGCTGCTGCGCTTCGCGCGCCAGATGCAGACGCTGCGCGCCGACGTCGGACGCGAGCTCGACGAGCTCGGTGCCGTCGGCGACCGCCTGCCGATCGCGGTCAACGCCGACAGCCTTGCCACCTGGGTGCCGCCGGCGCTCGACGCGGTGGTCCAGGAAGGGCTCGAGGCCGGCTTCGGGCTGGAGCTGATCGTCGACGACCAGGACTTCACCCATGAGCTGCTGCGCCAGGGTGCGGTGCTCGGCTGCCTCAGTTCCGTGGCCCAGGCATTGCGGGGGTGCAGCGTCAGGCCGCTAGGAGTGATGCGATACGTCGCCGTGGCTAGTGCTAGCTTCGTTGCAACCCGCCTCCGCCACGGCCTGGACCGTCACAACGTGCTGCGCCAGCCCTTCCTCGTCTTCAATCGCAAGGACGACACCCAGGCGCAATGGGTCACGCGCGCCTTCGGCCTGCGCCAGCCGCGCCTGGTGGAGCGCCACGTGCCTTCGAGCGAGGCCTACGCGCGCGCCTGCGTGATGGGCTGGGGGATCGGCGTGCTGCCGCAACTGCAGGTGCGTGCGCTGCTCGAAGGGGGTGAACTCATTGGCCTGCGGCCCGGGGTCGGCATCGACGTGCCCCTGTACTGGCACCAATGGAAGCTCGACACCGGGCCTGAGCGGCCACGCACCGCCCTGCTCGACCGGGTCGGAGATGCGCTGGTGGCGGGCGCCGGCGCCGCCCTGGCCTGATCGCCTGTGGCCTCTTTACCTGACGCGGACCGGGTCCGAAGCCGGTGCAGCCCGAGGCGCCGGATGAGCGGCGGCCCCAGGCCGGCCGGCTGCCGTCGGCTCGCTGGGCAGGATCCGCAGCCGGCCGTCCGGCGCGGCCTGGCCCGGCGCCCCCGAGCCATCGGCAAAGCGCGGCAGCGCCGACTCGCCCGCGGCGAGCAGCAGGGCACTCGCCACCGAGCCGGCTACGGTTCCCCAGGTGAGCAGGCGCAATGCCGAGAGGTTCATCAGGACGGACCCACAGACTGACCAACGCCGCAGCAGGATCGATGCCTGCCGCGGCGCGAGAGTCTGCCGCGCCGACGCCCGAATGGGTGCCTTCGTTGCGCACATCGGACATCCCGCGCGCAAGTCGCGTGCAGCGTGACTTAGGCCGCACGGTGAATCGGACGACCTGAGGCAGTCGCAGGGCAGGCGGTCGACACTCGCCCTACCCCTCGTGACACAAGCCTTGACCCCTCCGGAGACCGGGATGAACTGGCGAGCCGCAGTGAGCTTTCTCGTAGCGCTGATCCCCGGCCGCAGGCCCGATCGGCACGAAGTCGAGCCCGCCGACCTCGGCACCGCCTTCGGGCTGGAAGCCAGCCTCTGTCGGGGCGACAGCGTCTGGGCGGCGACGACAGCGCCCCAGACCTTCTATCGCGCCGGGCTGCGCCCCGACGGCAGCGCACAGCGCGCGCTGCCCACGAGCCAGTTCACGCCCAGCCGCTTTATGACCTGACGCGAGGCAACGCCCCGCGGCCGCCGGTCGCGACGACAGGTTCCCGCGGCGGGGCCTCGACAGGCGAACGGCAGACCGGCGCGCCTAGCGGATCAGCAGCACCGGCGTCTTGCACTCGGCCAGCGTGCGTGTGGCGACCGAACCGAGGAGCAGGTTGCCGAGCGTGCTGTGCCCGTGCGAACCCATCACGATCAGGTCGTAGCCGCCGCTGGTGGCTTCGTTGGCGATCGCCTCGGCCGCATGGCCTGCCAGACCCTTGTAGGTCACCGCCAGCCCCTTGGCCTCGAAGACCGGGCGGATCGGCGCGAACACCTTCTCCGCCTCGTCCTGGTAGTACTCCTTGACCAGCGCAGGATCGAGCGCCGCCTTCGCCCGCGCGGGAATCGACGGCGTGACGTTGATCAAGGTGTAGCTGTGCGTCGGTAGCAGCCAGCCTCGGGTGCCCAGGTAGTCGAGCATCCGGGCGGTGAATTCGCTGCCATCGACAGCGATCAGGATCTTCATGGCCGATGACCTCCTGTGCGCGGGTGAGACCCCGAGCGTAGCGCGCCGGCGGCCCTGGTTCGCCGCGCCGGCCAACATCACGCGCCCGGCGGCGCCGCCGGCGGGGGCATGGCAGCGGCAGACAGCGCGAGGCCGGACCTTCTCAGACCTCGATCAGGCGTGTGCCGTCGTAGCCATCGGCCTCGCCCCGAACCGTATGGCCGCGGGCCTGGCAGACGACGCGCGTCTCGCCCGCGGCATGCGGCACGCGGTAGTCGAAGCGACAGTGCAGGTGGCCGTGGATCCACAGCGCGACCCGCGGCAGCAGGTCGTCGTCGGCGTTGCAGAAGCTCGCCGTGCCGGGCTGTTCGCCGTAGCGCGGGTCGGCGCTGCGCAGACTGGGCGCGAAGTGGGTCAGCGCCACCGTCGTGTCCCAGCCCGCGGCCGGACGGCGCAGCTCGGCCTCGAGCCAGGCGCGGCAGGCCAGGGCCTCCTCGCGCACCGCCGCCGCATCGAACGGGCGGCCGTGCAGCGTGCTGCCCATCACGCGCTGGAAATAGGCGCCGGCGCGCATCGCCCGCTCGCGGCGCGCAGGGCCGAAGGCGTCGAAGTCGCACCAGCGTACGGTGCCGACGAAGCGCACACGCCGCCCGTCGGCGGCCTCGACGACGCAGGACTCGCGCTCGAGCAGGCGAAAGCCGAGCCCCTCGACGCGCTCACGCAGCGCCGGCCAGGCCTCGTCGAGTTCGCGGCCGTCGAACTCGTGATTGCCGGCGATGCAGAGCACCGGCACCGGCCAGCCGCGAAAGCGCTCGTAGCCGTCCCAGCGGCTGTCGATGTCGCCGGCCAGCACGAGCAATTCGGCGCCGGGCGCGGGCTCGATCGGGCCGCCGTCCTCGCTCTCGAGGTGCAGGTCGGAGAGGATCTGCAGGCGCATCGTCCCGGTCCCGCCTCGTCGGCCCGGGCGTTCAGCCCGCGCCGTGGCAGCGCTTGAACTTGCGCCCGCTACCGCAGGGGCAGGGGTCGTTGCGCCCGACCTTCGGCGCTTCGCGCCGCACCGTGTCGACCCTGTAACGCTCGCGCTCGGTGTGGTCCGACAGCTCGACGACGGCCTCGACGAGGTCGTCGATCGCCGGGTCGAGCGAGGCGAGGGGATGCAGCCGGTCCATCATCGAGACCAGGTCGCGCTCCTCGTCGTTGCGCGGCGGCAGGTGGCGGTAGAGGCGGGCCAGGGTGTTGAGCACGCCCGGGTCGGCGGTCGCCGCCAGCACGGGGAAGCTGGACAACGCAAACTCGAAGCCTGCGACCCAGGGCATCAGCGCACGCGAGGCGGGAGGCAGGGCGGCGATGGCGGCTTCGTCATCGGTATCGGCATCGGGGCGCGATTCCGGATCGGGCCGCCGGCCGGCATCGGGGCGGCCAATGGCGGCGTCGACGGAGGCGTTGCCGTCGTGGGAATCGGCAGCTTCGCCGGGCGCGGCGTCGGCCGGGGCCGTGGCGTCGACACCGCCCTTCGCCTCCGGCCCCGGTCCGGCGTCGGCAGCGTCCGCGGCAGTCGCCTCGTCGGGCTCCAGGACGAACGGCGCGAACCACCCGTCCTCGGCGATCGCCCGCCGCAGCGCGGCGTGGCGGCGCTCGACCAGGGCGCGCGTGCGCGTCCACCAGGCCGGGTCCAGCGTGTCGAGCACGCCTTCGGGCAGCGCCTGCCCGTCGTAGTCGAAGATCGGCGGCAGCCAGCTCGCGGCCTCGATGCGCTCGGGCTGTACCAGCACGCCGCAGAGGTAGCCGTCGAGCGTCACCGCATCCAGCGCGCGCAACGGCGTCGGCGCAGCGGCCAGCAGGTCGTCCAGCTCGGCGAATTCGGCATCGCGCAGATCGGTCACGGGGAGGGGTTCCTTCGAGGCGCCCGGGTCGAGGTCGGCCGGTGCGCCCTGGGGTTGCGGGCGCGGGAGCGGGAGCGGCATTCTGCGGGCGCCAGCCTCGTGATGGCGGCGCGGGGTCTCCCGGAAGCGGCGCCGCCCGCCTCGCGACAGCGCGCGGGGCGGGCGGCGGGTGGGGCGGAAAGCGCGTCAGTCCTCGAGGCGCTTCTCGATCCGGGACCTGGTGTCGGCCAGCGCCGCGGGCAGGCGGTCGTCGAGCTGGGCGAAGAGCTCACCGTGCAACGCCAGTTCGTCGACCCAGGCACGCACGTCGATGCTCGTCACGTCCTCGTACTGCGCCTTCGTGAAGGCGAGGCCGTCCCAGTTCAGGTCCTGGTAGCGCGGGCTGACGCCGAACAGGTGCTCGCTGCCGACGGCCTTGCCTTCGACGCGCTCGAGCATCCACTTCAGCACGCGCATGTTCTCGCCGTAGCCCGGCCAGATGAACTTGCCGTCGGCGCCCTTGCGGAACCAGTTGACGCAGAAGATCTGCGGCAGCGTGGCGCCCGAGGCCTGCAGCTTCGCGCCGAGTTCGAGCCAGTGGCGGAAGTAGTCGCCCATGTGGTAGCCGGCGAAAGGCAGCATCGCGAACGGGTCGCGCCGCACCACCCCCTGCTGGCCGGCGGCGGCGGCGGTCGTCTCGCTGCCCATCGTCGCGGCCATGTAGACGCCTTCGGTCCAGTCGCGGGCCTGGGTCACCAGCGGCACCGTGGTCGAGCGGCGGCCGCCGAAGATGAAGGCGTCGATCGCAACGCCCTTCGGGTTGTCCCAGTCCTTGTCGAGCGCCGGGTTGTTGGTCGCGGCGACGGTGAAGCGCGCGTTCGGATGCGCAGCCTTGGCGCCAGTCTCCTTCGCCAGCGCCGGCGTCCAGTCCTTGCCCTGCCAGTCGATCAGGTGGACGGGCGGCGTGTCGGTCATGCCTTCCCACCAGATGTCGCCGTCATCGGTCAGCGCGACGTTCGTGAAGATCACGTCGCGCTTCAGGCTGGCCATGCAGTTCGGGTTGGTCTGCTCGTTGGTGCCGGGGGCGACGCCGAAGTAGCCGGCCTCGGGGTTGATCGCATAGAGGCGACCGTCGGCACCCGGCTTGATCCAGGCGATGTCGTCGCCGATGGTCGTCACCTTCCAGCCTTCGAAGCCCGGCGGCGGGATCAGCATCGCGAAGTTGGTCTTGCCGCAGGCGCTGGGGAAGGCGGCGGCGACGTGGTACTTGCGCCCGGCCGGGTTGGTCACGCCGAGCACCAGCATGTGCTCGGCCAGCCAGCCTTCGTCGCGGCCCATCGTCGAGGCGATGCGCAGCGCGAAGCACTTCTTGCCGAGCAGCGCGTTGCCGCCATAGCCGGAGCCGTAGCTCCAGATCTCTCGCGTTTCGGGGTAATGGACGATGTACTTCGTCTTGTTGCAGGGCCACGCCACATCGGCCTGACCCTCGGCCAGCGGGGCGCCGACGGTGTGCACGCAGGGCACGAAGTCGCCGTCCTTGCCGAGCACCTCGAGCACCGCCTTGCCCATGCGCGTCATCAGCTTCATGTTGACGGCGACATAGGGGCTGTCCGAAAGCTCGATGCCGATGTGGGCGATCGGCGAGCCCAGCGGGCCCATGCTGAACGGCACGACGTAGAGCGTGCGTCCGCGCATCGCGCCGCGGAACAGCGCCTTCTCGCCCGTCTGCAGCAGCGCGCGCATCTCGGCCGGCGCCATCCAGTTGTTGGTCGGGCCGGCGTCCTGCTTCTTCTCGGAACAGATGAAGGTGCGGTCCTCGACCCGCGCGACGTCGCTCGGGTCGCTGCGCGCGAGGAAGCTGTTGGGCCGCAGCGCCGGGTTCAGGCGCTGGAAGGTGCCGGCCTCGACAAGCTGCTCGCTCAGGCGCTGGTACTCGGCCTCGCTGCCGTCGCACCAGTAGACGTCGCGCGCCTCGGTGAGGGCGGCGATCTCGGCCACCCAGGCGACCAAGCGGTCATGTTTGACGTAAGAGGGGACGTTCAGGCGCAGGCCTTCCATCACGGGACGATTCATCTGGATTCCATCCTCGAGTCGAAAAGAAGAAAGAAGAGAAGCGGAGAGGGATTGGGTCAATCTCGTACGAGAAGGCGGGACTGGCCCAATGCGTCGGCGTTCCCGTTCATGTGCTGGTGCGGCGGGTCTCGCACCGTGAAAAAAAGATTGTCAAATCAGTGTAATGGTGCAGTAACCACCGGGTCCCGGGGGACGTTATGCGTATCCGGAATGGGTTGATGCCATCTCGCGAGGTGCGTTCGATGGTCGCCCGGCGTGGCCGCTGAAGTGTCCATCGCCGACGGTGGACCGTTGCGTTCTGCCGCCACCGCGCAGAGGACAGCGCCATCCTGCCGCCCGGCCCCTCCCCGACCCACCCTTCAGGGCGAGCCTGCGCCGCCTCATGCACACTGCCCTCGATGGCCACGACCCCTGCTGCTCACGTTGTCTCGGTCAATGTCGCGCGCGCCAGCCGGCTACAGGTCGGCGGCGGACGCGAGGTGATGTCGGCGATCGGCAAGCGCGCGGTCGGGGGGCCGGTGGTCGTGCACCCCCTCGGGCTCGACGGCGACGAGCAGGCCGACCCCACGGTCCACGGCGGCATTTCGAAGGCCGTCTACGCCTACCCCGGCGAGCACTACCCGTTCTGGCAGACGGTGCGCGCCCAGGCCCGCGCGGCCGAGTGGGGCGAGCCGCTGCCGTACGGCTTTCTCGGCGAGAACCTGACGGTCACGGGCTTGGCCGAGTCGCGGCTGTGGGTCGGCGACGTGCTGCGCTTCCCCGATTGCGAGCTGGCGGTCAGTGAGCCGCGCCTGCCCTGCTTCAAGCTGAACGCGGTGATGGGCTTCGGCCAGGCGGCGAAGCTGATGGTCCAGAGCGGCTGGTGCGGGTTCTACCTGGCCGTGCTGTCGCCGGGGCAGATCGAGGCCGGGCAGACGGCAGAACTGATCGCCGGGCCGCGCGAGGTGGGCATCAGCGAGTTGTTCCGCGCCCGCACCGGCGGACAGCGCTACTAGCTGCCAGGCGCGCGCCCGAGGCGCAGGCAAGCGCGATCCGCCGGTATGCCCCGTCAGGGCCTGACCAGCTTCATCACCTCGTTCGCGTTCAGCGTGCCGGCCTTCTGGCGGATCTGCGGCAGGTACTGTTGCTGCAGCCCCTTCGCCTGCCCGAGGAGACCTTCGAAGGTCTGCTGCAGCAGCGCGGTGTTCATCTGCCGCCCGCCGGCGTAGTAGCGCTTGGCGAGCTGGCCGAGCGCGTAGGTGGTGGCGAACGAGAACGCGACGCCGGTTGCCGCGCGGCCCAGGCCGCCGACGCCGCGCCCGAGCACCTTGCCGAGCATGCCGCCGATCAGCTTGCGGCCGACCTGCTCGAGGTACTGCGACGAAAGGCCGATGCCGGCCGCGGCCAGGAACTCGCGCACATGGCCGCGGTCGAGCTCGACCCCGTGCGCCTTGCCGATGCCGTAGACCATCTTCATCTGCAGCGGAATGATCGCCATCGAGGCCCAGGACTGCGGCAGCAGTTCGAGCGCCCCGTTGAGGATCGCGTAGTTCAGGATCGACTTGTCGATCTGCGCCTCGGGCACGGTCGGCGTCAGCGCCGGCGGCGCCCCCTCTGGCGAGCCTTGCCCGGCGGCCGGCCCGGGGTCGGGCAGTGCGACCGGCACCGGCAGGCGCGGGCTCGCGGCGGCACCCGGCGCCGGCGCGCTGGAGGCGGCCTCGGGCGGCGGCCCGACCAGCTCGGCCAGCGCGTCGGCCTGGCGCTCGGCGGTCGCGGCGACCCTCGCGCCAAGGCCGAGGCTCGTCTTCAGGTCGGCCAGGAAGGCCTGCTCGGCCGCGCTCTTGCTGCCGTCGGCGTCGCAGACGCAGAGCGCCATCTCGTAGGCGAGCTGGCGGTGCGCGGGTGTCTGCAGCGCGGCGGCGGCCTCGTCGAGGCGATAGCGGTGCAGCAGCACGTCCTGCATCAGCTGCGGCAGGTCGAGCGCCGGGGCGTCGCCTGCCAGCCGCTCGGCCAGGCGGCGGATCTGCTCGCGCTCGCGGTCGTCCTTCTCGCCATCGACGAAGGCGGCGAGCAGGGCGATGCCAAGGACGGCGCGTTGGGTGTCGGTGTTCAAGGACGCTCCTGGTGGATGAGGCCAGCAAGGGACGCGCGGCGGGCAGGCGAGTTCCGCGCCCGGCGTGCGGCGAGTGTCGCCGCGGCGCCTGGCGCGGCAAGGCCACCGTGGCGCCCGCCAGTGAGCCCCGGCGCATCCGGCTACAGTCCCCCGGGCGCCGCTGCCCCGGCGCGCCGCCGGCCCGACAGGTCCGGCCCGCCGCCGAACCGCCCGCCTCAGACACCTTCACCGCCCCGCCGCCCCGTGCTCGCCTACCGCCACGCCTTCCACGCCGGCAACCACGCCGACGTGCTCAAGCACCTGACGCTGTGCCAGGTGCTTCGCCACATGGGTACGAAGGACAAGGGCTACACGCTGATCGACACCCATGCCGGCGCCGGCGGCTATTCGCTCGAAGGCCGCTACGCGCACAAGACCGGCGAATACCTCGAAGGCATCGGCCGCCTGTGGACGCGCGACGACCTGCCGCCCGAGCTGGCCGACTACGTCGCGCTGGTGCGCGCCTTCAACCCGGACGGCAAGCTGCGCCAGTACCCGGGCTCGCCAGCCTTCGCCTCGATGCTGCTGCGTCCGCAGGACCGGCTGCGCGTCTACGAACTGCACCCGACCGACCAGCGCATCCTCGCCGCCTACCTCGGCACGCGGCCCAACACCCAGGTGAACGCGAGCGACGGCTTCGCCTCGCTGAAGGCCGAGCTGCCGCCGCCGTCGCGCCGCGGGGTGCTGCTGATCGATCCGAGCTACGAGCTCGACGCCGACTACGGCCGCGTCGTCGCCGCGCTGCGCGAGGCGCTGACGCGCTTCGCCGAAGCAGTCGTCATCGTCTGGGCGCCGCAGCTGCTGACGCTCGACGCGACGCGCCTGCCGCAGCGCCTGCAGGCGGCCGCCGACCCGCTGGTGCGCAAGGGCTGGCTGCACGCCCGGCTGTCGGTGCAGCGCGCCGACGCGCAGGGCTTCGGCCTCGTCGGCAGCCATGTCTTCGTCACCAACCCGCCGTTCGGGCTGCACGAGCAGCTGCGGCGGCTGCTGCCCTGGCTGGTCGAAGTGCTCGGCCAGCACGACGATGCGAGCTTCCTGCTCGAACAGCGCGCCGACTGAGCGGCCCTCCGACACGCCTTGCCATCCGGCGCGGCGGCACTGGCTGAGCCTGGGCGCCGCGACGGCAACGCTCGGCGCGCTCGGCCTTGCCGGCTGCGCACTGCCGTCGGCCCCGCCGCGCCCCGCCGCACCGCCTGGCTGGCAGTCCCGCCTGCGCGGCAACACGCTGGCCCTGCTCGGCGAAACCCACGACCACCCCGAGCTGCACCAGCGCCGGCTGACGGCGCTGCGGGCGGCCTTCGAAGCCGGCTGGCGCCCGACGGTCGTGATGGAGCAGTTCGACACCGAACGCCAGGACGCGATCGAGCGCGCCCGCAGCGAACGCCCCGACGACGCGGCCCACCTGATCACCCGGGCGGGTGCCGCCCGCGGCTGGGACTGGCCGCTGTACGAGCCGCTGATCGCGCTGGTGCTGCGGCAGCGCCTGCTGCTCGTCGCCGGCAACCTCTCCCGCGCCCGGGCCAGCGGCGTCGTGCGCCAGGGCTACGGCGCCGCCTTCCCGCCCGAGGAGCAGGCGCGCCTGGGCCTCACGCAGCCGCTGCCGGCCGGGCTGGAAGCGGCGCAACGGCACGAGATCGATGTCGCCCACTGCGGCGGCATGCCGGCGGCGATGCTCGACGGCATGGCCCGCGCCCAGTTCGCGCGCGACGCGCTGATGGCCGAGCGCATCCGCGCCTACGTCCCGGCCGGCGGCGGCGGCGTGGTGCTGATCGCCGGCAACGGCCACGTGCGGCGCGACCTCGGCGTGCCGCGCTGGCTCGGCACGGGCCTGCAGAACCGCACGCTCGTCGTCGGATTCATCGAGCGGCGCCCCCCCGGCGTGACGCCCGACACCGTTGCGGCGGCCTCCGCCGCCTACGATGCGACGGTCGCAGCCGAGCCGGTCGACCGGCCGGACCCGTGCCGGGCGCTGATGCCGCCGCCCGGCCGCCCTGGAGATCCTCCCGCGTCGGGCTGACGACCCGCACGCGGCGCATCCCGCCGCGCCCCACCGCCTTCGATGGCCGAGGCCCCGACCGCCGTGAAACCTTCCGCCCCGACGCCCTTGGACGGCAGCGCCGAGCACGCGCCCGCCGGCCAGTTCGCGCTGCTCGCCCAGCGCCGCTTCGCACCCTTCTTCTGGACCCAGTTCCTCGGCGCGGCGAACGACAACCTGTTCAAGTTCGCGCTGACGGTGCTCGTCACCTACCAGCTGCAGCTCGACTGGCTGCCGCCGGCGCAGGCGGGGCTGGCGATCGGCGCGCTCTTCATCCTGCCCTTCCTCGTCTTCTCGGCCACCAGCGGCCAGCTCGCCGACAAGCTCGACAAGGCGGTGCTGATCCGCGCGGTGAAGACGATCGAGATCGGCATCATGGCGCTCGCCGCCTCCGGCTTCTGGCACCAGCAGGTCGGCCTGCTGCTGGCCTGCGTGTTCCTGATGGGGCTGCACTCGACGCTGTTCGGCCCGGTCAAGTTCGCCTACCTGCCGCAGCACCTGTCGGAGCGCGAGCTGACCGGCGGCAACGGGATGGTCGAGATGGGCACCTTCGTCGCGATCCTGCTCGGCAACGTCGCCGGCGGGCTGCTGGTCGCGATCCCGTCGGTCGGGCCGCACTGGGTCGCCGCGGCCTGCCTCGCGCTCGCGGTCGCCGGGCGCCTCACGGCCCAGCTCGTGCCGCGCTCGCCGGCGACCGACCCGGGGCTCGCGATCAACTGGAACCCGGTCGCCGAGACCTGGCGCAACCTGAAGCTGGCGCACGGCAACCTGGTGGTCTTCCGCTCGCTGCTCGGCATCTCGTGGATGTGGTTCTTCGGCGCGGTGTTCCTCGCCCAGTTCCCGTCCTTCGCGAAGGAGACGCTGCACGGCGACGCCCAGGTCGCCTCGCTGCTGCTGGTGGTGTTCTCGGTCGGCATCGGCGCGGGCTCGCTGCTGTGCGAGGGCCTGAGCCGGCGCCATGTGGAGATCGGCCTCGTGCCGCTCGGCGCGATCGGCATGAGCGTGTTCGCGGTCGACCTCTACTTCGCCTCGCACGCGCTGCCGCCCTCGGACGCGTTCGGCGTGGCGGCCTTCGTCGCGCGGCCTGCGCACTGGCGCGTGATGGCCGACCTCGGCCTGCTCGCGCTTTTCGCCGGCCTCTACAGCGTGCCGATGTACGCGCTGATCCAGCTGCGCGCCCAGCCGACGCACCGGGCACGCATCATCGCGGCCAACAACATCCTCAACGCGCTGTTCATGATCGCCAGCAGCCTGATCGCCGGCGCGCTGCTTTCCGCCGGCTACTCGGTGCCGCAGGTGTTCCTCGCGGTCGGGCTGGCCAATGCGGTGGTCGCCGGCTACATCTTCCTGCTCGTGCCCGAGTACCTGCTGCGCTTCATCGCCTTCGTCGCGACGCGCTGCGTCTACCGCTTCCAGGTGAAGGGCGAGACGCACATCCCCGCCGAGGGCGCGGCGGTGCTGGTGTGCAACCACGTGAGCTTCGTCGACGCGATCCTGCTGATGGCGGCGAGCCCGCGGCCGATCCGCTTCATCATGGACCACCGCATCTTCGAGACGCCGCTGCTCGGCACGCTGTTCCGCCTCGTCAAGGCGATCCCCGTCGCCTCGCAGAAGGAGCACCCGGCGGTCTACGAACGCGCCTTCGCCGAAGCCAGGCGGGTGCTCGACGAGGGCGACCTGCTCTGCATCTTTCCCGAAGGCAACATCACGCGCGACGGCCGGCTGCAGCCCTTCAAGGGCGGCATCATGAAGATCCTCGAAACCAACCCGGTGCCGGTCGTGCCGCTCGCCTTGCAGAACCTCTGGGGCTCCTACTTCTCGCGTATCGAGGGCCAGGCGATGACCAGGCCGTTCCGTCGCGGGCTGTGGAACCGCGTGCGCCTGGTGGCCGGCGCGCCGGTCGCACCGCGCCAGGTGACACCCGAAGGCCTGCAGGCGCGGGTGGGCGAGCTGATCGCTGCCGGCTGAGGCAGGCAGGTGCCGTCCACCAGAGCCAAGCCGCCGATGCGCCGCGCCGTCCTTATCCGCGTCCTGCCGTTCGCGCTCTTCATGGCGTGGCTGGCACTGCGTGGCGCCGCGCCGGAGGACGGCAGCTGGGGCTTCGACACGCGCTGGCTCTACGGCGCGGGCGCGCTCGTCGTCACCGCGGCGCTCGCCTGGGGCTGGCGCGACTACGGCGAACTGTCCCGCCAGCTGCGCCCCACGCTGCGCGAGGCGGCGCTGGCGGTCGTCGTCGGCCTCGTCGTGTTCGCGCTGTGGATCCAGCTCGACGCGCCCTGGATGACGATCGGCACGCCGAGCGCGGGCTTCGTGCCGCTCGACGCGCAGGGCCGCGTCGACTGGCCGCTCGTCGCCGCCCGCTGGCTCGGCGCGACGCTGGTCGTGCCGCTGATGGAAGAGCTCTTCTGGCGCAGCTTCCTGATGCGCTGGATCGCCGATGCGCGCTTCGAGTCGGTCGAGCCGCGCCGCGTCGGGCTGCGCGCGCTGCTGCTGTCGACCTTCGTCTTCGTGCTCGCCCACACGCTGTGGCTCGCGGCCGCGATCGCCGGGCTCGCCTACGCCTGGCTCTACATGAAGAGCGGCAAGCTCTGGACGGCCGTGCTGGCGCACGCGGTGACGAACGGCACGCTCGGCGCCTGGGTCGTCGCGACGGGGCGCTGGGCGTTCTGGTGATACCAAGGCAGAGTCGCCGGCGCTGACGGCGACTCGCACCAGGCAAGGGACGGCAAGTTCCGGGCCGTCGCGTCTGGGCGGGCGTGACAAACGACACGCTTGGCGCCTGGCTCGATGCGACGTGGCGACGGGCGCGTGGTGAGTGGTCATCCGGAAGGATGACTTCCCCGCCACACCCCCTTGACCCAAGGAGAGACCGCCACCGCGAGAGCGCAGACAGTCGCGGCTTTCCATCACCGCAGCGGGGGAGTCCCACATGAACCAATGCCTGAGCCTGGCGCGCGTGGCGAGCGGACTGGCGGTCGCCATCCTCGCCTCTGCGCCGGCACACGCCGCCGTCGAGAGCTTCGCAAAGCTCGCCAACCTCAGCGTCACGCTGACCGACCTGAACCCTTACGACGGCATCGCGCCGTCGATCCGCTTCGCCGACGACGTCACGACCTTCATCACCGTGCGAGCGGAAGTCGGCACCGCGGCCTACGAGAACCTGCCGGGCGCGTTCGCGCCGTTCCAGACCGACCTGCGCGACGGCGTTTCGCAGGCGACCGGCAAGGTCGTCGGCGGGCGAGTGGCGAGCGACGGCAGCTTCAGCGGCGCCGAGCTCGCCGTGAGCACCGCCGCGCGCGGCGAGGGCCGGGCCTACGGCAGCCCCGAGGCCTTCATCTACTCGCCCTACGGCACCGGCCCGTCCTACTTCACGCTCTCGGCCGGCACCCAGGCGACCTTCAGCGCGCTCGCCACCGCCCGCGTCGACATGACCGGCGGCTTCGAGGCGCAGTCCGGCAGCGCGACGGCCACCCTCAGCGTGTTCGGCGCCGACCGCCAGTCGCAGTACCAGAGCGATACCGCCGCCGCCTGGGTGCCCGAGATCGGCAGCGGCAGCGACTCGCAGCACCGCCTGCTGACGGTGAGCTTCGGCAACATCGGCAGCGTGCCGCTCGACGGCTACTTCAACGCGACGGTCAACGCCGACGCCTTCACCGGCATCGCACCGGTGCCCGAACCCGAGACCTGGGCGCTGATGGGCTGCGGCCTGGTCGCCGTGCTCGGTGCCACGCGTCGAGCGCAGCGCAAGGCCGCTGTCCCCGCGGCCTGAGCAGCCACGACACGCGCGGCCAGGAGGCCGCGCGTGCTCGTCCCCCAGCGGCGGGCATGGCGCCGCGCGCACTCGAACGCTGTGCTGCCGGCGCCGCGAAGGCCCCGGCGCTCAGATGCCCCTGGCCCGATCCGCCGCGAACTGGCGCCGGAAGTCGTCGTAGCGGCCAGCGTCGAGCGCCGCACGCACCTCGCGCATCAGGTTCAGGTAGTAGTGCAGGTTGTGGATCGTCGCCAGCATCGGGCCGAGCATCTCGCCGCAGCGGTCCAGGTGATGCAGGTAAGCGCGGCTGAAGCCGCCCTCACCGCCGCCGGCGGGCGCCAGTGCCTCGCCGGTCGCTGAGGACTCAGCACCGAACGCACTGCTCCCGGCACAGGCATAGCAGCCGCAGGTCTCGTCGATCGGCCGCGGGTCGGCCTTGTAGCGGGCATTGCGGATGCGCAGGTCGCCGTAGCGGGTGAACAAATGGCCGTTGCGCGCGTTGCGCGTCGGCATCACGCAGTCGAAGAGGTCGACCCCGCAGGCCACGCCCTCGACCAGGTCTTCCGGCGTGCCGACACCCATCAGGTAGCGCGGCTTGTGCGCCGGCAGCCGGTGCGGCGTGTGGGCCATGATCTTCAGCATCTCGGCCTTGGGCTCGCCGACGCTGACGCCGCCCACCGCATAGCCGGGCAGGTCCATCTCGGCGAGCGCCGCCGCCGAGGCCTCGCGCAGCGGCTCGTACATGCCCCCCTGGACAATGCCGAACAGCGCATTCGGGTTGCCGAGCCGCTCGAACTCCACCCGGCATCGCTTCGCCCAGCGCAGCGACAGCTCCATCGAGGTCTGCGCGTCGCGCTCGCTGGTGACGACGCCCATGGTCTCGTAGGGCGTGCACTCGTCGAACTGCATCACGATGTCGCTGCCCAGCACGGTCTGGATCTGCATCGAGACCTCGGGCGTGAGGAACAGCTTGTCGCCGTTGACCGGCGACGCGAACCTGACGCCCTCCTCGCTGATCTTGCGCATCGCGCCGAGCGACCAGACCTGGAAGCCGCCGCTGTCGGTCAGGATCGGCCGGCGCCAGGTCTCGAAGCGGTGCAAACCGCCGAGGGCCGACATCACGTCGAGCCCCGGGCGCATCCAGAGGTGGAAGGTGTTGCCGAGGATGATCTGCGCACCCATCGCCTCCAGCGCGGCGGGCGTCACGCCCTTGACCGTGCCGTAGGTGCCGACGGGCATGAAGGTCGGCGTCTCGACGACGCCATGGTTGAGTGCGAGGCGGCCGCGGCGGGCCAGGCCTTCGGTGGAGAGCAGCTGGAAGTCGAGCATGGGACGCGATTCTCCGGCCTCGCCGCGCGGGGCCGCCCGGCGCGGGCCGTCGCGCATCATCGGCAGCCGACGTCACCCGGAGCGAGGACCTGGACGAGCCGATGGACGATGCCCCGCTGCGCCACCTGCTGTCCCGTTGCCTCGGCGGCAGCTGGACGCTGCGGGCGCTGGGCGCGAGCGCCTTCTGCGCGACCTGGCAGGCGCGGCGCGAGCCTGCGGCAGGGGCGGCGACGCAGCTCTTCGTCAAGTCCACCCCGCTCGCGCAGGCACCGGTGCTCGAAGCCGAGGCCGACGGCCTTGCCGCGCTGGCGGCGACGGGCACGGTGCGGATCCCGGCGGTCGCCGCCTGCGCCAGCGACGCCACCATCGACTGCGCGCTGCTGGCGATGGAGTGGCTGCCGCTCGACCCGCGCCCGCGGCGCGACCTGGGCGAGCGCCTGGGCGGCGCCCTCGCTGCGCTGCACCTGGCCGCACCCGCGGCCGGCGACGGCCGCTTCGGCTGGACGCGCGACAACTGGCTCGGCGCGACGCCGCAGCCCAACGGCTGGAGCGCCGTGGGCGGGCTCGCCGGCTGGATCGACTTCGTCTCGGACGCCCGCCTCGGCGCGCTGGCCGAGCGCCTCGCCGCCGTCGGCGCACCGGCGGCATTGACCGCGGCCATGCAGCGCGTCGTCGAGGCGCTGCCCGGCTTCTTCGACGACGGCCACCGGCCGCGCGCCAGCCTGATCCACGGCGACCTCTGGAGCGGCAACTGGAGCGCCCTGGCCGACGGCACGCCGGTGGTCTACGACCCGGCGGTCTCGGTTTCCGACCCCGAGGCGGAGCTGGCGATGATGGAACTCTTCGGCGCGCCGCCGCCGGGGTTCTGGCCCGCCTACCGCGCCACGGCCGGCGACGCGATCGGCTCGCCCGCGGGCTATGTGCGGCGGCGCGGCCTGTACCAGCTCTACCACCTGCTGAACCATGCGCTGCTCTTCGGCGGCGGCTACGGTCGGCAGGCGCTGGCACTGGCCGAAGCGCTGGCCCGGCGTCGCTGACCCCGCCCAATGAGCGCGGCCACCAAGCGCCGCCACTGAGCGCGGTCACTGAGCGGGACCGCCGAGCACCGCTGAGGCGCGGCGCGGGCGCGACGGCCCACGTGTCTGCGACGATGCGCCGATGGATGTCCTCTCCCCGCTCGCCGCCGACGCCCCGGCCTCGACGCTGATCCTCGCCGTCACCCTCGTCGTGAGCCTGCTCGGGCTCTACCAGTGGCCCTCGATCATCGAGCGCTGCGTGCTGCGGCCGCACCGCCTCGTCGCACGCGGCGACTGGGCGACGCTGGTCACCAGCGGTTTCGTGCACGCGGACCTGCCGCACCTGGCGTTCAACAGCTTCACCTTCTACGCCTTCGCCTTCGGGCTCGAGCGGCATCTGGGCACGCCGCACTTCGTCGCCCTCTACGCGGCGGGCCTGCTGGCCAGCAGCCTCGCGACCTGGTGGCTGCACCGGCGCCAGCCCAACTACTCGAGCCTCGGCGCCTCCGGCGCGATCCTGGCGGTGCTGTTCGCGTCGATCGTCGTCTTCCCCGGCTCCTCGCTGTTCATCCTGCCGATCCCCGCCCCGATCCCGGCGCCGCTGTTCGCCGTCGGCTACCTCGCCTACAGCGTGCTCGCCGGGCGCTCGCGCATCGGGCGCATCAACCACGACGCCCACGTCGCGGGGGCGCTCGCGGGCCTCGCCTTCGTCGCGGTCTTCGAGCCGGGCGCGATCGGGCAGGCGTTCGCGACCTGGTTCGGTTGAGCGCGGCGGCGGTGCTGGCGAAGGGCATCGGGTGGTCGCCGCCCGCAGCCCGCCGCGGCACTCAGCCCGGCTCGTACTTGTAGCCGACCCCGTAGACCGAGTGGATCAGCTCGCGTCCCGGCGCGGCGTCATCGAGCTTGCGGCGCAGCTTCTTGACGTGGCTGTCGACGGTGCGGTCGGCGACGATGCGCTCGTCGCGGTACATCGCGTCCATCAGCTGCTCGCGCGAGTAGATGCGCCCCGGCTGGCGCACCAGCACCTCGAGCAGCTTGAACTCGACCGCGGTGAGGCCGAGGTCGCGGCCGTCGAGCGTCGCCGACCAGCGCTCGGCGTCGAGATGCAGGCCGCCGCCCGGCGTGGCGCCCGGCGCCGCACCGCCGGCAGCGGCCCGCCCCCGCCCCCGACGCAGCACCGCCTTGACCCGCGCCACCACCTCGCGCGGGCTGAAGGGCTTGCAGATGTAGTCGTCGGCGCCGAGCTCCAGGCCGAGCAGGCGGTCGATCTCCTCGACGCGGGCGGTGACCATCACGATCGCGGTGTCGCTGCAGACGCGCAGCGCCTTGCACACCTCGAGCCCGTTGCGCCCCGGCAGCATCAGGTCGAGCAGCACCAGGTCGGCGCCATGCTCGCGCACCCAGGGCTCGACCTCGTCGCCACGCGCGAGGCGGTGCGTTTCGTAGCCTTCCTTCACCAGGTAGTCGCGCAGCACCGCGGCGATCTTGTCCTCGTCCTCGACGATCAGGATGCGTTCAGTCATGGCGGTCGAGCGCGGCGGCGCGCGCGGCGGGCCCCGAAGGGGAGGCGGCGACGCCGAAGTCACCCGACGACGCGGCCTGCGGCGGTTCGGCCGCTGCGCCCGATGCGGCAGCTGACGCGGGGGGCGTCGTGAGGGCCGGCGCCCCGGCCAGCGGCAGCCACAGGTCCCAGCGCAGGCCGCCGAGCGGGCTCGCTGAAGCCGCCAGCCGCCCGCCGTGCACCTCGACGATCGCCTTGACGATCGCCAGCCCGAGCCCGGAGCCGCCGCTGGCCCGGGCGCGCGAGCCGTCGACGCGGAACAGGCGGTCGGTCAGGCGGGGCAGGTCGGCCTCCGCCACGCCGGGCGCCGAGTCCTCCCAGACAAGGTGCGCGGCCTCGCCCTCGGCGCGCAGTGTCACCGCCAGGCGCGCCGGCGCCTCGGTGTAGCGCAGCGTGTTCTGCAGCAGGTTGCCGAAGACCTGCGCGAGGCGGTCGGCGTCGGCGTCGACGACGACCCCCGGGCGCAGGTCGAGCCGCAGCGCGAGGCCGCTGGCGCTCGCCTCTGGGCGGGCCGCGGCGCGATCGCCGCCGATCAGCTCGCGGAGGTCGTCCTCGACCAGCTCGGCGAGGTCGACCGGCTCGCGGCGCACGGTGAGGGCGCCGAGGTCCGACAGCGACAGCAGGCGCAAGTCCTCGACCAGGCGCGAGAGGCGGCCCACCTCCTGCCCGAGCGAGGCGACGCCCGCCTGGCTGAGCGGGCGCACGCCGTCCTGCAGGGCCTCGATCTCGGCGCGCAGCGTGGCCAGCGGCGTGCGCAGCTCGTGCGCGATGTCGGCGATCCAGCGCTGGCGCTGGCGCTGCGCGGTCTCCAGCGCCTCGGCCATGCGGTTGAAGTCGGCGGCGAGCTGGGCGACCTCGTCGTGGCCGGCCGCGGGCAGGCGCATCGCGTAGTCGCCGCGCGCGAGCGCGGTCGCGCCCTCGCGCAGCGGCGCCAGGCGCCGGCCGAGCCAGGCCGCGATCAGCGCGGCGTTGAGCAGCACCGCGGCCAGCAGGCCGATCGCGATCGCCGCGAAGCGCCGGTTCTGCTGCACCGCGAAGACGCGCTCGAGCGATTCGAGGACCTGCAGCCGCGGCAGGTAGCCGAGGTAGCCGACCGTCGCGCCGTCGACGGCGATCGGCTTCAGCACCGCCTGCGCGACGCGCTCGGGGTTGCCGATCAGCACCGCATGCTCGGCGTCGAGCAGCAGCAGGCGGGGGTCGATCGTCAGTGGCGGCGGCAGCTGCGGCGACGCCTCGGTCGCCTCCGCACCGGCGGGGCGCGCGCCGCGGTGCGGCTCGGCGTCGGCGCCTCCACCGCCCCTCGGCCCCGCGCCGACCGGCCCGGGCGCCGTGGAGAACGCGGCCGGCGCGTCGCCGCTTGCGGGCGTCGCTGCCGGGGCTTCGGCCGCTGCCGTCGCAGGCGGGGTCGCTGCGACCCCCCTCTCGGCCGCGTCGCGAGCGGAGGCCACCGACGCCGCGGGCGGCCCGTCCGGCTCGCGCCGTGGCGGGCGCGCCAGGCCCGAATCGCGCAGCAGGTCGTTCCAGCGGTGCCGGTCGTCGGCGACCCAGCGCCAGCCGCCCTCGTCGCGCCAACCCTGGGCCAGGCGGTTGATCAGCGGCACCAGCCGCGTCTCGTCGGCGCGGTTGAGGTACTCGACCAGGCCCTGGTCGAAGCTCCAGCCGTAGACCAGGTAGGCCGCCATCACCAGCACCACGTTGGCGCCGGCGATCGCGAGGAAGAGCTTGACGCGCAGCGTGTCGAGGCGACGCCGCCAGCGCGCGACCAGGCCGGTCGCGCCCACGGCGCTGCCGCCGGGCGGCGCGGGCATCGGCGCGGAGCCAGCCGTGGCATCCGGCACGAGCCCCGACACTTCATCCGGCGCGCGCGCAGGATGAAGGAACGAAGGCGAGTTCTCCGCGGTCATCGATCGTCGGGTCGGTTCGCAGGCGGCTCGGGCAACGATGCCCAAGCCGGACACTAGCGCGCAATTCGTCAAGCTTTGTGGACGCCCGGGCCGGCCCCTTTCGCAATCCTTCCTCAGTCCTCGTGCACGCTCCGGCCCCGACAAGGACAGACATGCCCAACGCCCACCCGCACCCCACGTCTCCCGCCCCGGCGGCGGAGCGCGCGCGCCGCAGGCGCCGGCGCCTCGCCACCGGGTTGGCCGCACTGGTCCTGCTCGGCGCCGGCGCCGCCTATGGCTGGCACCTCTGGCGCCTGTCGCGCCCGGCGCCGGAGCTCTGGATCGCCGCCGCCGTGCAGCGCGGCGACATCGAGGACCTGGTCAGCGCCACCGGCTCGCTGCAGCCGCGCGACTACGTCGACGTCGGCGCGCAGATCAGCGGCCAGCTGAAGAAGATCCACGTCGAGGTCGGCAGCGAGGTCAACGAGGGCGACCTGCTGGCCGAGATCGACGCCGAGCAGGCGGCCGCGCGCGTCGAGGCGAGCCGCGCCGAGCTGCGCGCGCTGCAGGCCCAGCTGGTCGAGCGCGAGGTGGCGCTGGTCAAGGCCCAGCGCGACTGGCAGCGCCAGAAGAACCTGATGGCCGAGGACGCGACCACCGCCGAGACGCTGCAGAACGCCGAGACCACGCTGCGCGCCGCGCGCGCGCAGATCGACTCGCTGAAGGCGCAGATGGCCTCGCTGGCGGCGACGATGCGCGTCAACGAGGCGAACCTGAACTACACGAAGATCTATGCACCGATGACCGGCACCGTCGTCAGCATCACCGCGCGCCAGGGCCAGACGCTCAACACCAACCAGTCCGCGCCGACGATCCTGCGGGTGGCCGACCTCTCGACGATGCAGGTGCAGACGCAGGTGTCGGAGGCGGACGTGAGCCGGCTGCGCCTGGGCATGCCGGTGTACTTCACCACGCTGGGCAGCCAGGGCCGGCGCTGGACCGGCACGCTGAAGAAGATCGAGCCGACGCCGACGGTGACCAACAACGTGGTGCTCTACAACGCGCTGTTCGAGGTGCCGAACCAGAACCGCAGCCTGATGCCGCAGATGACGGCCCAGGTCTTCTTCGTCGTCGCCGAGGTGCGCGACGTGCTCGTCGTGCCGATGGCCGCGCTGACGCTGCAGCCCGTCCCGCGCCCCGACGGCGCGAGCGGTCGCCCGGGCGCCGACGCCACCGTCGCCCGTGCCGGCGTCACCGCGACCGCGGGCACGGCGGCGGACCGGCCCTCCCCGGGCGGCCCCGGCGCCGGGCTGGCCGCCGCCGGCGGGCCCGCGGCCACCGCTTCCGGCCCCGGCGGCAATGCCCCGCCACGCTTCGACCGCGAGGCCTGGCAGCAGATGTCCGAAGCCGAGCGCGAGCGCCTGCGGGCTGCGCGCCGCGCCGAACGTGCCGCGCGCGGCGAAGGCGGCGCGGGCACCGATGCCACGGGCGCGCGCGGACCGCGCCACGCGACGGTGAAGCTGATCGCCGCCGACGGCAGCGGCACGCAGGAGCGCGAGGTGACGATCGGGGTCAACAACCGGGTGCAGGCGCAGGTGCTGACCGGGCTGCAGGAAGGCGAGCGCGTCGTCGCCGGCGTGCGCGCGCCGGAGCCGGCGCGCAACGCCTCGCCCGGCAACCAGCGCGTGCTCGGCCAGCAGCCACCGGGCACGCCCGGCTTCGGCCCGCCGCCGGGAGGCCGCTGATGTCGGCCCGCCTCGACGCAGGCGCCGGCGGCCTGGGCGGCACCGACCCGCTCACCGCCAAGGTCCGCGCCAGGCCGGCCGCGCCCGCCGAGGCGCCGCCGTCGGAGGCCGAGGCCCCGTCGAAGGCGGAGGCCTCGACCACCACCGCGACCCGGCCGGACCCGGCCGCCGAGCCGCTCGGCGCGCCGCTGATCGAGCTGCGCGGCGTCACCAAGACCTACCGCAACGGCGAGCTCGCGGTGCAGGTGCTGCACGGCATCGACCTCCGGATCCACGCCGGCGAGCTGGTCGCGATCATGGGCGCCTCGGGCTCGGGCAAGTCGACGCTGATGAACCTGCTCGGCTGCCTCGACCGGCCGACCAGCGGCCAGTACCGCTTCATGGGCCAGGACGTCAGCGCGCTCGACCGCGACGAGCTGGCAATGCTCCGCCGCGAGGCCTTCGGCTTCGTCTTCCAGAGCTACCACCTGATCGCCTCGGCCACCGCGACCGAGAACGTCGAGGTGCCGGCCGTCTATGCCGGCATCCCGACCGCCGAGCGCCACGCGCGCGCGGCCGAGCTGCTGGCCCGCCTGGGCCTGGTCGAGCGCGGCCACCACCGGCCGAACCAGCTCTCGGGCGGGCAGCAGCAGCGGGTGTCGATCGCGCGCGCGCTGATGAACGGCGGCCGCGTGATCCTTGCCGACGAGCCGACCGGCGCCCTCGACAGCAAGAGCGGCGCCGAGGTGATGGAGCTGCTGAAGGAACTTGCCTCGCAGGGCCACACGGTGATCCTGATCACCCACGCGGCCGAAGTCGCCGAGCATGCCGACCGGGTGATCGAGATCAAGGACGGCCGCATCGTCGCCGACCCCGGCCCGCAGCCGCCGCATGCGCGCGGCGGCGCCGAGCGGCGCGCCTGGGCACCGCGCCCGCCGGGCCGCGAATCGCACGGCGCCGAGCTCGCCGAGGCGACCAAGACGGCGCTGCGCGCGCTGCGCGCCAACCTGTTCCGCTCGATCCTGACCCTGCTCGGCATCGTGATCGGCGTCGCCTCGGTGATCTCGATGCTGGCGATCGGCGACGGCGCGCGCCAGGCGGTGATCGACCGCATCGCGCAGATGGGCCCGAACCTGCTGCTGGTGCGCCCCGGCGCGCCGAACCAGCGCGGCTTCGCCAACACCGCGACACTGGTGCTGGCTGACGTGCACGCGATCGACCGCGAGGTGCCGAACGTGCTCGCCGCGGTGCCCGAGCAGTCGAGCAGCGTGACCCTGCGCGTCGAGGGCGCCGACTACTCGAGCAGCGTGCTCGGCACCTCGTCGAAGTTCCCGACCGCCCGGCGCTGGCCGGTCGCGCACGGCAGCTTCTTCACCGCCGACGACGAGGCGCGCTACGCCACCGTCGCGGTGCTCGGCCGCACGGTCGCGAAGGCGCTCTTCACCGACGGCAGCGACCCGGTCGGGCGCTACGTGCTGGTCAACAACCTGATCTTCCAGGTCGTCGGCGTGATGTCCGAACGCGGCGCCTCGCCGACCGGCTCCGACCAGGACGACGTCGTGCTCGTGCCCTACCAGACGAGCCAGTTGCGCCTGTCGGGCCAGCGCTTCCTGCGCAACGTGACGGTGGCGGTCGACGACGTCTCGCGCATCGACGAGACGCAAGCCGCGGTGGAATCGCTGCTGGCCGAGCGCCACGGCGTGGTCGACTTCCAGATCCGCAACATGGCCTCGGTGATCGAGACCGCGACCGAGACCCAGGACACGATGACGGTGCTGCTCGGCTCGATCGCGGCGATCTCGCTGCTGGTCGGCGGCATCGGGGTGATGAACATCATGCTGGTCAGCGTCACCGAGCGCACGCGCGAGATCGGCATCCGCATGGCGACCGGCGCGCGCACGCGCAACATCCTGCAGCAGTTCCTGATCGAGGCGCTGGTGGTCTCGGCGATCGGCGGCGCGGTGGGCGTCGCGATCGGCCTCGTCGTCGCCGCGGTGATCGAGGCGCTGGGCACGCCGATCGTCTACGCGATGTCGCCGGTGGTGCTCGCCTTCGGCTGCGCCTTCGCCACCGGGCTGGTCTTCGGCTGGTTGCCGGCGCGCAAGGCGGCGCGGCTCGATCCGGTCGTCGCGCTGTCTTCCGAATGAGCCTCTCGATGCCGCTTCGCCCTTCTGCCGCCGCCCTCGCCCTCGCCGCGGTGCTCGCCGGCTGCGCGATCACCGAGCCCGCGACCCGCCCGTCGGCGCCGCTGCCGCCCGCCTGGGACGAGGCGGCGACGGTCGCGCCCGGCGCCGCGGTCATCGGCGCCGACTGGTGGGGCGGCTTCGGCGCCGTCCCGCTGCCCGGGCTGGTCGACGAGGCCCTGGCCCAGGGCAGCGACCTGCGCATCGCCGCCGAGCGCGTGCACCAGGCCGAGCTCGCGCTGCAGATCGCCGGCGCCTCGCTGCTGCCGACGGTCGGCGCGAGCGGCGGCAGCTCGGCCAGCCGCAGCGGCGGCGGGGACGGCGACGGCGGCGCGTCGGCGGGCAGCGGCACCCGCCGCTCGACCAGCCTCGGCCTCTCGGTCAGCTACGAGGTCGACCTCTGGGGCCGGCTCGCAGCCGGCGTGCGGGCCAACGAGGCCGCGCTCGACGCGACCCGTTTCGACCTCGAGACGGTGCGCCTGACGCTCGCCTCCGGCGTCGCGGCGACCTGGTTCGAGTGGCTCGCGGCCGGCGAGCGGCTCGCGATCGCGCGCGAGAACCTGGCCGTCGCCGAGCGCGTGCTGCGCATCGTCGAGGCGCGCCAGCGCAACGGCGTCGCGACCCAGCTCGAGGTCTCGCAGCAGCGCACCGAGGTGCTGACGCAGCGCGTCGCGCTGATCCCGCTCGAGCTGGCGCAACGCCAGACCGCCTCGGCGCTGGCGCTGCTGCTCGGCCGCGTACCGCAGGGCTACGAGCCGCCGGCGGCCCGCTTCGACGCGCTGGTCGCGCCCGAGGTGGCCCCGGGCCTGCCCTCGACGCTGCTGACGCGGCGGCCCGACCTGGCCGCAGCCGAGGCCGACCTCGTGGCGGCGGACGCCGACGTCGTCGCGGCGCGCGCCGCGCTGCTGCCGAGCCTGTCGCTGTCGGCCTCGGGCGGGCTCGCGAGCAGCGGCCTGCTGCGCCTGGCCGACCCGACGCACACCCTGTCGCTCGGCCTCTCGCTCGCGCAGACGATCTTCGACGGCGGCCAGCGCCGCGCCCAGGTCGAGCTCAGCCGCTCGCAGCGGGTGGTGCTGGTCGAGACCTACGGCGCCGCGGTGCGCAGCGCGCTGAAGGAGGTCGACGACGGCCTCGGCAATGCCGACCGCAGCCGGCGCCAGGGCGAGGCACAGCAGGCGGTCGTCGCGCAGGCGCGCGACACGCTGCGCCTGGCCGAGCTGCGCTACCGCGAAGGCGCCGGCGACCTGCTGACCGTCCTCGACGCGCAGCGCACGCTGTTCTCGGCGCAGGACACGCTGGCGACGCTGCGCCTGGGCCGGCTGACCGCCGCGCTCGACCTCTACCGCGCGCTCGGCGGCGGCTGGGAGCGGCCGCAGACCACGGCCGCCAGCGCCTCGTCGCGCGGCTGAGCGGCGCCCCGAGACGCGCCAACGGGGCCCATCTCCGGGGCCCGGCAGGGCGCTGCGGGCAGGGGCGCGGCGTCGGGCAAGTGTGTCGACGCCGACAAGGTTGTTGCTAAAACACCATGCAGCCGCGCACCAGCACGGCGCGTATCGACGCCGAAGGTCGCCCCGCGTCGGGGCATTCGCCCAGATAAGTTTGCGCATACTGTCGCAATCTCGACGGTAACTCGTCAGCTACCGCATCAGGCGGCCAGGCGGCGGCAAGCCCTTGCCCGTGTGCCGTCCGGCGACGTTTCCTTGACAGCCAAGAATAGGAACTATTACCGTTTCCGGTCTTGCGGCGCTGCCGCAAATGTCGCTGCCAGCCATCTGCCCCCCGCCTCGCGTTGGTTCCGCCGTCCGCGCGCGCTCCAGAAAGCCAGCCCGTGCGACGCCTGCCTGACCGATCAACCGAGGAGGAGAGTTCCCGATGGCCCACATCAAGAGCCGCAAGCACGCGGCTGCCCCGCAATCGCGCCTGAGCACCCCGACGCTGGCCACGCTGGCCGGCGTCGCGGGCCTGGCCTGGCCGGGCGTCGCGGCGGCCCAGACGACGTCGGCCGAACAGCAGCTGCCGCCGGTGCGCGTGCAGTCGAGCCAGGAGGCCGACTACAAGGCCGACACCTCGTCGTCGCCCAAGTTCACCCAGCCGCTGGTCGACACGCCGCAGACGATCACGGTGATCAAGAAGGAGGTCCTGCAGGAGCAGGGCGCGGTGACCCTCAGCGAGGCGCTGCGCAACACCCCGGGCATCACCTTCCTGATGGGCGAGAACGGCAACACGCAGTCCGGCGACTCGATCGTGCTGCGCGGCTTCGACACCCAGGGCAGCATCTTCGTCGACGGCATCCGCGACCTCGGCACGATCACCCGCGACATGTACAACATCGAGCAGGTCGAGGTCATCAAGGGCCCGTCCGGCTCCGACTACGGGCGCGGCGCGCCCTCGGGCTCGATCAACCTCGGCACCAAGCTGCCGCTGGGCGAGAACTTCGTCGCCGGCAGCGCGGCCGTCGGCACGGCCGACCGCTACCGCGTGACCGCCGACCTCAACCGCGCGCTCGACTTCGGCCTGCCCGGCACCTCGGTGCGGTTGAACGTGATGAAGGAAGGCGGCGACGTGCCCGGCCGCGACCACGTCGACAAGCGCGCCTGGGCCGTCGCCCCGGCGATCGCCTTCGGCCTTGGCACGCCGGCGCGCGCCTACGTCTACGCGAGCCACATCTCGCAGCGCGGGCGGCCCGACGGCGGCATCCCGACCATCGGCCTGCCCGGCTTCTACAACCAGCTGCTGGCCGACAACGGCGTGACGAACCCGGCGCGGGTCGACACCGAGAACTTCTACGGCTCGATCCTCGACTTCGACCAGGTCAAGGCCGACATGGTCACCGCGCGCTTCGAGTTCGACCTGAAGCCGGGCACGACGGTCCGCAACACCTCGCGCTACGGCCGCTCCGAGCAGTATCGCAGCGTGACGAGCGTGATCGGGCTCTTCCCCGCGAACGGGCCCACGCCGGACTTCTCCGACCCCTCGACCTGGTCGGTCGCGCGCAACCGTGCCGACGGCTCCAACCGCAACAGCGACGGCGGCCAGAGCAAGTTCCAGACGAACGACATCCTGACCAACCAGACCAATCTGACGACGACGTTCGACACCGGCCCCGTCAAGCACGACCTGTCGACCGGCTTCGAGCTGATCTACGAGAAGCAGAACCGCAAGCAGCTCGCCGGCGCGACCGGCGTGCCCAACGGCACCGCGGTGCCGGCGGCCAACCTCTACAACCCCGACCCGTACTTCGCGCTGCCCACCTACTCCCCGCACCCGAACGGCAACTTCGACAAGGGCGAGACGACGACGGCCGCGGTCTACGCCTTCGACACGATCACCTTGACGCCGCAGTGGCTGCTGACCGGCGGCATCCGCCTGGAGCGCTACAAGACCGAGTTCTCGAACAACCGCGTGCTGCAGCCGGCCTTCGGCACCACGGCCGAGATCCCGGCCTCGTCGCTGAACCTCGAGACGAGCGACAACCTCTTCAGCTGGAAGCTCGGCGCTGTCTTCAAGCCCGCCACCAACGGCAGCGTCTACCTCGCCTACGCGGTCTCGCAGCAGCCTCCGGGCGGCGCGAACTTCCTGCTGTCGGACCTGAACAGCAGCGGCAACAACCCGAACCTCGACCCGCAGGAAGGCAGCAACATCGAGCTCGGCACCAAGTGGGACCTGCTCGGCGGCCGGCTGGCGCTGACCGGCGCGATCTACCGCAGCCAGAACAAGAAGGAGCTGCTCGAGATCGATGACGGCGAGTACGCGCAGGTCGGCAAGCGCCAGGTGCAGGGGGTCGAACTCGGGGCGGTCGGCGCGATCACGCCGAACTGGAACCTGAGCGCCGGCTACGCGTTCATGGACTCGGAGATCAAGCGCGGCACCGACGTGAACACGGGCGGCGTCCTGCAATGGACCCCGCGCCACACCTTCACCGCGTGGACGACCTATCGCCTGCCGGTCGGCCTGACGCTGGGCGGCGGCGCGCGCTTCGTCGACTCGATCGCACGCTCGAGCAACACGAGCTTCGCAACGCCGCCGGCCGGCGTGGTCGAGGTCGACTCCTACTGGGTATTCGACGCGATGGCCGCCTACGCGATCAACCGCAACGTCTCGCTGCAGCTGAACGTGTACAACCTGTTCGACAAGGACTATGTCGCGCGCGTCAACAATGGCGGCGGCCGCTACTACCCCGGTGTTCCGCGCAGCGCGATGCTGAGCGCGAACTTCCGGTTCTGACCGCCACCGGCGCGAGCGCCGGGCACGAACGCAGGAGGACCCGATGCTGCTGCACGTGCCCGGCGTGCTGACGCCGGCCCAGGTGGCCGAGATCCGCGCCCGCCTCGACGCGAGCGGCTGGGTCGACGGCCGCGAGACCGTCGGCGCGATGGGCGCCGACGTCAAGCGCAACCGGCAGTTGCCCGAGCTATCGCCGCTCGGGCGCGAGCTGGGCGAGTTGATCCTGCGCGCGCTGGCCGATCACCCGCTGTACTTCTCGGCCGCGCTGCCGCTGCGCCAGGTGCCGCCGCTGTTCAACCGCTACGAGGGCGGCGAGCACTACGGGCTGCACGTCGACGGCGCGGTGCGCCAGCTGCCGGGCACGGGGCTGCGCCTGCGCACCGACCTGTCGAACACGCTCTTCCTCTGCGACCCGGAGGACTACGACGGCGGCGAACTGGTCGTCGTCGACACCTACGGCACGCACGAGGTGAAGCTGCCCGCCGGCGACCTGGTGCTGTACCCCTCGACCAGCCTGCACCGCGTCGAGCCGGTGACGCGCGGCGCGCGCATCGCAGCCTTCTTCTGGACCCAGAGCATGGTGCGCGACGACACCCGGCGCACGATGCTGCACGAGCTCGACCAGACGATCCAGAAGCTGCGCGTGAAGCACGGCAACACCGAGGAGGCCGTGGCCTTGAGCGGGCATTACCACAACCTGCTGCGGCTGTGGGCCGAGGTCTGACCCCGCCGCGGCGAGGTGCGCGGCGCAGGGCCGCGGCGAGCCCCCCGCCCCTGCGGGCACCAGGGACGGCAGCGGCGGGTTCGCATTTCTTGCGCAATCGGCCCCTAGGTTCCCGCCTCGCCGCTGCCGCGGCCTCGAGACCCCGATGCCCTCCACGATGACCGCCCCCGCCGCGCCCGCCAGCGCCGCCGCACGCCGCGCCTACTGGCTCAAGACGCTGCACCACTGGCACTGGATCAGCGCCGCGCTGAGCCTGGTCGGCATGATCCTGTTCGCCTTCACCGGCATCACGCTCAACCATGCCGGCGACATCGAGGCCAAGCCCCGCGTCATGACGCGCGAGACCCAGTTGCCGCCGGCGCTGCAGGCCGCGGTCGCACCGCCGGCCGAGGACGCGCAGGGCGACGCCGAAGGCAGCGCCCGCGACGAGCGCCGCGCGCTGCCGGCCCCGGTGCGCGACTGGCTCGCCGAGGCGCTCGACGCGACGCTCGGCGACGGCATCGCCGAATGGAGCCCCGACGAGGTCTACCTGCCGCTGCCACGCCCCGGCGGCGACGCCTGGCTGCGCATCGAGCGCGAGAGCGGCGCCGTCGAGTACGAGCGCACCGACCGCGGCTGGATCGCCTACCTGAACGACCTGCACAAGGGCCGCCACGCCGGCACGGCCTGGAGCTGGTTCATCGACCTGTTCTCCGTCGCCTGCCTGGTCTTCGCGATCACCGGGCTCCTGATCCTCAAGCTGCACGCCGCGCAGCGCCCGAACACCTGGCCGATCGTCGGCCTGGGGCTGGTGCTGCCGCTGCTGCTCGCGATCCTCTTCATCCACTGACCCTCGAACGACCTTCGACATCCCGCCCATGACTTCGATGCGCTACACCTTCGCGCTCGGCGCCGCCTCCGCGGTGCTGGCCGTGCCCGGGCCGGGCTTCGCCGCCGAACTCGGCGTCAAGCTCGAGATTCCGCGCCTGACGGTGGCCGAGTACCACAAGCCCTACGTCGCGATCTGGATCGAGAAACCCGACCAGGCCTTCGCCGGCAACCTCGCCGTCTGGTACGAGGTCGACAACGACAAGCAGGAGGGCACGAAGTGGCTCAAGGACATGCGGGCCTGGTGGCGCAAGAGCGGCCGTGACCTCGCGATGCCGGTCGACGGCCTGAGCGGCGCGACGCGCGCGCCGGGCACCCACAGCGTCAACTTCGCCGCCACCAAGGCGCCGCTGAAGGACCTGCCCGCGGGCAGCTACCAGCTCGTCGTCGAGGCCGCGCGCGAGGTCGGCGGCCGCGAGCTGCTGCGCGTGCCCTTCACCTGGCCGCCGGCCGCGCCGGTGGCGGCGAGCGCCAAGGGCGCGCACGAGCTCGGCGCGGTCAGCGTCGAGCTGAAGCCCTGACGCCGCCCGCGCAGCGCCGCCCGTCAGGCCTCTCGCCCCGCCTCCCTGCCCCCGCTTCCGTCACCGGCCCACCCCACGCACCAGGACGCCGCCATGAACCTCCGACTGCGCCGCCCCGCGGCCCCCTTCGCCCGCAGTGCCGCCCTCGCCGCGCTGTGCCTCGCCACCGCCGGCCTGCTGCCCGCGCCGGCCGCCGCCCACCGCGCCTGGCTGCTGCCTTCGGCCACGGTGCTTTCCGGCCAGGGCCAGGCCGAGACCTGGGTCACGATCGACGCCGCGGTGTCGAACGACCTCTTCTACTTCGAGCACCAGCCGATGCGGCTCGACCAGCTGGTGGTCTTCGCGCCCGACGGCACGCGCCTGAAGGCCGAGAACGCGAGCACCGGGCGCTACCGCAGCACCTTCGACGTCAAGCTGGTGCAGCCCGGCACCTACCGCATCGCGGTCGTCAACGACGGCCTGTTCGCGAGCTTCAAGCAGGGCGGCGAAAACAAGCGCCTGCGCGGCAGCGCCGAGAGCCTGGCCAAGGAGATCCCGGCCGACGCGCAGGACCTGCGCGTGATGCAGAACCTCTCGCGCACCGAGGTCTTCGTGACCTCGGGCAAGCCGACCACCAAGGCGCTCGAACCGACCGGACGCGGCATCGAGCTGGTGCCGGTCACACACCCGAACGACCTGATCGCGGGCGAGCCGGCGACCTTCCGCTTCCTGCAGGACGGCAAGCCGGCGCCGGGGCTCGAGGTGAGCGTCGTGCCCGGCGGCATCCGCTACCGCGACCAGCTCGGCGAGACCAAGTACGCGACCGATGCGAAGGGCGAGGTGACGGTCGAGTGGCCGGCCGCCGGCATGTACTGGCTGAACGCGTCGCCGCCGCGCCCGGCGGGCGGGCCGGGCGGGCCGGGCGGGCCGGGCGGGCC
>JAMHWF010000070.1:0-79198 GCA_035911095.1 Ideonella sp. | reverse complement strand
CACTTTCGGCGGCGCGTGCGATGCGCAGCGCGTTGCGCTCGGCCTGGCACCAGCCGGTGCGCATCTTCAGCGTGGCCGGCACGCCGCGCGGCGCGCAGGCGGCCACCACGGCGTCGATGATCGCCAGCGCCAGCGTTTCGTCCTGCATCAGCGCCGAGCCGGCCCACTTGTTGCACACCTTCTTCGCCGGGCAGCCCATGTTGATGTCGATGACCTGGGCGCCGCGGTCGATGTTGTAGGCCGCGGCCTCGGCCATCATCGTGGCGTCGGTGCCGGCGATCTGCACCGCGATCGGGCCGGGCTCGCCGGTGTGGTCGGCGCGGCGCGAGGTCTTCAGGCTCGACCACAGTTCGCGGCGCGACGTGACCATCTCGCTGACCGCATGGCCTGCACCGAGACGGCGCGCGAGCATGCGGAAGGGCCGATCGGTCACACCCGCCATCGGGGCGACGAACAGAGGGTTCGGCAGCTCGTGGCGGCCGATGCGGAGAGTGGCTGAAGGCACGCGGAAGGCGCGCCGTTCTGCGTCGGCGCTGCTCTTGGGGGGATCCGAGTATAGGGGGCGCGTTCAGCGCCGCCGCGGCCCGCGCGGCAAGGCGACCCCTCGTCGCGCCACCCATAATCGCCGCCGATGGAAGCCTGGGTCAAGGCGCTGCTCGAGGCGCTCGCGTTGCCGGAGTTCGGCCTTTCCACCGTCTTCGTCGTCGCGCTGATCTCGGCCACGCTGCTGCCGGTCGGCTCGGAGCCGGCGGTGTTCGGTCTCGTCAAGCTCAACCCCGAACTGTTCTGGCCGGCGGTGCTCGTCGCCACCGTGGGCAACACGATCGGCGGCGGCATCAGCTACTGGATGGGCTACGGCGTCGAGCGCGCGGTCGAGCGCGCGCGCCACAAGCCGGTCGAGCACCGCGTGCTCGGCTGGCTGCAGCGCTTCGGTCCCAAGGCCTGCCTGCTGTCGTGGCTGCCGATCGTCGGCGACCCGCTGTGCGCCGTCGCCGGCTGGCTGCGCCTGCCGTTCTGGCCTTGTGTGCTCTACATGGCGATCGGCAAGTTCGCGCGCTACCTGACGATGACGGCGGCGCTGCTGTGGTTCTTCCCGCAGGACCTGCCGATCTGACCCGGGCGCCGACGCCGGAGTCGCCGGCTCAGAAGTCCACGGTGGTCGACAGCTGCAGCGTGCGCGGCGCGGCGAGCAGCAGGCCGTTCGAGGCCGACTCCCAGTAGTTGCGATCGCTCAGGTTGACGACGCCGGCGCGCAGCACGACCGGCCTGCCCCCGACGCGCAGCGCGTAGCGCGCGCCGATGTCGAACCGCGTCCACGACGGGATCGAATGCACGTTGTCATAGAAGAGCTGGCTCGACTTGTAGGCGATGCGGCCGGACAGCGTCAGCCCCGGCACCGCCGGCAGGTCGACCTCGCCGCCGAGGATCGCCGTCCAGCGCGCGTAGCCGGGCACGAGCGTGCCGTCCAGCGTGCCGCCCTCGGTCTTCTCGTAGCGCGGGTCCAGGTACGCGACGCCGCCGAGCAGGCGGAAGCCGGTCTTCGGCTCGCCGAACAGGCTCAGCTCGGCGCCGCGGTTGACCTGCTTCCCGTCGACCACGTAGCGCAGCCGGCCGTCGCCGGTCGGGACGTCGCGCCCGCTGAGCTTGGCGATGCGGAACAGCGCCAGGCTCATGCCGAGCCCGTCGCGATCCATCTTGACGCCGAGCTCCTGCTGGTTCGTCCGGGTCGGCGGGAAGACCTCGCCGGCGTTGACATAGGCCGCCTCGCTCGGCGCCCGAGGCCCGGATTCGAGGCCCTGGATCGCGTTGGCGTAGAGGCTCCAGGCCGGCGTCGCGCGCCAGAGCACGCCGACGGCCGGCGTCCAGGCCGACTTCTCGTAGCGCGTCGTCTCCTGGTTGAACGTCGGCGACCTGGCGTCGGAGTCGAAGCTCGCCGACTTCACGCTCTGGCGCCGGATGCCGACGACGGCCTGCGCCCCGATCGCGGGCCACGAGATCAGGTCGGCCAGCGCGATGCTGCCCAGTGTGGTCTCGCCGCTGCGGGCGGCGGGCGGCAGCGCCGGCAGTTCGGGCATCGGCTGGATGCGCGGGGCATACAGGTTCGACCCATAGGTGACGAACCCGTAGGTCTCGTGCGACTGGCCGCTCTGCTTCAAGCTGGCGACGCTCAAGCTGAGGGCGTGTTGCAGCGGCCCGGTCGAGAAGTCGAGCCTGGCGCCCACTTCGGCGCTGCGGCCCCTCGGCTTGGCGCGGTAGAGGAACGGGTCGTCCTCGAAGTTGCCCGCGGCGTCGTAGTCGAACGGGATGCCGCGCAACTGGTACTCGTGGGCACGCACCTGGCCGGCGGTCGCGTGCAGGCGCAGCGATTCGCTGACGTCGAACTCGACGCGGCCGATCACCAGGTTGCCGCCGCTGCCTTCGAACTCCCAGGGCTGCTGCGGGTTCGAGCGCGAGCCCGGCGGGCTCGGCAGCGGCAGCGCGACCGGGGCGTCCCAGTAGACCTGGCTGCGCGAGGCCTGGATCCGGTTGCGGTCGGTCACCAGGTCGAGCGAGGCGCGCAGGCGCCGGCCGCGGTAGTCGATGCCGAGCGAGGCGGCCTTCTGCCGGTCGGACTGGTGGTCGACATTCAGGTCGCCCTCGCGGAACAGCACATTGCCGCGCACGCCCCACTCGCCCTCGTCGCCGAAGCGGCGTCCGACGTCGAGGTGCAGCCCGAACTGGGCACTCGACGCGTAGCTCAGGGTGACCTGCGTCAGGTCCTGGTCGGTGGCCCGCTTGGTCAGCAGCGCGACGTTGCCGCCGAGCCCGCCGATGCCGTTGTTCAGCAGGGCGGAGGGCCCCTTGAAGATCTCGACACGCTCGTAGAGTTCGGCCGTGGTGCGCAGCCCGCCGTCGAGCCCGAACAGGCCGTTGATCGATTGCGAGGCGTCGAAGCCGCGGATCGAGAAGCGGTCGGCGAAGCTGCTGCCCGGCCACTCGCGGGCGAACGAGGGGTCGTTGTTCAGCAGCGCGCCGACGGTGCGGACCTGGTCATGCTGGATGCCCTCGGCGGTCAGGCTGGTGGTGGAGAACGGGGTCTCCATGTAGTCGGTCTCGCCGAGCAGCCCGAGCCGGCTGCCCCGGGCCACCTGCCCGCCGGCGTAGGGGCCAGGCAGGTCGCCGCGGGTCTCCCTGGCTGCCCGCACGCGCAGCTCCGGCAGCGTGGTGCCGGCGGAGGCCGGCGGGCCGGACGCGGCCGGCGCGGGGGTCAGCACGACCGAGCTGCCGTTGGCCGAGGCGGTGAGGCCGCTGCCGGCGAGCAGCAGCTCGAGCGCCTGGCGCGGCGTGTAACGGCCCGACACGGCGGGCGCCGAGCGCCCCGCGACCAGCTCGGGCGTGTAGAAGAGCTGCAGCGACGCCTGCTGTGCAAGCCGTCGCAAGGACTCCGACAGCGAGGCGGCCGGCAGGTCGATCGCGATGGTCGCGCCCGCGTCGAGCGGTGACTGGGCGAAGGCCGGGGCCGGGTTCAGGGCCAGTGCCGCGGCGACGGCGAGGGCGAGGCGCAGGGCGCGAAGAGGCGCGGGGCTGGGGGAGGGGGTGCACATGTCCGTCTCGGGCTGGGGTCGCGGGGTCATCGGGCGCCGCGCCGTGTGGCGATGGCGCGCAATGCCTGGATGACGCGCGACGGGCGCCCAACCTGAACCCCGATGCGGCGGCAGGCCACGCCGAGAGGCCGCCGGCGGGGCGCACCTGAGCGCCTGGCCCGGGGCGGCGTCGCCACGCCTCTCAGCGCGCAGAGACCTCCGCGCTTCCGTCGTCGAGGCGCCGCACCCGCACCGGCAGCACCGCGGGCAGTGCGCGCAGCAGGGCTTCGGGGTCGTCGGCGCGGAAGCTGCCCGACAGGCGCAGCCGGCCGAGTGCCGGCTCGGCCAGGCGCGTCGCAGAGGGCGTATAGCGCGCGAGCTCGGTGAGGGCCTCGGCCAGCGGCGTGTCGTCGAAGACGATCCGGCCTTCGCGCCAGGCGGCGGCCGCCGCCACGTCGACGCGGCGCGCGTCGGGCCTGTCGCGGCTGTCGACCGTCGCCCCCCAGCCGGCCTCCAGCAGCAGGCCGGCGTCCTGCGGGCCGAGCCGCACGCGTCCCTCGAGGACCGAGGTCTGCACCCGGTCGCCGTCGCGCCGCACGACGAAGCGGGTGCCGACCACGTGGACCTGCGCGTGGCCGGCCTCCACCTCGAACGGCCGGCCGGCGTCGGGTGCGACCCGGAAGTAGGCCTCGCCCTGCTCCAGCCTCGCCAGCCGGCGGTCGGCGAACAGCGCGACCTCCAGGCGGGTGTCGGTGTTGGCCTCGACCTGCGAGCCATCGGGCAGGTGCAGCGTGCGGCGCTGGCCGCGCGGGGTGTCGATCCTCGCGCTGAACTGCGGGCGCCCGGCCTGCCGGTGCCAGAGGGCGGCACCGCCCAGCACCAGCCCCAGGCTGGTGGAGGCGGCCAGCCAGCGGCGACGCCCGCGGTCCGGGACCGGCATGGGCGCGGAGGACGCGAGGGGCCGGTCGCGGTCGGCCGCCGGGGTTGCGAGCGCGCGCAGCCTCGACGCAGGCAGCCCGGCCGCTGCCGACCAGAGCCCGCGCAGCGCCTGGTACTCGCGCTCATGCTCGGCGCGCTCCGCGCGCCAGTGGCGGAGCGCGCGCGCCTCGTCGTCGTCGAGCGGGCCGGCCAGTTCGCGGGCGAACCAGCGGGCCGCGGCGTCGGCGGCGGCGTCCGGAGCCGGCCGCGATGCGTCGTCGTTCATGGGCCATCATCGCCCGGCGCCGTGCCGGGTGGCGTCATCGGCTGCGCCTCAGCGCAGCGGCGGCAGTTCGGGCACGCGCTCGCGCAGGTGGCGCAGCGCCCGGATCATGTACCGCTCGATGCTGTTTCTCGACAGCCCCAGGCGCTCGGCGATCTCGGCCTGGCTCAGGCCGTCGAGCCGCTGCCAGACGAAGACCTGGCGGCACTTCAGCGGCAGCTCGGCGAGCGCGGCTTCGAGTTGCGCCTGCAGCTGCGCCGCGCGCAGGGCCTGTTCGGGGCCGTTCGCATCGGAGCTGCCCTCGCCGGAGGGAAAGCGCTCGCGTGCCTCCTCGGCCGTGCTGCGCCGCCGCCAGGCATCGGTGGCGACATTGCGGGCGGCGCGGTGCAGCCAGGCACGCGGTTGCAGCACGCCGGTGACGTCGCTCTGCAACGCGCGCAGCATCGTCTCCTGCGCCACGTCCTCGGCGTCGGCACGGTTGCCGAGACGGCGCGACCAGGTGCCCACCAGCTCCTCGTAGAAGGCCAGGAAATGCAGCGTCAGGCGATCGGACGGCGGCGCGGGCAAGGGAGGGAACGCGTTCAGCCAAAGCAGGGGAGCGGTATCCCCAATATAAATGAGAACGACTCTCGATTGATGAAGGGCCACCCTTCATGGGTTCGCGTCAGGCTCGCGGGGCGGCCGCGCGTGGCGCCCGACCCCGACGCTTGCGCCACCACAGGTAGACGCCCGTGCCGCTCAGCATCGCGACGAGCAGGCCCATCGCGCAGATGAAGACCTTCATCGGCAGCCCCCACACCGCCCCGAAATGCAGCGCGAACAGCCAGTCGCTGAGCCAGGGACCCGGCGGCTGGCGGTCCTGCAGCGCGGTGGCGCGCCAGGCGCCCGTGTCGGCATCGAAGAGCACCGCGGCGCCGCCGTACTCGCCGATGTCGGCGCTGCTCTTGAACGCGTAGCGGTAGACCCCGTGCGCCCGGTCGAGCGCGAGTTCCGACTCGCCGCGCAGCACGAACCCGAGCCGCGCCGATTCCGCGGCCGCCAGGGCACGCCCGCGGGCCAGCGCGGCCGCGAAGTCCAGCGCCGGCGCGGCTGCCGGGTTCGCCTGCGGTGCCCGCGGTCCGGCCGGCGAGCGCATGTCGAACAGCGCGCCCATCACCGGCCGGTAGACCTCGTCGCCGAGATTCAGCCCGACGCTGCTCCAGGCCAGCACCAGCAGCATCAGCCAGGTCCAGAGCCCGCCGGCGCGGTGCAGGTCGAAGTTGAGCTTGTAGCTGCCGCCGCGCCAGCGCACGCGCCACGCCGGCCGCCAGCGCGCGAACCACGAGGTGCTGCGCCCCGCCGATGCGCGCGCCACGCGCAGCGGGAACGTCAGCCAGGCGCCGATGAAGCAGTCGATCGTCCAGACGATCGCGGCGATGCCGAACAGCCAGGTGCCGATGCGTCCCGGCAGCGCCAGGCTGTAGTGCAGCGTGTAGAGGACGTCGAGCAGGTTCTCGCGCGTGACCGGCCACAGCGGGCTGTGCTGCAGGCGCAGCCGCACGAGCTCGCCGGTGTGCGGGTCGAGCATCACCTCGCGCAGCGGGTTCACTGCCGGCTCGCCGGTGGCGGGGTCATCCACCGCCTCGGCGAAGAAGCCGACGACTTCACCGGGCTGGAACCCCAGCGGCATCGCGTCCATGCGCACCTGCGCCGTCGCGTGGGCCTGCGCCCGCTCGTAGAGCACCAGGGGGTCGAGCAGCGGCCCGCTCGCCGGCACGCGGTGCCGCTGCGGGTTGAGCAGCGCGTCCAGCGGCCCGTAGAACGCGATGACGCTGCCCGTCAGCCCGGCCACCAGCAGGAAGAGGGCCGTGGACAGCCCGGCCCAGCGGTGCAGCAGCACCCACAGCGGACGGCTCATCGCGCCGGCAGCCTCACCATTCGCCGCGCAGCCGCAGGGTGAGGTGGCGTGGCTTGCCACGCTGGGGCCGAGCGGCTTGGGGTCGGGGCATCGCGGACGCTCTCTCGGTGTCGAACGGGGCGTGTTCGGTCACGAAGACGCGCCAGCCGCCCCGACCCTGAACCGCGACCACCCGCCGCGCTGCGCCACGGCGCAGCCATCGCGGTTCGGCAACGCTGTGGTGACGAACCGTCGCTTCAGCATCCGCGCCGACCTGCCTAGACTCGGCGCCTCGCCGCGCGCGCCTTCGCGCGCGCCACCCCTGATCAAAGCCGCCCGACGCAGGAGACACCCGATGGCCCTCTACCGCCTCGCCGACGCGACCCCGCAGATCGACGACACCGCCTTCATCGCGTGGGAGGCGACGGTGATCGGCCGCGTCGTGGCCGACGCGCACTGCAGCATCTGGCCCAACGCGGTGATCCGCGGCGACAACGAGACGATCCACCTGCACGCCGGCACCAACGTCCAGGAGGGCGCGGTGCTGCACACCGACCCCGGCTACCCGATGGAGATCGGCCCCCGCGTGTCGATCGGCCACCAGGCGATGCTGCACGGCTGCACCGTCGGCGAGGGCAGCCTGATCGGCATCCAGGCCGTGGTGCTGAACGGCGCGGTGATCGGCAAGCACTCGCTGGTCGGCGCCGGCGCGCTGGTGACCGAGCGCAAGAGCTTTCCCGAGCGCTCGATGATCCTCGGCTCGCCGGCCAAGGTGGTGCGCGAGCTGACCGACGACGAGGTGGCCAATCTCGAGCGCGTCGCCGACGGCTACGTCAAGCGCTCGACGCTGTTCCTCGAAGACCTGCACCGCATCGACTGAGGGCCGGGCGATGAAGGTGGCCATCATCGGCGCCGGCGCGATCGGGGGCTGCCTCGGCGCCCGGCTCGCCTCGGCCGGCGCGGTGACCAGCGCGCTCGCGCGCGGGGCGACGCTCGCGGCGCTGCAGCGCCACGGCTGGCGTATGCAGGCCGCGGACGGGGAGGGCCTGCTCAAGGCGCCGGTCGCCGCCGCCGCGCGTGCGGAAGCCCTCGGCGTGCAGGACCTCGTCGTCGTCGCCGTCAAGGGGCCGGCGCTCGCCGCGGTCGCGCCGTCGCTGGCGCCGCTGCTCGGCCCGCAGACCGTCGTGCTGCCGGCGATGAACGGGGTGCCCTGGTGGTTCTGCCGCGGCCGGCCGGGCTTCGAGGCCCCGCTCGAGAGCGTCGACCCCGGCGGCGCGATCGGCGCGGCGATCCCGTTCGAGCGCGTCCTCGGCTGCGTCGTGCACTTCAGCGCCGCGACGCCGGAGCCCGGCCTGGTGCGCCACCAGATGGGCCGTCGCCTGATCCTCGGCGAGCCGGGTGGCGGCGACAGCCCGCGCCTGCAGCGGGTGGCCACGCTGCTGCGCGGCGCCGGCTTCGAGGCCGACGTCTCGCCCGACGTGCGGCAGGACATCTGGTTCAAGCTCTGGGGCAACCTGACGATGAACCCCGTCTCGGCGATCACCGGCGCGACCACCGCCGCGATCCTCGACGACCCGTACGTGCGCGCCTTCTGCTCGCGCGTGATGCTCGAGGCCGATGCGATCGGCCAGCGCATCGGCTGCACCGTCGGCCAGACGCCCGAGGCGCGGCATGCGGTCACCGCCAAGCTCGGTGCCTTCCGCAGCTCGATGCTGCAGGACGTGCTCGCCGACCGGCCGATCGAGCTCGACGCGATTGTCGGCGCGGTGCACGAGATCGGCCGCCGCGTCGGCGTCGCGGCGCCGAACGTCGAGGCGCTGCTCGGCCTCACGCGGCTGTTCGGCCGGGTCAAGGGCCTGTACGGCCCGGCGGGCTGAGGCTCGCTCGCCGACGCAAACAGGGGCCACGATGCCGGAGCAGCTCACCAAGCATCCCGAGGTCACGCTGCAGGTGCTGCGCAGCGGCGGCGCCAGCTGTGGCGCAGGCGCGCCGCAGGAGATCCTGACCGGCTGTCCTGCCGAGCGCTTCTGCAAGCTGCCCGGTGGCGAGGTCTGCGTCTACGGCCTGCCCGAGGCCGCGCGCATGACGCAGCTCACCGCGGCCGACTGGCAGTCGCTGCAGGCCGTGTCGGTGCCGAGACCGCCCGGCGGCGGCGACGGGGCGCCGGACGCCACCCTCGTCGGCCTCGCGGCCGGCGGCCTCGGCCTGCTCGTCGGCGCGGCGCTGGCGGTCGTGGTGCGGCGCGTACGAGGTCGACGCCGCCCCTGATGAGGCGCGCGCCCGAAGGGCGCCCCGTCGTCCGCGGGCTCGCGTCGCACGGCTCTGCCGTCACCCCGCCGCAGCCGCCCCTCAGAACCGCCAGGTCAGCTCCGCCCGCGCGAAGCGCGCGCCGCCGGCGCGCGGGCTGTCCGTCTCGTCGTCGGCGCGCAGGCGGGCGCCGGGGCGGAACCAGCCGAGCACGACCTCGAGGCGCAGGTCGTCGCGCGGGCGCCAGCCGACGAGCAGGTCGAACTCGTCGCCGAGGTGCGCGCTGTCGAGGCGGTCGCCGCGCGGGTCGAACTCGGCGTGCTCGAAGGCCGCGATCACCGGCTGCCGGTAGTGGTGCCAGACGAGGTCGATCGAGCTGCGCGGGTCCGGGTGCAGGCCCAGGCCCAGGCTGGTGACGCGCAGGTTGCGCATCTCGGGGTCGGCCGCCTCGCCGTAGAGCGAGAACTTGCCGATGCCGTCCGGGCCGCGCGGCCCTTCGTTCGACTGCATGCCGGTCTGGCGGTGGTGCTCGCTGGCGTAGGCCTGGCCCAGCTCGATGCGCGGGCGCAGCGGCAGGCCGGCGAAGGTGTAGCCGAGGCCGAAGTCCCAGGCGTGGCCGCGCAGGCGCGTGCCTTCCTCGCGGCCGTGGACGAAGGCCAGCTCGGCGCGCGCGTCGAGCCCGCCCTTGTCGGGCATCAGGCTGGCGCGCAGGCCCGCGTGGCGGCGACGGTCGCCGCTGTCGCGGTCGCGGTGCCACAGCACATAGGCCGCGGCGTCGAGGTCGCCCTTGAACTCGCGGCGCGCGATCAGGCCGTTCAGCTCGGCGTTGTCGCGCCCGCGGCGCGAGTCGAGCAGGTCGCGCTGCCAGCGGTGGGCGCGCGCGACGAAGGCCTCGCCCGACCAGCGTCCGCGCTCGAACCCGGCGTGCAGGCCGTCGAGGTTCTCGTCGAACAGCCATTCGCGCTCGTCGCGCTGCAGCCAGCGGCCCAGGCGCAGCCGCGTGTGCGGCAGCAGGCCTTCGCTCGCCACATAGGCCTGGTTGAGCAGGATGCGGGTGCGGTTGCGCGTCGGCTCGCCGGTCTGGCGCTCGCTGTTGTGGACCCACTCGGTCTCGACGAAGCCCGACCAGGCGCGCCCCGGCCAGAGCCGCAGGCCCAGGCGCAGCAGCGGCTCGATCTCGTCGGTGTTCTCGCGGTCCTCGCGGTCGAGGTCGTAGTTGCCCTCGTGCTTGCCTTCGACGACGAGCGTGGTGGCGAGCGAGTAGCGGTCGTTCCCGCGCTCGCCCCGGGCCTGCGCCCGGCTGTCGGTGGCACCGAGCAGCGCGAACAGGCAGGCGAGGAGCGGCAGGAGGGCCGCCCTGCGGGCGGCGGCGGTGCGGCAGGCGTGGGATCGGGTCATGCGGGCAGGGAGGTGCGAAGGCGGGTGGACAGCCGTGCTTCGCATTGCGCGAGCAGGGCCTCGGTGGTGTGGTGACGCTCGGGGAAGGCGCGGCTGATCGAGACGTGGCGGGCCAGGGCCAGCGTGGTCCAGTCGGCCAGCGCCTCGGGCGTCGTGCCCGCGCTGCGGGCGAGGAAGGCCTCGGTGAAGGCCGCCTCGCTCGGCGCCAGCGCGGCGCCGTCGCCGTGCCGGCGCCAGGCGAGCTCGCGCAGGTGGGCGAGGAAGTTGCCGGCGTCGAGCGCCGGGTCGCCGACGCAGTAGCAGTCGAAGTCGAGCAGCACGATCTGGGCGCCGTCGACCAGCACCTGGTCGGGATGGAAGTCGCGGTGGATGCCGCAGCGCGGGGTGCGGGGGTCGGCCTCGCGCGCGGCGAGCTGGCCGGCGAGGCTGGCGCAGGCCTCGGCGAGCGCTTCGATGCGGGCGGCCAGCGCCGGCAGCAGGCGCGCGGCGTCGGCCAGGCGCGGCCGCAGCACCGCCATTTCGTCGGCGACGCGCCATTGGCGGTCGCCCCCGGGGCCGAGCCGGTGCAGCGCGGCCAGGGCCTCGGCGATGCGCCCCGGCAGGGCCGCGGGCGCGCCCGGCGCGAACAGCCCGGTGCAGGGCTGGCCTGCCTCGTGGCGCTGCAGCCACAGGCGCAGCGATGGCAGCAGCCCGAGCGGCGCCGGCACGCGCACCGGGCCGGCGCCGCCCTGGCCGTCGAAGCCGCGCTCGCGCAGCGTCTGGTGGAGGCGGAAGCTGCGCGCGTCGAGGCCGCGTGCGCGGAGCTTCCCGATCGCCGTCAGCGGCAGCGAGGCCGGCGAGGCTGCCGCCGCAGCGGCGGCATCGCCGCGCGCCGAGCTGCGTGGCTCGAGGCGGAACTCGACCAGTCCGCGCCGCCCCGGCTTGTGGCGCAGCAGGCGCGCCGAGGCGAGCCGCGCCGCGCGCGGCGACAGGCCCAGCGCCGCGAGCAGCGCCGGTTCGACCGCGGCGGTGTCGAGCGCCTCGTCCAGCCAGGGCAGGGCCGGGTCGCCCGGCGGCGGCGTCTCCGCGGGCTGGTCGCCCGCCGCGGCGGCTGCCGCCGTTCCGGTGTCCGTTGCGGGCTCGCGGCCGGCGACAGGTCCCGTCTCGCGCCCCACCCTGCGCGAGACAGCCGCCCCGACACCGCGCGGCGCCGCATCGAGCAGCGCGGCGCAGCGCCCGAGCAGCCCGTCGACCACCCGCGGCCAGTCGGGCAGGCGGCGGCGAAAGGGCTCGACCGCGAGCATCAGCAGCCCGGCCGCGGCGTGCAGCTCGCTCGCCGCGTCCAGTCGCAGGGTCGGCGTGTCGCTGCCGCAGAGCGCGGCGAGCATCGCGTCGCGCTGCGCGGCGCCGACCGTGCCTTCGATCACCTGCAGCTCGAGCCGGGCGCGCAGCGAGCCCAGGTCGGCCGCCGCGTCGCCGAGGGCCGCGCGGTCCCAGTCGACGAGCCAGACGCGGCCGTCGCCGGCGACCGCCTGGTCGATCGAGAGGTCGCCGTGGATCGGCACCGGCCGCCAGGCCAGGCCTTCGAGCGCCGAGGCCAGGCGCGCCGCCAGGCGCAGCGCGCGCACGCCGCGCGTGGGGTCGAGCTCGGCCAGGCCGACCGCGGCGGCGCGCAGCGCGGCCACCTCGTCGGCGCGCGTGCGCAGCCGGCCGCAGGCCCTCATCGCGGCGTCCCAGGGGGCCGGGTCGAGGGCATGGAGGGCAGCGACCCGTTCCCCGAGTTCGCGCAGCGCCGCCGCCGCGGGGGCGGCCTCGCGGGCCTCGGGGCACAACGGCTCGCCCGGCTGCCAGGCCACGGCGATCAGGCCGCGCGCCGTGTCCGCGCCGCGCAGCGCCGGCCCGCCGGCGATCGCGCCGAGACGGGCACCGAGCGCCGCGGCCGGCGTGTCGGCCGGGCGGCACACGCGCAGCAGCGTGGCCGCCGGGTCGTCGGCCGCGCCGAGGCGGAGCACCAGGCGCCGGCCCGGCTTGTGGCGCAGCAGGCTCGGCCGCAGCAGCGCGGGCTCGGGGGCCGCCGCATCGGGGGCCTCGGCCTCGGCGAGCTGCAGGCCCTCGGGCAGGCCGAGCGCGGCGAGCAGTGCCGGCTGCCGCGCGCCATCGAACAGCGCGCGCAGGCCCTTCAGGTCGCGGTCCTGGGTCGGCGCGCAGACCAGGGTCGCGTGCCCGTGCAAGGCCTGCATCGCGCCGTCGCGGGGGCCGCGGCCGAGGCGCCAGTTGGGGCGCGCCAGCACCTCGGCGTAGCGCGCGGGCGGCAGCGCCTTGGCGTGGGCGAGCCGCTTGCGGCCGTCGGCGTCGAGCCAGTGCAGCGCGGCGACGCAGCTGGTACCGGGCTTGTAGCGCAGGTAGCCGATGTGCAGGTCGCGCACCGTCTCGTCGGGTCGGGCGGCCCGCAGCGCCTCGGCGAGGCGCTCGGGCTCGAGCAGCAGGCCGAGGCCGGGCAGGGCGGCGTCGCGTGCGGCGATCGTGGCGTCGGCCTGGCGGCCGCTGGCGTGCTCAGCGTGCATCGCCGTGCTCCTCGCGCGCCGCGGTGAGGGCCGGCGCGGCCGGAACGCCACCGCCCGCCTCGGCGGGGCGGTCGCCGGCGGGAGCGCGGCTGGCGGCGCCGCTGCGCGGCCGGCGCTGCCGCTGGCGGGCCCAGAGCGCGGCGTAGCGCCCGCCCTGCGCGAGGAGCGCCGCATGGGTGCCCTGCTCGGCGACGCGCCCGCCGTCGAGCACGACGATGCGGTCGGCCCCGGCGGCCAGCGTCAGGTCGTGCGTGATCAGCAGGCTGGTGCGCCCGCGCATCAGCGCGCGCAGCGCCTCGGTGACGCGCGCCTCGGCATGCGCGTCGAGGCCGGCGGTGGGCTCGTCGAGCAGCAGCACGCGGCTGTCGCGCAGCATCGCGCGCGCGATTGCCAGCCGCTGGCGCTGGCCGCCCGAGAGGGTCGCGCCGCGCTCGCCGAGCGGGCTGTCGTAGCCGCCGGGCAGGCGCGAGACGAAGCCGTCGGCGCCGGCGCGCTCGCAGGCGGCGCGCACCGCGGCGCGCAGCTCGGCGGCGTCGAGCGCGGCCGCGTCCGGCAGGCCGAGCGCGACGTTGTCGTGCACGCTGGCGGCGAACAGCAGCGGCTCCTGCGGCACCAGGCCGATCTGGCGCCGCAGGCCCGCCAGGCGCAGCGTGCGCAGGTCGTGGCCGTCGATCGTCAGGCGGCCGGCCTGCGGGTCGGCCAGGCGCAGCACCAGGCTGGCGAGCGTCGACTTGCCGGCGCCCGAGGCGCCGACCACCGCCACCTGCTCGCCCGGCTTCACCTCCAGGTCGAAGCCGTCGAGCACCGGCGCCGCGCCCGGCACGTGGGCGAAGCGCAGGCCCTCGAAGCGCAGGTGGCCGGCGAAGCGCGGCGCCTCGATCGCGTCCGGCCGGTCGGCGATCTCGGGTTCGGCGTCGAGCACGTCGGCGACGCGCTCGGCCGCGGCCATCGCCTTCGAGACGCGGCTCGCGTGCTTGGCGTAGTCGCGCACCGGGCGGAAGGTGTTCTTCAGGTAGGTCAGGAAGACCAGCAGGTCGCCCGCGCTGAGGGTGCCCTGCAGCACCAGTCGTGCGCCCTGCCATAGCACGAGTGCGGTCGAGACGGCCACGAGCAGCTCGACGCTGCGCTCCAGCCCGGCCGCCAGGCGCTTGGCCGCCAGGCCCTCGCGCTGGCTGTCGTGCTCGGCGCCGCCGAAGCGCGCGCCGAGCGCGCCTTCGAGGCCCAGGGCCTGCACCACGCGCATCGAGCCCATCGACTCGGCGGCGGTCGCCGCCAGCGCGCCTTCGCGGCTGCGCTGGCGCCGGCTCGCGCCGTGGATGCGGCGGCTCGCGCGCCACGTCGCCCAGGCGACGACCGGCAGCGGCACCAGGGTCAGCAGCGCGAGGCGCCAGTCGAGCCAGGCCATCACGCCGAGCATCCCGGCCAGCACCAGCGCGCTGGCCGCCAGCGGCATCAGCGCGGTGACGGTCGCCTCCTTCAGCATCGCGACGTCGTTGACCAGGCGCATCGTCAGGTCGCCGGTGCGTCGCTGCGCATGCCAGCGCAGCGAGAGCGTCTGCAGGTGGCGGAACAGGTCGCCGCGCACCGCGCCCAGCACGCGCTGGCCGGCGAGCGCGAAGCCGATCGTCGACAGGTAGCCGGCGCCCGCCTTCCCGGCGGCGATCACCAGCACCGCGGCGGCGCAGAGCGCGAGCGCGGTGCCCGCCGGCAGCGCGGCGAGCCAGGCGACGGCCGGGTGCTCGGCCGCGCCGGCGACGGGCGCCGGCGGCGCGAGCAGGCGGTCGATGACCCAGGCCAGCGGCCAGGGCTCGAGCAGGCGCAGCGCGGTGGTGCCGATCAGCGCCCCGCTGGCGCCGGCGATCAGCGCCCGCTGGCGGCGCAGGTAGGGCGCGAAGCGGCGCCAGAGCTGGCGCGGCGAAGGGCTGGCGCCGGTCGCCGCGGGCGGGGCCGCGGCAGGCGCGGCGGCGCCGGGCACCGCCCGCGGCCCGCGAGGGGTCGAGGTGAGGCCGGTCATCGGCTGCGCTCCAGCGCCTGTGCCGCGGTCGGCGACAGGGCCGGCCGCGGGCCGCGCGCCGGCGCGCCGACGGCGGCAGCACCGACGACGGCGGGGGCGACGGGTGCGGCCGCAGCGTCGCGCGGGCCGGCAGGCCGTCGCGGCGCGCGCGCCAGGGCCAGCAGCCGCTGCGCGACCGTGTCCCAGGTGTGCGCCCGCACGACCTCGGCATGCGCCGCCTCGGCCAGCGCGAGGCGCTCGCCCGGAGCGCGCAGCAGGCGCGCCAGCGCGGCGGCGAGGGCGCCGGCGTCGTCGGGCGGCACGAGGCAGGCCGTCTCGCCGTCGCGCAGCCAGTCGCCGAGGTGGCCGACCCGGCTCGCGACGACCGGCACGCCGGCCGCCATGTACTCGACCAGCTTCAGCGGCGAGAAGTAGAAGCCCGCCGCCTCGGCATAGGGCGCGGTCGCGACGTCCATCGCCGCGAGCTCGTCGCCCACCGCCTTCGGCGCGACCGCGCCGCGCAGGTCGGTGCGCCCGGCCAGGCCGCGCGCGGCGAGCGAGGCGACCAGCCCTTCGCGTTCCGGCCCGTCACCGACGATGCGCAGCCGCGCGTCGATGCCGTGCTCGCCGACCAGGCGGGCAAAGGCCTCGACCAGCACCGGCAGCCCGTGCCAGGGCTTGAGCGTGCCGAGGAAGCCGACGACCGGGGCGTCCGCCGGCGGCGGCGCGGCAACGGCGCTCCCCTCCTGCGCCGGCCGCGCGGCGGCCGAGGCCTGCCGGGCCTGCGCCGCTGGTGCCGCGAGCGCCGCCGCCGCCAGCGTGCGCTCGCGCACCCGCTGCGTGGCGGCGGCGAAGCGCGCCGGGTCGACGCCGTTGCCGACCACGTGGACGCGCCCGGCCGCCTCGGGGCGGCGGCCGAGGTAGTCGGCGACGCCGGGCGAGACGGCGATCAGCGCGTCGGCGCCGCCGAAGGCCCGCGTGGCGACCCGCTCGGCCTCCTCGGGCAGCGCGAGCACGCGGTGGCGCGCCTGCTCCTCGATCAGCGGCGCGTTGACCTCGAGCAGCGCCGGGCAGCCGGCGTCGCGGGCCTGCGCGATGCCGGCCCAGCTCCACAGCGAGTAGCGCTCGTAGACCAGGTCGAAGGGCCCGGCCGCGGCGAGCGCGCTGCGCAGCGCGGCATTGGCGTGCAGCGCCTGGCGCGCGCGCGCCTCGGGCGCGCCGGCGGGCCCCTCGGGCAGGCGGCGCAGCGGCACGCCGGCGAGGTCGGCCGGCGCCTCGCCGCCGACACGCGTGGCGAACAGCTCGACCTCGCAGCCGGCGCGGCCGAAGGCGCGCACCACCTCCTGCACATGGACCGAGGCCCCCTTGCGGCCGTAGACGGGAATGCCGGGGTCGGCACAGACATAGGCGATGCGCATCAGGCGGCTCCAGCGGGCAGCGCGCCGAGCGCATGCGCCGGGGGGACCGGGGCAGACGGGGCGGCGACGGGCGCGACGGCCGGGTCGGCCAGGGTGGACGCGGCAGGGGTCGGGGCCCGGCCTTCGACGGTCTCCAGCGGCAGGCCGCGCACCGCGCGCTCGAACAGCAGGCGCTGGACAGCGGTGTTGCGGTCGATGTCGAAGTCGCGCTCCACGCGCGCCCGCGCCGCGGCGGCGAGGCGCTGCTGCAGCGCCGGGTCGTCGAGCAGGCGCTGCAGCGCGTCGGCGAGCGCGTCGGGGTCGTCCGGCGGCACGCACAGGCCGGACTCGCCGTCGACCACCAGTTCCGGGATGCCGGCCACGCGGGTCGACACGCAGGGCGTGCCGAGCGCCATCGCCTCGAGCAGCACCGTCGGCAGGCCGTCGCGGTCGCCGTTCTCGGCGACGACGCAAGGCGCGGCGAACACCGCGGCGCCGCGCATCGCGGCCAGCACCACCGGCTGCGCCTGCGCGCCGAGCAGCGTCACCTGCGCGCCGACGCCGGAATGCCCGACCTGCGCCTGCAGCTCGCCCGCGAGCGGCCCGTCGCCGATCAGCGTGCAGTGGAAGTCGACGCCGCGCGCGGCGAGCAGGCGCGCCGCTTCGATCAGCACGCGCAGGCCCTTCTTCTCGACCAGCCGGCCGACGCTGACGATCTCGCGTCCGCGCGGGGACCCCGCCGGCGCCGCCGCGGGGGCCGCCGACGCGGTGACGGCCGCTTCGGGCGCCGCCGCCGTGGCCTCAGCCGGCGCCTCGCCGTGCCGCAGCTCGCCGAGCGCGAGGCCGTTGTAGAGGCGGTGCAGGCGGCGCGTGTCGGCCGCGCCGAAGCGCTGCCGCAGGTGCGCCAGGTTGTAGTCGGAGACGGTGAGCGCGAAGGCCGCGTCGCGCAGCTTGGCGTCGAGCGCCTGCGGCTCGGCGTAGGGGTGGTAGATGTCCTTCGCGTGGGCGGTGAAGCTGTAGCCGATGCCGGCGAAGGCGGCCGCCAGGCGCGCGACCGCGGTGGCGCGGGTGCCGAAGTGCGCGTGCAGGTGGGCCAGGCCGCGCGCCTGCGCCGCGAGCGCCAGCTCGATGCCCTGCGCGAGCACGTCCGGGTCTTCGGGCTCGAGCCGGTTCAGCGCGGGCCAGAAGGCCGGCAGCTCGCGCCGGGCGCGGTCGATCAGCGACCACATCGTGCGGCCGTGGCGGCAGACGTCGGACAAGCGCGTCACCGGGGCGCGCACGCGGCCGATCGCGTCCTGGAAGTGGCTCTCCTCGACCGGGCCGAGCGCGAAGATCTCGACCGCGAGGCCGGCCCGTTCGTGGGCCAGGATCTCGTGCACGACGAAGGTCTCGGAGAAGCGCGGATAGCGCTTCAGCACATAGCCGACGCGCAGCGGATCAGTGCAGTCCATGGCCGGCTCCCTGGCGTTCGTTCAGCGGCCGCGACGGCAGCCGCGGGTGCGTCGCCGAAGGCGTCGCACGCAGCCACGGCGGGGCCTCGTCCTGGGTCGCGTCGCGCGGGGGCGGCCCTGCGCGCTGCGGCGCGGCGAGCAGCGCGAGTGCCTGGCGCTGCACGTTGGCCAGGCCGTCGAAGTCGATGCGTTCGGCGGCCGGGGCGTGCGCCGGATGCGGCGCCGCGAGCCAGTCGCCGATCGCCTGCGGGCTCAGCGCCTGCGGGTGCAGGCAGTCGATCAGGCCCATGCGCGCGAGCTGGCGCGCGCGGATCCACTGCTCCTGGCGCGGCCGCACGCGCGGCACGATCAGTGTCGGCCGCCCGAGCGAGAGCAACTCGGTCACCGTGTTGTAGCCGCCCATCGCGACCACCGACTGCGCGCCGCGCATCAGCGCGAGCGGCTCGGGCACGAAGTCGAGCACCTCGAGGCCGGGCCGCGTGGCCGCCAGCGCGCGCAGCCGTTCGAGATCGGCGCGCGGCATCATCGAGCCGGCAAGGATCACGCCGCGCAGCCCCTCGGGCCGCGGCGCGCGGGCGAAGGCCTCGGTCAGCGCGCGGCCGTCCTGGCCGCCCCCGACGAGGCACAGCGCATAGGGCGTCGCCGCCTCCGCCGGCGCGGCGGCCGCGCCCACGCGCTGCGCCGGGTCGAGGTAGCCGACCGGCACCAGCATGTCGCGGATGTCGGGGCCGAAGGCGCAGGCTTCGGCGGTGTCGTAGACGCGCGTGTCGCCGTAGACCCAGACGGCGTCGTAGTGCCGGCGCAGGGTCTCGAAATTGCGCTGGCGCCACCACTGGCGGCGCACCGCTTCGGGCTCGTCGAGCACGTCGCGCAGCCCGAGCACCAGCTTCGTGCCGCGCGCCTGCAGCATCGGCAGCGCGCCGCGCAGTTCGCCGAGCGCGCCCGAGGGCACGTTGTCGACGACGAGCAGCGAAGGCTCGAAGCGGTCGAGCGCCGACTGGATGATGTCGCTGCGCAGCGCGACCAGCCGCGCCAGGTCGTCGCCGAGGGCGCGTGGCTTGTAGTTGCCGTCGGGCAGCTTGCGGTAGGCGGGCAGGGTGACGCTGTCGACGCCCGGCGGCAGCGCGAAGGCGCCGCCCTCGCGAATGCCGGAGATCAGGAGCACGCGCGCCGACAGCGGCGGCGCGGCGAGGGCGCCGGCGAGCAGGATGTTGCGACGGATGTGTCCGAAGCCCATCGTGTCGTGCGAGTACAGCGCGACCCGGGGGCGGTGGTCGTCGGGAAGGGTCATCAACGGGCTCCTGGGCATGGTGTCGGGCGGTCCGGAGCGGGCGGCCTACCAGCGACAGAGCACGGTCGTCGGCTTTAAATACTCCCGTCACATTCGGTGACGATTGCGCTGCGCGCTGCTGGGTGCGCGCTTGGGCTTCGCACGGAGGCGGGTGGCGGGCCGAGGGCGCCGGGCGGCCGGCGGCCTCCATGTCCCCCGCGGCGAGGCTGAACGCCCGCCGCTCCTCCTTCACTGGCGGCCGCCGGCCACCCGGCGCCCTCGGCCTGCGGCGCGCGGAGGCGCTCGACGTCTGCGCACGTGGTGTCGTGTCACGGCGTGGCGAGGCGCATGGTGTGCCGCGCGGGCGAGGGGCTTGCCGAGGCTGCCTCGGTTTGCGCGGACAGAACGCCGAACGGGCCCGCGCGGGCGGGCCGGGTGCCGTCAGGGGCAGGTGGGCGCGGGGGGCGCGGCGTCCTGCAGCGTCGCCGCGGCGTCGAGCGCGGGCAGCTGGCCGTCGCAGAGCGCGGCGGCGCGCGCGACCATGCGCGCGGCGACTTCCTGCGGCGGCAGCGCCGGCTGCGCGCCACGCAGCAGGGCGGCGATGCCGGCCGCGAAGGGCGCGCTCATCGAGGTGCCGCTCCAGGTGCCGTAGCCGCCGCCGGGCACGCTGCTGGTGATGCCTTCGCCGGGCGTCGTGAGGTGGATCCAGCTGCCGCTGTTGCTGAAGCCGGCGAGCCGGCGGTTCTCGGCCGAGGCGCCGATCGCCAGCAGGCCGGGCTCCTGCTCGGCGGCCGGGTACTGCAGCAGCGTCGGGCTGCCGTCGTTGCCGGCCGCGGCGACGACCACCGCGCCGCCGCCGGCGGCGCAGCGGATGTCGTCGTCGTCATCGTCGTCGTCTTCCTCGCCGGGTTCCTCGTCGTCGTCGCAGCTGATGCGGTCGATCAGGTCCTCCAGCACCTCCGTCTCTTCGGTGGTGCCGAGGCTGAGGTTGATCACATGGGCGCCGTCGTCCGTCAGCGGGTCGCCATCCGGGTCCACCGCGTGGAGCAGCGCCTCGCCTAGCACCCACACGTTGCCGCGGCCCTGGGCGTCGAGCACGCGCAGCGGCATCAGCATGGCGCCGGGCGCGGCGAGCGCGACGAGACCGGCGACGTGGGTGCCGTGGCCGTAGCTGGCGCTGCCGTCGGCCGCCACCTCGCTCGGGTCGTCGTCGTCGTCGACGAAGTCGCGCCCGGGCAGCAGGCGGCCGGCGAGGGCGGGGTGGCTGAGGTCGACCCCGGTGTCGAGCACCGCGACGCGCACGCCGCTGCCGTCGTGGATCGCCTGCGCCTCGGCCAGGCGCAGGGCCTGCGGCGCCCACTGCGTGGTGTAGGCCTGGGCCTCGCCGATCGCCCAGACGGTGCGGCGGCGGCCTTCGGGGGTGTCGGTGAGGCGGTTCTCGCTGGCGCGCAGCACGCGCGTGTCCACGCGCAGCGTGTCGACCAGGGTTTCGAGGTCGGTGCCGGCCGGCGCGCCCAGGCGGTAGATCGGCCGCGAGCCGAAGGCGCCCAGGCGCACCAGGCCGTGGGTGGCGAGCACGCCGTCGAGGTCGGCGGCGCTGCGCAGCCGCACCAGGACTTCATCCGCGACCGACACTTCGCCGGCGCCGTCGTTGCCGCCGCCGCTGGGGGGCGGGGTGTCGCCGCCGCCACCGCCGCAGGCCACGGTGAGCAGGCAGGCGGCGGCAATGGCGGTGAGGCGGGTGGGCAGCATCGGTGGTTTCTCCTGGTGTGTCGGATCGGGGCGGCCCCTCCGACGTCGTTTGGGGGCCGGCGCGGTGCGGCCCGCAGCCCGGTGTCCGACAGAGCAGGGGGGCGGCCGTTCGATACATCCGCCCGTGGGTGGGGCATCTCAGTTTGTAAGCGCGGTATTGGCGCGCGGCGGCCCCGGCGCGGGCTCGCCGGGCCCGGGAACAGCCTCTCAGAGCCCGCCGTGCAGCGAGAACGCCGCCCAGTGCGCAGGGTGCGGGTGGATCGCCCGCGTCGCGAGCTGGGCCAGGCGCAGCGCCCGCGCCGGCCGCGCGCCGCCGCGCCAGTGGCCGTAGAAGCTGCGCATGAAGTCGGCGGTGGCCGCGTCGTCGACGGCCCAGAGGCTGCCGAGCACCCGCTCGGCGCCGGCCATCAGGAAGGCACGCACCAGCCCGATGCTCGCGTCGCCCGCCCCGCCGGTGTCGCCGAGCGCGGTCTCGCAGGCGCTCAGCACCACCAGGCGGGCACGCAGGCGCAGGCGCTCGACTTCGGCCGCGGTCAGGCGGCTGCCATGCAGCAGCAGCGCGGAATACAGCGGGCTGTCGGCGCGGAACTGCGCGTGGCCGGCCAGATGCAGCAGGGCGGCGGCGGGCGCGCGTTCGCGCAGCGCCTCCAGGTCGTGCACCCGCTGCGCCAGCGCCAGCGCCTGCACCACCGCGACCATCTCGCCTTCGACGTTCGCGAGCCCGGTGCCGTCGCCGACGAGCAGCGCCAGGCCTTCGTCCGCGGACGCCTGCGGGGCCGGCGCCAGCCCGGCGAGCGCCGCAGCCGCGTTCGCGGCAAGGCCGATCTCGTGCCGCTCGACCAGCACCCCTTCGGCATCGCGCAACGCGCCGAAGGGGATGCCATGCAGGGCGCCGTGCGGCACCACGACGACCTGTTCGCTGCCTTCCAGCAGCGCGGCGAACGGCTGCCAGAGCAGGGCGTGCAGCGCGCCCAGCCGTGCCTCGGCGCGCAGGACCAGCTGGGCGACGTGCGCGGCCAGCGTCGCCACGCCGGCGCGCAGCGTCTCGATCTGGAAGCGCAGCGCGCGCACCGCGCCGAGCACCGCCGACCAGGGGGCCAGCCGGCGCACCAGGTGGATGCGCTCGGCGCGCACGACGAGGGCGAAGAGCTCGTCGTCGAGCACGCCGTACTCGACCAGCGCCGCCTGCGGCCCAAGGGCCGCCTGCAGGCGGGCGACGAAGGCGCGGGCGGCGGCCGGCCCTTTGGCAGCCCGGGCGCCGGCATCCACGACTTCGCTATCCACGACTTCGCTCGCGCCCTCGGCGGCCGCGCTCCCGGCGGTGGCGCCGGGAGCGCGGGCCGGCGGCGCGCGCAGGCGCCGCCGCCGCGCCTGTTCGAGCAGGGCCTGCTCGATCGTCCAGGCCTCGTCGGCGAGGGCTTGCGCCCCTTCTGCGTCTTCCTCCTCGGCCAGGCGCTGCCGGCGGCGGTGGATCGCGTCCAGCCGGGCGCGCAGGGCAACGTCATGGGGCGGCTCGTCGTCCTGCGCCGCGGCCGGGCGTCCGAGGCGCTCGCCGAGCGCGCGGTCCTTCAGGCGCTCGAGCCAGTGCAGCACGGTCGCGGCGGCGTCCCCGGCGCCCGCGTCGTCCCCGGCGGCGACGGCCTCGTGCGCCTCGAGCGCGAAGCGCAGCCGCTCGACATAAGGCCGCGTGCCGTCGGCGAGGAAGGCGCGCCGCAGGTCGTCACCCGGCAGCGCCGCGTGCAGCAGCTCGAAGTCGTCGATCGCGCGCTCGAGCGCGGTGCAGGCCTCGTCGCGGCGCCCGAGCAGGCGCCACGCCGCGGCGCGCTCGACCTCGGCGCGCACGCGCAACGGCGCGGGCAGCTGCGCACTGGCGAGCAGGGTCTCGCACAGGCCCAGCGCGTCGGTGGCCCGGCCGCAGGCCACTGCAGTGGCGGCCTGCTGCACCCGCGCCTGCGCCAGCCCGTGGCGCACGCCCTCGGCTTCGAAGGCTGCCGCTGCCTCGGCCGCGCGCCTGTCGGCGAGGTCGGCGTCACCGGCGGCGAGCCGCAGTTCGGACTCGGCGAGCGCCACCAGCGCCCGGCCGAGCGTGATCTCCTGCGCCTCGAAGGCCTCGTCCGCCTGCCGCAGCGTGGCCAGGGCCTCGTCGTGGCGGCCGGCCAGCGCCTGCGCCCGGCCCAGCTGGGCCAGCGTCCAGGGCAGGGTGGCGCCTGCCTCCTGGGCTTCCAGCGTGCGCACCAGGGCGTGGTAGATCGCGATCGCCTCGGGCAGCAGGCGCACTTCGAGGTAGGCGTCGGCAAGGCTCTTCTCGGCCTCCGCATGCAGCTGCGGCAGGTCGAGCGACTCGTAGGCGCTGCGCGCGGCTTCGAAGCCGGCCAGCGCCTCGGCATGCCGCCCGCATGACAGCGCCAGCGTCGCCAGGCCGTCGGTCGCGCTGGCGGCCAGCATCGGCAGCGCATGTGCCTCGGCGCGCAGTCGCGCCCGTTCGAAGAGGCTGCGCGCCTCGTCGATGCGGCCCAGCATCGTGCAGGCGTCGGCGAGGCCGATGTCGGCCATCACCGAATGGTTGCGGTCGCCGGCGCGGGCGAACAGCACCGCGGCCTCCCGGTACGGCGCCAGCGCCTCGGCGAAGCGGGTGCGGTGGATCGCCAGGCTGCCCAGGTTGAGGCTGACGCGCGCGGCGGCGGCGGTGTCGCCGGCGGCGCGCAGCGCCTCGCGGGCGGCGAGCGCGCAGTCCTGCGCGGCATCGAAGCGGCCCAGCACGGTCAGCGCCATGATCTTCGGCACCTGGGTCTGGGCCGCTTCCAGCGGCCGCTCCAGGCGCAGCCACAGCGCGCGCGAGCGGTCGAGCGCGTCGAGTGCCGGCGCCATGTCGCCACGCGTCAGCAGCGCGATCGCCTCGGTCCAGTCGGCGAGCGCCTGGACGGTCGTCTCGACGGTCGAGCCCGCGGCCGCGGCCTGCGTCAGGCCGCGCAGTGCCTGTGCCGCGGCCACTGCGCGCGCCGGGTCGGCGTGCCAGGCGTCGTAGGCCAGCTGCTTCAGCGCCCAGGCGAGTTCGGTGCGGCCCGCGTCGTCCAGGCCCGGCGGCGCCTCGGCACCCGCCTGCACCAGCCGGGCCGCCAGCGTCTGGGCGTCCGGTGAGGGGGCCGGGGGGGCCGGTCGCGCGGGTTCAGGCACGCGGCAGAGGGCCCAGACGCACCGGCGGCAACTCGATCACCGGCAGCCCGGCCCGTTCGAGGCGCAACTGGATCTCGCCTGCCTCCAGCGCCGCGAAGGCGAACTCGCCGAGGCTGTCCAGCGTGGCCTCCGCCAGTGCCGTCCCGGGCCCGTCGGCCCGAGCGATGACCACGCGGGCCTCGTCGATGCCCGGTCCCAGCACCTGGCCAGCGAGCGGGTGGCGGCCCTGCTCGGCCGGGCCGATGCGCAGGTCGATGTCGCACTCGCCGGCGGTGAACAGCAACTGCCGCGTGTCACCGCGGCTGGCGCGCAGCGCCAGCGCCGGCTGCGGCGCCCAGCTGTCGAAGCGCAGCGCGGCCTGCAGCCGAGCCACCGTCGCGGCGACCACGGCACCGAGGCCCGGCGCGGCCGTCGGCGCCGGGGCCTCGGCCGGGAACAGCGCCGCGGCCGCCTCGATCCAGGCGGGCGGCGCATCCGGCAGCGCGTGCATCGCGCGCGCGGCGAGCGCGATAAGTTGGGCGTCTGTCAGCGGCTTCTGGCTCATCGTGTCATCCAGCGCGGCGGCGGCGTGGTGCAGCTTGTCTCCGCCGAACAGAGGCGGGCGGCGGACGGCTGATACATCCGCGGCGCAGGGCGACGAGATTGGCCGTGAAGGCGTCCACAGGGCATCGGCCTCATGCGGTCACCTGCCGGCGCAGCTTGTCGAGGCAGCGGGCGCGCGTCGGGCCGATGCTGCCCACCGGCATGCCCAGCTCGGCGCCGACCTGCTCGTAGCCGCCGCCCGCCGGCCCGTCGTCGAACAGCAGCAGCAGCAGGCGGCGGCAACGCTCGTCGAGAGCGTCGAGCGCGCGGCGCACCCGGTGCAGCTCCTGCAACTGCTCGAGCTGCTCGTCGGGGAGCAGGGCCTCGTCGACGGGGTCGAAGCCGGCCACGTCGTCGGCGCCGCCATCGGCCGTCGCCTCGCCCGCGGGCGCGAGGGAGACGGTGCGCTTCGCGCGCCGCAGCTGCAGCAGACTCTCGCGGCGGGCGGTCGTGACGATCCAGGCCTGCAGGCGTTCGGGCTGCTGCAGGCGCGGCAGGGCCTCGTGCAGGCGCACGAAGACGGTCTGGAAGACATCCGCGGCCGCGTGATCGTCGAAGCCGACGCGCCGGGCGATCGCGTACACGAGGCGCTGGTAACGCCCCACGAGGGTTCGCCAGGCGCTGGCATCGCCGACCCGGCAGCGGGCCACGAGGGAGGCGTCGTCTTCTTCTGTCGGCTCCAGGTGCATCCGGCTGACCTTATCAGACCGTTCGGAGCACCCATTTCGCCCCAGTGGCAAGGGCCGGCGGGGCCGGGCTTGCGCTCATCATCGTCGCGGTCGGCAGGCCGTCGATGCCCCGGCGCCCCGGTGGCCCGCCGCGCCTGTCCACGTCTGTCCACTCTTGTCCCCGCCGATGGAATCGATCCGCACCGCCCGCCTGCTGTTGCGTGACTGGCGTGAAGCCGATGTCGAGGCCTTCGCGGCCCTCAGTGCCGACCCTGAGGTGATGACCCATTACCCCGCGCTGGCGACCGCGGCCCAGAGCCGCGCCACCGTCGAGCACTGGCAGGCGGCGCTTGACGCGGGGGATTTCGGCCACTGGGCGCTGGAGGAGGCGCAGACCGGCCGGTTCGTCGGCGCGGCCGGCCTGATGGTGCCGCGCCGGCCGTTGCCCTGCTCGCCCTGCGTCGAGGTCGGCTGGCGGCTTGCGCGGGCCCACTGGGGCCGCGGCTACGCGAGCGAGGCGGCGCGGGCCGCACTGGCCAGCGGCTTCGGGCGCGGCGGCCTCGACGAGATCGTCTCGTTCACCGCGCGGGGCAACGCGCGCTCGCGGGCGGTGATGGAGCGCCTGGGCATGGCGCGCGACCGGGGCGGCGACTTCGAGCACCCGGGCGTGCCGGCCGGCCACCCGCTGCGAGCGCACTGCCTGTACCGGCTGGCGCGCGGCGACTGGCTCGCGCAGCGCCTGGCGGCGCCCGGGGCGATCGACTTCCGTCCGTTGAGCGTCGCTGACCTGCCGCTGCTGCTGGGCTGGCTGCGGCGCCCGCATGTCGCGGCCTGGTGGCAGCCGACGCCGGACATCGACGAACTGGCCGCCGATGTCCTGTCGGTGCCACCGAATCCATCGACCACCCGCGCCTACCTGGCCTTGCTCGACGGCGAGCCGGTCGGCTTCATCCAGAGCTACGTGGTGCTCGGCAGCGGCGACGGCTGGTGGGAGGACGAGACCGACCCCGGCGCGCGCGGCATCGACCAGTTCCTCGCCCACGAGCCGCTGCTCGGTCAGGGCCTGGGCCGCGCGATGGTCCGAGCCTTCGTCGCGCGCCTCTTCGAGGACCCGGCGGTGACCGTGGTGCAGACCGATCCGGCGCCGGCGAACCTGCGCGCGATCGCCGCGTACCGGCGCGCCGGGTTTGCCGTCGAGCGGGAGGTGACGACCCCCGACGGGCCGGCGGTCTTGATGCGGGTGCGGTGTGGAGTCCCGCAGGGGACGGACCACGGGCGCACCCGCCCCGTGACGTCGAAGGAATCACTGCAGAAGGCGCGATGAGCGGCCAGAAGGCGACCCGCCGAGCTGCCGTTCGTCGCAGCCCATTCCGGGGCGCTGCCTCGAGCCCTGAGCGCCGCTCCCGCGGTCGACGCTCAGCGCTGCACGCCCCAACGCCTGACCGTCGCGCGCTCCAGCGCGGCGAACACCAGCCCTTCGACCAGCAGCCCGATCAGGATCACCATCGCCAGCCCGGCGAAGACGCGGTCGGTGTAGAGCTCGTTGCGGTTCTGGAAGATGTACCAGCCGAGCCCGCCGCGGCCCGAGGTGGCGCCGAACACCAGCTCGGCGGCGATCAGCGTGCGCCAGGCGAAGGCCCAGGCGATCTTCAGCCCCGAGAGGATCGCCGGCAGCGCCGAGGGCACGAGGATCTGCAGCACGTAGCGCAGGCCCTTGAGGCCGTAGTTGCGGCCGGCCATGCGCAGCGTCTCGGGCACGCCCTGGAAGCCGGCGTAGGTGTTCAGCGCCAGCGGCCACAGCACCGCGTGTACCAGGACGAAGAGCAGGCTCGCCTGGCCGAGGCCGAACCACAGCAGCGCCAGCGGCAGCAGCGCGATCGCCGGCAGCGGGTTGAACATCGAGGTCAGCGTCTCCAGCAGGTCGCGGCCGAACTGCGTCGAGACCGCCAGCGTGGTCAGCGCGAAGGCGGCGACGATGCCCAGCGCATAGCCCTGCAGCAGCACCACGAGCGACAGGCGCACGCGCTCGAACAGCTCGCCGCTGGCGAGGTCCTCGACGAAGGCGCGCGCGGTGGCGCCGAAGGTCGGCAGCAGCAGGTCGTTGTCCTGCAGCCGGGCGATGACTTCCCAGGCCGCGGCCAGCACGACGAGGATCGCGAGCTTGCGCAGCCAGGCCTGCTGGGCGATGCGCCGGCCGAGCGGCAGCGGCGCCTCGGCGGCGCGCTCGCCCAGGGGCTCGAGCAGGCGCTCGTACTCCGGTCGCACCGGCGGGGTCAGGCTGCCGCCCATCCCGGCCGTCGTCCCGGCCATCAGGCGGCCTCCGCGGCAGCGGCGGCCACGGCAGCGGCCGTGGCTTCCCTGCGGACGGGCGGTTCCTCGAACAGCAGCCGGTGGATGCGTTGCGCCGCCGCCTGGAAGGCCTCGCTGCCGGCGCTGTCGAGCCCGTAGTCGTGGCTGTCCAGCTCGGCGCGCACCCGCCCCGGATGCGGCGACAGCAGCAGGATGCGGTTGCCGACCACCAGCGCCTCTTCGATCGAATGGGTGACGAAGAGCAGCGTGAAGCGCACCTCGTCCCAGAGCGCGAGCAGCTCCTCCTGCATGCGGCGGCGGGTCAGCGCGTCGAGCGCGGCGAAGGGCTCGTCCATCAGCAGCACGCGCGGCTGCATCGCGAGCGCGCGGGCGATCGCGACGCGCTGCTTCATGCCGCCCGACAGCGTGTGCGGATAGGCATCGGCGAAGCGCGCGAGGCCGACGCGCTCGATCGCCTGCATCGCCCGCGCCTCGGCTTCGGCGCGCGGGCAGCGGCGCGAGGCGAGCAGCGGGAAGGCGACGTTCTGGCGCACGGTCTTCCACGGCGGCAGCTGGTCGAACTCCTGGAAGACGACGATGCGGTCCGGCCCGGGGCCGCGCACCGCCGCGCCGTCGAGCACGATCTCGCCCTCGCGCGGCGCGATGAAGCCGGCCACCGCCTTCAGCAGCGTCGACTTGCCGCAGCCCGAGGGGCCGAGCAGCACGAAGCGGTCGGCGGGATAGACGTCGAAGCCGACCCGGTGCGTCGCGCGCACGACGCGCTCGCGGGTGGCGTACTCGAGGCTGACGCCGCGCACCTGCAGCAGCGCGTCTTGCGACGCCATCTCAATGCCCGCCAGCGGTGTGCGGGTCGTCGAAGAAGTAGTCGGCGCTGGAAGCCGGCTTGTGCTTGATCGCGCCGACGCGATGCATGAAGTCGGCCAGCTTCAGCGTGTTCTGCGGCTGCAGCTTGAACTGCACCTCGGGGCTCTTGATGACCTTCAGCACCAGCTCGCGGTCGATCTTCGACTTGTTGGCGGCGATGAAGATGTCCACCGCCTGCTCGGGGTGGGCGGCGACGAAGTCCGCCGCCTCGGCCAGGCCCTGGACGAAGGCGGCATAGGTCTTCGGGTTGTCCTGGCGGAACTTGGCGGTCGCGTAGAGCACGGTGGCCGAAGCCGGGCCGCCGAGCACCTCGTAGGAATTGAGCACGACGTGCGCGGCCGGGTTGCCGGCCAGCGACTGCTCCTGGAAGGGCGGGTTGCCGAAGTGCGCATTGATCTCTGTGCCCCCCTTGATCAGCGCGGCGGTGGCGTCCGGGTGCGGCACCGCGACCTGCAGCCGGTCGAGCCGCTGGTAGGCGTCGTCGCCCCAGCGCTGGGCCGAGGCCAGCTGCAGGATGCGCGACTGCACCGAGACGCCGACGGCCGGCAGCGCGATGCGGTCGGCGTCGCCGAAGTCGGCGATCGTCTTCACCTTCGGATTGATGCTGACCAGGTAGTACGGGAAGTTGCCGAGCGAGGCGACGCCCTTGACGTCCTGCTTGCCCTTGGTGCGGTCCCACAGCGTCAGCAGCGGGCCGACGCCGGCGCCGCCGATGTCGATCGCGCCCGAGAGCAGGGCGTCGTTGATCGCCGAGCCGCCGGAAAGCTGCACCCATTCGGGCTTCACCTCCTGGCCGAGCTTCCTGCCGGCCTGCTCGATCAGCTGGCGCTCGCGCGCGACGTCGAGCAGCAGGTAGACGATGCCGAACTGCTGCGCGATGCGCAGCGTGCCTTCGGCGCGGGCGGCGGGCAGCAGGGCGGCGGCGAGGGCGAGCGCGGCGGCGAAGCCGGCGGCGCGGCGGGTCAGCGAGGCGCCGGGCAGGCGGGGGATCGGCATCGGTGGGGCTCCGGGGGGCCCGGCGGCTGCCGGGCGCGTTGAAGGACGAGGGGCGGAAGGGCGAAGGGCGAAAGGGGCAGGCGGTCGGGCGACGGCTGGGGCTGCGCTCTCAGGCCCTCAGAACACCAGGTCGCCCTCGATCGTGGTGCGGTGCAGGCGGCGGCGCTGGTCGTCCGGACAGCCGGCGGCAAGGTGCATCACCGAGCGGTTGTCCCAGAACACCATGTCGCCGGCCCGCCAGCGGTGGCGGTAGACGAAGCGCGGCTGCGTGCTGTGGGCGAAGAGCTCGGCGAGCAGCGCGCGGCTCTCGTCGTCGGGCAGGCCGACGATGCGGGTCGTGAAATGCTCGCTGACGAAGAGCGCGCGGCGGCCGGTCTCCGGGTGCGTGCGCACGACCGGCTGCTCGACCGGCAGCACCTTGGCCTTCTGCTCGTCGCTGAGGTCGGGCCGCCAGGGGCTGCGCTTCTGCAGCTCGGCGTACTTGCAGAGGTACCAGTGCTCGGCGCGCCGGCCCTCGACGGCCTGCTTCAGCGCCGCGGGCAGCGCCTCGTAGGCCGCGTGCTGGTCGGCGAACAGCGTGTCGCCGCCCTCGGCCGGCAGCTCCTGCGCCAGCAGCATCGAGCCCAGGCTCGGTCGATCGACGTAGGAGAGGTCGGAGTGCCAGTAGTGGCCGGCATCGCCGAGGCCGATCGGCTTGCCGTGCTCGCGGATGTTGGAGACGATCAGGATCTCCGGGTGCCCCGCGAGCTGGAACTGGTGCAGCACATGGATCTGCAGCGGGCCGAAGCGTCGGCTGAAGGCGATCTGCTCGTCGGGCGTCAGGCGCTGCTGGTCGCGGAACACCAGCACGTGGTGGTCGAGATGGGCGCGGTGGACGCGGGCGAAGTCCGCGTCCGCGAGCGGCCGCGACAGGTCGAGGCCGCGCACCTCGGCGCCGAGGGCGGCAGCGCCCGGGGTGTCGGGCACCTGGCCTGGTGTGCCGTCGCCCGTGCTGCCGCTCGCGGCGCGCAGCGGCCGGATCTCGAGCGTGGCGGGGGCGGTGGGCGCAAGGCGGTCGGCGGTCATCGGGGCAATGGCGGTCGTCTCCCGCCGGGAGGCGGAAAGCCGCACCGTAGCTGCCGCCTGCAGCCATCGCAAACGACCATTGCGCATGACGAAGGCCGCTCAACGCATATCGGCGGCGCCGCCGCGCCGTCCAGCCCGGGGGCTATGCCACCCGGTTGTGCAGCGGCCGGCCTTCGAGCCAGCACCCGAGGTTGTCGAGGAACAGGCGCAGCACGCGCGCCCGGTTGCCGTCCGAGAAGCCGGCGCTGTGCGGCGTCGCGATCACCTGCTCCAGGTCCCACAGCGGCGACTCGGGTGCGAGCGGCTCGTGCGCGAAGACGTCGAGGAAGGCGCCGGCCAGGCGGCCGTCGCGCAGCGCCTCGACCAGCGCCGGCTCGTCGACCAGTTCGCCGCGCGCGACGTTGACCAATTGCGCATGCGCCGGCAGCTGCGCCAGCGCGGCGGCGCCGACCAGGCCGTGCGTGCGCTCGGTCAGCGGGCAGGCCAGCAGCAACCAGTCGGTGCGCGGCAGCACGCGGCCGAGGTCCTCGAAGGCGAGTGTCTCGATGCCTTCGCCGGCCGGCTCGGCACTGCGGCGCACGGCGATGCAGCGCAGCCCGAGCGCCTGCAGCACCGCGGCGATGCGGCGGCCGATCGGTCCCCAGCCGACGATCACCGCGGTCTGGCCCTCGAGGTCGCGCGGCAGCCCGCTGGCGAGCAGCGGCGCCCATTCGTGCCGCCGCTGCGCGGCCATCAGGCGCGGCAGCTGGCGCGCCAGCGCGAGCAGTCCGGCGACCGCGGTCTGCGCGACGACGCCCGCATTGGCGCCGGACGAGGTGCTCAGTTCGACGCCCCGCCGGCGCAGCTCGACGAAGACCGGCCGGTCGGCGCCCGCCGAATGCACATGCACCCAGCGCAGGCCGCGCGCGGCGAGCAGCGTGTCGTAGAAAGCCTGCGTCTGCGGCAGCACCCGGTGCTTGGTCGAGGCGCCGGTGACGTCGCGCGAGACGAAGGCGACATCCGCGTCCACCCCCGGGGCCGGCGACACGAAGCGGTGGGCCCGTGCGCCCAGCACGGCCGCGATCGACGCACCCGCCTCGAGCCGGGCCGCCTCGGACAGCAGGATGCGCAGCGGTGCCATGTCTGTACCGGTGCCGGTGTCGGTGCTCATTCAGCGGTGGCGCCCGATTCGCGGACGATCACTTTCCACTTCTCGGCCTCGCGCCGCGTGAACTGGCCGAACTGCGCGGCGCTGCCGCCCACCGGGTCCGCCCCCTCGCGGACCATCTGCGCCTCGAGCGAAGGCAGCACCTCGTTGACCGCGGCGTTGAGCGTGTCGACGACGGGCTGCGGCGTGCCCTTGGGCGCGAAGAAGCCGAACCACGAGCCGGCCGCGAAGCCGGGGAAGCCGCGCTCGGCGACTGTCGGCACCTCGGGCATCGAGCGCGAGCGTGTCTCGCTCGAGACGGCCAGCGCGCGCAGCTTGCCGGCGTGGATGTGCGCGATCGCCGAGGGGATCGTCGCGAACATGAACTGCAGGCGCCCGGCCAGCAGGTCGGTGAGCGCCCCGGCGCCCTTGTAGGGCAGGTGCACGGTCTCGGCACCGATGCGCCGGCTCAGCATGTAGCTCGACAGGTGCGACGAGGTGCCGGTGCCGGTCGAGCCGTAGCTGAGCTGGCCGGGGTGGGTCTTGGCGTAGGCGACGAACTCGTCGAAGGTCTTCGCCGGCACGGAGGGGTGGACGACCAGCACGTTGGGCACGTCGGCGATCTGCACCACCGGCACCAGGTCCTTCAACGGGTCGTAGCGCAGGCCCTTGAAGAGCCAGGGGTTGACCGCCATCGGCCCTACCGAATTGACGATGAGCGTGTAGCCGTCGGCCGGCGCGCGCACCGCGAACTCGGTGCCGATGTTGCCGCCGGCGCCGGGCTTGTTGTCGATGACGAAGGCCTGCTTGTACTTGCTGCCGAGCTTCTCGGCGACCGAGCGCGCCAGCACATCCGTCGTGCCGCCGGGCGTGAAGGCGACGACGACGAGTACCGGCTTGGACGGCCAGGGCGCGGCCTGGGCGAGCGCCGCGAGCGGGGTTGCCGCACAGGCGAGTGCGGCCAGCACCAGCTCCCGGCGGTGCCGCCGCGGGGCGGTGGCGGGGAGGGGTCGGGTGTCGTCGGACGGGTTCAGGTTCATGCGAGGGCTCCCTGAGGCTGGGGCGAAGGAATGCGTGACGGCGCCACGTCCGGCAGCCGGGTTGCCGGGCCGTGTCGCGCGCTGTGCTTTGAAAAGGCTCGGGGCGGGCTTCGGTGCGGGCTCACCGATCGCCAGCAGACGGGCTCAGCCGGGGGTCGGGGGGAAGCCGTACAGCCGCGCGGCGTTGTCGACCAGCACCCGGCGGCGCTGGTCTGCGTTCGGCATCCAGCGCGCCAGCAGGTTGACGAGCGCGCCGTCGTCCGGCACCTCGCGCGCGTCGAAGTAGTTGATGTGCGGCCAGTCGCTGCCCCAGACGACACGCTCTTCGTTGGCCTGCAACAGCGCCGAGACATAAGGGTCGATGTCCGCATACGGCGGGCCGAGCCGCGTGTTGCGGTCCGCGCCCGAGATCTTGGTCCAGGCATGACCCTCGGCCAGGAGCCGGCACAGCAGGCGGAAGCCCGGGTCCTCGACGCCGCGATCCGCCGCCATGCGCCCCATGTGGTCGACCACCAGGGGCAGGCCGAGGCGCAGCAGCTGCGGCACGAGTTCGACCAGGTCGGGCGCGTGGATCCAGACCTGGGCATGCCAGCCCCGGTCTGCCAGGCGCGGTGCCAGCGCCTCGAGCACCTCCAAGCCCACGCCGTTGCGATAGACGTGGCGGCCGTCGCGCCGGTAGAGGTTGACCCGCACGCCGCGGATGCCCGCGTCGTGCCAGGCATCCAGCTCGGCGTCGGTCGTGCTGGCCGACGGCACGGCGACGCCGCGAAGACGGCCCGGGTGGCGCCGCAGCGCCTCGAGCACCGCGCCGTTGTCGGTGCCGCAGGCGCTGCCCGTCACGAGCACACCGTACGCCAGCCCGAAGCGATCCAGGTGGGCCGCGTAGGCCGAGGCGGGGAACTCAGCGGGCGTGTAGCTGCGGTCCTCGGCCAGCGGATGCCGTGCATAGGGCCCGAAGACATGCGCGTGGCAGTCGCAGCTGCCCGGCGGCAGCCGGAAGGCGAGTGGCGCATGGGTCTCGTGCGGCGGCAGGCAGGCGCGGGTCATCGCGGGCTCCTCAATCGGCCTTGAGCTTGCCGGCCTGGGCCAGAAGCCTGGCGTTGGCTTCTTCCCTCTCGAGGGTGGCCTGCCACTCGGCTGCCGACGAGGCCTCGCCAGGGCTGCCGACCGCGATCAGCCTTTGCCTGACCGCATCGTCGGCCAGCGCCTTGCGCAAGGCGGCGTTGAGCGTCATGACGACTTCCTTCGGCGTCGATGCCGGCGCCAGCAGCCCGGTGGCGGTGGTGGCCTCGAAGTCGGCCAGGCCGGCTTCCCTCAGGGTCGGCACGTTCGGCAGGGTCGGATCGCGTTCGCGCGACATCACCGCCAGCGCCCGCAGCGAACCGGCCTGGATCTGGGCCGCCGAACTGGTGAGCTGGTCGACGACGAAGTCGATCTGACCGCCGATCAGGTCGCTCAGCGCCGGCGCGGAGCCCTTGTAGGGCACGGCGGTCACGCTCAGCCTGCCGGCCTGCTCGAGTTGCAGCAGCGCGAGGTGGTTGGTCGTGCCGGGGCCGGCATGCCCCCCCGTCAGCTGCCCTGGGGCATTGCGCGCCGCTTTCATGAACGCGCCGATGTCGGCGTGGGGGCCCTTGCCCTGAACGACGACCACCAGCGGCGTCTTCGCCACCTGCCCGACCGACGCGAAGCTGCCGAGCGTGTAGCTCGTCCTGGTCAGCAGCGGCAACACGACGAGCGCGTTGGGCGTGCTGACGAGCAGCGTGTGCCCGTCGGGCTGTGCATGCGCGACGTAGCTCGCGCCGATGGCGCCACCGCCGCCGGCCCGGTTGTCGACGATGACCGTCTGGCCGAGCACCTGGCCGAGGGCGGGCGCCAGCGTGCGGGCCACGACGTCGAGGTTGCCGCCGGGGGCGAAAGGCACCACCAGGGTCACCGGCTTGCCTGGAAATGTCTGCGCCGGAGCCGGCGCCGGCAGCATGCAGCCCAGGCTGGTCAGGAACGCCGCGACGGCGGCATGCAGGCGTTTCGTGTTCATTGGGGCTCTCCGTCGGGGTCGCAGTGCGAGGCGTCAGGTGCGGAAGCTCGGGTCCATGCGGTCGAGCTTGCGCAGCAGCGCCGGCCACTCCATCAGGCCGTAGGGCCGCCGCGTGCCCGGCTGGTAGTTGTTCCAGGTCTCTTCGAGCACCTGTTGCGGGACCGCCTGCAGCGGCGTGTGGCAGGACATCGCGCCGATCTGCGCGCGGCAGGCCAGCTCCAGCCGGTGCATCCAGTTGAAGGCCTCGCCGACGCTGCGGCCGACGACCAGCGCGCCGTGGTTGCGCAGGATCACCGCCTCGCTCTCGCCCAGGTCGTGCAGCAGCGAGGCCTGCTCCTCGGTGTTCAGCACCACGCCCTGGTAGTCGTGGTAGCCGATCTTCAGGAAGCGCATCGCGGTCTGCGTCAGCGGCAGCAGGCCGCAGGCCAGCGACGAGACCGCCATCGAGGCCCAGCTGTGGGTGTGGATCACGCAGGCCACGTCGTGCCGCGCGGTGTGCACCGCGCTGTGGATGACGTAGCCGGCCTTGTTGATGCCGTAGTTCAGCGCGCCGAAGTCGGGCTTCGACAGGATCTCGCCTTCGGCGTCGACCTTGATCAGGCTCGAGGCGGTGATCTCCTCGTACATCATCCCGTAGGCGTTGATCAGGAACGCCCCCGGCTCGCCCGGCACGTGGGACGAGATGTGGTTGGCCATCATGTCGGACATGCCGAACAGGTCGACCAGGCGATAGCAGGCCGCCAGGTCGATGCGGGCCTGCCACTCGGCCGCGCTGCAGCGGTCGCGCATCGAGGGGATCTGGAGGATGCCGGGAGCTTCCATGGTCTTTCGCTTCCTAGAGGTGTGTGCGGACGGGCGGTGGCGGGGCGTCACTCGGCGCCGAGGCCGATCGGGTCGGGCCTGCGTTTCTCGACCGCGTGGCGCAGCAGGGCGGCGCTGCGGAAGATGCCGTGCGCGAACTTGCCGTAGGGCAGGGTGGCGAAGAGCGCCATCACCGCGCCCAGGTGCAGGCAAAGCAGGAGGCCGAGCGCCGGCGTGCCGCGGCCCAGCCAGAGGGCCATGCCGCTCGCGCTGGTGAGGAAGAGCAGCGCGATGAAGCCCAGGTCCATCGGCCGCTGCGCCGGGTCGACGTGCAGCGGGTGGCGGCTGCGGTTGAGCCGCCAGAGGCCGGCGGTGCCGACCATCATGCTCAGGCCGCCCGCGGCGCCGAGCAGCTTGGGCAGGCTCGGCAGGTCGTAGGGCGCCGGATGGCCGAGGGAGTGGTAGAGCGTCGCGACGCTGGTCGCCGCGAAGCAGAGCAGGAAGCCGTAGAAGGTGAAGTGGTGGAAGCGGCGCCGCGAGAGGGTGTAGGCGTCGTCCTCGTTGTGGCAGCCCTCGCCGTGCCCGCCGTCGAGGTACTTCAGGCGCAGCACCGCGCCGGCGGCCTCGGCGCCGGCGGCCGCGTGCAGCGGCGCGCCGCTGGTCGCGGGCGTGACGTCCTGCCAGAAGCGGCGCACCCCGAGCGCCAGCGCGAGGACGGCGAACAGGAACACCGGCGCGAACAGGCCGACCAGCAGGTTGTGCGGGAAGATGTTGTAGAAGTTGCCCGCCGCCTTCTCGCCCCACAGCCCGCCGTTCAGCGCCGCCGCCAGCGCGAGGAAGAAGCCCAGCGCGCCGGCGAGCGCGACCGACAGGGTCAGGCCGTTGCGCTGGTACAGGCGCCCCAGCGCCGGCGGCCAGGCGTAGTCGACATAGGTCTGGCCCCGCACCTCGGCCATCGCGAGCGGCACGTTGACGCCGAACTCGTGCGGCGGCGCGTACTGGCAGGCGTGCAGGCAGGCGCCGCAGTTGTGGCACAGGTTCGCCAGGTAGTGGATGTCGGCCTTGCCGAACTCGAGCCGGCGCGTCATCGCCGGGAACACCGCGCAGAAGCCCTCGCAATAGCGGCAGGCATTGCAGATGTGCATCTGGCGGTCCACCTCCGCCTCGCCCGCGGTGAGGGTCGGGATCGCCGGCCGGCCTTCGGCCAGGTCGGCGGCTTCGCGGGCCAGGGCTTCAAGTCCTTGCATGGCGCGCTCCCTGGCTGGCGGCGGCGGCACGCGTGCCGGCGATGCGCCCGAAGGCGGTGCCGATCGACATGCCCACGCCGGCGGTGTAGCCCTTGCCGAGCACGTTGCCCGCCATCATTTCGCCGGCGACGAACAGGTTCGGGCTCGGCTCGCCGTCGTAGTGCACCGTCGCGTGCTCGTCGACCTTCAGGCCGAGGTAGGTGAAGGTCACGCCCGGGCGCAGCGCGTAGCCGTAGTAGGGCGGCGTGTCGAGCTGGCGGGCCCAGTGCGTCTTCTCCGTCGCCAGGCCCTGGGTGCGGCAGTCGTCGAGCGCGGTGTGGTCGAAGCGGCCCGGCCGGCAGGCGGCGTTGAAGTCGGCCACCGTCCTGACCAGCGCATGGGCCGGCAGCGCCAGCTTCTGCGCCAGCTCGCCGATCGTGCCGGCCGTGGTGCCGGGGAACACCGGCGGCATGAAGCGGCCGATCGCCTTCTGGTCGATGATCGAATAGGCGACCTGCCCGGGCTGGTGGGCGACGAGCCGGCCCCAGATCGCATAGCGCTTCGGCCAGAAGTCCTCGCCCTCGTCGTAGAAGCGCTCGCCGTCCCGGTTCACCACCACGCCGAGCGAGACGCAGTCGATGCGGGTGCAGATGCCGCCGTCGTAGAGCGGCGCGCGGGCGTCGATCGCCACCATGTGCGCCTGCGTCGGGTCGCCGATCGCGTCGGCGCCGTCGTCGAGCATGTGCCTGAGCAGCACGCCCTGGTTGAAGCGCGTGCCGCGGATCAGGAAGTTGTCCGACGGCCACTCGCCGCGCTCGTTCCGGCCCCAGGCTTCGCGCAGCCATTCGCGGTTGGACTCGAAGCCGCCGGCGGCGAGCACGCAGCTCCTGGCCTCGATCCGCTCGCCGGCGGCGGTGCGCACCGCGAGGAAGCGCCGGCCGTCGCGCTCGATCGCGACGACCGGCGTGTCGTAGCGGATCTGCACCCCCAGGCGTTCGGCGCTGCGGTAGTAGGCGTTGACCAGGGCCTTGCCGCCGCCCATGAAGAAGGCGTTGGTGCGCGCCACGTGCAGCGCGCCCGACAGCGGCGGCTGAAAGTGCACGCCGTGCCGGCGCATCCAGTCTCGGCAGTTGGACGAGGCGCGAATGGCCAGCCGCGCCAGCGGCTCGCTGGTGATGCCGCCGGTCACCTTCAGCAGGTCTTGCCAGTACTCCTCTTCGGGATACGCGTCGACCAGCACGTCCTGCGGCGCGTCGTGCATGCAGCGCAGGTTGCGCGTGTGCTGCGAGTTGCCGCCGCGCCATTTGCGCGGCGAGGCTTCCAGCAGCAGCACGCTGGCACCGGCTTCGCGCGCCATCAGCGCCGCACACAGGGCGGCGTTGCCGCCGCCCACGACCAGGACGTCAAGCATGCTTCTGCGTCTCCTTGTGGGGTACGGAGACTCTAGGGATGCGGGGCCGGCGCCGACAGCGCGCCCCGCAACAGGCCCCTTCAGCTTTGGTGAAGGGTGGCGCCCGCCCAGTGGCCGCCCTCAACGAGCGCGCGCGCGACACCGGCCAGCACCACGCGCGCGCCGAGCGCGGCGGGCGAGAGCTCGTCGTCGGAGAGCGAGGCGAGCAGGTTGCGTCGGCTCGCATGGGCGTCGGCCACCATCACCTGGGCGACCGCCGCGTCGCGCATGCGCGCATTCGCGGCGCCGGGCTGGATCGTCGCCCCATGCCCGGCCCGCACCGCATCCATCAGCAAGGCGAGGCCGTCGATCTCGGTCACCACCCGCGGCGTCATGTGGGCGAGCGCGAAGCTCGCATCGACCAGCGCGCGCAGCCCGTGCGGGCGGCTCGGCAGGATCAGCGGCAGCTCGCCGAGCGCGGCGATGCCGACCTCGCGCCCCGCGGGCATGCCGGGCAGGCCGGCGACGCCGATCACGTAGAGCTTCTCGTCGAGCAGCGGCGTCACGCTCCAGCGCCGGCCGGCATCGGCGTTGAACAGCACCGCCAGGTCGAGTTGGCGCGCGTCGAGCATGCCGGCCAGGTGGCCCGACAGCGCTTCGACCAGGCGCACGCGCACGTCCGGGTAGCGCTCGGCCATTGCGGACAGCAGCGGCACGCCGAGCACCGACGCGGTGGTCGAGGCGAGCCCGATGCTGACGTGGCCGGCCAGCCGTGCCTGCTGGGCCGCGCGCACGGCGGCATCGGCATGGCGCAGCGTGAGCTGGGCCTGGCGCAGGAAGGCGATGCCGGCATCGGTCGGCGTGACGCCGATCGACGTGCGTTGCAGCAGGCGTGTCGACAGCTCGGATTCGAGCCGGCTGATCTGCTGGCTCAGCGCCGAGGTCTGCAGTTCGAGGTCGAGTGCGGCGCGCCCCATGCTGCCCAGCTCGCAGACGCGGACGAAGTAGCGTAGCTGCCGGAGCTCCATGCGGTGACCTCGGGGAAGTGCGGCGGCGCGGGTCGCCTTGGGCAAGCAGGGGGCGGGGGCACGTCGGCCCTCGTCCGAGTCACCAGGCAGGTTGCGGGCGCATTCTCCACCAGCGCCACCGGCGGCAGGCCCACCCCGGGTGCGAGCTCGCAGCCCGCGTCGTCATTGCCCGGTCCCGGCTGGCAGTGGCCCGGACGCTGTCAGGGTCGCGCCCTGCGCCTATCCTCTTCCCGGCATCCACACCGGGAGACACCATGCGCTACAAGGGAAGCTGTCACTGCGGCCAGGTCGCCTACGAGGTCGAGGGCAGCGTCGACGCCGCGATCACCTGCAACTGCTCGATCTGCCAGCGCAAGGGCTCGATGCTGTGGTTCGTGCCGAAGGCGCAGTTCACGCTGCTGACGCCGGACGAGAACGCCGCCGACTACCAGTTCAACAAGCACCGGATCCACCACCGCTTCTGCCGCGTCTGCGGCATCCATCCGTATGGCGAGGGCGTCGACTCGAAGGGCAACGCGATGGCCGCGATCAACCTGCGCTGCCTGGATGACTTCGACCTGGCCTCGGTGCCGGTGCACGAATACGACGGCCGCTCGGCCTGAGCGGCCTCGCCGAGCGGGACGTCCTGACGCCGAGGGCCTTGCCATGTGCCGCAACATCCGCACCCTGTTCAACTTCGAGCCGCCGGCCACCGAGCTCGAGATCCGCGACGCCTCGCTCCAGTTCGTGCGCAAGCTGAGCGGCTTCACTGTGCCGTCGAAGGCCAACGAGGCTGCCTTCGAGCGCGCGGTGGCCGAGGTCGCGGAGGCGGCGCGCCGCCTGATCGGCTCGATGTCCACCAGCGCACCGCCGCGCGACCGCGCGGTCGAGGCCGAGAAGGCGCGCGCCCGCTCGGCCGAGCGCTTCGGCTCGCGCGCCTGAGGCGGCGGTCGCCACGCCGCCGAGCCGGCGTGCGCGCCGGGGCGACGCGGTCGGCTACGGCGGGCTCGCGACCGGCCGGCTCGCGGTCGCGGCGAGCTCGCCGACCACTCGCCGCACGTCGGCGGGCAGGAAAGGCTTCTCGATCACCGGCCGCCCGCTGCCTTCGACGAAGCCCTGCAGGCCGTCGGCGAGCGTGTCGCCGGTGACGAAGATGACCCGCGCGGCGCTCTCGGGCCAGCGCTGGGCGATCTCGCCATAGAGCGCGCGCCCGTCGAGCCCGGGCATGCGCAGGTCGGTGAGGATGACGTCGAAGGTTTCGGCCTCGAGACGGCGCAGCGCCTCGTCGCCGGAGGCGGCGAGGTGCACCCGGCAGCCATCGGCGGCGATGATCTCGGCCAGCATCTCGCGGATCTCGGCCTCGTCGTCGACGACGAGCACCGCGAGCCCCGGCGCGCCCGCCGCGCGCGGCGGCGGACGGCGCTCGCGCGCGCCGGCCGCGGCCGGGCCGACCGGCAGTGCGACGGTGAAGCTGGCGCCGCCGCCCGGCGGGCAGTCGAGCGTCAGCGTGCCGTCGTGCGCCTCGACGATGCCCAGGCTCACGGCCAGGCCGACGCCGGTGCCCAGGCCGGTCGGCTTGGTCGTGAAATAGGGTTCGAACACGCGCGCCCGCAGCGCCGCCGGCACGCCGGGCCCGTTGTCGGCGACGGTGATGCGCAGCACGCCCGCCGGCGCGTCGTGGCGCGTCCTGACCTCGATGCGCCGCGGCGGGGGCTCGTCGCGCAGCGACTGCTGGGCGTTCAGCAGCAGGTTCAGCAGCACCTGGTGCAGCTGGTCGGCGTCGGCCGAAACGCGCGGCACGCCGGGCGCGAGATCGAGCCGGGTCTCGATGCCGGCGCTGCGCAGCGCGTAGCCGGCGATGTCGAGGGCGGCGCCGATCACCTCGTCGATCGCCACCGGGCGGTGCTCCGGCGGCTGGCGCCGCGCCATTGCGAGGAAGGTGCGCACGATGCGCGCGCAACGCTCGGCGGCGCTGCGGATCTTCGATGCTGCATGGCGCGTCGACGGGCCGCCCTGCTCCTCCAGCAGCACCGCGCGCGCGACGACCACCGACAGCGGGTTGTTCAGCTCGTGCGCGACGCCGGCCAGCAGCGAGCCGAGCGCGGCCAGCTTCTCGCGCTGGTACAGCGCCTCGCGCTGGCTCGCCAGCGCCTCGGCGGCACGCTTCTTGTCGGTGACGTCGCGCGCGATCGCGAGCACGCGGTCGTGGCCGCCGATCGTCGCGCGCTTCAGCACGATCTCGTCCCAGCGCTGGCGGCCGCCCTTGTCGCGGCTGCGCCATTCGAAGCGTAGCTGCTCTCCGGCGGCCGCGCGCTCGAGCAGCACGAGCGCATCGCCCTGGGTGTAGGGCCGCTCGCCGCTGCCCAGCGCGCCGATCTCGAGGCGGCGCAGCTCGTCGAGCGTATAGCCGAAGTTGGTGCAGGCCTTGGGGTTGGCGTCGAGGATCACGCCGCTGGCGAGGTCGTGGACGAAGATCGCGTCCTCGGTGGCGTCGAAGATCGCGCGATAGCTCGCCTCGGACACGCGCAGCGCGGCCTGGGCCCGCTCGCGCTCGGCGATGTCCTCGCGCAGGCGTCGCTGCGCCTCGGCCAGGCGCGGCGCCATCGTGTCGAGCACGCGGCCGAGGCGGCCCAGTTCGTCCCCGCCCTCGACTCCGGTGCGCGCCTCGAGGTTGCCGGTGGCGAACTGCTCGGCGGCCTGCACGAGGCGCGCGCTGCGCCGCGTCAGCAGTACGTGGAAGGCAAGCCAGAGCGCCAGCGCCAGCGCCGCGACCGCGCCCGACCAGTACAGCGACTGCTCGAGCACCAGGCGGCGCGCCTCGCCGCGGGCGCGCGCCAGGTCGTGGCGCAGGAAGAGCGCGCCGGTGCGCGAAGGGCGCAGGCTCTCGCCGCCGCCGGCCATCTGCACGCCGGCATAGCCGAGCAGGGCGCGGCCCTCGACGTCATGCACCAGCGTGCCGCGGCGCCCGTCGGCCGCGCGCTGGGCCTGGGCCGCGTCGAAGACCGGCGCGACGATCGGCAGCGGGCGGCCGATCCAGGCGCGTCGCGTGGCGGCGATCACCACCTGGCGCTCGTCGGCCATCGCGACCAGGTCGGTGTCGTGGTTGTGCGCCAGCGCGACCTGCTGCTGGGCCGCGGCCAGGTCGCCGCGCAGCAGCAGGTACTCGAGCGTGCTCTGCAGCCGCGAGAGCTCCTGTGTCGCGCGCTCGTGGCTCTCGGCGTCGGCCGCCTGTTCGGCGCGCGGCAGGTTGACCAGCAGGTTGACGGCGCTCAGCGCGGCGGCGAAGCCGAGCAGCAGCAGCGGCACCGTCAGCTTCAGCGTGGCCGGCAGGCGCAGGTTCATCGTCGGCTCGGCGGCGCCTCGGGCGCTCAGGCTGTCAGCGCGTCGCGACGAGGAGCGGCCCGGCGTCGATCACGGCGTCGATGTCGACCGGCTCGCGCAGCAGCCTGGCCTCGAGCATCAGCGACATCAACCGGCGGCCGCTGGCGGCCAGCGCAGGCGTCTGGCCGCCGAGCATCTGCAGGTTCTCGTCGCGCGTGGGCAGGCGCAGCAGGCGCAGGCCGCGGCGCAGCTGGTCGGCGCCGATCTGCTGGCGCGCGCCCATGCGGTGCGCGGCCTCGCCCGGGTCGCGGGCGATCGCGTCGAGCGCGTCGAACCAGCCGGCGAGCAGCGCCTGGATCGCCTGCGGCTGGCGCGCGAGGCTGGTGTCGCGCACCACGATCAGGTCGACGATCTCGCCCGGGATGCGGGTGCTGTCGAAGAGCGTCGTGGCGCCGCTCGCCAGCAGCTGGCTGCGGTAGGGGTCGAAGGTGACCGCGCCGTCGACGCGGCCCTCGGCGAAGGCCTGCGGCTGCTCGTAGGAATCGAGCAGCACCGGGCGCACGTCGCCGGGGCGCATGTCGGAGAGCGCGAGCGCGCGCGCCAGCACGTAGGCACCGAGCGCGCCGCCCTCGACCGCGACCGGTCGCCCGGCCAGGTCACGCATCGACTGCATGCCGGCGCGGCCGACGACGACGTCGGCGCCGTTCGAGACGTCGGCGACCGCGACGATGCGCGGCGCCAGCCCGTCGGCGGCCAGGCCGAGCAGCTCGTCGAGGCTGATCACCATGCCGTCGATCGCTTGGTTGCGGTAGGCGCGCAGCACCTCGCTCGCCGACGGGTACTCGACCAGGCGGACCTGTCTCGCGTCCAGCCGGCCGAGTTCGCGTGCCAGGTAGAGCGGCTCGCTGCCGAGCCAGACGTTGGTGCCGATGCGCAGCAGCGGCTCGGGCTCGCGCATGCAGCCGGCGAGCGCGGGCGCGAGGGCGAGGGCGAGCGCCGGCGTCCACTGCAGCACGCGGCGGCGGCGCGGCGAGGCGGGGCGTTGCAGCGCGCGGCGGCGGGCCGGCGGGCGGGGGGCAGGGCGGCGCATCGTCATCGTCAGCTCCCGTCGGGCACGAAGACGTAGCCCGCGTTGCGCACCGTGCGGATGTAGCGCGGGTGCTCGGGGTCGGGCTCGACCTTCTTGCGCAGCCGCATCACGCGCAGGTCGACGCTGCGGTCGAAGGGGTGCCAGTCGCGCTGCTGGCCGAGGTTGAGGATGCGCTCGCGCGAGAGCACCCGGTGCGGGTGCTCGGCCAGCGCCTTCAGCAGGTCGAACTCGAGCGGCGAGACCGGCACCTCGTCGCCCTGCTCGTCGCGCAGGCGGCGCCCGGCGAGGTCGATCACGCAGCGCCCGATGCGCACCCGCTCGGCGCCCAGCTCGGCCACCAGCGAGGCGGAGGTGCGGCGCAGCACGCTGCGCAGGCGGGCGAGCAGTTCGCGCGGGTCGAAGGGCTTGGTGACGTAGTCGTCGGCGCCCATCTCGAGGCCGACGATGCGGTCGACCACGGTGTCGGTCGAGGTCAGCATCACGACCGCGGTCTTCGGGTGGCGCTCGCGCAGGTGGCGCGCCAGGCTCAGGCCGTCCTCGCCGGGCATCGTGATGTCGAGCAGCGCGAGGTCGACCGGCCGTTGCGCGAGGATCCCGCGCGCCACGGCCGCGTCCTCCGCGCCGATCGCGTCGTATCCATGCGAAGCGAGGTATTCCTCGACGACTTCGCGCACGTCGGGCTCGTCGTCGACGACCAGGATCGTGGCCTTGGCGTTCATGGGTGGCGGCTCCTCGAGGCGTCATGGCGGCCTCTGTGATGGCCCGCCGGCGTCGCGCGCCTGCCGGGTGGGCAGACCGGGCGCGACACGGCGTCGGGGGCGGGCCGAGCTTAGTGCGAAGGCATGGCGCCCGCTCAACCTGCAGGCCCCGCAAAAACAAACGAAACACAGAGGCCCCGGTTCTGAAATCGGGCTGCTGCGCGGCGTCGCGAGACTGGCGGCACACCACAGCAAGGAGGTCCTCATGAAGCCGTTCGAAGCACCGGAGCCGCCTGCCGCCAGGCCCGCGCGCGGCAGGCGCTGGCCGCCGGGCTTGGTCGCTGCCTGCCTGCTCGCGGAGGTGTTGCTGCTGATCGCCACGTTCCAGCTCGGCAACTCGTTGTCGCCGGTGCGCGAGGCGCACGCGGCAGGGTTCGACAGCCGCGCGGCGGAGGCGAGTCGCTTCGCCCTCAACTGGCTGCTGGTGCCGGCCGTGGCGACCGAGGAGGGGCCGCTGCGCTGGGTCGACCCGCGGCCGCGCGCCCGCTGCGGCGCCGGCACGCAGGTGCTGGTCGACGGCGAGCCGCTGGCGGCCGGTGCGCCCGTCCCCGACCGGCCGTTCGAACTGGAGTGGTTCGCCCAGGGTTGCCGGCCGGCGGGCCGCGCGGGGCCGAGCCTCGACGGGCGCGTGCGCCTGACGGTCTACCGCGAGAACTGGGGATTCAGCGCGGCGGTCGAGCCCTTCGGCCTCGTCGCCCGGTACGCGGATGGCACCTCGGTGAACTGGCGACGCAGCGTGGCCGCGATGCCGCGCCAGGGCCCGGCGGACGAGGAGCCGCTGCTCTTCTGAGCGGCTCGTGAAGAACAGCGAGGTCGGGACGCTTGGCGGCGGACGCCACCGGCCTCCCCCCGGTCAACAGGAACACAGGTCATGTCACACGCGCAACCGATCCCGTTTCCGGGCCGCCACCGGCTCGATGTCTCCGATCTGCCGCGGGCCCCGACGGCGGCCGCCTTGCCGGCCACGGCGTCGGCGCCGTCGTCCCGCCAGCGCGAGGGCGAGCGCGTGCTGCTGCATGCCGCCGACGGTTATCCGCTCGCCGGGCATTACTTCTCTGCCAGCAGCGGGCCGGCGCGCGCCCACCTGGTCGTCGCCGGCGCCACTGCGGTGCCGCAGCGCTTCTACCGGCGCTTCGCCGTCTGGGCCGCGGCGCGCGGCTATGCGGTGCTGACCTTCGACTACCGCGGCATCGGCGAGTCGGCCCCGAAAGACTTGCGCGACTTCCGCCTGGATTACTTCGACTGGGGGCGGCTCGACCTCGCGACCGCGGTCGACGCAATGACCAGCCGCAGCGTGCCGCTGCACGTCGTCGGCCACTCGTACGCCGGGCATGCCTTCGGCGTGCTGCCGAACCACCGTCGGGTGACCGGCTTCTGCACTTTCGGCACCGGTGCCGGCTGGCACGGCTGGATGCCGCGGCTCGAGCGCGCGCGGGTGCTGGCGCTGTGGCACGTGTTCGGCCCGCTGCTCACCGGCTTCAGCGGCTACCTGTCGTGGAGCCGGCTCGGCATGGGCGAGGATCTGCCGCTCGACTTCTATCGCCAGTGGAAGCGCTGGTGCCGCCTGCCGCGCAACTTCTTCGACGACCCGGCCCAGGCCGAGGTCGTGCGGCGCTTCGAGGCGATCCGCACGCCGATCCTCGCGGTCAACGCGACCGACGACCGCTGGTCGCCACCGCGCTCCCGCGACGCCTTCTTCGAGGGCTACCGGAATGCACCGCGGCAGACGCTCGACCTCGCGCCGCGCGCCTTCGGCCTGCGCCGCATCGGGCACCTCGGCTACTTTCGTCCCGAGGTGGCTGCGCTGTGGGAGCAGGCGCTGGACTGGCTCGACGATCAGGCCGAGCGGCGCGAGCGGCCCGGCTGCGCGCGCCTGAGCGGCAGTCGCTGATTCAGGGCTTGCGGATGGTGGTGACGGTGTAGGCGCCGCCGATCTTCTCGGCGCTGAACTGGATCTTGTCGCCCGGCTTCAGGTCGGCCAGCAGCGCCGGGTTCTGTACCCGGTAGACCATGTTGTTCATCGGCGGCATGTCGAGGTTCTTCACCTCGCCATGGTTCAGCGTCAGCCGACCGGTGGCGGTGTCGACCTTGCGAACCTCGCCGCTCACCAGCGCCTGCCCCAAGCCCGCGGTGGCGACGGAGACGAGGACGGCGGCTGTGGCCAGACGGAGCATGTGCATCGGATTTCCCATGTCAGGTGTTGGACGGAGGAGCAGCGGGGATGGTTCCGGCCGTGGGGCACGATCGCTGCTTGCGCAGCCTGCGGTGCATTCCGTCGGGAATGCTTGCAACTCGAAACGGTCCGTGCCGAGAAATCAGACGACATTTGGCCGTTCCTGACCGTCTCCAACCGGTTCGGCCCTCGCCACGACGATATCCTGCGCCCTTGGGCTGAGTCGCCCCGCAATGCCTCGCCGCCCCGCGGCCCCTTCGACTTGGACTCGACGATCGATCTGCACCTGCTGGCCTGTCTGAACGTCGGTTCGACGGGCATCGGCCTGTTCGATCCGATGGAGCGCCTGCGGCATGCGAACCCGGCGTTCGCCGAGGCCTATGCGGCCCGCGTCGACGACCAGCCCTCGTGGGAGGCGCTGATGCGCGGCTGCCACGCGAACCGTCGCGGGCTGCTGATCGAGACCGACGACATCGAGGCCTGGCTCGCGAGCGAGCGCCGCAGCCACCGCCAGATGCCCTCGCGGGCCTTCGAGTCGCGCCGCGTCGACGGCCAGCGGCTCTGGATCACCGAATCGCTGCAATCGGACGGCTGGCTGCTCGTCGTCGTCAGCGACGTGACGGCGCTGTCGGCCCCTGCGCCCGCCGACGGCGACGAGGCGCATGCCAGCCCGGATGCCGGCCAGATCGACGTGCTGACCGGGCTGCCGAACCGGCGCAACATCCTGCACCGCCTCGACACCTTGCTCGCCACCTCGCGCCAGTTGCGCATGCCGCTCTCGCTCGCGGTGCTCGAGATCGACGATTTCGGCACTGCGGTGGGCCAGCATGGCCGCGAGGACGGCGACCGCCTGCTCGAACACTTCGCAGGCCAGGTGCGCCGCCACCTGCGGCCACTCGACGAACTCGGCCGTATCGGCGACTGCGGCTTCCTGCTGCTGATGCCGAACACGACGATCACCGGCGCCGACGAGGCCCTGGCCCGGCTGCGCGGCGCCCTGCGCGGCGCGGTGCCGCTGCCGACCCGGCCCGGCTTCCGCTACGACTTCTCGGCCGGCGTCGCGCCGGTGCTCGCCGCCGACGGCCCGAGCGACGCTTTCACGCGGGCCGACGGCGCGCTCTACCTCGCCAAGACGCGCGGCCGCGGCTGCCAGGCGCTGGTCGATCCGGGCGAAGTCGGCGCGCTGCGCGCCACCTCGGGCGCCACGGCCTGAGCTCCGGCGGCCCGTGCCGCCATGCCGGCGGAAGGCGTCGCACCGGCTGCCTACAATCCGCGGTTTCCCGCGCTGCCACCCCGCATCATGAGCACGAACACGCCCACCGACGGTCAGGACCTGTCCCACATCGCGCCGCGCGAGAAGGCCGAGATCCTCGCGCAGGCGCTGCCTTACATCCGCCGCTTCCACGGCAAGACGCTGGTCATCAAGTACGGTGGCAACGCGATGACCGACCCTGCCCTGCAGGCCGACTTCGCCGAGGACGTGGTGCTGCTGAAGCTGGTCGGCATGAACCCGGTCGTCGTGCACGGCGGCGGGCCGCAGATCGAGGAGGCGCTGGCGAAGATCGGCAAGAAGGGCACCTTCATCCAGGGCATGCGCGTGACCGATGCCGAGACGATGGAAGTCGTCGAATGGGTGCTCGCCGGCCAGGTGCAGCAGGACATCGTCGGGCTGATCAATGTCGCCGGCGGCAAGGCCGTCGGCCTCACCGGACGAGATGGCGGGCTGATCCGCGCGCGCAAGCTGAAGATGCTCGACCAGAAGAACCCGTCGATCGAGCACGACGTCGGCCAGGTCGGCGAGATCGAGTCGATCGACCCGAGCGTGGTGCGTGCGCTGCAGGACGACCAGTTCATCCCGGTCATCTCGCCGCTCGGCTTCGGCGCGGCGAACGAGAACTACAACATCAATGCCGACGTCGTCGCCGGCAAGCTCGCCGAAGTGCTGAAGGCGGAGAAGCTGATCCTGCTGACGAACACGCCCGGCGTGCTCGACAAGGCCGGCAAGCTGCTGACCAACCTGAGCGCGCGCGAGATCGACGAGCTGTTCGCGGACGGCACGATCAGCGGCGGCATGCTGCCGAAGATCAGCAGCGCGCTCGACGCGGCGCGCAACGGCGTGCACGCGGTGCACATCATCGACGGTCGCGTGCCGCACGCGATGTTGCTCGAGGTGCTGACCGACCAGGCCTACGGGACGATGATCCGCTCGCACTGAGGTGGTCGCCGGGCGGCGCCGACCGCCGGTCTGGTTTTTCGATCTCGACGACACGCTGCACGACGCCTCGCACGCGGCCTTCCGACCGATCGAGGCGGCGATGACCGACTACATCGCGCGCGAGCTCGCGCTGCCGCAGGCCGATGCGGCGCGCCTGCGGGTGCATTACTGGCAGCGCTACGGCGCGACCCTGCTCGGGCTCGAGCGGCACCACGGCGTGCGGGCCGAGCACTTCCTGGCCGACACGCATCGCCTGCCGGGGCTGGAGGCGCGCCTGCGCGCGCAGCGGCGCGACCGCGCCGCGCTGGCGGCACTGCCCGGGCGCAAGTTCGTGCTGACGAATGCGCCGGTGCAGTACGCGCGGCGCGTGCTGCGCGCGTTGCGGCTCGAGCGGTACTTCGAGGCGGTGATCGGCATCGAGCGCATGCGCATGTTCGGCAAGCTGCGGCCGAAGCCCGACGAGCGGATGCTGCGCTTCGTGCTCGCCCGTCTGAACCTCGCGCCGACGCAGTGCGTGCTGGTCGAGGACACGCTGGCACATCAGCGCGCTGCGCACGCTATCGGCATGCGAACGGCGTGGATGCGAGGCTATTTGCGCGGCAATGTTCACGCTCTGGAAGTTGGCGTTCACCACTGCCGTATGCCCAGATATGTGTATGCGAGAATGAATTCGATCCAAGCATTGCGTTCCTTCAGATGATTCACAACGCTACGTCGGACCCTTCGATCGCGACGAGCGCGGCAACTCAGGAAGGTTCAGACGGCAATGGCAGCGGCCCCGACGTGAACACGTCGAATGCGCCGAATGAAGCACCCGCACGCAAGCGCCCGAAGCCTGGCGAACGGCGCGTGCAGATCCTGCAGACGCTTGCCACGATGCTCGAACAGCCTGGCGCCGACCGCATCACGACAGCGGCCTTGGCGGCGCGTCTCGAGGTCAGCGAAGCGGCGCTGTATCGCCATTTCGCGAGCAAGGCTCAGATGTTCGAAGGGCTGATCGAGTTCATCGAAAGCAGCATCTTCACGCTCGTCAATCAGGTCGGCGAACGCGAGTCCGACGGCAGCGCCCAGGCGGGCCGGATCCTCACGATCGTGCTGCAGTTCTGCGAGAAGAACCCGGGCATGACGCGCGTGATGGTGGGCGACGCACTGGTCTTCGAGCACGAGCGGCTGCTCGCGCGCATGAACCAGTTCTTTGACCGCATCGAGTCGCAACTGCGCCAGAGCCTGCGCCTCGCGGCCGAGGCGGCGGGCTCGACGACGCCAAGTGTCGACGCCCATGCACGCGCCTCGGTGATGACCGGCTTCGTCGTCGGCCGCCTGCAGCGCTACGCGCGCTCGGGCTTCAAGCGCAGCCCGACCGAGCACCTCGACGCGGCGCTGCGGATCTTCGCCGCCTGAGGCGCGAACAGCGTTCGCGAGGCTGTGCCGCGCGCGCGGCTGCAACTGCGTCTGGAGAGGGCGGCCCGTAAACTGCGGGCCCCTGCATTTCTCCACGCGGCTTGCCGCCGCCCGTCTCCCCGATGCCTGCCGATGCCACACCCTGGCTGGGTTTGATCTCGCGCGTCGAAGCGCTGCTGACGCGCCTCGAGGCTGTTGTCCCGCAAGCACCACCGGCGCCCGATTGGTCGGCTTCGATCGCCTTTCGCTATCGACGCCGCCAGGGCGTCGGGCGAATCGAACCGGTGCAACATGTCGCGTCGATCCGCCTCGACGACCTGAAGGAGGTCGAGCCGCAGAAGGAGCGCCTGCTGCGCAACACCGCGCAGTTCGTCGCCGGGCTGCCGGCCAACAACGTGCTGCTCACCGGCGCGCGCGGCACGGGCAAGAGCTCTCTCATCAAGGCCTGCCTGAACGAGTTCGCGCCGCAGGGTCTGCGGCTGATCGAAGTCGACAAGGCCGACCTGGTCGACCTGCCCGACATCGTCGACCTGGTCGCGTCGCGGCCCGAGCGCTTCGTCGTCTTCAGCGACGACCTGAGCTTCGACGAGGGCGAGGCGGGCTACAAGGCGCTGAAGTCGATCCTCGACGGCTCGGTCTCGACGGCGAGCGACAACCTGCTGATCTACGCGACCAGCAACCGTCGTCACCTGCTGCCCGAGTACATGAAGGACAACCTCAGCTACACGCACACCGACGACGGCGAAGTGCATCCGGGCGAGGTGATCGAGGAGAAGATCTCGCTGTCCGAGCGCTTCGGCCTCTGGGTCAGCTTCTATCCGTTCACGCAGGACGAATACCTGGCGATCGTCGCGCAGTGGCTGCGCCATTTCGGCGTCGACGAGGCGGCGATCGCGAGCGCGCGCCAGCCCTCGCTGGTGTGGGCGCTGGAGCGCGGCTCGCGATCGGGGCGCGTCGCGTACCAGTTCGCGCGCGACTACAGCGGCCGCCACGCGGCAGCGTGATGAGGGCGGGCGCAGGCGACGCCGGTACCAGTACCGGCACCGGCCCTGACGAGGGGCGGGCGCCGGTCGAGGTGGCGGTCGGCGTGCTCATCGAAGCCGACGGCCGCTTCCTGATGACTTCCCGGCCCGAAGGCAAGGTCTACGCCGGTTACTGGGAGTTCCCGGGCGGCAAGCTCGAGGCCGGCGAGTCGGTCGAGGCCGCGCTGCGGCGCGAACTGCAGGAGGAGCTCGGCGTCGTGATCGGCCCGGCCGAGGCCTGGCGGGTCGAGGTGGTCGACTACCCGCATGCGCGCGTGCGCCTCCATTTCTGCAAGGTCCGCCAATGGCGGGGCGGGTTCGAGATGCGCGAGGGCCAGCGCATGTCCTGGCAGACCCTGCCGGTCGCGGTGCAGCCGGTCCTGCCCGGCACGGTGCCGGTGCTGCGCTGGTTCGCCGAGGAGCGCGGCTTCGACGGCGCGACGCACGCGGCCTGAACGCGGCTGTCGCTTCCGCCCCGAGCCCCTTCGCCACTTGGCCGCAACGGTCACTGGGTACACTGGTCCGCATGGACTGGCTCGACGCGGTGAAGTGGGACAAGGATGGCCTCGTGCCGGCCATCGCCCAGGAGGTCGGCAGCGGCGACGTGCTGATGCTTGCCTACATGAACCGCGAGGCCCTGGCGCGCACCGCGGCGCTCGGCGAGGCGGTCTACTGGAGCCGCTCGCGCGGTCGCCTGTGGCACAAGGGTGAATCGTCCGGCCACGTGCAGCGGGTGCACGAGCTGCGCCTGGACTGCGACGGCGACGTCGTGCTGCTGAAGGTCGAGCAGCTCGGCCACGCGCCGGGCATCGCCTGCCACACCGGGCGCCATTCGTGCTTCTTCCGGCGTCAGGCCGATGGCAGCTGGCAGGTCGTCGACCCGGTCTTGAAGGACCCGGAGCAGATCTATACATGAGCGTCGAGATGGAACCATCGCCGCCCGCGCCCGGTCGATCGCAGGACACGCTGGCCCGCCTGGCCGCGGTGATCGCGTCGCGTCGCGAGGGCGACCCGGAGCGCAGCTACGTCGCGCGCCTGATGAGCAAGGGCAGCGACGCGGTGCTGAAGAAAATCGGCGAGGAAGCGGCCGAGACGGTGATGGCCGGCAAGGACGCCGTCTACACCGGCAACACGACGAAGTTCGTCTACGAGGTGGCCGACCTCTGGTTCCATTCGATGGTGGCGCTGGCGCACTTCGGGCTCGAACCGGCCGACGTGCTGGCCGAGCTGGAGCGCCGCGAAGGTTTGTCGGGCCTGGAGGAGTTCGCCGCGCGCAAGGCCCGGGCGCGCGAAGCCGGCGAAGGACAGGAGCAGCAGTGATGAGCGACGCGACGACCACGCAAGTCTTCGACCCGCAGCGCGAGAGCAGCCTGCGCACGATCGGCAACATCAGCTATGCGCTGCACGCGATCGTCGCGGTGGGGGCGGTGCTGCCTTCGTTCCAGCCGAGCGTGCTGCTGCTGATCGCCGCCTTCGTGCTCGACCTGGTCAAGCGTTCGGACGCGGACGGCACCTGGCAGGAATCGCACTTCAGCTGGCGCATTCGCAGCGTCGTCTGGGCGGCGGTGCTCTACGTGGTGACGATCCCGCTGTGGATCCTGTTCGTGCTGCCGGGCTGGATCGCCTGGTGCGTGATCTCGATCTGGTTCCTGTACCGCGTGGTCCGCGGCTGGCTGGCGCTGAACGACCGGCGCCCGATGCCGGCCTGACCGCGCCCGAGCCGATTGCCGACGCCGACCCAGGCCCGAGGAGGAGAAACCGATGTCCGCTGCCGACCCCAACTGCATCTTCTGCAAGATCATCGCCGGCCAGATCCCGTCGAAGAAGGCTTACGAGGACGCCGAGATCCTCGTCTTCCACGACATCGCGCCCTGGGCGCCGGTGCACGTGCTGGTGATCCCCAAGGAGCACATTCCGAGCTTCGCCGACGTCCGGCCCGAGCACGAGACCCTGCTGGGCCGGATGATGGTGCTGGCGCCGAAGCTGATGGCGGAACTCGGCGTGACAAACGGGTTTCGAACCCTGATCAATACCGGCAAGGACGGCATGCAGGAGGTCGGCCACCTCCACATGCACGTCATGGGCGGCCCCCGGCCCTGGAACAAGGGCTGACCTAGAATCCCTATTTCCCTCGCGGAGAACGACCATGGGTTCCTTCAGCATCTGGCACTGGCTCGTCGTGCTGCTCATCGTGGTGATGATCTTCGGCACCAAGAAGCTGAAGAACATCGGCAGCGACCTGGGCGGCGCGGTCAAGGGCTTCAAGGACGGCATGCGCGACGGCAGTGCCGACGCGGCCGGCGGCAACACGCCCAACCAGCAGGTGGCGCAGAACAAGGCGGCCGACCCGAACACCGTCGATGTCGAGGCGAAGACCCGCCACTGAACGGAGGCCGGCGCCACCTGACCTTTGCCCGGCGCGCCGCAGATGATCGACTTCGGATTCGACAAGATTGCGCTGATCGGCGCGGTGGCGCTGATCGTCATCGGTCCCGAGAAGCTGCCGCGCGTCGCCCGCACCGTGGGCCACCTGATGGGCAAGGCGCAGCGCTACGTGGCCGACGTGCGCGCCGAGGTCAGCCGCTCGATCGAGCTCGACGAGCTTCGCAAGATGAAGACCTCGTTCGAGGACGCCGCGCGCGACGTCGAGACCAGCGTCCACAGCGGCATTTCCGAGACCACCGCCTCGCTCGAGGAGAGCTGGCGCGGCGCCGGCACGCCGAACATGGGCTACGAGCCGCTGCCCGAGCCCGCGCCCGAGTACCGCCATCCGAAGAAGAACTGGCGCCTGAAACGGGGCGCCACGCCGCAGTGGTACAAGCAGCGCAACGGCGTGCGCACGCGCGCCCAGTCGGGCGCGGCACGCGTCGCCCGCTTCCGCCCCCCGGCGGCCCCGCGGGGCTGAGGTGGCGGCGAAGCCGGAGGGCCCCGACGAGCTCGAGGGTACCGAACAGCCCTTCGTTGCCCATCTGGCAGAGCTTCGCGACCGGCTGATCCGCGCGTTGCTGGCCGTGGGCATCGTCTTCGGCGTCCTGTCCTTCTATCCCGGCCCTGGGGCGCTCTACGACCTGCTCGCCGCGCCGCTGGTGGCCGCGCTGCCGCAGGGCGCGACCCTGATCGCGACCAACGTGATCTCGCCGTTCGTCGTGCCGCTGAAGATCACGCTGATGGCGGCGTTCCTGGTCGCGCTGCCGGTCGTCCTCTACCAGGCCTGGGCCTTCGTCGCGCCGGGGCTGTACCGCCATGAGAAGCGGTTGGTGCTGCCGCTCGTCATTTCGAGCACGGTGCTGTTCTTCGTCGGCGTCGCCTTCTGCTACTTCTTCGTCTTCAAGCAGGTTTTCACCTTCATCCAGAGCTTCGCGCCGAAGAGCATCACCGCGGCGCCGGACATCGAGGCCTACCTCAGCTTCGTGTTGACGATGTTCATCGCCTTCGGTGCCGCCTTCGAGGTGCCGGTGGTGGTGGTGGTGCTGGCGCGCATGGGCATCGTCAGCGTCGAGAAGATGCGGAGCTTCCGCAGCTACTTCATCGTGCTGTCGTTCGTGATCGCGGCGGTCGTCACGCCGCCGGACGTCATCTCGCAGCTCGCGCTGGCGATCCCGATGTGCCTGCTCTACGAGCTGGGGCTGTGGGCGGCCCAGATCTTCATCCGCAAGACCGCGGCACCGGAGGACGCCGAAGCCGAGACCACGCGCAGCGACGGCGCGACCTGAGGCCCTCCGCGCGCAGCCTCCAGCGCCCGCCTGTCAGCGCTCGTCGCGCTGTGCCCGCACCCGGCCGCCGGTCGGCCGGCGCGCGACAGTGATCGGGAGTTCCAGCGCTTCGGGCCCGCGCTGGATGCCGAGCGTCGCGCGGGTCTGCGGCTTCAGCCCCGCCACGGTGTTCAGCAGCTCGAAGGTGTTGGCGACGTCGCGGTCGCCTACGCGCCGCACCACGTCGCCCGGGCGCACGCCGCCGATATGGGCCGGCCCGTCCTGCAGCACGCCGGTCACCAGCACGCCTTCGCGCACCGAAAGCTTGAGGCTGTCGGCCAGTTCGGGCGTCAGGTTCTCGGGCTCGACGCCGATCCAGCCGCGCACGATCTCGCCGTCACGGATCAGGCCCTCGAGGATCTGTCGCGAGGTGCTGGCCGGAATCGCGAAGCCGATGCCGAGGTTGCCCCGGTTGTCGCCGCTGGCGACGATCATCGTGTTGATGCCGACCAGGTGACCCTGCGCGTCGACCAGTGCGCCGCCGGAGTTGCCGGGATTGATCGCCGCGTCGGTCTGGATGAAGTTGTCGAACGGGTTGACGCCGAGGTTGGTGCGGCCGAGGCCGCTGACGATGCCCGACGTCACCGTCTGGCCGATGTCGAAGGGGTTGCCGATCGCGAGCACTACGTCGCCCACCTGCAAGTCTTCGCTGCGGCCGAAGGTGATCGCGGGCAGGCGGTCGAGGTCGATCTTCAGCACCGCGAGGTCGGTGTCGGGGTCGCTGCCGATGAGCCGGGCCTGGGTGCGCCGGCCGTCGGTGAGCATCACGTCGATGGTCGAGGCGCCGTTGATCACGTGGTGGTTCGTCAGCAGGTAACCCTCGGGCGAGGCGATCACGGCCGAGCCGCGCTCGACATTGGGTGCCGTCCGTCCGCGCTCGCCGAACAGGCCCGACCAGGGGTCGTCGGCACGCGGCGTGCCGCCGGCCTTGGTGGCTGCAATGCTGACCACCGCGGGCGTCGCGCGCGAGGCCGCAATCGCATAGCTCTGCGGTGCGCTCGCGGCGGAAGTCGACGGGCCGGCCTCGATCAGCGAGACGATGTCCGGCCGCCCGCTCGTACTCGGCGGGCCGCGGCGCAGCCAATCCGGCTTCAGGGTCGCGACGACGAACAGCATCGCGACGGCGACGGTGACGGCTTGGGAGAAAATCAGCCAGGTTCTACGCATCGAGGGACGCCGTAGCGCCTCCTGGAGGTGACCGACAAGATGATCCAGCGCGACGAACTGACGGCTGAATTCGACAGGCTTTTGGATGCCGGCCGGTTCCGGGATTATGGGCCGAACGGCCTGCAGGTCGAGGGTCGCGCCGAGGTGCGCAGGCTGGTCTCGGGCGTCACGGCGAGCCTGGCGTTGATCGAGCAGGCGATCGCGCTCGAGGCCGATGCGGTCTTCGTCCACCACGGCCTCTTCTGGCGCGGGCAGGACGGTCGCGTGACCGGCTGGCTGCGCACCCGGCTCGCACGCCTGCTGGCGAGCGACGTCAACCTCTACGCCTACCACCTGCCGCTCGACGCGCACCCCGAGCTGGGCAACAACGCCCAGCTCGGCGCGCGGCTCGGCGTGTGTGCCGACGGGCACTTCGGCGAGCAGGCGCTCGGCTTCGTTGGCGAGCTGCCGGCGCCGGAGCCGCTCGACGCCTTCGTGCGCCGCTGCACCGACGCGCTCGCCGCCCCGGGCGCGCGGGCGCCGGTGGTGGTGCCCGGCGACGGGCGCCCGCTGCGCCGGCTGGCCTGGTGTACCGGCGGCGCGCAGGGCTCCTTCGAGGCGGCGATCGCCGCCGGTGCCGATGCCTACCTGACCGGCGAGATCTCCGAGCCGCAGGCGCACCTCGCGCGAGAGACGGGTGTGGCCTTCCTCGCGTGCGGCCACCATGCGACCGAGCGCTTCGGTGCGCCGGCGGTCGCCGCCCGGGTCGCACGCGAGTTCGGGCTTGAACATGTCTTCGTCGACCTGCCGAACCCCGCCTGAAGGCGATCCTGCGGGCTCGCCTCCGTCTCGCCTGCTGGCGGTGACGATGGGCGATGCCTGCGGCATCGGGCCCGAGGTGATCGTGCGGGCCGCGGCGCAGGGGGCGCTCGCCGATGCGCTCGTGATCGGCGACGTGGCCGTGCTGCAGCGAGAGGCCGCACGGCTCGGGGTGCCGGTCGCGCCGTACCGCGTGCAAGGGCCGGGCGAGGCAGGGTCAGCGCCGGCGGCGGCTGGCGTCTCGCGCATGCCGGTCTTCGTGCCGTCGGGCCTCCCGCCCGGGCTGGCCGGGTTGCCGACGGGCCGGGTCGATGCGCGGGCCGGCGCCGCTGCGGCGCGCTGCATCGAGCAGGCGGTTGCCTTCGCGCGCCGCGGCGAGGTGGCGGCGATCGTCACCGCGCCGATCCACAAGGAGGCGTTGGCCGCCGCAGGTGTGCCGTTTCCCGGCCACACCGAGATGCTGCAGGCCCTCGCCGCGCCCGCGGGCGAGCCGGCGGGGCCACTTCCGCCCGTGCGCATGATGCTGGCCAACGACGAGCTGAGTACGGTGTTGGTCACGGTGCACCTGTCGCTGCGCGAGGCGATCGAACAGGTCACGTTCGACCGGGTGCTCGAGACCCTGCGCATCGCCCACCGCAGCGCGCGCGACTGGGGCGAGCCGCAGCCCCGGATCGCCGTCGCCGGCCTCAATCCGCACGCAGGGGAGGGCGGCCTCTTCGGCGACGAGGAGCTGCGCATCATCGGCCCGGCCATCGAGGCTGCGCGCGCCGAAGGCATCGACGCGCGCGGGCCCTATGCGCCCGACACGGTCTTCATGCGCGCGCGTCGCCGCGGCGTGCCCGCGGGTTCGCCGCCCGGCACGCCGCCGCGCCCGCTCGAGTTCGACCTGGTCGTGGCGATGACCCACGACCACGGGTTGATTCCGGTCAAGTACCTCGGGCTCGACGACGGCGTCAACGTGACACTGGGGCTGCCCTTCGTGCGCACCAGCCCGGACCACGGCACCGCCTTCGACATCGCGGGCCGCGGGCTGGCCGAGCCGGCCAGCCTGATCGCGGCGGCACGCATGGCGCGCCGCCTTGTCGCCGGGCGGCGGGTCGCGGGCTGACGCGGCAGCCTGACCGGCCTCAGGCCCGGGGCGACGCCGTCCGGGCCGCCGCACCCAGCGCGGCGAGCTGCTTGCGCGCGCGCTGCGTCGCACGCTCCATCAGGTAGGCGCTTTCGAAGGCGCGCAGGCGGTCGGTCGTGCACATGCGCGCGACCATGCGCGAGGTCATCGAGATCGTTTCCTGGTGCTTCTTGCCGTGCGTGAAGACGAAGAACGCGCGCCCGGGGCTGACGAAGCTCAACCGCACCTTCTGCCAGCCGTCGTTCAGCAGCATCTGGTACGGCATCCCGATGTTCAGGTGGCTCATCAGCGCGGCGCCCCGGTTCGGCTCGGGTGGGTCGGCGGGCGTGGGCAGTCCGCTGTCGTCCAGGTCGATGTCAGGCGACACGGCGGCGGCGGTCGCGGCCAGGCCATCGGGCGGCCCATCGTCGTCGCTGCCGATCTCGATGTCGACGGTGCCGTCCCAGTCGACCGAGGCCTCCGGCACGAGGCCGATCTGCGTCGCCTCGGCGGGCGAGAAGCGGTGCTCGAGCACGACGTCGTTGAGCTCCGGAATCGCCGCCGGCTCGCCTTGCACCACCTCGCCCGCCTGCGGCACCGAGCGTGCGAACAGGGCGTCGATCTCGCTGGCCATCAGGTTGTAGTCGAGCTCGGACAGCGGTGCGCCTTTCAGCGACTCGGCGTGCGCGGGCAGCAGCTGCCCGAAGAAACCCTTCTTCGCGCTCGCCGGCCAGCCGATCAGGTCCATGCCCTCGTTCAGGTCCTTCATCAGCTGCGGCAGCTTCATCAGGAACTGCTTGCGGTGCGTGGGCGAGCCCTTCGGCTGCAGGCTCATCACCAGCTCGCGCCCGGCGAGGCGAAAACGCCGCGCCGCGTCCGAGCCCGGGCCATCGCGTTGCACGACGCGCATGACGGTCTGGCTCCAGACCTGGGTGACGAACTCGCGCATGAAGTCCGGCATGTCGTGCGTCGCCAGGCCGATACGCAGCGCCTGCATGTAGCGCTGCTGCAGGCGCAACTCATGCTCCTTGCCCTGCAGCAGGCTCGCCGCCTGGCGTCCGTCCTCGACCGCGCGCTCGTTGGCCTGCTCGACGAAGGACTCCAGCGCCTCGAGCTTGGCTTCGTACAGCCCCATCTGCTCGAAGTCGCCGCCGATGATCTCCTGCACCAGGTCGCGCACGCGGCGGATCAGCTCCTGCCCCGGTCCCTGGCTGAGGTCCTCGAAGGCGCAGGCCAGCGAGGCGATCCGGTTGACGAAGCGGCGCACCGGATGGCGCCGGGTCTGGAAAAAGCCGACGTCGCCGAGCGCGACCCGAAGCACCGGCAACTGCAGGCGCGCGATCTGGCGCGCCATCTGCGGCGGCACCTTTGGGTCGGACAGGATCTGGTCGAACAGGCTGGCGACCACGTCGATCACCATGTGGTCGAGGGCGCCGGTCGCGGCCTGGCGCAGCTCGTCGCGGTGGGCGTGGATCAGGTTTGCGGTCTGGGCGGATCGGGCCGCGACCGGGCCCGGGTGCAGGGTCGGGCCCGCCCCGGCGCTGGCGCCGGTGCGGTTGCTATCGCGCCGCTCCGCGCCGTCAGCGGCCGGCTCGACGAGCGGGCTGCCGAGCACGGCCAAGCGCCGGATCAGCGCCGTCATCCGCGGGTCGACGCCGTCGATTGCGGCGTAGCCGACCTCGTAGCCGTCGCCGTAGGCATAGGCGCCGAGGTCGAAGCTGCTGCTGCCCAGGCCGCTGCGGCTGAGGGGCGTGTCGCCGCGCCAGCCGCCGGGGCCGTAGCTCGAACCGCCTCGCAGGCCGTAGCCACTGCCCGGCGCCAGGCCGCTGCGCAAGCCGCGCCCCGAAGGTGAGGCTCCATGCCCGAACGCGCCGGGCTCGTATCCAGGATGACCCGGGCCGAACTCCGGCCCCATCAGCGGGCGCGGGCGGCTCTCGAGGCCGGTCGGCTTGCCGGTCGACGGCAGGCCGAGTGCCGGCTCGCCCGGGCCGGTGTCGTAGCGCGAATCGAAGCGCGATGACGGCCCTTCATGCCCCAGTTCGTTGCCCGGCCCCTCGACGCCCTTGACGCTGAGGCCGACCGGCTGGACGCCGCGCGACTTCAGCTCGGCGACGATGTCTGCGTAGCAGGCACGCATCAGGCTGGCCAGCGCGCGCCCGAGCTCGCGGGCGAGCAGCGCTCGCGTGTCACGCGCGGGGCTCGCCGCCTCCACCGCCCGATGCAGCGCCTTGCCGACGATCTCGGCTCGCAGCGGATTGCGCTGCTGTTCCGCCTGGCCGGTCTGCAGCAGGGCGCCGATGTAGGTGGACAGCTCGCGCAGCTCCCATTCGCACTCGAGTGCGATCGCCTGCCCGAGCCGCTCGGAGGAGACGAGCTCTTCGACCTCGTCGTCCTGTACCAGGCTCAGCGAATGCCAGCTCGTGCTGTCGAGGCTGCGCTGCGTGGACGCCCTGCCGAGGACCAGCCGGACCTCGTGGGCAACCCGCTCAGCGAGCACCTCGGCGAAGCGCTGGTTGAAGGGCGCCATCCGGCGCGCAAGCTCGTGCTGCGCGGCCAGACAGGCGTCGCGCTGGCGCATGTTCGGTGCGATGCGCGCCGAGTTGCCGAGCGATTCGACCGTGCGCGCGGCCGCGTTCGCCACCGTGGTGCGAATGCGGTGGATCGCCGCCTGCAGCGCGGCATTCAGACGCGAATCGTGAGCGGTCATCTCGAGCGCGGGGGCGCGGGTGCCGGCAAGCGGAACGCCGGGAGCTTTCCCCGGCCGGCGCGCTGCGAGTATGGGCCCAAAGGCGAGCGGGCATCGCCCGGTCGGGCCCGCCGCGGCACCGTTGGGCGGCGGTGCCGGGCATTAGCTCACTGCCGGGGCGTTTCAGCGCTTCAAGGAGTCCCGGATCTCGCGCAGCAGCACGATGTCCTCGGGCGGCGCGGACGGCGGCGGCGGCGGCGGCGCGTTGCGCTTCAGGCGGTTCACCTGCTTGATCATGATGAAGATGATCAGCGCGAGCAGGATGAAGTTGATGCTGATGGTCAGGAAGTTGCCGTAGGCGAACACCGCGCCGGCTTTCTTGGCCTCCACCAGCGGCAGGCCCATGGCCTGGCCGGCCAGCGGCAAATAGTAGTTCGAGAAGTCCAGGCCGCCGAAGATCTTGCTGACCACCGGCATGATCAGGTCGCCGACGATCGAATCGACGATCTTTCCGAAGGCGCCGCCGATGATCACGCCGACGGCGAGATCGATGACGTTGCCTTTCATCGCGAACTCTTTGAACTCGGTTGCAAAACCCATGAAGAACCCTCTCGATCGTTGTGTGTCGAATGGCCGACGGTATCCGGTGGACCAGTTCCGGCCCCGTCGATCCGGGGCGCGAGTATTCGGTGATACCCGTAAAAGTCAAGGGCGCGTCGGGCCCGCCACAGAACTTGGCCACGCCGGATACCATCGGCGGAGGCGATTGACAGCTCCCTTAGAATCGTCGGCTGTTCCATTTCGATGCTCACGCCAGGACGCCATGAGCGAGCACCAAGTCAACCAAAGCCGTCGCACATGGGTGGCCATCACCTGCGGCGCGGGCGCAGTCGGGGGTGTGGCGGCAGCCGTGCCCTTCGTCAGCACCTTCCAGCCCTCGGAACGCGCACGCGCGGCCGGAGCACCTGTCGAGGTCGACGTCGCGAGCATCCAGCCCGGAGAGAAGCTGACCGTCGAATGGCGGGGCAAGCCGGTATGGATCGTGCGCCGCACGCCGCAGCAGGTCGCCGCGCTGCCGGGGCTCGATCCGCAACTGGCCGACCCGCAGTCGCTGCGCCACCCGGACGAATGGACACCCGAGTACGCGCGCAACGAACACCGCTCGATCAAGCCCGAGCTGTTCGTCGCGGTCGGCATCTGCCCGCACCTGGGCTGCTCGCCGACCGACAAGTTCCAGTCGGGAGCGCAGCCCTCGCTGCCTGACGACTGGCCCGGAGGCTTCCTCTGCCCCTGCCACGGCTCGACCTTCGACCTGGCAGGGCGCGTCTACAAGAACAAGCCCTCTCCCGACAACCTCGAAGTGCCGCCGCACATGTTCCTCACGGACACGCTGCTGCTGATCGGCGAGGACAAGAAGGCCTGAGACGCCGCCGCAACGAACGGGCACGAGGAGAAGAGACAAGATGGCTGAGTTCAAGCACGCGCCGGCAAACGCCACCGCCGCCGAGAAGCTGCTGACCTGGGTCGACAACCGGTTTCCGGCGTCGAAGCTTTACAAGGAGCACCTGTCCGAGTACTACGCGCCGAAGAACTTCAACTTCTGGTATTTCTTCGGCTCGCTCGCGCTGGTCGTGCTGGTGATCCAGATCGTCACGGGCATCTTCCTGGTGATGCACTACAAGCCGGACGCGGCGAGCGCCTTCGCGTCGGTCGAGTACATCATGCGGGACGTCCCCTGGGGCTGGCTGGTCCGCTACCTGCACTCGACCGGCGCCTCGGCGTTCTTCGTCGTCGTCTACCTGCACATGTTCCGCGGCCTGCTCTACGGCAGCTACCGCAAGCCCCGCGAGCTGGTCTGGATCTTCGGCTGCGCGATCTTCCTGTGCCTGATGGCCGAGGCCTTCATGGGCTACCTGCTGCCCTGGGGCCAGATGAGTTTCTGGGGCGCGCAGGTCATCGTCAACCTGTTCGCCGCGGTGCCCTTCGTCGGTCCGGACCTGGCGCTGCTGATCCGCGGGGACTACGTCGTCAGCGATGCGACGCTGAACCGCTTCTTCAGCTTCCACGTGATCGCGGTGCCGCTGGTGCTGCTCGGCCTCGTCGCCGCGCACATCGTGGCGCTGCACGAGGTCGGCTCGAACAACCCGGACGGGGTCGAGATCAAGGAGAAGAAGGGGCCGAACGGCCGGCCGCTGGACGGCATCCCGTTCCACCCGTACTACACGGTGCACGACCTGCTCGGCGTCAGCGTCTTCCTGCTGCTGTTCGCCGCGGTCGTGTTCTTCGCGCCCGAGTTCGGCGGCTACTTCCTCGAGTACAACAACTTCATCCCGGCCGACCCGCTGAAGACGCCGGCGCACATCGCGCCCGTGTGGTACTTCACCCCGTTCTACTCGATGCTGCGCGCGACGACCGACGACCTGGTCAACGTGCTGTGCGTGATCGCCGGCCTGGGCGCGCTGGCCGCGCTCGTGCTGACGCGCATCGGCGGCTTGGCGAAGGTGGCGCTCGCGATCGCCGCGGCGGTCGCGATCTGGCTGCTCAAGACCTTCGATGCGAAGTTCTGGGGCGTGGTGGTCATGGGCGGCGCGGTGATCATCCTGTTCTTCCTGCCCTGGCTCGACCACAGCCCGGTCAAGTCGATCCGCTACCGGCCGGACTGGCACAAGTGGGTGTATACGCTGTTCGTCTTCGTCTTCCTGGTGCTGGGCTATCTGGGCATCCAGCCGCCTTCGGTGGTCGGCACGCTCGTGTCGCAGGCCGGTACGCTGTTCTATTTCGGCTTCTTCCTGCTGATGCCCTGGTGGAGCCGGCTCGGCACCTTCAAGCCGGTACCCGAGCGCGTCACCTTCGCGGCTCATTGAGCGCGCGCCCGGAGCCCCCACATGAAGAAGCTTCTGGTCACCCTGATCGCCACCCTGGCCTTCGTCGCCGGCGCGCGTGCGGCCGAAGGCGGCGTCGCCTGGGACGCCTTTCCGAAGACGCGCCTGAACGACGTCGTGGCGCTGCAGAACGGCGCCAAGCTGTTCGTCAACTACTGCCTGAACTGCCACTCGGCCGAGTTCATGCGGTTCAACCGCATGCGCGACATCGGGCTGAGCGACGCGCAGATCAAGGACAACCTGCTGTTCACCACCGACAAGGTCGGCGACACGATGAAGGTGGCGATCGCGCCGAAGCAGGCCAAGGAATGGTTCGGCGCCGTGCCGCCCGACCTGACCGTCGTGGCACGTTCGCGCTCGGCCGCAGGCAAGGGCAGTGGCGCCGACTACCTGTACACCTACCTGCGCACGTACTACCGCGACGACAGCAAGGCCACCGGCTGGAACAACCTCGCCTTCCCGAGCGTCGGCATGCCGAACGTGCTGTGGGAACTGCAGGGCCAGCGGGTGCCGCGCTATGTCGAGGAGAAGGACGCCCACGATCCTTCCAAGACGGTGCACCGGCTCGTCGGCTTCGACCAGGTGACCCCCGGCAAGCTGAGCCCGCAGGACTACGATGAGGCGGTGGCCGATCTCGTCGCCTTCATGCAATGGATGGGCGAGCCGATCCAGCAGACCCGTGTGCGCCTGGGCGTCTGGGTGCTGCTCTTTCTGCTCGTCTTCACGGTCATCGCCTGGCGCCTGAACGCGGCCTTCTGGAGGGACGTCAAGTAGTCGTCAGTCCAGGGCAAGCCCGGCGCACGGCGCGGCGCCCGAGTCCCCCACGCAGTGTCAGCGGCACGCGCCGCTGACACTGCGTTCCCGTTCCGAGAGAAGTTGAAGAGGAATCTGCGGCCATGATGGTCCTTTACTCCGGCACCACCTGCCCCTACTCGCACCGTTGCCGTTTCGTCCTGTTCGAAAAGGGCATGGATTTCGAGATCCGCGATGTCGACCTGTTCGCGAAACCGGAAGACATCGCCTTGATGAATCCGTACAACGAGGTCCCGATCCTGGTCGAGCGCGACCTGATCCTGTACGAGTCGCACATCATCAACGAGTACATCGACGAGCGCTTTCCGCACCCGCAGCTGATGCCGGGCGACCCGGTGGCGCGTGCGCGGGTACGGCTGTTCCTGCTCAATTTCGAGAAGGAGCTGTTTGCCCATGTCGACACGCTCGAGTCGCGGGTGCAGAAGCCGACCGACAAGCAGCTCGAGAAGGCGCGCGCGCAGATCCGTGACCGCCTGACCCAGCTCGCGCCGATCTTCCTGAAGAACAAGTACATGCTCGGCGACGACTTCTCGATGCTCGACGTGGCGATCGCGCCGCTGCTCTGGCGGCTCGACTACTACGGCATCGACATGTCGAAGAACGCGGCGCCGCTGCTCAAGTACGCTGAGCGCATCTTCTCGCGCCCGGCCTACATCGAGGCGCTGACGCCGTCCGAGAAGGTGATGCGCAAGTAGCGCGGGCGACGGCTGCCGAGGCTTCAATGTCCACGTCCAATCCCACCCCGCCGGACGGCCAGGGCACCTCGACCCGGCCCTACCTGATCCGCGCGCTGCACGACTGGTGCACCGACAACGGCTTCACGCCCTATGTCGCGGTCTACGTCGACGAAAGCGTGCGCGTGCCGGTCGAGTACGTGAAGAACGGCGAGATCGTGCTCAACGTCGGCTTCGAGGCGACCAGCGGGCTCACCCTCGGCAACGAGGTGATTGAGTTCAAGGCGCGCTTCGGCGGCACCGCGCGAGACATCGTGGTGCCGGTGAGCCACGTGATCGCGATCTACGCGCGCGAGAACGGGCAGGGCATGGCCTTCCCGGTGCCCAGCGAGGCACGCGCGGGCGCTTCCGCGGCCGAGACGACGCCGGATGGCGCCGCGACCGCCGGCGGGGCCGCAGCCGAACCCCGCGGCCTGCGGTTGGCGAGTGCGATCGACGCGGTCGAGGTCGGGCAGGACCCGTCGGCCGGGCTGTCACCGGACGACGATCCGCCGCCGGACGCTCCGCCCGCCTCGGGGCGGCCGACGCTGAAACGCGTCAAGTAGGGCCGTGGGCCGGCCAGAGCCCGCACCTACAATCGGCGCCTCCATGCCGCGCCGGCTTAGCTCAGTTGGTAGAGCAACCGCCTTGTAAGCGGTAGGTCGTCCGTTCGAGTCGGACAGTCGGCACCAGCCGCTCAGGATAGGGCGCATGGCACCCGACGGTGCCATGGCGTCACTTGGCGAACAGCGAGTCCAGGTTCGCGAAGGCCTTGATCTCCATCGCGTTGCCCGACGGGTCGAAGAAGAACATCGTGGCCTGTTCGCCGGGTTCGCCCTTGAAGCGGATGTAGGGCTCGATCACGAATCGGGTCCCCGCCGCTCGCAGCGTCTCGGCCATCGTCTGCCATTGCGCCATCGTCAGCACGACGCCGAAGTGGCGCACGGGCACGCCGTGTCCGTCGACCGCGTTGAGGGCCGCCGGCCTGCATTCGTCGGGCGCGAGATGGGCCACGATCTGGTGGCCGTAGAAGTCGAAGTCGACCCATTCCGGCGAACTGCGACCCTCGGGGCAACCGAGCAACTCCCCATAGAAGCGCCGCGCCGCAGCCAGGTCGTGCACCGGAAAGGCGAGGTGGAAGGGCGGCATCGCCGGGGTCGTGTCAGTGGCGGCGGCGGTCATGGGGCAGGGCCTGTCAGTGGGGATGAGGGCAGTCTAGGCGGCACCACCCATCGACGGAAGCGATAAATAATGGTCTGCGTGACCACAAGAATCGATCAGCAATGCTGAAAGAACTGCGCAGCTTCGTCGCGGTGGCTCGGCACGGCAGCTTCACCCGCACGGGCGAGCGCATCGGCCTCACGCAATCGGCCATCAGCGCCCAGATGCAGCGGCTCGAGGCTGCGCTCGGCTACGCGCTGTTCGACCGCGTCGGCCGCAGCGTGCGCCTCAACGCCGCCGGGCGGGAGACGCTGGCGCGGGCCGAGCAACTGATCGCGCTGGTGCAGGAGCTGCACGCGCCGGGCGACGCGAGCGGGCGCGGCGTGATGCTGCGCCTGGGCGCGATCGCGAGCGTGCAGGCTGCCGGCCTGCCGCAGGCCCTGGTCGCGCTGCGGGGTGCGCACCCGAGCTTGCGGGTGCGCGTCGTGCCCGGCGTCTCACTGGCGCTGCTCGGCCTGGTGGACGGCGGCGAACTCGACGCGGCGGTGCTGATCCGCCCGCCTTTCGCGCTGCCGCCGGAGCTGGCCTGGCGCCCGCTGTGGGACGAGCCCTTTGTGCTCGTCGCGCCGGCGGCCGTCAAGGGGCGAGACTGGGCGCGGCTGCTCGCCGAGGAACCCTTCCTGCGCTATGACCGCCAGTCGTTCGGCGGGCGCATCGTCGCGCAGTTCCTCGAAGCCCAGGGGCTGGTGGTCGACGACGCGGTCGAGATGGACGACATCGGCGGCCTCGTCGCGCTGGTGGCGCAGGGGCTCGGCGTTGCGCTGCTGCCCCGGGGTCGCCCGCACTTCCCGCTGCCGCCCGGCGCCCGTGCGCTGGCGCTGGGCCCGGGCGGGCCGCGGCGCGAGATCGGCCTTGTCGAGCGGGTACGGCATCCGCAGGTGGCGCTCGTGCGGGCCCTGCACGAATCGCTGCGCCGGGCCGACCGCGGCGCGTGAGGTCGGCACGGGCGCGAGGCGCCGCCGTGGCGCCTGGTCGGCTCCTTGTCAGCCGACCCCTCGCGCGCAGCGCTAACACCTTTCAGCGTGGCTGCTGCTGCACCTTGATGCGGATCGTCGTCGCGGGCCAGCCGGCCTCGCGCAGCGCGGCCTCGAGCAGCGGTGTGAGCTGGCGCAGCTTGGCCGACACCGCCGGGCTCGACACGAGCAGCGACCAGCCCTCGGCGTCGACCGGGCCCGGCGCCACGGCGGGCGCCAGCGGGGGCGGCAGGCAGGGACGGATGGTCGCGAAGCGGGCGGCCGACTCGCGCAGCCTGGCAGACAGCGCCGCCAGCGGCTCGCTGCGGCCCAGCGCCTCGTGCACAGGCAGCGTCGCGGCACTGCGGGCTGCGCCCGCGGCGGGCGGCGTCGACGAAGGCCTGGAAGCCATGGGGTTGCCAGTGTAGCGATGCCCTCGGGCGCGACTTTTCGCCGGCAAACCATCGCACGGCAACGGTGCCCCTGCGAGGTGCCAATCCCGTCCGGGTGCCGGCATCGGGGCAGGGCGGTAAACTGCGGGGCTTTTTTCGGGCCGGCGAGGCTCGCGCCGGTCTTTGCGCATCGCCTGGCACAGGCGCGCAACGCAGCGGGCCCGGATGTCACCGCCGAACCGGTCCCGGCCCCACGGCGCACCGCCCCGCGGCGCCGGGTTCGCGCCCACTACCGACCCTCCGCATGTTGCCCAAGATCCTCACCCAGATATTCGGCAGCCGCAACGACCGGCTGCTCAAGCAATACCGGCGCCTGGTGCAGCAGATCAACGCACTCGAGCCGAAGTACGAATCGCTCGACGACGAAGGCCTGCGCGCGCAGACCGAAGCCTTCCGCCAGCGCGTGAAGGACGGCGCCAAGCTCGAAAGCCTGCTGCCCGAGGCCTTCGCCGTCGTGCGCGAAGGCAGCAAGCGCGTGCTGAAGATGCGTCACTTCGACGTCCAGCTCCTGGGCGGGATGGCGCTGCACGACGGCAAGATCGCCGAGATGCGCACCGGCGAAGGCAAGACGCTGATGGCCACGCTGCCGGTCTACCTGAACTCGCTCGCCGGCAAGGGCGTGCATGTGGTGACGGTCAACGACTACCTCGCGCGGCGCGACGCCGAGTGGATGGGCCGGCTCTACAGCTTTCTCGGCCTGACCGTCGGCGTGAACCTGGCGCAGATGAGCCGCACCGAGAAGCAGGGCGCCTACGGCTCCGACGTCACCTATGGCACGAACAACGAGTTCGGCTTCGACTACCTGCGCGACAACATGGTGCAGGAGCTCGGCGACCGGGTGCAGCGCGGCCTGCACTACGCGATCGTCGACGAGGTCGACTCGATCCTGATCGACGAGGCGCGCACGCCGCTGATCATCAGCGGGCAGGCCGAGGACCACACCGAGCTCTACGTGCGCGTCAACGCGGTCGCGCCGCAGCTCAAACGCCAGATCGGCGAGGCCGACCCGCGCACCGGCGAGGGCGTGATCGAGCCGGGCGACTTCACCGTCGACGAGAAGACGCACCAGGTCTTCCTGACCGAGGATGGCCACGAACACGCCGAGGCGCTGCTGGCGCAGGCCGGCCTGCTCGAGCCGGGCGCGAGCCTGTACGACGCGGCCAACATCACGCTGATGCACCACGTCTACGCGGCGCTGCGCGCACGCCACCTGTACCACCGCGACCAGCACTACGTGGTGCAGGACGGCGAGGTCGTGATCGTCGACGAGTTCACAGGCCGCCTGATGACCGGCCGGCGCTGGAGCGACGGCCTGCACCAGGCGGTGGAGGCGAAGGAAGGCGTCGCGATCCAGAGCGAGAACCAGACGCTCGCCTCGATCACCTTCCAGAACTACTTCCGCATGTACGGCAAGCTCTCCGGCATGACGGGCACGGCCGACACCGAGGCCTATGAATTCCAGGAGATCTACGGCCTCGAGACGGTCGTGATCCCGCCGAACAAGCCGACCGTGCGCAAGGACGAGCTCGACCTCGTCTACAAGACCGCGAAAGAGAAGTACGACGCGGTGACCGAGGACATCCGCGACTGCTACGAGCGGGGGCAGCCGGTGCTGGTCGGCACGACCTCGATCGAGAACTCCGAGCTGATCTCGGGCCTGCTCGCCAAGGCCAAGCTGCCGCACCAGGTGCTGAACGCGAAGCAGCACGCGAAGGAGGCCGAGATCATCGCCCAGGCCGGACGGCCGAAGATGGTCACGATCGCGACCAACATGGCCGGCCGCGGCACCGACATCGTGCTCGGCGGCAACGTCGAGAAGCAGGAGCAGTTCGTCGAGGCGGACGAGACGCTGCCGCCCGAGGAGAAGGCGCGCCGCGTCGAGCAACTGCACGGCGAATGGCAGGGCCTGCACGACCAGGTGAAGGCTGAAGGCGGCCTGCGCATCATCGCCACCGAGCGCCACGAGTCGCGGCGCATCGACAACCAGCTGCGCGGCCGTTCCGGCCGCCAGGGGGACCCGGGCAGCTCGCGCTTCTACCTCTCGCTCGACGATCCGCTGATGCGCATCTTCGCCGGCGACCGCGTGCGCGCGATCATGGACCGCCTGAAGATGCCGGAGGGCGAGGCGATCGAGGCCGGCATCGTCACGCGCAGCATCGAGAGCGCGCAGCGCAAGGTCGAGGCGCGCAACTTCGACGTGCGCAAGCAGTTGCTCGAGTACGACGATGTCTCGAACGACCAGCGCAAGGTGATCTACCAGCAGCGCAACGAGATCCTCGAGGCCACGAGCCTGGTCGAGCAGATCGGCAACCTGCGCGAGAGCGCGATGACCGACGTGGTGCGCGCCCACGTGCCGCCCGAGAGCGTCGAGGAGCAATGGGACCTCGACGGCCTCGAAAAGACGCTGCGCGAGGAGTGGCAGCTCGAACTGCCGCTGAAGCAGGACGTCGAGAAGGCCGAGGCGATCACCGACGAGGAGATCGTCGAGCGCGTCGTCGCTGCCGCGTCGGCACATTTCGACGCCAAGGTCGAGCGCGTCGGCATCGATCAGTTCACGCCTTTCATGCGCATGGTGCTGCTGCAGTCGGTCGACACCCACTGGCGAGAGCACCTGGCCGCGCTCGATTACCTGCGCCAGGGGATCCACCTGCGCGGCTACGCCCAGAAGAACCCGAAGCAGGAGTACAAGCGCGAGGCCTTCGAGCTTTTTGCCAAGCTGCTCGACGTCATCAAGATGGACGTGACGCGGGTCATGATGAACGTGCGCATCCAGACCCAGGAGGAAGCCGTGCGCGCCGCCGAGGCGATCGAGGAGCGCGTCGACTCCTTCGTCAACGTCACCTACACGCACCCGACCGAGGACGGCAGCGTCGTCGAGGAGGCAGGCCCCGCCGGCGTGGCAGTCGCCGAGATGCCGAAGGTCGGTCGCAACGAGCCCTGCCCCTGCGGCAGTGGCAAGAAGTACAAGCAGTGCCACGGCCGGCTCGCCTGAACGGCGCGCCGTCGCCCGTCTCCCGTTTACACGTTTGTTTACACGTTTCGCGAGGCCCACGATGCCCGTCAACCTGAGCGCGCCCGACCCGAAGACCCTGCTGCCGGTGGCCGGCGTGCGACTGGGCATCGCGATGGCCGGCGTGCGCAAGGCGAATCGGCGCGACCTGACCCTGGTGGCGCTCGACGAGGGCACGCAGGTGGCGGGCGTGTTCACGCGCAACCGCTTCTGCGCCGCGCCGGTGCAGGTCTGCCGGGAGCATCTCGCCGCGGGCGAGCCGATCCGCGCGCTGGTCATCAACACGGGCAATGCCAACGCCGGCACCGGCGCCGACGGCCTGGCGCGCGCGCGCCGCAGCTGCGAGGCGGTGGCAGGCCAGCTCGGCTTGCGGGCGGGCCAGGTGCTGCCGTTCTCGACCGGCGTGATCATGGAAACGCTGCCGGTCGAGCGCATCGAAGCCGGCCTGCCGGCCGCAGCGGCCGACCTCGCGGTCGACCACTGGGCCGAGGCCGCCGCCGCGATCATGACGACCGACACCCTGCCGAAGGCCTGCTCGCGCCGGCTCGAGGTCGGCGGCCGCACGGTCACGGTCACCGGCATCTCGAAGGGCGCCGGGATGATCCGGCCGAACATGGCGACGATGCTCGGCTTCGTCGCCACCGACGCGGCGATCGCGCCGGCCGCGCTGCAGGCGCTGGTGCGCGAGGCGGCCGACCGCTCGTTCAACCGCATCACGATCGATGGCGACACCTCGACCAACGACTCCTTCCTGCTGATCGCCACCGGGCGCGCCGGCCACGAGCCGCTCACCTCGTTCGACGGCGGCGACGGGGCGGCGTTGAAGGCCGCGGTCATCGCCGTCGCCGAGCAGCTCGCCCAGGCGATCGTGCGCGACGGCGAGGGCGCGACCAAGTTCATCACCATCCGCGTGCACGGTGGCCGCGACGAGGACGAGTGCCGCCGCGCCGCCTACGCGATCGCCCACTCGCCGCTCGTCAAGACCGCCTTCTTCGCCAGCGACCCGAACCTCGGCCGCATCCTGGCGGCGGTCGGCTACGCCGGCATCGACGACCTCGACCAGGGCGCGATCGAGCTCTTCCTCGACGACGTGCATGTCGTGACGCGCGGCGGCCGCCATGGCGACTATCGCGAGGAAGACGGCCAGCGCGTGATGAAGCAAAGCGAGATCGGGGTGCGCGTCGACCTCGCGCGCGGCGCTGCCGAGGCGACGGTCTGGACCTGCGACCTTTCGCACGACTACGTCAGCATCAACGCCGACTACCGTTCCTGAGCGCGCCGCGAGGCGTCGCATCCCTAGCTTTGTCCTTGCCGCCGGCAGGGGGACGCGGGTAGCATCCGCGCCTCCCTGCGCAGCCCTGGAGTCCGCCATGTCCACCCCCTCCCACGTTCACGCGAATGCCGGCATCGGCCGCGTCGTCGTGTGCGGCGGCGGTGTCGACGCGGGCGCCGGGCTCGATCGACGCGGCGCACGCAAGCCGCGAGCGGCGAACCGGCGCGCAAGTCTGCCGGCTGCACCGCGCGGCGCGTAGTCCCCTCTCAGTCCTGCCTCTGACCGAGGTCCGCTGAGAGATCAGCGGAAGGTTCGGTGCATGTCAGCCGTCCGCTGCCCCGGGTCCACCGACCCATCCGGCTGCCGACACGGCGGCCTTCGAGAGCAAGACAAGGAGGGAGCCATGACTCGTCGGCTCCAAGCCAGAAGAGCCTGGTGGCGCCAGGCCTCGCAGCGCCTGCTGCCGCCCGGCGACCTGCTGCGCCAGGCAACCTTCCGCCGCCTCTGGGCCTCGGTGCTGATCAGCTCGCTCGGCGGCCAGGTGACGCTGCTCGCGCTGCCGCTGACGGCAGCGGTGTTGCTGCATGCGACGCCCTCGCAGATGGGCTGGCTTACCTTCGCCGAGATCCTCCCCTTCGTGCTCTTCTCGCTGCCGGCCGGCGTGTGGCTCGACCGCGTGCGCAAGCTGCCGGTCGTGGTCGCCGGCGAGCTCACGCTGGCACTGGTCGTGGCCGCCGTGCCGCTGGCCTGGACGCTCGGCTGGCTGACGATGGGGGGGCTGTATGTCGTCGGCTTCGTCGTCGGCACCGTCTACACGGTGGCCGGCAGTGCGGCACAGGTGGTCCTGACCCAGGTGGTGCCGCGCGAGCGGCTGGTCGAGGCGCACGCGAAGAACGCGCTCGCGTCCTCCGGGGCCGAGGTTGCCGGACCCGGCCTGGCCGGGCTGCTGATCCGCCTGGTCGGCGCGCCGCTGGCGTTGCTGGTCGACGCGCTCGCGCTGCTCGCCTCGGCGCTGATCCTGCGCGGCGTCCACGTGCACGAGCAGGGCGAACGCTCAGCGCCGGCGCCGTTCTGGCGCGAACTCCAGGCGGGGGTGCACTTCGTGCGCAGCCAGCGGCTGCTGCTCGCGCTGGCCGCGCTGGTCGGCGGCTGGCAGATGTGTCATCAGGCCGCGCTGGTCGTGCAGATCCTGCTCGCCACCCGCGTGCTCGGGCTGTCGGAGTCGCAGGTGGGCCTGTGCTACGTGGGTTTGGGCGCCGGCACCGTGCTCGCGAGCCTGCGCGGCGACCGCCTGTCGGCGCGTATCGGGCCCGGGCCCTGCCTGGTACTGGGGGTCGGCCTCTGCGCCGGCGGCTGGCTCTTGCTGTCGCTGACGCCGGCCGGCGCCTGGGGCGTGGCCGGGTTCGTCGCGATGCTCGGCGTCTTCGGTTTCGGCGCGGTGCTGGTGTTCATCAACTTCCTGGCCCTGCGCCAGGCGGTGACGCCGCAGCCGCTGCTCGGCCGCATGACGAGCACGATGCGCTGGCTGATCCTGCTGCCGGCCGGGCCGGGCGCGTTGCTTGGCGGCTGGCTCGGCGAGCACTACGGGCTGCGCTCGGCGCTCGCCTTCGCGGGCGGCACCGGCCTGTTGCTGGCCTGGCTGGCCTGGCGCCACCCGGTGATCCGCGGCGTGCGCGAGCTGCCGGCGACGATGGGCGCCGGCGCGGCGCAGGGAGACGCCCCGGGCGCTGGCGGGGTGCTGCCCGCCGCCGGCGCGACCCGCGAGTCGCCCGGCCCGGCCTGATCCGGCGCCGACGGGGCGGCGCGGTGCGCGGGGCCGCCGCTCAGGCCGGCCCCGCGCCGTCCGGCGCGAAGCGGTCGACGGCGTCGGTGATCAGCCCGTCGACGCCGAGCGCGCCGAGCCGCCGCACCTCGGCCGGGTCGTTCACCGTGTAGCACAGCGCCCGCCAGCCGGCGTCGCGCAGGCGCTGGCGTAGTGCGCCGTCGAGCAGCGGGTGGTGGCAGACGATCGCGATGCAGCCGAGCGTGCGCGCGGCCGCCTCCCAACCCTGCCACAGCGTGTCGAGCAGCAGCGCGCGCGGGATTTCGGGGGCGCCCGCTCGGGCGCCGCGCAGCGCCTCGGGCTTGAACGAGCTGAACAACAGGCGGCGCGGGGCCGGCCACCACTGCAGGCAGGCGCGGCCGATCGCCTCGCCGGTCGCGAACTCCTCTCCTGGCATCGGCTTGAGCTCGACGTTCAGCGCATGGCCCTGCGCGCGCGCCCAGTCGACGACGGCCTCGAGCGAGGGGATCGGCTCGCCGGCCCAGCGCGCGTCGAGCCAGCGGCCGGCGTCGAGGCGCGACAGTTCGGCCCACGCGCGCGCGCCGGCCAGGCCGCGTGCGGGGGTCGTGCGCTGCAACGTGTCGTCGTGCAGCAGGAAGGGGACGCCGTCCGCGCTCAGCTTCGCGTCGCACTCGAAGGCGCGGTAGCCGTGCTGTGCCCCCTCGCGGAAGGCGGCCAGCGTGTTCTCCGGCGCCAGCTTGCCGGCGCCTCGGTGGGCGATCCAGTACGGCAGCGGCCAATCGGGCGCGGCGGGGGTCATGCGAGCCGCATCCTCGTCTTCGCGTCGAACCAGTGCAAGCGCCCGGCGGGCACCCCGAGCGCAAGGCGCTCGCCGCGCGGGGGGGCCGGCAGGCTGGCGTCGATGCGCAGCACCACGAGTCGCGAGCCGAGGCGGCAGTACACCAGCCGCTCTGCGCCGAGTGTCTCGACGACCTCGACCTCGAGCGGCCAGGCGACGCCGTTGCCGGCCTCGCCGCCGCGCAGCCAGACGGCGTGCTCCGGCCGCAGGCCGAGGACCACCTCCCCGGTGCGTGGCGGTGCCGCCGGCAGCGGCAGCGATTGGCCGTCGACGATGAAGTGGTCGCCGTCGGCCTGGCCTTCGAGCAGGTTCATCGGCGGCGCTCCGATGAAGCCGGCGACGAAGGTGCTGGCCGGTAGCGCGTAGACCTCCTCGGGCGTGCCGATCTGCTCGATGCGCCCGGCGTTCATCACCAGCATGCGCTGGGCGAGCGTCATCGCCTCGACCTGGTCGTGGGTGACGAAGAGCGAGGTCACGCCGAGCTCGGCATGCAGCTTCTGGATCTCGAGCCGGGTCTGCGCGCGCAGCTTGGCGTCGAGGTTGGACAGCGGCTCGTCGAACAGGAAGACCTGCGGCTGGCGCACGATCGCGCGGCCCATCGCGACCCGCTGGCGCTGGCCGCCCGAGAGCTCGCGCGGCTTGCGCTCGAGCAGCGCGCCGAGCTCGAGGATCGCCGCCGCCTTGTCGACCCGGGCACGGATCTCGGCTGGCGGCAGCTTGGCGATGCGCAGCCCGTAGGCCATGTTGTCGAACACGCTCATGTGTGGATAGAGCGCGTAGTTCTGGAAGACCATCGCGATGTCGCGCTCGGCCGGCTCGATGTCGTTGACGACGCGGCCGCCGATCGAGATCTCGCCGTCGCTGATCTCCTCCAGCCCCGCGACCATGCGCAGCAGCGTGCTCTTGCCGCAGCCCGAGGGCCCGACGATGACGATGAATTCGCCGTCGGCGATCTCGGCGTCGACGCCGTGGATCACCTCGACGGCCTTGGGCCCGCTGCCGTAGCGCTTCACGACGCGGCGGATGCCGATGGCGGCCATGCGGCTATTTCTCCGTGTCCACCAGGCCCTTGACGAACCATTTCTGCATCAGCACGACGACGACCGCCGGCGGCAGCATCGCCAGCATCGCGGTGGCCATCACCACGTTCCACTCGATGTAGGCCTCGCCGGTGATCAGGCGCTTGATGCCCATGACCACCGGGTACATCGACTCGTCGGTGGTGACCAGCAGCGGCCAGAGGTACTGGTTCCAGCCGTAGATGAACTGGATGACGAAGAGCGCCGCGATCGAGGTGCGCGACAGCGGCAGCAGCACGTCCTTGAAGAAGCGCATCGGGCCGGCGCCGTCGATGCGCGCGGCCTCGACCAGCTCGTCGGGCACGGTGAGGAAGAACTGGCGGAAGAGGAAGGTGGCGGTCGCCGAGGCGATCAGCGGCACCGTGAGACCGGCGTAGGTGTTGAGCATGCCGAGGTCGGAGACGACCTTGTAGGTCGGGAAGATGCGCACCTCGACCGGCAGCATCAGCGTGACGAAGATCAGCCAGAAGCACAGGTTGCGCAGCGGAAAGCGGAAGTAGACGATCGCGAAGGCCGAAAGAAGTGAGATCGCGATCTTGCCGACGGCGATCACCAGCGCGCTCACCAGGCTCACCCACAGCATCGGCAGGGCCGCCGGGATCGAGCTGCCGGCGCTCTTCTGCCCGCCGAGGAGCGCCAGGCGGTAGGTCTCGACCCCGTGGCCACCGGGTAGCAGCGGCATCGGCACGCTCTGCGCCAGGTGCTCGGCCGTGTGCGTCGAGGCGACGAAGGTCAGGTAGACCGGGAAGGCGACGATCACGACGCCCAGCACCAGCACCAGATGCGACAGCAGCGTCAGCGCGGGGCGGCGTTCGACCATCGGTGGCAGCCCTGTGCGTTCAGTAGTTGACGCGCCGCTCGACGAAGCGGAACTGCACGACGGTGAGGGCGATGACGATTGCCATCAGCACCACCGACTGCGCGGCCGAGCCGCCGAGGTCGAGCGCCTTGAAGCCGTCGTAGTAGACCTTGTAGACCAGGATCGCCGTCTCCTTGCCCGGCCCGCCCTGGGTCGCCGCGTCGACGATCGCGAAGGTGTCGAAGAAGGCGTAGACGATGTTGATCACGAGCAGGAAGAAGGTCGTGGGCGACAGCAGCGGGAAGATGATCGTCCAGAAGCGCCGCCAGGGGCCGGCGCCGTCAATCGCGGCCGCCTCGATCAGCGACTTCGGGATCGACTGCAGGCCGGCCAGGAAGAACAGGAAGTTGTACGAGATCTGCTTCCAGACCGCGGCGACGACGATCAGCGCCATCGCGTCGCCGGCGTCGAGCAGGTGGTTCCAGTCGTAGCCGAGGGCGCGCAGGCCGAAGGCGACGACGCCCATCGGCGAGGCGAACATGAACAGCCACAGCACCCCCGCCACCGCCGGCGCGACCGCATACGGCCAGATCAACAGCGTCTTGTAGACGCCTGCGCCGCGCAGCACGCGGTCGGCCATGACGGCCAGCAGCAGGGCGATCGACAGGCCGAAGCCGGCGACGAGCAGCGAGAAGACCGCCGTCGTGCGGAACGATTCGAGGTAGCTCTCGTCGGCGATCAGGCGGCGGAAGTTGTCGAGCCCGACGAACTCGGTCGAGGTGCCAAAGGCGTCTTCGGCCAGCACGCTCTGGACCAGCGCCTGGCCCGCCGGCCAGAAGAAGAACACCCCCACGACCGCCAACTGCGGCGCGATCAGCGCCCACGGGAGCCAGCGGTGGGCGAAGCGGACGCGTTTTTCGGCGGCCAAGGAAGCGGGCTCCGGCGCGGCGAGGGGGAGGGGCGGCGCCGCGAAGCCCGTGCCGCTCAGCTGCGGTTGGCCCTTTCGAAGCGCTCGAGCTGCTCGTTGCCGCGCTTGATCGCGGCGTCCAGGCCTTCCTTGGCGGTCTTCTTGCCGGACCAGACCTGCTCCATCTCCTCGTCGATGATGGTGCGGATCTGCACGAAGTTGCCCAGCCGCACGCCGCGTGACTTGTCGGTGGTCTTGCGGATCATCTGCGTCACCGAGACGTCGGTGCCCGGGTTCTCCTTGTAGAAGCCGCCCTTGTCGGTCAGCTCGAAGGAGGCGATCGTCACCGGCAGATAGCCGGTGCGCTGGTGGCTCGCGGCGGCGACTTCGGGCTTGGACAGGTAGGCGAAGAACTGGCCGATGCCCTTGTACTCGGCCGGGGTCTTGCCCGACATCACCCACAGGCTCGCGCCGCCGATCACCGTGTTCTGCGGCGCGCCCGGCACGTCCGGGTAGTAGGGCAGGGTCGAGATGCCGGCGGCGAACTTGGCATTGCGCTTGATGTTGCCGTACAGCGCCGAGGTGGCGGTCGCCATCGCGCATTCGCCGGAGACGAAGACGGCGTCGGCCGCGTTGCCGCGGCCCTTGTAGACGAACAGCCCCTGCTTGGCCATGTTGGCGAGGTTCTCGATGTGGCGCACGTGCAGCGGGGTGCCGATCGCCAGCCGCGCGTCGAGGCCGCCGAAGCCGTTGCGCTTGGTCGCGAACTCGACGTTGTGCCAGGCCGAGAAGCTCTCGAGCTGGGTCCAGCTCTGCCAGCTGGTGGTGAATGGGCACTTGTGGCCGCTGGCCTTGAGCTTGGCGGCGGCCAGCGCTACCTCGGGCCAGGTGGACGGGGCCTTTTCGGTGTCGATGCCGGCTGCCTTGAAGGCGTCCTTGTTGTAGTAGAAGATCGTCGTCGAGCTGTTGAACGGCATGCTCAGCATCTGGCCGTTGGGGGCCGTGTAGTAGCCGGCCACGGCGCTGACGTACTCGGTCGGGTCGAACTTGAGGCCCGACTCCTTCATCACTTCGCCCACAGGCTTGATGGCGCCCTTGCTGGCCATCATCGTGGCGGTGCCCACTTCAAACACCTGAAGGATGTCCGGCGCATTGCCGGCACGGAAGGCGGCGATGGCCGCCGTCATGCTTTCCGGGTAGCTGCCTTTGAACGTGGGCACCACCTTGTAGTCCTTCTGGCTGTCGTTGAACTCCTTGGCCAGGTCGCCCACCCACTGCCCCAGGGCGCCGCCCATGGAGTGCCACCATTGGATCTCTGTCTGGGCCTGGGCCGGCAGTGCCAGCAGGGCAGCGGCCACCGGTGCAAGCAAGGGGCGGAAGGTACGGAAGGACATGGGATCTCCTGGCAGTGAAGTGAAGCAATCGGCAAAGGCGCGAGTCTGGGCTGCTTGCATGACAGCTTGTGTGACAGCTCGCGCAACACCCAGGGTTCTGTCATGAATGGTGCCCTTGGGGCAACGGGAATTACCCGCCGCGCCTATGCGGTGCCCGGCAGAGGGTCTTGATGCCCTCGGTTAGCATCCTGGCTTACCCTTATGAACGCACCGCTCCTTCTCACGCCGGCCCTGTCCGAAACCGCCCTGCAAGCCGATGCGGGCGCGCCGCGGCTGCGCGAGATTCCCTACAACTACACCTCTTTCTCAGACCGCGAGATCGTGCTTCGCCTGCTGGGCCCGCGCGCCTGGGAAATCTTGCAGCAACTGCGCGAAGAGCGCCGCACAGGCCGAAGTGCCCGCATGCTGTATGAGGTGCTGGGTGACATCTGGGTGGTGCAGCGCAACCCGTACCTGGAAGACGACCTGCTGGACAACCCCAAGCGCCGGCAGTTGCTCATCGATGCCTTGCACCACCGCTTGACGGAAGTGAGCAAGCGCCGCACCCCCGAGGCCGATGCCGGCCGCGACGTGCTGGTGGGCGAATTGCTGGTGGCTGCGCGGGCTGCGGTGGAA
>JAMHWF010000069.1:0-1547 GCA_035911095.1 Ideonella sp. | reverse complement strand
GTGCCCGGCAACTTCGACAGCCGCTACGGCAACGCGACCGGCGGCGTGGTGATGATCGAGCCGCGGCGCGGGCGACGAGACGGCCTGCACGGGTTCGCCAAGGTCGATCTGACGGCCACCGGGGCGATGCTGGAGGGGGCCCTGGGCAAACGCGGGGGCAGCTTCATCGTCGGCGGTCAGCGGGGCTACGTCGACGGCGTCCTGCTGGCGGCCCAGAAGCTGCTCGGCGAGCAGGACTTCCTGCTGCCGCGCTACTACGACTATCAGGCGATGTTCGACCACCCGCTGCCGGGCCGGGCGTCGATCACCGCGCGCTTCATCGGCTCGGGCGACCGCATCCGCCTGCGCCGCGACGGCGAGCCGGCGTTCGACTTCCGCAGCGACTGGCACCGCGTGGACGTCGTGTACCGCAAGCGCAGCGGCCCGTGGCGGGTGATGGTGAGCCCGGCCTTTCGCTACGAGATCGGCGAGCGCAACGTGCCGCCGCAGGAGTCAGAGCAGCACCGCCGCGACTTCGTCACCTCGCTGCGCGGCGAGGCGGCGCGCGAGCTGTCGCAGCGCTTCATGCTGGTGTTCGGCACCGACCTCCAGGTCGACGCCTTCTCGGCCAAGACGCTGCTCCCGGCCGACACCGGGGTGCCGGGCGAGACGATGACGCAGGCGGCGAAGGGCACAGAGACGTGGCTGGGCGCCTACGCGACGGCCCACCTGCGCCTCGGCGCGCTGCTGCTGACGCCGGGTGTGCGGGCCTCGGGCTTCGTGGTCGGCAAGGCGACGGCCTTCTCGGTCGACCCGCGGCTCAACGCGCGCGTCGAGGTCGGCGAGCGCTGGAACCTGCGCTTTGCGATCGGCGCGTACTCGCGGCCCTCGGTGCGCCGCTACGCCGGCGACGGGCGCCTGGTCCCGGGCGGCGCCCGGCTCGGCACCGACAACCTGATCCTCCCGGGCTTCTTCTCCAACTTCGAGCCGCTGGTGACCTTCGAGCCGCTCGAGGACACCCTGCGGGTCACGCGGGCGCTGCAGGCCAGCGCCACCGTGCAGCACGACTTCCTCGCCGGTTACTCGGCCGAGCTGACCGGCTTTTGGCGCGAGCAAAACGACGGCACGCCGCCGCAGGTGCTCGGCCAGGTGCTGCCGGGCACGCGCACCCGCAACTACGGCCTGGAGCTGCTGCTGCGCAGGCCGTTGACGCGGCGCCTGTACGGCTGGGTCGCCTACACGCTGATGCGCAGCCAGCTGTTCACCGAGGCGCGCGCCGACCTCGTGGCCAAGCGCTTCACCGCGGACTTCGACCAGCGCCACAACCTGGCGCTGATCGCCAGCTACAAGCTGCCGCGCAACTGGCAGATCGGCGGCCGCTTCCGCCTGGTCTCGGGCACGCCCTACACGCCGATCCTGGGCGCGCTGCAGTACGAGGGCAGCTTCTTGCAGATCCAGGGGCCCTACAACAGCGCCCGCTTCCCGCCGTTTCACCAGCTCGACCTGCGCGTCGACAAGCGCTGGATCTTGCGCCGCGCCAGCGTGACGGCCTACCTCGACGTCCAGAA
>JAMHWF010000068.1:0-2444 GCA_035911095.1 Ideonella sp. | reverse complement strand
GCTTCGGGCTTCTTCACCAGTTCGGGCATCGCACCTTCGGTCATCGAGGTGCGCGCCGCCGGTGCCAGGCAATTGACGGTGATGCCATAACGCGCCAGCTCGGCCGCCTGCACCAGCGTCAGCCCGGCGATGCCGGCCTTGGCCGCGGCGTAGTTGCTCTGGCCTATCGAGCCCTGCAACCCGGCGCCAGAACTGGTGTTGATGATGCGCGGGTGGTCCACCGGCGTGCCGGCCTTCTTCGCGTCGCGCCAGCGCCTGCCCAGCACGTTGGCCAGGCAGAAGTGCCCCTTCAGGTGCACGCGCATCACGGTGTCCCAGTCGTCTTCGGTCAGCGAGAGGAACATGCGGTCGCGCAGCACGCCGGCGTTGTTGACCAGCACATGCACCTCGCCGAAGGCGGCCACCGCCGCGTCGACGATGGCCTGTGCACCGGCCAGCGTGGTGATGTCGCCGCTGTCGGCCAAGGCGCGGCCGCCTGCGCCGCGCACCTCATCGACCACCGCCTGCGCGGCATCGAGCCGGATGTCGTTGACCACCACGTTGGCGCCCTCGGCCGCGAAGGCCAGCGCATAAGCGCGCCCCAGGCCGCCGCCGGCGCCGGTGATGATGACGGTGCGGCCCTTGCAGATTCCAGTCATGGCTTCGTCGTTCGCTTGTCGGTGAGGGTCAAGGGGTGGGGCGGCGGTCGTGCCAGGGCGCGGCACGCTCGAGCTGCGCGGCCAGCGCGAGCAGGCGGGCCTCGGCGCCGAAGGCCGCGGCGAACTGCACGCCGATCGGCAGGCCGGCGGCGTTCCAGTGCAGCGGCACCGACATCGCCGGATGGCCGCTGATGTTGAACATCGAAGTGAAGGCCGAGGCCGTCACGGCCGCTTTCACATAGTCGTCGTAGGGCTGGTCGAGCGACAGCGCGCCCAGGCGTGGCGGCGGCGCCGCCATCGTCGGCGACAGCAGCATGTCGTGCTCGGCGAAGAAGATGTCGAAGGCGCGAGCGGCCTGATCGAAGGCCGCTCGCGCGGCCAGGGCCTGCTCGGCGCTGTAGCCGCGCGCCATCTGCAAGGCACGCCAGTTGATGGGCTCGAACTCGTCCTCGCGCGCCGGGCGGCCGAGCGCCTTCTCGCGCGCCGTCACGGCCAGCAGCATGCCGGTGGCGGTGGCCACGCCCATGCCGGCGTACATCGGGCCCACCTGTTCGGCGCATAGCAGCGGCCGCGGCGCCGGCTGCACGTGGTGGCCGAGCGACTCGCAGAGCCTGGCGGCGCGGCGCACCGCGTCGAGGCAGTCGGGGTGGACCGGCACGCCGAACAGGTTGTCTTCGAGCAGCGCGATGCGCAGCGGGCCGGGCGGTCGGGTCAGGGCGGCGAGCACCGGGCCCACCGGCGCGCCGATCCGGCTTCCGGGCTCGGGCCCCTGCGTCAGCTCGAGCAGCAAGGCGCTGTCGCGCACTGAACGGCTGAGCACATGGTGCACCGACAGGCCGAGCGAGGCCTCGATCATGGTCGGGCCGGCGGGCACCCGTCCGCGGCTGGTCTTCAGCCCAAACAGGCCGCAGGCCGACGCCGGGATGCGGATCGAGCCGCCGCCATCGGTGGCGTGAGCGACCGGGATGACCCCTGCGGCCACGACCGCGGCCGCGCCGCCCGACGAACCACCGGCGCTGTGCTCTGCGTGCCACGGATTGCGCGTCAGGCCGAACAGCCGCGACTCCGTGGTCGCGGTCTGGCCGAACTCCGGCGTCGTGGTCTTGGCGAAGACGTTCAGCCCCGCAGCGCGGTGGCGCTGCACGAGCGTCGAATCGTGATCGGCGACGGCATCGCGGAAGAACGCGCAGCCATTCGTCGTGACGGTACCCTGCAGCGCCACGCCGAGGTCCTTCAGCGCGAACGGCACGCCGAGCAGCGGGGCTGCCGAGGCCCGCCGCTCGCGTTCGGCACGGCCGAGTGCCGACAGTTGCTTCGCGGTCTCGCGCGCCGCGTCGAAATGGCGTGCCGCGACCGCATTGAGCGCGCTGCGCGCCTCGGTGCGCGCGATCGCAGCGTCCAGCGCCTCCAGCGCCGTGATGCGCCCCCGGCGCAGCTCGTCGGCCAGCGCGGTGGCGTCCAGCCGTTCGTACTCGGGCAGCGGCAGGCTCGCCGCGCGCACGGTGCTGCCTGCCGCGGTCATGACAGCGGCCGCGGTGGCGCCGATGAAGCCGCGTGGGTCGGTGGGCACCTCACAGCCTCTCGATGATGGTCACGTTGGCCTGGCCGCCGCCCTCGCACATGGTCTGCAGGCCATAGCGTCCGCCGCTGCGCTCCAGTTCGTGCAGCAGTGTGGTCATCAGCTTGGCGCCGCTGGCCCCCAGCGGGTGGCCCAGGGCGATGGCGCCCCCGTTGACGTTGGTGCGCTCGTGCGGGTAGCCGGTTTCCTTCAGCCAGGCCATCACCACCGACGCAAAGGCCTCGTTG
>JAMHWF010000067.1:0-1246 GCA_035911095.1 Ideonella sp. | reverse complement strand
CTCCGCCTCGCGCAGCACCGCCACGACCTCCCCCGGACTCTCCTCGAGCAGCGACGCCAGCAGCCGCAGCTCGCAGCGCAGGCCGACACACGCCGCCGTGCTGACCGCCGCGCGCGTCGCTGGCGGCAGCTCGCGCAGGCGGTCCGTGACCAGCGCGCCGAGGTCGTCGGGCAGCCGCGCCTGGGCGGCCTGCTGCGGCCGCCACTCCCACACCCCGAGCTCACCGTTGAAGCGCAGCGCTCGTTGCTCGTACAGGGACTCGGCCAGCAGGCGCAGCAAGAATGGGTTGCCCGCGCTGCTGGCGTGCGCCAGGTCGATCAGCGCGCCGAGGTCCTGCGGACACGGGTGCAGCGCCTCGGCCAGCCAGGCCGCGACCTCGTCGCGGCGCAGCGGCCGCACGGCCTCCCGCAGCGGCGCGAGGCCCCGGGCCGCGAGGGCGGCGATCGTCGCCGCGAGCGGGCTGCCGGGCTCGGGCTCATCGCCGCGGAGGCTGGCCACCACGAGCAGATGCTGGGTGTCGCCGGCGCCGAGGATCTCGTCGAGCAATTGCAGGGTCGCCGGGTCGCACCATTGCAGGTCCTCGAGCACGACCACGAGCGGATGCTGCGGGCGGGCGAGGCAACGCAGCAGCTGGCAAAACACCCGGCGAAAGCGATTGGCCCGCTCGACCGGCGGCAGCGCTGGCACAGGCGGCTGCGGGCCGAGCGCCAGCGCCAGCTCCGGCAGCACGTCGAAGAGCAGCCGCGCCTCGCCGGTGAGCGCCGCCAGGAGGCGCTCGCGCCAGGCGTGCAGCGGCTGCCCGGACTCGGCGAGGGCCTGACGCACCAGCGCCTGCACGCCCTGCGCGAGCGCGGCGTAGGGCGCCGCCTGGTCGAGGCGGCGGCAGGCCCCGGGCGCCAGCTGCCCGCCGCGCGCGACGATCTGGGCCTCCAGCGCGCGCAGCAGCGCCGACTTGCCGATGCCCGTGGGACCGGTGAGCAGGGCCAACCGGGCCGCACCGACCGCACAGGCGTCGTAGATCGCGAGCAAGCGCGCCAGCGACTCGTCGCGACCGACCAGCAGCTCTGGCAGCTGCAACCGTTCAGACCTGTCCTCCGAGCCAGGTTCAAAATCACCGGCCTCGCCGCGCTGCAGCGCGTCGCGACAGCGCAGCAGATCGGCCCGGAGCCCGTGGGTGCTCTGGTAGCGGGCCTCCGGGGTCTTGGCCAGCAGCTTGAGCACCACCCGCGAGAGCCCGCGCGGGACC
>JAMHWF010000066.1:0-3300 GCA_035911095.1 Ideonella sp. | reverse complement strand
GGCGCTGCCGCGCGCGAGCGCGACGATCCCAACATCATCCCCCGCGCGCGCCAGCAGGTCCGCGGCGTGCTCGAGCAGATCACGGCGCGCCTCCGGGTCGCTCGTCAGGCCGACGACCTCGCGCAGGCTGGCCGCGGCCGGCGCGGGCAGGCCGATCTCCGCGAGCTCGTCGGCGCGGGCCCAGTGTTCGACCAGCAGCGGATCGCCGAGGCTCGCGGGGACCGGGCGCGAGCCGGCGAGGACGGGGCTCTGGCGCGGCAGCGGCGTCGTGCCGGCGCCCAGGATCCACATCGAGTCGTCGCGTGTGCTGCGGACGATCAGCTCGTACGCGGCGTCGTCGTCCATCTGCGCGGCGGCCAGCGGCCGCAGGCCCTGGACGTGGCGCTGCTCGAGGCCGGCCTCGCCCTGGCGGATCAGCAGGGTCGTCCCCGGCGGCGACAGCTCGACGGTCAGCTCCTCGATCGCATCGCCGTCGAGGTCGGCGGCGATCGCCCCGACGCTCACGATCGGCGAGCCGGCGTTGCGCGGCAGCGGCAGGAAGTCGACGTCGCCGAGCGCCGCGCCGTCCCAGCGCAGCAGGTGCACGCCGGCGGCCTCGCCGGTGTGCGGCGCGGCGGGGAACAGCGTGGGATCGGGGCAGTGCTCGTCGTTGACCGCCACCAGCAGGCGCGAGTCGCCGCGCCGCAGGCTGGCGAGGCCCGTGACGTTGCCGAAGCTGCGGCGCGCCAGCAGCGAGAGCTCGCCGCGATCGTCCGCGTGAAACACCCGCAGGTCGAACGCGGTCCACGGTCCGAGCGCCGCGACGATCTCCTGCACGCCGTCGCCGTCGAGGTCGCCGGCCCACAGCGCCGACAGCTGCGAGTCGCTCGCGTCGGTCGACGCGTGGGCGACCTGGTCGCGCGGCGTGGGGGTGCCCAGGCCGGTGAGCACGTGGAAGCCGAGCGCCGGCCAGGCGCGGCCGTACAGCAGCTCCATGCTGCCGTCGCCGTCGAGGTCGAGCGCATGGCTCCGGAAATTCGGGTGCGTCTGCGGGCCGCGCCACAGGCTGCGCCCGCCCGCGATGTCGAGGAGCTCGGCCTGGCCGTTGGCAAACGCGTGGACCCACGGCGCCCCGGAGACGATCCGCAGCGCACGGCCCGCGGCGTGCACCTGCCCCACGCGTCGCAAGTCGCGGCCCAGCAGCACGACCTCCTCGCCGCCGACCGTCAGCACAGCCAGGGCAGCGGGCCCGCCCTCCGGCAGCGCGACGGCCCACCCCGGCGACGGGCCTCCCTGGCGCGCATAAGCCAGCGTCGCCAGCAGCGGGGCCCAGCTCGCGGCCTCGGGGTCGTCCACCGCCAGCCTCGCCGCCTCCGCGACATCGCCGTGCAGCAGCGCCGCCTCGACCGCGAGCGAGGCGTCGGCCGGGGTGCGGAGGCCACGCGCGCTCAGGGTCGCCAGCGCCCGCGTCAGCGCCGGACCGTCCCAGCGCTCGCGGAACATCTCGGCCATCGTCCGCATCACCCCTCCGGCGTCCGCCTCGCTCGCCACGAGGTAAGCCCGGCCATAGGCGTCCAGCGCCTCCGCGCCGGCATGCACGGCGCGCCGCTGATCGCCGCGGTGCTGCCAGGCCTGCATCAGCGCCCTTGTGCCGCGGTGGGCCGGGTCGGTGACGAAGGCCGCGAAGGTCGACTCGGCGAGCTTCGCATCGCCGTCGGCCTCCGCCGCGCGGACCAGCACCTCGGTGGCCGCGAGGCGCTCCTGCGCCAGCTGCTCGCTGTGCGCCGCTGCGCCGCTGCGAGACAGCGCGCCGACGCCGAGGCTGGCGGCCGCGGCGACCGCCCCGACCAGCGCGAGCCCAGCGGCGCCCCGCAGCGCGCGGCCGGCCAGCGCCCTGGGTCTGTGGCTCAGCGCCGCCAGCAGCTCGTCGAGCGAGGCCCAGCGCAGGGCGGGGTCACCGAGCAGCCCGCGCCGGATCACCGCGTCGAGCCAGCGCGGCACCTCACCCCGCGGCACGGGCACCACCTGCCCGCGAAGGATCGCCTCACGCAGCCCACGCACCCCCTCGGCCTGGAAGGGGCGCCGCCCGTGCAACACCTCGAAGAGCACCACACAGAAGCTGAAGATGTCGCTGCGCGCGTCCTGCGGGATCCCGAGGTACTGCTCGGGCGCCATGTAACCCGGGGTCCCGTGGCCGGCGGCGGTCGCCGCCTCGGCCAGCTGCAGCCGCCCCGACGGCATGGTGCTCGCGGTCTCCGGATCGACGCCGCTGGCCGCACACGCCAGCCCGAAGTCCAGCACCCGCACGCGCCCGTCGCCATCGACCATCACGTTGTCGGGTTTGAAGTCGCGATGGACGAGGCCCGCCTTGTGCGCGGCGGCGAGGCCACGACCCGCCTGGATCAGCACCCCCAGGATCTCGTCGCGGCTGCGCCGGCGCTCCTTGAGCCACACCCGCAGCGTGACCCCATCCACGCGCTCCATCACCACATAGACCTGGCCGCCGGACTCGCCGACCTCGTGGATCGCCACCACGTTGGGGTGCGCGAGGCAGGCCAGCGCCAGCGCCTCGCGCTGCAGCTGATCGGCGTGGCGGGTCGGGTCGCCCCGGCCCGAGAGCAGCTTGATCGCCACCCGGCGCGCGAGCTGCTCGTCGAGCGCGAGGAACACGTCGCCCATGCCACCGTGGCCGAGCCGACCGAGCACGCGGTAGCGGCCGATCATCGACGGCTCCGCCGCGATCCGGGGCTCGTTCGCTGCAGCATCCAGCGGACCGGACTGCGTCGCGGCGGTGAACTCGGAGACCAACAACGCGGCCAGCTTACTCGAGCTCAGCCAGCATGTAGCCGTGGTGGCTGCGCAGGGCAGGTGTCCGCGGCCGCGGCCATTCGACCCCGAGACGATTGCGCCGCGACCGTGTCACGTGTCCGGTGACAGGCGTACACCCGCATCATTTTTGCGCGACCCGACATCACCAGTGAGCACGCAGATCTCGAGGCGCGCGACGCCGATGCGCAGCGCGCGGGTCCCCTGGCGGCGCTCGACGATGCTGCCAGCGTCGGCGCTCCCCGCCTCGCCGAGCTGGCGGCGCAGGCGATAGATGTCGAGGTGGAGGTGGCCGGGGTCGACCCGCAGCATCTCCAGCAGATCGCTCTGCTGGATCCAGCCCTGCTGGTCGAGCGGCAGGGCGCGATCGCGGAGCCGTGCGCGGGCCAGCATCAGCAGCGTGTAGTGGTACGAGCGGGCCTTCAGGTCGAGCGTCCGCGCCCCGTGCAGCGCGACCAGCTCGACGTATTCCTCGTCGCGGCTGACGTGGAAGCG
>JAMHWF010000065.1:0-1474 GCA_035911095.1 Ideonella sp. | reverse complement strand
CCAGATCACCGGCGAGATGTACCTGACGCGCAACCGGCGCAAGGTGCTCTTCATCGACGAGCTCAAGCAGCAGCTGGGCGACATCGGCGCCGACGACCCCGTGAAGGCGGCCGTGGTCGAGGAAGCCGCGCGTCGCGCCCGCAAGTACGGCGGATCGCTCGGCACGGCCACGCAGAGCGCCGACGACTACTACGGCTCGGCGCAGATGGAGGCCGCCTTCAACTGCTCGGACTGGGTGTTCCTGCTGCGGCAGAAGCCCGAGTCGATCGAGATGCTCGACCGCAAGGGGCGGCTGTCGATGGACGAGCCCAAGAAGCGGCTGCTCAACTCGCTGCGCACGGAGCCCGGCGTGTTCTCGGAGGTCTACATCTCCTCGCCGGTGGGCGAAGGCGTGGCGCGCAACATCCTCGACCCGGCGACCCATCTGCTGTTCTCCAACAAGCTGGAGGACAACGCCCCGATCGACGAACTTCGGGCGCAGGGCCTGAGCATCGACGACGCGATCACCGAGCTGCTGCGGCGGCGCGGGCACGCGGTGTGACTTTGGCGAGGCTCCGATGGACGTCGACGCCAGCGCCAGTCCTCGCCAACCCGTTGCCGGGCCTGTGGGCATGGTGCCCATCCTCCTGCATGCGGCGTTCGCTCTGCTGATCGTGCTGGGCACGCTGGCCGCCTACGACCGCGCGGTGGTGCGTCCGGCCCAGCGCGTCGGCGTCGTCGATGTCGGCGAGGTGTATCGGCAGAAGGAGGCCGAGTTCACCCAGCTCCTGACCCGCGCCACCAACGACGCCGATCGCGAGAAGGCGTTTGCGCTCGCCCGGAGCTTCTCGCAGCGGCTGCCGGCCGCTCTCGAGGAACTGCCGCGCGACTGCGCCTGCCTGGTGGTGCTGAAGAGCGCCGTGGCCGGCCGGACACCGCGGACCGTCGATCTGACGGCACTGCTGCAGCAGAAGCTGGGCCATCCCCAGACACCCCACAGGAACGACCCCGAGGAGGCCCGATGAACCGCAGCCTTCGCACCCAGGCCATCGACTTTGCGATGCACATGCGGCGACGCTGGTATCTCTACCTGCCCGTCTTCGCGATCTGGGCCTTCGCCTACACGCGGCTCTTCATCGACCCGACGCCGCGCGTGCCGGTCCTCTTCAACTGGACGGGCAGCCTGCCGTACCGGGTGGCATGGCTGCAGCACGGCGAGCATCCGCTGCAGCGCGGCGAGTTCGTCATCTTCTCGTTTGCGGGCGAGGCGCGAGCCGCATACCCCGGACTGGACGGTCAGCCGTTCTTCAAGGTCGTGCGCGGCCTGCCGGGCGACGTGGTGACGGTGTCCGGCCGCACGGTGTCGGTCAACGGTGTCGTCGTCGGCACGGCCAAGGCCCAGGCCTTCGACCGGCGCCCGCTGGAGCCGATTGCGCCGACGGTGATCCCGCCGGGCCACTACTACGTGCAGGGCACCGGCCCGGATTCGTTCGAC
>JAMHWF010000064.1:0-1413 GCA_035911095.1 Ideonella sp. | reverse complement strand
GCCATGGGCGAACCAGTCGCCGGCGGTGCAGCTCGGAACGAGTTCGACCTCGACGCTCAGATCACGCCGAGTCGTGAAGTTGCCGATGCCGCTGTAGATCTGGCAGAGCTTCGTGGTCGTGCCGGCAGGCGTGGCGACTTCGCTGGTGGTGCAACCGCTGTAGTACGCGGCCAGGCTGCCAAGATCGATCGAAGGATTGCGTGCGATACGACTCGCGGCGGCAACGGCCGGGTCGTTCGCACCGATGGCTGGACGGGGCGTGTTGGCCGAGTTGACAGCGTTGCGCAGCGCCTGGCAGGTCGGGTCGTTCGGTGTCAGTGCACACGCGGCGAGCTTGGCATTGGCGTCGGCGCCCAGGCTCGGCCTGCCGGCGTAAGCGGTCTCCGGAGGCGCATTCGTGTACCCGGGCACGACCGCCGTGGCGCTGGGGGCGTTGACCAGTCCCCGGATCACCGCGTTGGCGGCCGTGCCGGCGGCCACGCCCTGTTCATGCGACTGGGCGAAGACCTCAATCCGCGCGAGCAGGAACGAGGAGATCATCAGCCACACGACGAAGCGTCTGAACTTCATGGTCCCACCTTCTTCAGCGTGGCGAGCACGACGCCGGCATCTCGGCTGAACGACGGGGCCGCACGTCTGAAGTACTCGAGCGCGTAGTCGATGCTGACGTCGCCGGCGGCCGCCACGAAGCTCGATGCCGGGAAGCACGTACCGGCGGCGCACGGCGCTGCGACGGCGCCGGCCTTGAGGAGCACGAAGGTCGGCGTGGCGGTGATCGAGAACCGATCGAAGGCCTGCGGATCGATCTGGAAACCGACCTTGCGCTGCCCGATCAGGGCTTGTGCGCGCAGGACAGTCTTCTGCAGCGAGCCATCCACAAGCCCTCGCAGCACCAGCGTCGCCCGTGCGCGGGCAGCCTGGTCGACGAGTCGGGCCAGGGTCGCGTCGGGCATGGAGAAGCTGACGAACACCAGCAGGGCCGGCGCCTCGTTGATGGTGGCCGCGCCGGGCGCCGGCTGGCCCATCGCCTCGTAGCCCTTCGCGATCGCGCCGAGGTCGATCCGCCGCTGGGTCAGCGGCTGGGGCAGGGCATCGAGCCTCGGGGCCGCCGGCACCGGCACGCGGGCCAGTTCCGCGTCGGTGGGCATACGGTTTTTCCTCGCTGCCCGCTCGATGTCCTGGTCGGTGATCACCGGCTGCGACTTCGCCGCTCGCGCGACATCGGCCTCGGAGACGATCGGCTTCGGAGCTTGCGCAGGCTGGGCGCTCGGCGCGATCGGCAGGATCGCGCACAGGCCTGCCATGCAGGCGCCGCGTGCGCGCTGGGGCCAGGAGGGGGTGCGGTCAGTAGCCCACACAGCAGTTCCTCTTGCGGAAGAGCATGAAGGCGAAGTCCTCGCCGCGGACCGGGAA
>JAMHWF010000063.1:0-11969 GCA_035911095.1 Ideonella sp. | reverse complement strand
GGCTGTAGCCGGTCCCAAGGGTATGGCTGTTCGCCATTTAAAGAGGTACGTGAGCTGGGTTTAAAACGTCGTGAGACAGTTTGGTCCCTATCTTCCGTGGGCGCTGCAAGATTGAGAGAGCCTGCTCCTAGTACGAGAGGACCGGAGTGGACGCACCTCTGGTGTATCGGTTGTCACGCCAGTGGCATTGCCGAGTAGCTAAGTGCGGAAGAGATAACCGCTGAAAGCATCTAAGCGGGAAACTCGTCTCAAGATAAGTCTTGCCGGGGCCTTGAGCCCCCTAAAGAGTCGTCCGAGACCAGGACGTTGATAGGCCGGATGTGGAAGCGCAGTAATGCGTTGAGCTAACCGGTACTAATTGCTCGTGCGGCTTGACCCTATAACTTTGATCTAGTGATCAAGGGCGTTGTGACACAAGGGTCGCAATCAAATCGCTGATTCAAAAGACTCTACGAATTGGCTGCAGCGCTGACGCTGCGGCAAACGGTTAAGCCTGATGACCATAGCGAGGTGGCCCCACTCCTTCCCATCCCGAACAGGACAGTGAAACGCCTCAGCGCCGATGATAGTGCGGATTCCCGTGTGAAAGTAGGACATTGTCAGGCTAATATCAAGCGAACAGCCCGACCATCTGGTCGGGCTGTTTTGCTTTGTGAATCGAATTCGGTTTCGAAGGTGAATCCCGTCAGCGTCCCTCGTTGGTCGATTCCGCCGATTCGAGCCGTCCTCGGAAGCCTTACGGGTCGGTTCGCCAAAGCCCTACGTGAGTGCCGAAGTACTCCTCACTCGGCGACGTCGAGCGCCTCAGTCCCAAATTGAGATTGCGGCGGGCCGATCACCGAGCTCGCGGGCGCTGCGGTACGCAACAGGACCGTACCGCGGCCGATGACTGCCACAGTGTCCGGCGGCACGCGCGCCACGCCGTCGAGATGGACCAGCACCCCCCCGAGTTTCCGGTTGGTCTCTATCGCGGTGACTTTCCAGCCGATGTCCACGTCCTGTTCGGCGAACACCGGCTGCTTGTAGGCGAAGTTGAAGTTCAGGCAGAGCAGCTCGCGCATGACCTCGCCGGCCGGCCGGGCAAAGTGTGAGGCGACCAAACCCATCATGATCGACGAGGTCTGTTGGCCGGCGGCGATCACTTCCCCGAACCCGGCTTGTCGCGCCGCCTGTACATCGTGGTGCAGCGGGTTGTCGTCGAAGCTCATGCGCGCGAAGGCAGAGATCTCTGCGCGGGTGTAGCGAACGGTGCGCCCGATGCGCTCACCGAGCGTTACCAACGGCGTTTGTGACTCGCGATCCATTTCTTTCCTCAGAGCTGCCGCGCCGCCTGCCACCACGGCAAGCTCCCCGAGCTGCCCGTCGCTTGGCGGACGGGTGGCGGAGGCAATGACGATGGGGTCGGACACCGGGGTCTCCATGCTGGGCGCGGACCTCGGCCGGCCCGATGGCACGCCAGCCATCTCAATCGGGTGCGTCCGGCGTCTCGTCTTCATGGCCGCTCGCGCGCGCGGCGCGCGCCTCCGGGCGGCACACCAGGCTGAAACGCCGATGGGGATCGTAAGGGAACACGTCGTGCACGTGTCCTGCTGCGATCCGGTCCTTGTGGCTCTGCCAGAACGCGACGTCGAGCAGGTCGGCGTGGTGGCGCATGAACACCTCGCGCACCAGCGGGTTGCCGAGCAGGAACGGCCCGAACGTCTCGGGAAACACGTCGTGCGGGCCCACCGCGTACCAGATCTCGCCCGACATCTCCTCCTCCTCGTTGCGCGGCGCGGGCACGCGGCGGAAGTTGCAGTCGGTCAGGTACTCGATCTCGTCGTAGTCGTAGAACACCACCTTGCCGTGGCGCGTCACGCCGAAGTTCTTCCACAGCATGTCGCCGGGGAAGATGTTCGCCGCCACCAGGTCCTTGATCGCGTTGCCGTACTCGATCACCGTGTGCTCGACCTGCTCGGGCGTCGCGTCCTGCAGGTAGATGTTCAGCGGAATCATGCGCCGCTCGATGTAGACGTGCCGGAGGATGACCTCGAGGTGGCCGTCGCCGTCGCGGTCCGAGATCTCGAGCAGGCTGGGGCAAAAGTGCTGGATCTCGGCGACCAGTTCGTCCTCGAAGCGCGATCGTGGGAAGGCGACGTTGCTGTACTCGAGCGTGTCAGCCATGCGCCCGACACGGTCGTGCGACTTCACCAGCAGGTACTTGCCTTGGATCTGCTCGCGCGTGGTCTCTTTCTGCGGCGGGTAGAAATCCTTGATCAGCTTGAAGACGTACGGGAAGCTCGGCAGGTCGAACACCAGCATCACCATCCCCTTGATACCAGGCGCGATGCGGAAGCGGTCGCTCGAGTGCCGCAGGTGATGCAGCAGGTCGCGGTAGAAGAGGTTCTTGCCGTGCTTCTGCAGGCCTAGCGCGTTGTACAGCTCGGTGCGCGGCTTGCGCGGCATCATCGAGCGCAGGAATTGCACGTAGGCGCTCGGGATCTCCATGTCGACCATGAAGTAGGCGCGCGCGAAGCTGAACAGCAGCAGCAAGTCGTCCTCGCCGAAGAGTGCTGCGTCGATCGAGAGGCCCTGCCCGTTCGCACCGTGGAGGAGCGGCAGCGCGAACGGCGTTTCGTTGAAGCCGTTGATGATCTTGCCGACCAGGTAGGCGCCCTTGTTGCGATAGAACAGGCTCGCCAGCACCTGGATCTGGAAGTTGACCCGCAGCCGCACGCCGCCGAGCTCGGACGCCATCGCGTTGAGCACGCGGTCGACGTCGCGGTCGAGGTCCTCGAACGGAGTCTCCAACTGGAAGTTGTCGACGATGCGGCGCCAGGTCTCGCGCAGCGTCTCGCGCGTCGGGTAGTAGACGCGGTAGGTCGGCTTCGCCGCCGGCTCGTCGTTCTCGATGTACTCCGTGCTGACGGCCGGCCGTACGAAGATGAAGTCGTTGTGGAAGTAGCTGCGGTCGAGGATCTTCGTCGTCACCGAGTTGAAGAAGGTCTCGGCCAGCTCGGGCTGGTGGTAGTCGGTCAGGAGGCCGATGTAATGCAGCTTGGCCCGCTGCCAGGTTTCGATCGGCTGACGCTTGGCGTCGAACTCCAGCTCGAGACGTTCGACGGCCTCTGCCACCCGCTTGTCGTAGAACTCGATGCGCTCGCGCTGGGCCCGCTGCTGGCTGCGCCAGTCGGCCTGCTCGAAGCGCTGCTTGGCCGCCGCGCTGGTGGCGCGGAACAGGCGATAGTGGCGGCCGAACCCCTCGAGCATCGCGCGCGCGATCTCCAGCGCCTGCGCGTCGTCGATCGTCAGCGGGGAACCCTGCGCGCCCGCCGCGCCGGCATGGAAGGAGGGCCCGCTTGAGGGCGCAGGACCGTCGGCGGCCATGCGGGCGATACCGCCGACACCGGAAACGCCGGGCTCCGCGCGCCGGAGCCTTTCGTCTGCGGGCTTTCGCGCCGCGCCCCGCTCGGTCAGCTGCGGTTCACTCCTCAATGCTCCCCTCCTGCAGCGCCTCATAGCTTGCCCGCACACCGGCCAGCGCCCGCTTGTAGACGTCTTCGGCCTGGTCCAGGTCCGTCACCGTCATCATCAGGTCGCGCAGCAGGCCGTTGTGCAGGGCGTAGAACCAGCCGTGCACCGCGAGCGGCTGGCCGCGTTTCCACGCGTCGCGCACGACGGTCGTGTGGCACACGTTGAGCGCCTGCTCGATCACGTTGAGCTCACCCAGCGCGTCGGGCCGCACCTCGGGCGGCAGCGTCTCCAGCCAGGTGGCGTGCCGGTCGCGCACGTCCTGCACATGGCGCAGCCAGTTGTCGACCAGGCCGGCTCGGCGGTTGTTCATCGCCGCGGCGACGCCGCCGCAGCGCGAGTGACCGACGACGATCACATGGCGCACCCGCAGCATGTCCGTCGCGTACTGGATGACCGACAGGCAGTTGAGGTCGGAGTGCACCACGACGTTGGCGACGTTGCGGTGCACGAACAACTCGCCTGGCAGCAGGTCGACCAGCTCATTGGCCGGTACGCGGCTGTCCGCGCAGCCGATCCACAGGTACTGCGGTTCCTGCTGACCGACGAGGCGCGAGAAGAACCCCGGCTCGCGGGTTTCGGTATCGGTCGCCCAGGAGCGGTTGCGGGCGAAGAGGTCGGACAGGTCGGAGAGGTCGTCGGCCATGGCGATGGTGCGTTGCAGCAACGTGCTGAGTGTACGGAGACCGCGGCGGCGACGCCATCGCCACGACGGTGCACCGGGCGGAGAGTGGGAGCCGGGTCTTTGCGCCTCGTGCCCTGGCCGGCCGGTTGTCAGTCGAACACGGGCAACACCTCGTCGCGCAAGCGGTCTCGGTGCAGGTCGAGGTCGGGCACCACCGAGCGCACGACCGCCCAGAAGGCGGCGCTGTGGTCCATGTGTCTCAGGTGCGCCAGTTCGTGCGCGACGACGTAGTCGATCGTCGGCAGCGACAGATGGATCAGGCGCCAGTTGAGGCGGATCGAGCCGTCCGCGCTGGCGCTGCCCCAGCGGGTCTGCGCGCTCGACAACGACAGGCGGCGCACCTGCACGCCCAGTGGCGGCGCCAGCAGCGCGCAACGCTCCTCGAACACCCGGCGCGCCTGGCGCTGCAGCCACCCCTGCACCAGGTCGCGGATCTGCGCGGGCTCGGCGCCCGGCGGCAGGCCCAGGCGCAGCGTTCCGGCGGGCGCTGCGGGCGAAGGCGTGTCCGCGCGGGCGGCAGGTGCGCGCTCGCGGGCCAGGGGCCCGCCGTGCGGCGCCGCAGCATCGAGCACGGCCCCACGGGCCTCCGGTGCCAGCCGCAGGCACAGCAGGCCACCGAGATAGGGCAACTGCGTACCGTCACGCCAGTCGACGCGCGCCGCCTCCAGGCGCCGCGCCCGGTCGCGCTGCTCGACCAGCTTGCGCAGGATCCAGTCCGCCCGGTGGCGCAGCGCCGACTCGATGTCGCCGATCGTGACCCAGCGCGGCGCCGCCACGCTCAGCCCTTCGAGGTCGACCGCAAAGCCGATGCTGCGCCGCCTGGCGCGCCGCAGTTCGTAGCCGACCAGATGCCCGTGCAACTGCACATGGCGCTGCCCGCGCGGGTGGGCGATGACGCTCGGCGGCAGTGCCGGGCCCGCCGTCTCGCGGAGCCCCGTGCCGGCACCCGCTGGCGGCCGTGAAACCGAGCCGTCGGCCGCATCGTCCAGCGCGGCGGACCGGGGCGGTTCGAACAGCAGCAACTGCGCGCGGTCGTCGAGGCGGGCAGGGTGCGGCATCTGCAGCCTCAGGTGCCGGCGCCAGCCTTCGAGGTGGTTGCGTCGCCGTCGGCATAGGCCCCGGGGTCGAGGCGCCGCATCTCGGCCTCGATCCAGCGCTCGACCTCGCGAGTGAGCTCCTCGGGGCGCCGCCCGGCGACCGGGATCGGCCGGCCGATCGAGACGTCGATGACGCCAGGGCGCAGCACGAAGCTCTTGCGCGGCCAGCAGCGACCCGAGGTCACCGCGATCGGCACGATCGGCACACCGGCGTCGATCGCCAGCCGTGAGGCGCCGTTCTTGTACTGCCCCTGCGAGCCGCGCGCGGTGCGCGTGCCCTCCGGGAACATGATCACCCAGTGTCCGGTCGCCATGAAGCGCCGGCCCTGCTCGGCGACCTTGTTCCAGGCCTCGGCGCGGCGGCTGCGGTCGATGTGAATCATGTCGAGCCGGCTCATCGCCCAGCCGAAGAACGGCACGTAGAGCAGCTCGCGCTTGAACACGTAGCTCAGCGGGTGGGGCATCAGCGTCGGGAACGCGAAGGTTTCCCAGGTCGACTGGTGCTTGGGCGCGAGCACCACCGCGCCCGGCTGGTCGCGCCCGGGCAGGTGCTCCAGGCCCTGCACGCGATGGCGCACGCCGCACAGGTGGCGCGCACCCCAGATCGCCACCGCAAGCCAGCCCGCACACATCCAGTAGAGGCGGTTGCCGCGCACGAAGATCGAGGCGACGAGCACCGCGAGCGCCCAGGGCACGACGGTGATGGCGAGCCAGATCACGAACAGCAGCGAACGCAGGGCGTTCAACGTGTCGTCGCCTTTCCTGAGTTCAACTGCGCAGCGGGCCGAAGCCGGATTCGCCGGGCGCCACCTCGAGACCGTCCTCGCGATGGGCCAGGTACTCGACGAAAGCCGCCAGGTCGGCATGCACCCGGGTGCCGGGCACCTCGCGCAGCAGGTCGTCGAGCTCGGCGGTGTCGAGGTGGGCCGACTTGCCGGTCAGCACCAGGTGCGGCTCGCAGCCCACCGCGACGCCGGCCTGCAGGTCACGCAGCGAGTCGCCGACGCAGGGCACCGCCTCGAGCTTGAGGCCGAAGCGCCGCCCGATCTGCTGGAACAGGCCCGGCAGCGGCTTGCGGCAGTCGCAGTGGTCGTCGGGCACATGCGGGCAGAAGAACACCGCGTCGACGCGACCGCCGACCTTGGCCAGCATCTGGTTCATCTTCAGGTGCATCGCGTTCAGCGTGGCCATGTCGAACAGGCCGCGGCCGAGGCCCGACTGGTTGGTGGCGATCACCACGTGCCAGCCGCCATGGTTCAGGCGCGCGATCGCCTCCAGCGCGCCGGGCACCGGCTCCCACTCGTCGACCGACTTGACGTAGTCGTCGCGGTCGACGTTGATCGTGCCGTCGCGATCGAGGATGACGAGTTTGACCGGGCCGATGGGCATGTGAATTGGCGCTGGAGGGCCTAGGCCGCGAGCCGCGAGAGATCGGCGACACGGTTCATCGTCGCGTGCAGCGCGGCGAGCAGACCGAGCCGGTTGGCGCGCAGCGCGGGGTCGTCGGCGTTGACCATCACGCGGTCGAAGAAGGCGTCGACCGGTGCCTTCAGGGCCGCCAGCACCTGAAGCGAAGCCGTGTAGTCGGCGCGCTCGAAGGCGGCGTCTGCCTTTGCGCCGATCGTGCGCAACGCCTCGTGCAGGTCGACCTCCTCCCGCTCTTCTAGGCGTTTCGGGTCGACCGGCTGGGCCTGGGCGCCCTCGGACTTGGCGAGGATGTTGGCGACGCGCTTGTTCGCCGCCGCGAGGCTTGGCGCTTCCGGCAGCGCAGCGAAGGCGCGCACCGCGTCGGCACGCGCCGGCACGTCGAGCAGGTAGGTGGCCGGCCGCGCGAGCACCGCCTCGACCTGCTGTGCGCTGTAGCCGTCGTCGCGCAGGCCCACGGCCTGGCGGCCACGCACGAACTCGAGCACGTCGGCCAGCGTCTTCTGCCGGTCGGCAACCAGCGGCCCGAGCGCGTCGAGCGCGATGCCCACCGCGGTGTCGAGGCCGAGCCGAAGGCGTCGCTCGGTCAGCAGGCGGATCACGCCCAGTGCATGCCGCCTTAGGGCGAAGGGGTCGCGGTCGCCGCTGGGCGCCTGGCCGATGCCGAACAGCCCGGCCAGGGTCTCGAGCTTGTCGGCCAGCGCGAGCACGACGCCGACCTCGCCGCGCGGCAGTGCGTCGCCGGCGAAGCGCGGCCGATAGTGGTCCTCGATCGCGTAAGCCAGGTTGTCGCCCAGGCCCTCGGCCTGCGCGTAGTAGCGGCCCATCGTCCCTTGGAGCTCGGGAAACTCGCCGACCATGTCGGTCAGCAGGTCGGTCTTCGCGAGGCGCGCGGCCTCTGCGGCGCGGGCGCCGAGTGCGGCGTCGTCCAGCGCGCGGCCGAGGCCCTCGGCGATCTGCGCCACGCGACGCACGCGGTCGCCCATCGAGCCGAGCTTCGCGTGGTAGACGACCTTGTCCAGCGACGGCCCGCGCGAGGCCAGCGTCTTCTTGCGGTCCTGGTCGTAGAAGAACTTCGCGTCGGCCAGGCGCGGTCGCACGACCCGCTCGTTGCCGCCGGTCACCGCCGAGGCGTCGGCCGGCCGGATGTTGGCGACGACGAGGAAGCGGTGCGTCAGCGTCCCCTCGGCGTCGAGCAGCGGGAAGTACTTCTGGTTCGCCTTCATCGTCAGGATCAGGCATTCTTGCGGCACCGCGAGGAACTCGGGCTCGAAGGCGCAGACGAGCACGTTGGGCCGCTCGACCAGCGCGGTCACCTCATCGAGCAGCGCCGGGTCATCGACCGGTGTGCCGCCGACGCCCGCGGCGGCGGCCTGCAACTGGCGCGCAATCTCGTTGCGGCGCGCCTCGAAGCCGGCGATGACTGCTCCCTCTTCGGCGAGCTGCGCGGCGTAGCTGCCGGCGTCGTGCAGCACCACCGGCTGGCGCGCGGCCTCGAAGCGGTGGCCCTGCGTCGTGCGGCCGGCCGTCAGGCCGAGCGCCTTTACCGGCACCACTGCGTCACCGTGCAGCGCGACCAGGCCATGCGCGGGGCGGACGAACTGCACCGTGGTCCAGCCGGGATCCAGCCCGGGGCCGGGCTCGCCTTCGAGCTGGTAGCTCATCAGCTTCGGGATCGGCAGCTTGGTAATCGCTTCGTCGAGCGCGCGCTGCAGCCCTTCGGCCAGCGTCGCACCGGGCACGCGCGTGTCGAGGAAGAGCGCCTCGGCCTTGCCGTCGAGCGCACGTTCGAAGCCAGGCAGCGGCGAGGCCGCAATGCCGAGCGCGGCGAGCTTCTTCAGCAGCGCCGGGGTCGGCCGGCCCTCTGCGTCGAGCCCGACGGCGACCGGCATCAGCTTCTGGCGCAGCGGCCGGTCCTCGGCCTTCTCGCCGACCGCGCTCAGGTGCAGGCCGAGGCGGCGCGGCGATGCGAAGACCGTTGCCACCGCATCTGCCGCAGCAAGGCCCTGCGCCTTCAGCGATGCCGCGAGCGCGCCGGCGAACGCCTCGCCGAGCGCCTTCAGCGCCTTCGGCGGCAGTTCCTCGACGAAGAGCTCGACGAGCAGCGGCCGCGCGCTCAAGACGGCGCTCCCTGGGCGTCGGCCCGCGGCGCGATGCCCTTGGCCCGTTCGAGGTCCGACCGCCGCGCGTCGGCGTCGACACCGTAGATCGCTTCGGCGGTCATGCTGTCCGCGGCCCAGCGCGCCGGCGCGAGCGGAAAGCCCTCGCGCCGCCGGCTGTCGACGTAGCTCTGCGCCACCGCACGCGCCAGGTTGCGGATGCGGCCGATGTAGGCCGCGCGCTCGGTCACACTGATCGCACCGCGCGCGTCGAGCAGGTTGAAGCTGTGCGCGGCCTTCAGCACCTGCTCGTAGGCGGGCAGCGCGAGCTGGGCGGCGATCAGAGACTGCGCGCCACGCTCGTGAGCGGCGAAGGCACCGAGCAGGAAGTCGACGTCGCTGTGCTCGAAGTTGTAGCGGCTCTGCTCGCGTTCGTTCTGCAGGTAGACGTCGCCGTAGCGCAGGCCTTCGGTCCAGACCAGGTCGTAGACGTTCTCGACGCCCTGCAGGTACATCGCCAGCCGCTCCAGGCCGTAGGTGATCTCGCCGGTGATCGGCTTGCAGTCGATGCCGCCGACCTGCTGGAAGTAGGTGAACTGGGTCACCTCCATGCCATTGAGCCAGACCTCCCAGCCCAGACCCCAGCAGCCCAGCGTGGGGTTCTCCCAGTCGTCTTCGACGAAGCGGATGTCGTTGGCCTTCAGATCGAAACCCACCGCTTCCAGGCTGCCCAGGTACAACTCCAGGATGTTGGCCGGCGCGGGCTTCAGCACCACCTGGTACTGGTAATAGTGCTGCAGGCGGTTCGGGTTCTGGCCGTAGCGGCCGTCCTTGGGCCGGCGGCTGGGCTGCACATAGGCGGCCCTCCACGGCTCGGGGCCCAGGGCGCGCAGAAAGGTGGCGGTGTGGCTGGTGCCGGCGCCCACTTCCATGTCGTAAGGCTGCAGCAGTGCGCAGCCCTGCTGGCCCCAGTAGTCTTGCAGGCGGAGGATCAATTGCTGGAAGGTGAGCATCGGCAGGGTCGGCGGTGCGAATTGGAGCGCGGGTCGGAACGCGGATGGCACCGCGGACGGGCAAACAGGATCAGTCGCCGAGTTTAGCGGCCGCCCCCTGGCCGCCCCGGGGGCGCACCGGCCAGGCCAGGCCCAGCGCCGCCAGGGCCCACAGCGGCCACAACCCGGCGGCCGCTGCCCAGCGGGCAAACGGGGTCAGGCCCTCGCGGCCCTGCACCGTGGCGCTGAGCACGCCCACGGTGAAGGGCGGCAGCGCCGCCTGCACCACGCCGCGGTGGTCGATCACCGCGGTGGCGCCGGTGTTGGTGGCACGCAGCATCGGCCGCTGCAGCTCCAGGCTGCGCAGGCGCGAGATGTTCAGGTGCTGCGGAATGGCGATGCTGTCGCCAAACCAGCCGATGTTGCTGATGTTGGCCAGCACGGTCGGCGCGCTGGCGGCGTCGGCGAAGCGGCGCGCCAGTTCCTCGCCGAACAGGTCTTCGTAGCAGATGTTGGGCGCCACCCGGGCGCCGCGCACCAAGAACGATGGCGGGTTCAGCGGCCCGCGGTTGAAATCACCCAGCGGGATGTTCATCAGCGCGGTGAACCAGCGGAAGCCGGTGGGAATGAACTCGCCGAACGGCACCAGGTGGGTCTTGTCGTAGCGGTAGCCGGCGCCGTGTGTGGCGGTGTCGGCCGACAGGCCCACCACCGAGTTGGTGTAGCCGGCGTCGTAGTTGCCCAGCGGCACACCCACCAGCGCCGCCGGGCCACCGGGCTGGCTGAAGTGCTGGCGCAGGCCGTCCCAGTAGCCGGGCACCAGTTCTTCAAGCTGGTCGGGCAGCAGCGGCACCGCGGTCTCGGGCGTCACCACCAGGTCAGCCTGGGCCGTGGTCAGCGCCTGCGCCACCCAGGCCAGCGTGGCGGGCATGCGCTCGGCGGCGAACTTCTCGTCCTGCGCGACGTTGGTCTGCAGCAGGGCCACTGACAGGGCATGGCCGGGCCGGGTGAAGTCGAGCGGGCCGAGCGCCAGGCCCCAGGCCGCCGGCAGCACCAGCACCGCCAGCGCCAGCGCAGCGGGCCGCAGCCGGGCGCCCGGCGCCTGCGCGGCGGCCAGCGCCAGCAGCGCGCCGGCCCAAGCCAACAGCGCGCCGATGCCGTACACCCCCAGCCAGGGCGCCAGCACGGCCAGCGGGCCGTCGACCTGGGTGTAGCCGCTGGCGGCCCAGGGGAAGCCGGTGAAGATGACGCCGCGCGCCAGTTCGGCTGCCAGCCAGCCCGCAGCAAAGCGGCTGGCGTCAGCCAGCGGGCGGCCACTGCGGCGGTGCGCCATCCAGGCCATGGCCGCGGCCAGGTACAGCGACAACGCCGCCGACAGCAGCACCACGGCCGCCATCGCCAGCGGCGCCGGCAGGCCACCATAGCGGTGCATGCTGATGAACAACCACCAGGTGGCCGCGCACAGCCAGGCGGTGCCGAAGGCCCAGCCCAGCAGCGCCGCCCTGCGGGGCGTGGCCCGCTGCACCGCCCCGGCCAGCAGCGCGATGGCGGCCAGCGTCAGCGGCCAGGCGGCGGTGTGCACGCAAGCCAGGGTCTGCAGCGCACCGGCGGCGGCCACGGCAGCCACGTCGGCCAGCCCGGCCCATCCGCGGCCGCGGCTGGCGGTGGGGGTCAACCGGCGTCCGCCGTGCTGGCGGTCGCCTGGCGGCCGACGCGGAACCAGCGCACCGCCCCGCCGCGAGTGATCATCACCTGAAAGTGCAGCCCGCCGGCTTCGACCGCCTCGCCGCGGCGCGGCACATGGCCCAGCTGGTGGGCGATGAGGCCGCCGATGGTGTCGAAGTCGTCGTCCGGCAGCGTGGTGCCGAACACCTCGTTCACGGCGCTGATGTCGGTGTCGCCGGCCACCCGGTGGCTGCCGTCGGCCAGGGTGTAGATGCCGTTCTCCGCGGCGGTGGCGTCTTCGTCGAACTCGTCCTCGATCTCGCCGACGATCTCTTCGAGCACGTCCTCGATGGTGATCAGCCCGGCGGTGTTGCCGAATTCGTCGATCACGATCGCCAGATGGTTGCGGTTGGCGCGGAAGTCGCGCAGCAGTTCGTTCAGCCCCTTGCTCTCGGGCACGAACACCGCCGGCCGCAGCAGGGTGCGCAGGCTCAGG
>JAMHWF010000062.1:0-4990 GCA_035911095.1 Ideonella sp. | reverse complement strand
GTGGTGACGCCCGATGCGCAGGACCGCGTCGCCCACCATCTGCAGGCGCGCCTGGCGCAAGGGGCGCGCTACCGCCAGGCCCTGCTCGCCAGCGGCAGCGCCTACCAGCTGCAGCGCAACGCCATCGCGCTCGACGGCGAACGCGCCGAGGCGCATTGCGGCGCGCTCTTGCTCGCCGACGGCGTGTCGCTCGAGCAGCAGGTCGCCGTGCGTCACGGCGCGCCGCACACGCACAGCGCGGTGCGGGCGCTGGCCCTGGGGCGCGGCAAGGCGCGCGTGGTCGTCAACGCGCACACGCGCATCGACCCCGGCGCCGACGGCGCCCAGGCGCGCCAGAACCTGCGCGGCGTCCCCGCAGCCGGGCCCCCGCGCCTGGTGCTGCGCCCGCACCTCGAAATCCTGCACGACCAGGTGCAGGCCGCGCACGGCGCAAGCTGCGGCGCGCTGCCCGAGGAGGCCTTGTTCTACGCCGCACAGCGCGGCATCGACGAAACGGCGGCGCGCGCCTTGATCCTGCGCGGCATGGCCGAGGCCGTGCTGGGCGCCGCGCTCGAACGCGAGGAGCTGTCGACCCTGCCGGGCCTGGACGAGCGCCTGACGCGCAGCCTGGCCCAGCACCTCGGCGGAGGACGCGATGCCTGAACGCTGCGGCAACCCCGCGCCGGCTGCGGCGCCTGCGCCAAGCTCGGCCTCGGCGGCCTGGGCCGAGCACTTCCCGCTGCTGGCGCCAGGCCGCAGCGGCATCGACGCGCTGGCCTATCTCGACAACGCCGCCACCACGCAGACGCCGCAGGCGGTGCTGGACGCCGTGCGGCGCTTCGAGTGCGAGCAGCGCGCCAACATCCACCGCGGCGTGCACCGCCTCAGTCAAGGCGCCACCGAGGCCTTCGAGCAGGCGCGCGACACCCTGAAGCGGCACTTCGGCGCCGACGCGCGCCACGAGCTGGTGTTCACCTCGGGCACCACCGAGGCGCTCAACCTTGTGGCCCATGGCCTGTCGGACGCCGGCACGGGCGAGGCGCTCTTGGCGCCGGGCGACGAGATCATCGTCAGCGGCCTCGAGCATCACGCCAACCTGCTGCCCTGGCAGGCCGCGGCACGGCGCAGCGGCGCGCGCCTGCGCATCCTGCGACCCGACGCCGAGGGGCGCTTGCACGAGGCCGATCTGGCGGCGCTGCTGGGCGCGCGCACCCGCGTGTTCGCGCTGACCGCCTGCGCCAACGCCACCGGCGAGCGTCCGCCCTACGAGGCGCTGCTGGCCCTGGCGGCACGCGCCGGTGCGCTGACCGTGCTCGACGCCGCGCAGGTGGCGGCGCACGCGCTGCCCGCGCTGGCCGCGCTGGACTGCGACTTCATGGCGCTGTCGGGCCACAAGATGTATGGGCCGATGGGCATCGGCGCGCTGCTGGGCCGGCGCACGGCCCTCGAGCGCCTGCAGCCGCTGCGCCTGGGCGGCGACATGGTCGACTGGGTCGACGAGCAGCGGGCCGGACTGGCGGCGCTGCCGGCGCGCCTGGAGGGCGGCACGCCCAACGTCGCCGGCGCGGTCGGCATGGCCGCCGCGGCGCGTTTCGTCGACGGCCTGGGGCGCGCGGCGATCGACGCGCACATCGCCGCCCTGCGGGCGCAGGCGGTGGACGGGCTGGCCGCGCTGGACGGCCTGCGCGTGCTCTCGCCCCGCAGCGGGCCCACGGCCATCGTTTCCTTCGTCGCCGAGCGCGTGCACCCGCATGACATCGGCACCCTGCTCGACGAGCGCGGCATCGCCGTGCGCACCGGTCACCACTGCGCGCAGCCGCTGCTCGAGCAGCTGGGCTGCGGGCCGACGACGCGCGCCTCCTTCGCGCTCTACAACAGCGCCGCCGAGGTCGAGCGTCTGGTGGACGGGGTGGCGCAGGCCCTGAGGCTGCTGCGATGAACGCGGCCGCCCCGTCCCCCGGCGCCGAGGCCGCGCTTTACCAGGAACTGGTGCTCGAGCACAAGCGTGCGCCGCGGCACTACGGACACCTGGACGCGCCGACGCAGCGCGCGCGCGGCCGCAACCCGCAGTGCGGCGACGACGTTTCGGTGGAGCTGCGCATGGACGGCGAACGCCTGGCCGACATCGCCTTCCACGGCCAGGGCTGCGCGATCTGCATCGCCTCGGCCTCGATGATGAGCGAGGCGGTGATCGGCCGCGAGCGCGCCGCCGTGCAGGCGCTGCAGCAGCGCTTTCGCGCCGTGCTGACCGGTGGGCGCGAGCCCGAGGCGGCCGAGTTGGGCAAGCTGATCAGCCTGGCCGGTGTGCGCCGCTACCCGGCCCGCGTCAAGTGCGCGCTGCTGGCCTGGCACGCACTGGCGCAGGCCATCGGCGCCGATCCCACAGCCGATGCCGACGTCGACGCCGATCCCGACGCCGCTGCGACACCCGGGGCGGCTTCATGAGCCGCGCCCGCGACAGCGTGTTGCTGCGCCGTGCGGTGCGCGTCGAGCGGGTGCCCGACGGCACGCCGCTCGAGCTCGCCGAGGGCAGCTGGGCGGAAATCACGCAGGCGCTCGGATCGAGCTTCACCCTGCTGGCCGGCGGCCAGCTGGTGCGCCTGGCCGGCCGCGACGCCGACGCCATCGGCCGCCCGCCTCCGCAGGCGCCGACGATCCCGGCCGACGTGGCGGTGGACGATGTGCGCGAGCTGGTCTGGCAGACCCTCAAGACCTGCTACGACCCGGAGATCCCGGTCGACATCGTCGAGCTCGGCCTGGTTTACGGCTGCGAGCTCAGCCCGGTCGACGCCGAGCAGGTGCGCGTCGACATCCAGCTCACGCTGACGGCGCCCGGCTGCGGCATGGGCGAGATCCTCGCCAACGAGGTGGCCGACAAGGTGCTGGCGTTGCCGCGCGTCGCCGAGGTCAATGTCGACATGGTCTTCGATCCGCCCTGGGATCGCTCGCGCATGTCCGAGGCGGCCCAACTGACGCTCGGGCTTTGAGCGTCGACCTGCCGCGGCCCTGTCGCCTTCCCGTACACGCCCCTCCACGCCCCCACGACGAGCCCCCACGACGAGCCCCCATGACCCTGAAGATCCTGTTGCTGGAAGACATACACGGCAGCGCCACGCCGGTGCTGTCGGAACTGGGCGGGGCGCAGATCGTGCGCCTGAAGCACGCCCCCGATGCCGAGGAGCTCGGCCGGCTGCTGGCCGACGTGCAAGTGCTGGGCCTGCGCTCGCGCAGCCGGCTCAGCGCCGAACTGCTGGCGCAGGCGCCTCGGTTGCTCGCGGTCGGCGCCTACTGCACCGGCACCAACAACATCGACCTGCAGGCCTGCGCCGAGCGCGGGGTGGCGGTCTTCAACGGGCCCTTCTCCAACACCCGCTCGGTCGCCGAACTGGTGATCGGTCACGCCATCCAGCTGCTGCGCCGCATTCCCGAGCGTCACGCCGCGGCGCGGCGTGGCCAGTGGCTGAAGGACGCGCGCGGCTCCAACGAAATCCGCGGCAAGACCCTGGGCATCGTCGGCTACGGCAAGATCGGCACGCAGACCGGGCTGCTGGCCGAGGCCCTGGGCATGCAGGTGCTGTTCCATGATGTCGAGGCGCGGCTGCCGCTGGGCAACGCCCGCGCCGCCGACACGCTCGATGAACTGCTGCGGCAGTCCGACGTGGTCAGCCTGCACGTGCCGCAGACGCGTCGCACCAGGAAGCTCATCGATGCCGCCCGCCTGGCGCAGATGAAGGCCGGCGCGGTGCTCATCAACCTGGCGCGCGGGCAGGCGGTGGACCTCGATGCCCTGCATGCGGCGCTGCACGAGGGCCGGCTGCGCGGCGCGGCCATCGACGTGTTCCCGGTCGAGCCGGCCTCGGGCGCCGAGCGCTTCGAGTCGCCGCTGCAGCAGCTCGACCAGGTGATCCTCACGCCGCATGTCGGCGGATCGACCGTCGAGGCGCAAAGCAATCTCGGCGTCGAGGTGTCGCAGAAGTTGCGCGACTACCTGCTGTCCGGCGCGCTGCGTGGCAGCGTCAATCTCCCCGACCTGACGGCGGCGCCCCTGCGCGCTGCGGCGCGTCTGGTGCATCTGCACCATGACCGTCCGGGGGTGATGTCCGGGGTCAACGCCGTGCTGGCCGAGGCCGGCCTGAACGTGGCCCAGCTGCACCTGGCCACCGGCGCCGGCATGGGGGCGGCGCTCATCGACCTGAGCTCGGCGCCGGACGCGGCGACCTTGCAGCGTGTGGCGCGGGTCGAGGGCAGCGTGCGCAGCTTCATGACCGGCGTCAAAACGCAGGGCTGAAGGATTCAGCGGCGCGCAACATGGCAGCAAAACGCGGCCCTTAGGCTGCGTTCATGAAGCGAATGCAAGGCCTGTTGGCCGCCTTTTTGTTGCTGCTCACGTTCCTGTGGCTGCTGGCCGACACGCTGTGGCCGCATCCCTTCGGCTACTTCGCGCTGCGACGCGCCTTCATGCAGTACAGCGGCGTCGTCGCTATCGGTGCGATGAGCCTGGCGCTGCTGCTGGCGCTGCGCCCGCGCCGCATCGAACGGCCGCTCGGCGGGCTGGACAAGATGTACCGGCTGCACAAATGGTTGGGCATCACGGCCCTGGTCGTCGGCCTGCTGCACTGGTGGTGGGCGCAGGGAACGAAGTGGATGGTCGGCTGGGGCTGGTTGGAGCGCCCGGCACGCCGGCCGCGCGCCGCCCTGCCCGAGGGCAGCCTGGAGGCCTGGTTGGGCGCGCAGCGCGGACTGGCCGAGGGCATCGGCGAGTGGGCGTTCTACGCCGCGCTGCTGCTGCTGGTGCTGGCGCTCGTCAAGCGCTTCCCCTACCACTGGTTCCGGCGCACCCACAAATGGATCGCGCTGGCTTATCTGGCGTTGGTCTATCACGCCATCGTGCTCACGCAGTACGCCTACTGGCGCCAGCCGATCGGCTGGTTGCTGGCCCTGCTGCTGCTGGGCGGCAGCGTGGCGGCGCTGCTGGTCTTGGCCGGGCGCATCGGTGCCGGCCGCTCGGTGA
>JAMHWF010000061.1:0-2388 GCA_035911095.1 Ideonella sp. | reverse complement strand
AAGCCCGACGTCATGCTGGCCTACACCCAGGGCGCGGCGGCGCTGGCCCGGCACGTCAACCGCACCAACGCCCGCACCTGGGACGACCTGCCGGTGATCTGCGGCGCCGAGCGGCTGTGGCCCAGCGATCGCGATCAGATGGTCAAGGCGTTCGGGCCGGGCATCTTCGAGAGCTACGGCTGCCGCGAGGTGATGCTGATCGGCCACGAGTGCGACCGCCACGACGGCCTGCACCTGTCGATGGAGACGATGATCGTCGAGGTGCTCGTCCGTGAGGCGGGTGGGATGCGCGCCGCCCGGCCAGGCGAAATCGGCGAAGTCGCAGTGACCGACCTGCACAACCTCTCGCACCCGCTGATCCGCTACATCGGCGGCGATCGCGCGGTGATGCGGGCGCCCGAGCCGTGCGCGTGCGGCCGGACGCTGCCGCGCATCGGGCCGATCGACGGCCGCGTGACCGACACGCTGCGCGACGGCGCCGGCCAGCCGGTCAACGGCCTCTTGTTCAGCATCCTGTTCGTCTCCCTCGAGGACGAGGCCCGGGAGTTCCAGATCGTCCAGCGGGCCTCGGGCGACCTGATCGTCCGCGTCGTCATGACCACGCCCGGCGCGCGCATCTCGCCGCACCTCGATCGCATCACCGGGGAGTTCCTCGGCAAGTACCTGCCTGGCATCCGCTGGAGCTGGGACTACGTCGACGCGATCAGCGCGGGCGCGGCCGGCAAGCGTCACATCGTCGTGGTCGAGCCGCGCCCGGCTAGCTGACGGCACCCCGGTCGCTACCCCACCGCCGCTTGGCGGACCCCGACCTGGTGGGCGACGCTCGCGCTGATGAGGAAGTTCTTCGCCTTGCTTGCGGCGATGGCGATCGCCGCGTGCGCGTCATCCGATGATCGGCAACCCGAGCCGGCGGTCGCCACCGCGCCGGCCGAGCTGGTGACCGCGTTCGGTCCCGGCTCGCTGATCATCCCGATGGACACGACCTACCAGGACGCCGGCACGCTGCGCGCGTTCGGGTTGGTCTATCGGCTCCTGCAGAACAACGTGCCCGTGCACTGGGTCGTGCTGACCGGCAAGGCCAATCAGGGCATCGACTTCACCATCGCTGCGCCGTCGACGGTGCGCACCCGCACGGCGCTCGGCGCCGGCGTCGCGGTGGCGGTGCCCGCCAGCTACCGCGGCGGCCCGTTCGTGATCGACGCGGCCGACGCGGCCGCCGCGCTGCCGATCATCGCGGCGTGGAAGGCCACCGAGCCGGTCACGACCCCGACGGTCGTCCATGAGCTGACCGCCGGCAGCTTCAGCGCCGACGTGCAGCGCACGCTGACCGCCGCGCCGAAGGTCGGCGTCTTCCAGGACGGTGCCGAGGCGATCGCCTACGCCGACCTGAACGCGGCCGGCATCCCCGACTCGACCGGGGCGGCCTGGGCCGCGGGCTCGGCCGACGAGCTGTCCGAGGCGGAGCTGCGTGGCCCCACCGGCGACGGCAACACCGGCGGCAGCGGCGCCGACGGCGTGCTCAACGCCGGCGGCACGCAGAACTACTGCCACATCACCTCGATGCACTGGGACGGCAGCCCCAACGGCGCGGCCGTCACCAACGAGGTGGTGCGCGAGGTCCGCACCTGGCTCGACTCGAGCACCAACACTCACGGCTTCATGCAGTGCGCGGCCATCCGGACGTTCGAGAACAGCCCGCGCGGCCGGTTCATCACCACCGCCGGCATCGTCGAGGACACCAACAACACCTTGCCCGAGGCCGGCCAGTCGCTGGTCAACCGCATCCCCGACGATCTGCTCGCGCAGTACCACGGCCCGATCGTCGGCGACTCGGGCTCGGTCGGCTCGATCGGCCTGAACGGCGGCGGTTCGGACTACCGTCCCAACACCGAGATCTTGATCAACCAGAGCAACGCCTCGACCGCGCTGGCCAACGCCGCCCGGGTCATGTGGGCCTCCGGCTACCTCGACGGCAACACCGCCAACGGCCGGGTCACCTACCTGGCCGGCCACAACTTCTCGGTGACCACGCCGATCTCGACCAACGCCCAGACCAACGGCGTCCGGCTGCTGCTCAACAGCATCTTCGAGTCGCCGTGCGCGTTGGCCACCGGCCAGCCGAACCTGACGCTCACCAAGACCGCGCCGGCCACCACCGCCGGCAACACGATCACGTTCACGCTGGCCTACGCCAACACCGGCAACGCGCCGGCGTACAACGCGGTGCTCACCGACGTCATCCCGGTCGGCACCACGTTCAACGCCGCCTCGGGCGGCGGCACGTTCGCGCTCGGCACGGTGACCTGGAACCTCGGCACGCTGGCGATCGGCGCGACCGGCTCGGTGACGCTCACCGTCAACGTGCTGCTCGACGGCACCTACGCCAAC
>JAMHWF010000060.1:0-13576 GCA_035911095.1 Ideonella sp. | reverse complement strand
GCGTCGCTCTGCGCCATCACGTGGCCGCCGAGCAGCGCCTGCTGCAGATCGGCGTTGCCCTTGAACGGCACGTGGTTGAGCTGCACCTTGGCGTTGATCGCCACCTCTTCCATCAGCAGGTGCGGCGAGCTGCCGGCGCCGGTGGAGCCGTAGTCGATCTTGCCCGGGTTCTTGCGCGCGGCCTCGATGTAGTCGTTGAAGGTCTTGTACGGCGAGTCGGCGCGCACCGTGAAGCCGAAGGTGTAGCCCGAGACGCCGATGATGTGGGTGAAGTCCTTCAGGGGATCCCATTGCATCTTCTGCATGTGCGGGATGCGCAGCATGCCGAGCGGGAACTGCGAGATCGTGTAGCCGTCGGGCTTGGCCGTGCGCGCCATCGTGCCCGGGCCGAGCGTGCCGCCGCCGCCCGGCTTGTTCTCGACGATGATGTTCTGGCCCAGGTGCTTGCCGGCGATCTCGGCCAGCGTGCGCATGTGGCGGTCGGTCGAGCCGCCTGCGGGCCAGGGCACGATCAGCGTGATCGGCTTGCTCGGGAAGGCCTGGCCGTGCGCGGCCAGCGGCGCCAGCAGCGCCGCGGCACCACCGGCCAGCAGCATGCGGCGCGAGAGGGTGTGGTTCATTCGGAATCTCCTTGGGTTGCGGCCGCATCGGGCCTTCGGTTGCTGAGGTTTTCGTGCTCCTGCAGCTCGCGCCACATCACCTTGCCCGAACCGGACTTGGGCAGCGAGGGCACGATCTGCACGATGCGCGGGCTCTTGTAGGCCGCCATGTGGCCGTGGGCCCAGTCGATGATCTGCTGCTCGCTGAGCACGTGTCCGGGCTTGAGCACGACCAGCGCCTTCACCGTCTCGCCGCGCCGCGCATCGGCCGCCGCGATCACGCAGGCCTCCTGGATCGCGGGGTGGCGGTACATCAGCGCTTCGACCTCGGCGGGCCACACCTTGTAGCCCGACGCATTGATCATCCGCTTGAGCCGGTCGGTCATGAAGAAATAGCCGTCGGCGTCGACGAAGGCGAGGTCGCCGGTGCGCAGGAAACGCTTGCCCTCGATCTCGACGAAGCTGGCCGCCGTGGCCTCGGGGTTGTTCCAGTAGCCCTGCATCACCTGCGGCCCGTGCACCACGATCTCGCCGCTCTCGCCGGGCGGCAGCTCGCGCAGCGTGTCGGGATCGACGATGCGCGCATCGACGTCGAACACCGGCACGCCCAGGCACTGCGGCTTCGGACGCTGCGGCGGGTTGATGTGGGTGGCGGCCATCGTCTCCGACATGCCATAGCCTTCGACGTAGGGCAGGCCCACCAGTTCCTCCAAGCGCCGCGCCACCGCTTCGGGCATCGCCGCGCCGCCGCCGCGGATCACCTGCAGGCTCGACAGGTCGTGGTCCGCCAGCGTCGGCTGCGCGAGAAAGTCGACCAGCATCGCGGTGATCGTCTGCCAGGTCGTGACGCCGTAGCGCTGGATGCACACCGCCGCGGCCTCGCGGTCCCAGCGCGGCAGCACCACGATCGTGGCACCCGCATACAGCGGCCCGTTCATGCTGCCCGACAGGCCCGTGACGTGGAAGAACGGCAGCGAAGACAGGAACACCGCGTCCTGCGTGCGCGAGAACCAGACCGTGCCTCCCACCAGCGTGCTCATCACGCTGCGGTGCGTGTGCACGCAGCCCTTGGGCGCGCCAGTGGTGCCCGAGGTGTAGGGCATCACGCAGGGTGCGTCGGGGCCGGCCGTCAGCGGGCCGGGCTGCAGGGCGCGCGCCAGTGCGTCGGTCCATGGCATCACACCGGGTGCGGCGGAGAAGTCGCGCGCGGCGCTGATGAAGTCGGGCACGCGCAGGTCGGTCGGCCGCTTCAGGTAATCGCTGTAGGTGGCGACGACGAGGTGGCGCAGCCCCTGGTCCGTCTCGCGCAGCAGCGGCTGCAACTGCGGCAGCAGCTCCTGCGCGACGAAGGCGGTGCCGGCCTGGCAGTCGTCGATGTAGTGGCGCAGCTCGTCGGTCCGGTTCATCGGATTCACCGGCACCACGACCGCATTGGCGCGCAGGATCGCGTAGAACGCGAGCACCCATTGCGGGCTGTTCTGCATGTACAGCAGCACGCGGTCGCCGGCCTCGACGCCGCATTCGTGCTGCAGATAGCCGGCCAGGCGCTCGGCCTCGTCCTTGAATTCGGCGAAGCTCACGGCGCTGTCGTAGAAGACGATGAAGGGCTTGTCGGGATAACGCGCCGCCGACACCTCGACGTTGTGGAAGACGTTGGTCTGCGGCAGCGTCAGGTGGCGCGGCACGAGCGGCGGCCAATGCTGGAAGTGAGGGGCGCGGGCGGGCGACATGGCGGGCGACATGGCGAAGCTCACGCCGCGTCGGCGTAGCGGGCCAGCTCGAGCTTGGCGATCGCGTTGCGATGCACCTCGTCCGGGCCGTCGGCGAAGCGCAGCGTGCGCGTGCTGGCGTAGGCGCGCGCGAGGCCGAAGTCGTCGCTGACCGAGCCGCCGCCGTGCAGCTGCATCGCCCAGTCGATCACCTGGCCGGCCATGCTCGGCGCCGCCACCTTGATCATCGCGATCTCCTGGCGCGCGGCCTTGTTGCCGACCGTGTCCATCTTCCACGCCGCGTGCAGCACCAGCCAGCGCGCCTGGTCGATCAGGATGCGCGACTGCGCGATGCGCTCGCGGGTGACGCCCTGGTCCGACAGCTTGCGGCCGAAGGCCACGCGCTTGAGCGAACGCCGGCACCTCATCTCGAGCGCGCGCTCGGCGCGGCCGATCACACGCATGCAATGGTGGATGCGGCCGGGGCCGAGCCGGCCCTGCGCGATCTCGAAGCCGCGCCCTTCGCCGAGCAGCATGTTGGACGCCCGCACACGCACGTTCTCGAACAGCACCTCGGCGTGGCCGTGCGGTGCGTCGTCGTAGCCGAACACCGGCAGGTGGCGCAGCACCTTCACGCCCGGCGTGTCCATCGGCACCAGGATCATCGACTGGCGCCGGTGCACATCGGGATGGTCGGGCGTCGACTGGCCCATGAAGATCAGCACGCGGCAGCGCGGGTCGTTGGCACCCGAGGTCCACCACTTGCGGCCGTTGATCACGTAGTGGTCGCCGTCGCGCTCGATGCGCGACTGGATGTTGGTGGCGTCCGACGAGGCCACGTCGGGCTCGGTCATCGCGAAGGCCGAGCGGATCGTGCCGTCGAGCAGCGGCAGCAGCCACTCGTTCTGCTGCTCGGGCGTCGCGTAGCGCACCAGCGTTTCCATGTTGCCGGTGTCCGGGGCCGAGCAGTTGAAAGGCTCGGCGCCGTTCGGCGAGCGGCCCATGATCTCGCACAGCGGCGCGTATTCGAGGTTGCTCAGGCCCGCGCCGTATTTCGACTCCGGCAGGAACAGGTTCCACAGCCCCGCTGCGCGCGCCTGGGCCTTGAGCTGCTCCATCACCGGCGCCGGCTGCCAGGGATTGCCGCTGGCGCGGTGCGCGTCCATCTCGGCCTCGAAGCGCGCCTCGGCCGGCAGCACATGCTCGTCCATGAATGCGGCCAGCCGCTGCTGCAAGGCCTTGACCTTGGAGGAATGTTCGAAGTCCATCGTTCAGCCTTTGCCGATGCGTTGCGCCAGCGCCCAGGCCTGCTCGGCCAGCGGACGGGTGCGTTTCCCGGTCTCGAGCGCCTGCGCGCTCGAGGCATTGCCCTGCAGCGCACGCGCCGCCACGCCCTGCAGGATGCCGACCAGCCGGAACATGTTGAAGACGAGGTGGTAGGTCCACTCGTCGGCACTCGGCTCGCGCGCCGCGCCGACGCGCTCGAGGTAGCGGCGCAGGTACTCGGCTTCGCTCGGGATGCCGAGCGCGGCGAGGTCGGCGCCGGCCAGGCCCTGCGGCGGCGCGAGGTGCCAGCGCATGCAGTGGTAGGCGAAGTCCGCCAGCGGGTCGCCGAGCGTCGACAGCTCCCAGTCGAGCACCGCGAGGATGCGCGGCTCGGTGGGGTGGAAGATCACGTTGTCGAGCCGGTAGTCGCCGTGCACGATGCGCGCCTCGCGCTCGGGCGGCACGTGGCGCGGCAGCCAGTCGATCAGCGCGTCGGCGGCCTCGATGCGCTCGGTCTCCGCGGCGCGGTACTGGCGCGTCCAGCGCGCCACCTGGCGCTCGATGTAGTGGCCCGGCTTGCCGTAGTCGGCCAGGCCGACGGCGGCCGGGTCGATGCGGGGCAGCGCCGCGATCACGCGGTTCATCTCGTCGTAGTGCGCGGCGCGCTCGGCCGCCGTCATGCCGGGCAGCGCCGGGTCCCACAGGATGCGGCCGTCGACGCAGTCCATCACGTAGAAGGCGCTGCCGATCACCGCCGGGTCCTCGCACAGCGCGAGGGCGCGCGCGACCGGCACCTCGGTGGCGGCGAGCGCCTTGATGACGCGGTACTCGCGCTCGACCGCATGCGCCGACGGCAGCAGCGTGCCGGGCGGCTTGCGCCGCAGCACGTAGCGCTGGCGGCCGGCGGTCAGCAGGAAGGTCGGGTTGCTCTGGCCGCCCTTGAACTGCTCGACCGCGAGTTCGCCTTCGAATCCCTGCACGTGCTGGCGCATGAAGGCCGCGAGCCGGGCGACGTCGAACGCGTGCTGCGGCGCCACCGGACGGGTGCCGCTGAACTGCGTCTGCGCATCGGCCATGTCGCGTTTCCCGGTCACAGGTTCACAGCGCGGACGTGCCGCCGTCCACCGCCAGCACTTGGCCGGTGACGTGGCGCGAAGCTTCGCTGGCCAGGAACACGACCGGGCCCATCAGGTCCTCGTCGCCGCCCAGGCGCCGCAGCGGTGCGCGCGCGATCACCTGCTCGCCGATCGTCTCGAGCAGGCCGGCCGACATCTTCGACGGGAAGAAGCCGGGGCACAGCGCGTTGACGTTGATGCCGTAGCGCCCCCATTCGCTGGCCAGCGCGCGCGTGAAGTTGATCGCCGCGGCCTTCGAGGTGTTGTAGGCGATCGTGTGCACGCCGGGCGCCATGCCCTTCAGGCCCGCCACCGAGGCGACGTTGATGATCTTGCCCCTGCGGCGCGGGATCATGCAGCGCCGGCCGACCGCGCGCGCCATGAAGAACGGCGCGTTGACGTTGAGGTTCATCACCTTGTGCCAGGCCTCGTCCGGGTGTTCCTCGGCCGGCGCGCCCCAGGTGGTGCCGGCGTTGTTGATGAGGATGTCGATCGCGCCGAGCCCGCTCACCGCGTCATCGACCAGCGCCGGAATGGTGTCGAGCTGCTGCAGGTCGCCCACCAGCGTCAGCACCTCGATGCCGAGCGCCTGCAGTTCGCCGCGCGCCTGCGCCAGCTCGTCCGCCTTGCGCGCGGTGATCGCGACGCGGCAGCCCATTGCGCCGAGCGCCTTGGCCATCTGCAGGCCCAGGCCGCGCGATCCGCCGGTGATCAGCGCCACTTGGCCGTCGAGGCGGAAGAGGTCGGGAACGTTCATCGCACGCTCAGTTCGAGAACGCCGCGATGCCGGTGATCGCGCGGCCCAAGATCAGCGCATGTACGTCGTGCGTGCCCTCGTAGGTGTTCACCACCTCGAGGTTGACCAGGTGGCGCGCGACGCCGAACTCGTCGCTGATGCCGTTGCCGCCCATCATGTCGCGCGCCAGGCGTGCGATGTCGAGCGCCTTGCCGCAGGAGTTGCGCTTGACGATCGAGGTCAGCTCCACCGCGGCGCTGCCTTCTTCGCGCATGCGGCCCAGGCGCAGGCAGCCCTGCAGGCCGAGCGTGATCTCGGTCAGCATGTCGGCCAGCTTCTTCTGGATCAACTGGTTGGCTGCCAGCGGGCGGCCGAACTGCTTGCGGTCGAGCACGTATTGGCGCGCGCGCTGGTAGCAGTCCTCGGCCGCGCCGAGTGCGCCCCAGGAGATGCCGTAGCGCGCGCTGTTCAGGCAAGTGAACGGGCCCTTCAGGCCGCGCACGTCCGGGAACGCGTTCTCCTCGGGGCAGAACACGTTGTCCATCACCACCTCGCCGGTGATGCTGGCGCACAGGCCGACCTTGCCCTCGATGACCGGCGCCGACAGGCCCTTGGCGCCCCTGTCGAGCACGAAGCCGCGAATCTGGCCCTCGTCGTCCTTGGCCCAGATGACGAACACGTCGGCGATCGGCGAATTGCTGATCCACATCTTGTTGCCCGTGAGGCTGTAGCCGCCCGGCACCTTGCGCGCGCGCGTCACCATGCTGCCGGGGTCGGAGCCGTGGTCGGGTTCGGTCAGGCCGAAGCAGCCGATCCATTCACCGCTCGCCAGCTTGGGCAGGTACTTCTGCTTCGTCGCCTCGTTGCCGAACTCGAAGATCGGCACCATGACCAGCGAGGACTGCACGCTCATCATCGAGCGGTAGCCCGAGTCGACGCGCTCGACCTCGCGCGCGATCAGGCCGTAGCTCACATAGTTGAGGCCCGGGCCGCCGTACTGCTCGGGAATGGTGGGCCCAAGCAGGCCCAACTCGCCCATCTCGCGAAAGATCGCCGGATCGGTGGTGTGGTTGCGAAACGCATCGAGCACACGCGGCGCGAGTCGCTCCTGGCAGTACGCACTGGCGGCCTCGCGCACCATGCGCTCGTCATCGGTGAGCTGGGCGTCGAGCAGAAAAGGGTCGTCCCACTGGAAGCGGGCTTTCGAGGCGGGGGAGGAAGTCATGCCAGTCTCCTGTCGGGTGGTTGTCGTGATACGGGAAGAGCGCGCCGTCAGAGCGCCTTCACCAGTTCAGGTACGGCGGTGAACAGGTCGGCCTCGAGGCCGTAGTCGGCGACGCTGAAGATCGGCGCTTCAGCGTCCTTGTTGATGGCGACGATGACCTTGCTGTCCTTCATGCCGGCCAGGTGCTGGATCGCGCCCGAGATACCCGCGGCGATGTAGAGCTGCGGCGCGACGATCTTGCCGGTCTGGCCGACCTGCCAGTCGTTCGGCGCGTAGCCGGCATCGACTGCGGCGCGGCTGGCGCCGAGCGCGGCGCCGAGCTTGTCGGCCAGCGGTGTCAGCACCTCGTTGAACTTGTCGCTGCTGCCGAGCGCTCTTCCGCCGCTGACGATGATCTTGGCCGCGGTGAGCTCTGGACGGTCGAGCTTGACGATCTCGGCGCCGACGAAGGACGAGAGGCCGCTGTCGGGCACCGCGTCGATCTTCTCGATCGCGCCGCTGCCGCCCTCGGCCGGCGCGGGATCGAAGCCGGTGGTGCGCACGGTGATGACCTTGATCGCATCGCTGCTCTGCACGGTGGCGATCGCGTTGCCGGCGTAGATCGGGCGCTCGAAGGTGTCGGCGCTGACGATCTTCATCGCGTCGCTGATCTGCGCCACGTCCAGCAGCGCGGCGACGCGCGGCGCGACGTTCTTGCCATGCGCGGTGGCCGGGAACAGCAGGTGCGTGTAGTTCTTCGCGACGGCGAGCACCTGCGCGGCGACGTTCTCGCCGAGTTGTTCGGCCAGGATCGCGCCATCTGCGTGCAGCACCTTGGCCACGCCGGCGATCTGCGCCGCGGCCTGCGCAGCGCCACCGGCGTTGTGGCCGGCGATCAGCACGTGCACGTCGCCGCCGCACTGCGATGCCGCGGTGACGGTGTTGAACGTCGCACCCTTCAAGGTGCCGTGGTCGTGTTCGGCAATGACGAGGATGCGCATGTCAGATCATCTTGGCTTCGTTCTTGAGCTTGGCGACCAGCGTCGCCACGTCGGGCACCTTGATGCCGGCGCCGCGCTTGGGCGGCTCGCTGACCTTGAGCGTCTTGATGCGCGGTGCGACGTCGAGGCCGAGGTCCGCCGACTTGAGCACTTCGAGCGGCTTTTTCTTGGCCTTCATGATGTTGGGCAGCGTGACGTAGCGCGGCTCGTTCAGGCGCAGGTCGGTGGTGACGACGGCGGGCAGCTTGAGCTTGATCGTTTCCAGGCCGCCGTCGACTTCGCGCGTGACGGCCACCGAGCCGTCGGCGACTTCGACCTTGCTGGCGAAGGTGCCTTGCGGCAGGTTGGCGAGTGCCGCGAGCATCTGGCCGGTCTGGTTGCAGTCGTCGTCGATGGCTTGCTTGCCGAGGATGACGAGGCCGGGTTGTTCCTTGTCGACGAGGGCCTTGAGCAGCTTGGCGACGGCCAGCGGCTGCAGCTCCTCTGTCGTCTCGACCAGGATGGCGCGGTCGGCGCCGATGGCCATCGCGGTGCGCAGGGTTTCCTGGCACTGCGTGATGCCGCAGGACACGGCAATGATTTCGGTGGCGGTGCCCTTTTCCTTCAGGCGCACCGCCTCTTCGACGGCGATCTCGTCGAACGGGTTCATGCTCATCTTGACGTTGGCGATGTCGACGCCCGAGCCATCGGCCTTGACGCGCACCTTGACGTTGTAGTCGACGACCCGCTTGACGGGGACCAGGATCTTCATGATGTGCCTTTCAGTTCGCGCGGCCGAGTGCGATGAAGCGCGCCAGGTGATGGTCTTCGTCGCCGAGCTGGTGGTCGATCATCACCAGCCGCTTGGCGTAGTGCGGCAGCGGCAGCTCCCAGGTCATGCCGATGCCGCCATGCAACTGGATGCATTCCTCGGCCACGCGCGTGCCGGTGCGGCCGATCGTGAACTTGGCTGCCGACAGCGCGCGCTCGCGCGTCACGCGATCGGCGTCGAGCGCCGCCGCCGCGTTGATCACCGCCGAGCGCGCCTGTTCGATCTCCACCAGCAGGTCGGCCATGCGGTGCTGCAGCGCCTGGAAGCTGCCGATCGGCACGCCGAACTGCTTGCGCGTGCGCAGGTATTCGAGCGTCGCGTCCTTGGCGACGTCCATCGCGCCCACCGCCTCGGCGCACAGCGCGAGCACGCCCTTGCCGACGCTGTGCTCGATCGTCGCGGCGCCCGCCCCCTCGGCGCCGAGCAGCGCGTCGGCGCCGAGCGTGACACCGGCCAGCGTCAGTTCGGCCGCGCGGCCGCCGTCGATGGTCGGATAGCCGCGCAGCGTGAGGCCGGGCGTGCCGGCCGGCACGATGAACAGCGAGACGCCGGCCTCGTCGTCGACCGCGCCGCTGCTGCGTGCCGAGACGACGAAGACATCCGCCAGCTCGGCGTGCTGGACCACGGCCTTGGCACCGTCGAGCTGCCACTGCGCGCCGACGCGCTGGACCCGCGTGTTCACCTGCGTCAGCGCGTGCTGCGCCTCGGGCTCGGCATGCGCGAAGGCTGCGATGCGCGTGCCGCCGATGATCTCGGCCAGCAGCGCCTTGTGCGCCGGGTTGCCGGCATGCGCGATCGCACTGCCGGCGAGCACGGTGGGCAGGAAGGGCTCGACGACGAGGCCGCGGCCCAGCGCCTCGAAGACGACGGCGATGTCGAAGCCGCCGCCGGCGAAGCCGCCGTCGTCCTCGCCGAACAGCGCGCCGATCACGCCAAGGTCGGCGAACTGGCGCCACAGCTCGGGGCTGCAGCCTCGGGGCGACTTGGCGATGCGGTCGCGCGTCTCGAATCCGTACTGCTCGGCGACGAAGCGGTTCAGGCTGTCGGCCAGCATGCGGCGGTCGTCGGTGTGCTGGAAGTTCATGGCGTCGTCCCCTTCACAGCCCCAACATCATCTTGGAGATGATGTTGCGCTGGATCTCGTTGGAGCCGCCGAAGATCGACAGCTTGCGATTGTTGAAGTACTGCACCGCGGCGCTTGCCGCCTCGGCCGGGCCGACGGGCGGTCCGTCGAAACCTTCTTCGAGCGCCTCGGCGACGAAGGGCTGCGCATACGGCCCCATCGCGCGCCGCATCAGCGACGAGATCTCCTGCCGGATCTCGGTGCCGCGGATCTTCAGCATCGAGCTCTCGGCGCCGGGCACGCCGCCGCCGGCCACCGCGGCGATGACGCGCAGGTTGGTCGTCTTCATGTTCTCCAACTCGATCTCCACACGCGCCAGCCGTGCCGCGAAGTACGGGTCGTCGGCCAGCGGGCGGCCGTTCTTCTTCAGCTTCGCGGCCGCCTTCTTCAGCCGCTCGAGCGCGGCCACCGAGTAGCCGACGCCGGCGATGTTGGTGCGCTCGTAGGTCAGCAGGTACTTGGCGCAGGTCCAGCCCTTGTTCTCCTCGCCGACCAGGTTCTCGGCCGGCACGCGCACGTCGGTGAAGAACACCTCGTTGACCTCGTGCTCGCCGTCCAGCGTGATGATCGGACGCAGCTCGACGCCGGGCGAGCTCATGTCGACGAGCAGGAAGCTGATGCCCTCCTGCTTCTTCGCTTCGCGGTTCGTGCGCACGAGGCAGAAGATCATGTTGGCGTGCTGGCCGAGCGTGGTCCACGTCTTCTGGCCGTTGACGATGTAGTGCTCGCCCAACGCGTCGCGGCCGCGCACCGCGGTCGTCTTCACCGACGCCAGGTCGGAGCCGGCGCCGGGCTCGGAGTAGCCCTGGCACCACCAGTCCGAGCCGTCGAGGATGCGCGGCAGCCAGCGCTGCTTCTGCGCCTCGCTGCCGTACTTGATCAGCACCGGGCCGAGCATGTTGACGCCGAAGGGCACGATGCGCGGCGCATGCGCGAGCGCGCACTCGTTCTCGAAGATGAACTTCTGCACCGCGTTCCAGCCCGGGCCGCCGTATTGCTCGGGCCAGTGGTTGGCGAGCCAGCCGCGCTGGTTGAGGATGGCGTGCCACTGCGCCATGTCGTCGCGGGTCAGGTGCTTGCCGCTGCGCACCTTCTCGGACAGGCGCGCCGGCAGCTTGTCGGCCAGGAAGGCCCGCACCTCGGCGCGGAAGGCTTCTTCTTCGGGGCTGAAGTTCAGGTCCATGCTCGGGCTCCTCAGTAGATTTCGAACAGGCCCGCGGCGCCCATGCCGCCGGCGATGCACATCGTCACGACGGCGTACTTCACGCCGCGGCGCCGGCCTTCGATCAGCACATGGCCGGCCAGCCGCGCGCCGGTCATGCCGAACGGATGGCCGATCGAGATCGCGCCGCCGTTGACGTTGAGCCGCTCGTCGGGGATGCCCAGGCGCTGCTGGCAGTACAGGGCCTGCGACGCGAAGGCCTCGTTGAGCTCCCACAGGCCGATGTCGTCCACCTTCAGGCCGTGGCGCGCCAGCAGCTTGGGCACGGCGAACACCGGGCCGATGCCCATCTCGTCGGGCTCGCAGCCGGCGAGCGCGAGGCCACGGAAGGCGCCGAGCGGCTTCAGGCCGAGGCGCTCGGCTTCGCGTGCCTCGACCATCACGCAGGCCGACGCGCCGTCGGACAGTTGCGACGCATTTCCGGCGGTAACGAACTTGCCGGCGCCCATCACCGGCTCCAGCTTGGCCAGCGCCTCGTAGGTGGTGCCGCGCCGGTTGCAGGTGTCGATGTCGACCGTGGCCGTTCGCTGCGTCACCGCCTTGGTTTCCTTGTCGGTCACCGCCATGGTCGTCGTCACCGACACGATCTCGTCGCGGTAGCGGCCCGCCGCTTGCGCCGCCTCGGTCTTGCGCTGGCTCTCCGCCGAGAAGCGGTCCTGCGCCTCGCGGCCGATGCCGTAGCGCGCGGCCACGATGTCGGCCGTCTCGATCATCGACAGGTAGAGCTCGGGCTTGTGTTCGACGATCCACGGGTCCATGCCGCTGTCGCCGCTGTCGGTGGCGCTGCGGCTGCGGATCTGCGAGATGCTCTCGACGCCGCCGGCGATCATCGCCGGCACGCCCTCGGCCACGATGCGCCCGGCGGCCATCGCGATCGCCTGCAGCCCGGAGGCGCAGAAGCGGCTCACCGTGACCCCGGCGATGCCGATCGGCAGGCCGGCGCGCACGATGGTCTGGCGCGCGATGTTGCGCCCGGTCGTGCCTTCGGGATAACCGCAGCCGAGGACGGCGTCCTCGATCAACGCCGGGTCGACGCCCGAGCGCTCGACGGCGGCCTTCACCGCGAACGCGGCCAGCGTCGGCCCGGGGGTGATGTTGAATTCGCCGCGGTGCGCCTTGGTCAGCGGAGTACGGGCGGTCGAGACGATCACGGCTTCGCGCATGGCGGGTTTCCTGTTCGTGAGTGGCTGGGCCGACGCACGCACAGGCGCGCGCCATGCCTTTGGGTTGATCTATCTTAGGCGGCCCGGTTCAGGCTGTCGAAGTTTCTGTTGTGCTCGACGAGGTCGACCAGCAGCGGCGACGGTCGCCAGAACAGCGGGTCTTCCCGGCCGAACTCGCGGATGTCGGCGAGCACCCGAGGCAGTCCGACCATGTCGGCGTACTTCATCGGACCGCCGCGATGGCGCGGGAAGCCGTAGCCGGCAACGAAGGTCACGTCGACGTCGAGCGGCCGCAGTGCGATGCCCTCATGCACGACGTTGGCGCCTTCGTTGATCATCGCGGCCAGGTAGCGGCGCACGATCTCCTCGTTGCTGAAGCGGCGCGGCGTGATGCCCGCCCGCTTGCGCTCGGCATCGACGATGGCGAGCACCTCCGGGTCGGGCATGCCGCTGCGCGAGCGCTTGGCATAGAGATACCAGCCGCGCCCGGTCTTCTGCCCGAACCAGCCGCGCTCGCAGATGCGGTCGGCGATCTCGACGTAGCGGGCGCGCGGGTCGCGCGTGGCGGCGCGGCGCTTGCGCGTGGCCCAGCCGATGTCGCCGCCGGCGAGGTCGGACACCTGGTACGGCCCCATCGGATAACCGAACTCGCGCAGCGCCGCGTCGATTTGGTAGGGCGAGGCGCCGTCTTCGACCATGACGTCGGCTGCCTGGCGATAGACCGCGAGGATGCGGTTGCCGATGAAACCGTCGCAGACGCCGGCGCGCACCGCCACCTTGCGCAGCTTCTTCGCCAGCTCGAAGCCGGTGGCCACCGCGTCGGCACTGACCTTGGCCGGCACCACGATCTCCAGCAGCTTCATGATGTGGGCCGGCGAGAAGAAGTGCAGGCCCAGCACGTCCTGCGGCCGCGAGATGCTTGCGGCGATGACGTCGATGTCGAGGTACGAGGTGTTGGTGGCCAGCACCGCGCCGGGCTTGCAGACGCGGTTGAGCTCGGCGAAGACGGCCTGCTTCACCGCCATGTCCTCGAACACGGCCTCGACGACGACGTCGGCCTGGCTCAGTGCGTCGTAGGCGGTGGCGCCGCCGAAGCGCGCCATCACCGCGGCCTTGGCCTCGGCGCTGAGGCGGCCCTTGGCGACCAGGCCGTCGTAGACCTTCTCGACGTTGGCGCGGCCGCGGGCGAGGCTGTCCTCGTCGCGCTCGACCATCGTCACCGTCATGCCAGCGTCGAGCATCGCCACCGCGATGCCGGCGCCCATGGTGCCGCCGCCGATGACGCCGGCCGAGGCGAGCGGCCGCGGCTGCGCGGTCAGCGTCTCCGGCGCCTTGACCACCTCGCGCTCGGCGAAAAACGCGTGGATCAGGCCGGCGCGCTGCGGGCTGTCGATGCACTGCAGGAACAGCGTGCGCTCCAGGCGCAGGCCCTCGTCGAACGGGTGGTCCAGCGCGGCCTCGACCGCCTCCACGATCTTCTGCGGCGAAAACAGGCCGCGGCTCTTGGCGGCCACGTCGGCGCGCGCCGCGTCGAGCGCGCTGCGGCTGGCCTTCTGATCGGCCAGGCCCTGCGCGTCGCGCGTGCGGCGCACCGGCGCGCCGGCAGCGAGCAGCTCCTGCGCATAGG
>JAMHWF010000059.1:0-1018 GCA_035911095.1 Ideonella sp. | reverse complement strand
GAACATGCAGGGCAAGGTCGTGCTGATCACGGGTGGTAACACGGGCATCGGCAAGGCGACGGCGATCGCCCTGGCGAAGCTCGGCGCCCAGGTGACGATCACGTCACGCAGCCCCGAGAAGGGCCAGGCCGCGCTGGCGCAGATCCGCCGCGAGTCCGGCAGCGACGCGGTGCAGTGCCTGCGCCTCGATCTCGCCTCGCTGGCCGGCGTGCGCAGCTTCGCCGCGGAGTTCATCGCACAGCACCCGCGCCTCGACGTGCTCATCAACAACGCCGGCTTGATGCTCAGCGAGCGCACCGAGACGGACGACGGCTTCGAGACCACCTTCGGCGTCAATCACCTCGGGCACTTCGTGCTGACCCAGGAGCTGCTGCCGCTGCTGAAGCGCAGCGCGCCGGCGCGGATCGTGGTGCTGTCGTCGGACGCCCACCGGGGCGCGCCCGGGGGGCTCAACTTCGACGACCTGCAGACGCGCGGCAAGTACCGCAGCTTCCCGGTGTACTGCCGCTCGAAGCTGGCCAACCTGCTGTTCACGCTTGAGCTCGCCGATCGCTTGCGCGGCAGCGGCGTCACGGTCAACGCGGTCCATCCCGGCTTCGTGAACTCCGAGTTCGCCGGCAGCGAGGACACCGGCGGTGTCATTCAGTTCGGCATGAAACTGCTGCGCTGGGCCATGATCACCCCGGAGCAGGGAGCCCTCACCTCGGTGTTCCTGGCCAGCGCGGCCGACGTGGCCGACGTGTCAGGCCGCTACTTCGTGCGCCGCAAGCAGGTGCGCCCGAGCCGGGCCGCGCTCGACCGCGGCGCCGCGCTACGCCTGTGGGAGGTCAGCGAACAGCTGACGGCGCCGGCGTAGGCGCGAGAGCCGGCGCGCGCGCAAGCAGCATCTTCGACGCGAGCATGCGGTCCCGGTGCTTGCGCATGCGCGCCACCTCGGGCTCCGCGAAGGTCAACTCGGAGACCATGGCTGTGAGGCGGACGGCCTTGTTCATCAAGCTGACGTCGTAGGTGGAGTGCG
>JAMHWF010000058.1:0-1390 GCA_035911095.1 Ideonella sp. | reverse complement strand
TTGCCGGAGGCGCGGATGATCGATCCTGCGGCGGCGACGCTCGCGTTCGTCGAACACGCCTGGGGTCTCTCGGGACAGGTCCGATCGGACATGTTCCTGACGACAGGTGACCCGGGGGCGATGCGCGACGCGGCGGCGCTGGCCTTCGGCGTCACGCTGCCCGCGGTGCGCCGCGTGGCGCTGTGAGTCAGCCGGCGGGCTTCTTGGCGAACTTCTCGATGCAGGCGAGCAGGATGTCCGGGACCGCCTTGTTGAGCTCCTCGGGCGCGGCGGCCAGGGCCTTGGCCTGACAGGCGGCGGCCTCGATGCTGCCGGTGCTGGTGCAGCTCTCCTTGAGATCGTTGAGCTGCTTGGTCTTCAGCTTGGGCCAGTTCTCCGGGAACCACTTGACCATGAAGCCGTCCATCGCCACGCCGACCTCCTCGCAGGCCTTGTCGAGCTTCTTCGGGAGCTTCTCGGGCAGCACCGTGAGGTCCGCGACCAGCTTGGCCTTCTTCTCGACGGCGTCCTTGGCCGCCTGGGCCTTGGCCTCGCGCTCGAGCGTGTACTTGTTCTTCTCCGGCTCGGCCTTCTTCTCCTCGGCCGCCGGGGCGTCCTGCTTCTTGGCCTCCGCCGGCTTGCTCTCGCCGCCACACGCGGTCCCCAACAGCAACACCGCGACCCCTACCGCTCGCATGACTGGCTTCATCATCGCGCGGCAGCTTGCCACGCGGGCGACGCGGCCAGCAAGCCGCAGAACGCTGCACTTTGACAATTGACCACGAGTCACTTAGCGTACACAGACGTGGATGGTACCCCCGTCAAGAAGCGCGCCCGCGCCGAAGCCGACAAGCAGCAGCGCCGCGCGGAGATCCTCCGTGCGGCGGCGGACGTGTTCGCAAGCCAGCCGTACGCGGCCGTGACGATGGCCGAGGTGGCACGCCGCGCCGGGCTCGCCAAGGGGACCGTGTACCTCTACCACGCCACCAAGGAGTCGCTGTTCCTGCAGTTGGTGATCGACGCGCTGACGCGGTGGTTCGCCGAGGTCGAGGCCGCGCTGCGAGGCGCCCCGCCGCGGCTTGGGGCGGACGAGCTGGCTACGCTGCTGGTCGGCACGCTGACGAAGCGCGGCGAGCTGACGCGCCTGCTGCCGCTGCTGCATCCGGTGCTCGAGGAGAACATCGACGAAGCGCTCGCGCTGACGTTCAAGCAGCGGCTCGGCGAGCAGACCGCTGTGGCGGGCGAGCTCCTCGAGCGCCGCTGCGAGCTGCTCGGGCCCGGCGACGGGGTGCGCCTGTTGCTGCGTCTGCACGCGCTGGTGATCGGCCTGCACGCGATGGCCAGCCCGTCGCCGACGGTCGCGCGGATCCTGGCGCGCCCGGAGATGGCGCCGCTGCGGATCGACTTTGCG
>JAMHWF010000057.1:0-1078 GCA_035911095.1 Ideonella sp. | reverse complement strand
GCTGCACTCGAAGAAGGACCTGATCGTGCCGTCGCAGCTGGTGCATCACAGCACCGGCGACGACGGCCAGACGCACATCATCGTCAACGAAGCCGGCAACCCGGTGCGCTACGGCGTCACGCCGCTGGCGCGCCGCCAGCTGGCCGACAAGCTGAAGATCCCGCACGCGTACTTCGAGCGCATGCGCGAGGAGCAACCGGTTCTGCTGGACCGCAACGTCAACACCTGGCTGCAGAGCGAAGACGACCGGCGCATGCTGCGCACCCTGGACGGCCAGGTGCGCGCCGTGCTGTCGGACCGCTACCGCCGACTCGACAACTTCGACCTCGCCGAGAGCGTGCTGCCCATCCTGCAGCAGCTGCCCGACGTGCGCTTCGAGTCGGTCGAGCTGACCGAGACGCGCATGTACCTGAAGTGCATCACCTCGCGCCTGACCTACGAGATGGCGCCGGGCGACGTGGTGCAGGCCGGCGTGGTGATCTCGAACTCGGAGGTCGGCCAGGGCACGCTGTCGGTGCAGCCGCTGCTGTACCGGCTGGTCTGCCGCAACGGCCTGATCGCGGCCGACCGGTCGCTGCGCAAGACGCATGTGGGCCGTTCGCTCGGCACCGAGGACGAAGGTCTGCAGGTCTACCAGGACGACACGCTGCGTGCCGACGACAAGGCCTTCTTCCTGAAGGTGCGCGACGTGGTGCAGGCGGCGGTGTCGGAGGCGAGCTTCCGGCAGACGGCGCAGAAGCTGCAGAAGACGCTGAAGATCCCCCTCGTCGGCGACCCGGTGAGGACGGTCGAGGTGCTGGCCCAGCGCTACACGCTCAACGATGTCGAGCGCTCGGGCGTGCTGCGGCATCTGATCACCGAGGGCGAGCTCTCGGGCTACGGGCTGGTCAATGCGGTGACGCACTACAGCCAGGAGATCGACGACTACGACCGCGCCACGGAGTTCGAGGCGCTGGGCGGCAAGCTGATCGAGCTCGGCACCGCCGAGTGGAAGGGCCTGGCCGAAGCGATCTGAGCACGGCCTGAGCAGGCAGTCCGGCACGGCGGCGAGCGGGGGCAACCCCGTTCGCCGACCGGG
>JAMHWF010000056.1:0-1311 GCA_035911095.1 Ideonella sp. | reverse complement strand
GGCGGCGTCGACAAGCCGGCGCGGGTCGTGCATATGCCGGGCTTCAACGTCGAGAGCATCCAGCGCACGCCGATGCTCGAGGTCTATCTCGCGGGGTCGCGCTATCAGAAGGCGCTGGGTACGCTGATTACGGACGCGGCGGCCGGCATCGCGGCGCCCGAGGCGATCGAGGAGTTTCTCAAGAGCGCCGGGCGAGCGAAGGATGGCACGCTCGAGCAGGCGGACACGTGGCTCATGGACCTCGCGGTCGCGCGCGAGGTCGGGCTGCGCGGCACGCTGATGCTCATGCGGCTGCCGGCGCTGCTCGACGACCTGCTGCAGGGCGGCAAGATCGCTGGGCAGATCGCGGCGGCCGACAACCTGCGCGCGCTGTGGGCCCACCTCGAGGCGACCACCGGGTTATCGGCGGCCTGGCGCGAGGCCATGCTGCTGCCCCAAAAGCCAGGTCCGGGCGAGCCCTCGCGGCGGCTTGCCGAGGAGGTCGCGTTCGCGGCGGCGAGCTGGGCGCTGGCGGTCGAATATGTCGACGACCTGCGGCGCGAGGCGAAGGACCCGAGATTGGTGGCGATGCGCACATTGCCCCGGGCGGTGCAGGACGCCTGCCGCGGCCTCGCGGAGCACCTGCGGCGCGCGCAGCCGGAGTTCTATCAGCGCACCGCGCGGGAGACCGAGGACATCTTGCCGGACGAGGTCGCGGCGGCGCGGGCCGAGGACCTCGGGCGCATCGACACCTTCGAGTTCGAGGAGAAGAAGGTCTACGAGGCGGCGATCGCGGCGCTGGAGGCGGGGCGCTGGGAGGTGGCGCGCACGTGGGCGCAGGAGCGCCTCGACGGTTCATCGTTCTGGATCGAGCTGCGCGGCTCGCTGGGCCGGCCGGCGTGGGAGGTCGTGCGCTCGGTGGCCACGCTCGGGCAGGCGATCGCGGCGGCCGGGCCCGCGCTGGCGGCGGATTCGCTGGAGGCCGCCGTCCAGCGGTATGTGCATAGCGGCGCGTCGGTCGACCAGGCCCACCGAATGCTCGAGCAGCGCTGGCACGGCGTCAGCGGGGCGCTGCTGCCCGGGCGCGAGGCGCTGCGGGCCCGCGTCGTGGGCGCGCGGGAGCAGTGGTATGCGTGGGCGGACGCGTGGGCGCGCGACTTCTCGGCGCTGTGCAAGGCGCGGGGCTTCGTGCCGGCGCCGGCGCTGCAGCAGCGCACCTTGTTCGAGGAGGTGGTGCGGCCGCTGACCGCGGGGACCGGCACGACGGTGGTGTTCCTGGTCGACGCGCTGCGCTACGAGATGGCGGAGGCGCTGCGGCGCGAGCTCGGGGAG
>JAMHWF010000055.1:0-248346 GCA_035911095.1 Ideonella sp. | reverse complement strand
GTGCGACGGTGGCGGTCGTCGCTGCGCTCCGACTGCTCTGCGGTGCTCGGGCTTGCGGTCCACCGCATAACTCACTTCGCTCGCTGCGCTCGCTGCGTTCAGACAGATGCGGTGAGTCAGTTCACGAGGCGCGCTGCGCGCGCTGACCGCAAGCCCTGCGCGCCTCGACGCCCCCCACGCACGCCGGCAGCGCCCCGCCCGCACCTGGGCTGTGACCGGGTGGCGTGCGAACCAGCCTCACACCGAGCGGCAGGCGGCCCGCGGTGCCGGCGCCGTGGGAGGCGCCGAGAAGCGCAGCCTCGGGACGGGCGCGCGCAGCGCGCTTCGTGAACACTCTCGCCGCATCTGTCTGAACGGAGCGAGCGCAGCGAGCGCAGTGAGTTATGCGGCGCCGTCCCGAGGCGAGCATCGCAGGGGAGTCGGCCCCCCCGGGGGCCGACCGACTCCGTCGGCGCCGGGGCCGCGGGCCGCCTGCCGCGCACGCGCAGACGGTCAGACCGGAAGCGTGACGCGCTTCAGCCGATATGAGGCGCAGGCAGCACCGTCGCGCGGCACTCGCCGAAGCCGATGCGACGGAAGCCCTCGCGCTGGCAATAGCCGCGAAGGATCACCGTGTCGCCGTCCTCGAGGAAGGTCCGGCGTTCGCCGTTCGACAGCATGATCGGATGCCGGCCGCCGCGGGTCAGCTCGAGCAGCGAGCCCGCCTGCTCGGGCCTGGGGCCCGACAGCGTGCCCGAACCGAACAGGTCGCCCGGCGACAACGCGCAGCCGTTGACGGTGTGGTGCGCCACGAGCTGCGCCGCGCTCCAGTAGGCCGCGTCGGCGAAGTTGGAGCGCGCGATGCAGTCGCCGCCCTGCCCGGCCTGGCGCATCGCCGCGGTCTGGAGCCAGACCTCGAGCTCGATGTCGATCGCACCGCCCTCGCGGTTGGCCGCCGAGTCGAGGTAGGGCAAGGGCTGCGGGTCGCCTTCGGGACGCCGCAGCGGCGAACGGAACGGCAGCAGCGCGTCCATCGTGACGATCCACGGCGACAGGGTGCTCGCGAAGTTCTTCGACACGAAGGGCCCGAGCGGCTGGTACTCCCAGGCCTGCAGGTCGCGTGCGCTCCAGTCGTTGAAAAGGCCGACGCCGAACAGGTGGTCCTCGGCCTCGGCGATCGGCACCGGCACGCCCTGCACGTTCGGCCGCGAGACGTAGAGACCGAGCTCGAGCTCGTAGTCGAGCCGGGTGCTGGGGCCGAAGGCCGGGGCCGCGCCGTCGCCCTCACCCTTGCGCTGCCCGTTCGGGCGCGGGAAGGCATGGCCGCTGGCGACGATCGTCGAGGCGCGGCCGTGGTAGCCGATCGGCACCCACTTGTAGTTCTGCAGCAGCGGCTCGTCGGGGCGGAACAGCTTGCCCACCGCGGTGGCGTGGTGGATGCCGACGTAGAAGTCGGTGTAGTCGCCGATCGCGCAGGGCAGGCCCAGCTCCACCTGGCTTTGCGGCACCAGCGCGTCGCGGAACAGCTGCTGCTGCACGCTGCCGGCCCGCAGGCCCTGCGAGATCGCGCGCCGCAGCTCGCGCCGGGTCGGCGGCTGCAGGCGCATCAGGCGGTTCATCTCGGCGTTGTCGATCAGACGGGCGCGGCGCAGGTCGAGCACCTGGTCGCCGATCGCGACGCCGATGCGCCAGCCGAAGTCCTCGGGGTGGCGGAAGCGGCCGAACGGGAGGTTCTGGATCGGAAAGTCCGCTGTCGGCTCGTTCGCCGAATCGAGCCAGCTTTGCAGCGCCGGGTCGTGGGTGTCGTCGAGTGACGTGCTCATGTCCGGCTCCGATCGAAGTGCTTCTGCAGGCCCTGCCAGCAGCGGTAGTAGTCGTCCTGCAGCTCGGCCGACTGCAGCGCGTGCGGCGTCGGGCGCCAGACGCAGCGTGTCTCGAACATGAAGGCCATCGTGTCCTCGATCACGTCGGGTTTCGAGGTGTCGGCATGGCTGGCCTTCTCGAAGGTCTCGGCGTCGGGGCCGTGGCCGGTCATGCAGTTGTGCAGGCTCGCGCCGCCGGGGCTGAAGCCTTCGGCCTTCGCGTCGTAGGCGCCATGCACCAGGCCCATGAACTCGCTGGCGACGTTGCGGTGGAACCAGGGCGGGCGGAACGTGTCGCGCATCGCGAGGATGCGCGGCGCGAAGACGACGAAGTCGATGTCGCTGACGCCGGGCACCGCCGAGGCGCTGTGCAGCACGAGGAAGATCGACGGGTCGGGGTGGTCGTAGCTGATCGAGCCGATCGCGTTGAAGCGCCGCAGGTCGTACTTGTAGGGCGCGTAGTTGCCGTGCCAGGCGACAACGTCGAACGGCGAATGGTCGATCGCGGCCGACCACAGGTGGCCCATGAACTTCGCCACCAGCTCGTGCGGCGCGTCCAGGTCTTCGTAGGCGGCCACCGGCGCGAGGAAGTCGCGCGGGTTCGCCAGGCCGTTGGAGCCGATCGGCCCCAGGTCGGGCAGGCGGAACGGCGCGCCGTAGTTCTCGCAGACGTAGCCGCGCGCGACGTCGTCGAGCAGCTCGAGGCGGAAGCGCACGCCGCGCGGGATCACGACGATCTCCTGCGGCTCGGCCTCGATCACGCCGAGCTCGGTGACGAAGCGCTGCCGCCCCTGCTGCGGCACGAACAGCATTTCGCCGTCGGCGTTGTAGAAGGCGCGCCGCTGCATCGAGCGGTTGCAGGCGTAGAGGTGCGCCGCGGCGCCGGCCTGCGCATGCGGGTCACCCTGGCCGGCCATCGTCACCAGGCCGGCGACGAAGTCGGTCGGCTGCCGGGGCTTGGGCAGCGGGTTCCAGCGCAGCTGGTTCGGTGGCGTCGCGAGCGCGCCGAAGTCGCTGACGATGCGGCCGTCGTCGATGCGCTCGAACGGCCGGTGCATCGCCGAGGGGCGGATCCGGTAGAGCCACGAGCGCCGGTTGTCGGCCCGCAGCGCGGTGAAGGCGCTGCCGGTCAGCTGCTCGGCATAGAGGCCGTAAGGGCAGACCTGGGGCGAGTTGCGCCCCTCCGGCAGCGCGCCGGGCAGCGCCTCGGTCGCGAAGCCGTTGCCCCAGCCGCTCTGGTAACGGGGCTCGCTCATCTCATTCCTCCGCCCCGGCCAGCACGCCGCGGCGCAGCTGGTCGCGCTCGATCGACTTGAACAGCGCCTTGAAGTTGCCTTCGCCGAAGCCCTCGTCGCCGTGGCGCTGGATGAACTCGAAGAACACCGGGCCGAGCAGCGTCTGGCTGAAGATCTGCAGCAGCAGGCGCGGCTTGCCGTCCGCCGTGCTGCCGTCGAGCAGGATGCCGCGCGTCTGCAGCTCGGGCACCGGCCGGCCGTGGCCGGGCAGCCGCTCGTCGAGCATCTCGTAGTAGACGTCGTTGGGCGCGGTCATCAGCGGCACCCCGGCCAGCGCCAGGCTGTCGACCGTGGCGATCAGGTCGTCGCAGATCAAGGCGATGTGCTGGATGCCCTCGCCGTTGAACTGCATCAGGAACTCCTCGATCTGGCCGCCGCCCTTGGCCGCCTCCTCGTTGAGCGGGATGCGGATCTTGCCGTCCGGCGCGGTCATCGCCTTGCTGGTGAGGCCGGTGTACTCGCCCTGGATGTCGAAGTAGCGGATCTCGCGGAAGTTGAAGAGCCGCTCGTAGAAGTCGGCCCAAAAGCCCATGCGGCCGCGGTAGACGTTGTGCGTCAGGTGGTCGATCAGCTTCAGGCCGTGGCCCTGCGGGTGGCGCTCGACGCCGTCGAGCCAGCGGAAGTCGATGTCGTAGATGCTCTGGCCGTCCTCGTAGCGGTCGATCAGGTACAGCGGCGCGCCGCCGATGCCCTTGATCGCCGGCAGGCGCAGCTCCATCGGGCCGGTGGCCATCTCGAGCGGCTGGGCGCCGAGCTCGAGGGCGCGGGCGTAGGCCTGGTGCGCGTCCTTGACGCGAAAGGCCATGCCGCAGGCGCTGGGGCCGTGCTCGGCGGTGAACCAGGCCGCCGGGCTGTGGGGCTCGCGGTTGACGATGAAGTTGATGCCGCCCTGGCGGTACAGCGAGACGTCCTTCGAGCGGTGGCGCGCGACTTCGCTGAAGCCGAGCTGCTCGAACAGCGGCTCGAGCACGCCGGGGGTCGGCGAGGCGAACTCGACGAACTCGAAGCCCGCCAGTCCCATCGGGTTGTCGAACAGGTCTGCCATGGTGGTCACTCCTTGATGCGGATCGGGATGGAGACGCGGCGCGCCGCGCCGGTCAGTCGAGGGTCACGCCGGCCTTCTTGACGATGGCCGCGTAGCGCTCCTGCTCGCTCTTCATGAAGGCGGCCGAGGCCTCGGGCGCCATCGGAGCGATCACGTTGTCCTGCCGGTCCATCGCCGCCTTCGTCTCGGGCGTCGCGAAGGCGGCGACGACCGCGTCGTGCAGGCGCTGGATCTCGGCCGCCGGCAGCTTGGCCGGGGCGACGACCGCGAACCAGCCGGCGATGTCGACGCTCGGGTAGCCCTGCTCGGCGATCGTCGGCAGGTCCGGCATGCTCGGCACGCGGGTCTTGCCCATCACGCCGATCGCGCGCAGCGAGCCGCTCTTGATGTGCGCGGCCACCGCGGGCGCCGCGACGACACCGAACTCGACCTGGCCACCGATCAGGTCGGCGACCATCGGGCCCACGCCCTTGTACGGGATGTGGTTCACCTCGGCGCCAACCGCGTCGACGAACATCTCGCCGCCCAGGTGCAGCACGGTGCCGTTGCCCGACGAGGCCAGGTTGTAGGCACCGGGCTTGGCCTTCAGGAATTCGGCCAGTTCCTTGGCGTTCTTCGCCGGCACCTTGGCCGGGTTGACCACCAGCACAAAGGGCGTCGCGCCGACGACCGAGATCACCGCGAGGTCGGCCAGGCTGTCGTACGGCATCTTCTTGTAGACGCTCGGGTTGACCGCATGGTTGTTCGACACCACGCCGATCGTGTTGCCGTCGGGTTCGGCGCGGACGATCGCCTGCGTGCCGGTGATGCCGCCGGCGCCCGGCAGGTTCTCGATCACCAGCGTGCGGCCGCCGAGCGCCTTCGACAACGACGTCTGGGCTGCCCGGACGATGGTGTCGACGCCCGAGCCGGCGCCCACCGGCAGGATCGTGCGCAAGGGCTTGTTGTCGGCGTGGGCCGCGGGCAGCGCGAGGGCCAGCAGCGTCAGCGCGAGGACGCTGCGGCGCGGCATCGAGCGGGCAAAGGAACGAATGGGGGTACGGTTCATGGCAAGTCTCCGGGTGCTGTTGTGGTGTCTGCCTGGGCATCTGCGCCCAGGCGCTTCTGTGTCTGCGTCGTGGTCTCTGGGCCTGTCTGTCTGCGTCCGTCGCGGCGTCAGGCGCGCGTGGCGAGGCGGGCCAGGATCTCGTCGGTGTGCTCGCCGACCTTCGGCAGTGCATGGCGCACGCCGGGGCGGCGGCCGCCCATCAGCAGCGGCAGCAGCGTGACCTTGGTCGTGCTGCCGTCCTCGATCGGCATGTCGACCATGCCGCCGCTCTGCACGAGGTGCGGGTCGTCGATCAACTGCTCGGGTCGGACCACCGGCGCATAGGGCAGGCCGGCGGCCTCGAGCTTGGGCATCAGCTCGTCGATGCGGTGGTGCTTCAGCGTGTCGCCGAGCCACTTCAGCAGCTCGGGCCGCAGCGCGACGCGCTGCGCGTTGGTGGCGAGCGCCTCGTCCTCGGCCAGGTCCATGCGGTCGATCACGCGGCACAGCGTCTCGAACTGCTTGTCGCTGACCGCGCCGATGAAGAGCTGCTCGTCGTCGGCGACGGTGAAGGTGTCGTAGACGCTCCAGGCCGAGACGCGCGAGGGCATCGGCGGCGGCTCCTCGCCCGTCATCAGGTACTGCTGCACGTGCTGCGACGCGAGCAGGCAGCAGTTCTCGAACAGCGCGCTCTGGATCTCCTGGCCGCGGCCGCTGCGCTCACGTTCGCGCAGCGCGGCGAGCACGCCGATCGCGCCGAACATGCCGCCCATGATGTCGTTGACCGAGGAGCCCGCGCGCAGCGGCCGCCCCTTCGGCCCGGTCATGTAGGTGAGGCCGGCCATGTTCTGCACCACCTCGTCGAGCGCGAGCCGCTGGTCGTAGGGCCCGGGGAGGAAGCCCTTGTGCGAGGCATAGACGAGGCGCGGGAACTTCGCGCCGAGCGTCTCGTAGTCGAGCCCGAGCCGGGCCATCAGGCCGGGGCGGAAGTTCTCGAGCATCACGTCGCACTGGCCGATCAGCTCGACCGCGGTGGCGTGACCCTCGGGGGTGTTGATGTCGAGGACGACGCTCTTCTTGTTGCGGTTGAAGCTGCGGAAGAAGCCGATGCCCAGGCCGGGCAGCTTGCGCGTCTTGTCGCCGCCGGGCGGCTCGATCTTGATGACCTCGGCGCCGAGGTCCGCGAGGATCATCCCGCAGGTCGGTCCCATCACCATGTGGGTGAACTCGATCACGCGCAAGCCTTCGAGCGGCAGGCCGGTGCTGGTGGCTGTCATGTCTTTGTCTCCTGGAAGTCGTGGGCCCGGTCCGGGTCAGTGCACAGCGGCAAAGGTCTTCGGCAGGCCCGCCCGCCACATCGAGCCGTGGGTCTGCTCGCCCTCGAGCCAGCCGGCGACCTTGGCGCGCAGCGCGAGCAGCGCCGGCAGGTCGATGCCGGTGCGCACGCCACCCGCTTCGAGCATGAAAGCGAGGTCTTCGGTCGAGGCGTTGCCGCTCGCGCCGGGCGCATGCGGGCAGCCGCCGATGCCGGCGAGCGAGGCGTCGAAGCGGGTGACGCCCAGCTGCAGCGAGGCGTAGACGTTGGCCAGCGCCAGGCCGCGCGTGTCGTGGAAGTGGCCGCAGCAGAAGCGGTCGCCGGCGAGCTTCAGCGCCTGCTCGAAGAGCCGCGAGACCGAGCTCGGGTCGGCGTAGCCGACGGTGTCGGCCAGGCTCACGCGGTCGGCGCCGGCGTCGAGCAGCGCCTGCATCAGGCGCAGCACCTCGCTCGTCTTGACCTCGCCCTGGATCGTGCAGCCGAAGGCGGTGCCGACGCCGCCTTCGATCAGCGTCTTCGAGCCGGCCGCGTCGCGTGCCGCACGGATGCGACCGAGCTCGGCGACGACCTCGTCCGGCGTCTTGCGCAGGTTGGCGAGGCTGTGCTCGTGGCTGGCCGACAGCGGCAGGATCATCAAGTCGGCGCGGCCTTCGATCGCGCGCTCGGCGCCCTTCAGGTTCGGCACCAGGACCGAGGCGACGAGCCCCGGCAGCGTCTTCGCATAGGCGAGCAGCTCGGCGGTGTCGGCCAGCTGCGGCAGCAGCTTCGGCGGCACGAAGGAGCCGACCTCGACCTCGGTCTGGCCGGCGGCCACCGCGTCGCGCAGCCACTCGCGCTTGCGCTCGGTCGACAGCACGGTCTGGATGCTCTGCAGCCCGTCGCGCAGGCCCACCTCACGGATCACGACACGGTCGGGCAGCGGGGTCATCGGGTGTCTCCTGTCTGGTTGGAATGGGCTCAGTCTAGGAATTCCAAGGGAGTTCACCAGTGGTAATTCGGAACCGGAGAGATTCCGTACAGGAACTACAACCGCGGGCGATACTGGGCCGATGGACCACCCCTCTTCCGCACCCCACCACCCGCCCGCCGCCCTCGCCGACTGGACCCGGCGGGTGTTCGAGCGCTGCGGCGTCTCGGTCGCCGATGCCGCGCTGGCGGCCGGCGTGCTGCTGCGCACCAGCCTGCGCGGCATCGACACCCACGGGCTCGCCCGCGTCCCGGTCTATGCGGACAAGCTGCGCGCCGGCGAGGTCGACCCGCGCGGGCGGCCCGCAAGCCGCTGGCTCGACGGCGCGCTGCGCGTCGACGGGGCGCGCGCGCTCGGCCAGGTGGCCGCGAGCGAGGCGGTGCGCGAGACGGTCGACGCCACGCGCGAGCGCGCCAGCGTCGCCTGCGTGATCGCCGACAGCGGCCACCTCTCGGCGCTGGGGCTCTACGTGCTGCAGGCCGCCGAACAGGGCCGCGTCGCGCTCCTCGCGCAGAGCACGCCGCCGATCATGGGCCTGCCCGGCACGCGTGGCGGCGCGATCGGCAACAACCCGCTCGCCTTCGCCGCGCCCCTGCACGGGCGCGCGCCGCTGGTGTTCGATATGGCCGCGAGCCGCGTCGCCCGGGGCCATGTGATGCAGGCCGCGCGCGAAGGCCGGCCGATCCCGGACGACTGGGCGCTCGACGCCGACGGCCTGCCGACCACCGACCCGGCGCAGGCGCTGCGTGGCGCGATGCAGCCGATGGCCGGCCACAAGGGGCTGGGGCTGGCGATGATGGTCGAGTGCCTGGCGGCCGGCCTCGCCGGTGCGCAGGCGGCGCCGGGCCGCGCCGACAACGTCGGCTCAGCCTCGGGCGTCAGCGCCTTCCTGCTGGTGCTGAACCCGGCCCTGTGGGTCGGGCGCGCCGCGTTCGACGCCAGCATGGACAGCTGGCTCGACCACTACCTGCAGGCCTCCGGCCCGCAAGGCCGCTACCCGGGCCAGCGGCAGGCCGAGTGCGAGGCGCAGCGCCTGCGCGAAGGCGTGCCGGTGCCCGAGGGCCTGGCGCGCGAGCTGCGCGCCTGTGGCGAGAAGGTCGGGGTGCCGTTCGACTGAAGATCAGAATCAGCGCATGAGCCCACGAGCCACCGCCGCAGCGGACGCAGGGCCGGCCCGCGCCGGCAGCGGTCGATGACTGCCCGTCGCACCGAGTGGCCTGCCCTGCGCGGCGCGTTGCTGGCGCTTGCCGCCGCACTGCTGTTCGGCGTCAGCACCCCGCTGGTCCAGCAGGCCGGGCACGGCCTCGGGCCGTTCACGACGGCGGCCCTGCTCTACGCCGGCGCGGCGGTCGCGGGCGCGCTGCTGCGCCAGCGGCCGGAGCGCGAGGCGCGCCTGCGGCCGTGCGACGGGCCGCGGCTGCTGCTCGTCGCCGCCTTCGGCGCGGCGCTGGCGCCGGTGGCGCTGGCCTGGGGGCTGCAGCGCACCAGCGGCACCAGCGCCTCGCTGATGCTGACGCTGGAAGTGGTGTTCACGATCGCGCTCGCGCGGGCGCTCTACTGCGAGACGCTGGACCGACGGGTCGCCGCCGCGGTGGCGCTGCTGGTCGCCGGCGGCATGCTGCTGGTGCTCGACCAGGGCCGTGCCGGCGGCACCCAGCTGCTGGGCCTGCTGGCGGTCGCGGTGGCCACGGCCGCGTGGGGCGTCGACAACACGCTGTCACGCGCGCTGGCCGAGCGCGATCCGGGGCAGGTCGTGCTCGCCAAGTCGGCGCTCGGGGCCGCCGCGACGGCGCTGCTGGCCCTGGGGTCCGGCGAGCCGCTGCCGCCCGCCGCGGCCGTGCTGGGCCTGCTCGCGATCGGCGCCACCGGCTACGGACTCAGCCTGCGCTTCTACCTGCTGGCGCAGCGCGCCTTCGGGGCCGCGCGCACCGGCTCGGTGTTTGCCTTCGCGCCCTTCGTCGGCGCCCTGCTCGCGCTCGGCCTCGGCGACCGCGCGGCGGGCTGGGGCATGGCGCTCGGCGGCGCCTTGATGCTCGCCGGCGTCGCGCTGCACCTGGCGGAGTCGCACGAACACGAGCACGACCACGAGGGCCTCGAACACGAGCATGCCCACCGGCACGACGACGGCCACCACGAACATCGCCATGACCCGATGCCCGAGGGCACGCACAGCCACTGGCACCGGCACGAGGCGCTGCGCCACACGCACGCCCACGTGCCGGACGTGCACCACGCGCATCACGGCTGAGGGGCGGGGATCGGCGTCGGGCATCGTCGCCCGCTTGTCGACGGCGCGGCAGGCGCTCATGCCCCGGCAGCTTGGCCCTGCGCCGCCCGCTTCTCATCGTCCCGCTTCTCGTCGTGATAGCGGCCACTGCCACGGGTGACGACCCTGTCCGTCGGCAGCACCGTGCCGGGCTGCAGCTCGGGCTGCCCGGCGACCCGTTCGTAGACCGGCCCGAAGTCGATGCGCGCCAGCTCGAGCAGTTCCTCGAGGCTGCGGATCACGAAGTAGGTCTCCTGGAAGTCGTCGATCCGGTAGTGCGTGCGCATCACGCGCTCGAGCTCGAAGCGCAGGCGGTTCGGCGAGGGGTCGTCGAGCGAGAAGACCGATTCGGTCGACGACGAGGCGATGCCCGCGCCGTAGATGCGCAGGCCGTCGGCCTGCTCGACGAGGCCGAACTCGACCGTGTACCAGTAGACGCGCGAAAGCTTGTCGAGCACGCCGAGCTGCTTGGCGCGCAGGCCGCCGACGCCGTAGGCCTGGATGTAGTCGGCGATCACCGGGTTCATCAGCAGCGGCACGTGCCCGAACACGTCGTGGAAGACGTCGGGCTCCTCCAGGTAGTCGAGCTGCTGCGGCGAGCGGATGAACTGGCCCGACGGAAAGCGCCGGTTGGCCAGGTGCTCGAAGAACACGTCGTCGGGCACCAGGCCTGGCACCGCGACCACCTGCCAGCCGGTGTGCTTCATCAACGTGTCCGACAGGCGGCGGAAGTCGGGGATCTTGTCGGCGCCGATCGTCAGCGCCTGCATGCCCTGCACGAACTCGTCGCAGGCACGCCCCGGCAGCAGCCGCTGCTGGCGCTCGAAGAGCGTCTTCCACACGCCGTGCTCCTCGGCGGTGTAGCGCTCCCAGCCCTGGTCGATCGTCCAGTCGGGCCGCTCGGGCGGCGCGGCATCGGCGGCCGCGAGGCCGTGCTTGCGGGTCTCTTCGAGCTGTTGTCTCAGCATGACGCTCTCCACCTGGTGTCTGGCCCCTGGGCGGTCGGTCGCCGTCGCGTCCGCGCCCTTGACCTCGGTTGGTGACTCGTCGGCTATGGGTCTTCTTGCCGGACGTCCTGTGCGACCTCGTCGACCGTCGTCGCGTTCCATCGCCCCTGGGCCACCGCGTCGCGCATCAGCCGGCACAGCAGGGCCGCGACCGCATCGGCCGCCGGTGAGGGCGGGTGCAGGCGCGAGGTCGCCAGGTGCACGGTGCGGGTCAGCGCGCCCCCTTCGAGCGGCACCGCGTCGAGGTGGCCGAGGCGCACCTGTTCGTCGATGCCGCAGGAGGGCAGGATCGAGTAGCCCAGCCCGTCACGCACCGCCTCGACCAGCAGGCCGGCGGCATTGATCTCGGCGACGAGCGCCACCTTCGCGCCACAGCGCTCCCAGGCCTGCTCGATCGACTCGCGGATGCCGTTCGGCCTGCTGAGCAACAGCAGCGGGAACTGCGCCGCCTCGGCCAGCGTGATGCCCTCGCGCCCGGCCAGCGAGCCGCTCGGGCCGATGAACAGCAGCGGCTCGACCCCTACCGGCTGCAGCACCAGGCCGCCGCTCTCGGCCGGATCGAACAGCACGGCCGCCTCCACCCGGCCCTGCGCCAGCATCTGGGTCAGCACCGAGCTCGGCCCTTCGATCAGCTCCAGCCGCACCGCGGGCAGTTGCCGCCGCACCTCGCGCAGCAGCTCGAGCCCGAGCAGCATCCGGATCGTCCAGGGCAGGCCGACCGTCACCGGCCCCGCGGGCCCCTGGTCGGCTGCCGCCGCGACCAGCCGTGTCGCCTCGACCTGCTTCAGGATCGCGCGCGCCTGCGCCAGCACCGCGATGCCGGCCTCGGTGGGCACGACGCCGCGCACCGAGCGCGTCAGCAGCTTGACGCCGAGCTCGTCCTCGAGCCGGCTGATCTGCTGGCTCAGCGCCGGCTGGGCCACGTGCAGCGACTGCGACGCGCGCGAGACGCTGCCGGCCTCGGCGATGCCGATCAGGTACTTGAGCTGACGCAGTTCCATTCAGGGTGGACGCCTCTGCGAGGCCTCGGGAGCAGTGACGCAAGGGGTGCAACTTTTGCATATGGCGGCAGCCGCAATCGGTATTTTTCGAAGCGCGGACGCGTTCCTAGACTGCCTGCAGATCAACCACAACTGCAGGAGACAGCCAATGAGCGGCAGCATCCGCATCGAGCGCGGCGACCAGGTCGCCACCGTCGTGATCGACAACCCCGGCAAGCGCAACGCGATGAACCGGGCGATGTGGATCGCGATGGGCGACGCGATCGAGACCCTCGGCGCCGAGCCCGCGCTGCGCTGCATCGTGCTGCGCGGCGCCGGCGACGAGGCCTTCGGCAGCGGCGCCGACATCGACGAGTTCGAGTCGATCCGCGCCAGCAAGGCCCAGGCGATCGAGTTCGCCCGCCACGGCCACCGCGCGATGCATGCGGTGCGCGACTGCCCGGTGCCGACCGTCGCCGCGATCCGCGGCGCCTGCGTCGGCGGCGGCTTCGAGCTGGCGGCGCAATGCGACCTGCGCCTGGCGGCGGACGACGCCCGCTTCGGCGTGCCGATCGCGCGCCTCGGCGCCACCCTGGCCTACCCCGAGCTCGAAGGCCTGGTGCGCCTGGCCGGCCCGGCGACCGCGCTCGAGCTGCTGCTCGAAGGCCGCGTGATCGGCGCCGCGGAGGCCTATGCGAAGGGCCTGGTCAACCGCGTGTTCGCCGCCGCGGACTTCGACGCCGAGGTCGCGCGCAGCGTGCAGCGCATCACCGGCCTCGCCCCGCTCTCGGCGCGCTGGCACAAGCGCTTCGTCGCGAAGCTGCGCAGCGGCACGCCGCTGTCCGAAGCCGACCTCGCCGAGGGCTACGCCTGCTTCGACACCGAGGACTTCCGCATCGGCTATCGCACGTTCCTCGACAAGACCCCTCCCCGCTTCATCGGAAAGTGAACCGCGACATGAACATCCCCCGCAAAGGCCCGCTCGCCGGCTTGCGCGTCGTCGAGCTGGCCCATGTGATGGCCGGCCCGGTCGGCGGCCTGCTGCTCGCCGACATGGGCGCCGACGTCGTCAAGGTCGAGAAGCTGCCCGGCGGCGACGACACGCGCCGCACGACCCCGCCCGAGATCCACGGCGAGTCGGCCTCGTTCATGATCCTCAACCGCAACAAGCGCGGCATCGCGGTCGACACCAAGACCGCCGACGGCCTGGCGCTGGTGCGCCGCCTGGTCGAGCGGGCCGACGTCGTGCTCGAGAACTACCGCCCCGGCACGATGGAGAAGATGGGCCTGGGCTACGAGGTGCTGCGCCAACTCAACCCCGGCCTCGTCTACTGCAAGATCACCGGCTTCGGCACCAACGGCCCCTATGCGCAGCGCGCCGGCTACGACCTGATCTCGCAAGGCATGTCGGGCCTGATGGGCCTGACCGGCGAGGGGCCGGGCCGCCCGCCGGTGAAGGTGGGCGTGCCGGTCGGCGACGTCACCGCCGGCATCCTGGCCGCCACCGGCATCCTCGCCGCCTACATCGAGCGCCTGCGCACCGGCCAGGGCCAGTTCGTCGACACCTCGCTGCTCGAAGCCTCGCTGGTGCACACCTACTGGCCGGCCGCACTCGCCTTCGCGACCGGCCAGTCGGCCGGGCCGATGGGTTCGGCGCACCCGGTGGCGGCGCCCTACCAGGCCTTCCCGACCGGGGACGGCTGGATCAACATCGGCGCGATCGGCCAGTCCAACTGGGAACGCATCGGCCCGGTGCTCGGCCTGCCGGGGCTGGCGAGCGACGCGCGCTTCGCCGACAACGGCGCCCGCATGCGCCACCGCGACGCGCTGGTCGAGACGATGTCGGCGGTGCTGCAGACGCACCCGACCGACCACTGGGTGGCGGCCTTCGAGCGCGCCGGCGTGCCCGCCGGCCCGGTCAAGACGATGACCCAGGTGCTGGACGACCCGCAGGTGAAGGCGCGCGACATGATCGTCCGCGTCGAGCACCCGGTGGCCGGTTCGATCGAGGCCCTCGGCTGCCCGATCAAGTTCGGCAACGGCCACGGCATCACCACGCGCGGCGCGCCGCTCTACGGCCAGCACACGGCCGAGGTGATGCGTGAACTCGGCTACGCCGAGGACGAGATCGACCGCCTTGCCGCTGCCCGGGTGGTGCACCTGTACGCAGATCCGCATGCCGACCCGGGCAGTGCCCGGCACGCGACCGCAGCCGCATCGCCTGCCGGCAGCGCCGATGCGGCGCTCTCGCTCTGACCCCCTCGCCCACGATTCCAACGATCTGCCAACGATCGGAGACTGCATGTCCATTTCCTTCACCTTCCGCGTCGGCACTGTCGCGGCCTTCGTCGCCGCGGCGTTCGCCACCGCACCCGCCCGGGCCGAGTACCCGGAGAAGCCGATCCGCATCGTCGTGCCCTCGTCGCCCGGCGGCAGCGCCGACTCGATCGCGCGCCTCGTCGGCGACCGGCTCGGCCGCACGATCGGCCAGCCGGTGATCGTCGAGAACAAGGGCGGCGGCGGCGGCAACATCGCCACCGAGGCGGTCGCCAAGTCGCCCGGCGACGGCTACACGATCCTGCTCACCGGCAACAACCACACGCTGAACGTCTCGCTGTTCGCGAAGGCGCCGTACAGGCTCGACGACTTCGTGCCGGTGATCGAGCTGACCCGCGGGCCCTCGGTCTTCGTCGCCCCACCAACCAGCGCCTTCAACTCGCTCGCCGACGTGGTCAGGCAGGCCAAGGCCGACCCGGGCTCGGTGGTCTATGGCAGCCCCGGCATCGGCCTGCCGAGCCACATCGCGGTCGAGATGTTCCAGCGCAGCGCCGGCGTGCAGCTCACGCATTCGCCGTACAAGGGCTCGGGCCCGTCGCTGTCCGACGCGATGGGCGGCCAGGTGCCGCTGGTGTCGTCGACGCTGGCGGCTGCCATGCCGCACATCAAGGCCGGCAAGCTGAAGGCCCTGGCCGTGACCTCGGCCGCGCGCTGGCCGAGCCTGCCGGCCGTGCCGACCGTCGCCGAGCAGGGCGTGCCGGGCTTCAGCCACCTGACCTGGCTCGGCCTGCTGGCGCCGAAGGGCACGCCGGGGCCTGCGGTCGCGCGGCTCAACCAGGAGATCGGGAAGATCCTCGCCGAGCCCGACGTCAAGGCCCAGCTGGAGGCGCAGGGCACGCAGGCCGTCGGCGGCAGCGCGCAGGCCTTTGCGACGATGCTCGACGCCGAGGCCATCGCCGACCGCGAGCTGGTGCAGAAGGCCGGGCTGAGGCCGGAATGAGCGCGCCCGCCCGGCCGCCCGAAGGGGGCGCTCGTCCTCCCCCGGGGAGGATGTCACGCAGTGACAGGAGGGCTGTCACATGAGCGCGCTTGCGCGCGCCGCCAGCATCGGCGACTTGCGGCGCCTGGCGCGGGCGCGCCTGCCGCGGATGGTGTTCGACTACATCGACGGCGCCTCGGGCGACGAAGCCACCGCGCGCCGCAACCGCGCCGGCTTCGAGCGCTACCTGCTCGAGCCCGAGATCCTGGTCGACCTGTCGCGGCGCAGCCTCGCGACCACGCTGTTCGGCCAGGCCTCGGCGCTGCCGATCGTCATCGGCCCGACCGGCATGAACGGCGCCTACTGGCCGCAGGGCGACCTGTGCCTGGCGCGCGCCGCCAAGGCGGCCGGCATCCCCTTCGTGATGAGCACCGCGGCCACCGTCGAGCTCGAGCCGCTGGTCGCGGCGGCCGGGCCGATGCGCTGGTTCCAGCTCTACATGCTCAACGACCGCGGGCTCGCGCGCAGCCTGCTCGACCGCGTGCACGCCAGCGGCTTCGAGGTGCTGCAGCTGACGGTCGACACCGCGGTCTCGGGCCGGCGCAACCGCGACATCCGCAACGGCTTCACGCTGCCGTTCCGCTGGACGCCCCACACCTTCCTCGATGCGGCCAGCCACCCGCGCTGGGCGCTCGCGATGCTGGCATCGGGCCCGCCCTCGCTCAAGCTCTTCGCCCAGTTCATCGGCGAGGTGCCGCGCGGGGCGACGATCACCGAGGTGATGCAGCGCCAGATCAGCAGCAGCTTCACCTGGCACGACCTCGGCTGGCTGCGCGAGCGCTGGCCCGGCAAGCTGGTGCTGAAGGGCATCGCCAACGCGCGGCAGGCCGAGCAGGCGCTGGGTCTCGGCGTCGACGGTGTCGTGGTCTCGAACCACGGCGGGCGCCAGCTCGACGGCGCGGCGTCGACGATCGAGCAGCTGCCGGCCATCGCCGACGCGGTCGGCGGACGCATGACGGTGCTGATCGACAGCGGCATCCGCTGCGGGGCCGACATCGCGAAGGCGATCGCCCTCGGCGCCGATGCGGTGCAGCTCGGCCGCGCCACGCTCTACGGCCTGGCCGCCGGCGGCGAGGCCGGCGCGCGACAGGCGCTGGCGATGCTGGCCGAGGAACTCGACCGCGCGATGGGCCTCTGCGGCGCGACGGCCGTCGGCGGGCTGCGTGGGCGCGCGACGCTGACCGGCACGCCCTGAGGCATGGCGCAGCGCCGGGCCTGACGAGCGTCAGTCGAACTTGGCGCCCGACTCCTTCACCACGCGCGCCCAGCGGTCCTTCTCGGCCCGAATGAAGGCACCGAACTGTTCCGGTGAGCCCGGGCGCAGCTCCGCGCCCATCTGCGCCAGCCGGGCCTGGACGTCCGGCATCTCGAGCACCTTTGCAACCGTCGCATGCAGCGTGTTGACGATCGCGGCGGGCGTGCGCGCCGGCGCGGCGATGCCCTGGTAGGAGCCGGTCTCGAAGCCGGGCAGGTTCGCGGCCTCGGCCACCGTCGGCACGTCGGGCGCGGCCGAGAATCGCTTGGCGCTCGAGACGGCCAGTGCCCGCAGCTTGCCCCCCTGCACCAGCGGCAGGGTCGCGACCATGCCGTTGAACAGCACGTCGGCCTGGCCGGCGGCCACGTCGTTGAGCGCCTGCGCGCCGCCCTTGTACGGGATGTAGGACCACTCGATGCCGCTGCGCAGCGCGAACTCGATGCCGGCCAGGTGGTTCGCGCCGCCGGTGCCCGAGATCGCGAAGTTCACCGTGCCCGGCTTGGCCTTGGCCAACGCGATCAGCTCGCGCACGTCCTTCACCGGCAGGCCGGGGCTGACCGCCAGCAGGTGCGGCGAGTAAGCGACCAGGGTCACCGGCGCGAAGTCCTTCACCGGGTCGAAGGGCAGCTGCGCGAAGACGCTGGGCGCGATCGCCAGCGAGCCGATGTCGGTCAGCAGCAGCGTCAGGCCATCGGGCGGCGCCTTGGCGACGAAGTCGGAGCCGATGTTGCCGGTGGCGCCGGCCTTGTTGTCGACGATCACGTTGGCGCCGAGCAGCGCGCCCATCTTCGGCGCGAGCAGGCGCGCGAGCACGTCCGAGGTGCCGCCGGCGGGGTTGGGCACGATGATCGTCATCGTCTTGCCGGTGAAGGGGGCGCTGCCGGGTTCGGCCGCGAGGGCGGCCCGCGGGGCGGCCAGCGCCGCGGTGAGCGCGGCGCCCGAGCAGGCGAGCGCGAGGGCGAAGGACAGGCGGCGGCGGTCAGATGCAATGGTCGGCATGCGATGTCTCCTTGCGATGAGGTCTTGTCGTGGCGGGTGGGGTGGCGCGTGCGGCGCCAGGGGACTCGGTCTCGGCCGGCGCTCTTCAGGCGCGCGTGCCGAACTCGGCGTGCTCGCGCGTCCAGCCGCGCGCCTGCTCGCTCAGGCTGACGCCCAGGCCGGGCCGGGTCGGCACCAGCATCCGGCCGCCCTTGATCTCGAGGCGCTCGTTGAAGAGCGGCTCGAGCCAGTCGAAGTGCTCGACCCATGGCTCGGTCGGGTAGACCGCGCCCAGGTGCACGTGCAGCTCCATCGCGAAGTGCGGGCCGAGCATCAGACCGGCCTGCTCGGCCTGGGCGGCGATCTTCAGGAAGGGCGTGATGCCGCCGACGCGCGGGGCGTCGGGCATCAGGTAGTCGGCGGCGCGGTGGCGGATCAGCTCGCCGTGCTCGGCCGCGCTGGTCAGCATCTCGCCGGTGGCGATCGGCGTGTCGAAGGCGGCGGCGAGCGCGGCGTGGCCCTCGTGGTCGTAGGCGTCGAGCGGCTCCTCGATCCACACGAGGTTGAATTCTTCGAACACGCGGCACATACGCTGCGCGGTCGGGCGGTCCCACTGCTGGTTGGCGTCGACCATCAGCGGCACGTGGTCGCCCAGCTGCTTGCGCACCGCCTCGACGCGGCGGATGTCGAGCGCGCGGTCGGGCTGTCCGACCTTCAGCTTGATGCCGCCGATGCCGCGCTCGATCGAGGCCGCGGCATTGACCAGCAGTTGCTCGAGCGGCGTGTGCAGGAAGCCGCCCGAGGTGTTGTAGCAGGCGACCGAGTCGCGGTGCGCGCCGAGCAGCTTGGCCAGCGAGAGGCCGGCGCGCTTGGCCTTGAGGTCGTAGAGCGCGACGTCGAAGGCGCCGATCGCCTGCGTCGCCAGGCCGCTGCGGCCGACCGAGGCACCGGCCCAGCAGAGCTTGTTCCAGAGCCTGGCGATGTCGCTCGGGTCTTCGCCGAGCAGCGCCGGCGCGATCTCCTGCGCGTGGCGGAACTGGCCCGGGCCGCCGGCCCGCTTCGAGTAGCTGAAGCCAACGCCCTCGCGGCCGTCCGCCGTCTCGATCTCGACGAACAGCATCGCGATCTCGGTCATCGGCTTCTGGCGGCCGGTGAGCACCTTGGCGTCGCTGATCGGCGTGGCGAGCGGCAGGTAACAGGACGAGACGCGGATCCAGCGGATGCGGTCGGACGACGGTGCGGGAGAGGGGTCTGCGTGGGTCATGATAACGTTGTCATTTCAGATCCAAAAAAACAGGGAAGTCCCTGATCTCGTGTCTCGAAGTGGTGGGTGGATGGCCCTGAATTGAATTAATGATAGCGTTATCATTCGACCCGTCAACCCGTGTTACGCACACCGCTCGCAAACCCCAGGACCATGCCCCCTGCCCCCTCCGTCACCCTGCATGACGTCGCCCAGGCCGCCGGCGTCTCCCTGATCACCGCCTCGCGCGCGCTGAGCAACCCGGGCCTGGTGTCGCCGGCGACGATCGAGCGCGTACGGCAGGCCGTCGACGCGACCGGCTATGTGCCGAACCTGCTTGCCGGCGGGCTGAAGTCGAAGCGCAGCATGGCGGTCGGCGCGCTGGTGCCGGTCATCTCGGTGCTGCAGTTCCTGCCGACGATCGAGGCGTTGACCGATGCGCTCGACCAGGCCGGCTACCAGGTGATCCTCGGCCAGACCGGCTACGACCACGCGCGCGAGGCCGCGCTGCTCAACACGATGCTCGGCCGCCGCGTGGACGGCATCGTCGTCACCGGCCTGCTGCACGACGGCCCCTCGGCGCAGGCGCTGCAGCGCGCCGGCATCCCGGTGGTCGAGACCTGGGACATGAGCGACCGCCCGCTCGACATGCTGGTCGGCTTCTCGCACCTGAAGGTCGGCAGCGCGGTGGCCGGGCACTTCCTCGCGCGCGGCTGGCAACGCATCGGCATCGCGAGCGGCAACGACGAGCGCGCACGCACACGCCGCGAAGGCTTCCTCGCCGCCGCCGGGCGCCCGGTGCCGACGGCCTTCGTGCCGGCGCCGAGCACGATGGCGCTGGGCCGCGAGGCGCTGGCCGACCTCCTTCGACAGGACCCCGGCCTGCGCGCCGTCTTCTGCAGCTCCGACCTGCTCGCCCAGGGCGTGCTCACCGAGGCGCGCGCGCGCGGCCTGCGCGTACCCCAGGACCTGGCCGTGGTCGGCTTCGGCGACGCGAGCTTCGCCGCCCACTTCGAGCCCAGCCTGTCCTCGGTGCGGGTCGATGCGACCGGCATCGGCCGCCGCGCGGCGGCGATGATCCTGGCCCGCTGTCGCGGCGAGACGGTGGCCGAGCCGCAGGTGGACCTCGGCTTCGAGATCGTGGAGCGGGCTTCCAGCCTGGTTTAGCCTTCGCTGTCGCGCCGCCGCCCGGCCGGCGGCGGCCCCGCCTGCTCCCCTTCCCGAACGGCGCCCCCATCGCCGCCCCTGCGCCACGCCATGACTTCCCTGCCCAGCTACCTGCAACCGCTTTCGCACGGCGTCCACGCGATCGACACCGGCTTCCAGCGCGAAGGCTTCGATGCCGCCTACCTGATCGTCGAGCAGGGCCGCGCCGCCTTCGTCGACACCGGCACCGCCTTCTCGGTGCCCCGCCTGCTCGGCGCCCTCGACGCGCTCGGGCTGGCGCCGGCCGACGTCGACTGGCTGATCGTGACCCATGTGCACCTCGACCACGCCGGCGGCGCGGGGCTGCTGCTGCAGTCGCTGCCGCAGGCACGGCTGGTCGTGCACCCGCGCGGCGCGCGCCACATGGCCGACCCGACGGCCCTCTATGCCGGCGCGGCTGCCGTCTACGGCGCCGAGGAGACGGCGCGCGCCTACGGCCAGCCGACCCCGGTGCCGTCTGAACGCATCGAGGCACCCGCCGACGGCGAGCTGCGCCTGCTGGCCGGGCGGCCGCTGCGCTTCTTCGACACCCCGGGCCATGCCCGCCACCACCACTGCATCTGGGACGCCGCGAGCCGCGGCCTCTTCACCGGCGACACCTTCGGCATCAGCTACCGCGAGTTCGACACGCCGGCCGGCCCGTTCCTGTTCCCGACGACGACGCCGGTGCAGTTCGAGCCCGAGGCGATGAAGGCCTCGGTCGGCAGGCTGATGGCGCTCGATCCGCAATGGGCCTACCTGACACATTTCAGCCGCGTCGGCGGGCTGCCGCGCCTGGCGGACGACCTGCGGCGCCGCGTCGACGGCTTCGTCGCCCTCGCCCGCGCGGCGCCGGCCGGGGCGGCACGGCATCAGGCGCTCAAGGACGCGCTCGGCGGGTACCTGAGGGCCGAGCTCCGCGGCGCCGGCTGGCGCGGCGGCGACGCGCAGGCAGCCGCCCTGCTCGCGCTCGACATCGAGCTCAACGCGCAGGGGATCGGCGTCTGGCTCGACCGCGAGGCCGAAACCGCCGCCAAGGCCGGCGCAAAGCCGGGTACAACCTCGGCCTCGTCGCCTCCCGCACAGACGCGCTGACACCCATGGACGCAGTCGATTTCAAGCTCGGTGGCAAGGTCTTCGTCGTCACCGGCGCGGCCCAGGGCATCGGTGCCGCCGTGGTCGAGACGCTGGCCCGCAACGGCGCCACGGTCGCGCTCTGGGACGTGGCCGACGCCGCCGGCCAGGCCCTGGCCGCGCAGTTGGCCGGACAAGGCAAGGCCGCCCGGTACTTTCACGCCGACGTCGGCGTCGCGGCCGAGGTCGAGTCCGCGCTCGCGGCCACGCTGCAGGTCTTCGGCCGGCTGGACGGGCTGGTCGCCAACGCCGGCATCTTCCGCGCGGCCGACTTCCTTGACGTCAGCGAGGCCGACTGGGACGCGGTGCTGCAGGTCAACCTGAAGGGCTCGTTCCTGGTCGGCCAGGCCTGCGCACGGGCGATGGCGGCCTCGGGCGGCGGCGCGATCGTCAACATGAGCTCGGTCAACGGGATCATGGCGATCCCGAGCATCGCCAGCTACAACGCCAGCAAGGGCGGCATCAACCAGCTGACGCGCGCGATGGCGCTGGCCCTGGCCGACCGCGGCATCCGCGTCAACGCGGTGGCGCCGGGCACGATCGCCACAGAGCTCGCGCGCAACGCGGTGCTGACGAGCCCGGAGGCGCAGGCGCGGATCCTCGGCCGCACCCCGCTGCGGCGGCTGGGCGAGCCCTCGGAAGTCGCCGAGGTCGTGGCCTTCCTGCTCAGTGCGGCGGCCAGCTACATGACCGGCCAGGTCGTCTACGTCGACGGCGGGCGGCTGGCGCTGAACTACACGGTCTGACGCCGCGCGCGGGCTCGCGGACGGCCGCGTCACTGCCCGGGACCCGGCGGCCAGGCCGATCGTTCAGTTCACCCGCAGCTGGGCCGCCGGGATGGCGACGAAGCCGCTGCTCCCCGGCGGGCGCCAGAGCAGGCGGATCTGCGAATCGCCGGTGCGCTCGTAGTACTCGAGCTGGATGCTGTAGCGCCGGCCGGCCACCAGCGCGATGCCGGCCGAGGTGTTGGTCGCGAGGAGGTGGTCGGTCCAGTTGGCGATCCGCTGCACGCCGTCCACCCACAGGCGCAGGCCATCGTTCGACTGCGTCTGGAACTGGTAGCTCCCGCTCGCCGGGGCGAGCACGCTGCCGGACCAGCGCACCGAGAAGTGGTCTGCCGGCACGCCGGCGCCGGGTGCGCCGCGGGCCCAGTTGAAGTTGACTGCCTCGACGCGGGTCAGCACCGGCGCGCCGGCGAGCGTCGCGTTGGCGAAGTAGCGGCCGAACAGCCCACCCGAGGCCGGCACCGGCGCTGCGCCCTCCTCGCTGCCGATCTCGCGCAGGTAGCGCGCAAGGCTCGAGAGTTCGGTGGCCGTGAAGGCCATGCCGCGGTGGGCGGCGACCGCCGCCTCGAGCGTCGGCGCGGAGCCGTCGTGCAGGTACGGCGCGGTGGCCCAGACATCGCGCAGCGTCGGCACGTCGATGCCGGTCAGCGTGGCGCCGAGGCGCCTGCCGCTGGCCGGCTTGACGGTGCCGATGTGCTCGAGCGCGGTGCCCGACAGCGTGTAGGCCGCGCCACCATGGCAGCCACCGCAGTGCCGGGCCTGGAACAGCGCGCGACCGGCTGCGCCGGCGGCGCTCAGTGCGCCGTTCGCGGCGCGGTGGGGGCTGGGGTCGAACGTGCCGAGAGAACGGACATACGCCGCCAGCGCGTCGAGGTCGGCGCTCAGGCCCGCCTTCGGTTGGCCGAGCGGCTGGGCGCGCGTGCCGGCGTTGAACGCGGCGTCGCTCATCAGGCCGGTGCCGCCGGCCAGGGCGCGGATCTGCCCTTCGAAGTCCTGAACCTCGTCGAAGTTGCCGCTCCAGTGCAAACGCCCTTGCGCGCCGCCGCGCCCGCGCAGGCTCACGGTGTTGCGCAGGCCTTCGCCGGCATGCGTCAGGTCCCAGACGCGACCGTCCGCGGCGCCGTCGTGGTGACAGCTGGCGCAGCTCATGTAGCGGTCGCGCGCCAGGCGCGTGTCGCGCGCGTCGTAGAACAGGCGCTTGCCCTGCAGCACCTGCGGCGCGAGCCGGTCGGTGGCCACCGCGTTCAGCAGCGCTAGGCGCGGCACCGAGGCCAGGCCGCGCTCGCGCAGGGGCTGCAGGTCGTATTCGCCGACCGTGCGGTCCATGAAGTTGTGGACGTACAGGCGCGTGCCTTCTGCGTTCAGCGCCAGGCCCTGCGGGGCGCGGCCGACGTCGAAGCGCATCAGCTGGAAGCCCGCATGGGCGTCGATCACTGCGACCTCGCGGCTCGTCTCGAGCGCGACGAACAGGTACACGCCGTTCGGGTCGTACGCCGCCGCGCTCGCGACGCTGGCGTCGTCGTGGTCGATGCGGCGCGCGGGGTCCTCGCTGCCGCTGGCCAGCACGATGCGTGAGCTGATCGCGCGCACCGTGTTCTGGAAGTTCAGCGCCGCGCCGTCACGCGCGCTGCCACGCCTGACGTTGTCCTGCTTGGACGGCACCCAGGCCTGGCTGCCGTCGGGCGAGATCGCCACCGCGCCGAGGTAGTTCGGGATGCCGCGGCCCTGGTTCTCGAAGTCGGGCTTGTCACCGTGGCGCAGCGCGATCGTGCGCGTCAGCGTCAGCGAGGACGCGGCGATCTGCAGCACCTCGCCACCGTTCGTCGCCGCCGGCGCGGGGGCGAGCGTCGACTCGCCGGGCAGCGGCGGGGTGATGAAGCGCGAGACGTAGAGGCGCTGCCCGTCCGCGGCGACCGAGACGTGGCGCGCATGGGCGCCGACGGCGAGCCGGCGCAGCTGGGTGCCGGCCGCGGTGTCGAACTCGAGCAGCTCGCCCAGCGCCTCGAGCACCACGTAAGCCCGCCTGCCGTCGGGCGACATCGCCAGGCCGTGCGGCTGCGAGGCCCGTGCCAAGGCCAGCGTGCGCGCGACGCTGCGCGAGACGGGGTCGACGAGGCTGATCGTCGCCGAGTGCTTGTTCGTGACCCACAGGCGCCCGTCGGCGGCCTGGGCGATCGCGCGCGGGGAGCTGCCGACCGTCACCTCGCCGAGGCGGGCGCGGGTGACGGCATCGAAGGCGGTCACCGAGTCGTTGTCGGGGTTGACGACCCAGAGACGCGCGTTCCCCGTCCCGGGGCGCTGGACGAGCAGCGGCGTGGAGGCGGTCGGCCGCAGCGGCGTCGCCGGCAGGTAGACCGTCTGCAGGAAGCTGCGGCTGTCGGTCGCCCCGCGGTCGTCGCGGATGCGGATGGTCACGACGAAGATGCCGGCGCGGCCGTAGACATGGCTGGCGCTGCGCGTGCTCGACCAGGCGGTGTCGGCACTGCCGTCGCCGAAGTTCCAGGCATAGCGCACGTTGCTGCCGGTGGCGGTGGCCGCGTAGCTCACGCTGCCGCTCGTCGCGACCGGTGCCGGCACCGGCAGCTGCGTGAAGGCGAGCGGCAGCGACGCGACCGCGATCGTCCAGACGAAGCTGCGGCTGGCCGAGTTGATCCCGTCGCTGGCCGCGACGACGACGTCGTAGCTCCCGGCCGCGGTCGGCGTGCCGGAGATGCGCCCGGTCTGCGCGTTCAGGGTCAGGCCCGGCGGCAGGCCGTTCGCGCCGTAGGCGATCGCGTCGCCGTTCGGGTCGCTCGCGACGAGCTGCAGCGAGGCGGCGCTGCCGACCGCGCCGGCCTGCGCCGCCGGCGCCGGCAGCACGGGCGTGATCGCCGGGTTCGGGTCGGCGGCGATGCCGATGCGCGCGACCGAGGCAACCGACGGCACGCCGGCGCCGTCGATGACGAAGACCATGTAGTAGCCGGGCGTCGCCAGCGCTGCACGCGTGGGCGCCTGCACCGCGAGTTGGTTGCCGTTGGCGCGGAAGACCAGGTCCTGGAAGCGCTGGTCCATGTTGAAGCTGTGGGTCGCCGAGCCGGTCTTGACCAGCGCGACGCGCGAGATCGCCTGCCCCGCCCCGACCATCACCTCGAAGGTCTCGCCGATCGCGAGGGCGCTCGGGGCGCTGACGATCGTCGGCCGCGCCGCGCGCTGGCCACCGGCGGCAAAGAAGTACGGCGGGTAGTAGAGCTCGGCGTTCAGGTTGTTCTGCGGGCTGTAGGCGCCGCCGCCGGTGATCAGCACGCTCGCGTCGGGCAGCAGCAGCGCATTGCCGTGGTAGAGCCGCGCGCGGCTCGCCTCGGCGCCGAGGGTCCATTGCCCGGTCTGCGGGTTCCAGATCTCGGCCTTGTTGTTGACGTCGACCAGTTCGTTCCAGACGCGGCTGCCGCCGGTGGCCAGCACCTGGCCGTCGGCCAGGATCGTCGCGTTGACGAGGCGCCGCTGGGTGGACATCGACTGCGTCGGCGTGACGACCGGCGTCGGGCCGTTGATGTCGATCACGATCGCGCCGTTCGAATTGCCGCCGAACTGCAGGATGCGACCGGGGCGGAACATCGCGGCGCTGGCGTCGCTGCCGGTGTAGGCGGCCGGGAACTGGCCGACCCGGGTCAGCGTGCCGCTGCCGCCGGTGTCCATCAGGTACATGCGACCGTTCATGTCGTAGCCGAAGACCCGGCCGTCGGGCGCGACGAAGTTGCGTGGATACGCCTGTGACAGGCCGTCGGTCGACGGCGCCAGCAGCCGGAAGCTGCCGTCGAGGCGACGGACCTCGGCCGCGTCGGCGCCGCCGGAGCCGCCCTGGATGTAGATCTCGCCGTTGATCAGCGTGGTCGCGGTGGCATACCAGCGCGAGCGGTTCATGTCCGGCCCGCGGCTGATCAGGTTCGTCGCCGCGTCGATCACGTTGCTGTTCGGGTTGCCGGTCAGCGTCGTCGAGCGCCCGTTCCAGTTGTCGCCGCCGGCGATGAAGACGTTGCCCGTCGGCAGCAGCAGCTGGGCGCTGCAGAAGAGGTCGGTGATCGAGGTGTTCGTCAGCGTCGAGTGCCCGCTGTCCGGGCGGCCGATGCCGTCCCAGAGGTCGTAGACGAACTTGCCGGTCGGCAGGCCGTCGGTGTTGCTGCCGTAGGTCAGCACGCGGCCGTCCGGCATCAGCACCGCATGCACCGAGATCAGCGGCCAGTCGTAGACCGGCGACCACATGCCGGCGACATGGGCGTCGGACGGGATCGCGACCGAGGGGAAGAAGGCGCTCGAGCGTTCGCGCTCGCCGGTCGCCGCGGCCGATGGCTGCCCACGGCCGGTGTCGTCGCCGTCCGTGCCGCCGCCGCAGGCGGCCAGCCCGCACAGCGCGACCGCAAGCGCCCATGCGCACCATCGGCCCTGCCGCCGCGTACCCGCACCCGTGCCCTGCCGGGCACCGGTCGCTCCAGACGTCGCCCCCTGTCTCATTGCGCCCCCTGTCCCCTGCGTGTGTGCAAGTGCAGAGGGGGTCACGCCTCCTGACGCGCCCGCTCTTCGTTCTTCTGCGACCTATGGATAGGTCGCAGAACGCAGGGCTGCGCCCCCGCGATCAGGGGCCGTATCCGCCGTCGGGAGGAGAGGTCGCGACAGGTATCACGCGGCGCACGAAAGAACCGCCGCGAGCGGGCCGCGCGTCAGCCCTGGCGCAGCGCGTGCGTCTCGCTCGCCAGCGCGGTGATCGCCGCCCAGTCCTTGCGCTCGATCGCGTCGGCCGGCGTCAGCCAGGAGCCGCCGCAGACGACGACGTTGGGCAGCGCGAGGAACTGCGGCGCGGTCTGCGGCGTGATGCCGCCGGTGGGGCAGAAGGCGACGTCGGGGAACGGGCCGCCGAGCGCCTTCAGCATCGGAATGCCGCCCGCCGCGGTGGCCGGGAAGAACTTCAGGAAGTCGAGGCCGTCGGCGTTCGCCTGCATCACCTCGCTCGCGGTGGCGACGCCGGGCAGCAGCGCGAGACCGGCCTCGCGGCAGGCGGTGCCGATCTCCGAGCGGTAGCCGGGGCTGACGCCGAACACGCAGCCGGCGTCGCGCGCCGCGCGCACGTCGGCGGCCGAGCGCAAGGTGCCGGCGCCGAGGATCGCGTCGGGCACGGCGCGCGCCATCGCCTCCATGCAGGCGAGCGCGACCGGCGTGCGCAGCGTCATCTCGAGCACGCGCACGCCGCCGGCGACGAGCGCCTCGGCCACCGGGACGGCGTCCTCGACGCGGTGCAGCACGATGACCGGGATGACGGGGCCGTGGGCGGCGAGGTCGCGCGGGTTCATGTCGTCTCCTGACGCTTGAGCGGAGTGGAAGAAGCGAAACGCGGGCCCGACCTTACACAACCGGGTCCTACAGCCAGGTGCAGGCGCCCTCCTCGGCGCTCAGCACGTTGCGCCGCATGCCGGCGAAGAGCTCGCGGCCGAGGTCGTGGCCGTTCTCCTCGATCGCCTCGGGCGTGATGACGGCGACCTCGCGCGCCGCCCACTCGTCGGCCGGCACCAGCGCGTCGAGCGTGCCGGCCACCGCGTCGAGGCGCACGACGTCGCCGTCGCGCAGCTTGCCGAGCGGACCGCCGGCCGTCACCTCGGGGCTGACGTGGATTGCCGCCGGCACCTTGCCCGAGGCGCCGCTCATGCGGCCGTCGGTGACCAGTGCGACGCGATGGCCCTTGCCCTGCAGCACCGCCAGCGGCGGCGTCAGCTTGTGCAGCTCGGGCATGCCGTTGGCGCGCGGGCCCTGGAAGCGCACCACGGCGACGAAGTCGCGGTCGAGCGCGCCGGCCTTGAAGGCCTGCTGCAGCGCCTCCTGTCCGTCGAAGACGAGGGCCGGGGCTTCGATGACATGGCGCTCCGGCGGCACCGCCGAGACCTTGATCACCGCGCGGCCGAGGTTGCCTTGCAGCAGGCGCAGGCCACCCGTCTCGCTGAACGGCACCGCGGCCGTGCGCACCACCTTGTCGTCGATCGCCTGCGCCGGCAGCGCGCTCCAGCGCAGCGCGTCGCCTTCCAGGCCGGGCACCTGCGCGTAGTCGCGCAGGCCACCGGCGCTGACCGTGATGACCTCGGGGTGCAGGCAGCCGGCGTCGAGCAGTTCGCGCAGCACGAAGCCCGGGCCGCCGGCGGCCTGGAACTGGTTCACGTCGGCGCTGCCGTTCGGGTAGACGCGCGCCAGCAGCGGCACGACGGCCGAGAGCTCGGAGAAGTCCGTCCAGTCGATGTGGATCCCCGCGGCGCGCGCGACCGCGACCCAATGGATCAGGTGGTTCGTCGAGCCGCCGGTGGCGAGCAGCGCGACCATCGCGTTGACGATCACGCGCTCGTCGACCAGGCGGCCGATCGGCCGGTACTCGCCGCCGTCGTGCGTCCAGCGCAGCACGCTGCGCACCGCCTCGCGGGTGAGCGCCTCGCGCAGGCGCTCGTGCGGGTGCACGAAGGCGGCGCCGGGCACGTGCAGGCCCATCGCCTCGAGCAGCATCTGGTTGCTGTTGGCGGTGCCGTAGAAGGTGCAGGTCCCCGCGCCGTGATAGGCGGCCGACTCGGCCTCGAGCAGCTTGTCGCGCCCGACCTGGCCGAGCGCGAACTGCTCGCGCACGCGTGACTTCTCGGTGTTCGACAGGCCGCTGGACATCGGCCCCGCCGGCACGAAGACGCAGGGCAGATGGCCGAAGTGCAGCGCGCCGATCAAGAGGCCGGGCACGATCTTGTCGCACACGCCGAGCAGCAGCGCGGCGTCGAACACGTCGTGCGTCAGCGCGACCGCGGTGCCCATCGCGATCGTGTCGCGCGAGAACAGGCTCAGCTCCATGCCCGGCAGGCCCTGGGTGACGCCGTCGCACATCGCCGGCACGCCGCCGGCCACCTGGGCGGTGGCACCGGCGCGCCGCGCCTCGTCCCGGATCACCGCGGGGAAGCTCTCGTAGGGCTGGTGCGCCGACAGCATGTCGTTGTAGGCGGTGACGATGCCGATGTTGGGCGCGCGCGCGGCGACGACCTTCAGCTTGTCGTCAGAGGGCAGCGCGGCGAAGGCATGGGCGACGTTCGCGCAGCCCATGCGGTCGGGGCCACGGGTGCGCTTGGCGAGCGCCTCGACGCGCCGCAGATAGGCCACCCGCTGCGGCGCGCTGCGTTCGCGGATGCGGGCGGTGACGTCCTCGATGGCGGCTTTCATGGCTTTCTCCGGTCGTCTGGATCGGTGGCTGTGCGCAGGGGCGCAAGGCTTCGGGCGGCGCTCACGGCCCGCAGGGGCCTCGCGAAGTTCATGCCGGCGCGACGACGCGCACCGGCCGGTCGCACGCACTCGCCGCACGCGCCTGTCGCACACAATAGCCCCTCAATGCAGCACATCGACCCCGCGCTGGTATTGCGCGACCCGGACCGCCTCTTCGGGCAGGCCCTCGACACCTGGGGCGGCGCCGGAGACCTCTGGATCTTCGGCTACGGCTCGCTGATCTGGCGCCCCGAGTTCGACGCCGTCGAGCGCCGCATGGCCGGCGTGCACGGGTATCACCGCTCGTTCCGCCTGCGCTCGCGCATCAACCGCGGCACGCCGCAGTGCCCGGGCCTCGTCTTCGCGCTGATGCGCGGCGGCTCCTGCCAGGGCGTGGCCTACCGCATCGCCCAGGCCGAGGTGCCGCCGGTGCTGGAGCGCCTGTGGGCACGCGAGATGATGACCGGCGTCTATGACGCGCGCTGGCTGCCTTGCCGCACGCCGCAGGGCCCGGTGCGCGCGCTGGCCTTCACGCTCGACCGGCGCAGCCCGAACTACACCGGCCCGGTGTCCGACGAGGCGATGGTCTCGATCCTGCGCACCGCCGCCGGCCGCTACGGACGCACGCTCGACTACCTGCTGGACACCGCGAAGAGCCTGCGCGACTGCGGCATCCGCGACCGCGAGATCGAACGCCTGGTCGAGCTGGCGCGGCGCCACGCCCTCACGGGCTGAAGCCCGCGCACGAAGGGCTCAGGTGCCGTGCCGGGCGACGGCGGCCGGGCCGCTCGGCAGCGCCTTGTTGCGGGCGCGCTCGAGGTCGAGCTCGGTGTCGATGTCGATCAGCGCGCCCGCGTCGTCGACCTCGACCGCCATCGACGGATAGCGCGACACCAGACGGTTCGCGCCCGTGTCGCCGCCGAGCAGCGACAGCTCCGAGTACAGCTCGGACGCGAAGCCCACCGGATGCCCGCGCCGCCCCTGGTAGGACGCGTAGGCGACCGGATGCTCGTCGAGCGCGTCGGCCACCGAGCGGATCGTGTCGCTGCGCACCAGCGGCATGTCACCGGGCAGCACGACCCAGCCGCTCGCATCGGGGCGCGCGCTGACGCCGGAGGCGATCGAGTAGCCCATGCCGAGCGGCACGCTGTCGTCGCTGCCCACCTCCGGCAGCACGACCAGCGCACGCGGGTCGACATAGCGGCTGGCATCGGCCAGCAGCAGCTCGGTCGTCACGACCACGACATCGAGACCCGAGCCGAGCGCCTGCTGCAAGGTGCAGCCGAGCACGCTGTGATCGCCGAGGTTCTGTCCCAACTTGTGCTGTGTGCCGCCGAAACGCGCGCTGCGACCCGCCGCCAGCACCACCACCACCGGCCGCGAGTTCATCGGCCTACCTCACAGAAGTTGTTCGAAGCATGTGTGCCGCCCGGGAGGCGGCGGGGGTCCAAGAATGGAAGGTGCCCGTGACCCGAGGAAGTGGGACCTTCACCTAAGGCGGACTCCCTAGCGTGGTGCGCCCAGAAGCCTGTTCGGCGCAAGATTCGAGCCTGCGATGCCCGGTGCGTCCTCCCAGTTCGTGACCAAAGCATGCACGACAAGCCTGACGCGAAGCCGTCTGGCCGCCCCCTCCCCTGCGCCGGGCCTGAGGCCGCCTACCGGCCAGCGCCGAGGGACACACGCTGTCACCTTGTGGAGCGTTCCCGGCAACGGGCGCAGCCGGCCGTTCGCCGGCAGCCACAGCGGCCTCGCTCCCTATACTGGCCCGATGCAGGACCTCGCCGCATTGCGCAAGAGCTACGAACGGGCCGAACTCGACGAACGCGCGAGCGACCCGGACCCGCGCCGCCAGTTCGAGACCTGGCTGCAGCAGGCGATCGACGCCAGGCTGCCCGAGCCGAACGCGATGACGCTCGCCACCGTCGGCGCCGACGGCCGGCCGTCGACGCGCATCGTGCTGATCAAGGGCTGCGACGCGCGCGGCATCGTCTGGTACACCAACTACGCAAGCCGCAAGGGCCGGGAGCTGGCGCAACATCCCTTCGCGGCCCTGCAGTTCCACTGGGTGGAGCTCGAGCGCGTCGTGCGCATCGAGGGCCGCGTGCACAAGGTCGACGACGCCGAGTCCGACGCCTACTACGCGTCGCGCCCGCTCGACTCGCGCCTCGGCGCCTGGGCCTCGCCGCAGAGCGAGGTGATCGCCTCGCGCGCGGTGCTCGTCGCCAATGCGGCGAAGGCCGGCGCGCGCTTCCTGGCCAACCCGCCGCGCCCGCCGCACTGGGGCGGCTTCCGCCTCGTGCCCGAGACCTGGGAGTTCTGGCAGGGCCGCCCCTCGCGCCTGCACGACCGGCTGCGCTATCGCCCTGCGACCGGCGACGCGCCGGGCCTCGCGCAGGACGCGTGGCTGCGCGAGCGCCTCGCACCCTGAGGCCTGGCGGCCGGCCACCGGTCGGCTCACCTCAGAGGTCCAGCCGCAGGCCGGTCGACACGGCGCGCCGGCCCTGCGGCGAGAGCCAGCGCACCGTCTCGACACTGGTCGCGTTGTAGGCCAGCGCGTTGCCGACGTTCTCGACCCGGACGAACCAGTGCAGGCTCGCATCGGCGCCGAGCCAGGCCGGGGCCGTGAAGCGGCGTTCGAGGCCGACGTCGACCAGGTCCCAGCCGTCGGTCGGCGTGTCGCCGAGGCTCACGCGCGTCTGGCGTGCGGCGTGCCGCCATTGCAGCAGGGCCTGCCACGCGCCCCAGCCCGCGCGTGCGCCCACCCGCCAGCGCAGCGGCGCGAGGCGCGGCAGGGGCTCGCCGGTGTCGCGCCGGCTGCCGCGCGCGACATCGAGGTTGCCGTCGAGGTCGAGCGTCCACGGCCCTTCGAACGCCCGCCAGGCGCCCTCGAGCTCGACGCCATGCAGCCGCGCCGGCACTGCCGAGAAAGCACGCACCGGCACGGCCTCGCCTTCCTCCGTCTCGACATCGGGCTCGCCGGTACGCAGCAGCGCGATGTAGTCACGGTAGCGCCCGGCGTAGGCGCTGAGCGCGAGACGGTTCGCACCGCGTTGCCACTGCACGCCGAGGTCGAGCTGCTCACCGCGCTCCTTGCGCAGGCGGTCGTCGCCGCGCTCGAAGGTCGCGGTCGCCAGGTGGACGCCGTTCGCGTAGAGCTCGTAGAAGGTCGGCGCGCGCTCGGTGTAGGCCACGTTGGCGCGCCCGCTCCAGCCTTCGGCCAGCGGCCAGGTCGCCCCGAGGGCGAGGCTCGAGGCGGTGAAGCGCCGGCTTTGCGCCTCGCCGAAGCGCGGTTCGTCGGCGCCGGCATCGCCTTCCGAGCGCACCCGCGTGCGCTCGACGCGCGCGCCGAGGCTCCACTGCCAGCCGCCGAGCGCATAGCGCTCGTGCGCGAACAGCGCCGCCTGCTCGGTGCGGGTGGCCGGCACGAAGGCCTCTTCGCCGAGCGCCGAGAAGCGCGAGCGCTCGGCCTGCAGGCCGAGCACGCCGCGCAGCTCGCCAGGGCCCCAGGCCAGCGGCGCGTGCTCGAGCTCGAGGCGACCGTCGGCACCGCGGTTCTCGAAGCGGGTGCCGACCTCGCCGCTGCCTTCGACCTCCTCGTGCTCGTAGTCGCTGAACTGCAGGCGCCCGCGCACCGCCCGGATCGGGCCCTCGTGCTGCCGCGACTCGCCGTCGAGCGCGAACTGCTGGCGGCGCATGCGGATCGTCACGCCTTCCTCGACGACGACACCGTAGTCGTTGTCGTAGGTGTCGACCGAGGCCCCCAGATGGCCGTCGGCCCAGACGCGGGAGAGCCCGAGGGCACCGCCCTTGGCCGACGAGGCGGAGTTCTCGACCCGCGTGCGGCGCTCGACGCCGCCTTCGACCGGGCGCCCGAAGGCCGGCACGCGCAGGTCGTCGGTCTTGCGCCCGAAGGCGTCGACGTGGAACACCAGGCCCTGCCCCGTCTCGGCGTCGCCGCCGGTGTCGAGCGAGAGGCTGCCACTGCGCTCGCCGGCGCTGCCGCCCGCCCGCAGTTCGACCGCACCGCCGAGCGGGCCGACCGCCTCGCGCGGGATGCGGTTGTCGATCGCGTTGACGACGCCGCCGACCGCGCTGCCGCCATACAGCAGCGCCGCCGGCCCGCGCAGCACTTCGATGCGCTGCACCACCAGCGGCTCGATCGGCACCGCATGGTCGAAGCTGAGGCTCGAGGCATCGAGCGAGGCGCCGCCGTTGCCGAGGATGCGGATGCGGTCGCCGTCCTGGCCGCGGATCACCGGTCGGCCGGCGTTGGGGCCGTAGCCGGTGTTGGCGACGCCGGGCAGGCCGTCGAGCGTCGCGCCGAGCGTCGAGGCGCGGCGCTCGCGCAGCGCCTCGCCGTCGAGCACGCTGGCCGGCACGCTGCCGTCGCCGTCGCGCAGCGGATTGCCGGTGACGACCACCGGGGCGAGCGTGGACCGGCGGGCGTCAGGCAGCTCTGCGCCATCGGCGGCCTGGGCCGACGCGCTGGCAGCCAGCAGGCTCGCGGCCAGCGCGAGCCAGGGCGTGGCGCGCCGCAGCGCGCGGCGGGCGGCGGGCCTGGTCACCCGGGTGCCGGGCGGACTGCGCCGACGACGGCGCGGGGCATGCGAAGGGTTCGCGGAATGAGGCATGAGGATTCTCGTGACGGGCTTGAGCAGGAGGCCGCCCCCCGCGGCGGGCGCCGAGGGCATCTGGTGTGAGGACGAACGGCAGGACGTGCAGGCCGGATCGCCCCGCGGTAGCGGAAACGATGGGCCGCCGGTCCGGGGCCGGATGACGAGGGCTGTCGGCTGGTGGCAGCGATGGACACAGGCGCCTTCGCGCCATGACGCGCCTCGGCGCGGCGCCGCGTGGCGTCGCGCAGGGTGCCGGCATCGGCCGCGAAACGCGGCCCTGCGACAGACGAAGGCGCCCTCGGTGCAGGCCGCCACCCCGCCGCGCCCGGCGCACGCAGGCCCAGAGCGCAGCGATGGCGGGCCTTCAGGCCCGCAGCGTCAGCCGATGGTCAGGCCGAGCCCTTGCCGGCCGGCGGGCCCCGCGCGTCGAAGGCGCGGGCCTCGCGGCGGTGGGCGGGCAGTGCGGGCCGCAAGGCCGGCGGCTGCGCGGCCGCGAACGCGACCGCGGCCGGCGCGTCGACGGTTGCCAGGTCGGGGTGGGCCAGCTGGTCGTAGAGCCGGCATTGCAGGCCACCGGCCTCGTGGGGCGCGAACAGCGCCGGCAACGCGGCGACCGGGCCGCTGTCGCCGGCGGCCACCGGTTCCGTTTTGGCACCAACCGACCTGGCGTCGGCATGCCACGCCGCGTGGTGCCCGGGGGCTCCCGGCACCGCGGCATGCCGCGGCGTGGCGACCGCAGGCGGCGCGAGACCGACGCCGTGCAGCTGCCTGTGCAGCAGCCCCAGTTCCTGCGCCAGCAGCAGCGCGAACGCGAGCAGCACCGCGCCGCCGGCGCGCAGGCGCTGAGAGGCGATCGAGGGGCAGGAGCGCGGCATCGTCAAGCGTTCGTCGGTCTCGCGACGGGCCGACAGCGACGGCGGGCGGCGTCGGCTGCGGCTTGCGGGCTCACGCCTGGCGCCGGTGCTCGGCGAAGGTCTGGCGGAACTTCTGCACCTTGGGCGCGACGACGAAGGCGCAGTAGCCCTGGTTCGGATGCTGCTCGAAGTAGCGCTGGTGATAGGCCTCGGCCGGGTGGTAGTTGCGCTCCGGCTCGACCTCGGTCACGGCCTTGATGCCCTGCGCGGCGAGCTCGGCAATCACCTCGCGCGCGATACGTCCCTGCTCGTCGTCGTGGGTGTAGATCGCCGAGCGGTACTGGGTCCCGACGTCGTTGCCCTGCCGGTTCAGCGTCGTCGGGTCGTGCACGACGAAGAAGATCTCGAGCAGCTGCCGGAAGCTGATGCGCTTCGGGTCGTAGCGCAGGCGAACGACCTCGGCATGCCCGGTCCGGCCGCCGCAGACGCGCTCGTAGGTCGGGTTCGGGTCGTCGCCGTTGCTGTAGCCGGACTCGACGCGCAGCACCCCGTCGACCTCGAGGAACACCGCCTCGACGCACCAGAAACAGCCGCCGGCGAGCGTGGCGAGTTCGGCGTCGTCGAGGGGGTCGCGGGCATCGGTCGGGTTCATGGCAGCTCCTGTGGGGTTCGGCTCACGGTGCCGCGACCGAGAGCTGGACGCGCGGGGTCCAGGGACGTCCTTCGTCGTCCGCGGGGCCGGCCGCGTCGTAGACCTTCGGCGAGGCGAGGAACAGGCGATCGCTCGGCAGCCCCTGCGCGATCAGCGCGTCGCGCACCGCCATCGAGCGTTGCAGCGCGAGCTCGCGCCACTGGTCGGACGATACCGTCTGCGCCGCCAGCAGCTTCGCCTCCATCTCCGGCGCCGGGATGCGCTTGGTCAGGCCGAGGAAGTTGCGCGGCTTGTCCGGCAGCGGCGTGTCGCGGTACAGGCGCTCGAGCAGGCGCTCGCGTTCGGCCGGGTCGATCGGCGGGGCCGACGGTTCGCCGCCCTCGCCGCTGCCGGCACCGGAGGCGGCCGCTGCGGCCTGCGACGCGCCGGCGGCGGCTGGCGCGGGCGGTGGCGCCTCGGCCGGTGCGTCGCCGCGGCGCAGCTGTTCGCGCCGCCCGTCGCCCTGCAGGCGCCGCTCGAGGGTCGCGCGCCGCAGGTCGGCCTCCTCGAGTCCGGTGGCGGCACCGCCGGTGACGCTCAGGCGCAGCTGTGGCCGGTCGACCAGCGCCTTGGCGATGCGGCCGAGGGCCTCGCGCCCTTGCGGCGTGATCGCCGCCGTGCCGGGGGTGAACTCGACCGCGCTCATGTCCTGGTTGTCGCCGCCACCGCCGGTGAGCAGCGCGAAGGGCGCGGTCACCGCCTTGACGATCAGGTTGCCGATCATCTTCAGCACGATGTCGAACACGCTGAACTGCGGGTTCTGGATCGAGCCGCTGACCGGCAGGTTGAGGTCGATCACGCCGTTGCGGTCCTTCAGCAGCGCGATCGCCAGGCGCACCGGCAGCGAGGTGGCGCTCGGCGACTCGACGCGCTCGCCGAACTGCAGCTGGTCGAGCACCAGGTGGTGCTTGGCGTCGAGCTGGCCGTCGGGGCGGATGTCGTACGAGACCTCGAGGCTCATCTTGCCGCGGTCGATCACGTACCCGGCGTACTTGCCCGCGTACGGCGACAGCGCGGGCAGCTCGAGCTCGGTCGTCTTGGCGTCGATGTCGAGGGCGAGCGGGTCGGCGGTCGGGTTGATGCGGCCGGCGACCTGCAGGCGGCCGGTGCCCGCGACGCGCCCGCTCATCTCGATCGGCGCCATGTCGGTCGAGCCGCTGCGGAAGGCGCCCACCGAGCCGTTCAGCTCGCTCAGGTCGGCGCTGTAGTTCGGCTTGACGAAGCGGTCGGTGAAAGCGATGCGGCCGTCGTGCAGGCGGATCGCGTCGACCGAGACGTCGACCGGCAGGGCCGAAGGCGGCGCCGCGGGCGGCGCGTTGGCCGCGGCAGGCGCGAAGCCGGCGCCGACACGACTGGCCCGCGAGCCGACGAAGCTGCCGCCATTCGAGGTCGCGACCGGGAACGACTGGGCCGACGACGCGGGCATCGCTGCCGCGGCGGCCGCCGGGGTCGGCTCGGCGGGCGTCGCCGGCGTGCCGCCGCCGGCGGCGGGCGGCGGCTCGGCGATGTCGAGCAGGTTGAAGCGGCCGGCCTCGGTGACGACGAGGCGCGAGTAGAAGCCGTCGAGCGCCGCCTGGCCGATCTCGATGCGCGGCTTGCGCCCCGGCTCGATGCCGACGCGCAGGCGATCGAGGTTCAGCTCGTGCCAGGTGACCAGGTCCTCGACCGGCGCGGCAGGGTCGGCCGGACGCGTCGCGACGTGCAGCCCGGCGATGCGCAGCTGGCCCTGCGCGTCGACGCCGAGACCAGCGGCACTCTCGCGTACGGCGACGTCGCCACGGTAGTCGCCGAGGGCCTGCAACAGGTCGATGCGCAGGCCCAGCTGGGCATAGCGCTCGAACGCCTGCAGCGGCAGGCCCTCGAGGCGCACCGCGCCGCGCGCCAGCAGCGGGGCCCAGCCGACGCGGCCCTGCCACTCGACGCGCGCCGGCGCCTGCTGGCGCCGCGCGGCGGGCCGGTCGCCGACGGCGAGCTGGGTGCGCAGCGTGGCGCGCGCGGTGGTCGGGCCGGCGGTGTCGAAGGCCAGGTCGCTCAGCGTCAGGCGCAGCGGCTGCAGCGTCAGCACGAGCGGGCCCTGGTCTGCGACGTCACGGTCGAGCGCCGCGCTGTCGGTCATCTGCTGCGGTGCGCTCTGGCCGAGCACGATCGCCGGCGCCTCGCGCAATGGGGCCCCTGCCGCCGCCTGTGTCGGCGCCATCAGGTCGGTCAGGCGCACGCGCCCGCCGTCCAGGGTCAGCGCGGCGAGCTTGAGCTTCCAGTCGGGGGCGGGGGACGACGGCGAGGCCTCCGGCGCCGGCGGCGCGGCCCAGTCCTGCACGTTCAGGCGCCCGTTGGCGGCCCGCACCACGGCGATCGACGGCGCGCGCAGCTCGACGCGGTCGAGCGTCACCTGCCGGGCACGCAGGTCGGCGTCGAGCCTGGCCACGCGCAGCTGCTGCAGCGAGGCGAGCTCGTTCGTGCGCTGCCGGGCGTCGCTGGCGACCAGCTTGAAGCCGTCGAGCTGGGCTTCGTCGAGCCCGACCGCGAGGCGCGGCGTATCGCCCTCGGCCCAGTCGAGGCGCCCGGCGAGCCGCGCCTGCCCTTCGATGCGCGGGCGCAGCGTCGGCGACAGCAGCGGCGCGACATAGGGCTGGAAGCCGGCAAGGCGCAGCTCGTCGACGCGCAGGGTGAGCGAGGCGCCCTTCGGCCCCGCTTCGCCATCGGCTTCCAGGCGCGCCAGCAGGTCGCCGGCGGCCGGCAACGCGCTGCCAGGCGCGGGTGGCGTCGCGCGCGTCGCCTGCGCGGTCACGGTGCCTGCCCTCGCCCCCCGCCTGGCGGGTGCAGGGGCAGGTGCCGAGGCAGAAGCGGATGAAGCAGCGGGTGCGGGTGCGCCGGGCGCCGGGCCCGTGCCGCCCGCCGCCGTGTCGGCACTCGCGGCCGCATCGGCACCGGCTGCCTGCGCGGCGTCCGCCGCACGCAGGACCGCGCTCAGCGTGACCGGCAAGGCGGCGTCGGAGGGCCAGCGCAGCTGCTTGGCGCCGAACGACAGCTCGTCGAGCAGGTAGGCCGCCGCGGGCTGCGTCGTCGCGTCGTGCCAGACGACCTGGCTGTCATCGACGACCACCTGTTCGATCCCGAGCTGCCAGCCGTTGCCGGCCGGCGGCGTGCCGTTGGGCGGCTCGGACGACGCGCCCGCCAAACGCTCGAGATTGAGCTGGCCGGCGGCATTGCGCGAGAGTTCGACCGTCGCGCCTTCGAGCCGCACGTCGCCCAGGGCAACCCGGCGTGCGAACGGCCGCACCTCGCGCAGGTCGACGCCGAGGCGCCGCCAGCGCGCGAGCGGCGCGCCCCCGGGCTCGACGAGCTCGACATCACGCGCCCGCACCTGCCCGCTGACGCCGACGCTCGGCGTGCCGTCCGGCTGCACCGAGAAACCGACATCGAGCTCGGTGGCGAGGAAGCCGCGCACCAGGCGCAGCGGCACCGACTGCGGCAGGTAGCCGGCGTAGGAGGCCAGGTCGAGCTCGCCGTTGTCGGGCGTGCCGCTCGGGGCGCCGCCGATGCGCAGGGTCATCGAGGTGGAACGGTCCTGGGCGAAAGGCGTGCTCTGGGCACCGGTGTCGAAGGCCGCGTCGTCGAGCGCGAAGGCCAGGCGCGGTTCGACCTCGACCCGGACGTCCGACGGCAGGTTCGACAGGAACGGCAGCGTCACCACCAGATGCCTGAGGTCGTGCACGCGCGAGACCGGCCGGTCGTCGAAGCGGATCGAGCCGTCACGCAGTTGCAGGTTGTGAAGAGCGAAGCGAGGACCGGTCGCCTCTTCGGCCGCGGGCGCGGAGGCCGGGGCAGGCTGGGCCGTGTCGCTGGCCGCCGCCGACGGGTCGCGCGATGCCTCTGCCCGGGCCCGGGCCGGCGATGCAGGGGTCGAAGCCGGTGCCGGCGAGACCGGGGTGCTCGCTGACGCGGCTGCCGGGACGGTCAGCCGCTCGATGATGTCGTCGATGTCGTAGCGGCCCTCTTCGAGGCGCGTGATGCGCAGCGCGGGGGCGTCGATCTCGAAGGCCGAGAGCACGGGCGCGAGGTGCCAGAGGCTCGAGACCTCGGCATTCGCGTAGAGGCGCGCGACCGTCAGCAACGGTGCGTCCGGCGCCGTGCCGGCGATCGAGATGTCACGGATCGTGAGCTCGAGGCTCCAGGGCCGGAAGTTGACCTGCCCGATGCGCACCTGGCGTCCGAGCAGCGCGGTCAGTTGGTGTTCGCCCTGCACCTGGATCACGCGCGGCAGCACCATCCAGCTCAGCATGACCAGCAGGGCCAGGCCGATGCCCAGCCATCCGAGCCGACGCAACCACCGGTTCATGCGGCGACCAAGGGCTTTTGGGCGAGGAGAGTCGTGGCGCGCAAGGGCGCCGGCACACGCCGGGCGTGGCATTGCCGCATCGGTGCGGCTGAGGTCGAGGCAGCGAGCAGGGTCGTCAAGGTGCTGGGGGCTGGTTCAAGCGTGCTCCTGCGGGCGCAGGACGGGCCGCGGTGCCCACCCGATGCACGCGGCCGGCGGGCTCGTGGCGTGCGAGCGGGCTGCGATCATGCCCCAACGGAAGCGAGCACGAGCGTCACGCACAATCCTTGGCCATGAACGCCCTGATGACCGAGTACGGCCTGGCCAGCTGGAAGGCGTTGATCGCCGCGGCGATGCTGCCGCCGGTGCCGTTCATCGTGCTCGCGGCCCTCGGTGCCTGGTGGCTCTGGGACCGCCGCACGATCGGCTGGCTGGCGATCCTGCTCGCGTTGTCAGGGCTGTGGCTGAGCGCCTGTGCCGGCGTCGGGCACGCACTGGCGCCGCTGCTGCTGCACGCCCCGGCAGCCATGCCGACCTCGGACATCGAGACGCTGGCGCGCGCCGCCCGGGCGCGCAGCGACCTGGCGATCGTCGTGCTCGGCGGTGGGCGCGAGGTCTACGCGCCGGAGTACGGTGTGGCAAGCCTCACGCCGCTCTCGCTGGAGCGCCTGCGCTACGGCCTGTGGCTCGGCCGCCAGACCGGCATCCCGGTCGGCTTCACCGGCGGCGTCGGCTGGGCGCAGGTCGACGGGCTGGCGGAGGCGCGCATCGCGGCGCGCATCGCGACCGGCGAATTCGGACGCCCGCTGCGGTGGGTGGAGGAAACGTCGCGCGACACGCGCGAGAACGCGCGGCGCATGGTGCCGCTGCTCAGCGAGGCGGGCATCAAGGACGTCCTGCTCGTCACGCATGCGACACACATGCCCCGCGCGCTGCGCGCCTTCGAAGAGGCGGCCGCCGGGCGGCTGCACTTCGTCGCGGCGCCGGTGGGGCTGGCGAGCGGCGTCGACCGCCAAGCGCTGCTGTGGATGCCGAGCGCCGAAGGCTTCGCCAGCGTGCGCACCGCCTTGCGTGAACGGCTCGCGCTGTGGGCCGGCAGCTGATCTGAAGCCGTGAACGGATGAAGAGCAACTGAAGGTGACTGCCGCGCCACGCGGCGAGCAGCCATGCTGCAAGGGGCAACGGCGACGAAAGCTGCCCCAGAAACGAGAAACCCCTCCGAGCCTTGCGGTCGGAGGGGCTGTGGCTTTGACCGCCACGTGAGGCTCCGGAGGGATGGAGTCCGGGGCCTCTGGCGCGCAGCGACTGCGCCATGAGGTTGCCTGTTGATCAGGCATCCAAAGATTAGGCGCTGGCCTGGCCGAGATCAAGCGGAATTTGAAGACCCGGACGCTGCCGGGGCAACCTCGCGCAGCAGTCGCTCGAAGACACCATCCATGCGCCGGCTCACGTCGGCGTCCATGCGGATCACGCGGCCCCATTCGCGCTGCGTCTCGCCAGGCCACTTGTTGGTGGCATCGAGGCCGAGCTTGCCGCCCAGGCCGCTGACGGGCGAGGCGAAGTCGAGGTAGTCGATCGGCGTGCCTTCGACCGGCGTCAGGTCACGCACCGGGTCCATACGGGTGGTGATCGCCCAGATCACGTCTTGCCAACTGCGGATGTCGACGTCGTCGTCGGTGACGACGATGAACTTCGTGTACATAAACTGGCGCAGGAAGCTCCACAGGCCGAACATCAGCCGCTTGGCATGGCCCGGATAGGCCTTGCGGATGCTGATCACCGCCATCCGGTAGCTGCAGCCTTCGGGCGGCAGGTAGAAGTCGACGATCTCCGGGAATTGCTTCTGCAGGATCGGCACGAAGACCTCGTTCAGCGCGACGCCGAGCACCGCCGGTTCGTCGGGGGGCTTGCCGGTGTAGGTCGAGTGGTAGATCGGCGACGAACGATGTGTCAAACGTGACAACTCGTACACGGGAAACCAGTCCTGCTCGTTGTAGTAGCCGGTGTGGTCGCCGAACGGGCCTTCGAGCGCATGCAGGTAGCCGCCCTGCTCGCGCAGCGGCACGCCGCTCTCGCTGGTGCCGGTGTAGCCGGGTGCAGCAGGCGGGATGTGGCCCTCGAGCACGAACTCGGCGCTGGCAGGCACCTGCAGGTGCAGCCCGCCCTCGCCCACGCCGCTGTCAACCAGATCGGTACGGCTGCCGCGCAGCAGCCCGGCGAACTGGTACTCGGAGAGGCTGTCGGGCACCGGCGTCACCGCGCCGAGGATCGTCGCCGGGTCGGCGCCGAGCGCGACGGCGATCGGGAACGGCTGCCCGGGGTTCGCCCGCGCGAAGTCGCGGAAATCGAGCGCACCGCCGCGATGGGCGAGCCAGCGCATGATCGTGCGCCGGGGGCCGATCACCTGCTGTCGGTAGATGCCGAGGTTCTGGCGCAGGCGCGGCCGCGGCACCGATTGCGGCCCGCGGGTGACGACCAGGCCCCAGGTGATCAGCGGCCCGGCGTCGCCCGGCCAGCAGGTCTGCACCGGCAGGCGGCCCAGGTCGATCGCCTCGCCTTGCAGCACGACCTCCTGGCAGGCTGCCCGGCGCACGACGGCGGGTTTCATGTCCCACAGCGCCTTGGCCATCTGCAGCAGGCGGCCGGCGTCCTTCAGCGCGCGTGGCGGGTCGGGCTCCTTCAGGCTCGCGAGCACACGCCCCACGTCGCGCAGTTCGCTGACATCGGCGGCCCCCATGCCGAGGGCGACGCGCTGGGGGGTACCGAACAGGTTGGCCAGCACGGGGACCTGGGCGCCGCTCGGGCGCTCGAACAACAGCGCCGGCCCGCCAGCGCGCAGCACCCGGTCGCAAAGCGCGGTCATCTCGAGCGCCGGCGAGACCGGCTCGTTCACTCGCCGCAGTTCGCCGCGCGCCTCCAGCCGGGCGATGAAGTCCCTCAAATCCCGATATTTCATGTCACAAAGTAATTGTTTGTAGTTTTCTTATGGTTGACTAGTTATGAAGCGGCTTCCTAAAATTCACCACCCTGACCCTAGAGCAGGGGCTTCAACACCGCCGCCAGGAGCTTGGGACGAGGCGGTTCGCGCAGTCGGTGCCACGCACCATGGGTTCAGGCAAGTCCGGGCCGCCACTGCACACGATTATCTCGGCCGGCACTCCGCCCGCCCCGGATCTCCGCGGCGCGCCCTGTCGGCGATGGGAGGCGGACTTGCCCATGACGACGCGACTGCAACAACTGACGACCACCGTGCGGGACTCCGCAGGCGTGTTCCTGCGCGACGTCGGCCACGGGGCCCTCGAAGTCAGCCATAGCACGCTGGCGATGCTGGGGCTGGTGGTGGTGGCCGGCGCCGGCTTCGCGGTCAGCCAGCCGCAGGTGCGCGACGATGTCGAACAGCAGCTCTTCGGCTGGCTCCAGGCCCGCCAGGAGGCCCGTTCCGAGACGCAGCCGTTTCTCGCCGAGCTGGCGGAGCCCGAGGCGGTCGCTCGCGCCACGGCGGCCAACCTCAAGGACCTGACACGCCCGCAGGCCAGCGTCGCGACCTGGATCTCGCGCCGCTACAAGGTCGCCCCGGAGCCGGTCGGTCGCCTGGTCAAGGAAGCCTGGGACGTCGGCCAGCGCGCCGGCGTAGAGCCGACGCTGATCCTCGCGATCATGGCGATCGAGTCGAGCTTCAACCCGTTCGCACAGAGCACGGTCGGCGCGCAGGGCCTGATGCAGGTCATGACCCAGATCCACGACGACAAGTACGAGCCCTTCGGCGGCACCCATGCCGCCTTCGACCCGGTGACGAATCTGCGCGTCGGCGTGCAGGTGCTGAAGGAATGCATCGCGCGCGCCGGCGGGCTCGAAGCCGGACTGCGCTACTACGTCGGTGCCGCGAACCTGAAGAGCGATGGCGGCTACGCCAGCAAGGTGCTGGCCGAGCAGGGCCGCCTGAAGTTGGTGGCGGCCGGGCAGTCGGTGCCGGTCACGGCGCCGCAGCGTGCAGCGGTGGCCACACCCGACAAGCCGGTCGCGGCCACCACGGAGCCGAGCCCGCAGGATACGGGCGGCGCAGAGCAGCAGTTGGCGCTGGCCCCCGGCGATCTGCAGCGCTGAACGGCGCTTCAGGCGCGGACGCGCGCGCCCCGACCTGCGCCGACAAGGCTGAAGGGTCGCCACAGGGCCTCCGTTACACTTCTGCGATCCCTTCGCGACGCCGTCGGCGCGCGAGGATCGGGCCTTCACGGCGCGATTCTCGGCCTCGCCTCCACTCCGCCGCACGGCGGCCGCCCTGCCCTCCCGCCTTCGAGAAAGTCCGGCCATGTTCGACCGCAGCACCTCCACCGTCGCCAATGTCGACCCCGAGATCTGGGCCGTGATCCAGCAGGAGAACCAGCGCCAGGAAGACCACATCGAGCTGATCGCGAGCGAGAACTACGCCTCTCCCGCGGTGATGGCCGCGCAAGGCACGCAGCTGACGAACAAGTACGCCGAGGGCTACCCCGGCCGGCGCTATTACGGCGGCTGCGAGTTCGTCGACATCGCCGAGACGCTCGCGATCGAGCGCCTGAAGGAACTCTTCGGCGCCGGCTACGCGAACGTACAGCCCAACTCCGGCTCGCAGGCCAACCAGGCGGTGTTCTTCGCGCTGCTGCAGCCGGGCGACACGGTGATGGGCATGAGCCTGGCCGAGGGCGGCCACCTGACGCACGGCATGCCGCTGAACATGAGCGGCAAGTGGTTCAAGGTCGTCAGCTACGGCCTCGATGCCCAGGAGGCGATCGACTACGACGCCATGGAGCGCCTGGCGCACGAGACAAAGCCCAAGCTGATCATCGCCGGCGCTTCCGCCTACAGCCTGCACATCGACTTCGAGCGCTTCGCGAAGGTCGCGAAGGCGGTCGGTGCCTACCTGATGGTCGACATGGCGCACTACGCCGGATTGATCGCCGCCGGCGTCTACCCGAACCCGCTGCCGCACGCCCATGTCGTCACCTCGACCACCCACAAGAGCCTGCGCGGCCCGCGCGGCGGCGTCGTGCTGACGAACGACGAGGAGATCGCGAAGAAGGTCAACAGCGCCGTCTTCCCGGGCCTGCAGGGGGGCCCGCTGATGCACGTGATCGCGGCCAAGGCGGTCGCCTTCCGCGAAGCGCTGCAGCCGAACTTCAAGCTCTACCAGCAGCAGGTCGTGAAGAACGCGCAGGCGATGGCCGAGGAGCTGACGCGGCGGGGCCTGCGCATCGTCAGCGGCCGCACCGAGAGCCACGTGATGCTGGTCGACCTGCGGCCGAAGAACCTGACGGGGAAGGAAGCCGAGGCCGTGCTTGGCCACGCCCACATCACCTGCAACAAGAACGGCATCCCGAACGACCCGCAGAAGCCGATGGTCACCAGCGGCATCCGCCTCGGCAGCCCGGCGATGACGACGCGCGGCTTCCTCGAAGAGCAGGCGCGCCTGACGGCCAACCTGGTTGCCGACGTGCTGGACCGCCCGCAGGACGAGGCGAACATCGCCACAGTGCGCGAGCGCGTGGCAGCGCTGACGCGCGACTTCCCGGTGTATCGCTGACGAGCGCCGCAGCGCGAGACGGCCCGACCCGCGATGCGCTGCCCCTTCTGCAGCCACACCGAGACCCAGGTCGTCGAGACGCGCGAGTCCGACGAAGGCGACGTCATCCGTCGCCGGCGCCGCTGCCAGCGCTGCGACAAGCGGTTCACGACCTACGAGCGTTCGGAGATCACGCTGCCGGCGGTGGTCAAGAAGGACGGCTCGCGCGTCGAGTTCGACCGCGCGAAGCTGCGCGCCTCGATGATGCTGGCGCTACGCAAGCGCCCGGTCAGCGTCGAGCAGATCGACGCCGCCATCGAGCGCATCGAGGACAAGCTGCTCGCCACCGGCGCACGCGAGCTGCCGTCGACCCGCCTGGGCGAACTGGTGATGCGCGAGCTCAAGCGCATCGACAAGGTGGCCTACGTGCGCTTCGCTTCGGTCTATCGCAGCTTCGAGGACGTCGACGAGTTCCGGCAACTGATCCGCGACATCTGACGGCGCCCTGCGCCCGGCCGCGTTCGCTGCTTGCCATCGCCACGCCGACACTGGCGCGCGCGGGACCGCCCCACCCTTGAGGGTCCGCCCCGTCTGAGGAGGGCTTGCCCCCCCGGTCCGCGCCGGTCTGCATACGCCCCTGGGCGTGACAAGCCGCACACCATGCCCTGCCTAGAGTGATCGCACCGATCACTTTGGGAGGGACGCATGCCGCAGAGCGATGCGCCTAAGGGCCGGCAAGCCGGCCTGTCGTTGGTGGAAGCGATGATGACCGCGGCGCTCGCCGCGGTCACGTTGACGATGGCAGTACCGTCGTTCGATTCGATGCGCCAGCGGCGCACGCTCGACGGCCACGCCGGCCAGTTGCTGCACGACCTCCAGTACGCACGCAGCGAGGCGGTGATGCGCAACCGTGCGGTGCGCTTCAGCCTCGAGCAGACCTCGGCCGGCAGCTGCTACGTGCTGCATACCGGCGCACCGGGCGACTGCGAATGCCGCGCCGATGGCATGCCCGCCGCCTGCATCGACGGCGCGGAGGAGTTGAAGACGGTGCTGATCCCGTCGCGCGACCGCGTCACGCTGACCAGTCCAAACCAGACCGTGCTGTTCCATCCGCTGCGAGGTACGACCTCACCGACGGCGACGCTGACCCTGAGCGGGGCCGACGGCAACGCCCTGCGCCACGTCGTCAACGTGATGGGGCGCATCCGTTCTTGCGCGCTTGGCGGCACGATGCCGGGGTACCGGCCGTGCTGAGCGCTGCACCTCGCCGCCGCCCGCCGCGGGCCCGCCGTGGCGCGCGCGGGCTGACGCTGATCGAAGTGCTGCTCGTCGTCTGCCTGACTGCGCTGCTCGCGGGCATTGCCTACCCGAGCTACGCCGAACAGCAGCGCCGCGTGCATCGCAGCGAGGCTCTGACCCAGCTCGCCGCGTTGCAGCAGGCGCAGGAGCGCTTCCGCGCCGACCAGCCGCGCTATGGCTCGCTCGCCGACCTGCAGTTGCCCTCGAGCGTGGCCGGCGGTCGCTACCAGCTGGAGGTCGACGAGACAGGGCCGTCCGGCTACCGCGCCCGGGCCCGGGCGCTCGCCGCGCAGGCGAACGACCAAGCCTGCCGCGTACTGCAGGTGACGGCCCTGCGCGGCAACCTGCTGCACGCCTCCGGCCCGGACGACCGGCTCGGCAACGACGCGGCGGCGAATGCCCGCTGCTGGCTGCGATGAGCGCGCCGCAGCCCCTTGCCGCCGGCCGCGGGAGGACGGCCGCCCAGCGCGGCCTGTCGCTGGTCGAGTTGATGGTGGCCGCCGCGCTCGGCCTGCTCGTCGTCGCTGCCGCGCTGAAACTGCTCGCCAGCCAGGTCGACGGCAGCCGACGGCTGCTGCTGGAGGCGCGCCTGAACCAGGACCTGCGTTCGGCCGCCGACCTGGTGGCGCGCGACCTGCGGCGCGCCGGCTACTGGCCTGATGCCACGCCCGCCTTGCGCACGCCGTCGCGCCTCAACCCCTACGCCGCCGCGACGCCGGTGCCCACCGCAGGCGACAGCGTCGCGCTCTACGCCTATGCGCGCGACGCCGTCGACACCATCGCCGCCACCGAGGCCTTCGGCGTGCGCCTGACCGGCAGCGCGCTCAGAGCCCTGCACGGCGGGAGCTGGCAGGAGCTGACCGACCCCGGCAGCCTGACGATCACCCGCTTCACCATCACGCCGCACACGCGAGAGCTGAGCCTGGGCCATCTCTGCGAGCCTGTGTGTCCCGCGAGCGAGCCGACCTGCCCGCGCCTGCTGCTGCGTCACTATGCGATCGAGATCGCAGGGCAGGCCACCACCGACCCGAGGCTGCGCCGCGAAATCCACGAATCGGTCCGCCTGCGCAACGACAGCTGGCCCGTCGGTGCCTGCCCAGGAGCCACGCCATGACCATTCCCGGCACGCCGAACCGCCCTGCCACCCCTCGCAGGCGCCACCTGTGCCGAGCCGCTCGCCCCGGCCGCGCCCGGCGCCCGGCCACCCCGGCAGCGGTGCGCAGCCAGCGCGGGCTCGCCGCGCTGACGGTCGCCGTCGCGCTCGTGTTCGGCATGGCCGTGGTGGCGCTGTTCGCTCACCGCCATCTGATCTTCGAGCAGCGCAGTTCGGGGAACCAGGCCCGTGCGACGCGCGCCTTCGAGCTCGCCGAGGCCGGGCTCGAATGGGCAACCGCGCGCCTCAACGACCCGCGCGCCGCCGCCACCGACTGCGAGCCGGACAGCGCATCGCCGAGCTTCCGGGAGCGCTACCTCGCGGGCAACGCGGCCAGCGGCTTCGCACCGGCCCTGGACGCCCTTCCCGGCTGCCGCATCGACGCGGCAGGCTGGACCTGCGCCTGCCCCGCACCCGGCACGCCGCCCGCGCTCGGCTCCCGCGACGCGCCGGGCTTTGCGCTGCGCTTCGAGGCGGTCGATGCCGCGAGCGTGCGGGTCGTCTCCACCGGCTGCACCGCGCTCGCGCCGCCCTGCCTGCCGGCGTCGGCCGGGCCCGAGGCCGACGCCCATGCCACGGTCGCCGCCGTGCTGACCCTCGGCCCGCTGCTGCCAGTGCTCCCCGGCGCCGCGCTGACGGCGGTCGGCCCGGTGCGCCTGAGCGGGGTCACGACGCTCGCCAACACCGGATCAGCCGATACCGATCCGGCGACCGCCGGGCGGCTCGTCGACACCGGCGGCGCGGTCGAGGTCGGCGCCGCCGCGACCCTGCAAGGCACACCCGGCTCGCCGAGCGGTGCGGGGCTGCGCGCCGACGACCCGACGCTGGCCGCGTTGCAGCCGGGCGCCCCCGACGCGGCCTCGATCACCTTCTTCGGCCGAGCGATGGACGCCCTGCCAAGGGCCGTTCCTGTGCAACGCATTGCCGCCGCCACACCCGATGACGCCGGCGCCGCCCTGGCACGCCTGGTCGCCGAGGGCCATATGGCCTTCCACTTCCAGGGTCCGGTGCGGCTGCCGACAGGTGTCCATGGCAGTGCCGAACGGCCGCTGCTGCTCACCAGCGCGCACCCGATCACCTGCGCGGCGGCGCCGTGCATCGTGCACGGCCTGGTCTATGGCGCGATGGCAGCCCGCGAGCCCGGAGATCTCGACGGGCTCGACGTGCACGGCGCCGTCGTCAGTGCCGGCGCCCACGAGTCGGCCGCGTCCCTCAGCGTCGCCTTCGATGCCGCCATCCTCCGCACGTTGCGCCATCGCAGCGCGGCGCTGCTGCGCGTGCCCGGCACGTGGCAAGAACCATGAAACCGAAGCACGCCCCGACCGCACGGGGCGCGATGGCCTACGCTTCGCGCCTCACCGGAAACACAGGTCCGCAACCGGCCGGCCCGCGGCACTCACCTGGCGCTTCAGCGCAGCGCCGGGCCGTTGCAGGCGGAGGCAGCCGCAGACGCGGGGGCGGCATGGCCCTCGTCGAAGTGCTGGTGTCGCTGCTCGTGGTGGCGATCGGCGCCCTTGCGGTGGCCGGCCTGCAGCGTTGGCTGCACGTCCATGCCGACCTGGCGCGCCAGCGCAGCGAGGCGACGCGCCTGGCACAGGCCCAGATGGAGCGCCTTCGTGCCTTCGAGCAGCTCGACGCCCAGCCCGGCGCCCAGGCCTGGGACGACATCGTCTCCGGCGAGGACAGCCCTGCCCCCGCGGCCGCCAACACGCGCTTCGCGCGGCACTGGCAGGTGACCGGCGACCGCGATGACCTCGCGCGGCGGGTCGTGATGCACGTGGACTGGGCCACACGCGCCGACGAAGCCGCGACACGCCGCGTCGAACTGGTCTCGGTGATCGCGCGCACCGACCCGCGCGACGTCGCGCGCCTGATCGTGCCGCCGCCCGGCGGCCAGGTGTTCCGCCGGGCCCACGGCCGTGCGCTCGGGATTCCGTCCGAAGCCGTCCGTCTCGGCGGCCGCCACCGAGGCCGCAGCGCCCTGGCCTGGTCGGGTCGGCGTGAGGGCTACCTGGTGTTCAACGACGCCGACGGCAGCGTCGTCGCGCACTGCGCGCTGCGGCCGGGCGACGACACCGATCTGGAAGCCGCCTGCGAGCGCTTCGATGCCCTGTTGCTCGAAGGCCATGTCGGCGGGCGTCTGCCTGCGGGGCCATTGCTGCCGGTCTTCGAGGCACTGACTCTCGGCGGGCCGGACCCGGCGGCGGACTGCCTCGTCGCGCCGGTGGTCGACCCCGCCCGTGAGACGCCGCTGCTGCGCTACCGCTGCCTGATGTCGACCGCGGAAGACGACGGCGATGCGGCGACGCCGAAAGGCTGGTCCGCCCGCCTGCGGTGGTTCGGCCTCGACGCCGGCCAGCGGGTCTGCCGCTACGCGGGTAGCGCGCCGCCCCCGTCGGGCGTTGCGCCCGACCCGGGTTCGTACACTCGCGTGCGTACCACCTTGCGGGACCAGAATTTCCTGCTTGTCGCCCCCGGCGACGGGGGCAGCGGCTGCCCGACCGGCACGATCGACTTCCCGACCTGACGCCGGCAGCGAAGGCCGCCAGGCGGTCTCCGTTCCGATGAGCCCCGACGACACAATCTTCTCGACCGACGAGCGCGACCACCCCACCGACCCGATGTGGCGCGCGTTGTCGCTCGCCCGGCAGGCGATCGGCGTGTGCGAACCCAACCCCCGCGTGGGCTGCGTGATCACCGACGCACAAGGCCGGGTGCTCGGCGAAGGCCATACCCAGGCTGCCGGCGAGGCACACGCGGAGGTGATGGCGCTACGCGCGGCCCGCGCCGCCGGCCACGACCTGCGCGGGGCGACGGCGCACGTGACGCTCGAACCCTGCAGCCACCACGGGCGCACGCCACCGTGCTGCGACGCGCTGATCGAGGCCGGGCTCGCCGGCGTCGAAGTCGCCGCTGCCGACCCGAACCCGCTGGTCGACGGCCGCGGACTGGCCCGCCTGCGGGCCGCCGGCCTGGCGGTGCGGTTCGGCGACGAGACGCAGGCCGAGGCCTCGCGCGAACTGAACATCGGATTCTTCTCTCGCATGCGGCGCGGCCGTCCCTGGGTGCGGATGAAGATCGCGGCCTCGCTCGACGGCCGCACCGCGCTGCCGAACGGCGTCAGCCAGTGGATCACCGACGAGCCCGCACGGCGCGACGGTCACGCCTGGCGCCGCCGCGCCGGCGCCACGCTGACCGGCGTCGGCACGGTGCTCGAGGACGATCCGCGACTCGACGTGCGGCTGGTCGAGACGCGCCTGCAGCCGCTGCGCGTGGTCGTCGACTCCCGGCTCCAGATGCCGCCGACGGCGCGCCTGCTGGCGCCGCCCGGCGCGGTGCTGGTCTATGCCGGCGACGGGGCAGCCGCGCGACCAGTCGCCGCCTCGATCGACGCCGCGGCACCGGGCATGTCGGGTTCCCAGGCATCGACGCTGGAGGCGCGCTGTGCGGCCCTGCGCGCGCGGGGCGCCGAGGTCGCCGCGCTACCGAACGCCGCCGGCAAGGTCGACCTCGCCGCGATGCTCGCCGATCTGGCGGCCCGCGGCATCAACGAGCTGCACGTGGAGGCGGGCCACAAGCTCAACGGCTCCTTCCTGCGCGAGGGCCTGGTCGACGAGCTGCTGCTCTACGTCGCCCCCCGCCTGCTCGGCGACGGCCTCGGCCTGGCGGCGATCGGCACGGCGACCGTCCTCGACGACGCGCCGGCCTGGCGCTTCGTCGCGGCCGACCCGGTCGGCCGCGACCTGCGGCTGCGGTTGAGGCGCGCGACCGACGACCCGCTCTGAGCGACCCGGCCCTGAGCGACCCGGAGCAGAACCGGTGGCCGATCGCTGGCACCGCCACGCGACAACCAGCCCGCCGGCGGCCAGGGGCGCCAATCCCCTGACCGCCGCCCCGTCACCGGCGGGCTGCGAGAATCGCGCCCCATGTTCACCGGCATCATCACGGCCGTCGGCCGCATCACCCAGGTCGAGCCGCTCGGCGACGGCGCGGCGCACGGGCACCGGTTGCAGATCGAGACGCCGGCCGGCTATCTCGACGACGTGCAGCCCGGCGACAGCATCGCGCTGAACGGCGCCTGCATGACGGCCACGGCGCTCGACCCCGGCGCCGGCCGCTTCGCGGTCGACATCTCGGCCGAAAGCCTCGCCCGTACCGCCGGGCTCGACCGCCCCGGGGCGGTCAATCTCGAGAAGGCTCTGCGCGCCGACGAACGGCTCGGCGGCCACCTGGTCAGCGGCCACGTCGACGGCCTGGGGCGCGTGCTGGCGCTGACGCCCACCGGCGAGTCGTGGACGCTGCGCGTCGTCGCGCCGCCCGAACTGGCGCGCTTCCTGGCCTACAAGGGCTCGGTGGTGGTCAATGGCGCCAGCCTGACGCTCAACGAAGTGCGCGACACCGACGAGGGCGCCGAGTTCGCGATCAACCTCATCCCGCACACCCTCCAGCACACGACGCTCGGCACGCTGCGCGTGGGCGACGCGGTCAATCTCGAGATCGACCTGATCGCGCGCTACGTCGAGCGCATGGCCACGACGCGGCACCAGCCGACCGGCGCCTGACCCCAGGCAGCGGGCGCCGCGCCAAGGCGGGCGAACCCCGCCACCTACAATCCCCCGATGCCCATTTCACCGATTCCGGAGCTCGTCGCCGAGTTGGCCGCGGGCCGCATGGTGATCCTCGTCGACGAGGAGGACCGCGAGAACGAAGGCGACCTCATCCTCGCGGCCGACCACGTCTCGCCCGAGGCGATCAACTTCATGGCCCGGCACGCGCGCGGGCTCATCTGCCTGACGCTGACGCGCGAGCACTGCGAGCGCCTGCGCCTGCCGCCGATGACGACGAAGAACGGCACGCGTCATTCGACCGCCTTCACCGTCTCGATCGAAGCCGCCACCGGCGTCACCACCGGCATCTCGGCCGCCGACCGCGCGCGCACCGTGCAAGCGGCCGTGGCCCGCGACGCCGGCCCCGCCGACCTGGTGCAGCCGGGCCACATCTTCCCGTTGCAGGCGCAGGACGGCGGCGTGCTGATGCGCGCCGGCCATACCGAGGCGGGCTGCGACCTGGCCGGCATGGCCGGCCTGACGCCGGCGGCAGTGATCTGCGAGGTGATGAAGGACGACGGCACGATGGCGCGCCTGCCCGACCTCGAGGTCTTCGCGCGCGAGCACCGGCTGAAGATCGGCACGATCGCCGACCTGATCGAATACCGCGCGCGCAACGAATCGCTGATCACCCAGGTCGGCGAGCGCGCGCTGCAGACGGCGCAGGGCCCGTTCCGCTGCCTCGCCTTCCGCGACCGCACGGGTGGCTTGCATCTGGCGCTGGTGCACGGCGCCTGGGCGCCCGACGAGGAGGTGCTCGTGCGCGTGCACGAACCGCTGTCGGTGCTCGACCTGCTCGACTCCGGCGGCTCGCCGCACTCCTGGCCGCTGCCCGCCGCGCTGGCCGCGATCCAACGCGCCGGCAAGGGCGTCGTCGTGCTGCTCAACTGCGGCGAGGATGCTGATGCGCTGCAGGCCGCCCTGGCTTCGCAGACCGATCGCCCGGCCCGCCTGCGCGGACAGCAGGTCGACCTTCGCATCTACGGCGTTGGCGCACAGATCCTGCGCGGCCTGCAGGTCTCGAAGATGCGCCTGCTCGGCCGCCCGCGCCGGATGCCGAGCATGACCGGCTACGCGCTCGAAGTCACCGGATTCGTCGGCGAAGCCGGCGAATCAACCGAGGCCTGACCATGCAAGACGCCGACAAGGGCGAAGGCGCCGCCGCCGCGCGGCTCGACGGCCGTGAACTGCGCATCGGCGTCGTGCAGGCGCGCTTCAACGCTGCGATCACCGACGCGATGGCCCGCCATTGCCTCGATGAGTTGCAGGCGCTGGGTGTCGACGAGGGCCATGTGCGGCTCCTGACGGTGCCCGGCGCGCTCGAGATCGGCGTCGCGCTCGCGGTGCTGGCCGAGGCCGACGAGTACGACGCGCTGATCGCGCTCGGCTGCATCGTGCGCGGCGAGACCTACCACTTCGAGCTGGTCGCCAACGAGAGCGGCGCGGCCGTGACCCGCGTCTCGCTCGACCACCAGCTGCCGATCGCCAACGCGATCCTGACCGTCGAGAACGAGGCCCAGGCGCTGGCGCGCACCGAAGACAAGGCGCGCGACGCCGCGCGGGTCGCGGTCGAGATGGCGAACCTGCTGGAGGAACTGCCGTGAACGCCCCCGCGCCGGGCGCCCCGGCGGGGGACGCGCCCGCCGCGCGAAGCGGCCCGCGCCGGTCCGGCCCGCCGAAGCGCCGCACGAAGTCCGCGCGCCGGCGTTCACGCGAGGCGGCGCTGCTGGGCCTCTACGAATGGCTGGTCGGCGGCGCCGACGCCGGCGTGATCGATGCCCACATGCGCGAGCAGGACGAGTTCGACCAGTGCGACGCCGAGCACTTCCGCGCCCTGCTGCACGGCTGCATCGACGGCGCCTCCGAGCTCGACGCGGTGCTCGCGCGTCACGTCGACCGCAAGACGACCGAGCTGTCGCCGGTCGAGCATGCGCTGCTGCTGATCGGCACCTTCGAGCTCGGCCACTGCCCCGAGGTCCCCTACAAGGTCGCGATCAACGAGGCGGTCGAACTCGCCAAGGACTACGGCGGCACCGACGGCCACAAGTACGTGAACGGCGTGCTCGACAAGGCGGCCGGCGACCTGCGCCCGGCAGAGGTCGAGGCGGCACGCGCGGCGCGGCGTTGAACGCACGCCTCGGCCCCCCTTGCGTGCCCACGCGGCACCGGGCGCGGGCGCGATGAGCACCAACGACCATCCCGCCCGGCGGCTCTGCCGGCCGAAAGTGCCCGCGAGCGGCAGCCGGAGTGCCACATGAGCCGCGCGATCAGGCCCGCCTCCCGCGTCGACCGCATCGAGCCGTTCTACGTGATGGAGTGCGCGAAGGCGGCGGTCGAGATCGCGCGCAGCCCGGCCTGCGACCCGGCGCAGGGCGGCGAGCCGATGATCTTCCTCAACATCGGCGAGCCGGACTTCACCGCCGCGCCGCCGGTGCGCGAGGCCGCCGAGCGCGCGCTGCGCGAAGGGCTCACGCAGTACACCGAGGCCAGCGGCCTGCTCGCCCTGCGCGAGCGCATCGCCGCCTGGTATGCGACCCGCTTCGGCCTCGCGGTCGACCCGGCGCGCATCGTCGTCACCGCCGGCGCCTCGGCCGCGCTGCAGCTGGCCTGCCTGGCGCTGGTCGACCAGGGCGACGAAGTGCTGCTGCCCGACCCGAGCTACCCCTGCAACCGGCACTTCGTCACCGCCGCCGAAGGCGAGCCGCGCCTGCTGCCGGCGGGCCCCGAGGCGCGCTACCAGTTGGACGCCGCCACCGTCGAGGCGGCCTGGAGTCCGCGCACGCGCGGCGTCTTGCTCGCCTCGCCATCCAACCCGACGGGCACCTCGATCGACCCGGACGAGATGCGCCGCATCGTCGACGTGGTGCGCGCACGCGGCGGCTTCACGATCGTCGACGAGATCTACCTCGCCCTCAGCTACGAGGCGCGCTACGGCCGCAGCGCGCTGGCCCACGGCGACGACGTGATCACGGTCAACAGCTTCAGCAAGTACTTCAGCATGACCGGCTGGCGCCTGGGCTGGATGGTGCTGCCGCCGGCGCTGGTGCCGGCGGTCGAGAAGCTGGCGCAGAACCTCTACATCTGCGCCTCGACGCTGGCGCAGCACGCGGCGCTCGCCTGCTTCGAACCCGCCGCGATCGCCGAGTACGAACGCCGCCGCACCGAGTTCCGCGCCCGCCGCGACTTCGTCGTGCCGGCGCTCGAGCGCCTGGGCCTGCCGGTGCCGGTGGTGCCCGACGGCGCCTTCTACGCCTGGTTCGACTGCAGCGCCCACCGCGCGGAGGCGGACGGCGGCAGCTGGGACTTCTGCTTCGACATGATGCGACGCGCCCATGTCGCGCTGACGCCCGGTCGCGACTTCGGGCACGCGGCGAGCGCCCGCTTCGTGCGGCTCTCGTTCGCCAGCTCGATGGCCCAGCTCGAGGTCGCGATGGCGCGGCTCGGGCGCGCGCTCGGCTGAAGGGGCGGGGCCGGAGCGCGGCAGCACCAGGCCCGAGGCGGGCGGAGCCCGCGCGCGACCAGGCGGGAGCAGGCGACGCGCGGCCGCCACGCGCGGCACAGGAGTGCGACGGAAATGCGGCGGATTGCGCTGCTTTTCCGCCCCTCGGCCGAGGGCCGGCGCTCTAAGCTCCTTGCTCGTGGACGCCCTCCAATCATCGGCGCAGCTTGTTTCCGCGTCGCTCGACGACGACCGCGACACCGTCGTCGAACCGCCCCCCTGGCTCGCCGCGCCCACGGCCGACGCCTCGCCGCACGGCGCCGGCGAGCCACCCGCCGCCGCGGTGGCAGCCGGCCGCCCGTCCAGGATGGCGCGCGGCTCGTCGACGCGCGAGACGCGCGACCTGCCAACGATCGGCCACGTCGGCCGCTATGCGCTGAAGTACCTGCTCGGTGACGGCGGCCTCGGCTCGGTTCACGCCGCCCACGACCCGCTGCTGTCGCGCCTGGTGGCGATCAAGACGCTGAAGGTCGACGCGCCGCGGCGCGCCGCCTTCGACGCGGCCTTCCTCAACGAGGCGCGCGCCTCGGCAGGCCTCTCGCATCCGCACATCGTGACCGTGTTCGATGCCGGGCTCAGCGACCAGGGCCCGTACATCGCGATGGAGCTGCTGAAGGGCCGCGACCTCGGCCAGCTGCGCAGCGAAGGCTGGCGGGCGACGCCGGCGCAGGCGGCGACGATCATCCGCCGCGTCGCCGAGGCGCTGGCCTATGCGCACGCCAAGGGCGTCGTGCACCGCGACATCAAGCCAGCGAACATCCTCATGGTCGGGCGCACGCAGCCGCGCGTCCTCGACTTCGGCATCGCCAGCATCGCCGGCCGCGACGCACCGCTGGCCGACGGCGAGGAAGACGAGGTCCTCGCCTCCGGCACGCCCTACTACATGGCGCCCGAGCAGCTGCGCGGCGAGGCGGTCGACCGCAGGGTCGACGTGTTCGCGCTCGGCGTCGTCTTCTACGAGCTGCTCTGCGGCGCCAAACCGTTCCGCGGCCGCACGCTGGCCGAGATCCGCCACGCGGTGCTGAACACCGAGCCGCCGCCGCCGCATACGCTCGACCGCCGGGTGCCGTCGGCGCTGTCGGCGATCGTCGCCCGCGCGATCGCCAAGCAGCCCGAATCCCGCTACCACTCGGCTCGCCGCATGGCGCGCGACCTGCGGCAGTGGCTGGAGGAGCACGCCCAGGAAGAGCTGGCGGATGCCGCCGCCGCGCCGCCAGCCGAGCGCCCACGCCGGCGCGCCCTCACCTGGTGCTCGGCCGCCGCGCTGGTCGTCGCGCTCGGCGCCGCGGCCTGGTGGCTCGGGCGCCTGAGCGTCGATCCGTCTGCAGCGTTGCCGAGGCTCTTCGGCCAGGGCGCAGCGACGATCGCCACCACCCACGCCGCTGCCCTCGCTGACGCGCCCGCAGTGCCCGTCTCGTCCTTCGCGCTCGGGATGCCTGCCGGCGCCTTCCCGCCCTCGCCCGCCGCCGCGCCACTGCCGGTGCAGTAAGGTCGCGCTCCGCTGCGCCGCAGCGGCCCGCCACGGAGGAACCCCGATGACGCCTCGCCTGCGCGGCCTGCTGGCCGCCTTCGCCGCCCTTGCCACGTTCGCTGCCGGCTCGGCGGGTGCGCAGGAGAAGTACGACGGCTTCCTCTGCTGCAACCTGCGCAGCGACGGCAGCTGGATCAGCGACATCAACTACGCCGAAAGCGGCAAGACCCTGATCGCCTTCGGCACGCCGGTGCGCATCACCGGCTACGGCAGCAACCGGGTCCACGTGCAGATCGACGGCACGTCGCAGTCGATCGGCAACGACTACAGCCGCGACCTCGACCTCGCCGCCTTCGCCAGGCGCTACGTCGTCACCGAAGACCCGCGACCCAAGCTCGCCGCTTGGCCCGCGAAGATCCAGGAGGCGATCCGCAGTGCCCGCGTGACCCCAGGCATGACGCGCGACCAGGTCGTGATGGCGGTCGGCTATCCGGTGACGAGCGAGAACCCGCACCTCGACGCCCAGGTCTGGCGCTACTGGCTCTGGAGCTTCTCCGAGTTCAAGGTGACCTTCGGCAACGACGGACGCGTCAGCGCGATCGAGACCGACGACGAGACGCGGCGCGTCGTCGTCCTCGATTGAGCCCCTGAGGCGCCGCCGCGACACGCGGCGGGCATGGGCGACGAAGGACGGAAGGGGGCCGCCGAGGCTCCCGCATAATGCGGGGTTACCCGATGAGTGACGTTCCGACCCCCTTCGTGCACCGGTTGCGCGTGTACTGGGAAGACACCGACGCGGGCGGCGTCGTCTTCTACGCCAACTACCTGAAGTTCTTCGAGCGCGCGCGCACCGAGTGGCTGCGCGCCCACGGCTTCGGGCAGGAGGCGATGCGCCGCGACGCCGGTCTGATGTTCATCGTCGCGCACACCGAGGTGCACTACCGGGCGCCGGCGCGTCTGGACGACCTGATCGACGTCGACGTCGTCGTCCGCCACCGCGGCCAGGCCTCGCTGCAGATCGTGCAGCACGCGCACCGCGTCGGCCTGGACGCCGGTGACAACAGCCTGCTCGCCGAAGGCGTGATCCGCATCGGCTGCGTCGACGCCGGAACCTTCAGACCCTGCCGCATTCCCAGCCCCATCCTCGACTGCCTGAAATGAAACGACCCCAAGCTCACTGCGTTCGCAGCCCCCGAGGGGCGCGTCAGGTCCTGCGATGAGCCAGGACCTGTCGATCCTCACGCTCGTCCTGCAGGCGAGCCTCGTCGTGCAGCTGGTGATGGCCGGGCTGCTGCTCGTCTCGCTGGCGAGCTGGACGGTGATCTTCGGCAAGCTCTTCGGCCTCAAGCGCGTGCGCGACCGCAACGACGACTTCGAGCGCGAGTTCTGGTCCGGCCGCAGCCTGAACGACCTCTACCAGAACGCCGGCCAGCGGCCCGATGCGGCACCGCTCGAGCGCATCTTCGCCTCGGGCATGCGCGAGTTCATGAAGCTGCGCGAACGCCGCGTCAGCGACAGCGGCGCCCTGCTCGACGCCGCGCGGCGCGCGATGCGCGCGAGCTTCCAGCGCGAGATGGACGTGATCGAGTCGCACCTGTCCTTCCTCGCCTCGGTCGGCTCGGTGTCGCCGTACATCGGCCTGTTCGGGACGGTGTGGGGGATCATGCATGCCTTCGTCGGCCTGTCGAACCTGCAGCAGGTGACGCTGGCGACGGTGGCACCCGGCATCGCCGAGGCGCTGGTCGCGACCGCGATCGGGCTCTTCGCCGCGATCCCCGCGGTGATCGCCTACAACCGCTTCGCGCGCGACATCGACCGCATCGCGATCGGCCAGGAGACCTTCATCGAGGAGTTCTCCAACATCCTGCAGCGCAACGTCGGCCACTCGGGGACGAGCCCCGTCGCCCCGGCGACCACCTACTGACTGACGCCGATGCCAGCCGTCCAGGGTCGCGCAGGCGGCCGTCGCCGCACGATGAGCGAGATCAACATGGTCCCGTTCATCGACGTGATGCTCGTGCTGCTGATCATCTTCATGGTCAGCGCGCCGCTGATCACGACCGGCCTGGTCGACCTGCCGAGCGTCGGCAAGAGCCGCCAGCAGCCGACCAAGGTGATCGAGGTGGTGGTCGGCGCCGACGAGAAGCTGCGCCTGCGCGTCGACCAGGGCACGCCCGAGGACACCTCGATGCCCGCGCTCGCCGCCCGCGTCAGCGCCCTTCAGGCGGGCGACGCGAACACGCCGGTCGTGATCTCGGCCGACAAGGCGGTGAAGTACGAAGCCGTCGTCAAGGTCATGGACACCCTGCAGCGCAGCGGCGTGCAGCGCGTCGGCCTGGCGGTGAAGAGCGTCGGTAGCTGAGAAGCCGAGCACGTGGCCCGACCGGACGACGACCAACCCGACGACCTGCGGCCCGAGCCGCCGAAGGGCATGGGCCGCGGGCTCGGGCTCGCGCTGCTCGTGCACGGCGGGCTGATCGCGGCGATCGCCATCGGCGTCGCCTGGCGCAGCCGCGAACCCGACGCGATCTCGGCCGAGCTCTGGTCGGCCGTGCCGCAGGCCGCCGCGCCGCGCGCCGAGTCGCCCACCCCCGCGCCGACGCCGCCCCCTCCGGCCCCGCCGCCGCCCCCACCCCCGCCGGCTCCGGAGCCCGCGCCGCCACCGCCGAAGGTGGCGATCCCCCCGCCGCCGCCCGCCCCCGCGCCCGACCCGCAGATCGCGATCGAGCGAGAACGGCGCGAGCGCGAACGCGAGCTCGAGCGCGTGCGACGCATCGAGGACGAGCGCGAGCGCGCCCAGAAGGAGAAGGAGCGCCAGGAGCTGGCCCAACGCGAGACCGCGCGCAAGGAAGCGGCGGAGAAGGCGACAGAGAAGGCCGCCGCCGAGAAGCTCGCCGCGGACAAGCGCCGCGAAGCCGAGCAGCGCCGCCGCGAGCAGGCCGAGCAGGCGAACCTCGAAGCCGCCCGCAAGGCCAACCTCGAACGCATGCTCGGCCAGGCCGGCGCGAGCGGAGACGACCGGGCGACCGGCACCGCGGCGCGCTCGTCCGGTCCCTCGGCCGGCTATGCGGGGCGCATCGTTGCGCGGGTGAAGCCGAACATCGTCTTCCCCGACGAGCTCAGCGGCAATCCGCGTGCCGAGGTCGAGGTGCGCGCCGCGCCCGACGGCACGATCGTCGGCCGGCGCATCGTGCGCAGCAGCGGCGTCGCCTCCTGGGACGACGCGGTGCTGCGCGCGATCGACCGCACCGAATCGCTGCCGCGCGACGTCGACGGCCGCGTGCCCTCGCCGATCGTGATCTCGTTCCGCCTGCGCGACCTCTGAGTGTCAGGCTCCGGGCCGCAGCCGGCCCGGTGGTCATGCGAAGGGCGTCACACCCGCCGCTCAGGCGGGGTCGAACGAGGCGACGCGGCGACGGTCGAGCAGGTGCTTCACGCGCCAGACCCACTCGCCCTCGGCCGCCCAGCGGCCCCAACTGGCGATCGCCCGCCGCTCCCCGCAGTCGACCAGCTCGATGCCGGCGAGGCCGCTGCGCGCGGCATCGGCACGGCCCTCGGCCAGGTAGCGCCGCAGATTGCGCACGAGCGCGAGGTTCGTCTCCCGGCGCGGGCCGTTGCCGGCAGCTTCTGCGCAAACACCCGTGGCGCCGGCCGCGAAGACCTCGAGATGGCTCAGCGACTGAAGGTCCGCGCCGGTGTGCACCGCCCCGTGCTCGTCCAGCGTCAAGCCACTCCTGGCCAGCCAGCCCGGCGCCCGGTCGCCGGTGGCGACGATCGGCACGTCGCAAGCCAGCTGCATGCCGCTGTCGAGCTTGATGTAGTGCTCCTCGATCGAGACGCAGCGTTCGTGCACGCGCAGGATGTCGCCGCGGTCGAGCGCGCGCTCGACCCGCCGGCGTGCCGCCGGCGCCAGGCCGGGCGCGACCGGGCCGCCCTGCGTCACGAGGCAGATGTGCGCGCGCGCGCCGAGCCGCTGGCGCGCCGCCAGTGCCATCTCGACCGCCGCCAGGCCATCGCCGATGACGACGACGCAGGTCAGGTCGCGGTCGCCCGCGTCCTCCGGCACGCGCGACCAGGCATCGATCAGCGCCGGCAGCGGCCGGGCGAAGATCGCGTGGCGGGCCGCGCCGGGCAGCAGGTCGCGGTCGATCTCGGGCTCGGCGTCGATGCTGAGCACGTCGTACTCCAGGCGGCGCCCGTCCAGCAGGTGCACGCGCCGCGCGCCGGCGTCGAGGTGCACGATGTCCGCCCGCAGCCAGTTGCAGGCGGCGGCATGGCACAGCGGCGGCAGGTCGATGCGGCAGTCGTCCGCCGCATAGTGGCCAGCCACATGGCCCGACACCAGCGCCGGGTAGATCGCCTGCTCGGAAGGGGCGACCAGCATCGTCAGCACGTCGCCCTCGATCGGGCGCCGCGCCATGTCGCGCAGCGCATGCAAGTGCGCCTGGCCGGCGCCGAGCAGCAGCAGGCGCTTCATCGCGCACCTCGCGCGAAGGGTCGGCGGGGCGCGGCGGCGCTGCGGGACGGTGTGAGGGTGAAAAGCATCGGCGGATGCTAGTGGGCGGCCCGGTGCCGGCTGCCCCCGCCGGCACGGGGTGCCCCGTCGCACGCCGTGACGGAATCGGCACCGGTGCCCGGGCGTGCGGGGGGCGCGGCGCCGGCAAGTCGGGCGTGGCCCGCGCCGGGCCCGATAGCGCGGGGCGCGCGGATCGGCGGCGCGGATCGGCAGCAGCCGCGTTCGCTCAGCTCGCCAGGCTGCGGTCGATGATCAGCGAAGTCGCCCGCAGCAAGGTCGCGAGCGAAGGCCCCGCGTCGGAAAGATGCCAGGCCGGCAGGTGGACGAAGCCGCCGCGCAGGCCCGGCCAGCGGGTGGCGATGCCGTGGGCGAGGCCGTAGAAGACATGGTTGCAGACGAAGCGGCCGGCGCAGTCCGAAGCGCCGGCCGGAATGCCGGCGGCGCGCAGCGCCTCGACGATCTGCGCGACCGGCAGGCTCGACGCATAGCCCGGCGGCGCGCCGGCGACCACCGGTGCGGCGCAAGGCCGCCGGCCGGCGTTGTCGGCGATGCGGGCATCGTGGAGGTTCGCGGCCCAGCGCTCGACGCTCACCTCGTCGCGGTTCGCCGCCAGGCCGAGCGCGACCACCAGCCGCGGTCGCCGCGCCTCGATCGCCGCTTCGAGCGCCTGCCACGAGGCGCCGAAGACGGTCGGCAGTTCGAGGCCTTCGATCGGCGTGCCGTCGGCGCTGCGCGTGCCGTGCAGGCGCCGCGCGATCTCGCCCGAAGGGTTGCGCGCCGCGCCGCCGAAGGGATCGAAGCCGGTCAGCAGCACGCCGCCGTCCGCCGCGCCAAGGCAGCCGAGCGGGTCAGGCACGCCCGCCCTCCTCGCCATAGCCCCCGCCACCCGGCGTCTCGATGACGAAGACGTCGCCCGGCCCCATCTCGACCGAGGCGATGTGCCCGAGCCGCTCGACGCGCCCGTCGGCGCGCTCGACGCGGTTGCGCCCGGGGCGGCCGGGCCCGCCGCCGCGCAGTCCGAAGGCCGGATAGATGCGCCCGTTGGAGAGGATCGACGCCGTCATCGGTTCGAGGAAGCGCAGCCGGCGCACGCCGCCGTCGCCGCCGCGCCAGCGCCCGTCGCCGCCCGAGCCGGCGCGGATCTCGTAGCTGTCCAGCCGCACCGGGAAGCGGAACTCGAGCACCTCCGGGTCGGTGAGGCGCGAGTTCGTCATGTGGGTCTGGACGACGCCGGTGCCGTCGAAACCACCGCGCTGGCGCCCTTCGTCGTCGAACCAGCCGCCGGCGCCGCTGCCGCCGGAGATGGTCTCGTAGTACTGGTGGCGCGCATTGCCGAAGGTGAAGTTGCTCATCGAGCACGGGCCCGAGGCCATCACGCCGAGGGCGCCGAAGAGCGCGTTGGTGATGCACATCGAGGTCTCGACGTTGCCGGCCACCACCGAGGCCGGCGGCCGCGGGTTGAGCATCGAGCCCTCGGGGATGCGCACCTCGAGCGGCTTCAGGCAGCCGGCGTTGAGCGGGATGTCGTCGCCGACCAGCGAGCGGAAGACGTAGAGCACCGCCGCCATGCACACCGCCGTCGGCGCGTTGAAATTGTTGGCCAGCTGCGCCGAGCTGCCGGCGAAGTCGATCACCGCGCTGCGCGCCGCCGCGTCGACGCGGATCGCGACCTGGATCGTCGCGCCGTTGTCCAGCGGCAGCGTGAAGGCGCCGTCCTTCAGGCGCGTGATCACGCGGCGCACCGATTCCTCCGCGTTGTCCTGCACATGGCGCATGTAGGCCTGCACGACCTCGAGCCCGTACTGCGCGACCATGCGGCGAAGCTCCTGCACGCCCTTCTCGTTGCCGGCGATCTGCGCCTTCAGGTCGGCCAGGTTCTGCTGCGGGTTGCGCGCCGGGTGGGCGCCGCCCGACAGCAGCGCCAGCAGCTCCGCCTCGCGCATGCGCGGCCCGTCGGCGCCGCCCTCGACGAGCTTCACGTTGTCGAGCTGCACGCCCTCCTCCTCGATGCGGGTCGAGAACGGCGGCATCGAGCCCGGCGTGACGCCGCCGATGTCGGCGTGGTGGCCGCGCGAGCCGACGTAGAACAGGATGCGCGGCTCGGCCGGGGACCCGCTGTCCGCCGCTCCCTCCAGGAAGACCGGGGTCACCACCGTCACGTCGGGCAGGTGGGTGCCGCCGTGGTACGGGTCGTTCAGCGCGTAGACGTCGCCCGGGCGCATCGCGCCCGCGTTGCGCGCGATCACCGTCTTGATCGACTCGCTCATCGAGCCCAGGTGCACCGGCATGTGCGGCGCATTGGCGATCAGGTTGCCCTCGGCGTCGAACAGCGCGCAGGAGAAGTCGAGCCGCTCCTTGATGTTCACCGAGTAGGCGGTGTTCTGCAGCTGCAGGCCCATCTGCTCGGCGATGTTCATGAAGAGGTTGTTGAACACCTCGAGCATCACCGGGTCGACGCGGGTGCCGACCGCCAGGCGCTCGGGCCGCGGCACGACGCGCTCGATCACCAGGTGGTCGAGCGCGGTCACATGCGCCCGCCAGCCCGGCTCGACGACCGTCGTCGCGTTGCGCTCGGCGATCACCGCCGGGCCGTCGATCCACATGCCGGGCTTCGCCGACTCGCGCCGCACCAGCGCCGCCTCGTGCCAGGCGCCGTCGCCATACAGGCGCACGCGGCGCTCGGCCGGCGCCGGGACCCGGTCCAGGTGCTCGGCCGGGCGCTCGGCCGGCGCCTCGCCGGCGCCGATCGCCTCGACCGACACCGCCTCGACGATCAGCCGCCGCCCCGGCATCAGGAACGAGAAGCGGCGCCGATAGGCGTCGTCGAAGGCCGCTTGCATCGACGCCGCATCGCCCTCCGGCACGACGAGGGCGGTGTCGGTGCCTTCGTAGCGCAGGTGCAGGCGACGGTGGGTGCGGGTCTGCAGCGACGCCTCGGGGTCGTCCGCGCCCTGCTCGCGCAGCGCGGCCTCGGCCTCCTGCGTCAACGCGTCGAGCCGGGCGGCGACGGTCGCCCCCGCCTCGGCCAGCGGCAGCTCGATCGCTGCCTCGCGCATCACGCCCTGGTCGGCCAGGCCCATCCCGTAGGCCGAGAGCACGCCGGCCAGCGGGTGCACGAAGACGCGGCGCATGCCGAGCGCGTCGGCGACGCGGCAGGCGTGCTGGCCGCCGGCGCCGCCGAAGCATTGCAACGTGTAGCTGGTGACGTCGTAGCCCCGCGCGACCGAGATCTTCTTGATCGCATTGGCCATCGCGCCGACCGCGATGTCGACGAAGCCCTCGGCCACCGCCTCCGGGCTGCGCGCGGGGACGCCGGCGCCGCCGGCCTCGGCAATGCGCGCCGCCAGCGCCTCGAAGCCGGCGACGACGACCTCGCGGTCGAGCGGCTGGTCGGCCTGCGGGCCGAACACCTGCGGAAAGTCCTCGGGCTGGATGCGGCCGAGCATCACATTGGCGTCGGTCACCGTCAGCGGCCCGCCGCGCCGGTAGCAGGCCGGGCCGGGGTTGGCGCCGGCGCTGTCCGGGCCCGCCCGCAGGCGGGCGCCGTCGAAGTGCAGGATCGAGCCGCCGCCCGCCGCCACGGTGTGGATGCTCATCATCGGCGCGCGCATGCGCACGCCGGCGACGCGCGTCTCGAAGGCGCGCTCGAACTCGCCGGCGTAGTGGCTGACGTCGGTCGAGGTGCCGCCCATGTCGAAGCCGATCACCCGAATGTCCTGTGGGCACCCGGCCTCGGGAGTACCGGTGTCCACCCGCCGGGCGGGTGGCGGGCCGGCTGGGGGCGGCCCGGCGCTCGGCCAGTCCTGTGAGCACCCGGCCTCGGGAGTACCCGAGTCCACCCGCCGGGCGGGTGGCGGGCCGGCTTGGGACGGCCCGGCGCTCGGCCCGCCGTCCGCATCCACCAGATCGGCACGCGCCAGCAGCGCCGTGCGTGCCATGCCGACGATGCCGCCGGCCGGGCCGGAGAGGATCGCGTCCTTGCCCTGGAAGGCCTGGGCGTCGGCCAGCCCGCCGGAGGACTGCATGAAGAGCAGGCGCACGCCCGGCATCTCGGCCGCCACCTGCTCGACGTAGCGGCGCAGGATCGGCGAGAGATAGGCGTCGACCACCGTCGTGTCGCCGCGGCTCACCAGCTTCATCAGCGGGCTCACCTGGTGCGAGACGCTGACCTGCGTGAAGCCCGCCGCCCGCGCCAGCGCCGCCGCCGCCGCCTCGTGCGCGCTGTGGCGCCAGCCGTGCAGGAAGACGACCGCGACGCTGCGCAGGCCGGCGTCGAAGGCGGCCCGCAGCTCGGTGCCCAGATGGGTTTCGTCCAGCGGCTCGACGACCGCGCCATCGACCGCGACGCGCTCGCGCACCTCGACCACGCGCCGGTAGAGCAGCTCGGGCAGCACGATCTCGCGATCGAACAGGCGCGGCCGGTCCTGGTAGGCGATGCGCAATGCGTCACGGAAGCCGCGCGTCGTGACGAGCAGCGTCGGCTCGCCCTTGCGCTCGAGCAGCGCGTTGGTCGCCACCGTCGTGCCCATGCGCACGCTCTCGACCCGCGCCGGCGTGATCGGCTCGTCGGCGCCGAGGCCGAGCAGGTGGCGGATGCCGGCCACCGCGGCATCACGGTACTGCTCGGGGTTCTCGCTCAGCAGCTTGTGCGTGACCAGGCTGCCGTCGGGCCGGCGCCCGACGACGTCGGTGAAGGTGCCACCGCGGTCGACCCAGAACTGCCAGCGGCTGCCGGCGACGGGGAATGCAGTCATCGCGAACTCCGGGTGTCTGGGGCGTCGCAGGCGCGGCCCCGGCGGCAGACGGCAGGGGGCGCGCCGCCAACCACCGCATGCTAATCGTCGGCGTCGGCCCGGCGCGCCGGGTCGGCCGGCGTCGGGCGGCCGCGGCGACGCGCCGAAAGTCACGCCGGCGGCCCGGAGCGAGGACCCGCGCGGACGGGTCACGGCACGCCCCCGACAGGCGCTGAAACAGGCCCGGCTTCTGGCCGCTATTCGGGCGTTCCGCCCCCGGCCCGGCGCGCAGCATCAACATCCTGGCCGGCGGGCTGGACCGTGCACGGTCGTGCGCGCGCCCCGCGGTCGACGAGACAGAGTGCACCGATGTCCGACACGCTCGCGCCGCTCCAGTGGGAGCAAGACCTGACGATCCCTGCCGCGATGGACGACGGCATGCCGGCGTCGTCCCGCAGCTTCGGCACCTCAAGTGCAGCGCGCCCCTTCGCCTGGCCCTCGCCGCCCTACGTCGCCTATCCGGCGGTGATCTCGCTGCGCGGCGCCGAGCCCTGCGAGATCGAAGGCTTCAACGGCCGCATGTCGCAGGGCCGGCTGGCACGGGTCTCGCCGGGCGAGAGCGTGATCGACGTCCAGCTGCCGCCCTCGCGCGGCAGCCTGCCGCTGCGCTTCGACCAGTTCCGCACGCTCCGCCTGACGACGCCGGTCGACCCCTACGACATCGAGACCAGCGGCGCCGCCCAGCGCGGCCTGGTCGCCCAGCGGCCACGCTCCGAGTACCACCTCGTCTTCTCCGACGGCAAGGAGTGGGACGGTGAAACGATCGGACACGTGCTCGAGGAGTTCGGCCTCTTCCTGTTCCACCCGATCGGCGACACGGACAGCGTCCACTGCGTCTTCGTGCCGCGCAGCAGCCTGCGCTCGTTCGAGATCGGCTCCAAGCTCGGCGAGCTGCTGATCGAGGCGCAGGCGGCGACGCCGGCGCAGATCGAGCTCGCGGTCGAGACCCAGCGCGAGCTGCGCGATCAGCGCATCGGCGACATCCTGCGTTCGCGCCAGGTGGTCAACGCCGAGGCGCTGCACGCGGCGATCGAGCAGCAATCGCGCATGCCGATGGTGCGCATCGGCGAGGCGCTGCTCTCGCTCGGCCTGATCGACGACCGCCAGCTCGACGGGGCGCTGTCGCAGCAGCGGGTCGACCGCGGCGTGCCGCTGGGCGAGATCCTGGTGCGCAACGGCACGATCTCGCGCCCCGACCTGCAGTCGGCGCTGGCACGCAAGATGGGCTACCCGGTGGTCGACGTGTCGCAGTTCCCCTGCGACCCGGCGGCGATCAAGCGACTGAACTTCCCGACCGCGCGCCGCCTGGGCGCCTTGCCGCTGATGGTGCGCGAGGGCCGCCTGGTGGTCGCGCTCGAAGACCCGGCCCAGCCGCAGGTGATCGACGAGCTCGAGTTCGCGGCCCAGATGAAGGTCGTGCCGGTGCTCGCCCCCTGGGGCACGCTGGAGGCGGCGATGCGCGCCGCCTTCGACCGCGTCGGCTCGACGCTCGCCTCGCAGGCGGGCGGCGGGGTGATCGCGACCGAGACCTTCGAGTTCGAGCCGCCCGACACCAGCCAGCTCGTCGCGTCCCTCGAGCGCGAAGGTGCTGAGAGCCGCCTCGCCGACGAGGACAAGGCGATCGAGCAGTCCGACAACTCGCTCGTGCGGCTGATCAACAACATGATCGTCGAGGCCTCGACCGAAGGCGTCTCGGACATCCACATCGAGTGCTATCCGGGCCGCGAGAAGGTGAAGATCCGCTTCCGCAAGGACGGCACGCTGCAGCCCTACCTCGAGCTGCCGCACAACTACAAGAGCGCGCTGATCGCGCGCATCAAGATCATGTGCGACCTCGACATCAGCGAGCGCCGCAAGCCGCAGGACGGCAAGATCAACTTCGCCAAGTTCTCGCCGCAGCACAAGCTCGAGCTGCGCGTGGCGACGATCCCGACCAACAACGGGATGGAAGACATCGTGATGCGGCTCCTGGCCTCGGCCAAGCCGCTGCCGCTGGTCAAGCTGGGGCTGTCGCCGAACAACCAGCGCTGGCTCGAGGAGGCGACCGAGCGTCCCTACGGTCTGGTGCTCTGCGTCGGCCCGACCGGCTCGGGCAAGACGACGACGCTGCATTCGGCGCTGGCCCACATCAACCGCCCCGACCGCAAGATCTGGACGGCCGAGGACCCGGTCGAGATCACCCAGGCCGGCCTGCGCCAGGTGCAGGTCAACCCGAAGATCGACTGGACCTTCGCCAAGGCGCTGCGCGCCTTCCTGCGTGCCGACCCCGACGTGATCATGGTCGGCGAGATCCGCGACCAGGAGACGGCGCACATGGCGGTCGAGGCCTCGCTCACCGGCCACCTGGTGATGTCGACGCTGCACACCAACAGCGCGCCCGAGACGGTCACCCGGCTGCTCGACATGGGCCTGGACCCGTTCAACTTCGCCGACTCGCTGCTCGCCGTGCTGGCGCAGCGCCTTGTCAAGCGCCTGTGCGGCGAGTGCCGCAGCGCCGAACCCGCCAGTAGCGATCGTGTCGACGAACTGCTCGCCGACTATCTGCACGGCATGCCGGCCGACACGCCGGCCCTCTCGCCCGACACCGTGCTCGCCGGCTGGCGCGAACGCTTCGGCCGCGACGGCCGCCTGCTCCGCTGGCACGCACCCGGCTGCAAGGCCTGCGGGAAGACCGGCCAGAAGGGGCGCGCCGGGCTGCACGAGCTGATGTCCTCGAGCCGTGAGCTGCGCCGCCTCGTCCAGACCGGCGCCCGTGCCGAGGAACTGCAGGCACAGGCACTGGCCGCAGGCATGCGCACGCTGCGCCAGGACGGCATCGACAAGGTCTGGCAAGGCGTGACCTCGATCGACGAGGTGCGGGCGACCAGCAACGCCTGACGCCCGAGGGCAGACCCGGCTGCCCGCCTGCCGGCCCGCGGCTGGCGGCCCCCTCCTTCGCATCACCTGCGCCCGGGCCAGGCGGGCTGCCTCCCTTTCCCCTTCGCATCGGCTGCCAGCCATCGCGCGGCATGGCCGAGGCGCTCGCGCGTGTCGCGGCCGGAATGCGGGCCGATGCGCGATAGCATCGCCGGCTTGCCGCGACGACGCAGCACAGCCGAATGGGAACGGCTTGCGTCGTCGACCACAACGATCGCGAGGCCGCCCGGCGACGGGTGCCCGCGGCAGGCCACGCCCGGGAGGAGATTCATGTCCCGTCGGATCGCTGAGCGCTGCATCCCGGGCCGGCGGTTCCGCATGGCCCCTTGCGGGCCCCTGCTGCGGGTCCTGGCGCTGCTGCTTGCACCGGTCGCCTGGCTGCCTGCCGCACACGCGCAGGAGACGGCGAACCCGGGCTCGATCGTCGTCCTGAACTCGCTGCACGCCGGTTTTCCCGTCGTGGACGCGATCCGCCAGGGCCTGCTCAAGGCGGTGCGCGAGTCGGGGATGAGCGTGGCCGAGATGCAGGTCGAGTACCTCGACTTCGGGCGCTTCCGCTCGCCCGAACATCGCGAAGCGATGACCCGGCTGCTGCGCGCGCGGATGGAAGGGCGCAAGCCGGCGGTGGTCTTCGCCCAGGGCGTGCCGGCGCTGGACTACGTGCTGGACGAGGGAGAGAAGCTCTTTCCCGGCGCGGTCGTGATGACCGAGGTCGTGAGCTCGGACGCCGGGCTCGCCGACCGGCTGAAGGGCCGTCGACTGATCCGCCTGCCCTGGCGGCCCGACTATGGCGGCACGCTGCGCCTCGCGGCGGACGGGATGCCCTCCCTGCGCCGCGTTCTCGTGATCCTCGGCGGCAGCGACTCCGACGTCACCTACCGCTCGCAGACGCGCGACGAGCTCGCGCCCTTCGCCGACCGCCTGAAGATCGACTACACCGACGCGCTGAGCTACGACGAGATGCTCGCGCGCGTACAGGCGGCCGAGCCCGGCAGCATCCTGCTGCTGGGGCCCTACTTCGGCGACCGGTACGGCCGAAGCACGGTGCCGATCGAAGTCGCGGCCACGATCCGTGCGCAGGCCAAGGTGCCGATCTTCACCGCCGCCGACCCATACCTGCCGATGTCGGTCGGCGGCTCGGTGCTCAGCACCGAGGCCTTCGGCAAGCGCCTCGGCCAGGTGGCGATCGAGTACCTGAAGGGCCAGTTGAAGCTGCAGGGCCAGTTCACGACCATCGAGCCCGCCTACACGCCGACCTTCAACTGGCCCCAGTTGCAGGGCTGGCAGATCGAGCCGGACCGCCTGCCCTCCGGTACGGTCTTCCTGCAGCGGCCACCGCCGCTGTGGGACCAGTATCGCGGGCAGGTGCTCGCGGTGGCCGGGGCCTTCCTGCTGATGAGCCTGCTGATCCTCGCGCTGGCGATGCAGAGCCGCCGGCGCCGGCGCGCCGAGCAGCAGGCCCAGGACAGCGAGGCGCGGGCACGCCTGCTGATCGAGGCCGCGCCGGAGGCGATCCTCACCTACGACGTCGACGCCGCCCGCGTCACGGAGGCCAACGCCCACGCGCTGCGGCTGTTCGGCTGTTCGCGCGAGGAGCTGCTGCAGGGGGGGCCGTCGCGCTACTACCGCGCCGTCCAGCCCGATGGCCTGAGCGCCGACGCCTCGACGCACCAGGCCGAGCAACGGGCGCTGGCCGGCGAAGTGGTCGAGATCGAGCGCGTCGTGCAGCGCCCCGACGACGACGAGGCGGTCCACTGCGACCTGCGCCTCGTGCTGCTGCCGTTTCCGGGCCAGCGCATCCTGCGCGCCACGCTGACCGACGTCACCGCGCGCAAGCAGCTCGAGTCGGTGCTGTACTTCGTGGCCCGGCGAGCCGGCCTCGACTCGCTCGGGCAGAGCACCTTCGCGCGCGAGCTGCTCGAGTTCGTCTGCCAGACCTTCGGGCTCGACCATGCGCTGCTGCTGGAGCGGCACGACGAGCCTGCGGCGGAAGGCACGGCGACAGACGGGGCATCGGGCGCGGTGCGCGTGCTGCAGTGCGTGAGCGACGACGGCGCCCGACCGCCTGACGCCCAGGAAGCGGCCGTCCTGATCGACCACGGGGCGCAGGCAGAACCCGGCATTCGCGTCTTGACACAGGGCGCCCGCACGCAAGGCCCGCCGCTGGCACTGCTGGCGCAGTGGCAGGCCGAGAGCCTGGTCTCGATGCCGCTGTGGGACGCCCAGGGCCGCCCGATCGGCGGCCTGGTCGCGACCGGCCGCAGCGCGCTGCGCCACCCCGAGCGGCTGCGCTCGGTGCTGCCGGTGCTCGCGGTGCGCGCCGCCCAGGGGCTCGAGGGCATGCGCCTGACCGCCGCCCGGCAACGCCACCAGGAGGAGCTCGAACGGAAGGTCGCGAAACGCACCGCGGCGCTGGCGCAGGCCAACGCCGCGCTGGTGGTCGCACGCGACGCCGCCGAGGCCGCCACCCAGGCCAAGAGCGACTTCCTGGCCAACATGAGCCATGAGATCCGCACGCCGATGAATGCGATCCTCGGCCTGACGACGCTCGCCCTGCGCGGGCCGCTCGAGCCGCGCGAGCGCGGCTTCCTCGAGAAGAGCCTGATCGCCGCCGAGTCGCTGCTCGGCATCATCAACGACGTGCTCGACTTCTCGAAGATCGAAGCCGGCCGCCTCGAGCTGGAGGACCGGCCCTTCGACCTGACCCGGGTGGTGCACAACGTCGCCTCGGTGCTGGCCGCGCCGGCCGCCGGGAAGGGCCTGCCGCTGCGCATCTCGATCGCCGCCGCGGTGCCGCCGGGGCTCAGCGGGGACGCGCTGCGCCTCAGCCAGGTGCTGATGAACCTGTGCAGCAACGCGATCAAGTTTTCCGAGCGCGGCGAGATCGTCGCCGCGGTCAAGCTGCTCGAGCGCAACGGCCAGCGGGTGAGGCTGGAGTTCTCGGTCTCCGACCAGGGGCTGGGCATGACGCCCGAGCAGGTCGCGCGGCTGTTCCAGGCCTTCAGCCAGGCCGACAGCTCGCATGCCCGGCGCTTCGGCGGCACCGGCCTGGGGCTGGCGATCTGCAAGCAGCTCGTCGAGTTGATGGGCGGGCAGATCCGGGTCGACAGCCGCCCCGGCGAGGGCAGCTGCTTCAGCTTCACCGCGCGCTTCGAGGTGATCGACGGCGCGGCCGCCGAGGCGGGCGCCACCCAGGGGCTGCGCGGCCAGCGGCTGCTGGTGGTGGACGCGGACGGCGCCGCACGCGAGCACGCACTCGCGGTGCTCGACTCGCTGGGCATGCAGACTCGCTCGCCGCCTCCGGCGACGAGGCGGTCGCGATGCTCGGGCAGGCCGACGCCGCGGCCCAGGCCTACGGGGTCGTGCTCGTCGACCAGGCCCTGGTCGACGGCACCGACCTGCTGGCCCGCATCCGCGAGACGGTCGGGCCCAGCTCCCGGCCGCGCCTGGTGCGGATCGCGCGCGCCGACGCGGACGCCGAAACCAACGCCGGGCCGTCGCCGTCCGCGCCGCTCGCCGAAGGCATCGACGCCAGCCTCGGCAGGGGCTTCAGCGCCTCGCAGCTGGTCGACGCGCTGATGGCGCTGTTCCGCCCTTCGCGCCACACGGCGCCGCCGCCGGCACCGCTGAGCATTGCCGGCATGCGGCTGCTCCTGGTGGAGGACAACGACATGAACCAGCTCGTCGCCTCCGAGCTGCTGGGCCATGTGGCGGGCGCGCAGATCACGATCGCCAGCACCGGCGAGGAGGCCCTGCAGCAATTGCGCACGCAGGACTTCGACGCCGTGCTGATGGACATCCAGATGCCGGGCATGGACGGCTACGAGACGACCGCGCAGATCCGTGCCGAGCCGCGCTGGCGCGAGCTGCCGATCATCGCGATGACCGCCCATGCCATGCAGCAGGAGCGCGACCGCTGCCTCGCCGCCGGCATGAACGGCGTGGCCTCCAAGCCCTTCGACTTCGAAGCGCTGTGCGCGACCCTGGCCAGCTGGCGGCGCAACGCCCCCGCACATGCCAGCGGCCCGGCCAGGCTGCCGGGGCTCGACGGCGAGATCGGGCTGCGCCACAGCGGCGGCTCCGGGGGGCGCTACGAACGCGTCCTGCGCCGCTTCCTGGAGAGCCAGTCCGGCGCCTGGGACGCACTCGGCCAGGCCCTCGCGGTCGGTGACCTGGCCACCGCGGAACGGCTGGCGCACACCCTCAAGTCCAACGCCGGCACCGTCGGCGCGACCTCGCTGGCACGCGCCGCGCAGGAGGTGGAAGAACGCCTGCGCAGCGCGCGCAGCAGCCGCGCGACGGTCACCCTGGACGACCCGGTGCTGCAGGGCTTGCAGGCGCCGCTCGATGAGGTGATCGGCGGACTGCGGGCCCGTTTCGCCTCACAGGCACACGGCGGCGGCGCAGGCTGACCGGCCCGGGCGGCGCATGGCGTAAACCCTGCCCGGTCCTCGGCGAGGGCTTCCGGCGAACACCGCCACAATGCCGGTCTGCCTCACTGGATGCCGCTTTTCGCGGCAGGAAGGACTGACATGGCCTCACCGTCGCACGTGCCGTCCGCGCTCGGGCGTGGCCGGCGGCGCGCCGACGAGCGCGAACGGCCGATCGCCGCCGCGCTGCTGCTGGACGATGCGCACCACGACCTGATCACCCGCTCGCACGAGCGCTGCATCAGCAACGGCCTGTCGCGCATCGAGGCGCCCGACTACTCGCCGCTCGGCCGCGGCGACCTGACCGAGACGCTCGAGCGCAACCGGCGCCTCTACACGCATGCGGCGCCGGTGATGGAGATGCTCTACGAGCAGATCGTCAACACGCAGAGCATGGTCGTGCTGACCGACGCCTGCGGCACGATCATCCATTCGATCGGCGACGACGACTTCCTCGCCAAGGCCTCGAAGGTGGCGCTGCAGCCGGGCGTCAACTGGTCGGAATCGGCCAAGGGCACGAACGGCATGGGCACGGCGCTCGTCGACGAGGTGCCGACGCTCGTCCACGCGGACGAGCACTTCATGCACGCCAACCACTTCCTCACCTGCTCGGCCGCGCCGATCTTCGACCCGCGCGGCAACATCCTCGGCGTGCTCGACGTCACCGGCGACCACCGGCGCTACCACGAGCACACGATGGGCCTGGTGAAGATGTCGGCGCGGATGATCGAGAACCACTGGCTCTCGGACGACTTCCGCCACGTGATGCGGCTGCACCTGCACCGTCGCGTCGAGTTCATCGGCACGCTGATGGAAGGCATCCTCGCCGTCTCGCGCGAGGGCCGCATCGTCGGTGCCAACCGCACCGCGCTCGACCTGCTCGGCCTGTCGGGCGCGGCGGTGCGCATGCACAGCGTGACGAGCCTGTTCGGCACCTCGGTCGGCGCGCTGGTCGACCACTTCCGCTCGCCGGTCGCGGCGCCGCTCGGCCTGTCGCTGCCGAACGGCACCCAGTGCCACGTGCGGGCACGCTTCAACTGGGTGGCGTGGTACGGGCTCGGCGACCCCACCGGCGCGACTCCCGGCGGCCGCGCCGAGGCGACGCCGGGCAGCGACGCGCTTGCCAGCGACGTCTCGCAGCCGGTTGCCGGCACCGTCGCCGCGCCGCTCGACTTCGACCGCCTCGACACCGGCGACCCGCAGCTGCACGCGGTCATCGGCAAGCTGCGCAAGGTCACCGACCGCGACATCCCGGTCCTGCTGCTCGGCGAGTCCGGCAGCGGCAAGGAGACGCTGGCCCGCGCCGCCCACCACGCCAGCGAACGCTCCGGGCGCGCCTTCGTCGCCGTCAACTGCGCGGCGAGCGCCGAAAGCCTGATCGAGGCCGAGCTCTTCGGCTACGAGGACGGCACCTTCACCGGCGCGCGCCGCAAGGCCTCGGTCGGCCGTCTGGTGCAGGCGCATGGCGGCACGCTCTTCCTCGACGACATCGACGAGCTGCCGCTGCCGCTGCAGGCCCGCCTGCTGCGCGTGCTGCAGGACCGCCAGGTCGTGCCGCTGGGCGGCCACAAGCCGATCGACGTCGACATCGCCGTCGTGGGCGCCAGCCATCACAACCTGCAGGAACTGGTCGAGGCCGAGCGCTTCCGCGAAGACCTCTACTACCGGCTCAACGGCCTGGTCGTGAAGCTGCCCGCGCTGCGCGAGCGCCGCGACCTGATGGCGCTGGTCGCCTCGGTGCTCGCCGACGTCGGCGCCTCGCCGGTGCCGCTGCTCGACGACGAGGTGCGCCGCCTGTTCGAGACCTACCGCTGGCCGGGCAACCTGCGCCAGCTGCGCAACGTGCTGCGCACCGCCTCGGTGGTCGCTGCCGGCGAGGCGACGATCACGCGCGAGCACCTGTCGGACGACTTCCTCGACGACTGCGAGCGGCAGGCCCAGACGGCCGTCGACCCGGCCGACCCGCCGAAGCCCGGGCGGTCGCCCGTGCCCGGCCGCCCGACCGCCGAGCCGGCGCCGCTGGCGGCCGGCACGCTCGAGGAAGCCGAGATCGAGATGATCCGGCGCGCGGTGCAGGCCGCCAACGGCAACATCTCCGAAGCCTCGAAGCGCCTGGGCATCAGCCGCAACACGATCTACCGCAAACTGCACTGGAAAGCGCCGGACTGAAGGCCGGCCCCGGACGGACGACGCGAGCGGCCACGCGCCCCGGCTTCGCCGGCCCCGTGGAGGCACCGGCCGCGCCGGCCGGCCGCTCACGCCCTCAGGTCTGCCACCCACTGAGCCGCCAGCGCCTGCAGGGCCGCCCGCATCGCGGGCTGGTCCATGCGATGGCCGCCGCCGGCCACGCGGCGCCGGCGCGCCGCGCCACGCCACGCGGCCAGCACGTCGACCTGTCGCGGATCGCAGCAGGCGTCCGCGTCGCCGCACAGCAACGCCCAGGGGCCGGTGCGGGCGGAGGGCGGCAGCCGACGCATCTGCTCGAGGAGCGGTTCGCGCAGGCCCCAGCCCTGGCGCGCGTAGTGGCGGAACACGCGCCAGCCCGATGGCGGCGGCGGGGCTTGCGGCGCCGGCACCCAGCGCGACGCGCCCGCCAGCACCCCGCCGGGCTGCGACTGGAGATCGTCGAAGCCGCCCCAGGCATCGGCCAGGCGGGCCTCGTCCTGCGCTTCGTCGTCCTGCGCATCACCGGGCGCCGCGCCACGGTCGCCGCCGCGCAACCAGCGCCGCAGCCGGCCGGCATCGGCCCCGAGCAGGACCTGACCGGCCGCGCCGAGCCAATCGTCCCAAGGTGCGAGGTAGCGCTCGACCTCGGCCGGGGTGCCGAGGAAGGGGCTGCGCAGGAAGAGGCCGTCGACCCGCGCCGGCTCGCGAAGCCACGAGGCCAGCGCGACCAGCGCGCCCCAGGAGCCGCCGGCGATCGCCCAGCGCTTGAGCCCGAGCCGCGTGCGCAACGTGTCGAGGTCGTCGAGCAGGCCGTCGAGCGTGTTGCCTTCCAGCGCCCCGGCCGGCGCGCTGCGGCCGCATCCGCGCTGATCGACGACGATCCAGCGCACCGGCAGCCCCTGCCACCAGGTCAGCGTCTCGGCCCGGCTGCGCCCTCCCGGGCCGCCATGCACGATGACGACCGGCTGCCCCTGCGGATCGCCGCCCTCGGCCCACCAGACGCGATGGCCGTGCGGCGCGTCGAACCCGTCGCCTTCGGGCAGGTCGGGAAAACTTCCCGTCGCCTGCGGCACGTCGTTTGCGCTCACGCCGACGTTGCGGCGTGACGTGCCACGGCCATCGGGGTTCGGCGTCGCAGGCAGGCAAACCATGGCCGACGAGTGGACCACAGCGCGACCGGCGGCGCCCAGCCGGTTGCGGCGCCCCGCGTCCGGCGCGATCTGCGCCGAACGTGAGACGATCGCGCCCCGCTGGGCAGGCCGTGCCCCGATGCCCGCGACGCCCGACGCGCTGGGGTTGACCCTGGGTCGGCGAACCCGCGAGGCGCACCGGGCTCGAAAGGCCTTCATTCCGGCCATCCGCGCACCCGCTCGACCAGAACAGACCGATGCTCCAGATCCGCGACCTGACCAAGCGCTACGGCGAGCGTGTCGCCCTCGACCGGCTGAACCTCCACCTGCCCGCGCGACAGTTCGCTGCGCTGCTCGGCCCGAACGGGGCGGGCAAGTCGACGCTCTTCCAGGTGCTGACCGGCCTCTTCGCGGCCGACGGCGGCGACGTCGAGGTCGCGGGCAAGCCGCTGCGCACGCAGGCCGTCGCGGCGCTGGCCGACATCGGCGTCGTGTTCCAGCAGATGTCGCTCGACCTCGACCTCACGGTGCGGCGCAACCTGCACTTCCAGGCCGACTTGCACGGCCTGTCGCGCGGCCATGCCGACGAGCGCATCGCGCTGCTGACGCGCCAGCTCGGCCTGCAGGACGACCTGGCGCGCACGGTGCGCGAGCTCTCGGGCGGCAACCGGCGCAAGGTCGAGCTGGTGCGTGCGCTGCTGCACGCCCCGAAGGTGCTGCTGATGGACGAGGCGACGGTCGGGCTCGACCCGAAGTCGCGGCGCGACCTGCTGGCCGCGATCCGCGCCGACGTCGAGGCGCGCAACACCACGGTCCTGTGGGCCACGCACCTGGTCGAGGAAGCCGAGGCCGCGGACCGCGTGATCGTGCTGCACAAGGGCCGCCTGCTCGCCGACGGCAGCCCGCCCCAGGTCACCGCCGAGCTCGGCAGCCGCACGCTCGAGGAAGGCTTCATCCGCGCGACCGCAGCCGCAGCGCCGAAACCCGCCTAGGCCCCGGGGCGACGCGACGGCGCGCCCGGTCGCGTCGGCAGGCCCCGGCCCCCTTGCTGCCGACCGCCCGTCAAGCCGCCGCCGATCACCCCCTGCCACCCGAGGAGACCGAAAAGCCATGAATCCCCACCGCCCGACCACCGCCCAGCCGAGCCCTCGTCTTGCGCCGCGGGCTGCCCTGCTGGCGCTCGCCCTCGCCGCCGCCTGCGGCGCGGCTGCTGCCAAGGAGACGGGCATCGCCTACGTCTCGAGCGAGAAGGACGCGGCGCTGACGATGATCGACCTCAAGACGCTCGCCGTGGTCGGCACGATCCCGACCTGCAAGCGCCCGCGCCACCTGCAGCTCTCTGCCGACCGCGCGAAGCTCTACGCGGCCTGCGGCGATTCGGAGGCCGCCGACATCATCGACCTCGCGACGCGCAAGTCGGTCGGCCGCGTCGACCTCGGCGAAGACCCGGAGATCTTCGACGTCAGCGCCGACGGCAAGACGATGTACGTCTCGAACGAGGAAGACTCCGAGGTCGGCGTGATCGACGTCGCCAGCAACAAGCGCACGGCCGCGATCAAGGTCGGCGGCGAGCCCGAGGGCGTCAAGCTCTCGCCCGACGGCAAAACGCTCTACGTCACCTCCGAAGTCGCGAGCATGGTCCACGTGATCGACACCGCGACTCACAAGGTGACGAAGAACATCCCGGTCGGCAAGCGGCCGCGCCGCTTCGCCTTCAACGCCGACGGCAGCGAGCTCTGGGTCAGCAACGAGCTCGGCGCGAGCGTCAGCGTGATCTCGACCAAGGCCCTCGCGGTGACGCAGACCGTGCCCTTCGAGGTCAAGGGCATGCGGCCCGACGACATCTCGCCGGTCGACCTGAAGCTCTCCGCCGACGGCAAGACGATGTACGTGAGCCTGGGCCGCGCGAACCATGTCGCCTTCGTCGACACCGCGAGCAAGAAGGTGGGCACGCTGGTGCTCGCCGGCAAGCGCGCCTGGGGCCTCGGGCTGAACAAGGACGGCTCGCAGCTCTTCGTCGCCAACGGCCTGTCTGACGACCTGACGATCGTCGACACCCGGAGCGGCAAGGCGCTGAAGACGATCGCCGTCGGCCGCGTGCCGCACTCAGTGGTGGTGGACGACTGATGGCGGGCGCAGCAACGACGAAGGGCGATGCGGCAACCCGGGGGGCCGCCTGCTCGCGGCGGGTCGTGCTGGCGGGCAGCTTCGGGGCCGGGCTCGGCGCCGCGCTCGCCGGAGCGGTCGGCCTGGGGAGCCTCGGCTTCGCGCCGATCGCCGCCGCCCAGGCGGCCGGCGCGCAGGCGCGCACGGTCAAGCTCGCGCTGCTGATGCGCGCCGACGACGAGCGGCTCGACGACAAGCGCGTCGAGCTCGCCTACCCCGGCCAGCCGGGCGGGCCGCTCGACGAGGCGATCGAGGTCGCGCTCGGCGAAACCGCCTTCGAGCTCGACGCGGCGAAGCTGAAGGTCGACTTCAGCACCGTCGAGGCGAAGGACGCCGCCGACACCAAGGCCCAGCTCACCAAGCTCGAGCGCGAGGGCTTCGCCGCCGTCGTGCTCGACCTGCCCGCGGCCTGGATTGCCGGCGCCGCGCCGGGGGTCAAGCTGCCGCTGGTCAATGCCGGCAGCCCGGACGAATCGCTGCGTGGCGCCGACTGCCGCGCCAACCTGTTCCACACCCTGCCGACCGAGCGCATGCGCAGCGACGCGCTGGCGCAGGCCCTGGTCTCGCGCCGCTGGACGCGCGTGCTGGTGCTGAGCGGACCGAGCGCCGAGGATGCCGCGCGCCTGGCGGTCGCGCAGGCCTCGCTGAAGCGCTACGCGCTGAAGACCGTGGCGACCAAGGCCTTCAAGCTCTCGGCCGATCCGCGCGAGCGCGACCTGGCCAACCCGCTGCTGCTCACCGCGGCCTCGGGCGGCGAGTACGACGCCGTCTGGATCGTCGACAGCGACGGCGAGCTGGCGCGCACCCTGCCCTACCGCACCGCGCTGCCGCGCCCGGTCGTCGGCGACGCCGGCCTGGTCGCGCTGGCCTGGGCGCCGCTCTTCGAGCGCTTCGGCGCGCCGCAGCTCTCGCGCCGCTTCGCGCGCGCGGCCAAGCGGCCGATGCGCTCGCAGGACTGGGCCGCCTGGATCGCGACCAAGGCCGTGGTCCAGGCCGCGGCGGCGAACGCGGCGGCGCCGACGCCGGCGGCGATCCTGAAGACGATGCAGGGTGCGGACTTCGTGCTCGACGGCTTCAAGGGCACGCGCACCAGCTTTCGCCCCTGGGACCGCCAGCTGCGCCAGCCGATGCTGCTGACCGACGGCCTGGGCGTGGTCGGCATCGCGCCGATCGAGGGCCTGCTGCACCCCAAGAACGTGCTCGATACTCTCGGCACCGACGGTCCTGAATCTGCCTGCAAGGCCGCCCCTTGAGAGTCGCCCACGCCCTGCGCGCGCTGCGCGCGATCACCGAGCGCGAGGTGCTGAAGTTCGCGCGCCAGTACGGCCGGCTGGTCTCGGCGCTGGTGCGCCCGTTGCTGTGGCTCGCGGTCTTCGCGGCGGGCTTCCGCAATGTCTTCGGCGTCTCGATCGTGCCGCCGTACGACACCTACATCCCCTACGACGTCTACATCGCCCCGGGGCTGGTGGGCATGGTGCTGCTGTTCAACGGCATGCAGTCGTCGCTGGCGATGGTCTACGACCGCGAGATGGGGCTGATGCGCCTGCTGCTGACGGCGCCGCTGCCGCGCTGGTGGCTGCTGCTGTGCAAGCTGCTCGCGACCGCCGCGCTCTCGCTGCTGCAGGCGGCGGCCTTCGTCGTCGTCGCGCTGCTGCTCGGCACCGACCTGCCGATCCTCGGCCCGCAGACGCCGCACGTGCTGCTGGCCGCGCTGGCGGCGGCGATGATGCTCGGCGCGCTCGGCCTGCTGCTGTCGGTGCACATCAAGCAGCTCGAGAACTTCGCCGGCACGATGAACTTCGTGATCTTCCCGATGTACTTCATGTCCACCGCGCTCTACCCGCTGTGGAAGCTGGAGGAGTCGGGCGCCGAGTGGGTCTATCAGCTGGCGCGCTTCAACCCCTTCACCCACGCCGTCGAATGGATGCGCTTCGCGCTCTACGACAAGGACCCGGGCATCGCGCCCTGGGCCGTGTTGGGTACCGGGTTCGTCTGCTTCGCGCTCGCAGCCTGGGGCTACGACCCGCAGCGCGGCTTCGGCCAGCTCGCCAAGCGCGGCGGCGGGCCGCCGGGCTGAGAGGCTGACAGGCGCTCACCCAGACGTTCACCCAGACCCGTCACTGCACACGACCGCGGCCGCACCGCCGCCGCACGCCGCGCCACTTCGAGGAACCGCGATGTCGTCCCCCTCCTCCCTTCGCCGCCGCCGCCTCATCGTCGCCGCGCTCGCCGGCGCCCGGGGGGCGGCCGCGCTGGCCGGCCTCGGCGTCGGCATGGGTGCCGCCATGCCCCTTGCCGCCCGCGCGCAGGCGGCCGGCGGCGGCTTCCCGAACCGGCCGATCACGCTCTGGGTGCCCTGGCCCGCCGGCGGCGCGACCGACATCACGATGCGCCTGCTCGCCGAGCTCGCCGGCCAGCGGCTGGGCGTCAAGGTCAACGTCGAGAACCGCGGCGGTGCCGGGGGCACGCTGGCGATGCCGGTGCTGCAGCAGGCCGCGGCCGACGGCTACACGATCGCGCAGATGCCGCAGACGGTGTTCCGCGCGCCCTGGACGCGCCGCGTGCTCTGGGACCCGGTGCGCGACACGACGCCGATCCTTCAGGTCTCGGGCGTGACCTTCGGCGTGGTCGTGCCGGCCGAGAGCGAGCTGCAGACCTTCGGCGACCTGTTCACCTATGCGCGCGCCCACCCGCGCCAGCTGACGATCGCGACCAACGGCGTCGGCACGACGCCGCACCTGGTGCTCGACGAGCTCTTCGGCCGCGAGCAGCTGGCCTACAAGCACGTGCCCTACAAGGGCACGGCCGAGCAGATGCTGGCGGTGGCAAGCGGCCAGGTGATGGCCGGCGTCAACTCGAACGGCTTCGCGCCGTTCGTCGAGTCGAAGCAGCTGCGGCTGCTGGTCACCTTCGGCGCCGAGCGCACCAAGCGCTGGCCCGAAGTCCCGACACTGAAGGAGCTGGGCTACGGCATCGTCGCCACCTCGCCCTACGGCCTGGCCGGGCCGAAAGGCATGCCGGCCGAGGTGGTGACGAAGCTGCACGAGGCCTTCAAGAGCGCGATGCACGACCCGGCCCACATCGCCGAACTGGCCCAGTTCGACCAGGAACTCGCCTACCTCGACCCGGTCGCCTACGGCCAGGCGATGCGCGACACCTACGAAGCCGAGCGCAAGAACGTCGAGCGGCTCGGGCTGGCCAGGACGAACGAGTAAGTCGGGCGTGAGCGCGGGGCGGGGCCCTGGCAGCGGGCGCGCCGCCAGGGCTCTGCGCCGGCGCGCCAACCTGGATGCGTCCGCGCATGGGTCTGCCTGCGGCGAGACAACGAACCGGCGTCCACAACCGACAATCGCGCGCCACCCCGGCGTGCCGCGCGCCTAGGCGCCCCTTCGATCCGAAAGGGCGGCGCGGACGCCGACGCGTCACGCCGTCCCGAATGCACACCGTCGAAACCGTGCTGCTCGTGCTCCTGCTCGGCGCACTGACCGGCATCGCCGCGCGCTACATGCGCGCCATCCCGCTGCCGCTGATCCAGATTGCCCTGGGCGCCGCCCTGTCCTGGCCGCAGGACGGCCTGCACATCGCCTTCGACCCCGAGCTGTTCCTGCTGCTGTTCATCCCGCCGCTGCTGTTCGCCGACGGCTGGCGCATCCCCAAGCGCGAGTTCTTCGCGCTGTGGCGGCCGATCCTGCGGCTGGCCTTCGGGCTCGTGCTGTTCACCGTGATCGGGCTCGGCTTCCTGATCCACTGGATGATCCCGCAGATGCCGCTGCCGGTCGCCTTCGCGCTCGCGGCCGTGGTCTCGCCGACCGACGCGGTGGCCGTCTCGGCGATCACGCGCAGCCTCGGCATGCCCGCCAACACGATGCACATCCTCGAGGGCGAGTCGTTGCTGAACGACGCCTCGGGCCTGGTCGCGCTCAAGTTCGCGGTGGCCGCGACGCTGACCGGGCTGTTCTCGTGGACGGCCGCCGCGCAGGAGTTCGTGTGGGTCGCCTTCGGCGGCGTGGGCATCGGCGCGCTGATCGGCTGGGGCTTCGCGATCGGGCGCGACCGCGTCACGCGCCGCGTCGGCGATGTGGCCGCGACGCAGATGGTGCTGCTGCTGGTGCTGCTGCCCTTCGCCGCCTACCTGGTCGCCGAGCGCATCGGCGTCTCGGGCATCCTGTCCGCGGTAGCGGCCGGCGTCGCGACGAACTTCGCCGACCTGCGCCGCAGCGAGTTCGTCGCCGAGCGCCTGCAGACCGAAGGCACCTGGACGATGGTCGAGTCGTCCTTCAACGGCGCGGTCTTCCTGCTGCTCGGGCTGCAGCTGCCGTCGATCGTCGGCACCACGCTGCGCGCCGCCGGCGACGAGTGGTGGCTGCCGGCCGGACATGCGGTGGCGATCAGCGTGGCCCTGCTCGGGCTGCGCTGGATCTGGCTCCAGCTCGGCGTGCGGGGCAGCCTGTGGAAGGCGCACCAGCACGGCCGCATGGCCGAGACCCCGTCGCCGCTGCTGACGCTGGCCAGCACGCTGGCCGGCATCCGCGGCGCGGTGACGCTCGCCGGCGCGCTCTCGGTGCCGCTGCTGCTGAACGACGGCGAGCCCTTCCCGGCGCGCGACCTGCTGGTGTTCCTGTCGGCCGGCACGATCCTGTGCACCCTGGTGATCGGCAGCATCGGCCTGCCGCTGGTGCTGCGCCGCCTGCCGCCCGCCGGCGAGCCCGCCTCGCAGCGCGAGGAGCGCATGGCGCGGCTGGCCGCGTGCCGGGCCGCGATCACCTACCTGGCCCTGCCGCCGCCGCCCGCCCAGGCGGCCGACCCGGTACGGCTGTCGCAGCACCAGGAGGCGGTGGGCCGCCTCACGCAGGACTACCGCAAGCGCATCGACCTGCTCGAGGAACCGGCCGCGCCCTCCACGCCCGAGGCCAAGGCCGACTCGCCCGAAGCGGTGCTGCAGCGAAGGCAGCGCTACGTCGTCGAACTCGAGATGCGCCTGCAGTCGCTGCATGTCGAGCGCAGCACGCTGTACGCCGAGCGCCAGGTGCACCACATCAACGACGCCTCGCTGCGCACGCTGGTGACCGAGCTCGACCTGGCCGAGGAGTCGCTGCGCCGGCGCCTCGCCGTGGCCCGGCAGGCGGCAGGGATCGTGGTGGGCGAGGCGCCCTGAGGTCCGAAGGCACTCGACGCCGGAGACATCGGAAAGGAGAAACGGGCCAGCTCCTTGTGGGAGCTGACCCGTCGGCGTGACTGGCGCGGCTGGCAGGATTCGAACCCACGACCCCTTGGTTCGTAGCCAAGTACTCTATCCAACTGAGCTACAGCCGCGCGAAGCCGCAAATCATAGCATGGGGGCTCGAGCCCCCTCCCCGTCTCGTTCAGCCCGGGCCGCGGTCGGCCTTGACGATCGTCTCGTCCTTCAGCATCCCCATGTCGCGGATGTTGTAGCGGTGGCGCTTCCAGCCTTCGTAGGTGCGGCGCCAGTTGAGGACCGAGACGAAGTAGTACACGACCTTGAACATGAACAGCGAGGCCCGGTACGGCAGCCCGTGCCGCAGGTCGGCCGCGAGCAGCGACATCAGGCCCTGCTTGACGCGGAACACGTTCTTCGGGTGCATGAACATGTCGCGGATGGTCGGGTTCGTCACGCGGTAGATGAACCACGAGTAGTCCCGCGGGCCGGAGCGCGTGCGGCGCTCGAAGGCGCGCCGCGCCGCCGGCAGCTCGGCCGGCCGGTCGAGCGCGGTCGCGACGAGCCCGGCGCCCTCGAAGGCGCTGCGCATCGCGAGGAAGACGCCCGACGAGAACATCGGATCGATGAAGGTGAAGGCGTCGCCGAGCAGCAGGTAGCGCTCGCCGGTGGCGTGCGTGCTGCTGTAGGCGAAGTTGCCCGTCGCATGCACGAGGTCGTCGACCAGCGTCGCGTCCTTCAGCCGGTCGTGCAGCTCAGGGCACAGCGCGATCGTCTGGAAGAAGTAGTCCTTCAGCGGCTTGTCGCGCGCCTTCAGGTAATAGGCCCAGCACACCGCCCCCACGCTGGTCGTGCCGTCGGCCAGCGGGATGAACCAGAACCAGCCGTGCTCGAACCAGCAGATGCTGATGTTGCCCTCGCGCTTGCCGGGCAGGCGGCGGGCATTGCGGAAGTGCCCGAAGAGGGCCGTGCTGTTGTGGTCCGGGTTCTTCTGCTTGCTCTTCAGGCGGTTCGCCAGGAAGGTGTCGCGCCCGCTCGCATCGACGACGAAGCGGGCGCGCCATTGGCGCTCGCTGCCGTCCTCCATCGCGACGCGGGCGCTGGCGCCCTGCGCATCGAAGGCGACCTCGCGCACGCGCGCGCCCTCGAGTGCCGTCGCGCCGGCGCGCGCCGCGTGGCGGAACAGCAGCTCGTCGAGCTCCGAGCGCCGGACCTGCCAGGCCGAGTCGAGCGAAGGGTCCCAGCCCTCGGCGAAGTCGACGTAGCTGCGCGCGGTGTCGTCCGGCGGCACGAACTCGATGCCGTACTTGGGCATGCCGATGCGCTCCACCTCCTCGCGCACGCCGAGACGCTCGAACAGCTCGACGTTGCCGGGCAGCAGCGACTCGCCGATGTGGAACCGCGGGTGGTGGTCTTTCTCAAGCAGCACCACGCGGCGCCCTTCGCGCGCCAGCAGCGCCGCGACCGTCGAGCCGGCCGGGCCGCCCCCGATCACCAGCACGTCGCATTCGGCCTGTTCGTTCATTCGTTCGACTCCTTCGTCCTCGCCGGTGCCCGCGCGCACCGCGCTCACGCCGAGCGCACGGCCGTGCGCGACGACCGCTCGAACAGCGTGAGCAGAGGTCCGGTCAGGAAGGTCGTGACCAGCGCCATGAGGACCAGCATGGTGAAGACGCGCGGTGACAGGATGCCCAGGTCGAGGCCGATGTTCAGCGCGATCAGCTCCATCAGCCCGCGGGTGTTCATCAGGGCCCCGAGCTGCAGCGACTCGCTCCAGCCGAAGCCCGTCCAGCGGGCCGCCACGGCGGTCGCGCCGAGCTTGCCCAGGGTGGCGACCGCGATGATCGTGAGGCAGACGAGCCAGTCCCCGCCGTCCGCCAGCAGGCCGACCTCGGTGCGCAGGCCCGTATAGGCGAAGAACAGCGGCAGCAGCAGCACGCTGCTGAACGGCTCCAGGCGCACGCGGATGCGGTCGCGGAAGGCCTGCGCCTCGGGCATCACGACGCCGGCCAGGAAGGCGCCGAAGAGCGCATGGATGCCGATCACCTCGGTGCAGAGCGAAGCGGCCAGGACGACGGAGGTGACGATCGCCAGCGTGCCGTTCGACGGCTCCACGCGGCCCAGCCGCTCCGCGCCGAGGCAGGCCGGCAACAGGCGCCGCACGCCGAGGACCATGACCAGCACGAAGGCCACGGCCAGCGTGACCGTCAGCGCGGCACCGGCCAGTCCCGAGGCGCGCGTGATCGCCACCACGAGGGCCATCACGCTCCAGGCCGTCACGTCGTCGACCGCGGCGCAGGCGATCGCGGTGCTGCCTAGCGGCGTCGCCGCGAGGCCGCGCTCGTGCAGGATGCGCGCCAGCACCGGGAAGGCGGTGATGCTCATCGAGATGCCCATGAAGAGCGCGAAGCTCCTGAAGCTCGCGCCGCCTCCTGCCAGCGACTCGTAGAGCTGCACCGCCAGCAGCACGCCGAACAGGAAGGGCACGACGATGCTGGCGTGGCTCACGACGACCGCGGCCCGCAGCTTGTGCCGCAGGTGCTCGCCACGCAGGTCCATCCCCACCGCGAACATGAAGAGGCAGACGCCGACCTGGCTGAGCAGCTTCAGCGTGCCCAGCGACGGCTCGGGGAACACGAAGGCGAACGCCGCCGGCGCCACGTGACCGAGCAGCGAAGGGCCGAGCAGGATGCCGGCCGCCATCTCGCCCACCACCGCCGGCAGGCCGATCATCGTGAAGGCCTTGCCCGCGATCCGGGCGGCGGCGACCAGCACGAGCAACTGGACGAGGAGCTGGCTCAGCGGGTGCGACAGATGACCGCGCAACCCGTCGCCAAGGCTGGCCGTCGACGACGGCGCGGCGACGGCCGGCGCGATGCCGGCGAAGCGGGCCTCGCCGACCTGCACGAGGGCCGCGATGAGCGCGACCGATGCCGCCACCACGACCAGATAACCAATCGCGGGCCCGACCCTTCTCATCCCCCCAGCCACCTTCGTCGCGCCTCCTCCCGTGAACGGAGAAGTCTAAGTCGTCGGCTCCGCAGTGCACTGCCAGAGCGAATGCCGTCGGCGGCCGCCCGCGGCCGGCTCGCTCCGGCTTTCGTGGAGGCTGGACTGAAGTGGTATGAGTCGCGGCCCGGCACAGTGCGGGCGCTGTCGTGGCTTCATTACTCGTCGAGGGCTTCCAGCACCAGTTCGGCCGTGAGGGCACTGCTGTACTGCTGCTGCCCGGTGATCAGGCGCCCGTCCCGGATGGCGAAGGGCTCGTTGGCCTTGCGGCACAGGAAGCTCGTTCCCTCGATGCGCGCGGCTTCGCTCTGGATGGTGTACCCGTTGAGCGTCATGCCGAAGGCCGTGTTCACCTCGTTCTCTTCCTCGTCGGTGAAGCCGGTCCACTTCCTGCCCTCGGCCAGCAGACGTCCGCTGGACAGCCGGGTCCAGAGCAGAAGCGACGAGCCGTGGCAAATCAGGGCGACGATCTTCCCGCGCTCGTAGAAAGCGGCGATCAGTTGGTGCAGTGCCAGGTCGTCCTTGAAGGTCAGCAGCGGTCCGCCGCCGCCCGCCACCCACACGGCGTCGTAGTCGTCCACGTCGATGCCGCGAATGGAAGGCGTGTCCTTCAGCATCGCCGAGAACCTCGGGTGATGTGCGAAGCCCAGGCTGATCAGGTCATCGGCATAGGCGCCGCCCGGCGTGCGCGGGTCGCTGTGGGTGTCGAACATCACCTCGCCGCCTTTCGGCGAGACCAGGTCCACGCGATGGCCGGCCTCGGTGAAAGCCAGGAAGGCGCGAGTCATCTCCTCGGCGAAGAACCCCACCGGGAAGCCCTTGAGTTCGGTCGTGTTGGAGACCAGGGACAGGATGCGCCGCGGCTTGCGCCTGGCGCCGATCCGCGTCTCGACCTTCAGGTCCGATGCCGGCATGGAAGCTCCTTCAGGAGAGTCGATTGAGATAGACCCCGGACCTGCCGCGCTCCGACGAACGCCTTGCGACGGCAGCCGGTGCGTCTGACAGCGGTCTCGACAGGCTCAGCTTAGGCAGACAGCGCCAGGAGTTGAACTGCTTTCGACTGGATGGACAGTCCAGGGAATCGGTCCAATCGGTTTCCATGGGGCGTCGCAGCCACGCCGGTTCGGCCCGCCTCGGGTGCCGTCGAGGATGGCGAGGCTGCGATGCTGGGGTCCGCGCACGGCAGGCGGGCCATCGTTCTTCCGGACGATGGCGCCATGCCTCGCCATCGTTCTTTCGCCGCGCCGCGCCAGACGCAGCGGCGGATGGTCGGCGCGCGGCGCGGCCGCGACAGTGCGGTGGTTGCCCCAGCCCACGCGCCGCGCCATGCCTGCCAGCCCTGCTGCCCCTGTTCCTGCCCCGGTGCCGCGCCAGGCCTGGAGCGTGCTCGTCGTCAGCACCTGGGCCTTCACCGTGTGCTTCATGGTGTGGATGGTGTTCGGCGTCATCGGCATCCCGCTGAAGGCCCAGCTGGGGCTCAACGCCACCGAGTTCGGCCTGCTGACAGCCATGCCGGTGCTCACGGGCTCTCTGGTGCGGGTGCCGCTGGGCCTCTGGACCGACCGCTACGGCGGCCGCATCGTGATGACGCTGCTGATGGCAGCCACCGTGCCGGCCATCTGGCTGATGGCCTACGCCACCGCGTACTGGCACTTCCTCGTCATCGGCCTGTTCGTGGGGCTTGCCGGGGGCTCGTTCTCGGTGGGCACGCCCTACGTGGCGCGCTGGTTTCCGCGCCACCGCCAGGGCATGGCCATGGGGGTCTATGGCGCGGGCAACTCCGGCTCGGCGGTGAACAAGTTCGTCGCGCCCGCCCTGCTGGCCGCGGGCGGCTGGACGCTGGTGCCGCAGGCGTACGCCGCCATCATGGCCGGCACGGTACTGCTGTTCTGGCTGTTCAGCGCCCACGACCCCCGGCACGTCGTGCAAGGCACCGTCAGCCTGCGCGAGCAACTGGGCGCGCTGAAGGACCCGCGGGTGCTGAAGTACTGCCAGTACTACAGCATCGTCTTCGGCGGCTACGTCGCGCTGGCGCTGTGGATGGTGCAGTACTACGTCGGCGAATACGGCCTGAGCATCCAGTCGGCCGCGCTGCTGGCGGCGATGTTCTCGCTGCCCGGCGGCGTGCTGCGCGCCATCGGCGGCCTGCTGTCCGACAGGTACGGCGCGCACCGGATCACCTGGTGGGTGCTGTGGGTGAGCTGGATCTGCCTGTTCCTGCTGAGCTACCCGCAGACGAGCTTCAGCGTCGCCACCGTCGACGGCGAGCGCGCCTTCCACATCGGGCTCAACGTCTACCTGTTCACCGCGCTGATGGGCGTGCTGGGCGTGGCCTTCGCCTTCGGCAAGGCCAGCGTCTTCAAGTACATCAGCGACGACTACCCGGACAACATCGGCGCCATCAGCGGGATCGTCGGCCTGGCCGGCGGCATGGGCGGCTTCGTGCTGCCCATCCTGTTCGGCGTCCTGCTCGACCTCACCGGCATCCGCTCCAGCGCTTTCATGCTGCTGTACGGCGTGGTGTGGGTGTCGCTGATCTGGATGTACTGGACCGAGGTGCGCCGCACCGACGTGATGGGCCCGCGGGGCCTGCGTCACGGCGCGCAAACAGCCTGAACAAGCAGGAGTTGCCATGTCAGTCACACCGATTGCCGCCCGCCGCGGCAGCACGCTGAAGATCTGGACGCCCGAAGACAAGGCCTTCTGGGAGCGCGAGGGCGAGGCCATTGCCAAGCTCAACCTCTGGGTGTCGGTACCGGCCCTCTTCCTGGCCTTCGCCGTCTGGCAGGTCTGGAGCGTGGTGGCCGTGAGCCTGCCCGGCCTGGGCTTCGGCTACAGCACCGACCAGCTGTTCTGGCTGGCGGCAGCGCCGGCGCTGAGCGGGGCCACGCTGCGCATCTTCTATTCGTTCATGGTGCCGCTGGTCGGCGGGCGGCGCTGGACGGCGCTTTCGACCGCCAGCCTGCTGATCCCGGCCCTCGGCATCGGCATGGCGGTGCAGGACCCGACCACGCCCTACCCCACGATGCTGGTGCTGGCGCTGCTGTGCGGCCTGGGCGGAGGCAACTTCAGCTCCAGCATGTCCAACATCAGCACCTTCTTCCCGAAGGACCGCAAGGGCTCCGCGCTGGGTGTCAACGCCGGCCTGGGCAACCTCGGGGTGTCGGTGGTGCAGTTCCTCAGCCCCATCGTCGTCACCGTGGGCCTGCTCGGCGTGTTCGGCGGCGAGCCGCAGAGCATCGTGAAGAACGGCCAGACGGTGCAGGTGTGGATGCAGAACGCCGCCTTCATCTGGGTGCCGTGGATCGCGCTGGTCTCGGTGGCCGCCTGGTTCACGATGAACGACGTGGCCGACGCGAAGGCCTCGGTCGCCGCGCAGGCGGCGATCTTCACGCAGCCGCACAACTGGATCATGTGCCTGCTCTATCTGGGCACCTTCGGCTCGTTCATCGGCTTCGCGGCGGGCTTCCCGCTGCTCATCCGCAGCCAGTTCAGCCAGATCAACCCGCTGGCCTATGCCTGGCTGGGCCCGCTGGTCGGGGCGGTGGTGCGGCCGTTCGGCGGCTGGCTGTCCGACAAGGTGGGCGGCGGCGTGGTGACGATGTGGAACTTCCTCGTCATGGCGCTGGCCGTGCTGGGGGTGCTGTACTTCCTGCCCAAGGGCGCCAGCGGGCTGGCCTTGCCGCTGGGCCCGGCAGACGGCAGCTTCACCGGCTTCTTCCTGATGTTCCTGCTGCTGTTCGTGACCACCGGCATCGGCAACGGATCGACGTTCCGGATGATCCCGGTGATCTTCAACCAGATCGCCCTGGCGCGGGCGCCGCGCGACGCCCAGGCGCAGGCCGCGGCCGTGAAGGAAGGCAACGTGCTGGGCGCCGCCGCGGTGGGCTTCGCCGGAGCCCTCGGTGCCTACGGCGGCTTCTTCATCCCCAAGAGCTACGGCAGCTCCATCGCCGCCACCGGCGGCCCCGAGGCGGCGCTGTGGATCTTTGCCGCCTTCTACCTCGTCTGCACCGCCGTCACCTGGTGGTGCTATGGGCGGCGCCATGCCGCGATGCCGTGCTGAGGCCAACGGCCGAGACCCCGAACCGAAGAGAACAGCCATGAGCCACTTTCTCGACCGCCTCACCCACTTCCGCCTGCCCAAGGAGCGCTTTGCCGAAGGCCACGGCCTGACCACCGGCGAAGACCGCACCTGGGAGGACGCCTACCGCCAGCGCTGGTCGCACGACAAGATCGTGCGCAGCACGCACGGCGTGAACTGCACCGGCTCGTGCTCGTGGAAGATCTACGTCAAGGGCGGCATCGTCACCTGGGAAACGCAGCAGACCGACTACCCGCGCACGCGCTGGGACATGCCCAACCACGAGCCACGCGGCTGCGCCCGCGGCGCCAGCTACAGCTGGTACCTGTACAGCGCCAACCGCGTGAAGTACCCGATGGTGCGCGGCCGCCTGCTCGAGCGCTGGCGCGCCGCGCTCAAGGTCTCCAAGACGCCGGTGGATGCCTGGGCCCTGATCGTGGAGGACGAGGCGGCACGGCGCGACTACCAGCAGGTGCGCGGCATGGGCGGCTTCGTGCGCAGCAGCTGGGACGAGGTGAATCAGCTCGTAGCCGCGGCCAACGTCTACACCATCAAGCGGCACGGTCCCGACCGCGTCATCGGCTTCTCGCCGATCCCGGCCATGAGCATGGTCAGCTACGCCGCCGGCAGCCGGTACCTCAGCCTCATCGGCGGCGTGTGCATGAGCTTCTACGACTGGTACTGCGACCTGCCGCCAGCCAGCCCGCAGGTCTGGGGCGAACAGACCGACGTGCCCGAGTCGGCCGATTGGTACAACAGCAGCTACATCATCGCCTGGGGCTCCAACGTGCCGCAGACGCGCACGCCGGACGCCCACTTCTTCACCGAGGTGCGCTACAAGGGCGCCAAGACGGTGGCGGTGACGCCCGACTACAGCGAGGTCGCCAAGCTGGCCGACCTGTGGCTGCACCCCAAGCAGGGCACCGATGCGGCGCTCGCCATGGCCATGGGGCACGTGGCGCTCAACGAGTTCTACTTCCGCACGCGCTCCGCGTACTTCGACGACTACGTGCGCCGCTTCACCGACCTGCCGATCCTGGTGCTGCTGAAGGAGCACCGCCTGCCCGACGGCCGCATCGTGCAGGTGCCCGACCGCACGCTGCGCGCCAGCGACTTCAACGGGCGCCTGGGGCAACAGAACAACCCCGAGTGGAAGACCGTCGCCTTCGACAGTGCGGGCCGCGCCGTGCTGCCGCAGGGCTCGATCGGGTTCCGCTGGGGCGCGACGGGCCGCGACGACGCCGGCAAGTGGAACCTCGAGGACAAGGAGGCGCGCCACGGCGCACAGGTCCGGCTCAAGCTCTCGGTGCTGGAAGACGGCGCACAGGCGCATGAGGTCGTCGACCTCGCGCTGCCCTACTTCGGCGGCATCGCGACGCCGCACTTCACCGCCAATGAACAGCAAGGCGAGATCAACCTCGCCCGCGTGCCCGCGGTGCGGCTGCGCCTGGGCAAGGAGGGCGAGGCGCAGGATGCGCTGGTCGCCACGGTGTTCGACCTGCAGGCCGCGCAGTACGGCATCGACCGCGGCCTGGGCAGCGGTGCCGCCAGCTACGACGACAACGCGCCGTACACGCCCGCGTGGGCCGAGCAGATCACCGGCGTGCCGCGCCAGCAGATCGTGACGGTGGCGCGCGAGTTCGCGGCCAACGCCGACAAGACGCGCGGCAAGTCGATGGTCATCATCGGCGCGGCGATGAACCACTGGTACCACTGCGACATGAACTACCGCGGTGTGATCAACCTGCTGATGCTGTGCGGCTGCATCGGCCAGAGCGGCGGCGGCTGGTCGCACTACGTGGGCCAGGAGAAGCTGCGCCCGCAGACCGGCTGGACGGCGCTGGCGTTTGCGCTGGACTGGGCGCGCCCGCCGCGCCAGCAGAACAGCACCAGCTTCTTCTACGCCCACACCGACCAGTGGCGCTACGAGAAGCTGGGCATGGAGGAAATCATCAGCCCGCTGGCCGACCCCGACCAGTACCGCGGCAGCATGATCGACTACAACGTGCGTGCCGAGCGCATGGGCTGGCTCCCCAGCGCGCCGCAACTGCGCAGCAACCCGCTGGCCGTGGCTGCGCAGGCCCAGGCCGCAGGCCTGTCGCCGGCCGACTACGTGGCGCAGGCGCTGCAGAACGGCGGCCTGGAGCTGAGCTGCGAAGACCCCGACGCGCCCGAGAACTGGCCGCGCAACCTGTTCGTCTGGCGCAGCAACCTGCTGGGCTCCAGCGGCAAGGGCCACGAGTACTTCTGCAAGCACCTGCTGGGCACCGAGAACGGCGTGCAGGGCAAGGACCTCGGCGCCGACGAAGCCAAGCCCACCGAGGTGAAGTGGCACGCCGAAGCGCCGCAGGGCAAGCTGGACCTGCTGGTGACGCTGGACTTCCGCATGAGCACCACCTGCCTGTACAGCGACGTGGTGCTGCCCACGGCCAGCTGGTACGAGAAGAACGACCTCAACACCAGCGACATGCACCCCTTCATCCACCCGCTGTCGGCGGCGGTGGACCCGGTGTGGGAGGCCCGCTCCGACTGGGAGATCTACAAGGGCTTCGCCAAGGCGTTCAGCCAGGTGTGCGTCGGCCACCTGGGGGTGGAGCGCGACACCGTGCTCACCCCGCTGATGCACGACAGCCCGGCCGAGCTGTCGCAGCCCTTCGGCGTGGCCGAGTGGAAGAAGGGCGACTGCGCGCTGCTGCCCGGCCGCACCGCGCCGCAGGTGACGGTGGTCGAGCGCGACTACCCCAACACCTACAAGCGCTTCACCGCGCTCGGACCGCTGATGGACAAGCTGGGCAACGGCGGCAAGGGCATTGGCTGGAAGACCGGCACCGAGGTCGAGCAGCTCGGCCAGCTCAACGGCCTGACCACCGAGCCCGGCAGCACCGAAGGCCGCCCGCGCATCGTCAGCGACATCGACGCCTGCGAGGTGATCCTGCAGCTGGCGCCCGAGACCAACGGCCATGTGGCGGTGAAGGCCTGGGAGGCACTGGAGAAGTTCACCGGCCGCGAGCACAAGCACCTGGCGCTGTACCGCGAGGACGAGAAGATCCGCTACCGCGACATCCAGGCCCAGCCGCGCAAGATCATCAGCAGCCCCACCTGGAGCGGCATCGAGAGCGAGACCGTCAGCTACAACGCCGGCTACACCAACGTGCACGAGCTGATCCCCTGGCGCACGCTCACCGGCCGCCAGCAGTTCTACCAGGACCACCCCTGGATGATCGCCTTCGGCGAGGGCTTCAGCAGCTACCGCCCGCCGGTGAACATGAAGGCCACCGCCGGCATGGCCGGCATCAAGCCCAACGGCCATCCGGAGATCCAGCTCAACTTCATCACGCCGCACCAGAAGTGGGGCATCCACAGCACCTACACCGACAACCTGTTGATGCTGACGCTCAACCGCGGCGGCCCGGTGGCATGGATCAGCGAAGAGGACGCGAAGCGCGCCGGCATCCAGGACAACGACTGGATGGAGATGTTCAACCTCAACGGCGCGGTGGCGGTGCGCGCGGTGGTGAGCCAGCGCGTCAAGCCCGGCATGGTGCTGATGTACCACGCGCAGGAAAAGATCATCAACACGCCCGGCAGCGAGATCACCGGCGTGCGCGGCGGCATCCACAACTCGGTGACGCGCATCGTGCTCAAGCCGACGCACATGATCGGCGGCTACGCGCAGTACAGCTACGGCTTCAACTACTACGGAACCATCGGCACCAACCGCGACGAGTTCGTGGTGGTGCGCAAGATGGCCAAGGTCGACTGGCTCGACACACCGCGCGGCGACCACCTCGTGGCCGCCTTCCAGGCACAGGGCGAGAACCCCTGAACCCAGACCGAGGACCCCGCGATGAAAGTACGTGCACAGATCGGCATGGTGCTGAACCTGGACAAATGCATCGGCTGCCACACCTGCAGCGTGACCTGCAAGAACGTCTGGACCAGCCGCCCCGGCGTCGAGTACGCCTGGTTCAACAACGTCGAAACCAAGCCCGGCATCGGCTACCCGAAGGAGTGGGAGAACCAGGAGCGCTGGAACGGCGGCTGGACGCGCAAGGCCGACGGCGCCATCGTGCCGCGCCAGGGCGGCAAGTGGCAGCTGCTGATGAAGATCTTCGCCAACCCCAACCTGCCCGAGATCGACGACTACTACGAGCCCTTCACCTTCGACTACGAGCACCTGCAGTCGGCGCCGGAGATGAAGCACGCGCCCACCGCTCGCCCGCGCAGCCTGATCACCGGCCGGCGCATGGAGAAGATCGAGTGGGGACCGAACTGGGAGGAGATCCTCGGCGGCGAGTTCAGCAAGCGCAGCCGGGACACGAACTTCGAAGACGTCCAGAAGGACATCTACGGGCAGTTCGAGAACACCTTCATGATGTACCTGCCCAGGCTGTGCGAGCACTGCCTGAACCCCGCGTGCGTGGCCAGTTGCCCCTCGGGCAGCATCTACAAGCGCGAGGAAGACGGCATCGTGCTGATCGACCAGGACAAGTGCCGCGGCTGGCGCATGTGCGTCTCGGGCTGCCCGTACAAGAAGATCTACTACAACTGGAAGAGCGGCAAGGCCGAGAAGTGCATCTTCTGCTACCCGCGCATCGAGGCGGGCCAGCCCACGGTGTGCAGCGAGACCTGCGTCGGGCGCATCCGCTACCTGGGCGTGCTGCTGTATGACGCCGACCGCATCGAGGCCGCTGCCAGCGTCGAGAAGGACAAGGACCTCTACCAGGCCCAGCTCGACATCTTCCTCGACCCGAACGACCCGGCGGTGATCGCGCAGGCGCGGGCCGACGGCATCCCCGAGCCCTGGCTGGTGGCCGCGCGCAACAGCCCGGTCTACAAGATGGCGGTGGACTGGAAGGTGGCGCTGCCGCTGCATCCCGAGTACCGCACGCTGCCGATGGTGTGGTACGTGCCGCCGCTGTCGCCGATCACCGCCGCCGCCAACGCCGGGCAGGTCAGCGCCCACGGCGAGCTGCCCGACGTCAGGCAGCTGCGCATCCCGGTGAAGTACCTGGCCAACCTGCTGACCGCCGGCGACACCCAGCCCGTGGTGCGCGCGCTGGAACGCATGCTCGCGATGCGCGCCTACCAGCGCGGCAAGCACGTGGACGGCGAGCCCAACCTGGCGGCCATCCAGCAGGCGGGCATCAGCGTGGCCGAGGTGGAGCAGATGTACCAGGTGATGGCCATCGCCAACTACGAGGACCGCTTCGTCATTCCCACCACGCACCGCGAGTACGCCGAGAACGCCTTCAACGTGCGCGGCGGCTGCGGCTTCAGCTTCGGCAACGGTTGCAGCGAAGGCGTCACCGAGACGAGCCTGTTCGGCAGCGAGAAGAAGCGGACCATCCCCATCAAGGCCACGCTGTGAGCGCCACCCCCTCTCCCCCCGGCATCAGCTTCACGCTGCGCGCGCTGGCGCACCTGCTGCGCTATCCCGACGCCACCATGCGCAGCCACCTGCCCGATGTGCACCGCGCGCTCGGCGCCGAAGACGCCATCGGCCGCGTGCGCCGCGCCGAGCTGGATGCGCTGATGGACCGCCTGCTGGCCGATGGCCTGGAGGCCGAATCGGTGTACGTCGATCTGTTCGATCGCGGCCGCGGCACCGCGCTGCACCTGTTCGAGCACGTGCACGGCGACTCGCGCGAGCGGGGACCGGCGATGGTCGACCTGGTCCAGACCTACGAGGCTGCCGGCCTGCTGCTGGCCCCCGGCGAGCTGCCCGACCATCTCTGCGTGCTGCTCGAGTACGCATCGACCCAGCCCCTGCGCCAGGCGCGCGCCTTCATCGGCGAGTTCGCGCACATCCTGCAGTCGCTGCACGCGGCCCTGCGACGACGCGAAAGCGACTACGCCGCCGCCGTCGCCGCGCTGCTCGATCTGGCCGGGCAGCCGCTGCAGCCCGGCGCCCCGGTGCCCGAGGAAGAAGCCCTGGACGCCAGCTGGGCGGAGCCCGCCGCGTTCGACGGGTGCAGCACGCAAGGCCAGTCCAGCCCGGGGCCGCAGCCCATCCACCTGATCCGCCGTCCGCCGCCTGCCGGCGGGCGCTGAACGCCCGCACGCAGCGCCGAGCACCGAGCACCTGCGCCGCCGCACCGAGGAGCCCTCATGCCACTCGCCGTCCACCACTTCCTGTTCACCGTCTACCCCTACATCTGCCTGGCCGTGTTCCTGATGGGCAGCCTGGCCCGCTTCGACCGAGACCAGTACACGTGGAAGAGCGACTCCTCGCAGATGCTGCGGGCGCGCCAGCTGCGCTGGGGCAGCAACCTGTTCCACATCGGCATCCTGTTCCTGTTCTTCGGCCATACCGTGGGGCTGCTGACGCCGCACTTCATGTACGGCTGGCTGATCACGGCGCCGCAAAAGCAGCTGCTCGCGATCGTCTCCGGCGGCATCGCCGGCTTCGTGTGCTTCGTGGGGCTGAGCCTGCTGCTGCACCGGCGCATCGTCGACCCGCGCATCCGCCTCACCAGCCACCGCACCGACCTGGCGATCCTCGTCATCCTGTGGGTGCAGCTGGTGCTGGGCCTGGTGACGCTGCCCTTCTCCTGGGGTCACCGCACCGACGCCAGCGCGATGCTGATCCTGGCCGGGTGGGCGCAGAACATCGTGCTGCTGCGCCCCGACGCCGCCGGCCTGGTGGCGCTGGACTGGCCGTTCAAGGTGCACATGGTGCTGGGCATGACGATGTTCCTGCTCTTCCCCTTCAGCCGCCTGGTGCACGTGTGGAGCGGGCTGGCCTCGGTGGTCTACCTGTTCCGGCCCTACCAGCTGGTGCGCTCGCGCCGCCTGAACCTGCCGCCGTCGCGCGACCCGGTGCATCGTGCGCCGCAAGGCCAAGGGAGCCAGCCATGAGCAGCCCCATGACGGCGCCGAAGGCCGGGTGTGGCAGCGGCAGCTGCGCTTGCGCCGGCGGTGCGGGGCAAGGCGACGGCGGCGGCGTCACGCTGCCCCGCATCGAGGCCCCTGTCGACCTGACCCGAGGCTGGAGCCCGCCGGAGGTGAATGGCGTGCCGCTGTCCGACGCCACCGAGGTGCTGGACGGCGCGGCGTTGCGCCAGCGGGCCTGCACCGAGCTGCTGCGCCAGGCGGCCATCGCGCAAGGGCTGCTGGCGGCCAATGACCCCGCGCCGCAGCAAGGCGCCATCAGCGAAGCGGCCGCCACCGCCATCGAACGCCTGCTGGCGCAGGCGCTGCAGCTGCCCGAGCCGGGCGACGAGGCGGGGCGCCGCCACCATGCCGCGCATGCAGCGCGCTACGCCGTGGGCGAGCGCGTGCAAGCGCGCCATGTGCTGTTCGCGGTGACGCCGGGCGTGGACGTGAACGCACTGCGCCGGCGCGCCGAAGTCTGCCTGCTGGACGTGCGCAGCACCACGCCCGAAGAGCAGGCCGACGGCGATCGCTTCGCGGCCGCGGCCGCGGCCAGCAGCAACTGCCCCAGCGGTGCGCAGGGCGGCGCGCTGGGCTGGCTGACCGCTGCCGAGTGCGCGCCGGAGTTCGGCCGCGCCCTCTTCGGCCAGACCGAGGTGGGCGTGCTGCCGCGGCTGGTGCACAGCCGCTTCGGCCTGCACGTGGTGGAGGTGCTGGCGCGCGAGCCCGGCGCCGTGCCCCCTTACGAACAGGTGCGTGCGTCGGTGCTGCAGACGCTGCGCCAGCAGAGTTTCGCCACCGCGCTGTCGCAATACCTGCAGGTCCTGGCGGGGCAGGCGCGGGTACAGGGGGTGGACATCACCGGCGCCGAAACGCCGCTGGTGCAGTAGGCGCAGGCGGCCGGCGACGCTGTTCATGGCGGCGCGCCGATGCCGCGAAGTCCTGATGCCTTGATGCCCGCCCCCCGGCTTGGGCCGACAATGAGACACCGAGCCCGTGCGAACGTCCCGAAGCCAGCCATGCACCGCCCGCTGACCCTGCACACCGGCCCCGCCGCAGGTTTCGAGCTGCCGTTCGGGTGGCTTGCGGCCAGCCCCCGGCGCATCGGCCGCTGGCCCGCCGCCTGAGGGGCGGGCCATGACGGAACGCGCGCCCCGCCGCCCCCTGGCAACCAAGCTGGGCGCCATCGGCTGCCTGCTGCTGGCCCTGGCGCTGACGGCGGTGGGCCTGACGCTTTGGGTGACCTGGCAGTTGGAAGGAGGCGCCGCGGCCGTCAACGACGCCGGCCGCATGCGCATGCAGACCTGGCGGCTGGCACAGACGCTGGCCGCCGGCGACGGCGAGCGCGTGCGCGCGCAGATCGCGCAGTTCGACCACAGCCTGGAGGTGCTGCGCGGCGGCGATCCCGAACGCCCGCTGGCCGTGCCACGCGACGCCGACTCGCGCGCCGCGCTGCAGGCCGTGCAGGCCCATTGGCAGCTGCTGCGAGAACGCTGGCAGCAGGCGGGCGTACCGACCGAGAGCCTGGCGCAGGACGCCGAAGGCTTCGTCGCCGCGATCGACCATTTCGTCGGCGCCATCGAACGCCAGCTCGACCGCTGGACCACCTGGCTCAACACCGCCCAGCTGCTGATGATGGCGCTGGCCGTGGGTGCCGCCGTCGCCCTGCTGTACGCGGCGCAGCTGCTGGTGTTCAGCCCGCTGTCGCGCTTGCAGAGCGGGCTGGCGCGGCTGGAATCGGGAGACCTCTCGGCCCGCATCGGCCAGCAAGGCGATGACGAGTTCGGTGCCGTGTCACGCGGTTTCGACCGCATGGCCGGACGCCTGGAAGACTTGTACGGCAGCCTGGAGCGGCGCGTGCAGGAGAAGACCGAGCGCCTCGAGACCGAGCGCGCCCGGCTGGCGGCCTTGTACGAGGCGGCCGACTTCGCCGCCCGGGCCGGTTCGCTGCAGGCGCTGGCGCAGGGGTTCGCGCAGCAGGCCCGGCGCGTGGCCGGGGCCGACGCGGTGGCCGTGCGCTGGTCTGACGAACAGAACCGCCGCTATGTGCTGCTGGGCCAGGACGGGCTGCCGGGCGAACTGGCCGAGGCCGAACACTGCGTGCCCACCGGCGACTGCTTCTGCGGCCAGCCCCAGCGCAGCGCCCGCACACGCATGATCCCGCTGCACGAGTTGCGACAGCAGCGCCAGCCGGGCCAGGTGGATGCCGGCCACTGCGAGCGGGCCGGCTTCGCCTGCGTGCTGAACCTGCCGGTGCGCCTGCACGAGCGCATGCTGGGCGAGATCGACCTCTTCTACCGCAAGCCGACCGCCCTGGCCGACGACGACCGCGCGCTGCTGGAGGCCCTGGCGAGTCACCTCGCCGGGGCCATGGAAGCACTGCGTGCCGAGGCCCTGCAGCGCGAAGCGGCCGTGGCGGAAGAACGCGGCCTGCTGGCGCGCGAACTGCACGACTCGATCGCCCAGAGCCTCGCGTTCCTGAAGATCCAGGCCGGCCTGCTGCGCGACGAGATCGGCCGGATCGACCCGCCCGGCGCGAGCCCGGCCGGCGCTGGCGCGGCAGTGCAGCGGCCGCTGGCCGAGCTGGACACCGGCATCCGCGAAAGCCTGTCGGACGTGCGCGAACTGCTGCTGCACTTTCGCACCCGCACCAACGCCGAAGACATCGCGCCGGCGCTGCGCACCACGCTGACCAAGTTCGAACACCAGACCGGCCTGCCCGCGCAGCTGCTGCTGGAAGGCGAAGGCATGGCACTCGCGGCCGACGTGCAGGTGCAGGTGCTGCACGTGGTGCAGGAGGCCCTGTCGAACGTGCGCAAGCATGCCCGGGCCCAACAGGTGTGGATGCGGGTTCAGCAGTCGCCGCAGTGGGTGGTCGAGGTGCGCGACGACGGCTGCGGCATGGACGAGTCGGCGCGCCGCAGCGACGAAACCCATGTGGGGCTGCGCATCATGCGCGAGCGGGCCGCGGGCATCGGCGCCCGGCTCGACATCGATTCCGCGCCCGGCACCGGCACCCGCGTGACGCTGATCCTCCCGCGGCTGCACCCAGCGAACGAGCCGCTGCCCGCCCATGGCTGAGCAGATCCCTGCGCACGACCCCGGACACAGGCGCTCGGCCCGCCTGCTGGTGGTCGACGACCACACGCTGTTCCGCCGCGGCCTGACGGCCCTGCTGGCCGCGCAGCCTCGGCTGCAGGTGGTGGGCGAGGCCGGCGATGCCGGCGAAGCCTTGCGCCGCGCCGCCGAACTGCAGCCCGATGTGATCCTGCTGGACCACCATCTGCCGGGCGTCTCGGGCGTGGACGTGCTGCAGAGCCTGAAACAGGCCGCGCCGCGCGCGCGGGTGCTGATGCTCACCATCAGCGAAGACAGCGAAACCCTGTCCCGCGCGCTGCAGCTGGGTGCGCATGGCTACCTGCTGAAGACCGTGGACAGCGACGTGCTGGTGGCCGCCATCGAGCGCGCGCTGCGCGGTGAGTCCACGGTCAGCCCCGAGATGACCGGCAAGCTCATCAGCGCCTTCCAGGCGCTGCAGGCCCACGCCGCCAGCCCTGCGCCGGCGCCCCCCCCGGCACGGCCGCTCGACCTGCTGTCGCCGCGCGAGCGGGAGATCCTCGAGCAGATCGCCGGCGGCGCCAGCAACAAGGAGATCGCGCGCACGCTGGACATCGCCGAGACCACGGTGAAGATCCACGTGCAGCACATCCTGCGCAAGCTCAACCTGAGCTCGCGCGTGCAGGCCGCCGTCCTGCTGGCAGGCCAACAGCACGGCGGCGACTGACGGCGCAGGCGCACAGCGCCGGGCCTCCCCTGCAGCCGGCGGCATGCCGGCGTGAGCGAGCCAGGACGGAGACGGAGGCTGACTTCCCTCCCCCGTCACATGCTACAAACGCCGGACGAAATGGGGCGGGATGGGGCCAACGAGGCCAAGCGGTTGCGCGATGCTGGAAGTCACACGGATCAGTGGACGGCGCGCAGGTGCGCTGACGGTGCTTGCCCCCGACCGCTGGCGTCACCCGACGCCGCGGGCCGGGACGGACCGATCGAATAGCCGGCGCATCACCGAGATCGCGCACGAGTGCCGCCGGTTCGGCTTATGGCGCATCGCCGACCTGATGCATGCCGAAGGCACTGCCCTCATCGACCAGCGCGTGTGCGGCCCCAAGGCGATGGCGACCGGGTGCCTCCGGCGAGGTTCGCATCGCTGGATCGGCAGCAGGCTGCCCACGCTGCCTCGCCCCTTCGGACCGGGCAACAGATCGAATCAACCCACCGGTTTCTTCCACACATGACTGGTGCGGGTTCCCGGAGGCCGTTCGAGACAGCGATCGCGGTGGCGCCGCACGAGGACGAGAGGGGCGACGTCCTTCGGCTCGCGGAAGAGACCGAGGCTTGGAACGCAGCGGTCGCCGATCGTCGGGATGCAGCGCGTACCGAGCCCGGCCAACCGGACGCATGGGCGAGCCTCCGCTGGGAGTACCTCCGTTGCGAGCAAGGCTGCAGTCTCGAAGCTCAGCGCCTCACGAGCCGTCTGCTGCTGCATCGTCTGCCCGGGCGGACCTGCGTGGTGACGATCGGCCGTTGCCAGCATCGATACACCGTACGCGCCGACACGTTCGACTATTTCCCGGCCGGCACTCGCTTCAGCGTGCTCGGCGGCCCGTCCTTGTTGCCCGCGGTCGCCGTGAGTATCCCCGTTGGCCTTGAGCGTGCCCTTCTTCAGGGACGCGAGGAGCCGGGGCCGTTTCCCGTTCGTTGCCAGTTCAAGGATCGTCGTTTGCAGCGTCTGGTCGAAGGACTGGCAGGACTTGATGGTCAAGGCCAAAGGGCGGCCGCGCCGATGCGGTCAGCGGCGATCGTCGATCGATTGTTCGAGCTTGGACGGCGTGCAACCGAGACTGGCGGAGTGCCCTTCTCCGGCGTCCTCCGAAGGCTGGTGGCCGAGTACATCGATCTCAACATCGGCGACGCGGTGACGCTGGAAGGCCTGGCTTCATTGACCGGTCTCGGCCGTACTGAGTTTGCCAGGCTGTTCAGAGCGACCTTCTCGCTGCCGATCCACGCCTATGTGGTTTCGCGTCGGATCGCACTCGCAAAGCTCCAGCTGACAGGGACAACGAGAGTCACGCAGATCGCGCACGACCTCGGATTCTCGAGCCACGCGCATTTCGCCACGACATTTCGCAAGTTCACGGGCCAGACCCCCACGGAGTTTCGTGACGCACCGGGACGATGCGTTCACGGCATACGAACGCCCGCGCAGGACATGGCCCGACGGGCCATGCCTGCTCAAGAGGCGAAGCGGGGCCCAGTCCCCATACCTATCGAAGCTTGCTCAGGTCAATAGACTGAGCGATGTGCGTGTACCCGACGTCATTGGGGTGAAGACCGTCAGCAGTCCAGGCGGGACGCACGCGTAGCGGGTCGGCCGGGTCTTGCAGGATCTTGTCCACGTCCAGCACGCCGTCGATCGTCGTGTTCGCCCGGATGAATGCGTTGACCTCCTGGCGAATCGCCTCGCCGTTGTATGGCGTCGTGCCGCCAAAGGGAATCTCATTCGGCTGCCCGCTCGTGTACAAGTCCGTTCCCTTGAAGGGACCGATAGTCCCCACGTATACCTTGATACCCTTTGCCTTCACCTTGTCAATGGCCGCCTGGATGCCGGCGGTGAGCTGGGCCGCGGTGACAATCTGCTTGGGGTCGCGAAGCAACGAGGCGAACACGTAACCGGCTCCGATATCGTTCACGCCCATGGCCATGAACACATGGGTCACGCCTGGCACGCCCAGGACGTCGCGATCGATTCGGCATAGGCCGCATGGACCCAATACGTTGGTCAGCCATCTGTTGCCACCGATCCCCTGGTTGACCACCGCCAGGTCAAACTTCGCGTTGGCGAATTTTGAAAGCTGAGACGGCCAGTCGTTGCTGGAATCGGGGGTGGACGTGGCGCCACCCTCGGTAATCGAGTCGCCGATGGCGACCACGACATTGACCTTGTTTGCCCGGCGAACGACCACCTGCGACATGAAGTACTCGCTGGTCGACGTCTTCGCGGACGGCATTCCCGCGGAGGAAACCAGGTCTCCCGACCCCACGTAAACCGTGTTGCCAGCGAGCAGCCGACTGTTCCCGACCGCGGCGTTCTTCATGTAGATGCTTACCGCCACGTCCGCCAGCGGTCTGGTCGGATAGTCGATGTAGTCACTGTAGACCACACCGCCGGCAGGAATCGTGACCGAAGGCTGCCCCGAGAACGTGACCGCCTTGTCGGTGGCCGGGTCGATTCCACCCGCCCCCATCGAGTTTGCGACGTGGACCTTGTCCAGCGTCAACGGGGCCGTCCCGAACTCGTTCGAGAACTGGATTTTGAGGGAGTCTCCGCCGACCGAAAAATGTGCCACCTGGCGGAGCGTCTGTTCAGTGAACTGAACGAAGGATAGGCCATATCCATTGTTCTCCGCAGCCGAACTCTGTGGCGCTGTGAATGTCGCCACTTCATACTGGGGCGGCGGGTTGTCGTTGCCTCCACCTCCACACGCCGACGCGAGGCTGGCCAGTAAAGTCCCAATCAGGACGCTCAATTTGCGCATGCATGTCTCCGTTTTGAATGCGCCGCTAGTAAACGAAGCGTTGTAACGGAGCGCTTCCAAAAAGACTTCGGAACGATGATGGCAAACCCCTAGTGACCGTTGACAGCGGCGCGGGGTTTGCCCGACGAGTCCGTCTCCCGTGGGGCCGAGAGCGACACCGAGATAGCCGGCGGCCTTGCACCGCGTGGCGAGCCAAGGCAGGTTTGGACCCATATCCGACCGCCGGGGAGTCTTGCGAAGGAGGCGGGGCGTAAGCCTGTCCCTTCAGGATTCAAACCGCGGCCGCCTGGTCACGCGAACCAAGAAGCGACGACCTTTCAGGTCAGCCGCGCCGCGCGCTCGATGCACTGCGCCGCCCGTGCCGCATCGCCTTCCTGCTCGGCGATCGTCGCCAGCTGCAGCCAGGCGCGGCGGCGCACCGCCACGTCGAGGCTGGCATCGGCGGCCGCCTGCTCGAGCAGCCGCCGGGCCTTGCCCCAGAGCTGGCGCTCGATCAGCGCGGCGCCGACCGCATAGGCGATCGCGGGCTCGCGCGGATAGGCCAGGACCGCGCCTTCGAGCGGCGGCAACCATTCGGCGCCGATGCCCGGCAGTGCCGGCACCAGCGCGAGCGCGAGCACCGCGCGGTCATCGCGCGAGAGGCCGGCCAGGTCGTCCCAGAACGGGCGCAGGCTGGCGCGCGCGTCCTCGTGGGCACCGAAGCCCGCCATCGTCGTGGACGCACGCGCGGCGATGATCGGGTCGCGCCACTCGCCGAGCTCGAACTGGCCCCACACGCGGCGCAGTTGCTCGGCATCGCGCGCGGTGTCGAGCGACTCGAAAGCCAGCGCGCGCAGCAGGCCCTGTGCCGCCGCCTGCGAGAAACCCTGGTGCTTGGCGAGCAGGCGCGCGGTCTTCAGGGCTTCGAGCGGCTGCTGGCCCAGGCGCGCGGCCTGCAGCCGCAGGCGCAGCGCCTGGGTGCGCCGCGCGACGCCCGGCGGCAGCTCGGCGAGCAGGCCGAGCGCGCGTTCCGCATCCCGGTCTTCGAGCGCCCATTCGGCTGCCAGCAGGCGTCCGCCCTCGGCCGCCTGACGGGCCGATGCGCTGCGCTGCGAGAGCTCGAAGGCGCGGCCGAGCTCCTCGTCGCGCCGCGTGCGGTCCTGCAGCCGGTGCGCGCTGCCCGCGGCGAGCAGATGGCCAAGCGCGGTGAAGTCGTTGTCCTGCGGCAGCTCGGGCGTGTCGGCCTGGATCGCCAACGCCCGCTGCGCCGCGCGCTGGGCGCGGCTGTAGCGCCCGGCGAAGTACTGGCCGAGCGCCTCGCGCAGGGCGCCCTGTGCCGAGCGGTCGCGCTGCGCCACGCGCCATTCGCGCGCGCGCCGCGGCAGGCCGATCAGCGAGTTGATCGCCTGGATCAGCGCGATCAGCACGAAGCACGAGGCGATCAGCGCGACGATGAAGAAGTTGAGCGACAGGTCCATGCGCCAGTCGCCGAAGAACACGCTGACCAGACCGTCGTTGCTGCCGATCGTCGCGGCGGCGACGACCGCGAGCACGAACAGCAGCACGAACCAGATGACCGTGCTCACGCGGCGGGCCCCGTCATCGCCCCGCGCCCGTCGCGCTCAGGCTGGCGAGCACCGACAACGTCTGGTCGGGGCGCGGCAGGGTCGTCTCGCGTGCCTGAAGCGCCACTTCGCGCAGCAGCTCGCCGACGACGGCCACCTTGCGCGAGCTGCGGTCGAAATAGCGGTCGAGCGAGGCCTGCGCGATCTGCAGGTCGGACTGGGCCGACTCGAACTGGCGGCTCAGCACGGCGAGCCGGGCGTTGAGCAGGCGCAGCTTCAGGTTCTCGCGCAGGAAGTAGCCCTCCTCGGGCGCGACCAGCATCGCCTCGGGGTTGTCGATGCGGCTCACGCGCAGCAGCGAGCGGAACTCGCCCCAGACCGCCGCGCCCCAGCGCTCGGCGAGCGCGGTGACCTGGCCCCAGCCCCAGCCGCTGCCGGCCGGCGCTGCGGAGGCAGCCGCCTGCGCGGCCTCGGCCTCGACCGCCGAGGCGGCGAGCGCGGCGGAAGCCGCTTCGTCCGCGGATCCATGCGGCGGCGCCACGGCCACTTCGCTGGCCGGACTGCCGGGCGCGGGCCTGCCTTCACGCCCACGCGCCGCCTGCGAGACGAGCGGCAGGCCGTCGATCATGCGCACCGCCTCGTCGAGGCGCACGTTGAGCAGCGAGACGTCGACCGCGCCGACACCGCGCAGGCGTTCGATGTCGCTTGCGATCGCGCGCCGCAGCACGTCGAGCCTCGGCTCGCTGTAGCGGGCCAGCCGTTCGTCGGCCTGCTGCAGGGTCGCGACCAGCGGCGCCGCGCTGCCCATGATCGACGACTGCTGCGTCGCCATGCGGATCGCCGACTCGACGTCGGTCAGCACGCTCTCGTCGCGCGAGCGCGAGAGCGACTGGATCAGCTCGTCGAGCTGGCCCCGCTGCACCGCGACATCGGCCACGCGCGCCTCGACCAGCGAGACCTTGGCCGCCGCATCGAGGGCGCCGTCCTGCGCCTGCTTGGCCAGCGCGCGCGCCTCGCCGGCGAGGGTCTCGCTCTGCTGCTGGCGGCGCACGATCTCGGGCTCGAAGCCCTGCAGACGCTGCTGCGCACCGCGCGCCGTCCACAGCGCCGCCGCGGCGAGCACGGCCGCGACGAGACCGATCAGGCAGGCCAGCGTGGCCAGGTAGCGACCGCCCGAGCCGGCCGGGCCACCGGCGCGCGCCGGCGGCGGCCCTGCCAGGCGCGATGCAGGGGCCTCGCCGCGGGGCGGGGGGGGCGTGGGGGTCTGGGGATCGCTCACGGGCTGGGGTCGTAGGTCGGCGGGCGCCGAGGCACGGCCGCAACTGCGGGGCCGTCGGCGAGACCGCGGTGCGGGCTCACCGGAGCGGCGATTCTATCGACCGTCCGATGACGGCCAGGACCTCGTCGGCAAGCGGCCGCGCCTCCAGCACGCGGCCGAGGCCCAGGCGCCGCGCGCGCTCGCCGATGCGCGGGTGGGTCACCAGCGCCTGCGCCCTCGACCAGTCCTGCCCCGGCGGCGCGAGCGCGGCCAGGTGGTCGATCGCCTGCGAGCTGCTGAACCACCACAGGTGCGCGGCCGGGTCGGCCAGCGCCTCGTCGAGCAGCGCGCGCGCCGCCGCGTCGGGCGACGGTGCCTTGCGCCGGTAGGCGGCGAGCACCTCGACCTGCGCGCCGGCCTCGCGCAGACGGCTGGCGAGCCAGTCGCGACCGCCATCGCCGCGCACCAGCAGCACCCCGGCGCCACGCCAGTCGCGCGCGCCGATCACGGCCCAGAGTGCCTCGGAGTCGAAGCTCGCCGCATCCGCCGGCGGCGCGACGATGCAGGCCGGCGGCACGCCCCGGGCGTGCAGCGCGGCGGCGGTGCCGGGGCCGGGAGCGGCAGCGAGCACCGGCTGCGGCTGCGCGGCCGGGTCGTCCGGGTCGGCGGCCCCTGCCCGCTGCGGCCACTCGACCCCCGGCGGCCGGGCCGCGAAGAAGTGCTCGACCGCGTTCGGGCTGACGAACATCGCGAGCTGCCGCTGTGACAGGCCGCGCCATGCCGCCTGCAGCGGTGCCGGGTCCACCGGCGCGTCGACGTCGACCAACGGCAGCGCGCAGGCGTCGATGCCCGCCTCGCGCAGGCGCTGCAGCCAGTCCTGCGCCTGCGCGGCGGGGCGGGTGACGATCACGCGCATCGAACCGCCGCTGGCGCGCCCCGGACACGACGCATGCAGTCCCTGCCCCGCCCTGCGGCAGCGCAGCGCCCGCCGCAGCCGGCCCGGTCGGCGGAAACCCCAGCGCAGGCCGCCGCGAAGGCCGCGGCCAGGCAAGGCTCGGAAGGCATGGCGCCGCGCATCCGCTGCTCGCGCGGCTTCAGGCCAGGTAGCCCTCGGCACCGGCCTCGCGCAGCTGCACGGCCGCGCGCTCGCCGAGCCGGCAGGCGGCGGCCTCGTCGGCCACCGGCGCGGTGCACTGCGCGCGCAACAGCGGCGCCTGCGGCTGCAGGCCGTGTCCGAGCACCGCGTCGAGCCGCAGTTCGGCGCCGTCCCAGACCGCGTACGCGGCCAGCGGCACGCTGCAGCTGCCGCCGAGGCTGCGCGAGACGGCGCGCTCGGCTGCGGTCGCGAGCGCGGTCGGCGCGTGCGCCAGCCGGGCGAGGCTCGCGGCCAGCGCGCCGCGGTCGGCGCGGATCTCGATGCCCAGCGCACCCTGCCCTGCGCACGGCAGCATCTGCGCCGCGTCGAAGCGGGTGCGGATGCGCGACGCGAGGCCCAGGCGCATCAGCCCCGCCGCCGCCAGCACGATGGCGTCGAAGCCGCCTTCGTCCAGTTTGCGCAGCCGTGTATCGAGGTTGCCACGCAGCGGCTCGATCTGCAGGTCCGGCCGCAGCGCAAGCAGCTGCGCGACGCGCCGCAGGCTCGAGGTGCCGACCCGCGCACCCAGCGGCAGGGCCTCGAGCGCGTCGTGGCGGTTGGAGACGAAGGCGTCGCGCGGGTCTTCGCGCTCGAGCACCGCCGCCAGCGCGAAGCCGGGCGGCAGGTCCATCGGCACGTCTTTCAGCGAATGCACCGCGAGCTCGGCCTCGCCGGCCTCGAGCGCGGTCTCGAGCTCCTTGACGAAGAGCCCCTTGCCGCCGACTTTCGACAGGCTGCGGTCGAGGATCTGGTCGCCGCGCGTGGTCATGCCGAGCAGCTCGGCCTGCAGGCCGCACTGCGCCGCGAGCAGCTCGCGCACGTGCTCGGCCTGCCAGAGGGCGAGGCGGCTCTCGCGCGTGGCGATGCGCAGCGGCGGCGCGGGTGGGTGTGCAGACATGGCGGCGATGCTAGTCGACCTCGGCAGCGGCGCCGCCGGGCCCGGGTTCGCGGCGACGGCGGCGTGCGCCTTGCCGCGCCGCGCCTGGGCGCGAGTCTTGCTCTCCGACCTGCCCCACCGCCGCGTGCCGACGCTGCGATGATGTTTCCCTCAAACGCCGCTGCCGAAAGCACAAGACGATGGCCCGCGAAACCCCTGCCGCCCGCCGCCCCACCCGCCTTGCCGACGGCGGCGACGCCGCCGAGAAGAACCGCCCGCTGGTCGAGGACATCCGCCTGCTCGGCCGCATCCTCGGCGACGTGATCCGCGAGCAGGAGGGCCGCGAGGGCTACGAGCTGGTCGAGCGCATCCGCCAGCTCTCGGTCGCCTACCGCCTCAAGCAGGACGCCGGCGCCGGCAAGGCCCTCGACCGCCTGCTGAAGAACCTGTCGTCCGACCAGACGGTCAGCGTGATCCGCGCCTTCAGCTACTTCAGCCACCTGGCCAACATCGCCGAGGACCGGCACCACGTGCGCCGCCGCGAGCATCACGAGCGCCAGGGCCACCTGCAGGAAGGCTCGCTGGCGATGACGATGGAGCGGCTGGCCGAGCACGACATCCGCGCCGTCGACATCGCGCGCACGCTCTCGCACGCCTTCGTCTCGCCGGTGCTCACCGCGCACCCGACGGAAGTGCAGCGCAAGAGCATCCTCGACGCCGAGCGCGCGATCGCCGGCCTGATGGAGCGGCGCGACAGCCTGGTGACCGATCGCGAGCGGGCCGAGAACGAGGCCCTGTTGCGCGCCCGCGTGACGCAGCTGTGGCAGACGCGGATGCTGCGTTACACCAAGCTCAGCGTCGGCGACGAGATCGAGAACGCGCTGTCGTACTACCGCAGCACCTTCCTGCGCGAGATCCCGCGCGTCTACCGCGAGCTCGAGCTGCTGCTGCCCGGCCACCCGATCGCGCCCTTCTTCCGCATGGGCAACTGGATCGGCGGCGACCGCGACGGCAACCCCAACGTCAGCGCCGAGACGCTCAACATGGCGCTCGCACGCCAGTGCGAGACGGTGCTGCGCTTCTACCTGGTCGAGCTGCACGAGCTGGGCGCCGAGCTGTCGATCTCCGCGCTGCTGGCGCCGGTGACGCCCGAGATGCGCGCGCTGGCCGACGGCTCGCCCGACCACGGCGCGCACCGCGAGGACGAGCCCTACCGCCGCGCGCTGATCGGCATGTACGCACGACTGGCCGCGACGCTGCGCGTGCTCACCGGCACCGAGGCGCTGCGCCACGCGGCCCAGCCGCAGAACCCCTACGTCGACGCGGGCCAGCTGCTGGCCGACCTGAAGACGATCGAGACCTCGCTGCGCTCGCACCACGCGCAGCCGCTGATCGGCATCCGCCTGGCGCCGCTGATGCGCGCGGTGCAGGTCTTCGGCTTCCACCTCGCCACGGTCGACCTGCGCCAGAGCTCGGACAAGCACGAGGCGGTGATCGCCGAGCTGCTGCAGGCCGCCCGCCTCGAGGACGACTACAGCGGCCTCGACGAGACCGCGCGCCGCGAACTGCTGCTGCGCCTGCTGAACGACGCGCGGCCGCTGCGCGTGCGCGGCGCGAAGTACTCGGAGCACACGCTGCACGAGCTGGCGATCTTCGAGGCGGCGGTCGAGATGCTGCGCCTCTACGGCCGCGAGGCGCTGCGCCACTACATCATTTCGCACACCGAGGACGTGAGCGACCTGCTGGAAGTGCTGCTGCTGCAGAAGGAGGTCGGCCTGCTGCGTGGCACGCTCGACGGCGAAGGCGACGGCGCGGCGGTGAACGACCTGATCGTGGTGCCGCTGTTCGAGACCATCGGCGACCTGCGCAACGCGGCGCCGATCATGCGCGCCTACTTCGCGTTGCCGGGCATCGCCGACCTGGTGCAGCGCTCGGGCGCCGAGCAGGACATCATGCTCGGCTACAGCGACAGCAACAAGGACGGCGGCTTCTTCACCAGCAACTGGGAGCTCTACGACGCCGAGCTGGCGCTGGTGCAGCTGTTCGGCGAACTCCGGCAGAGCCACGGCCTCACGCTGCGCCTGTTCCACGGCCGCGGCGGCACGGTCGGCCGCGGCGGCGGCCCGAGCTACCAGGCGATCCTGGCCCAGCCGCCGGGCACGGTGAACGGGCAGATCCGCCTGACCGAGCAGGGCGAGGTCATCGCCTCGAAGTACGCCAACCCCGAGATCGGCCGCCGCAACCTCGAGACCCTGGTCGCCGCGACGCTCGAGGCGACGCTGCTCTCGCCGACCAAGGACGCGCCGAAGAGCTTCCTCGAAGCGGCGGCCGCGATCAGCGAGGCGAGCATGGCCGCCTACCGCAAGCTGGTCTACGAGACGCCGGGCTTCACCGACTACTTCTTCGAGGCAACGCCGATCCGCGAGATCGCCGAGCTCAACATCGGCTCGCGCCCGGCCTCGCGCAAGGCGACGCGCCGCATCGAGGACCTGCGCGCGATCCCCTGGGGCTTCAGCTGGGGCCAGTGCCGGGTCGCGCTGCCGGGCTGGGCCGGCTTCGGCAGCGGCATCGAGACCTACCTGACGACGGACCCGGCGACGCGCAAGACGCGCCTGGCGCTGCTGCAGCGGATGAACAAGCAGTGGCCGTTCTTCCGCACGCTGATGTCCAACCTCGACATGGTGCTGGCCAAGAGCGATCCGGCGATCGCGGCGCGCTATGTCGAGCTGGTCGAGGACCGCAAGCTCGGCCGCCGCATCTTCGCGGCGATCGAGGCCGAGTGGCAGAAGGCGCACGAGGCGCTCGCGCTCGTCACCGGCGAGCCGCGCCGGCTGGCGTCCAACCCCTCGCTCGCGCGCTCGCTCGAGCACCGGCTGCCCTATCTCGACCCGCTGAACCACCTGCAGGTCGAGCTGATGCGCCGCTACCGGGCGATGCGCCCCGGCGAGACGAACGAGCGGGTGCAGCGCGGCATCCACATCTCGATCAACGGCGTCGCGGCGGGGCTGCGCAACACCGGCTGAGGCGCGCCGGCACGGCGGGAGGACCCCCGCCTTCGGAAAACTGACGGCTGGCCATGTTTGCCCCGGGTCTGTGAAGGGCGACACGCGCTTGGCCGGCGCGTCCGGGGACAGCCCTGTCCACAGGGCAGCAACGGTCAACGTGATGCGACGGGCACCGATAACCGCTCGGTCAGCTTCACACGTCCGATCGCGACGCCCGTTCCATGCGCACCTCCGGCCCTGTCACCCAGCGTGAGTACCTCGTTCCCGCCGGCCAGCGACTCGTCTCGACGACCGACCTCAAGAGCCGCATCACCTACTGCAACCCCTCGTTCATCGAGGTCAGCGGGTACACCCGCGAGGAGCTGCTCGGCCAGCCACACAACATGATCCGTCACCCCGACATGCCGCCGGAGGCCTTCCGCGACATGTGGGCGACGATCCGCTCCGGCCAGCCCTGGTCGGCGATGGTGAAGAACCGGCGCAAGAACGGCGACCACTACTGGGTCGTCGCCAACGTGACGCCGCTGGTCGACAAGGGCGAGACCGTCGGCTACATGTCGGTGCGCGTGCCGCCGACGCGCGAGCAGGTGGCGGCGGCCGAGGCCCTCTACGCGACGATGCGCGAGGAGCTGGCCCGCGGCAGCGTGACGACGACCCTGCAGCGCGGCCAGCTGAAGCGCGCCACGCCGCTCGGGCGCCTGCGGGGCCTGCTGCGCTGGGGCATGACGGCCAAGATCGTGCTCTCCAGCGTGATGCTGGCCGGGGTATCGGCGGGCCTCGGCTTCGGCCTGGCCGGCGTCGCCGGCATCTGGCTGCCGGTGGTGGCGTCGGTGCTGCTCGGCGGCCTGGCCGCCTGGTGGCTGCACGTCGGCACCGTGCAGCCGCTTCAGCAGGCGGTGATGGTCAGCAACCGCATGGCGGCCGGCGACCTGCAGGAACGCAGCTCGGTCGAGGGCGACGACGACCTCGCCCGCATCCAGCGCGGGCTGGGCCAGCTCAACGTCAACCTGCAGGCGATCGTCGGCGACGTGCGCACCCAGGTCGACGGCATCAACGACGCCGCGCGGGAGATCGCCAGCGGCAGCCGCGACCTCAGCCAGCGCACCGAGGCCCAGGCCGGCAACCTCCAGCAGACGGCGTCGGCGCTCGAGCAGATCACCGGCACGATCCAGTCGAACGCCGAGTCCGCGCGCCAGGCCAACGAACTGGCCGAGCGGGCGACGAAGGCCGCCGAGTCGGGCGGCGAGGCGGTGGCGGCGGTGGTCACGCGCATGGGCGAGATCCGCAACGCCTCGGACCGCATCGGCGACATCATCCAGGTCATCGACGCGATCTCGTTCCAGACCAACATGCTGGCGCTCAACGCCGCGGTCGAATCGGCCCGGGCCGGCGACGCCGGCCGCGGCTTCGCGGTCGTCGCCTCCGAGGTGCGGGCGCTGGCCGCGCGCACCAGCGCCGCGGCGCGCGAGGTGAAGACCCTGATCCAGGACTCGGCCAAGCAGGTCGACGGCGGCAGCGAGCTGGTCGCCGCCACCGGCCGCACGGTGCAGGAGACGCTCGAGTCGATCCGCCTGCTGCGCTCGCTGGTGGCCGAGATCAGCCACGCCTCGGGCGAGCAGGCCTCGGGCATCGGCCAGGTGAACCAGGCGGTCGCCCAGCTCGACGGACTGACCCAGCAGAACGCGGCGATGGTCGAGGAGCTGTCGGCCTCGGCCGGCGCGCTCAACCAGCAGGCGGCCGTGGTGTCGGAGGCGATCCGCGTGCTGCGCACTTGAGGCCGTCGCGCCGGCTCAGAACCGGGCCTCGAGCGACACCCGGAAGTGACGCGGCGCGCCGTAGTAGCTGTTGCCGGTGGTTGCGTAGTAGGACTTGTCGAGCGCGTTGTAGACGTTGAACCCGGCCGTGACCGAGGCGCTCATCGGGTAGCGCGCCACGAGGTCGACCACGGCGTACGAGGGCTGGACGAAGCGCGCCTGCGCCGGGCCCAGGTTGTCGCTATAGATGTCGCTCTGCCAGCGCACGCCGCCGCCGACGAGCGCGCCGTGCGCCAGCGCGTCGAGGCGCCAGGTCGTGAACAGCTTGGCCGTGCTCGACGGCACATTGGTCGAGAGGCGCTCGCCGAAGCGGTCGCGCGGGCGGTTGTGGTTGTAGCCGGCCGTCAGCTGCCAGCCCGGGGCGAGCTCGCCGCTCAGCTCGGCCTCGTAGCCGGTGGTGCGCGTGCCCGACTCGGCGCGGTAGGCCGCCGAGCCGTCGGGCAGGAAGACGTCGGGGATCGCCACCGCCAGGTTGTCTTGCCGCACCCGGTAGGCCGCCGCCGAGACGTTGAGCCGCCCGTCGAAGAGGGCGCCCTTGATGCCGACCTCCTGGCTGCTGCCCACCTGGGGGTCGAGGTAGCGACCGTCGAGCTGGCGGGCGCTCTGCGACTGGAAGATGCTGGTATAGCTGGCGTAGGCGGACCAGTCGCGGCTGAAGTCGAAGACCAGGCCCGCATAGGGCGTCACCTCGCCGGTCTCCTGCCGCTTCGTGTCGGTGCGCGACGCGGGCGAGGTGGCCGTCGCGAAGCTGGTGCTGATCTCGCGGCGGCTCCAGTCGCTGACGCGCGCGCCGAGGATCACCGACAGGGCGTCGGTGGCGCGCAGGCGCAGCGACGCATAGGCGCTCTTCAGGCGCTCGTCCTCGCTGTAGCGCCCGTTCGGCGGGTTGAACGGGGCGTCCGGCGTGCGGCCGTCCCAGATGTAGATGTCGGGGATGAAGCGGTCCCAGCCGTCGTGCCACCACAGGTTGTACGAGGGCGAGTCGTGGCGCGAACGCGAGGCGAGCGCGCCCAGCACCAGGTCGTGCTTGCGGCCGAAGAGATCGAAGGTGCCGGAGACGTAGACATCCAGCGTGTCCTGGACCGGCTTGGCAGTCCAGCGGCCGGCCCAGATGGCGACGCCGCCGCCGGTGGCCGGGTCCGGGTTGCCGCCCGAGGCGTAGCCGAGCTGCTCGTCGAAGAAGTTGTTCGCCCGCGTCAGCGTCGCGTGCAGCCGCCAGTCCTGCGACAGCCGGTGCTCGAGCGCCGCGAACAGCGTCGAGTAGCGCCGCGACGAGTAGGCCCAGGAGGCGGCCGCGGAGTCGGAACGCGACCAGATCGCGCGCGAGCCGTCGGCGTTGTAGGCCGGCAGGCCGCCGCGCGCGTGCCCGGTGGCGTCGTGGTACTGCCAGGACCAGCCGCCGCGCAGCAGCGTGTCGGGCGTGAGGTCCGCCTCGAGCGTGCCGAAGAGCACCGCGCGCTCCTCGTGCAGGCGGTCGATGTAGCTGCGATTGCCCTGCGACGCGACGACCAGCCGGCCGCGCACCCGGCCCTCGGCGTCGAGCGGCGACGAGACGTCGCCTTCCAGGCGGACGTAGTCCCACGAGCCCAGTTCGGCGCGCGCCGAGCCCTGGAACTGCCGCGTCGGCCGCTTGCGCACGAGGTTGATCGCGCCGCCGGGCGAGCCGACGCCGTTCATCAGGCCGGTCGCGCCGCGCACGATCTCGACCCGGTCGAACATCGCCATGTCGTTGCTCTGGAAGATGCCGGCGTAGCTGTTGATCTGGCGCACGCCGTCGACCATGTAGGTGTTGACCGAGAACCCGCGCGAGTAGATCGGCGAGCTGTCGGTGCCGGTATTGCCGCTGGCGCTCATCACCAGGCCGGTGGTCTGCGCGACCACGTCCGACAGCTGGGTCAGGCCCTGGTCCTCGATGCGCTGGCGCGTGATCACGCTGACCGACTGCGGCGTCTCGCGCAGCGACAGCTGCAGCCGCGTCGCGGTGGCGGACTCGCCGGTGGTGTACGACTGCGTGCCCTCGGTGGTCGCCTCCAGCGGCGCCGAGGCCGTGACGCGGACGGCCGGCAGCGTCGAGGCCTGCGCCGGCGCCGAATCCCCCGGGCGCGCGACCGGGCGCACCACGTAGCCGCCCTGCTGCTGGCGCACCGCGCCCAGGCCGCTGCCCTGCAGCAACGCAGCGAACGCGTCCTCGACGGTGTGGCTGCCGGACAGCGCCGGCACGCGCCGGTCACGCAGCAGCGCCGGGTCGACCGACAGGGTCACGCCTGCCTGGCGGGCCAGGGCATTGAGGGCGTCCTCCAGGCTGCCGGCCGGCAGGTCGAAGGCGACGCGCTGAGCGGCCTCGACGGCCTGCGCCTGCGCCGCCGGCCCCGGCACGACGAATCCCAGCGCCCCCCCGAGCAGCAGGATCGCGAGGGCCTGCGGCCGCGGCCTCAGCGCGTTGGCGGACATGGCGGGGCGGGCCGTCCGGGTGCCGGGGTGGACGGAAACCGGGCGGAAGGCGATGGGGTCTGCGGGTCGGGCGGCCGGGCGCGCGGCGCGCGGGGAGCGAACGGGTGGCATGTGGCGGGGCTTTCGAGGGTCCGGGGACGGGATGCGGGAAAGGCGTTCGGTGGCTCTGCCGAACGCCCGGCGCGAAACCCGTAAACCCCGCGACCGAAGAGAGCGAACGCCTGCGAAGCCCGCGGCGTCACCTGCGGCGCGCGGCCGCCACGAGCCATTCGCCGTCGTCCCCCGCCTGCACCCGGATCGGGAGCGTGTGCACCAGGGTGTCGAGCGCACGCCGCACCGGATCGGTGCCGCCGAGCTGAAACACGCCCGAGACGCGCAGTTCGGCCACCTCGGCCGCGCAGCGCAGCGGCAGGCGGCGATAGCGGGCGAGCTCGGCGACCAGTGCTTCGAGGCGCATGCGCCTGGCGACGAGCGCGCCTTCGGTCCACCCGTCCGGCGCCAGGCCGGATTCGCCGCGGCGCGGCTGCGCGCCCTCGTGGAGCGACACCCGCCAGGTTTCGCCCGCGCCGACGATGGCCGCGGTGTCCGCACCCGACGCGCCGTCCGTCCGAGGCGCCGGCCGCACCCTCACCCGCCCCTCGCGGACCACCAGCTGCAGATCGTCGGCGCCCAGGCGCACGCCGAAGCGCGTGCCCAGGGCCTCGAGGCGCGCGATCGGCGTGTCGACCACCAGCGGGCGCGGCCCGAACGCGGCGTCGGCATCGGGCCCGGTGCGCAGGAAGAGCTCGCCGCGCGCCAGCGAGAGGTGGCGCTCGAGCCAGGAGAACGCCACCGTCACCGCCGAGTCGGTGTTCAACATCAGCTCGCTGCCGTCGGCCAGCACGACGCGGCGCCGCTCGCCGACGGCGGTGGCGTGCTGCGCGTCGACGCGGGGCGGCGCCAGGCGCAGCACCGCGGCGCCGAGGAGTGCGCCCGCGGCGCCGACGCCCAGGCCGCGGAGCGCGCGGCGGCGACCGCTGGCGCGCGAGGCTTCGGCGTGCTGCAGCGCCTGCGAGAGCAGCCGCCCCTCGGCCGCCGGCCGCTCGCCGAGCGCGAGTTGCTGGGCCGACTCGACCTGCTGCCAGGCCGCCTCGTGCGCCGGGTCGGCGTGACGCCAGCGCGCCCAGGCCCGGCGTTCGTCGGCGCTGGCCTGGCCGGACTGCAGCCGCACCGACCAGGCGATCGCGCGCTCGAGCACGCCTTCGGTGTCGGCGCTCACGGGGCGCGCAGGCGCAGGCAGTGGCGGATCGCCGTGGCCATGTACTTCTCGACCGAACTCAGACAGACGCCCAGGTGACCGGCGATCTCCGGGTAGGTCAGGCCTTCGAGGCGCGACATGAGAAAGGCCGCACGGACGGGCGGCTTCAGCCCGTCGAGGGCGCGGTCGACCTGCAACAGCGTGTCGAGCATCAGCAGGCGCGTCTCGGGCGACGGCACCTCGGCCGCAGGCCAGGCGGCCAGCGCCTCGGCGAACGCCCGCTCGAGGAACTGGCGTCGCAGGTGGTCGACCGCCAGGCCGTGGGCGATCGTCGTCAGCCAGGCGCGCGGCTCGCGCAACGCGGCCAGTTCGGAGGCCTTGCCGAGCACGCGCACGAAGGTGTCCTGCACGAGGTCGGCTGCATCGGCACGGCTGCCCAGGCGCCGGCCCAGCCAGCCCTGCAGCCAGCCGTGGTGTTCGAGGTAGAGGGCGGCGATGTCGCCTTCGGCGGAGGGATCGAGGGCCGGCATGGAACTCGGGGCGTTCGACCGGGCAGGACACCGCGGCGGTGTCGGTCCTCGGCGGTCAGGGAAAGAGGCTCAGGGAACGGTAATTGTTCTCATTCATTTTAGTGGATCGAGCGGGCCCCCCTGGCGCGCTGCCTGCCGCGGGGTTTCCACGCATGGGCAAGCGCAGGTCGGAACATATTCTGTATACGGAACACCGATGAACCCGCTCCGCCTTCAACCCGATCTCGCCCAGCAGGCCTACGACAGCCTGCTGGAGGCCATCTGCCTCGGCAGCCTCGCCGCCGGCGAACGCGTGACCCAGGAAGCGCTGGCCGCCGAGCTGGGCGTCTCGCGCCAGCCGGTGCTGCAGGCGATGGGGCGGCTGCGCCGCGAGGGCTTCCTGGTCGATGCGGGGCGCAAGGGCGTGCAAGTCGCGCCGCTCGACCTCGACGCGCTCGAGCGCGTCTATCAGATCCGCGCCGAACTCGACGGCCTGGCGGCCGCGCTGGCGGCGGGGCTCGCCGACGGCCCGCGCGCCGAGGCGGTGCGCGAGGGGCGTCGCCTGGTGTCCGAGGGCCAGGCCCTGGTCGCCGGCCCCGCGACCGCGCCACCCGACCCTGCCGCCCTCGCCCGCGCGATCGACGCCGACTTCGCCTTCCACCGCTGGCTCTACCGCTGCTGCGGCAACCCGCTGATCGAGCCGACGCTCGCGCTGCACTGGCAGCACCTGCGCCGCTTCATGGGCGTCGTGCTCAGTTCCTTCGGCACGCGCGCGGCCGTCTGGCGCGAGCACGAGGCGATCCTGCAGGCGGTGGCCGAGGGCGACGCGCCGCGCGCCCGCGCGCTGGCCGCCGCCCATGCCTCGGAGGCCTCGCGCACGCTGCGCGAGCGCCTCGCCTCCACCGTCGGGGACGCCCCCCGGCGCTCGGCCTGAGCCTCCCCGACCGCCAGGCCCCCCCCGCTGAGGAGACGACATGGAACTGACCCCGGAACAGCTCGAGCGCTTCGACCGCGAGGGCTACCTCTTCTTCCCCGGCCGCTTCACGCCCGAGGAAACCAAGGTGCTCACCGACGAGGTGCCGCGCCTCTACGCGATGGAGCGGCCGGAGAACATCCGCGAGAAGGGCAGCCGCGCGGTGCGCACCAACTTCGCGGCCCATCTGTACAGCGCGCCCTTCGCGCGCCTTGCGAGACACCCGCGCATGGTCGGGCCGGTGGAGCAGCTCTTCGGCGAGAAGCTCTACATGCACCAGTTCAAGATCAACGGCAAGCAGGCCTTCGACGGCGACGTCTGGCAGTGGCACCAGGACTACGGCACCTGGCTCAACGACGACCTGATGCCCACGCCGCGGGCGATGAACGTCGCGATCTTCCTCGACGAGGTCAACGCCTACAACGGCCCGCTGATGTTCATCCCGGGCAGCCACAAGCTCGGCGCCCTGCCCGCCGGCCACGACCTGACGACGACCAGCTACCCGCTGTGGACGATCGACCACGACGCGATCCGCACGCTGGTCGACAAGGCCGGCGGCCGCGACGGCGGCATCGTCGCGCCGACCGGGCCGGCTGGCTCGATGATCCTGTTCGACTCCTGCCTCGTGCACGCGAGCAGCAGCAACCTCTCGCCGTGGAACCGCGTCGCGGTGTACCTGAGCCTGTGCGCGGTCAGCAACCACATCCGCCGCTTCAAGCGCGTCGAGTACATCGCGCACCGCGACTTCAGGCCGATCGAGTGCCTGGGCGACGACTGCCTGCTGCGCGACGACCCGGTGCCGCTGCCCTGGGCCGCGGGCATGCCGGCGAGCGGGCTCGAGACCTCGCTCGTCGAGATCGGCGAGATCGCCGAGCCGGGCGTGCCGCTGGCGCGCGCCGCCTGACCGGCGCCCTCACCCCCGACAGGACACGCGATGAACCTGCACAAGCTGCTGAACGAACGGGCCGCCGCCGGCCGCCCGGTGCGCGTCGGGCTGATCGGCGCCGGCAAGTTCGGCTCGATGTACCTGAGCCAGGTCCGGCGCACGCCAGGCATGCACCTCACGGCCGTCGCCGACCTGAGCCCGCCGCGCGCCAAAGCCGCGCTGCGCCACGTCGGCTGGCCCGAGGAGCAGATCGCCGCCCGCGGTTTCGACGACGCGCTCGCGCACGGCACGACCTTCGTCGGCGACGACTCGGCGGCGCTGATCGCCAGCGACGCGGTCGAGGTGGTGATCGACGCCACCGGCTCGCCGGCCGCCGGCATCGCCCACGTGCTGCAGTGCTGCCACCACGGCAAGCATGTCGTGATGGTCAACGTCGAGGCCGATGCGCTCGCCGGCCCGCTGCTCGCGCGCCGCGCGCAGGAGGCCGGCATCGTCTATTCGCTCGCCTACGGCGACCAGCCGGCGCTGATCTGCGAGATGGTCGACTGGGCGCGCACCGCCGGCTTCGAGGTCGTCGCCGCCGGCAAGGGCACCAAGTATCTGCCGGAGTACCACGCGTCGACGCCCGACACCGTCTGGCCCTACTACGGCCTCACGGCCGAGGACGGGCGCCTGGGTGGCATGAACCCCCAGATGTTCAACAGCTTCCTCGACGGCACGAAGAGCGCGATCGAGATGGCGGCGGTGGCGAACGCGACCGGCCTGACGCCGGCGCCGCAAGGGCTCGACTTCCCGGCCTGCGGCGTCGACGACCTGGCGCGCCTGCTGCGCCCGCAGGCCGAGGGCGGCCTGCTGCACCACCGGGGCCAGGTCGAGGTGATCAGCTCGCTCGAGCGCGACCAGCGGCCGGTGTTCCGCGACCTGCGCTGGGGCGTCTACGTGACCTTCGCCGCCGACAGCGACTACGTGCGCCGCTGCTTCAAGGAGTACGGGCTCGTCACCGACCCGAGCGGCAATTACTCGTCGATGTACAAGCCCTTCCATCTGATCGGCCTCGAGCTCGGCATCAGCGTGGCGAGCGCCGCGCTGCGCCGCGAGCCGACCGGCGCGCCGATCGCCTTCCACGGCGACGTCGTCGCCACCGCGAAGCGCGCGCTGAAGGCCGGCGAGGCGCTCGACGGCGAAGGCGGTTTCACCGTCTACGGCAAGCTGATGCCGGCGCGCGATTCGCTCGCCGCCGGCGGCCTGCCGCTCGGACTGGCGCACGGCGTGGCGCTGAAGCGCGATGTCGCGGCGGGCCAGCCGGTGCGCTGGGACGACGTCGGCTTCGACGCCTCGAACGCGGCGGTGCAGTTCCGGCGCGAGATGGAGCGGCTGTTCGCCGGCTGAGAAGGTCGAGGAGGCCCTCAAGCGCCGCGCGGATGGGCGCGCGGCGCGGTTGCGCGCGTCAGCGGCGGATCGCCGAGGTCGGCACCGCGGCCGCGCCGGAGGCGCCGCCGCCGGCGGTCTCCACCTCGCTGCCGAGCTGGACGTGGGTCGGGCGGCGCACCAGGTCGCGTGCGGCCGCCACCTCGCCCATCGCCTTGACGCGCGAAGCCCACTCGCGCTGGCGCTCGAGCGCGCCACAGCTCAGCGGCCCGTAGGTGCCGCGCTGCTCGGCGAGCACCAGGCGGTCGAGCCGATCCGATTCGTCCCGCAGCGCGGTGACCCGCGCCGTCGGCCAGCCGACGTGCTCGCCGACGCGCCAGGCGGTGGCGACGTCGTGCAGTCCGGTGCCGCGGTCGAGCATCAGCCGGGCGATGCGTTCGCAGGTCTGGCGCCGGTCGCGGTTGCGCAGCGACTTCTCGGTGCAGTAGCGCCCTGGGGCCGAAAGGCCGCCGAGGTGGAAGCCGACGGTGCGCGCCTCGTGCGACAGCACCGCCCGCGAGGCCGCCGGCGTGTCCGGCGGCAGCGCTTCCAGCAGCCGGTCGGCCAGGGTCGCCATGTGCCACTCGACCCGCTTGGCCTCGGCCGCGCGCTTCATCGCGGTGTCCTCCGACTTGGCGTCGCGGCGGGATTGCGCCAGCGCGGCCAGGCTGAGCCAGGGCACCGCGTTGTTGCGGTCGATGCGCGCCCACTGCCATCCACTCACCGCCTTGCAGTCGCCGCCGCGGCGGCGGTCGGCGGTGAGCGCGCGGCAACTGTCGACTGCCATCGCGTAGACGGCCGGGTCCTTGCTGCTCGCCGCCAGGCGGGCCAGACGCTGCAGGGCCGCGTCTGCGTCGCGCCGCATCGGCTGGCCATCGACGACATCGCCGCCGAGGCGCGAGGCGACCGTGAGCGCGGCAGCCCGCACCCGCGGGTCGCCAGCCCGCTCGCCGAGCTCGAGCAGGTCGACCTGGGCCCGGGCACGGGCGAGAAGGGGGATCGCGCCCGCGCCGCTCGGGTCTTCGCGACTCACCGACACGATGCCGACGCCGCAGACTTCGACCTCGCCCGCCCGCGGCGCGCGCGAGGCGGCGCCGTCCCGGGCGGGGCGCCCGAGCGCCGCGGAGGCAGCGGCGTCGCGCGCCGCCGTGGCATCGATCGTGCGTGCGGACGCGCTCGGCTGGCCCGCCGGCTGGCCCCGCTTCGCATCGCCCACGGCGCAGGCCGCGAGGGCGGCCAAGGCGATCAGCGCGCCGGTGCAACGGAAGAGGCGCGCTGCAAGTCGATCACTCATCGGTTTATGGGGGGATCGGCGACAAACTCTGCAACTCTGCGCCCCGAATCGAGACGCGTCGACGCTCGCCTTACAGGCGATGACGGCTCTGTCGCCGGTCCGCAACAGAACCGAGGGTGAGCCCGGATGCTCGCACAGCGCAGCGACCTTTCTCGGCGGCCTCGCGCCCCCGCCCACCCCCGTAGCGGCGATTCTTGGCGGCTACGGCCTCAGCGCGACCCGTCGCGGTGCATCTCGAGCAGCGCCTCGCGGACGGCGGCCAGCTGCCGGCGCGAGACGAGCAGCCATTCGTCGGCCAGTCCGTCGAGCGCGACCGCCCAGCCTTCGCCGGCGTCGTCCTCGCAGTCGGCGGTGATCGGCCGCCGTTCGAGGCGACGCAGCGCGCGCCGGGCGACCAGCGCGTTGCGATGGATGCGCAGGAAGCGCTCGCCGAAGCGCGCCTCCAGTTCGTTCAAGGTCTCGTCGATCACGTGCGTGTGTTGCGCGGTGCGCAGCGTCACGTACTTGAGCTCGGCCTTGAAGTACAGGACCTCGCCCAGCGACACGCGCGTCAGGCGGCCGCGGTCGCTGACGACGAGCGCGGGCACCTCGGCCGCCTGGGGCGGCGCCTCGGCGGTGCCGGCGGCGGCGTTCGCGCTGCCCTGCCGTGCGGCGGCGCGGGCCAGCGCGGCCTGCAGGCGCTCCTGGCGCACCGGCTTCGTCAGGTAGTCGAGCGCCCCCAGTTCGAAGGCGCGCAGCGCGTGCTCGGCATGGGCGGTGACGAAAACGACCCAGGGTGCGGCCCCGCCACCGAGGCGCGCGGCATCGGCCAGCGCGGCCGCGAGCACCGTGCCGTCGTCGCCCGGCATCTGCACGTCGAGCAGGACGAGGTCGCAGCCGGCGGGATGCTGCTGGAGCCAGTCCCGGGTCTCGACCGCATCGCCGCACTCGCCGACGACGCTGGCAGGCGGCTCCGTGCAGGCCCCGACCAGCTGGCGCAGGCGCAGCCGGGCCAGCGGTTCATCGTCGACGAGCAGGACGCGGAGCATCGTGATGCGCGGCCGCCATCGCCTGGGTCAGGCCGGCGCGCGAGACGCCGATGGCGGCACGCGGCGCGGCGCGACCCGGGGCCGGCGCGCCTGCCGCCTCATGCGAGCGGCACCACGACCTGGACGCGGAACACGTCGCCCTCGCGCCGCGCGTCAAACTGCGCCGCCACGTCGTGCATCAGACGCAGCCGCTCGCGCACGTTGCGCAGCGCGATGCCGTTGCCGGGCACTGCCGGGCGCTCGCCGACCGGGTTCACGATGTCGATCACCACGCTGCCGCGCTGCACACGGGTGCGCACGCGCAGCTGCCCCCGGCCGCGCACCGGCTCGATGCCGTGGCGCACCGCGTTCTCGACCAGCGGCTGCAGCAGCAGCGGCGGCACCCGCGCCCGCTCGCCTTCGGCATCGAGGTCCCAGGTGACGCGCAGGCGGTTGCCGAAGCGCAACTGCTCGATCGCCAGGTAGCGACGCGCCAGCTCGATCTCGTCGGCCAGCGAGACCGATTCGCCGGGCTCGCTCAGCGCGACGCGGAACAGCTGGGCCAGGTCCTCGAGCACGGCCTCGGCGCGCGCCGGGTCGACCCGCACCAGCGTGACGGCGGTGTTCAGCGTGTTGAACAGGAAGTGCGGCCGGATACGCGATTGCAGCTCGGCCAGGCGTGCGTTCGCGTCGGCCGGCGCCTGAGCCTGGGCGCGCAGGCGCAGCCAGTAGAAGAGCGCCGCGGCGATCGCCGCCCCGCTGGCGACCGGCGCCAGCGCCACCGGTGCCGAGACCGAGTCGGTGAGCCCGGTGAACCACAGCAGAGACGAAGCCAGCGCGGCGCTACCCGCACCCAGACCGACCGCCGCCGCCCATTGGCCGGGCACGGAGAGCCGCGACAGCCAGCGCTTGCCGAGACAGCCGAGCACCAGCCAGACCAGCACGCCCCACAGCGCGCCGAGCGAGCCGCGCGCGAAGAGCGCCAGGCCCGCCTCCGGTCCGTCCACGAGGTACATCACGCCAAGCGCGACGACGCCCTGCACCAGCAGCACCGCCCGCAGCACCACGCCGACGTGGCAGACGTCGAAGGCAGAGCCGTCGCCCGAGCGGACAGGCGCCGGCGCCGGCTCGGGGCCGAGCACCGAGGGCCCGAAGCTGGAGTGGAACCCGCTCGGCCGCGTCTGCTCCGGCCACAGGCTGGCCGCTCCCTGCTGCGGCGGCGCCATCGCGATCTCGTCGCCGGGCGGCGAAAAGCTGCCGTTCGGGGCTTGCAGGGTTGTCGGCAGCGGAAGCGGGGTCATCAGGTACGCGGAGCGGAAAACGCGAAACGGGGCGACGGACGCGTCCGACGACGGGGAGCGACGCCCCCGAAGAGGCCCGGGCCCGGCGCGATCCGGGAGCCGCTCGGGCGCCTCGTAGAATCGCCGGTCCACGTCGGTCCCGCGCTGCGGCGGCACGTCAGGGCCTGGATTGTCCGCGACGCTTGCCACGCTTCCGGCCACGACCCGCCACTCATGTACGCGGATTGCGCAAAGTCCTGCCAGCTTTTATTTCGCAGGCCGATGGCACCGCCCACCCGCCTCCCCTCGACGGCCCCCCTGCCATGTCGTCCGACCCTCTCGCCCACAAGTCCGAAGCCTGGTCCGCGCTGTTCTCCGAGCCGGTCAGCGAGCTGGTGCAGCGCTACACCGCCAGCGTGTTTTTCGACCGCCGGCTCTGGCGCGCCGACATCGAGGGCTCGTTGGCGCACGCCGAGATGCTGCACGCCGTCGGCCTGATCTCGGCCGAGGACCTCGCCGCGATCCGCCGCGGCATGGCGCAGATCGGCGAGGAGATCGAGTCGGGCCGCTTCGACTGGCAGCTCGCCCTCGAGGACGTGCACCTGAACCTCGAGGCGCGCCTGACCCAGCTCGTCGGCGACGCCGGCAAGCGGCTGCACACCGGCCGCTCGCGGAATGACCAGGTCGCGACCGACGTGCGCCTGTGGCTGCGCGGCGAGATCGACCAGCTCTCGGCCCTGCTCGCCGAGCTGCAGCGCGCCTTCGTCGGCCTGGCCGAGCGACATGCCGAGGTGATCCTGCCCGGCTACACCCATCTGCAGGTCGCGCAGCCGGTGAGCTTCGGCCACCACATGCTGGCCTACGTCGAGATGTTCGCGCGCGACACCGAGCGCCTGGCCGACGTGCGCCGCCGGGTCAACCGGCTGCCGCTGGGCGCCGCGGCGCTCGCCGGCACCAGCTACCCGCTCGACCGCGAGCGGGTCGCGCGCACGCTCGGCATGGTCGACGAGCACGGCGCGCCGGCGCTGTGCCAGAACTCGCTCGACGCGGTCAGCGACCGCGACTTCGCGATCGAGTTCACCGCCGCGGCGAGCCTGGTGATGGTCCACATCTCGCGGCTCAGTGAAGAGCTGATCCTCTGGATGAACCAGAACTTCGCCTACGTCGAGCTGCCCGACCGCTTCTGCACCGGCTCGTCGATCATGCCGCAGAAGAAGAACCCGGACGTGCCCGAGCTGGCGCGCGGCAAGACCGGCCGCGTCGTCGGCCATCTGGTGGCGCTCTTGACGCTGATGAAGGGCCAGCCGCTGGCCTACAACAAGGACAACCAGGAGGACAAGGAGCCGCTCTTCGACACCGTCGACACGCTGCGCGACACGCTGCGCATCTTCGCGGAGATGGTCGCCGGCATCGTCGTGCGGCCCGAGGCGATGGAACGCGCAGCATCGAAGGGCTACGCGACGGCGACCGACCTCGCGGACTACCTGGTGCGCAAGGGCCTGCCCTTCCGCGACGCGCACGAGGCTGTTGCCGGTGCGGTGCGCCACGCGATCGGCGCCGGCGTCGACCTCTCGGCGCTGCCGCTCGCCACGCTGCGCGGCTTCCACCCGGCGATCGACGAGGACGTCTACGCGGTGCTCGCGCTGCGCGGCTCGCTCGACGCGCGCGCCGGCATCGGCGGCACGGCGCCGGTGCAGGTGCGGGCGCAGGCCGCGCGCCACCGCGCGAGGCTCGGCACCGCCCCCGCGTAGTACATCCGGGCCCGACGGGCCGCGGCGTCCGCCTCAAGAGCGCGCCTCGAGGCCTCCGCCGATCGCGCCAACTACTTCCGCCGCCTTCCGCCACCCGGAGCACGCGGCCTCTGGAGTCCTCTGGAAGCCGGAGAGGCGGGTCGATACCCCGGGCAAGAACGGGCCTGAAGCCCGCGGGGCCACTCGATGAACGGAATCGGAACAAGACTGCTGCTTCCCGGCACGCGGTTGATGGGTCGCTTGCGCATGCAGGCGAAGCTGATGCTGATGGGCGCGATGCTGATCGTGCCGCTCGTCGCCCTGGTCGTGGGGACCTACAACCGGCTGAACGCCAGCATCGACTACACCCGGCGCGAACAGGACTGCACGGCGCTGGTCGGCGCCCTGCTGCGCACCGCCGCCGAAGTGCAGCGGCATCGCAGCCTCGCTGTCCGGGCCTCGGCCCCCGACACCGCGACGCCGGCCGCGATCGACATCAGCCGCCAGGCCCTGCGCGGCGCGGTCGCCACGGTGGACAGCCTGCTGCAGCGCCCGCTCGGCTTCGCCTTCGACGACGTCTGGCGCGACGAGCGCCGTCAGTTGCTGGCACTGGCCGAAGCCTCCACCACCACGCCGCCCGACGCGGCGTTCGAGGCGCACTCGGCGCGCATCGAGGCCCTGCGGCGGGCGCTGGCCCAGGCCGGCGAGCGCTCGGGCCTGCTGTTCGACCCCGATGCCTCGAGCCACTTCCTGATGGAGCTGCTGATCGAGCGCACGCTCCCCTGGACCGAGACGCTGGCCCGCGCGATGGCGCGCGAAGCGGTCGCGCTGGGTCATGGCGCCGCAAGCGACGCGGACCGTGCAGCGACGCTCGAGCGGGTCGAGCGGCTGCAGGGGCAGGTCGACGACCTGGGCCTGCGCCTCGCGGCCCTGGCCCGCGCCGGCATCGAGCCGCCACCGGCCTGGACGGCCGCACAAGAGCGCAGCCTGGCCTTCGCCCAGCAGCTGCGCACCCACTTCGGCAGCACGGCCCCCGGCGGCAAGACGGCGGCGCTCCAGTCCGACGGGCTGGCGACGATCGAGGCGGCCGAGGCGCTGAAGGAGGCGTTGCTCGCGACGCTCGGCCGCGAACTCGAACGGCGCATCTCGCAGGACCAGCGCGCGCTCGCCGTCCAGATGAGCCTGTCCGCCTTCGGCCTGCTCGCGCTGTTCTACCTGGCCTGCGCGTTCTACGCGAACTTCGCGCGCGGGCTCGCCACCCTCGTGTCCGGCGCGCAGGCCGGCGCGAAAGGCGACCTGTCGCACCGGCCGGTGCTCACCAGCCGCGACGAGATGCGCGACATCGCCGAGCTGATCGAACACATGAACGGCCGCCTGTCGATCATGGTCGCCGAGATCCGCAGCAGCGCGGCGCGCGTCGGCATGGCCGGCCAGGAGGTCGCGGGCGGCAGCGAGCAGCTCTCGCAGCGCACCGCCGAACAGGCCGAAAGCCTCAGCCAGACGGTCGCCGTCTTCGAGAACCTGAGCACCACCGCGGCCAGCAATGCGGCCGAGGCGAACGCGCTCGGCGCGCTGATGGCGCAGCTGCGCCAGCAGGCGGAGACGGGCGGTGCCGCGATGGACGAGATGGTCGCCTCGATGACCACGCTCGAGGCGGACTCGCGCCGCGTCGGCGAGATCGTCGGCGTGATCGACGGCATCGCCTTCCAGACCAACATCCTCGCGCTCAACGCCGCGGTCGAGGCCGCGCGCGCCGGCGAGGCCGGCCGCGGCTTCGCGGTCGTCGCGGCCGAGGTGCGCCAGCTCGCGCAGCGCAGCGCGGGGGCGGCGGCCGAGATCCGCAAGCTGATCGGGCAGTCGACCGCGCAGGTCACGCAGTCGTCGGCGCGCATCCGCTCGGTCGGCGGCGGCCTGCAGGCGGTGGTGGCCGGCGTGCGCGACGTGTCGGGCCGACTCGACTCGATCGCCCAGGCGAGCGACGCGCAGAACACCGGCATCGAGCAGGTCCGGCGCACGGTCGGCGACCTCGACGGCATCACGCGCCGCAACGGCGAGCTGGTCGAGCTGTCGCGGGCGGCCTCACGCACCCTCGTGCAGCGGGCCGAGATCCTCGGCAAGGCGGTCTCGTCGATCCGCCTGCGCCAGGGCAGCGCCGACGAGGCGCGGCAACTCGTCCTCGCGGGCGTGGCGCGGGTGCGCGAACTCGGCCTCGCCGGGGCGTCGGAACTCTTCCGCCGGCGCGACGGCGGCTTCGTCGACCGCGACCTCTACATCTTCGTGCTCGACCGCCGCGTCGTGTATCGCGTGCACGGCGCGAACCCGGCGATGGAAGGCCGCCCGGTGCACGATGTGCGCGGCATCGACGGCGAGCGCTTCCGGCGCGACGCCTGGGCCGCCGCCGATGCCGGCGGCGGCTGGATCGACTACTCGATCGTCAGCCCGGACACCGGCGAAGTGGCGCCCAAGTCGTCGTACGTGCTGCCGCTCGACGGGGAGCTGCTGATCGGCTGCGGGGTCTACCGGCTCTCGTCAGAGGCTGTCGCGGCCCCCGCCGAGGCGGACCTCGTCCCCGCCTGACGGGCGGGAACGGCAGACACCGCCCCGCCGCAGGGGCCGCGCGCGAGGCGCGGCACAGGCCGTCGGCGCGAAAACCCGGCGCGGGCCGATATACTGGATAAATCATCAGTTCGGCGCCGCGCCCCCGTCACTCCACGGGCGGCGCACGCCGGCCCGCCCTGCCGATGCCCTCGCAAGCGCCGCGGCGCTGGATCGCCCACCTCGACATGGACGCCTTCTATGCGTCGGTCGAGCTGCTGCGCTACCCGGAGCTCGCCGGCCGCGCGGTCGTGATCGGCGGCGGCAGGCGCCACCAGCCGGTGCTGCGCCCCGACGGCAGCCGCGAGTTCGCGACGCTGCGCCACTACGCCGGCCGCGGGGTCGTCACCACCGCCACCTACGCCGCGCGCGCCCACGGCGTGCACAGCGCGATGGGCATGATGAAGGCGGCGGCACTGGCGCCCGACGCGGTGCTGCTGCCGACCGACTTCGAGCAGTACCGCCTGTACTCGCGCCGCTTCAAGTCCGCCGTCGCCGAGATCGCGCCGGTGATCGAGGACCGCGGCATCGACGAGATCTACATCGACCTGAGCGACCACCCCGCTGCGCGCGAGACCGTCGCCCACGACCCCCACGGCGGCGTGCGCGCGCTGGCGCAGGAGATCCGCAACAACGTGCGCCGCGCCACCGGCCTCGGCTGCTCGATCGGCGTGACGCCGAACAAGCTGCTGAGCAAGCTCGCCTCCGAGCTGGACAAGCCCGACGGCCTGACGCTGCTGACGCACGAGGACATCCCGAGCCGCATCTGGCCCCTGCCGGTGCGGCGCCTGAACGGCATCGGCCCGAAGGCGGGGGCGAAGCTCGCCGCGCTCGGCATCGAGACGCTCGGCGACGTCGCGGCGCGCGCCCCGGCGGAGCTGGTCGAGCGCTTCGGCCGCAGCTACGGCCACTGGCTGCACGAGGCCGCGCACGGCATCGACGAACGCCCGGTGGTGACGCACAGCGAACCCGTCTCGATGAGCCGCGAGACCACCTTCGAGCGCGACCTGCACGCGGTGCGCGACCGCGCCGCGCTCTCCGCGGTGTTCACGCAGCTGGCCGAACAGGTCGCGGCCGACCTGCAGCGCAAGGGCTACGCGGGCCGCACGATCGGCATCAAGCTGCGCTTCGACGACTTCAAGACCGTGACGCGCGACCTCACGATCGCCGAGGCGACACAGGACCCGCGCGCGATCCGGCGGGCGGCCGGTCTGTGCCTGAAGCGGGTGGACCTGGGGCGCAGGATCCGGCTGCTCGGGGTGCGTGTCGGGTCGCTGGCCCGGGGGACGAGGTGACGTGGCTGAGCGCCTCGGCGCCGCGGTTGACAGGTGTCGGCGCATCGGTTCGACTGCGGCGCCCGCCCACTTGGGGCGCAGTACAGATGAGCCATCTCACTCAGTGGCGCGAAACGTGTCCAGCATCCGTTCTGGAGGCAGACGTGCCATGCGGAAGAAGTTTGAAGCCATGACTAACGAACCTTCGCCAAGCGACTATCTTTCAGATCCGCTCAGTTCTTTAAGTCGAGCGGAACGGCGCAACCTTCTACTTGCGTCATTTGTCGGGCTTCTCATCTCAACTGCGGGCTTGATTCCAACAAGGATTTCGGCATTCGGCATCGAACTCTCGGCACCCCAGCAGAATGCCCTGACCTTCGCCGCCGTGTTGATCGTTGCCTACTTCTCATTAGCCTTCTTGGCCTATGCAGTTCCAGATTGGCTTGTCTGGCGCAGGAAGTATCAGGATCACCTCGAGCAGGCGGCAATCTTCAATATAAACTGGTCACTGAAGGACCAACATATTTATGATGAAATCGCGGACACTACACCAAATATCAAATGGCTTTATCGAGCGTCGCCCGTAGTCGCCTATTTGAGATTTTTGTTTGACTATATATTACCTCTATGTTTTGCGGGATACTCTGTTTTCACCCTCATCTTCTACGAGTCTGGGGCGTGACTTGCAGCGCCTTGCTTTGTATTTCACGCCATTGAGAATCCGCGCGCTGGCCGCCGCCGATGCGTCAGCCGTGGCTGAGCTTTGGCTCGCCAGAGCGAAGGAGCGTGCCACCGCGCTCAGGACCGAAGACGTCACTTGCCCGTGGGAAGCGTGAGCGCCTTGGCGCTGTCCGTCGTCAAGGCCGTCGCGCCGGCCGCCACGCCGTTGCGCGACAGGATGTAGGCGGTGATCGCCAGCAGCGTGTCCTCGTCGACCGTGCCGGGGTTGTTGGCCGGCATGTTGGCGTGCTCGTAGTCGTAGAAGTCGCCGACGTTCTTGCCGCCCCAGTGGTCGCTAAACGTCTTCCCGGTGAGCGCCGGCCCCAGCGCCCCGGTCAGGTCCGGCCGGTGGCACTGCGCGCAGCGGGTGTTGTACTGCACGTGCCCGTGGTCGGCCTGGTCCTTGGTGAAGGTCGCGGCATCGGCCGCCCAGGCACTCGACAACGCGAGAAGCCAGGAGGCAGCGATCAGGGCTGAGGGCGGGCGGCGCATCTTGATCTCCTGGGCGCAATCGATCATCGGGCGGTCATTCTTCGTCTCGCGCCGCGCACGAGGAAAGCGGCTTCCGGCGATTCCGTTGCCAGCGGTTTCCGACAGGGCCGCCCGGCAGCGCCATCCACCGACATTGCCAAGCGGCAACGCTCACGGCCCCGAACCGCCGACCGAAAACCCCGGCACCGGCGGGAGGAGGATGGGGCAGGCCGCTCGGGTGGCTCGGGCCGCTCGGGCCGCTCGGTCGGATCAGCGCGACCCGGCCGCCGGCTCAGGCAGCCGCCACATCCAGATCGCGACCGCCGCGCAGCAGGCTGCCGGGATCCACCCGACCCGGCCCGGCAGCGCCCAAGCCGCACCCGCCGAGCTGATCGCCATCATCCCGATCGCCAGCTGCTTCGCGCGGCGCGGCACCGCGCGGTGGGCCCGCCAGTCGCGCACCATCGGGCCGAAGCGCGGATGGGCCAACAGCCAGCGCTCCCAGCGCGCGCTGCCGCGCGAGAAGCACCAGGCGGCCAGCAGCACCAGCGGCGTGGTCGGCAGCAGCGGCAGGAAGATGCCGACCACGCCCACCGCCAGCGCCAGCGCGCCGGCGCCCATCCAGAGCACCCGCTGCCATCGGGGGCGCGTCGGTGACGAGGCGTCGAGCGGCGCGGGATCGGGAAGAGGCTCGGGCATCGCCGCATCCTAGCGGCGCCGGTGAGGGGCCCTGCCAAGCTTGCCCGGCGCCCCGCGGCCACAATCGCGCGATGCCCCTCGACCCCCCCGCCGACCTGCGCCTGCCGTCGATCGAGGCGCTGCGCGCCTTCGAGCTCGCCGCGCGCCTGGGCACCTTCGAGCGCGCGGCCGAGGCCCTCTCGCTGACGGCGAGCGCGATCGGCAAGCGCATCGCGACGCTGGAGGACCTGCTCGGCACGCCGCTCTTCGAGCGCGCCGGCAACCGCCTGGCGCTGACAGTGGCCGGCCGCGAATACCTCGAGCAGGTGCGCGCCGCGCTCGGGCTGCTGGCCGCGGTACCGCTGCACCGGCGCGGCGCGCAGCGGCGTGAACGCCTGCGCGTCACCGCGCCGCCGACCTTCGCGCGCCAGATCCTCGTGCCGCAGCTCGACGGCTTCACCCAGGCCGAGCCCGAGATCGAGCTCGAGGTCGTGCTGTCGATCCCCTTCCTCGGCAGCGCCGAGGAGACGCCCGCCGCGGACGCCACGCCGGGCACCGGCATCGAGATCGTCCACGGCACGCCGCGCGGCCAGGGCGAGGTCCTGATGCACGATCTGCTGCTGCCGGTCGCCGCCCCGTCGCTGCTGGAGCGCCGCGGCCGCCCGCGGCGGCCGGCCGAGCTGCGCGCGCTGCCGCTGCTGCGCACGCCGATCGAGCCCTGGCAGCCCTGGTTCCAGGCGGCCGGCCTCGACTGGCCGGAGCCCGCCGAGGGACCGCGCCTGGTCGACCTGGGGCTGACGCTGGAGGCCGCCGTCTGCGGCCAGGGGGTCGCGCTGGCGCGGCCGACGCTGGCGCTGCACTGGCTCGAGGCGGGCGCGCTGCAGGCGCCGTTCGACCTCACCACGCCGGCGCCCCGGCAGTACCTGTTGCGCCCGCATGCCGCCGAGGGGCCGGCGGCGCGCTTCGCCGCCTGGCTGCGCAGCGTCTGCGAGGCCCGCGGCCGCGCCGTGGCGGAATGGTTTTCCGCCCGCGCCTGAAGCACTTTCCGGCCGCGCGCCGGGGCGGCGGCTAGCATCCCTGTCGACCCGAAGCGACAAGGACAGGAGACGCCGGATGCCCGTCATCACCCACATCGAAGACCTGCGCGTACTTGCCAAGCGCCGCGTGCCGCGCATGTTCTACGACTACGCCGACTCGGGCAGCTGGACCGAAGGCACCTACCGCGCCAACGAGGCCGACTTCCAGAAGATCCTGCTGCGCCAGCGCGTGGCGGTGAACATGGAGAACCGCAGCACCGCGGTGAAGATGGTCGGCGTCGACGCGAAGATGCCGGTGGCGATCGCGCCGACCGGCCTCACCGGCATGCAGCACGCCGACGGCGAGATCCTCGCCGCGAAGGCGGCCGAGGCCTTCGGCATCCCGTTCACGCTGTCGACGATGAGCATCTGCTCGATCGAGGACATCGCCGCCCACACCCGGGCGCCGTTCTGGTTCCAGCTCTACGTGATGCGCGACCGCGGCTTCATCGAGCGCCTGATCGATCGCGCCAAGGCGGCCAACTGCGGCGCGCTGGTGCTGACGCTCGACCTGCAGATCCTCGGCCAGCGCCACAAGGATCTGAAGAACGGGCTCTCCGCGCCGCCCAAGCCGACGATCGCCAACCTGATCAACCTGGCGACCAAGCCGCGCTGGTGCCTGGGCATGCTGGGCACGAAGCGGCGCCAGTTCGGCAACATCGTCGGCCACGTCACGGGCGTCGAGAACATGGGCTCGCTGTCGGAATGGACGGCCAAGCAGTTCGACCCCCAGCTCAATTGGGGCGACGTCGAGTGGATCAAGAAGCGCTGGGGCGGCAAGCTGATCATCAAGGGGATCATGGACGTCGAGGACGCGCGCCTCGCGGCCGACAGCGGCGCCGACGCGCTGATCGTCAGCAACCACGGCGGACGGCAGCTCGACGGTGCGCCGAGCTCGATCGCCGCGCTGCCCGAGATCGCGCGCGAGGTCGGCTCGCGCATCGAGGTCTGGATGGACGGCGGCATCCGCAGCGGGCAGGACGTGCTGAAGGCCTGGGCACTCGGCGCGCGCGGCACGATGATCGGCCGCGCCTTCCTCTACGGGCTCGGCGCGATGGGGCAGGAAGGCGTCGCGAAGTGCCTGGAGATCATCCACCGCGAGCTCGACCTGACGATGGCCTTCTGCGGCCACACCCGGCTCGACACGGTCGACCACCGCATCCTGCTGCCAGGCACCTACTGATGCACTGACGATCCGGCGTTGCGCGCCTCAGCCCCGGCCGGGCGCGCGCCGGGACGGGGAACGGGGCCGATGGCACCGCGAGCCCGCCGGCCACACCCGCTCGCGACCAGCCCGCACAGCGCCAGCGCGAGCGCCACCAGCGGCCCGCTGGGCGCATCGAAGGCCCAGGAAGCCGCCAGGCCAGCCAGCGCGGCCGCCAGCGCCAGCGCGACGGCGGCGCCGCCGCCGAGCCCGGCGCGCCGCCACAGGCCCGGCGCGATCAGCCCGGCGAAGACGACGAAGAGCCCCAGCACCTGCACCGCCAGGCTGGCGACCAGCGCGAACACGGTGAAGAACCAGGCATCGCGGTCGAGCACCCGGGCAGCCAGCGCCACCCCGGCGGCGCAGCCGGCGAGCTGAAACACCTGCGGCCAGTCGGACCAGAGGACGTCGGCCGCGAGCAAGGCATGCAAGTGCTCGGCGCCGTGCGCGTCGCGCCGCGCGACGAGCAGGGCCGCACAGGCGCAGGCGACATAGACCAGGCCGATCAGCGCCTCGCGCTGCGCCGGCCAGCTGCGCGCCAGGGCCGCCACCAGGGCGGCCGCCGCCAGCGCCCCGGCGGCCGCGGCGGCCTGGGTGACCGCCCACCCGGGATGGTCGGCCAGGGCCGTCACCGCCAGCGCGGACAACGCCGCCGCCTGCGCGACGGCCAGGTCGATGAAGACGACGCCGCGCTGCAGCACCCGCGCCCCCAGCGGCGCCAGCGCCAGTACCCCGGCGACCAGCGCCAGGACCGGCGGCAGGAACCAGGCGTCGGTCACCGGCTCTCCGGCACCGGCACCGGCACCGGCACCGGCACCGGCACCGGCACCGGCACCGGCACCGGCAGCGCATCGAGCAGCTGGTCGAACCAGGCGCCGAGCGCGTCCGGCGCCTCGGGGTCCTCGACCGTGGCGGCCAACTGCAGCACGGGCACGCCATCGCCCAGCTGCCGGGCGAGCCAGCGGCCCGCGCGCGGGTCCTGGTAACCGGCCAGCACGATCGCGGCCGGCGGCGCCGGCCGCAGCTGGTCGAGCAGCCGCTGCAGGTGCCCGGGCGTCGGCGCGAGCCCCGGCTTGGGCTCGAGGTCGGCCACCTGCTGCACGCCGATCCACCGCCAGAGGTAGGCGAAGGTCGCGTGCTGAGCCGCCACGGGCATGCCCCGCAGCGCCGCATGCCGCTGCTCCCACGCGGCGATGCGCGACTGCCACTGGCCCTGGAACGCCGCCTGCCGATCTGCGATCGCCACCTTCCGGTCGGGGAAGAGCTGCTGCAGCCGCGCCGCCCAGGCCGCCGAGACCTCGAGCAGCAGGCGCGGGTCGGCGTGCAGGTGCGGGTTGCCCTGCGCATGCACGTCGCCGGCGAAGGGGTTGCCGATGGGGTCCGGCCGGGGGTCGATCAGCGTCACCGCGGCCGCGGCATGGAAGAGGCCCGGGGCGCCCTCCTGCACGCGCGCGTTGCCGGCACGCTGCTGCAGCGCGGGCAGCCAGCCCGACTCGAGCGCCGCCCCGGTGCAGATCGCGGCATCAGCGGCGCGCAGCTGGGCGATGAGCGCGGGCCGCGCCTCGATGTGATGCGGATCCTGGCGGGCGTGGGTCGCGACGTGCAGCCTCGCCTCGGGCAGCAGCACGCGCGTCAGCGCCGCCCACTCGGGCTCGCAGGCGAAGATCGTCTGGGCCCGGGCCCCCCCTGCGGCGCCCGTCAGGGCGAGGGCCAGCGCGAGCGAGGCCACGAAGTTGTCAGTACGCATGGGCACCGTGCGCTCCAAAGGCGAGGACGTACTGCAGCTGGACCGACCGCCTGACCGGCTGCTCGAAACCCAGTGCGGCGAACTGGCGGCTCGCCTGCAGCCGCAGGCTCTGCCTGTGCGAAGGCTTCCAGGCGAGCATCACCGCCTGCTCCGAGAGGCACCCGGCGTGAAAGTGGTCGCCATGCGGGATCGCCGCGCGCAGCCGGTCGGCCCGGGCGCCCAGCTCCCAGCTCGGGTCGAAACGCCAGACGACGGCCAGCCCCGCCGCCTCGTGGCGGGTGCCCGAATCGGCATGGCGGTTGACTCTGGAGACGCGCGCCGCCTCGACGGTGACGCGGACCTGCTGCTGCCGGTTGTTGCCGTCCGGCGCCCACTTCCAGGTCGCGTCGACGAGCCAGGTGTCGCGGCCGCCGAACCGGGCACCGTGGTGGTGGTGATGGTCGTGCCCCTCGTGGCCGTCCTCGTGGTCGTGCTCGCCCTCGTGGTCGTGCTCCTCCTGCGCGGCGATGCGGCGGCTGCGCAGGTAGGACAGGCCGGCCTGCCAGCTGTGCGAAAGGCCGAGATCGCCGCCGAGCTTGGTGACCAGCGTGAAGGCCCCTGCCCCGCCGACCGCAGGGTCGGCGTCGGCGACCAGCTTGCGGCCGCGGAACACCTCGGCGCCGAGCATCCAGTACAGCGCAGTGGGCAGCGTCAGGTTCAGGCGCAGGCCGTCGTCGTGCCAGTGGCCGCCGAGGAACGCCCGGTACAGCAGCGGGCGCTCGACGAAGTCGTCGGCATGCGGGTGCTGCTGGTTGAGATAGCCGATCTGCGAGGCGAAGCGACCGGCGCGCGCCGAGAGCCCGAGCGGCAGCGTCCGCGTCTCGACGAAGGCCTCCTCGATGGCCTTCTCGACCTTTCCCTCGTGGGTGGCGAACACCGCGGTGAGCTGGGCACGCAGCGGCCGCCCGAGCGGCCCCGCGGCCGTGAGGTCGGAGTGGCCGAGCTGCAGGCCCTGGTCGCGCCCCCCGAGCTCGAGGGCGCGCGAGGTGGCTGCCGCGTCCAGCACGAGCCCGAACTGCCAGCGGTCGCTGTCCGGCGGCGCCTGCCCATGGGCCGCCGCAGCCGCCAGCAGGCCCGCCAATGCGGATGGGCGTTTCATTGCGAGTCGCCGCATCCGCCGGATCAACGCGTGATGCCGAGCCATGCGATGCCTCCCGGCACGTAGCCGAGGTCGTGGCGCCGTTGCACGGCGCCGGTCGCGGCGTCGACCACCACGAGTTGTCGCGCGACCGGGTCGGTGACGTAGAGCTCGTCGCGGGCGCCGTTCGCGACGATCGCCGGCCACGGCGCCTCGGCCGGCATCGCCGGGACGACGCCCGCCACCGGCGCGGCAGCGCTCCAGCCGCCGCCTTCGCGCTGCAGGACGCGCAGGGCGCCCTGGTCGTCGAGCACGTAGAAGCGCTGGCCCGTGCGGTCGAAGGCGTGCGCCCGGCGCACGCGGCCCGTGTTCCAGCCCTGCGGCACGAGCGCGGCGCTGGTGCCCGCCGCGGCGTCGACGGCGTAGAACCGCGTCGTCACCGGGGCGGGCGCGGTGCCTTCGGTCGCGATGCCGACGAAGTGGTCGGGCAGCCGCGGATGCCCGGCGACCGTGGAGACGCGCAGGGGCGTCGCCAGCTTGCGCCCGTCGTCGACCTCGGTCGCGCTCGTGTGGGCGACCACCAGCATGCCGTCGCGGCAGCCGGCGACGGTGTGGCTGCCGCTGCTGAAGCTGCCGTGCATCCCGTCGCAGCGCGCGGCCACCTGGCGCACGCGGGTGAAGCCGGTGCCGTCGCGCCGGTAGAGGTCCAGGTGCGTCGGCAGCGCGTCGCTCGCGTCGGCCGCGCGCGCGGCGGCGAGCAGCTTGTCGTCGACCGGCTCGCCCAGGCCGTGGACCGGGATCTCCAGTTCCAGGCTCGCGAGCACCCCGCCCTGGCCGATGCTGCCGTCGTCGAGCAGGCGCACGGCCGCGTTGCGGACAGGCGCCGCTTCGGCGTCGCCGTCCATGAAGAAGGCGGCCTGCCGGCCGGCCTGCAGGTCGTAGTGGGTCGGCCGCACGCCGGGGAGCTTCCACGCCACGGCCTGGCTGGCCTGCTTGTAGTCGTGCAGGTGGTCGCCGTGGTCCTCCTGCCAGATGCCGGCGTCGATGAACTGCACCTGGTCCTGCAGGCGCTGGGCGACGACCGCGTAGCGGCCCTGCGGGCTGGCGTACAGCGCCGACGGCGGGTGGTCGACCTGGTAGCTGCCTTCCACGGCTGCGGCGTCGTCCAGCTCGTGCAGGCGGACGGTCGTCGCGCCCTGCTCGCTCACGGCCAGACGGCCGGCCGTGTCGACGGCGTTGTCGTCGTGGTCGTGGTCGCGGTCGTCCGATCCGCCACCGCCGCAGGCGGCCAGCAGCAGCAGCGCCGCGATCGACACCGCGGCCCGGCGGGCGCGCGGCCCGGCGACCCTCGTCGTCCATCTCGCCGTCCATCCCTCGGTCTTGCTCGTTCTCATCTTCGTCCTCGTGTGTCTTGTCCGTTCCCGTCGCAGCGCGGGCGGTCGGATTAAAGTATATTGCGAACGCATTCGCAATACATCGCATTCACATGGTCTTCGACACCCCGGCCCGGCGGCTCGATGCGCGCGCACCGCGGCGCGCGCCGGTTCCGCTACGCTCGATGAATGGAACGCAACACCCGCCAGCGCTCGGCCATCCGCGACGCGATCGCTCAGGCGGGTCGCCCGCTGCTGCCGCAGGAGGTGCTCGACGCGGCGCAGGCCGACGTGCCCGGCCTCAGCATCGCCACGGTCTACCGCAACCTGCGCGCGCTGCTCGACGAGGGCGAGCTGCAGTCGGTGCTCCTGCCCGGGGAGAACGCGCGCTACGAACTGGCGGGCAGCGCCCACCACCACCACTTCCAGTGCCTGGCCTGCCAGCGCGTCTTCGAGGTCGAGGCCTGCCCGGGCGACCTGTCGTCCCTGGCGCCGCCCGGCTTCACGGTCGAGGACCACGACCTCACGCTCTACGGCCGCTGCAAGGACTGCGCGCCCGCGCGCAGCGCACGCGGCGCGGCGCGAGCGGCCGCCGGAACGCACTCGCACCACCACGCTGCGGGGCACACGCACAAGCGCCGCTGACGCGGCAGCCGCCCAGCGGGGAGGCGGCATGCTGACGCGCGGCGCCGCCGAACGCGTCGCGGTCGCGGCCGCGGTCGTGGTCGCGCTCTGGGCCCTCGTCGGATGGGCGCTGTCGTGAGCGAGGCCCGCGTGCGCCTGCGCGACGTCTATGTATCCCATCGCGGACGGCCGGCGGTCTCTGGCGTCAGCGGCGACTTCGCGGCCGGCGAGCTGACCGCGATCGTCGGCCCCAACGGGGCGGGCAAGAGCAGCCTGATGGCGGCCCTGGCCGGTTGCGGCGGCGAGGTCCGCGGCCGCCTCGAGCGCCCCGCGGCCGAGGCGATCGCCTACCTGCCCCAGGCCGCCCGCTTCGACCGCCAGGTGCCGGTGAGCGTGCACGAGGTGGTCGCGATGGGCCTGTGGCGGCGGCTCGGCAGCTTCCGCGCGCTCGACGCCGCGGGGCACGCGGCCGCCACCACGGCGCTGGAGGTGGTCGGCCTCGGCGGCTTCGGGCGGCGCCTGATCAGCGAGCTGTCGACGGGCCAGGTCCAGCGGGCCCTGTTCGCGCGCGTGCTGCTGCAGGATGCGTCGCTGATCCTGCTCGACGAGCCGTTCGACGCGATCGACGCGCGCACCACCGCCGACCTGCTGGCCCTGCTGCCCCGCTGGCGCCGCGAAGGGCGGACGGTGGTCGCGGTGCTGCACGACATCGACCAGGTGCGCTCGCACTTCGACCGCGTGCTGCTGCTCGCCGGCGAGCCGGTGGCCTGGGGCCCGACGGCGCAGGTCCTGCAGGCCGGGCCGCTGCTCGAGGCGCGCCGGATGGCCCAGTCCCGCGGTGCCGCTGCGCCTGCCGTCGAGGAAGCCGCGGGGGGCGTCGGGCGATGAACCTGCTGCAAGCCGTGGTCGGCCCCTTCGCCGAGTTCTCCTTCATGCGCCGCGCGCTGGTGGCCACGCTCGCGCTGGCCCTCGGCAGCGGGCCGATCGGCTGCCTGCTCGTGCTGCGGCGCATGAGCCTCGCCGGCGACGCGATGGCGCATGCGGTGCTGCCCGGCGCCGCCGCCGGCTTCCTGCTGGCCGGCTTCTCGCTGCCCGCGATGAGCCTCGGCGGGGGCCTCGCGGCGCTGGCGGTCGCGCTCGCGGCGGGCCTCGTCACGCGCGGCACGCCGCAGGGCGAGGACGCGGCCTTCGCCGCCTTCTACCTGATCGCGCTGGCGGCCGGGGTGATGATGGTCTCGCTCGGCGGCAGCCAGGTCGACCTGCTGCACCTGCTGTTCGGCAGCGTGCTCGCGGTCGACGACGCGGCGCTGCTGCAGATCGCCGCCGTGACCAGCGCCACCCTGCTGACCCTGGCCGCGATGTACCGACCGCTCGTCATGGAGACGCTGGACCCGCTCTACCTGCGCAGCGTGGGCGGCCCGGGCGCCATCGCGCATGCGGTGCTGCTGGTGCTGCTGGTCGCCAACCTCGTCAGTGCCTTCCAGGCCATGGGAACGCTGATGGCCGTGGGGCTGATGATGCTGCCCGCGGCCTCGGCCCGCTTCTGGGTCGCCACGCTGCCGATGCAGGCGGCGGCGGCGGCCGGCATCGGCAGCGTCGGGGCCTTCGCCGGCCTGCTGCTTTCCTACCACGCCGAGCTGCCCTCGGGCCCCTGCATCGTGCTGGTCTGCGGCGCCGCCTACCTGGCGTCGGTGCTGCTCGGCCGGCGCGACGGGGTGCTGCTTCGGCACTGGCGCACCCGCCGCCCCTTCACGCGATGACCGCCTCCGCTGCCCTCTCCCGCAGGCTGCTGCTCGGCGCAGCGGTTGCCGCGGCCGCCGGCGCGGGCGCGCAGCCCCGGCCCGCGCCACGCATCGTGGCCAGCTTCTCGATCCTGGCCGACATGACGCGCGAGCTCGCGCCGCCGGGCTTCGAAATCGCTGCGCTGGTCGGGCCCGACGCCGACGCCCACGTCTTCCGGCCCACGCCCGCCGACGGCCGCCGGCTGGCGCAGGCGGATCTGGTGGTCGTCAACGGCCTGGGCTTCGAAGGCTGGATCGAGCGGCTCGTCCGGGTCTCCGGCTACCGCGGCCCGGTCGTCGTCGCAAGCGAGGGCATCCGTCCGCTGCAGGGCGGGCACCACGGCAGCGACCCGCACGCCTGGCAGGACCTGGCCCAGGCCCGTCGCTACGTGGAGAACATCGCCCTCGCCCTGGCCGAGCGCTGGCCCGGGCAGGCAGTGGCGGTCCACGCCCGGCGCGCCGACTACCTGCGCCGCCTCGACGCGCTGGACGCACGCGTGCGCGCATGGCTCGATGCCGTGCCCAGGGCGCGGCGGCGCGTGATCACCTCGCACGAGGCCTTCGGCTACTTCGCGGCGGCCTACGGCGTCGACTTCCTCGCGCCGCAGGGCTGGACCACGGCCAGCGAGCCTTCGGCGGCGGCGGTCGCCCGGCTGATCCGGCAGGTGCGCGATCAGCAGGTGCGGGCGCTCTTCGTCGAGAACATCAGCGACCCCCGGCTGATCGAACGCATCGCCGCGGAGTCCGGCGCCCGCGTCGGCGGCACCCTGTACACCGACGCGCTGTCGGCCCCCGGCGGCGCGGCGGACACCTACCTCCGGCTGTTCGAGCACAACGCGCGCACGCTGGCCGCGGCGCTGGGCGCCTGACGCCGCGCAACTGATACGTGGCCCCTGACGCCTGCAGGGCCGCCAGGCCATCGATCCAGGAGACACGCTTGCACCTCAAGTCCACGCTCGCAGCCCTAGTCGCCATGCTGGCCGCAACGGCCGCCCTCGCGGCGACGCCGCACCGACATCCGCATCCCGAGCAGCCGCCGCACCGTCACGACACGGCGACGCTCGAACTGGCGGTCGACGGCACGGTCGTCACCCTCGGCCTGGCGATGCCGCTGGCCAGCCTGGTCGGCTTCGAGCGCGCCCCGCGCACGGTCGTCGAGCGCGAGCGTGCCAAGGCGGCCCTGGCCCGCCTGCGCGACGCAGCGGCCCTCTTCCGCTTCGATCCCGCCGCGCAGTGCACGCCGGCCAGCACCACCGTCGAGGCCCCGGTGCTCGAGCAGCCCGGCGCGGGCGCGCAGGACGGGCACGCGGACCTGGAGGCACGCTACGTCTTCAGCTGCGCGCAGCCGGCAGGGTTGAAGACGCTCGAGGTGATGCTGTTCGACACCGTCGAGGGCCTCGGCCGCATCGAGGTCGAGATGGCACTGCCCGGCGGCCAGGGCAAGACCCTGCTGCAACGACCGGCACGCGCGGTGAGCCTCGTGCGATGAGGGATACCGCGCCAGCGCTGGCATTCGAGGGCCTGAAGTTCCGCTGGCCCGGCGCGCCGGCGGACACGCTGGACCTGCCCGCGCTGCGGCTCGGCATCGGCGAGCGCCTGCTCCTGCGCGGCGAGAGCGGCTGCGGCAAGAGCACCCTGCTGTCGCTCGCGGCCGGCGTGCTGCTGCCCCGCGTCGGGCAGGTCCGGCTGCTCGGCACCGACTGGCGGACGCTGCGGCCGGGCCGGCGCGACCGTCGCCGCGTCGACCACGTCGGCTACATCTTTCAGCAGTTCAACCTGCTGCCCTACCTGAGCGTCATCGACAACGTGCTGCTGCCCTGCCGCTTCTCGCGCCGGCGCGCGGCGCAGGCGCGCCAGACCGGCGGGTCGTCACGCGCCGCCGCGCAGACCCTGCTCGAGGACCTGGGGCTCGGCCGCGCGCTCTGGGGCCGCCAGGCGTCCGACCTGTCGGTCGGGCAGCAGCAGCGGGTGGCGGCCGCGCGTGCGCTCGTGGGCCGGCCCGAGCTCGTCATCGCCGACGAGCCCACCTCGGCACTGGACGAGCGCCACCGCGACGGCTTCATGTCGGTGCTGATGGCGCAGTGCGCGCGCGACGGCAGCGCGCTGCTCTTCGTGAGCCACGACCCGCGCCTGGCGGCGCATTTCGAGCGCGTCGTCGAGCTTCCCGGCATCGACCACGCGGCCGTGGCGCAGGAAGCCTGAGCCGTGGGCGCCTTGTGGCGGGTCGCGTGGCGCAGCGCCTGGCATCGCCGCTACGGGCTGGCGCTCGTCGTGCTGACGATCGCCCTGTCGTCGTTCCTGCTGCTCGCGATGGAGCGGGTGCGCCACGACGTGCGCGAGAACTTCTCGCGCTCGGTCTCGGGCACCGACCTGATCGTCGGCGCGCGCACCGGCGGCGTCCAGCTCCTGCTGTACGCGGTGTTCCGCATCGGGCAGGCGACGAACAACATCCGCTGGAGCAGCGTGCAGGCGATCGAGCAGGACCGCGCGGTCGCCTGGGTCGTGCCGATCTCGCTCGGCGATTCGCACCGCGGCTACCCGGTCGTGGGCACGACGACCGCCTACTTCGACCACTTCCGCTACGGCGACCGCCAGCCCCTCGTCCTCGCCTCGGGCCGGCGCTTCGAGCAGGTCTTCGATGCCGTGCTCGGCTCGGAAGTGGCCGCGCGGCTGGGCTACGGCCTCGGCCAGCGCCTGGTGCTCCGGCACGGCGCCGGCGCCCTGGTCGCCAACGACCACGCGGACAAGCCCTTCACCGTCGCCGGCATCCTCGCGCCGACGGGCACGCCGGTCGACCGCTCGGTCCACATCGGCCTGGCAGGGATGGAGGCCCTGCACCTCGACTGGGTCGCGGGCCTGCCGCTGCCCGGCAGGGCGGCGCCCGCCGCCGCGGCGGCGCCCCACGACCTGGAGCCCAGGACCGTGACGGCGCTGCTGATCGGGCTCGCGTCCAGGGCGGCGGTCTTCAGCGCCCAGCGCCGCATCGCCGGCTTCGAGGACGAGCCGCTGATGGCGGTGCTGCCCGGCGTGGCGCTGGACGAGCTGTGGACCGTGGTCGGGTCGGCCGAGCGGGCCTTGCTGCTGATGAGCGGGCTGGTCGGCGTGGTGAGCCTCGCGGGGCTGGTCGCCGTCGTCGTCACCGCGCTGGAACAGCGGCGGCGCGAGCTCGCCGTGCTGCGGTCGGTCGGCGCGGGCCCGTCGCGCGTCTTCGCGCTGCTCGCGCTGGAAGGGCTGATCGTGAGCGCCGCGGGCGCCCTGCTGGGCCTGGCCGCCTTCGCGATCGCCCTCGCGGCCGCCGCCCCCTGGGTGTCGGCGACCTACGGGGTGACGCTGCAAGCCGCCGCGACGACCAGCCACGAGCTGCTGCTGCTCGGCGGCATCGTCGTCGCCGGCACGGCCGCCGGGCTCCTGCCCGGCTGGCGCGCCTACCGGCTGGCGCTGGCCGACGGGCTGTCTCCGAGGGGAGCGTGATGGACGGGGGCGCGGTGTGCGCGACATGGGCGAAGCGGCGGAGCCGGTGGGCGCAAGCCGCACTCGTCGTGCTGCTGGGTGCGTGCCTCCGTGCGCCGGAGGCGTTTGCGCAGCCGGCCTCCGCGGCGCAGGCGTCCGCGTCGCCACGCACGATGACCTGGGAGGAGCTGGTGCCGGAGGACTGGGACCCGATGAGCCGGTTCCGCGGCGAGGACCTCTCCCTGGTGCGCGAAGGCAGCGTCCGCGAGCGCCAGCTGATGAACCTGCTGCGCGACGAGTGGGACAAGGCGCCCACGCGCAGCGCGCTGGACGGCAGCCGCGTCAGGCTGCCCGGCTACGTCGTGCCGCTCGAGAGGGCGAAGGCCGGCGCGGTGAAGGAGTTCCTGCTGGTGCCGTACTTCGGCGCCTGCGTGCACGCGCCCCCGCCGCCGGCGAACCAGATCGTGCTGGTGACGCTGGGCAAGCCGGCGAAGCTGGCGACGATGGACGCGGTCTGGGTCTCCGGAACGCTCTCGACGCGCCGCCAGGATTCGCCGATGGGCGTCAGCGGCTACCGCATGACCGGGGAGCAGGTCGAGCCGTACTGACGCGCCGGCCGGCCGTCGCCGTCAGCGCTTGCCGAGCACCTCGGGGTTGACTGGCGTCGGCGGCATGCCGCCGGTGAGCGCGGCGACCAGGTTGTCGGCCGCCAGCGTCGCCATCGCGCGCCGCGTCGCGAGGCTGGCGCTGGCGATGTGCGGCGTCAGCACCACGTTGTCGCAGGCGAGCAGCTCGGGGTTCAGCGCCGGCTCGCCCTCGAACACGTCGAGCCCGGCGGCGGCGATGCGGCCCTCGCGCAGCGCCGCGGCCAGCGCGGCGTCGTCGACCACGCCGCCGCGCGCGATGTTGGTCAGCGTCGCGGTCTTCTTCATCGCCGCCAGCTCGGCCGCGCCGATCGCGTGGTGGGTCGCCGGCGAGTAGGGCACGACGAGGACCAGGTGGTCGGCCTCGCGCAGCAGCGTCGCCTTGTCGACCCAGCGTGCGCCGCCGATCTGCGCCTCGACCGCCGGGTCGAGCCGCGAGCGGTTGTGATAGAGCACCGGCATGCCGAAGCCGAGTGCGCCGCGGCGCGCGATCGACTGCCCGATGCGGCCCATGCCGAGGATGCCCAGGGTCGCGCCGTGCACGTCGGCGCCGGCCAGCAGGTCGATGCTCCAGCGCTGCCAGCGACCGGCGCGCAGGTAGTGCTCGCCCTCGGTGATGCGGCGGGCGGTGGCCATCATCAGCGCGAAGCCGAAGTCGGCCGTGGTCTCGGTCAGCACGTCGGGCGTGTTGGTCACCAGCACGCCGCGCGCGGTGCAGGCCGCGACGTCGATGTGGTTGTAGCCGACGGCCATGTTGGCGACGACGCGCAGCTGCGGATGCGCGTCGAGCACCGCGGCATCGACGCTTTCGGTCGGCGTCACGTACAGGCCCTGCTTGCCGCGCAGGCGATCGATCAGCTCCGCCTTGCCGATCGGGTGGTCGTCCTCGTTGAGCTCGACCTCGAAGCTCTGGGCGAGGCGCGCCTCGATGTCGGGGAACAGGCGGCGCGCCACGAAGACGGAGGGGCGGACGGCGGGGGCAGCGGCATTCATCGAACGGGTCTCCTCGTCATCGGAACCAGATCAGGGTGACCAGGCCGAACAGCGGCAGCAGCACCGCGCCCGACCAGGCCATGTAGCCGAAGAAGCTCGGCATGCGGATGCCTCGGTCCTCGGCGATCGCCTTGACCATGAAGTTGGGCGCGTTGCCGATGTAGGTGTTGGCGCCCATGAAGACCGAGCCGGCCGAGATCGCCGCCAGCGTGCCGGCGAAGGTGGTCATCAGCTGCTCGGCGTCGCCGCCGGCCAGGTTGAAGAACACGAGATAGGTCGGCGCATTGTCGAGGAAGGAGCTCAGCACGCCGGTGAGCCAGAAGTAGGCCCAGGGCAGCGGCTGGCCGTCGGGCCCGGTGACCGCGCGCGCCACCGCGGCGAAGGGCCCTGCCTCGCCCGCCTTCAGCATCGCGAGCACCGGGATCATCGTCAGGAAGATGCCGATGAAGAGCTTGGCCACCTCCTGCATCGGCGCCCAGGAGAACTGGTTGGCCCGGCGCACGCCTTTGGGCGTGATCGCCAGCGACAGCAGGGTCACCGCGACCAGCAGCCCGTCGCGGACGATCTGCTGCAGCTCCACCGGCGTGCCCCAGACGTCGAACACGACGCCCGGCTTCCACACGCCGCTCATCAGCACCAGGCCCATCACCGCGAGCAGCGGCAGGAAGTTGATCGCGCCGTCGAGGCCGAAGCCCTGGGCGGTGCCGGGCGCGGGGCCGCCCGGCAGCACGCCCTCCCGCTGCCACATCCAGCGGTCGAGCAGGTAGAAGACCGCCAGCAGCGCGCCGGCGACGAACAGGGTCTCCGGGAAGATGTGGCGCGCGGTCCAGAAGAAGTCGACGCCCTTCAGGAAGCCGAGGAAGAGCGGCGGGTCGCCGAGCGGCGTCAGCGAGCCGCCGACGTTGCCGACGATGAAGATGAAGAAGACGACCACGTGGGCGACATGCCTGCGGTTGTCGTTGGCGCGGATCAGCGGGCGGATCAGCAGCATTGACGCGCCAGTCGTGCCCATCAGGCTCGCCAGCGCCGCGCCGATGGCCAGGATCGCGGTGTTCAGCGCCGGGCTGCCGTGCAGGCTGCCGCGCACGTAGATGCCACCGGCCGCGGTGAACAGCGCCGTCAGCAGGATGATGAACGGCAGGTACTCGGCCAGCAGCGTGTGCACCAGGGCCTGCCCGGCGCTCTCCAGGCCGAATGCCTGCGCGAAGGGCAGCAGCAGCGCGAGCGACCAGGCCGCCGCGACTTTCCCGTAGTGGTGGTGCCAAAAGCGCGGTGCCAGCAGCGGCAGGACGGCGATCGACAGCAGCATCCCGGCGAACGGCAGGCCCCACCAAGCAGTGAGCCGGCCGGCGTCGAGCTCGGCCGCCCGGGCCAGCGCGGGCAGGAGCCCGGCCACGACGAGGGCCGCGGCGCGAGAGGCGAGCCTCACGCCGCGGTCATTCGAGAAAGGTCGTGAAGGCCTCGACCGGCTCGCGCACCGTGACGAGCGCGTTCTCCGGCGCCTCGGGGTCGGCGTGCCCGAGCGACATGCCGCAGACCAGGGTCTCGTTCTCCTCGGCGCCGACGTGGGCGCAGATCAGGCGGTGGAAGGGGGTGAAGGCCGCCTGCGGGCAGGTGTCGAGCCCGCGGCCGCGCGCCGCGACCATCACGCTCTGCAGGAACATGCCGTAGTCGAGCCAGCTGCCCTGCTGCATCACGCGCTCGATCGTGAAGATCAGGCCCACCGGCGCGTCGAAGAAGGCGTAGTTGCGCCCGTGCTGCTCGTGCATGCGCTGCTTGTCTTCCCTGGCGATGCGGAGCAGCCCGTAGAGGTCCCAGCCGACCTTGCGCCGGCGGTCGATGTAGGGCGCGACCCACTCCGTCGGGTAGTAGCGATAGGGCTCGACGTGGGCCGCCCGCTCGGCCGGGTCGTCGAAGGCCGCCCGCAGCTTGCGCGAGAGCTCGCGCTTCGATTCGCCGGTCAGCACGTAGACCTTCCACGGCTGGGTGTTGGTGCCCGAGGGCGCGCTCGAGGCGACGCGCAGGATCTCCTCGACCGTCTCGCGCGGCACCGGCCTGTCGAGGAAGGCGCGGATCGAGCGGCGGGAGACGATCGCCGCGTCGACATAGACGCGCGCCGCCGGGTCGACCGGACGGCCGCGCTCGAGAGGGTCGAGGCTCATGCGAGGCCTTTCAGCGCCAGCTGCAGCACCGCTGGCAGCGCCACCGGGCGCCGGCTGGCGCGATCGACATAGACGTGGACGAAGTGCCCGCTGGCCGCGCTGAGCACCTCGCCTTCGGCGAAGAGGCCGATCTCGTAGCGCACGCTCGAGCCACCGATGCGCGCGACGCGCAGGCCGGCGTCGATGCGCTGGGGAAAGGCGAGCGAGGCGAAGAAGTTGCAGTGCGTCTCGACGACGAGGCCGATCACCTCGCCTTGCAGCGGGTCGAGCGCGCCGGCCTCGATCAGGTAGCGGTTCACCGCGGTGTCGAACAGGCTGTAGTGGACGACGTTGTTCAGGTGGCCGTAGACATCGTTGTCCTTCCAGCGCGTGGGCACCGGCTCGAACCGGCGATAGGCGCTGCGAGGCTGGGGCTGCGGGCGTGACGCCGCGATCTCCTGCGGGGTGCGCTCCTCGTTCATGCGCGCCATTGTTCCACCGGCAGGCCGCGGCCCTGGCGCCAGGCGAGCCAGCTCGCGCGCGCCTCGTGCAGGGTGCGGGTCTGCACCGCGACCGTGTCCTCGAGCACGCGACCGTAGCCGCCGGCCATCGACACCGCGACGGGGATGCCGCGCTCGCGCAGCGCCGTGAAGACGCGCCGGTCGCGCTCGGCGAGGCCGGCCGCGCTGAGGCGCAGGCGGCCGAGGCGGTCGCCTTCGTGCGGGTCGGCGCCCGCCAGATAGAAGGCGAGCCCGGGTGGGTGGTCCTCGAGCCGGGTCCAGATGCGCGCCAGCGCCTCATCGAGCGCGGCAAGGTACGGGGCGTCGGTGCAACCGTCGGGCAGGTCGACGTCGAGGTCGCTCGCGACCTTGCGGAACGGGAAGTTCTTCTCGCCATGCATCGAGAAGGTGAACACCGTCGGGTCGTCGCGGAAGATCGACGCGCTGCCGTTGCCCTGGTGCACGTCGAGGTCGACCACCAGCACGCGCAGGCCGCGGCGTTCGCCGCTGTGACGGCCGTCACGCCGGCCGTCGCGGTGCCATTCGGCCTGCATCAGCCGCGCCGCGACCGCGGCGTCGTTGAACACACAGTAGCCGCCGCCGCGGTCGGCGCTCGCGTGGTGGGTGCCGCCGGCGAGATTGGCCGCGACGCCCTCCCCGCCCAGCGCCACCCGCGCGGCGGCGATCGTCGCGCCGACCGAACGCCGCGAACGCTCGACCATCTGCGGCGTCCAGGGGAAGCCGATCTCGCGCTGGTGCGTCGCGTCGAGCAGGCCGCGGCTCACCGCATCGATGTAGCCCGGCGTGTGCGCCAGCGCGAGCTCGCCGTCGGAGGCCGGCAGCGCCTCGTGCGCGGTGAAGAGGCCGGGCGTGGCCGCCACCGCTTCGCGCAGCAGGCGGTACTTGCCCATCGGAAAGCTGTGGCCCGGCGGCAGCGGCAGGACGAAGTGGTCGGCGTAGAAGATCTGCATCGCGGTGCAAGGCTACGCGAGCGCGGCGCGGCGGGTGAATCCGCCGGCGCCCGGCCGATTTGCGGGCACTTCGCACAGCCCGCGCGAGGGAACGGGTCCCGCGCCCGCAACAATTTTGTTGCGACGCAGCAAAACCGCTTGAAATCCCGGACGTGGTGCGTATACTTCGGGTCATGTTGCAGCGCAGCAAAGGCTGCTACAGAGCCCCTAGAGACCTGACTTCACACCCTCACGGAGATTGACACCATGCTGACCACCGACCAAATCCTCGAAGCCCAAAAGTCCAACGTCGAAACGTTCTTCGGCCTGGGTGCCAAGGCCTTCGCCGGCGTCGAGAAGCTTGTCGAACTGAACCTGCAAGTCGCGAAGACCGCGCTGAGCGAAGCCGCCGAAACGACCGTCGCCGCCCTGTCGGTGAAGGACGCGCAAGAACTGCTGGCGCTGCAAGCCGGCCTGCTGCAACCGGCCGCCGAGAAGGCCGCCGCCTACGGCCGCCACGTGTACGAAATCGCCGCCGCGACCAATGCCGACATCACCAAGGTTGCCGAAACGACCCTGGCTGACTCGCAGAAGAAGTTCCTGGCCGTCGTCGACACCGCCGTGAAGAACGCCCCGGCCGGCACCGAGAACGCCGTCGCGCTGGTCAAGTCGGCCGTCGCCGCCGCGAACAACGCCTACGAAAGCGTGCACAAGGCTGCCAAGCAAGCCGCTGAAGTGGCCGAAGCCAACATCACGGCGCTGACCAACACGGCTGTCAAGGCGACCTCGCAAACCGCCGCCAAGACCCGCCGCGCCGCGGCCTGATCGATCGATCCGCCGGCAGCCTCGCCGGCGATCCACAAGTTGTCTCCTCGGTACCCCAAAGGTACCTTCGGCCAGACCATCGCGGTCTGGCCGTTTTCTTTTGGGCGGCCGTGCCGCGCAACCCCGCGTCGCGCGGCGCGCGTGCTCAGAGCATGCTGGCGGCGAGCCGCTGGCGCAGCGCCGGCAGGGCCGCGGTCGCCGCCTTGCGGCCGGCCTGCACCGACTTCGCGCGGGCCGCGAAGTCGATGCCGGTGATGCCGGGCAATTCGGGGCGCAGCACCAGGTCGGCCTCGCCGAGCTCGAAGCGCCCGAGGCTGCGGCCCATGATCGCGAAGGTCTGCAGCAGCATGCGCATCGCGTCGCCGGTCGCCGCGCCCTGGGGCGTGGCCGAGATGTCGACCGCGATGACGAACTCGGCCCCCATCTGCCGCGCGAAGCGCACCGGCACCGGGGCCACCAGGCCGCCGTCGACGTACTCGCGCTCGCCGATCTTCACCGGCTGGAACACCGCCGGCACCGCGCTCGAGGCGCGCACCGCGACGCCGGGGTCGCCGCGCTGGAAGAGGATCGCCTCGCCGCTGTCGAGGTCGGTCGCGACGATGCCCAGCGGGATCGCCATCTGCTCGATGCGCCGGCCCTCGGTCTGGCGGCGCACGTAGCGCGCCAGCGCCTCGCCGCGGATCAGGCCGCGGCCCGGGAAGACCCAGTCGGTGATCGACGACTCCTCCATCGCCGCGGCAAGCGAGCCCAGCTGGACCCCGCTCTTGCCCGCCGCATACATCGCCGCGACCAGGCTGCCGGCCGAGGTGCCGACGACGCAGGACGGGCGGATGCCCTGCTCCTCGAGCACCTGGATCACGCCGATGTGCGCGAAGCCGCGCGCCGCGCCGCCGCCGAGGGCCAGGCCGATGCGCGGCGGCCTCGGCGCCGGCTTCGCGGCCGCCGGCACGGCCGGCTCGGGCTTGGCGACCGGCGGCGTCTGGCAGGCGGCGAGCAGCCCGGCCAGCGCCAGCCCGCCGAGGTGTCGGCGGCGCAGCCCGGTTGACGCAGAAGGCGCCGGCACCGCGACGGCCCCCGTCACGTGCTGCGACCGCTGGGGAGACTCAAGGATGGGACTGACTGGACAACGAGAAGGCATGAACAACCTGGAAAGGCCCTGAAACACGCGGAAAGGCCGGAGGCAGGCGGAAATGTCGGGCGCGGGGCCGGGCCGACACGCAGGCCCGGGCGCGGACGAGACGCAGGCCAGGGACGCAAAGCGAAGCGGCCCGCGAGGCGAGCCGTCGCACCGATTCTAGGAACCCCCCGGCGCCGCCCGGGCGCCATCGGCCGGATCCCCCGTGGCGGCCGACACGGCCGAGACTCAAATCACGCTCCGGCATAACGTTGGAACGACAATGTAGTTCTCATATATATGAGGCGTGTCTACAGTGCGCCCCTTCGGCGTCGCCCTCGCGCCTGCTGCCGCCGTTCCCCGAGGACCTCCATGTACAGATACACCGAATTCGACCGCCGGTTCGTGCACCAGCGAGCCGCGCAGTTCCGCGACCAGCTCGAACGCAACCTGCGCGGCGAGCTCGGCGAGGACGAATTCCGCCCGCTGCGCCTGCAGAACGGCTGGTACGTCCAGCGCCATGCGCCGATGCTGCGGGTCGCGGTGCCTTATGGCGAGCTGTCGAGCCGCCAGCTGCGCCAGCTGGCGCGCATCGCCCGTGAGTTCGATGCGGTCACCACCGGCGCGCATGCCGGCCAGGGCGGCTATGCCCACTTCACGACGCGCCAGAACGTCCAGTACAACTGGATCCCGCTGCCGCGCAGCGCCGACGTGATGGACCTGCTGGCCGAGGTCGACATGCACGGCATCCAGACCAGCGGCAACTGCATCCGCAACATCACCAGCGACGCGCTGGTCGGCATCGCGCCCGACGAGCTGATCGACGCGCGGCCCTACTGCGAGATCCTGCGCCAGTGGAGCACGCTGCACCCGGAGTTCGCCTTCCTGCCGCGCAAGTTCAAGATCGCGGTGACCGGCGCCGTCGAGGACCGCGCGGCGACCGCCTGGCACGACATCGGCCTGCACCTGCTGAAGAACGACGCCGGCGAGGTCGGCTTCCGCGTGCTGGTCGGCGGCGGCATGGGCCGCACGCCGATCATCGGCAGCGTCGCGAGCGAGTTCGTGCCCTGGCAGCAGATCCTCGTCTTCCTCGAGGCGATCGTGCGCGTCTACAACCGCTACGGCCGGCGCGACAACATGTACAAGGCGCGCATCAAGATCCTCGTCAAGGCCGAGGGCGAACGCTTCTTCGAGGCGGTGCGCAAGGAGTTCGCCGCGATCCTCGCCGACGACGTCGGTGGCCACGAGCAGATCATCCCGCAGGCCGAGTTCGACCGCGTCGCCGCCTCGTTCGTGCTGCCCGAGGGCGTCGCGCCGCGCGAGCCGGCGGGCAACGGCGCGCCGGCCGACGCACCTGAGGGCTTCCGCCGCTGGCTCGAGCGCAACGTGCACGGCCACCGCCTCGCCGGCTACAAGGCGGTGACGCTGTCGGTCAAGCGCCCCGGCCAGGCGCCGGGCGACGTGACCGACACGCAGATGGAAGCGGCCGCCGACCTCGCCGACCGCTGGTCCAGCGGCGAGACCCGCGTGACCCACGACCAGAACCTGCTGCTGCCCTGGGTGCCCGAGAGCGAGCTCTATGCGCTGTGGCAGGCCGCCAAGGCCGCCGGCTTTGCGGCGCCGAACATCGGCCTGCTGACCGACATGATCGCCTGCCCCGGCGGCGACTACTGCGCGCTCGCCAACGCGCGCTCGATCCCGATCGCCAACGCGCTGATCGAGCGCCACCAGGACCTCGACGAGCTCTACGACATCGGCGACATCGACCTGCACATCAGCGGCTGCATCAACTCCTGCGGCCACCACCACAGCGGGCACATCGGCATCCTCGGCGTCGACAAGGACGGCAAGGAGTGGTACCAGGTCTCGCTCGGCGGATCGGACGGCTCGACGCTCTCCGGCCCCAGCGTCACCGGCAAGGTGATCGGCCCCTCGTTCGCCGCCGAGGAGGTGGCCGACGTGATGGAAGCGCTGATCGACACCTACCGCGCCGAGCGCGATGGCAGCGCCGAGCGCTTCATCGACACCGTGCGCCGCATCGGCCTCGACCCGTTCAAGCGGGCCGCCAATGCCGTGCGCCGCGAGACCGCGCGCGCCGACCCGCAGACCGCCTGACGCCCCCGCCGCCGCCATGAAGTTCATCGACCCCCATCGCGACACCTGGCACCTCGTCGTCGGCGAGGACGGCCCGATGCCGAGCCCCGACCCGCGCCCCGACCGCCTGCTGACCCTCGCCCAGTGGCTCGCCGTGCGCGACCACTGGCCCGCCGGGCTCAACACCGGCGTCATCGTCCCGAACGACCACGACATCGAGCAGATCGTGCCCGACCTGCCGAAGCTCGCGCTCGTGGTGCTGCAGTTCCCGAAGTGGACCGACGGCCGTGCCTACAGCCAGGCACGCCTGCTGCGCCAGCGCTGGCGCTACACCGGCCAGATCCGCGCGACCGGCGAGGTGGTCGTCGACATGGCGCTGCTGATGGCGCGCACCGGCTTCGACGCCGCGGTGCTGCGCGCCGACCAGAAGATCGAGCACGCCGAGCGCGCGCTCGCCTTCTTTCCCGCCCACTACCAGGGCGACACCCAGCAGCCGCAGCCGCTGTTCGGCCTGCCGCCGGGCAAGGCGGAGGAACTGGCGCGCCAGCCGGAATTCGTCAATGCCGGGGAGTCGATATGAGGCACGCGCCCGCCCGACCGTCTGAAGGCAGCGCGCCGCCTCCCTCGGGGAGGTGGTCGCGCAGCGACCGGGGAGCCCTGCGTTGACGGCGATCTCGCTCTACGCGCGTGCCGACGACGGCCAGGCGCGCAAGGAGGCGCGGAGCATCGAACTGCTGCGCGCCGCCGCCGCCGAGCACCCGGGGCGGATCGTGCAGGCGACGAGCCTGGGCGCCGAGGACATGGTCGTCACCGACCTGATCGCGCGCCATGGGCTGCCGATCTCGATCGGCACGCTCGAGACCGGCAAGCTGCACGCCGAGACGGTCGCGCTGATCGGCCGGATCGGCGAGCGCTACGGGATCGAGGTCGAGATCTACCGTCCGCCCGAAGAGGCCGTGCTGAGCTTCGTCCAGTCCAATGGCGAGGACGCGATGTACCGCAGCATCGAACTGCGCAAGACCTGCTGCGCGATCCGCAAGCTCGAGCCGCTCGCGCGCATGCTCGGCACGCGCAGTGCCTGGGTCACCGGCCTGCGCCGCGAGCAGAGCGGCGCGCGCGGCGAGGTGCCCGAGCGCGACGGCGACGATGCGGGGCGCCTCAAGCTCAACCCGCTGGCCGACTGGACCTGGTCCGACGTGTGGCAGTACATCGCCACCCACGACGTGCCCTACAACCCGCTGCACGACGAGTTCATGCCGAGCATCGGCTGCGCGCCCTGCACGCGGGCGATCGCGATCGGCGAACCCTTCCGCGCCGGCCGCTGGTGGTGGGAAGACGAGGCCGCGAAGGAATGCGGCCTGCATGTGAAACACGACGACGCCCCCGCGGTGTCGATGCTGGGAGCCCCCCGATGAATGCGCCTGCCGGCCTCGATCGGCTGCTGCCCGAGCTCGAAGAGCACGTCGACCACCGCCACCTCGACGCGCTCGAGGAAGAGGCGATCTTCATCCTGCGCGAGGTCGCCGGCGCCTTCGAGCGCCCCGGCCTGCTCTTCTCGAGCGGCAAGGACTCCTGCGTCGTGCTGCACCTGGCCGAGAAGGCGTTCAAGCGCCGCGTCTCGGCGCCGGGCGAGCGGCCGCGCTTCGAAGGCCGCCTGCCCTTCCCGCTGGTGCACGTCGACACCGGACACAACTTCCCCGAGGTGATCCGCTTCCGCGACGAGCGCATCGCCGAGATGGGCGAGCGCCTGGTCGTCGGCCACCTCGAGGACTCGATCCGCAACGGCACGGTGCGCCTGGCGGACCCGCTCGAGTCGCGCAACGGCCACCAGACGGTGACCCTGCTCGAGACGATCGAGGCGCACCGCTTCGACTGCATGATCGGCGGCGCCCGGCGCGACGAGGAGAAGGCGCGCGCGAAGGAGCGCATCTTCAGCCACCGCGACAGCTTCGGCCAGTGGCAGCCCAAGGAGCAGCGCCCCGAGCTCTGGAGCCTGTTCAACACCCGCATCCGTCCCGGCGAGCACTTCCGCGCCTTCCCGATCAGCAACTGGACCGAGCTCGACGTCTGGCTCTACATCGCGCGCGAGCAGATCCCGCTGCCGGGCATCTACTACACGCACCGGCGCCAGGTGATGCGCCGCAAGGGCCTGCTGGTGCCGCTGACCGACGTGACGCCGCCGCTCGACGGCGAGGCGATCGAGACGGTCGACGTGCGCTTCCGCACCGTCGGCGACATGACCTGCACCTGTCCGGTCGAGAGCCTGGCGGCGAGCACCGCCGACATCGTCGCCGAGACGCTGCTGGTCACGGTCAGCGAGCGCGGCGCGACCCGCATGGACGACCGCACCTCGGATGCCTCGATGGAACGGCGCAAGAAGGAAGGGTATTTCTGATGACGACGCTGCAAGCCGACGCGCCGCCGCCCACCGCTGCTTCCGCATCGCCCGCCGGCGACGCGGCCGTGCACCTCGACGCGCAGTCCGAGCTGGCGCACAAGGCGCTGCGCTTCCTCACCGCCGGCAGCGTCGACGACGGCAAGAGCACGCTGATCGGGCGCCTGCTCTACGACAGCCGCGCGATCCTCGCCGACCAGCTCGACGCGCTCGAGAAGCGCGCGGCAGGCTCGCCGGTCGACCTGTCGCTCCTGACCGACGGCCTGGAGGCCGAGCGCGAGCAGGGCATCACGATCGATGTCGCCTACCGCTATTTCGCGACCCGGCGGCGCAAGTTCATCATCGCCGACGCCCCGGGTCACGAGCAGTACACGCGCAACATGGTGACGGCCGCCGCAGGCAGCGACGCGGCGGTGGTGCTGGTCGACGTGGCCAAGCTCGATACCGCGCGCACGCCGGTCGCGCTGCTGCCGCAGACGCGGCGCCACAGCCTGCTGGCCAAGCTGCTGCGGGTGCCGGCGATCGTCTTCGCGGTGAACAAGCTCGACGCGGTGGCCGACCCGCATGCGGCCTTCGTCGCGGTGCGCGCCTCGCTCGAAGCCTTCGCCGCGCAGGCCGGCATCGCGCTGGCCGGCATCGTGCCGGTCTCGGCGCTGCGCGGCGACAACGTCGCGACGCCGTCGGCGAACTGGGACTGGTATGCCGGCCCGACCCTGCTGCAGCTGCTCGAGTCGCTGCCCGCGGCCGACGAGCGCCACGACGGCAGCCTGCTGCAGCCGGTGCAGTACGTCGCCCGTGAAGGCGACGGCGCGAACCCGACGCGCGTCCTCTGGGGCCGCATCGCGCACGGCAGCGTCAAGGCGGGCGATGAGGTGCAGGTCTTCCCCAGCGGGCAGCGCGCGCTCGTCGCCGAGGTGCGGCATGCCTCGCTGGTCGTCGACGCCTGCGAGGCCGGGCAGTCGGCCGGCATCGTGCTCGACCGCCAGGTCGACGTCTCGCGCGGCGACTGGATCGCCTCGGTCGGCGCGGTGCACGGCGCGCAGGCCTTCGAGGCGACGCTCGCCTGGCTCGACACCGAGCCGGCGGTGGTCGGCCGCAAGTACTGGTTGCGTCACGGCCACCGCTGGGTCCAGGCGCGCATCACCGCGATCGAGCATCGGCTCGACATCCACACCCTCGAAGGCACCGAGGCGCAGGAACTCGGCGCCAACGAGATCGGCCACGTGCGCTGGCAGACCCAGTCGCCGCTGCCGATCGAGCCCTACGACGCCAACCGCGTCGCCGGCGCGTTGATCGTGGTCGACCCGAGCAGCCATCGCACGAGCGGCGCCGTGCTGGTGCGCGGCGCGTCCGCCACATGAGCGCGCCGGGCCGTCTCGAAGGCGGCGACCGGGCCGCACAGGCCGGGCGCACGGGCGGCCGCGTCGTCTTCGTCGGCGCCGGCCCCGGGACCGCCGACCTGATCACTTTGCGCGGCGCCCAGTGGCTGGCTCGGGCCGATGTGGTGCTGCACGACGCGCTGACCGACCCTGCGCTGCGCGAGCTGGCACCGGGCGCGCAGTGGATCGACGTCGGCAAGCGCGGCTTCTGCGCCAGCACCGCCCAGGCCACGATCGACGCGGCGCTCGTGCGCCACGCGCGCGAGCACGCGGTCGTCGTGCGCCTGAAGGGCGGCGACCCGAGCGTTTTCGGCCGCCTCGAAGAGGAACTGCAGGCGCTCGCCGCCGCCGGCATCGACTGCGAGGTCGTCCCCGGCGTCACCGCGGCCATCGCCGCCGCCGCCGCGACCCGGCGCCCGCTGACCCGACGCGGCCACGGCCGCAGCGTCGCGCTGACCACCGCGATGACGCGCAGCGGTGCACTCGAGGCGCGCCGGTCGGCCGACACCGAGGTCTTCTACATGGCCGGCCGCCAGCTCGGTGCCCTCGCCCGCCGCCTGCAGGCCGCCGGCTGGCCGGCCGACACGCCGGTGCTCGTCGTCTCGCGCGCCGGCTGCGCCGACCAGGTCGCCAGCGACCACCAGGTGGCAGGCCTGGCCGGCGCGGCGCTGATGCACGCCGGCCGTCCGGCGGTCGTCACTGTCGGGGCCGGCGCCCGCCCGGTGGCGATGTCCGCCACCGTGGCCGACGAGGCCCAGGGGTCGAGACGCCCCGACCCGGCCGAGAAAGTGGCCGCCGCTTAAAATCGCAGCCCCGCCGAGGTGCCGTCGATGCCGCAAGCCGCGAGACGACGTGGGTTCCATCCCGCCCGCACCCGTCTGCCTGTCCTCCCCGCAGCACCCGCTTTGTCGCTGCCCCCTGTCCAGAGCCCGCCATGACCCACGTCGTCCTCGACTCCTGCATCCGCTGCAAGTACACCGACTGCGTCGACGTGTGTCCGGTGGACTGCTTCCGCGAGGGTCCGAACTTCCTGGCGATCGACCCCGACGAGTGCATCGACTGCGCCGTCTGCATCCCCGAGTGCCCGGTGAGCGCGATCGTCCCGGAGGAGGACGTGCCGGGCGACCAGCAGGTCTTCATCCAGCTCAACGCCGACCTCGCGAAGAAATGGCCGAGCATCACGAAGCGCAAGGGCTCGCTGCCCGATGCGGACGAGTGGAAGGACGTGCACGGCAAGCTCGAGCACCTGGTCAAGTGACGCGGTGTGACTGAACCCGGCGTGGCCGAAGCCCGGAACGCGGCAGCGGCCGCCCCGATCGAGACCGACGCCCTGGTCGTCGGCGCGGGCCCGGTCGGCCTGTTCCAGGTTTTCGAACTCGGCCTGCAGGAGATCCGCTGCCAGGTCGTCGACGCCCTGCCCGAGGCGGGCGGCCAGTGCATCGAGCTGTACCCGGACAAGCCGATCTACGACATCCCCGGCATCGCGCGCTGCAGCGGCCGCGAGCTGACCGCGCGCCTGCTCGAGCAGATCCGCCCGCTCGGCGCCGCCTTCCACCTCGGCCAGCTCGTGAGCGGCCTGCGCCGGCGCGACGACGGCCGCTTCGACGTCGAGACCTCCAGCGGCACCCGCTTCGTCGCGACCACGGTCGTCATCGCCGCCGGCGTCGGCGCCTTCCAGCCAAAGCGGCTCAAGCTCGACGGTCTCGAGCGCTTCGAGGGCACGCAGCTGCACTACCGCGCGCCCTCGCCCGAGGCGCTGGCGGGCCGCGAGGTGGTGGTCGTCGGCGGTGCCGACGCCGCGCTCGAAGCCGCCGCCGCCTGGGCCGCGCCCGACGCGCCGCAGCGCCCTGCGAGCGTCACCCTCGTGCACCGGCGCGACGCCTTCCAGGCCGGGCCGGCGCTGGTGGCCCGCGTGCAGGCGCTGCGCGACGCCGGGCAGCTGCGCTTCGTCGCCGGCCAGCCGAGCGGCTTCGGCGTCGAGCAGGCGCGGCTCGCGACGCTGGCGCTGCTCGACCCCGAGGGCGACACGCAGGCGCTGCCGCTCGACGCACTTGTCGTGCTGCAGGGCCTGTCGCCCAAGCTCGGCGCGGTCGCCGACTGGGGCCTCGAAATCGAGCGCAAGCAGCTCGTCGTCGACCCGGCGCGCTTCGAGACGCGCGAGCCGGGCCTGTTCGCGGTCGGCGACATCGTCACCTACCCGGGCAAGCGCAAGCTGATCGTCTGCGGCTTCCACGAGGCGACGCTGGCCGCCTTCGCCGCCGCGCCCTACGTGCATCCGGAGCGCCCGGTGCAGCTGCTCTACACGACGACCAGCCCGCGCCTGCACAAGGTGCTGGGCGTCGAAGGCACCGAGGCCGGCACCGGTCCGTGAGCGGGGTCGGCGCGCCGCTGGGAAGCGGCCCGCGACCGTTGAGCCGATAATCGCCCCGTCACGCGGCGCGCCGCGTGACATTCGCTAGGGGTGTCGATCGGTCCGCGCAGGGTTCTGCCGGCCGCTCGGCTGAGACAGTCCCTTTGAACCTGATTGAGGTAATCCTCGCGCAGGGAAGCAGTCTCCGGGGGCCGTGCGTGCACGGCCGTCGCGACGGCCCACCTGCCATCGCAACCGGAAGACGATGGCTACTCCCCACCTCCGCCCGCTGCTGAAGTGCCTCGCACTCGGCACCTCGAGCCTGACCGCCCTGGCCCAGGGCCAGACCCCTCCGCCGGCGCCGGAGGCGCCGCCCGCCACGCTGGCGCCGGTCACCGTCGTCGCGCCCTCGGCGGCCGCCGTGCCGGCCGTGGCCGGCTTCGGCGACCAGCCGCTCGAACGCCTGCCGATGCAGGCCACGATCATCGACCGCGAGCAGATCGACACCGTCGGCGCGCAGCGCCTGGCCGACCTGACGCGCTTCGACCCCTCGGCCACCGACGCCTACAACTCCTACGGCTACTGGGACTACCTGACGGTGCGCGGCTACGTGCTCGACCAGCGCTTCAACTACCGGCGCGAGGGCCTGCCGATCAGCGCCGAGACCTCGATCTCGCTCGCCAACAAGGAGCGCGTCGAGCTGCTCAAGGGCACCAGCGGCATCCAGGCCGGCACCAGCGCGCCGGGTGGGCTGGCCAACTACGTCGTCAAGCGGCCGACGCTCGAGCCGCTGCGGCGCGTGACGCTGGGCGTCGGCGACCGCGGCAGCGTCGAGGCGGCCGCCGACCTCGGCGGGCGCTTCGGTGCCGACGGCCGCTTCGGCTGGCGTCTGAACCTCGCCGCCGACGACGTGCAGCCCGAGATCGACGGCTACGGCCACCTGCGCCGCCGGCTCGCCGCGGTCGCGGGCGAATGGCAGTTGCCCGGCGGCGCCCGCCTCGAAGGCGAAGTCGAATGGTCGCGCCAGACCGGCGCCAGCCTGCCCGGCTACAGCCTGCTCGGCGATGCGCTGCCCGCGCCGCGCCGCCCGGGCAACCTCAACAACCAGCCCTGGAGCCTGCCGAACGTCCTGGAGGGCCTGACCGGCACGCTGCGCTACGACCAACCGCTGGCCGCCGGCTGGCGCTGGGTGACCACCGCCGGCAGCCAGCGGCTGAAGACCGACGACCGCCTGGCCTACCCCTTCGGCTGCTACGACGCCGCCAGCGACACCTACTACGAGGACCGCTACTGCCCGAACGGCGACTTCGACCTCTACGACTTCCGCAGCGAAGGCGAGCGGCGCCGCCTCCACGCGATCGAGAGCGCGCTGCAGGGCCAGTGGCAGACCGGCGCGCTGCGCCACGAGCTGCGCGCCGGCCTCGCCGCGAGCCGCCTGGCCAACCGCTTCCACCGCGGGGCCTACAACTACGTCGGCACCGGCAACGTCGACGGCCGCCCCGTCACGCCGGGCGACCCGAGCCTGACCGACGACGGCACCAACCGCAGCGAGCGCAGCACCGAGTTCTTCGCCAACGACCGCATCGACTGGGGCCGCGGCTTCGCGACCTGGCTCGGCCTGCGCCACACCCGGCTGCACCGCGAGAGCGTGCGCACCGACGGCAGCCGCGCGACCAGCTACTCGCAGAGCCTGACCACGCCGTGGCTGGCCGCCACCTGGGAATGGGCGCCGAGGCAGCTCGTGTACGCGAGCTGGGGCGAAGGCGCCGAGTCGGCGGTGGTGCCCGGGCGCGCCGACCGGTATCCCGACGCGGGCCTCGCCCTGCCGGTGCTGAAGAGCCGCCAGCGCGAAGTGGGCGTGCGCGGCGGCGGCGACCGCTGGCGCTGGAGCCTCGCCGGCTTCGACATCGACCGCCCGGCGATCACCGACGACCCGCCCGTCTACCGCATCGACGGCAGCAACCGCCACCGCGGCCTCGAAGCCGAGGGCCAGTTCGACAGCGGCCCCTGGTCGCTGTGGGGGGGCGCGATGTGGCTCGACGCGAAGCGCCGCGGCGCGGCCGACACGGCGCTCAACGGCCTGCGCCCGGTCAACGTGCCGCGCCACACGCTGAAGCTGCGCGGCAGCTACGACGTCGCGGCCGTCACCGGCCTCGCGCTGCAGGCCGGGCTGGTCCACGAGGGCCGGCGCAACGTGCTCGAGGACGGCTCGATCCAGCTGCCCTCGTGGACGCGCGTCGACGCCGGCGCCTCCTGGCGCCAGGCGCTGCAGGGCACGCGCCTGACCTGGCGCGTCGGCATCGACAACCTGTTCGACCGCCAGGCCTGGAAGGAGTCGCCGAAGCAATTCGGCCACTACTACCTGTTCCCGCTCGAGGCGCGCACCTGGCGGCTGTCGGTGACGGCCGACCTGTGACCCGACGGCGGCGCCTCAAGGCGCCGCCGTCGACCAGCCGCCCCCCAGGGCGCGGTACAGGTCCACGCGCGACTCGAGCAGGTCGGCCCGGCGCTGCGCGGCAGCCTGCGCGGCGCCCCATGCCGCGCGCTCGGCGTTCAAGGCCTCGAAGCGCGACACGTAGCCCGCGCGCAGGCGCCGCCCGGCGATGAACGAGGCCGCAGCGACCGCCTCGCGCTGCGCGCGGGCGTGAGCCCAGCGTGCCTGCGCCTGCCCGCTCGCGGCAAGGCGGGTCTCGACCTCGCCGAACGCCGTCAGCACCGTGCGCTCGTAGGCCAGCAGGGCTTGGTCGCGGCGCGACGCCGAGGCCTCGGCCAGCGCGCGCAGGCGGCCGCCGTTGAAGATCGGCGCGAGCACGCTGCCCCCCAGGCTCCAGAGGGTGAACGGCCCGTCGGGCAGCGCGGTCGAGCCCGCGCGCGCGAGCGCCGCGCCGAGGCGCAGCGAGGGCAGCAGCTGCGCCCGTGCAGCGGCGAACTGGGCGTCGGAGGCGGCCAACTGCTGCTCGGCGACCTGGAGGTCGGGCCGGCGCTGCAGCAGGGTCGAGGGCAGGCCCGCGTCCGGCATCGGCGGAACGGTCAGCGCCTCCAGCGAGAGGCCCCGCTCCAGCGGGCCCGGCGTGCGCCCGAGCAGCAGGTTCAGCGCCTCCTCCTGGCGCGCGATCGCGAGCTGGAGTGCGGCGGTACTGTCGGCGGCGGCCTGCCAGGCGGCCTCTGCCTGCGCCGCTTCGGCCGTGCCGATGTCGCCGTATCGGGCGCGCAGCTGCACCAGCCGGCGAGACACGTCGAACGAGCCCAGCATGTCCGCCGCGAGCCCGAGCTGCGCGTCCAGCGAGCGCAACCTGAGGTAGCTGGCGGCGACGGTGCCGGCGAGGTTCAGCGCCAGCGCGTCGCGCGCCGCGGCCACGGCCTGGGCCGACGCGTCCGCGGCCGCCGCCAGCGCCGCGAGCCGGCCCCAGAGATCGACCTCGTAGGCCAGCTCGATCTGCGACTGGTGCGCCGTCGAGAGGAAGGGGGCACGCAGCACCTCGCTGATGTCGCGCGAGCGAACCGCTGCGGCCGCGACATCGACGGACGGCATCAGCGGCCCCTGCTGGGCGCGGGCCAGCGCCCGTGCCTCGGCCGCGCGGGCGGCCGCCTGCCGCAAGTCGAGGTTGCGCGCCAGCGCCTCGCCGACCAGGCGGCTCAACACCGGGTCGCCGAAGCCGTCCCACCAGGCTCGGTCCAGTGCCGCGCTGCCGCCGGCCAGCCGCCACTGCGGCGGGGTCGCCAGCTCGGGCCGCGGCGCGGCCGGCGGCGCCGTGCAGGCGGCGAGGCACAGCGCGGCCGCCGCGAGCGCGAGCGCCGGCAGGCCTCTCATCGCGCGGACGAGGCGGTGTCGACGCTGGCGACCACCGACATGCCGGGGCGCAGGCGCTGCACCAGCGCGTCGTCGGCGTCGAGCTCGATGCGCACCGGCAGGCGCTGCGGCACCTTGGTGAAGTTGCCGGTCGCGTTGTCGGGGCGTATCACGCTGAATTCGGAGCCCGTGGCCGGAGCCAGGCGCACCACCCGCCCGCTGAGCGCCGCGCCGTCCAGCGCGTCCACGCGCAGGCTGGCGCGCTGGCCCGGCGCCATGCGCGCGGTCTGCGCCTCCTTGAAGTTGGCCACCACCCAGCGCTCGGCGGGCACGAGCGCCAGCAGCTGCGTGCCTGGCGTCACGTACTGCCCCAGCTTCACACCGACCTCGCCGGCGTAGCCGTCGCGTGGCGCGCGGATGCTCGTGTTGTCGAGGTCGATCGACGCCAGCTCGACCGCCGCGCGGGCCGCCGCCACTGCCGCTTCGAGCGCGTCGCGGCCGACGATGACGCCGCGCAGCTCCTGGCGCGCGGCCGCCGCAGCCGCGCGGGCCTGGCGCAGCGCCGCCTCGGCTTGGCGGGCCGCGGCCTCGGCCTGCCGCAAGGCGGCTGTGAGCTGGTCGTGCTCACGCTCGGAGACCGCGCCGTCCGGCAGCAGTCCGTCGGCGCGCTGCCGGTCGGCGCGTCCGCGCGTCAGCTGCGCCGCGGCGTTGACCCGCTGCGCCTCGGCCGAGGCCACGACGGCATCGGCGCTCGCCACGCCGGCCTCGCGCGCCTGGCGCACCTGCACCTGGTTGCGCAACTGCGCCTCCTGCGCCTGCAGCTGGGCGCGCGCCTGCTCGAGCTTCTGCCGCAGCTGGCGATCGTCGAGGCGCACCAGCACCTCGCCGGCGCGCACCGGCGCGTAGTCGGCGACCAGCACGGCGGTCACGTAGCCGTCGACCTTCGGCGCGATCACCGTGACCGGACCGCGCACATAGGCGTTCTCGGTCACCTCGAGCGCGCTGCGGAAGGGCGGCAAGTCCCACGCCGACAGCACCAGACCGATGCCGAGCAGCGCGAGCGCGAGCACCGCGACGGTCGCCAGCCAGGGGCGACGGGAGCGCAAGCTCGGGTCGGTCATCGTGCGGCCTGCGCATCGAGGGCCGCCGGCGCCGCGGCGGCGGCAGAGGCGAAGGCGGCACGCTCGCGCCGTGCGCCGCGCAGGGCGAGCGCGCCCAGCCAGACCGCCATCAGCAGGGACAGCAGGGCGATCGCCCGGAAGACGTCGTTGTAGGCGAGCACGAAGGACTCGCTCGTCACCTGGCGGGCGAAGCTGGCGGTGGCCTGCGCGCCGCGGGCCGCGGTGTCGCTCACGTGGCCCGCCAGCGCCCCGGCGAGCTGGCGCAGTCGCAGCGCCGTCTGAGGGTCGTCGAGGCTCAGGTGCTGGGCGAGCGCCGCGTAGTGCCAGGTCTGGCGCTCGGCGACGTAGGTGCTGATCCAGGCCGCACCGAGCAGGCTGCCGAGATACTGCGCCCCGCTGAAGGCCGCCAGCAGGCTCACGATCTGGCGCATGCCGTCCTTCAGCACCGGCCCGAAGCCCATCAGCAGCGACGCGACGAAGAAGACCGCCAAGGCCCCGGACAGCAGCGCCTGCGATGCCAGCAGCTCGGCCGGCCGCGTGAGCGCGGTCGATCCGCCGTCGAGCCAGGCGGCGGCCGCGACCAGCAGCGCGGCCAGCGGCGCCAGCCAGCGCGGCCCGGCGCGCGCCGCCAGCGGCAGCGAGAGCAGGAAGCCCGCGAGCATCGCCGCCGCCGCGAAGACGAAGAGCGTGCGCATCTGCTCGTTGGCCTGGCCGAGCAGGCTCATCAGGCCCACCATCGCGACGTTCTGTTCCGCCAGCACGATGCGGAACAGCAGCACCGCCGCCACGAAGCGCAGCATGTAGGGCGTCGAAAGCCAGCGCAGGTCGAGCAGCGGCCGCGAGCGGTTCAGCTCGCAGACCACGTAGAGGGCCAGGCAGCCGATCGCCGCCGCCAGGCAGGCGCCGATCCACCAGGTGTCGGTCCACCAGCGCAGCCGCCCCTGCGAGACGGCCACGCACAGGAAGCCCAGGCCGGCGGCGTAGAGCGGGAACGAGACCGCGTCGCCGCGCGAGAAGGCCCGCTCGCGCGGCGGCGGCTCGAGGCGCAGCGCGAGGATCGCCGCCAGGCTCAGCACCGCGAGCGCGACCTCGAAGAAGAAGAGCCGGTGCCACGGCCCGTCGTCGAGCAGGGCGGGCGACACGACGCGCGACAGGGGCATGCCGATCTGCAGCGCCGCGAAGCCGAGCACCAGCCCGACCGGCGCGAGGCGCCGGGGAAAGGCCTCCAGCATGTACAGCACCGCGAGCGTGCTGAGCGGTGCCGCGACGAAGCCGAGCGCGGCGCGGGCCACGACCGCCGAGGCGAGCGTGTCGCTCGTCAGGTGCAGCGCGGCGACGGCAAGAAAGCCGAGCAGCCCGTAGCGCGCAAAGGCTTCCAGCCCCCAGTGCAGGCGGACCTTGACGAGCAGCAGCGTGGAGGAGAGCGCGGTCGCGAAATAGGCCGTCGTGAGCCAGCTCGCCTCGGCCGCCGTCGCACCGAGCCCGCCCTGGATCGCCGGCAGGTTGGAGCCCACGAGATGCAGGCCGAAGCCCTGCGTGAGGCCGAGCAGGCTGCCGACCAGTGCGCACGCGACGGCACGCCGCGCCGTCGGCGCTGCGGCGGCGACCATCTACGCCCGGGGCGGCCGCCGGGCCGCGCCACTGCGCCGCGGCTTGGCGGCCGCGGCCTGCGTCGAGGGGCCGCGTCGCGGCGGCGTGGGTTGGCTCATGTCGGTTCCTGTCGGGTCAGACGGGGGCCGCCCCGCCTGCCGCAGCAGTGTGGTCGCGTGCCCGGCCGCCAGGAATGCGCGTGTCGGCCTGAAAATTGACACTGGCGGCCAGGCGGGGGGCCCGGCGCGCCGGCAGCCTTGGGGGTCAGGCAACGTGTGGCGCAACGTCAATGGCCTGCGCATCGTCGCGGAGTTCGCCGCCGATCACGGCATGACGAGGCGCGCGCTGCTCACGGGCACGGGCTTGCGCGCCGCGCAGCTCGATGATCCGGCGACGACCATCAGCTTCGAGCAAGAGTGCGCAGCGATCCGCAACCTGCTGCACCAGGTCGGCGACGGGCCCGGACTCGGCCTGCAGGTGGGGCGGCGCTACCGCTTCACCACCCTGGCGCCGGTGGGCTTTGCGCTCGTCAGCAGCCCCGACCTGCGCAGCGCGTTCGACATCATGCTGCGCTATGCGAACCTCAACGTCTCGCTCGTCGGCGTGGAGCTGGCGGCGCCGGGGCCCGACCTTCACATCGGCTTCGTCGACGACGCGCTGCCGCCGGAGGTGCGGCGCTTTGCCGTGGAGCGGGCCCTGGCCGTGGCGCTGAGCCTCGCGCGCGAGCTGGTCGGCCGGCCCCTGGTGCCCCGCGCGGTGGGCCTCGGCTTCCCACCGCCGCCCGATGCCGCACCGTATCGCGAGCTGCTCGGCACCACGCCGGCATTCAGCGCGTCACGTCACGTCCTGGTGCTGAACCGGGCCGATGCCGAGGCCTCGTTCTCGCACGGCAATCCGCTGGCGCTGAAGATGGCCGAAGCGCAGTGCCGCCAGTACCTGGACGAATGGCGAGCGCGCAGCGGCGTGGCAGCGCAGGTGCGCGACCGGCTCGCGATGCAGGCCCGCGACATGCCATCGACGGACGAGCTGGCGGCGGCGCTCTGCATGTCGGCACGCACGCTGCGCCGCCGCCTGCACGACGAAGGCACGGGTTACCTGGCGCTGTGCGACGAGGTGCGCGAGGCGCTCGCCGAGCAGCTGCTGGCGATGCCGCGCCTGCCGGTCGAGCAGATCGCCGAGCGGCTCGGCTATGCGGAGACCGCGAGCTTCATCCATGCCTTCAAGCGCTGGAAGGGGATGACGCCGCGGACCTTCCGGACTTCGGGGCGCCCGGGAGGCAAGCCTCGGGACCGCGGCCTATAGCGGCGCCGCGCCGCCGGTGAACGACACCGGCCCGTGATCGCGGTGGGGCGCCGCCATGCGACACGATGCGAACGCCGCCGCTATGACCCGCGGCGCCGCCTGACAAGGGCGTGCGCCGGAATGCGCCGATAATCGCCGCCGCTCGCGCACCGGATCGCCGGCCGCGAGCGAAGAGTCGAAGGTGCTGCTGCCGCTTCCCGCGGCAGCGGTTAAACGGGAAACAGGTGCGGCCCGCCCACGCGAGCCAATGCCTGTGCTGCCCCCGCAACGGTCAGCGGTCTGGGAGTCTTCACGCCGGTGCGCCCCGCACCGGCAGCCACTGCGCCTCAGGGCGTGGGAAGGCGAAGCCTCCGTTGTGCCTGCAGCCTCATGGCTGCCGGTGCAAGACGCCGCGAGCCCGGATACCGGCCTGCGACTGACCCGGAGGCTGCGGGAGTGCAGCGTGCCGTGCAGCCCGCACCACGCGCCCGCTGCACCCGGCCGCCGCCCTGTCTCAGCCTCTCCTGCAACGCATGGCTCGCGGGGTCGCGGGCCGTCGGAGGCTGAGATGAAGACGAATTCGCGCCGACCCTGGGCGCTCCTGAGAACGGTCGGCCGCTGCGCGGCGCTGCCCGCCGCCCTGACATCGCCGCTGCCTGGCCAGGCAGTCGAGGCCGAACCCGCCACACTGCCCGCGGTGCAGGTGCGCGCCGAGCCCGCCTCGCCGGTCGCGCTGGACGAGCCTTCCTTCACCGGCAGCCGGCTCGGCCTCACGCCGCTGCAGACGCCGGCGAGCATCGAGGTGCTGCGCGGCGAGACCGTGCGAGAACGCGGCGACACCTCGCTGCTCGAGGCCGCCAGCCGCGCCACCGGCGTCACGATGTCGCCCTCGCCCGGCAACGGCGGCACCTCGATGGCCGCGCGCGGCTTCTCGGGGCATGGCTCGGTGATGCAGCTGTTCGACGGCACCCGGCTCTACGTCGCCTCGGGCACGATCACCTTCCCCTTCGACCCCTGGTCGGTCGAGCGCATCGAGGTGCTGCGCGGCGCCGCCTCGGTGATGTACGGCGAGGGCGCGATCGGCGCGGCGATCAACATCGTGCCGAAGAAGCCCCGGCGCGAGTCGATCCACCACGAGGCGCGCCTGGCCTACGGCTCGGACCAGACCTCGCAGCTCGCCTACGGCAGCGGCGGCGCGCTCGGCGAGAGCCTCTCCTACCGCCTCGACATCAGCCACCGCCACAGCGACGGCTTCATGGCGCGCGGCGACGCCGAGAGCCTCGCCGTCGGCGCCGCGCTGCGGCTCGACGTCTCGCCGCGGCTGCAGTTGACGCTGTCGCGCGACGAAGGCCACCAGCGGCCCCAGCGCTACTACGGCGTGCCGCTGATCGACGGCCGGCTCGACGACCGCAACAAGGCGCTCAACTACAACGTCGGCGACGCGAAGCTGAAGTACCGCGACCGCTGGACCCGGCTCGACGCGCAGTGGACGCCCCACGAGCGGCTGACGCTGCGCAACCAGCTCTACCACCTCGACAGCAAGCGCCACTGGCGCAACGCCGAGAGCTACGCCTACGACGCCGACACCGGCCTCGTCGCGCGCGACGACTACCTGGAGATCGGGCACGACCAGGAGCAGGTCGGCAACCGCTTCGACGCCACGCTGCAGCAGCAACTGGGCCCCTGGGAGCACCGGCTCACCGCCGGCTTCGACCTCAACCGCATCCGCTTCCAGCACACCAACGACTCGCCCTACGGCGGCAGCTCGGAGGTCGACCCGTTCGACTTCGACCCCGGCAGCTACGTCTCGCCGGTGGCCTACACCCCGCGCATGCGCACGCGCACCCAGACGCAGGCCTTCTTCGTCGAGAGCCGCCTCGCGTTCAACCCGCAGTGGTCGGCGGTGGGCGGCCTGCGCCACGACCGTGCCAAGGTGAGGCGCAGCGACCTGGTCACGCCGGCGAACGGCTTCGAGAAAAAGTTCTCCGACACCACCGGCCGCCTCGGCGTGGTCTATGCGCCGACGCCCGACCGTTCCGCCTACGCGCAGATCGCCCGCGCGGTCGACCCGCTCGGCGGCATCGTCACCACCTCGGCCACACAGGCGCAGTTCGACCTCACCTCCGGCCGCCAGATCGAGGTCGGCTACAAGCAGCTGCTGCCGGCGCAGCGCGGCGCCTGGTCGCTGGCGCTCTATCACATCGAGAAGCGCAAGCTCCTCTCTCGCAGCGAGCAGGACCCGTCGGTCCAGCAGCAGATCGGCCAGCAGTCGTCGCGCGGCATCGAGGCCACGCTCGACCTCGCGCTGACCGGCTCGCTGCGGCTCGAGGCCAACCTCGCCCGCCTGCAGGCCCGCTTCGACGACTTCAAGGAGAACGTCGGCGGCACGCTCGTCTCGCGCGACGGCAACACGCCCACCGGCGTGCCGGAGCAGGCAGCCAACGCCTGGCTCGACTGGCGCTTCGCGCCGCAGTGGCGAGCCGCCGCGGGCGTCCGGCATGTCGGCAAGCGCCAGGTCGACAGCGCCAACACGCGCCAGATCGGCTCCTACACGGTGGCCGACGCCGTGCTGGGCTGGCAGCCCAACCCCAGCCTGCGCCTCGGCCTGCAGGTGTTCAACCTGTTCGACCGCGACTACCCGCTCACGACCTCCAACGCCGGCACCCAGTGGCTGCTCGGCCGGCCCCGCGCGGTCGAGGTCTCGGCCGACCTGCGGTTCTGAGCCGGCGATGGCCCTGAAGCCGCCCCGGGGATGGTGGCCGCGCTGCCGGCGGGCGCTGTACTGGACGCATCGCTGGCTCGGCATCGCGGGCTGCCTGCTGTTCGCGATGTGGTTCGTCTCCGGCCTCGTGATGATGTACGTCGGCTTCCCGGCGCTGCACGACGAAGAGCGCCTCGCCGGGCTGCAGCCGCTGCGCGTCGACCAGGCGCGGGTCACGCCGCGGCAGGCCTTCGACGCCCTGCCCGCGCAGGCGCGCGAGCGGCCGCCGCGGCGCGTCGCGCTGGAGATGCTCGCCACCGGGCCGCAGGCGGGCCCGGTCTGGCGCATCGTCGACGCCGACGGCCGGCGCCATGCGGTCTCGGCGCGCGACGGGCGCCCGCTCGCCGCCACCGACGCGGCGCTGGCCGTGGCGATCGCGCGCGCCTTTGCCGGCTCGGGTGCGGGCACGGCGCGGCATGCCGAAACCCTCGAGCGCGACCAGTGGACCGTGCCCCAGGGGCTCGACCCCTTGCGCCCGCTGCACCGCATCGAACTCGGCGACACGGCCGGCACCGAGCTCTACGTCTCGTCCGTCAGCGGCGAGGTCGTGCGCGACACGCATCGCGCCGAGCGGTTCTGGAACTGGCTCGGCGCCGTGCCCCACTGGATCTACTTCACGCCGCTGCGCGCCGACCCGCCGCTCTGGCGCGAGGTGCTGCTGTGGGTCTCCGGCGCCTGCATCGTCTCCGCCGTCACCGGCCTCGTGATCGGCATCCTCCGCCTGCGGCTGCGCGGCCGCTACCGCAACGGCCGCATGACGCCCTATGGCGGCTGGCTGGCCTGGCACCACGTCGCCGGCCTGCTGGGCGGGCTGTTCGTCCTCGGCTGGACGGCCAGCGGCTGGCTGTCGATGGACCCGAACCGCTGGTTCCGCGCCGGCGCGGCCGACCCGGCGGCCGCGCTGCGCTACGAGGGCGCCCGCGATCTCGACGACCTGCCGTGGCCGCCCACCGTACCCGCCGACGCCCGCGAGCTCGAGCTGGCCTGGTTCGACGGCCGGCCCCTGCTGCGCTGGCGCGACGGGCAGGCCACCGCGACCGTGGTCGACGCCCGCAGCGGCGAGCCGCCGCGCCTCGCGCGCGAGGCGATCGAGCGCGCCGCCCGGCGCTGGCAGCCCACGGCGCCGCTGCAGCAACTGGTCTGGCTCGGCGAGGCCGACGCCCACTGGTACAGCCACCACCGCGAGCGGCCGCTGCCCGTCTGGCGCGCGGTACTGGGCGACGAGGCCGCCACCTGGCTGCACATCGACCCGGCCAGCGGCCGCGTCCTTGCCACCAGCGACCGGGCCAGCCGCCTCCGGCGCTGGCTCTTCAACGCCGCGCACAGCCTCGACTTCCCCTGGCTGATCGCCCACCGGCCGGCCTGGGATCTGGTCGTGTGGACGCTGTCCGCGGCCGGCCTCGTCGTCTCGATCAGCGGCGTCGTCATCGGCTGGCGCCGCCTGCGCAAGCCCGCCACGACGGCACGCCGTCCCGTCCCGCCCCTCGCACCCCTAGGAGACCCGCGATGAACCCTGCCGCCCTGCCCTCCCTGCGCCGCGCCCTTGCCTTCTCCCTTGCCTCCGGCACCGCGCTGCTCGCCGCGACGCCCGCGCTGGCCCACCACGCGATGGACGGCCAGACCCCCGAGACCTTCATGCAGGGCCTGCTCTCCGGCTTCGCCCATCCGGTGATCGGGCTCGACCACCTGGCCTTCGTGCTGGCGCTGGCCTGGCTGCTGTCGAGCCTGCCAGCCGCGCTGCGGCTGGGCCTCGCGGCCGCCTTCGTCGGCGGCGCGCTGCTCGGCACCGTGCTGCACCTGCAGGCCTTCGACCTGCCCGCCTCCGAGCTGCTCGTCGCGCTGACCGTGCTGGCCGCCGGGCTGCTGCTCGCGCTGCGGCGCCCGCTCACCGCGGCCGTGGCCTGGGTCGCGCTGCCGCTGGCCGGGGTGCTGCACGGCTATGCCTACGGCGAGTCGATCGTCGGCGCCGAGACCGCGCCGCTCGGCGCCTACCTGCTCGGCTTCTCGCTGATCCAACCCGCGCTGGTCGTCGGCGTCGCCGCGCTGCTCTCGCGTGCGGGCACCGCGCGCGTGTGGCGGGCCGGGCTTGCAGCCGGCATCGCCGTCACCCTGGTCGGCGCGTACTTCTCGCTGGCCCAGATCGCCCCGCTCGCCGCCTGAGGCGCCGCACGATGAACACCGCCAAGATCCCCGTCACCGTCGTCACCGGCTTTCTCGGCAGCGGCAAGACCACGCTGCTGCGCCACCTGCTGCAGCACGCGCAGGGCCGCCGCATCGCCGTCATCGTCAACGAGTTCGGCGAGCTCGGCATCGACGGCGAGATCCTCAAGGGCTGCGGCATCGGCTGCGACGACGAGGGCAACGAGCGCGCAGGCGAGCTCTACGAGCTCGCCAACGGCTGCCTCTGCTGCACGGTGCAGGAGGAGTTCTTCCCGGTGATGCAGCAACTGGCCGAGCGGCGCGCGCAGCTCGACCACGTGCTGATCGAAACCTCGGGCCTCGCGCTGCCCAAGCCGCTGGTGCAGGCCTTCAACTGGCCCGGCATCGCCAACGTCTTCACCGTCGATGCGGTGGTCACCGTGGTCGACGGGCCGGCCGCGGCCGCCGGCCAGTTCGCCGACGACCCGGCCACCGTCGACGCGCAGCGCCAGGCCGACCCGGAGCTCGACCACGAATCGCCGCTGCACGAGCTGTTCGAGGACCAGCTCTCGGCCGCCGACCTGGTGGTGCTGAACAAGGCCGACCTGATGAGCGACGCGCAGCGCGCGCAGGCCGAGGCCGTGATCCGGCCCGAGCTGCCGCCCGGCGTCGGCATCGTCGCCGCACGCGACGGCGCGGTGCCGCTCGCGCTGCTGCTTGGCCAGGGCCGTGCCGCCGAGGCGGGCATCGACGCGCGCACCAGCCACCACGACCATGAGGAGCCGCACGACCACGACACCTTCGAGTCCTGCGTGATCGACCTGCCGGCAGTCGACCGCGAGCGTCTGCTCGCCGCGCTGGAGGCCGTGGTCGCGGCGCACACGATCTACCGCGTCAAGGGCTTCGCCGCGGTGCCGGGCAAGCCGATGCGGCTGCTGGTGCAGGGGGTGGGGCGCCGCTTCGACGCGCATTTCGACCGCCGCTGGCGCGCCGACGAGACGCCGGCGACGCGCCTGGTGTTCATCGGCCAGGGGCTGGACGAGGCGGCGCTGCGCGCTCGCCTGGCGCCGGCCCTGGCTTGAGCGCCCGAGCGCCCGAGCGCCCGAACACCTGAAGCAGGCGGCCCACCCGGCCCGCACAGGTCGATGCACCTGCTGAGCACCCGCCCCGGCGGCTTCGTCGAGGACGAGGGCGCGGTCGTCTCGCTCGGGCAGACGCCGGCCGAACTGGTCGTGCTCAGCTCGGCCGACACCACGCTGGCCCTGCTCGCGGCGGCGCAGGAGCGGCTGGAGGCGAAGGCCCCCGGGCGGCTCGGCCTGCGCCTGGCCAACCTGCTGCAGCTGCGCCAGCCGGCATCGATCGACCTCTACGTCGACGAGGTGCTGCGCCACGCGCGGGTGGTGGTCGTCGACCACCTCGGCGCCGAATCGGCCTGGCCCTACGGCGTGCAGCGCCTGGGCGAGCTCGCGCGGGCCGGGAAGCAGCAGCTCGCGATGTTCTCGGGCGACCTGCACGAGGACGAGAACCTGCTGCGCAAGGGCACCGTGCCGCAGGACTGGGCGCGCCTGCTCTGGCGCTACCTGCGCGCCGGCGGGGCGGAGAACGCGCTCGCCTTCCTCGAGAGCGTGGCCTTCCACGCCTTCGGCCGCGGCCGCGAGCCGGCGCCGCCGCGGCCGGTGCCGCGGGTGGCGCTGCACGCGCCCGAGGCCGACGGCACGCCGCGCTCGTTCGCCACCCTCGACGACCTGCGCGCGGCGTGGCAGCCCCAGGCGCCGGTGGTCGCGCTGGTGTTCTACCGCTCGCACCTGCAGTCCGGCAACACCGCCGCCTTCGACGCCCTCGCCGACGCGCTGCGCGCGCGCGGCCTGAACCCGCTGCCGGTCGCGCTCGATTCGCTGAAGGACCCGGTCTGCGCCGACACCGTGCGCGGGCTCTGCGCCGAGCATGGCGTGGCGCTGCTGCTCAACACCACCGCCTTCTCCGCCTCGACCGGCGAGCGTGCCGAGCCGCCGCTGGCCGGCGACGCGCCGGTCTTCCAGGTGATCGTCAGCGGCAGCAGCCGCGAGGCCTGGGCCGCCGACACGCAGGGCCTGCGGCCGCGCGACATCGCGATGCAGGTGGCGTTGCCCGAGTTCGACGGCCGCATCATCACCCGCGCGGTCAGCTTCAAGGGCGTGGCGCGGCACAGCGCGCTGACCCAGACCGACGTCGTCGCCTACGAGGCCGACCCGGAGCGCGTCGCCTTCGTCGCCGAGCTGGCGCGCCGCTGGTGCCGCCTGCGCGGGCTGCCGGCGGCCGACAAGCGCGTGGCGCTGATCCTCGCCAACTACCCGGGCAGCGAGGGCCGCATCGGCAGCGGCGTCGGGCTCGACACGCCGGCGGCCGTCGTCAAGCTGCTGCGCCTGCTGCGTGACGAGGGCTACACGGTCGGCGACGCGCTGCCCGCCGACGGCGACGCGCTGATGCGGCAGCTCACCGCCGGCATCGCCAACGACCCGCGCCAGTGGCCGCTGCGCCCGGCCTGGCAGAGCCTGCCGCTGGCCACCTACCGGCGCCACCTCGCCGCGCTGCCCGCGGGCATGGCCGCCCAGGTGCACGCACGCTGGGGCCCGCCCGAGGCCGACCCGCTGCTGCGCGCCGGTCGCTTCATGGTCGCTGGCCTGCGCCTCGGCCAGGTGTTCGTCGGCATCCAGCCGGCCCGCTCGACCGGCGCGCAGAGCTACGAGAGCTACCACGACGCCGAGCTGGTGCCGCCGCACGGCTACCTCGCCTTCCACTTCTGGCTGCGCGAGCACTTCGCGGTCGACGCGGTCGTCCACGTCGGCAAGCACGGCAACCTCGAATGGCTGCCTGGCAAGAGTCTGGCGCTGTCGGCCAGCTGCTGGCCCGACGCGGTGCTGGGGCCGCTGCCGCACCTGTATCCGTTCATCGTCAACGACCCCGGCGAAGGCGCGCAGGCCAAGCGCCGCACGCAGGCGGTGATCGTCGACCACCTGATGCCGCCGCTGACGCGCGCCGAGTCCTACGGCGAGCTGCAGGACCTGGAGCGCGAGGTCGACGAGTACTACGACGCCCTGCTCGTCGACGCCCGGCGCGCGGCCCTGCTGCGCCGCCGCATCCTGGAACGTGTGCGCCGCCAGCGGCTGCACGAGGAGCTGGGCGCCAGCGGCGACGACGAGGCGCTGCTCAAGCGCGTCGACGCCTACCTCTGCGAGCTGAAGGAGACGCAGATCCGCGACGGGCTGCATGTCTTCGGCGAATCGCCGCGCGGGCGCCAGCGGCGCGACACCCTGATGGCGCTGGCGCGCTGGCCGGTGGCCGACGGCACCGGCCGCCACGCCGGCCTGCTGCAGGCCCTGTCCAACGACCTGCTGCCCGGCCAGGGCTTCGACCCGCTGGCCTTCGAGCCGGCGCGCCCCTGGGACGGCGCGCGCCCGGAACGCCTGCGCGCGGTGAGCGACGAGCCGTGGCGGCACGCCGGCGACACGCGCGAGCGCCTGGAACAGCTCGGCACCGCGCTGCTCGAGGCGCAGGAGCGCCCCGGCCAGGCGCCCGACCTCGACGGACTGCCGCAGACCGCCCAGGTGCTCGAGCGCATCCGCGGCGACCTCGCGCCGCGGCTCGACGCCTGCGGCGAGCAGGAGCTGCTGCAGTTCTCGCGCGGGCTGCGCGGCCTGTTCATCCCGCCGGGGCCGAGCGGCTCGCCCTCGCGCGGCCGGCCCGACGTGCTGCCCACCGGCCGCAACTTCTACGGCCTCGACACGCGCGCGGTTCCCACCCCCGCCGCCTATGCGCTGGGCGTCCAGTCGGCGGCGCAGCTGGTCGAGCAGCACCTGCAGAAGCACGGCGACTACCCGGTCGCGGTCGGCCTCTCGGTCTGGGGCACGGCGACGCTGCGCACCGGCGGCGACGACATCGCGCAGGCCTTCGCGCTGCTCGGCGTGCGGCCGCGCTGGGCGCCGGGCAGCCACCGCGTGGTCGACGTCGAGGTGCTGCCGATCGCGAAGCTCGGCCGGCCGCGCATCGACGTGACGCTGCGCATCTCCGGCTTCTTCCGCGATGCGTTTCCGAACGTGGTGCAGCTGTTCGACACCACGGTGCAGGCGGTCGTCGCGCAGGACGACGAAGAGGCGGCGGACAACCCGGTGCGCGCGCGCATCCTGCGCGAACGCGAGGCGCTGCGCGCCCAGGGCCTGGGCGAGGACGAGGCGAGTGCGCAGGCCGGCTGGCGCGTCTTCGGCTGCCGGCCCGGGCACTACGGCGCCGGGCTGCAGCCGCTGATCGACCACGGGCAGTGGCGCGACGACGCGGACCTGGCCGCTGCCTACGTCGGCTGGAGCGCCTGGGCCTACGGCCGCGGCGACGACGGCCGCCCCGCGGCGGCGGCGCTGCGGCGCCGGCTGGCCGACATCGACGCCGTCGCGCAGAACCAGGACAACCGCGAGCACGACCTGCTCGACTCGGGCGACTACTACCAGTTCCAGGGCGGCATGGCGGCCGCGGTGCGCCACCTGAGCGGCCGCCAGCCCGCGCTGTACCACGGCGACCATGCCAACCCGCAGGCGCCGCGCGTGCGCCCGCTGAGGGAAGAGATCGCCCGCGTCGTGCGCGCCCGCGTGGTCAACCCGAAGTGGATCGCCGGCGTCAAGCGGCATGGCTACAAGGGGGCCTACGAGATGGCCGCGACGGTCGACTACCTGTTCGGCTTCGACGCCACCGCCCGCGTCGTCGGCGACCACCAGTACGAGATGGTGGCCGAGGCCTACCTGCTCGACGAGGCCACCCGGCGCTTCGTGCAGCAGCACAACCCGCAGGCCCTGAGCGACATGCTGAACCGCCTGCTCGAGGCGATGCGGCGCGGCCTGTGGCAGTCGCCCGGCCGCTACCACGCCGCGCTGGAAGACCTGCTGCTCGCGCACGAGCAGCACATGGAAGGACAGCCCCGATGACCACCTCCCCGCTCTCCCTCGCCACGCCGGCGGCGTCGTCGGCCTTTGCCTGCGCGGCGCCGCCGCCGGCCTTCCCCTTCGCCGCGCTCCAGGGCCAGCCCGCGCTGCGCCTCGCGCTGCTGCTGGCGGCGATCGACCCGGCGCTGGGCGGGGTGCTGATCGCGGGGCCGCGCGGCAGCGCCAAGTCGACCGCGGCGCGCGCCCTGGCCGAGCTGCTGCCCGGCGCGGCCTTCGTCACGCTGCCCCTGGGCGCGAGCCTGGAGCATCTGGTCGGCACGCTCGACCTGGGCGAGGCGTTGGCCGGCCATGCGCTGCGCTTCTCGCCGGGGCTGCTTGCCCGCGCGCACGGCGGCGTGCTCTACGTCGACGAGGTCAACCTGCTCGACGACCGGCTGGTCGACGCGCTGCTCGACGCCGCGGCCAGCGGCCTGCACACGGTGGAGCGCGACGGCATCTCGCACACCCACGCGGCGCGCTTCGCGCTGGTCGGCACGATGAACCCGGAGGAAGGCGAGCTGCGCCCGCAGTTGCTCGACCGCTTCGGGCTGTGCGTGCAGCTCGAGCCGGTGCTCGACCTGGACGCGCGGCGCGAGATCGCGCGCCAGCGCCTGGCCTTCGACGCCGACCCCGCAGCGTTCCGGGCACGCCATGCCGCGGCGCAGGCCGCGCTCGTCGAGCGGCTCGCGGCGGCGCGCCGGCGCCTGGCGGCGTGGCCGCTGGAGGCGCTGGACGGCATCGCGGCCGAGGTCGCCGAGCACTGCCTCGCCTCCGGCGCGGAGGGCGTGCGGGCCGACCTGGCGATGCTCCGCGCCGCGCGGGCGCTGGCGGCTTGGGACGAAGCCGCCGAGGTCGGCAGCGACCAGGTGCAGCGGGTTGCCGAACTGGTGCTGCGGCACCGGCGGCGCGAACGCGACGCTGCACCCGGCCCGGCGCCGCACGACCCCTCGCCGGCGCCGGCCCACGCCGGGCAACGGCCCGGCGAGCAGACGATCGAACACGCGACCGGACAGACGGACGGACAGACAGACGGACAGGCGGACGGACAGGCGGACGGAGAGTCGAGCGGACAGGCCGGAGGCCGGGCGGGCGAACCGGCGGCGGAGCCGGCTGCCGGACAGGCCGCCGCGTCTGCAAGCGCGCCAGGTGCGGCCCGCGATGCGGCCCCCGGCGCCGAGGGCGACTGGGGCGCCCTGCCGCCGGCGCCGACCGGCTTCGAGCGCGTCAAGCTGCTGCGCCCCTGGCCCGAGGCGCCCGCTGCCGCAAAAAAAGCCTGACCTTTCCGGCGGCGCCGCACGGCCCAGGCCGTGGCCGGAAAGGGGACGAGGCGGCGGCGTCAGGCGGCGCGCAGGGCCTGCGCCTCGACTGGCTGCGCACGCTCGCCGCGCGCGGCGGGCAGCGCCTGGCCCGCGCGCACCTGCGCCATCGGCCGGCGGAGGCCGCGCCCGGCGCGCTGCACTGCTTCGTCATCGACGCCTCGCGCTCGATGCGATCCGCAGGGCACCTCGAACCGGCCAAGGGGCTGCTCGCGGCCCTGATGCAGGCGGCAGCGCGCCGGCGCGGGCGGGTGGCGCTGGTCTGCTTCTCCGGCACCGGCGCGCAGGTTCGCGTGCGGCCGGGGCGGCCGGGGGCCTGGCGCGAGGCCTGGGTGGCACCGATCGAGAGCGGCGGCGGCACGCCGATCCTCGAGGCCCTGCGCTGCGCCTCGGGGCTGCTGGCCGGCCACGCGCGGCGACACCCCGGCGATGCGCGCTGCCTGTGGCTGCTGACCGATGCCCGCGTGCGGGAGCGGCCGGCCCGGCCGGCCGCCGCCGAGCGGATCCACCTGATCGACTTCGACGAAGGGCCCCGCGCGATCGGCCGCGCCCGGGCCTGGGTGCAGGACTGGCGCGCCGGTGGGCACGCCAGGCACGCGCTGGCGTCCGAACTGCTGGCGGCGCCAAGGCGATAGGGGCAGCGCGAACGAAGGAGTGGACGAATGGGCGGAAGCATGGGCGAGAGAGCGAGCGACCGAACAAGCAGGCGCAGCGGGCAGATGAAGGCGCCGGCCCCGGGGCGGGCCGGCGATCGGATCGGCGCTCCGGTCAAGGGGCCGCTGCGCCGCCTCGCGCACCTGGCGGTCGCCGGGGCGCTGGCCGCGCCCTGGGCCGTCCCGGCGGCGGGCTTCCCGCTGACGATCCGAGACGACCGCGGCGTCGACCACCGCTTCGAGGCGCCGCCGCGCCGCATCGTCACGCTGCTGCCCTCGCACAGCGAGGCCCTCTGGGTGCTCGGCGGCGGCGAGCGGCTGGTGGGCGTCGACCGCCACACCAACTGGCCGCCGGAACTCGCGGCCCTGCCGCGCGTGGGCGGCATCGAGGACGTGCAGATCGAGGCGATCGCCGCGCTGCGGCCCGACCTGGTGCTGGCCTCGCCCGTCTCGCGCGCGGTCGACCGGCTGGAGGCGCTGGGCCTGCGCGTCGTGCGCATGAAGTCGCTGACCCATGCCGACGTGCACCGCACGCTGGAGGCGCTGGGCGCGCTGCTTGGCTCGCCGGCCGCCGGCGACCAGGCCTGGTCGCGCCTGGAGGCCGAGCTGGCTGCCGCCGCCGCCCGCGTGCCGGCCGCCTTCCGCGGCCGGCGCGTCTACTTCGAGATCGGCGGCGGCAGCCATGCGGCCAGCAGCGCGTCGTTCATCGGCGAGACGCTGGCGCGGCTCGGCCTGGTGAACGTGGCGCCGGCGACGATGGGCCCCTTCCCCAAGCTCAATCCCGAGTTCGTCGTGCGGGCGCGGCCCGAGCTGGTGATCGGCCTGCAGCGCGACGTGCTGACGATGGCCTCGCGCCCCGGCTGGCAGGCCGTGCCGGCGGTGCGCGAAGGCCGCCACTGCGGCTATGCGGTGCAGGCCTTCGACGTGCTGCTGCGCCCCGGCCCCCGCCTGGGCGAGGCCGCGGCACTGCTGGTGGACTGCCTGCGCCGGCTCGAGCGGCTGCCCTGAGCGGCGGCAGGGCGCGCACCTCGGCGGCACGGGGCGACGCCCCCACCGCTTGCGGCCGACGCCCCTGCCGGCCAGCGCTCAGTTGCTGGCCACCATGTTGATGCAGAAGGCGAGGATGCCGATGTTGAAGACCCACGCGCCCAGGCACTGGCCGGTCGAGACGCGGCGGATGTGCCGGCTGGTGATCGTGACGTCGGCGGTCTGGAAGGTCATGCCGAGGATCAGCGAGAAGTGGAGGAAGTCGCCGTAGTCCGGGCTGTCGGTGCCGGGGAAGGCGAGGCCGCCTGCGCAATCGTGCGGGTGCTTGCCGGGGCTGTAGTAGAGGTGGGCGTAGTGGAGCGCGTAGACCGTGTTGCCGAACAGCCAGGACAGGGCCAGCGTCACGATCACCAGCAGCTTCGAGTAGCCGCCCGGGTGCGTCACGATCAGCACCAGCGCGCCCAGCACCACCGCGCTGGCGCCGATCGAGATCGCCAGCAGCGCGGTCCGGTTGGCGTCGTTCTCGCTGGCATGGCGGGCGATCTGGCGCGGGTCCGTGACGCGAAAGAGCGGAATCAGCGACAGCAGGAACCCCAGCGTCGCGAGATCGAAGCCGATCAGGAAGTCGCGCAGCACCTCCTCACGGCGCAGGCACGCGAACAGCCCGGCGGCCACCAGCGCCAGCGCATAGGCGATGAACCGGGGCGGCGCGACGCGGTTGCCGATCGTGCGGCGGGTCATGTGCAGCGCCCGGTGTCAGCGCCCGGCACCCGAGGCGCCGCCGCGACGCGCCGCACGGCCGCCCGGCGCGCCATGGCCGCCGTGATTCACGGGAACACCACCACCTGCCGGATCGCCCGGCCTTCGTGCAGCCGGTCGAAGCCTTCGTTGATCTCGTCGAGCGACAGGCGCCCGCTCATCAGGCGGTCGACCGGCAGGCGCCCGCCGCGGTACAGCGCCACGTAGCGCGGCAGGTCGCGCGCCGGCACGCAGGTGCCGACGTAGCTGCCTTTGACGGTGCGCTCCTCGGCGACGAGGTTGACGATCGGCAGGCCGAAGCTCGCCTGCGGCGGCGGCAGGCCGGCGGTGACCGTGGTGCCGCCGCGGCGCGTGATGCGGTAGGCCGTCTCGAAGGCGCGGATCGAGCCGGCGAACTCGAACACATGGTCGAGCCCGCCCTGGGTCGCGGCACGGACCTGGTCGACGCAGTCGGGGTCGGCGCCGTCGAAGGCCATCGTGGCGCCGAGCGACAGCGCCAAAGCGCGCTTGTCGGCTGCCAGGTCGACCGCCACCACCTCGCGCGCGCCGGCGGCCACCGCGCCGAGCAGCGCCGCCAGGCCGACGCCGCCGAGGCCGATCACCGCGACGCTCTGGCCGGCGCGCAGCTGCGCGGTGTTGACGACCGCGCCGACGCCGGTCAGCACCGCGCAGCCGAACAGCGCCGCCTCGTCGAGAGGCAGCGCCGGGTCGAGCCTGACGAGCGAGCGGCGCGACACCACCGCGTGCTCGGCAAAAGCCGAGCAGCCGAGGTGGTGGTGGATCGGCGTGCCGTCGGGCTGGGCGAGGCGCCGTGCGCCCGAGAGCAGCGTGCCGGCGCCGTTGGCCGCCGCGCCGGGCTCGCAGAGCGCGGGGCGGCCTTCGCTGCAGGGCAGGCAATGGCCGCAGCTCGGCACGAAGACGAGCGCGACGTGGTCGCCCGGCGCGAGGTCGCTCACGCCCTCGCCGAGCGCAACCACCTCGCCGGCCGCTTCGTGGCCAAGCGCCATCGGCACCGGGCGCGGCCGGTCGCCGTTGATCACCGACAGGTCCGAGTGGCAGAGGCCCGCGGCGCGGATGCGCACCAGCACCTCGTCGCGCCCGGGCGGGGCGAGTTCGACTTCCTCGATCGCCAGCGGCCTCGACTGGCGGTACGGGCGCGGCAGGCCCACCTGGCGCAGCACGGCGGCACGGGTCTTCATCGGGGGCTTGCTCCGCTGGTAAGGCTGGACCGCAGTTCGGGCGGCGGTCCGTGCAACGTCCCTGCCGGACGCAGGCGGGTCAGGCGGCCGAGGCGGGCGCGACCGAGGCGCCCTCGATGTGGTGCCGGGCCAGCGCCTCGGCGACGAAGCCCGAGGCCTTCTGTGCCTCGACGTAGGCCGCCAGGTAGGCCGCGGCCTCGGGGCCGCGACCCTTCGGCGTGCCCATCGCCTGCTGGATCACCATGAAGCGGCCGGGCAGCAGGCGCAGGCCACCCGGGCCGAGGCCGCCGTAGCGCTGCGCGTCCGCCTCGAGCTGCTGCTTGACGCCGGCGGCCACGTCGGCCTGCTCGGCGACGAAGGTCTCGACCACGGCCTGCGAACTCGGCGCGCGCAGGATCGTCGCCTGCTTCAGCTCGCGGCTCAGGTAGAGGTCGTAGGCGCTGCCCTTGCCGACGACGACGGTGCGGCCGGGCTGGTCGACGTCGGCGTTGTCGCGCAGCGGCGAGGCCTCGCGCACCAGGTAGCAGCCCTCGATCAGCACGTAGGCGGCGGTGAACGAGATGCCGGCGCCGCGCAGTGGATCGATCGCGAAGAAGCCGATGTCGGCCTGCTCGTCGGTCACCGCCTGCACCGACTTGCTGGCGACGTCGAAGACCAGCAGCTCGATGCCGACACCCAGGCGCTCGGCGAAGGCGCGCGCCAGGTCGACCGAGACGCCGCCGGCCTGGCCGGTGGCCGGATCGCGGTTCGCGAGGATCGGGTTGCCGAGGTTGATCGAGGCGCGCAGCGTGCCGGTCGGCGCGAAGGCGCGGACGAGCTCGGGGGTGGGTGCAGTCATGGCGGGTTCCGCGGTGGTCCAGGGTGTCGGCGGGGACGATAACCGGGTTTGGCGGTGGGGATGAAGGCCGTGACGAGTCGGTCGGCTTGACCGGCCTGTTCGACGCTGTGCTTGTCGCGCGGTGTGAAAGCCGTCGGGCAGATGCGGCCACTCTCAGTCGCTTGAGACTAAAACACCTATCAATTTGTCAATTTATATGTCTTCAATAACGCATTGACAAACGCTATTCTTATGTCATACACGATTCTTTGAGTTCGCCATGAGCAATGCGATTGCGCGTCGCCTGGAATCCATCCAGACCAAGGGAGCCATGCGCTCTTCCGATGTGGCCAACGTCCTGAACGTGCGGCCCGAGACCGTTTCGCGGTGGAACAAGGGCAAAGCGCTGCCGCATGCCAGCACCGAGAGGCAACTGCTCGAGCTGGAGTTCGTCATCGACAAACTCGCCGACCTCTACGAGCCGCACGACGCGCGGCTGTGGCTGTTCTCGCGCCAGAGGCTCTTGAGCGACCAGGTGCCGGCCGAACTGATCCAGCAGGGGCGTGTCGACGAGGTCCTGGCTTCGGTGAACCAGTTGCTCGACGGCGCGCATCTGTGAGGCCTGGCGAGCGGGATGATTCACGACCCCGATCTGCTGGACCGGCTGGACGCGCTGCCGAAGCTGAGCTTTGACGGTGAGGTCTTCAGGGCGACGCGGCCAAGCCTCGACCCGCTGGCGAGTTGCTGGGCTGCGACGGGCTGATCGCGCCGTGTGCCCGATGGCACTGCGACAACCTCATCCTGTTCCCGGATCGCATGGGTATCGATGCCACGCTGGAGGTCGTCACGAGCGAGGCCGTGGATTGGATCGCCTGGGCCACCACGAACGGGCTGTTGTCGTAGGCGGCAGCCAGTGCTCGACCAGGGCAAGCGAAGCGCCACGCCCATCCGCCGCCGGCGCTCACACGCTACTTCGGCCGCGGCCGCCTCGACGATCGGCTTACCTGAGGTGGACGGGATCACCCCGCCCGTGCGCAGCAACTGCATCCCCGACTGCGTCTCGACCGCCTCACCACCTCCCAGTTGCCGCGCCGCTCAGCCCGCCGCCTTTCCCATCCCAAGCAGCCGCAACCCGTTCCCGACCACCAGCAGGCTCGCCCCCATGTCCGCGAACACCGCCATCCACATCGAGGCCTCGCCGAACACCGCCAGCGCGAGGAACAGGCCCTTGATGCCGAGCGCGACGCCGATGTTCTGCCACAGCACCGCATGCGTCGCGCGCGAGAGGCGCACCGTCTCGCCGATGCGGCGCAGGTCGTCGTTCATCACGACGACGTCGGCCGCCTCCATCGCGGTGTCGGTGCCGGCGGCGCCCATCGCGATGCCCAGGTCGGCGCGCGCCAGCGCGGGCGCGTCGTTGATGCCGTCTCCGGTCATCGCGGTCGGGCCGTGACTGCGCTGCAGCGCCTCGATCGCCTCGAGCTTGTCTTCGGGCAGCAGGTTGCCGCGTGCCTCGCCGATGCCGGCCTCGCGCGCGATCGCCGAGGCGGTCGGCTGGTTGTCGCCGCTGAGCATCACGGTGCGGATGCCCAGGCCGTGCAGTGCAGCGACGGCGTCGGCCGCCTGCGGCTTGATCGTGTCGGCCACCGCGAAGAGGCCGAGCACCCGCGACTCCGACGCGAGCACGGTCACGCTGCGCCCGGCCTGCTCGTGCTGCGCCAGCGCCGCTTCGAGCGCCGGCGAGCACAGCCCGCGCTCCTCGATCAGGCGGTGGTTGCCGAGCAGGTAGGCCTGGCCTTCGACATCGCCCCGCACGCCGCGGCCGGCCAGCGCCATGAAGCCGGCCACGCGCAGCGACGACGGTCCGAGGCCCTGCGCGATCGCCTGTGAGACGGGGTGATCCGAGAGCGCGGCAAGCGCGGCGGCGAGCGCGGCGACCTGCGCCTCGCTCGCGGTCTCCGCGGCCGGCGCGTTCCTGGCGGCCGGCACACTCGGCGCACCTGGCGCCAGCGCCTCCCAGGCGACGAGCTTCGGCTTGCCCTCGGTGATGGTGCCGGTCTTGTCGAAGGCCACCGCCTTCAGCTTGCGCGCCTGCTCGAGGTGGATGCCGCCCTTGATCAGGATGCCGCGCCGGGCCGCGGCCGCCAGGCCGCTGACGATCGTCACCGGCGTCGAGATCACCAGCGCGCAGGGGCAGGCGATGACCAGCAGCACCAGCGCCTTGTAGACCGCCTGCAGCGCCGTCCAGCCGAAGGCCCAGGGGCCGAGCAGCGCGACGGCGAGCGCGATCGCGAACACCGCCGGCGTGTAGACCGCCGCGAAGCGCTCGACGAAGCCCTGCGTCGGCGCGCGCGTCGCCTGCGCCTGCTCGACCGCGTGGATGATCCGCGCCAGGGTCGAGTTCGACGCCGGCGCCGTCACCTCGACCTCGAGCGCGCCGGCCTGGTTGATCGTGCCGGCGAACACCGGGTCGCCCACCGTCTTGTCGGCCGGGATGCTCTCGCCGGTGACCGGCGCCTGGTCGATGCTCGAATGACCGTCGCGCACCGTGCCGTCCATCGGCACGCGCTCGCCGGGGCGCACGCGCACCCGCGCACCGACCGCGACCTCGCCGACCGGCACCGTCGCCCAGCGGCCGTCGGGCTGGCGCACGCTCGCCTCCTCTGGCGCCAGCGCGAGCAGGCCCTGGATCGCGTTGCGCGCGCGGTCGACCGCGCGTGCCTCGATCGCCTCGGCCAGCGCATAGAGCGCCATCACCATCGCCGCCTCGGGCCATTCGCCGATCAGGAAGGCGCCGGTGACGGCCACCGTCATCAGCGCGTTGATGTTCAGCCGGCCGTGGCGCAGCGCGACCCAGCCCTTGCGGTAGACACCGGCGCCGGAGAGCACGATCGCCGCCGCGGCGAGCGCCAGGCCGAGCCCGGTCCACAGCGGCACCTCGGACGCGAGAAAGCTGAGCGCCTCGGCGGCGATCGCCAGCGCCAGGGCCAGCCCGAGCCGGCCGAAGCCGCCGGCGGCGAAGAGCGCGCGGGCCCGGGCCGAGGCGCCCGCCGCCGCGCCGGTCGCGCCTCCCCCGGGCACCGTGCCCTCCGCCACCGGCAGCGGCTCGGGATCGAAGCCGGCCTTGCGGATCGCCGCCAGGGCGGCGTCGACCGCGCTGCCGCTGGCGTCGAGCGCGAGCGTGCGCGCGCCGAGCTGGAAGCTCAGCCCGCGGATGCCGTCGACGCCGGCCAGCGCGCGGCGGATCTCGGCCTCCTCGCTCGCGCAGTCCATGTCGGCGATGCGCCAGCGCCGCGCGCCGCGCGCCGCCGGGGCGACGGGGGCGGCCGGCGCGGCGTGGTCATGGCCGTCGTCGTGGGCGGGGTCGTGAGCGCGGGGCGCGTGCTCGTGGTCGTGGCCGCAGCAGGCGTCGTGCGGGCTGGTCTTCATCGTGGCTCTGGGGTCCATGCCGGCATTCCAAACCCTGAAGCCGGTATAAAGTCAAGCGACGCCCTCCCGGCGCCGAGGGCAAGCAGGAGCAAGGGGCAGACGATGCGCATCGGCGATCTCGCACAAGCCACCGGCACGCCGGTCGAGACGATCCGCTTCTACGAGCGCGAGGGCCTGATCCCGGCCGCGCGCCGGGCGGAGAACAACTACCGCGTCTACACCGCCGCGCATGTCGAGCGCCTGGCGTTCATCCGCCACTGCCGCAACCTCGACATGACGCTCGACGAGGTGCGCGCGCTGCTGCGCCTGCGCGACGCGCCCGGCGGCGACTGCGGCGAGGTCAACGCCCTGCTCGACGCCCACATCGGCCATGTCGCGCAGCGCATCCGGGAGCTGCGCGCGCTGGAGCGCGACCTGAAGACGCTGCGCGCGCGCTGTGCCTCGCCGCACCCGATCGACGAGTGCGGGATCCTGCACGAGCTCGACAGCGCCGCCTCGGGCAGCGTCCCCTCCACCCCCCACCGGCACGTGCGCGGCACGCATTGAAGCGCGCCTCGACATCGCGGTGAAGCTCGCCAGCTGGAACGTCAACCGCATCCAGCCGCGCCTGCCGCAGCTGCTCGCCTGGCTCGAAGCGTCGCGGCCCGACGCGGTCGCGCTGCAGGAGCTGCGCTGCACCGAGGCGGGCTTTCCGCGCGCGGAGATCGAGGCGGCCGGCTACGGCGCGCTGGTGGTCGGCGAGCGCAGCTGGAACGGCGTCGCGCTGCTCGCCCGCGGCGCAGAGCCGGTGCCGACGCGGCGCGCGCTGCCCGGCGACGCGGCCGACCGCCAGGCACGCTATGTCGAGGCGGCGATCCACGGCATCGTGATGGCCTCGATCTACCTGCCCAACGGCAACCCCTGCCCGGGCCCGAAGTTCGACTACAAGCTCGCCTGGTTCGAGCGCCTGCGGGCGCACGCCGCCGAGCTCTGGCGCAGCGGCCTGCCGGTGGTGCTGGCCGGCGACTACAACGTGGTGCCGACCGACGCCGACATCTACGCCCCGGCCACCTGGCTCGACAACGCGCTGCTGCAGCCCGAGCCGCGCCGTGCCTGGGCCGAGCTCGTCGCCCAGGGCTGGACCGACGCGCTGAAGGCTGCCTCGCCCGGCCGCCCGCCCTTCACCTTCTGGGACTACCGGCGCCAGCGCTGGGCGCGCGACGCCGGGCTGCGCATCGACCACCTGCTGCTGAGCGCCCCGCTCGCCAGGCGCCTGCGCGCCGCCGGCGTCGAGCGCGAATGGCGCGGCCTGCCGCAGCCGAGCGACCATGCGCCGGTGTGGGTCGAGCTGCGCTGAGCCTGCCCGCCGCGGGCGCCCCGAGGAGACAAGCGATGACGAACGACGACGACCTGGCCGCCGCGCTGGCCGAGACCGCCGGCCGGCTGGTGCTCGAGCTGCGGCGCGCCTGCCTGTTCGCCGGCGACGCGCTGGGCGCCGCCGGCGACCGCACCGCCGACGCCTTTCTCTGCCACGCGCTCGACACGCTGCGCCCGGACGACGGGCTGCTGTCCGAGGAGCGCGCCTGCGACGGCGCGCGGCTCGCGAAGCGCCGCGTCTGGATCGTCGACCCGGTCGACGGCACGCGCGAATACGGCGAAGGCCGCGACGACTGGGCGGTGCATGTGGCGCTGGTGGTCGACGGCCGGCCGGCCGCCGGCGCGGTCGCGCTGCCCGCGCTCGGGCTCGTGCTGCGCGCCGACCGGCCGGTGCCTGCGCCGCCGCGTCACGACGGGCCACCGCGCATGGTCGTCTCGCGCTCTCGCCCCGGGCCGCTGGCGGCCGCGGTGGCGCGGGCGCTCGACGCCCAGCTGCATCCGCTGGGCTCCGCCGGCGCGAAGGCGATGGCCGTCGTGCGCGGCGAGGCCGAGATCTACCTCCACACCGGCGGACAACGCGAATGGGACAGCGCGGCGCCGGTCGCCGTCGCGCTCGCCAACGGCCTGCACTGCTCGCGGCTCGACGGCACGCCGCTCGTCTACAACCGGCCCGACCCTTCGGTGCCCGACCTGCTGATCTGCCGGCCGGCGTTCGCGCCGCGCGTGCACGCGACGCTGCAGGCACTGCGGCTGATCTGACCGGCGCGGCGGATCCGGCACAGGCTGATGGGCTTGACCTGCAGTGCAGTCGGGGCATCCTTCGCCGTCCATGCCGCCGCCCGCCCCGCCCCCGCTCTACCGCGACTTCGCCACCCAGGCGGAGATCGACGCCCAATACGACGACCCGCCGGCGATCGACCTCGCCGCCGAGCTGCGCCACTACGTCGCCGCGGCTGCCCAGGCCCGCGAGACCCTGCCCTGCCGGCTGGACCTGCCCTACGGCCCGACGCGCGCCGAGACGCTCGACATCTACCTGGCCGCGCGCGCCGACGCGCCGGTGTTCGTCTTCTTCCACGGCGGCTACTGGCGCGCGCTGTCCTCGCGCGAGTTCGGCGGCGTCGCGCTCGGCCTGCAGCCGCTGGGCATCACGACCGTGGTGCCGAACTACGCGCTCTGCCCGGCGGTGAGCCTGGACGAAGTCGTGCGCCAGGCCCGCGCCGCGCTGGCCTGGGTCTGGCGCGAGGCGCCGGGCTTCGGCGCCGACCGAAGGCGCATCGCCGTCGGCGGCCACTCGGCCGGCGCCCAGCTGGCGGCGATGTGCCTGGCCACGCGCTGGGCCGACGACTACGGCCTGCCCGAAGCGCCGCTGCGCGCCGCGCTGTTGGCCAGCGGCATCTACGACCTCGAGCCGCTGCGCTGGAGCTGGCTGCAGCCGGTGCTGCAGTTGGACGAAGGCCTGGTGCGCCGCAACTCGCCGCTGGCCACCCTGCCGCGCTGCGCGGCGGAGGTGCTGGTGACCTGGGGCGCCGACGAGTCGGCCGAGTTCGCGCGCCAGTCGCAGGCTTTCCACGACGCCTGGCAGGCGGCCGGCAACCGCTCGCAGCTGCTGGCGCAGGCCGGCGCCCACCACTACACGGCGATCCACGGGCTCGAGGAGCCGGGCAGCCCGCTCTGTCGCTGGCTCGCCGACCAGCTGCAACCGGGGGAGGCGCGATGAGCAGCGACCCGCAACGCATCGTCACCGAGGAAGGCGCCAAACTCGACTTCAGCGGCGAGATGAGCTACGGCGACTACCTGCAGCTCGACCGCATCCTCAGCGCGCAGCGGCCGCTCTCGCCGGCGCACGACGAGATGCTCTTCATCGTCCAGCACCAGACCAGCGAGCTGTGGATGAAGCTGATGCTGCACGAGCTGCACGCTGCGATCGTCGCGGTCGCCACCGACGACATGCCGCACGCCTTCAAGACGCTGGCGCGGGTGAGCCGCATCCTGGAACAGCTGGTCGGCGCCTGGACCGTGCTGTCGACGATGACGCCGCCCGAGTACACCGCGATGCGGCCCTACCTCGCCAGCTCGAGCGGCTTCCAGAGCTGGCAGTACCGCTGCATCGAGTTCGCGCTGGGCAACAAGAACGCGGCGATGCTGAAGCCGCACGAGCACCGGCCCGACCTGCTGGCGCACGTCGAGGCGGCCTGGCGCGCACCTTCGCTCTACGACGAATCGCTGCGCGCCCTCGCCCGGCGCGGGCTGCCGGTGCCGGCCTCGCACCTCCATCGCGACTGGACCCAGCCCTACGTCCTCGACGAGGAGGTGGAACGCTGCTGGCTCACCGTCTACCGCGACCCGCAGGCGTACTGGGACCTGTACCAGCTCGGCGAGAAGCTGACCGACCTCGAGGACGCCTTCCGCCTCTGGCGCTTCCGCCACGTGACGACGGTGGAGCGGGTGATCGGCTTCAAGCGCGGCACCGGCGGCACGGGCGGTGTGTCCTACCTGCGCAAGATGCTCGATGTCGTGCTGTTCCCCGAGATGTGGCGGCTGCGGACGGACCTTTGAGCGCCGATGGTTGGCGATGGGTGGCCTTCGAACCTCTCGACGCGCGAACGCCGTGGCGGGCCGAGGCCGCTGGGTGTCCGTCGACCTCCATGTCCCCCGGCGGTCGCTGCGCGACCGCCTCCTCCTTTACTTCCGGTCGACGGACACCCAGCACCCTCGGCCGGAGGCAGCGCGGCACGCCGAGAGCACGCCCGCGCTTTGCCATGCCGCACGGGCCGGGCTCCGGTCTTCTCATCGCGCGCCACGCTGCGACGAGGAGGGCATCGGGTGGTCGTCGCCCGGAAGTAAAGGAGGAGGCGGTCGCGCAGCGACCGCCGGGGGACATGGAGGGCGGCGACCACCCGATGCCCTCCGCCACGAAGCACGATCTGAGCGCCTCCTCGCGTTCATGAGCAAAGCGAAAGGAAGACGATGACCACCCCCACCCGCGCCGACTGCCTGGCCCTCGATGCCGCCGACCCGCTGGCCCCGCTGCGCGAGCAGTTCGAGATCCCGCCCGGCCTGATCTACCTCGATGGCAACTCGCTCGGCATGCTGCCGCGGGCCACCGCGGGCAGGGTCGCGCAGGTGGTCGGCGACGAATGGGGCCGCGGCCTGATCGGCAGCTGGAACAGCGCGGGCTGGATCGACCAGCCTCAGCGCGTGGGCGACAAGATCGCGCGCCTGGTGGGCGCAGGGCCGGGCGAGGTGGTGGCGGTCGACTCGACCTCGCTCAACCTCTACAAGGTGCTTTCGGTCGCGCTCGGCCTGGTCGCGGCCGACCGGCCGCGGCGGCGTCGCATCGTCTCCGAGCGCGACAACTTCCCGACCGATCTCTACATCGCCGAGAGCCTCGCGCGCCAGCACGGCTTCGAGCTGGTGCTGGTCGAGGCCGACGAGATCGCCGCGCAGCTCGACGAGCGGCTCGCGGTGCTGATGCTGACCCAGGTGAACTACCGCAGCGGGCGCCTGCACCCGATGGCCGAGACGACCGCGGCCGCGCATGCCGCCGGCGCCCTGGTGGTGTGGGACCTGGCGCACAGCGCCGGTGCGCTGCCGATCGACCTGGCCGGCTCGCAGGCCGACTTCGCGGTCGGCTGCGGCTACAAGTACCTGAACGGCGGGCCCGGCGCGCCGGCCTTCGTCTGGGTCCACCCGCGGCATGCGGTGCGGCTCGACGACGAGGCGCGCTGGCAGCCGCTGTCGGGCTGGATGGGTCATGCAGCGCCCTTCACCTTCGAGCCCGGCTACCGGCCGGCGGCGGCGATCCGGCGCTTCGCCTGCGGCACGCCCTCGCCGATCGCGCTCGCGGCACTGGAGTGCGGCGTCGACACCGTGCTCGCGGCGGAGCCCCTGGGCGGGCTGCACGCGCTGCGCGAGAAGTCGCTCGCGCTCGCCGACCTGTTCATCGGGCTGCTCGACGCGCGCGGCGCCGAGCACGGCGTCGAGCTGCGCACGCCGCGCGCGCACGCGCAGCGCGGCAGCCAGGTCAGCTTCGTGCTCGGCGGCGACGGCGCCACCCAGGGCGGCGCGGGCAGCAGTGGGAAAGGCTGGGCAGAAGGCGCGCAGATCGGCGCCGCGGGCAGCCCGCAGGGCGGCGCCGACGCCCGCGGCTATGCGGTGGTGCAGGCGCTGATCGCGCGCGGCGTGGTCGGCGACTTCCGGGCGCCGGGGCTGCTGCGCTTCGGCTTCACGCCGCTCACGCTGCGCTTCGTCGACGTCTGGGACGCGGTCGAGCATCTGGTCCAGGTATTGCAAGGCGGCGAGTGGCGCCAGGCGCGCTTCCATCGGCGGGCCGCGGTGACCTGAGCGCGGCGCGTCGCTGCCGCCCGCCGCCCCGAAGAAGAGCCTCGAGCGACCAAGACCGGAGGGAACCGCATGGGCGACGTCAACCTGGAATCGATCCGCCTGTTCTTCACCACGACGCTGGCGGCGCTGGCGATCAAGGTCCTGGCAGCGCTGGCGTTCTGGATCATCGGGCGCTGGCTGATCGGCAAGGTGGTGAGCCTGGTCTCGGCGGGCATGGCCCGCAACCAGGTCGACCCGACGCTCACCAAGTACCTCGGCTCGATCATCAACGTCGCGCTGAACATCGCGCTGGTGCTCGGCATCCTGGGCTACTTCGGGATCCAGACCACCTCGTTCGCCGCGCTGATCGCCGGCGCCGGCGTCGCGATCGGCGTCGCCTGGAGCGGGCTGCTCGGCAACTTCGCCTCCGGCGCCTTCATGCTGATCCTGCGGCCGATCCGCGTCGGCGACTTCGTCACCGTCGGCGGCGTCACCGGCACGGTGAGCGAGATCGGCCTGTTCGGCACCACGCTGATCACGCCGGACAACGTCCAGACCATCGTCGGCAACGGCAAGATCTTCGGCGACACGATCCAGAACTACTCGTCGCTGCCGGCCCGCCGCGTCGAGCGCACCGCGCAGCTCGCGGTGGGTGTCGACCCGCTCGACGCGATCGCGCGCTTCAAGGCCGAGCTGGTGAAGATCCCCAACGTCGCCGGCACCCCGGCGCCCGAGGTGAACCTGCTCGACCTGAACCTCAACGGCGCGGTGATCGCGGTGCGCCCCTATGCGCACACCGACCACTACTGGCAGGTGTACTTCGACACCAACGAGATGATCGTCCGCGTCGCCCGCGAGGCGGGCTGGCCGGCCCCGACACCGGCGCAGATCACGCGCCTCGTGCAGGCCGCACCCTGACCGGCCGGCTGCGGGGGCCCTCCGGTGCGAAGCCCCTGCCGCCGCGCCGCCAGGGGGTGTAGCGTGACAATCCCGGCCTGCCGCGGTAGCCGCGCGCCGCGCGGTGCATCGGCGCCAGGCCGATGAGGAGGTGCCCATGAGTTCGCTTCCCCCTGACGAGCACACGCGCCCCGGCGCCGAAGGCGTGTACGAGGCGCTGAGCCGCCGTCTCGGCGTCGCCGCCGACGCCGCCTGCATCGAAGGCCCGCGCCGCCACCCGCTTGCCGGCCCGAGCGACGAGCCTCCGCTCGACCGGCTGCTGCGCCTGTCGGGCCACATCGACGAACTGGCCGAGGAGATCGCCCGCATGCCCTCGCGCACCTACCGCGCCCAGCTCTGGCAGCAATGGGCAGCGGTGTTCCGCCGTCGCCCCGAGGTGCAGGCCTGGCTGGCGCGCACGGGCGAGGCGCGCGGCGACATGAGCTCCGGCGACTGACCCCCCGGGAGTGGTTCACCGATGCCCGCCTTGCGCGCCGGGACGCCCAGGCTCTGACGGCATCCGGCGGTGAGGCGGTGAGGCGGTGGGGCCGGTGAGGCAACGTCCGGGCCTTCCAGCCTCGACGCCGGGCAGCGCGGCGCGCGCCTGCGGCGAACGCCCGATGGACGGATCGGCGTGAGACAAGGCATGCTCGCCCGCCCCGCACCCCCGACGATGTCGCGCGCCCGACTCCAACCCTGTGCCTTCGACGGCGATGCCGCCCGCCTCGAGCCCTGGCTCGCCATCGCCTTCGGCGCCGCGCGCCTGCGGCCCGATGCGCAGGGGCTGCGCGAGCTGACGCTCACCGACCGCCTCGACGACCACGACATGCTTGCGCCCAGTGCCTGCTGCGTCGCGCTGGTCGGCCGCTGCCGCGACGCCAACGCGACGCCGCAGCCGCCAGACGCCCCCGGGCGCGCCGAGGCAAGCCCGCTGCCTGCCACCGCGCAGTTGCCGCCCCAGCTGCCGTGCCAGTGGGAGGCACAGGCGGCCGCCGAGGTCGTCGACATCAGCGGCAGCGAAGGGTCGACCGGCATCGCGCGGCTGATCGCGCGCGTCGCCGGCCTCACCGGCTGGCCGGTCGCCGCCGAGGCCGAGCCGCTGCTGCGCGAGGCCGCCACGGCGGCGCAGCGGCTGTCGGCTCTCGGCGTCGACGCGGGCCTGCGGCCCGAGCTCGTCGAGGCGCTGGAAGCCACGGTCGACGGGCTGGTGCAGCGCATCGCCGTGGCCGCAGCCGCGCCGCGCGCGCAGCTGATCCCGGCGCTCGGCGCCCTCGCCCGCGGCGACCTGCCCGCCGCCGAGTCGGCGCTGGCGCGCGAAGCCGAGGCCGAAGCGCGCGAACCCGCGACGAAAGGCGACGCCCCGGCCGATGCGGCCGGCCTCCCGCGCCGCCGCAGCCGGCACGCGCGCCTGCGCGCGACCCTCGCCCTGCTGCACGACCCGCGCCGCGCGCAGCAGGCCTGCCGCGAAGCCCTGGCGCTCGACCCCACCGACGCCGAGGCGGCACGCCTGCTCGGCCTGGTGTCGGCCGAGCTCGGCGACGTCGGCGCCGCCCGCGCCGCGCTGCAGGACTCGCTGCGGGCCGCGCGCGAGCTGACCGACCGCGGCGGCGAGATCGCCGCCCTGGCCGCCCTCGGCAGCCTCGCGCTGCAGGCGGGCGACCTCGCCGAGGCCGACGACGCCTGGGGCCGGGCGCGCGAGCTGGCCGAGTCGCGCGTGCTCGCCGACCCGCGGCGCGGCGACTGGCAGCAGGTGCTCGCAGCCCGCCTGGTCGCCGGCGGCGACCTGCTCGTCGCCCGCGGCCGGATCGGACCGGCGCTGGAGGCCTTCCGCCGCGCGCTGGCGATCGTCGACGCCCTCTGCGCCGCCGACCCGGCCGACGCACGGCGGCTGCGCGAACGCGCCGTCGCCCATGAGCGCATCGGCCGCGCGCTGCAGGCGCAGGGCGACGGGCAGGGGGCGCTCGTCGCGCTGCGGCGCAGCCTCGCCATCGCCGAAGCCCTGGCCGGACGCGAGCCGGCCCAGGCCGGGCGCCAGCGCGACCTCTCGATCGCGCTCGGCCAGGCCGGCGACCTGCAGGCCGCGCTGGGCGCGAGCGCGCAGGCCCTGGCGCTCTGGCGCCGCAGCTTCGCGGTCGCCGAGGCGCTGGCCGCACGCGACCCGGCACACGCCGGCCGGCAGCACGACCTCTCCGTTTGCGCCGAAAGGCTGGGCGACCTGTTGCTCGCCCAGGGCGAGGACGACGAGGCGCTGGCCGCCTACCGCCGCAGCGCGAGCCTGCGCCAGGCGCTGGTCGCGCGGGCACCCGTGCAGGCCGGCTGGCAGCGCGACCTGTCGCTGAGCCACGAGAAGATCGGCGACGTCTTCTTCGCCCGCGGCGAGTTCGTGCAGGCGCTCGCGGCCTTCCGCGGCAGCCTGGTCGTGCGCCAGCGCCTGGCGGCGCACGACCCGGCGAACGCCGAATGGCTGCGCGACCTCTCGGTCGCCCACGAGAAGCTCGGCGACGTGCTGGCGCTGCAGGGCGAAGGCGAGCAGGCACTCGACGCCTTCCGCGCCGGCCTGGCGATCAGCGAGCGCCTCGCGACGCGCGACCCCGCGAACACCCTCGCCCAGCGCGACCTGGCGGTCGGCCTGCTGAAGCTCGCCGACGCCCTCGTGCCGCGCGGCGACGAGGCACCCGCGCTCGAAGCGGTACGCCGCAGCCTCGCGATCACCTCACGCCTGGCCGCGGCCGAGCCGCGCCAGGCCGAATGGCAGCGCGACCTCGCGGTCGGCCACGTCCGCCTCGGCGACCTGCTCGCCCTCCAGGGCGAACGCGGCCCCGCGCTGGCCGCCTACCGCGACAGCCTCGCGGTGCGCGAGGCCCTCGCCGCCCGCGACCCGGCCCACCCGCAGTGGCAGGTCGACGTCGCCGTCTCCTGCAGCCGCCTGGGCAGCACGCTCGAACCCGACCCCGCCCGGCGCCGTGCCCACCTGCTGCGCGGCCGCGAACTGCTCGCCGCGCTGAAGGCCGCCGGCCGCCTGCTGCCGAGCCAGGACTTCATCGGCTGGTTCGACGAGCAACTGGCGCTGACGGCAGCGCCGCGGGGGGCCTGAGGGCGGCGTCGCAGGCACCTCGGCTCACTCGCCATGGCCGACGCACTGCGCGCGACCCTGCCGATGCCGAATGACAGCGCGAGCTGAACATGGAGGGCGCCGCCGGTCACCCGGCGCCCGCGGCGCGCCCGGACGACCAGGCACCTGCGCCCGTTGGTCGCACGCCGACAGCCGCTCGCGCGCTGCATCGAGCACCGCCAGGAAGTCCACCGCCCCGCATCGAAGCGCGCCTGCTCGGCGGCCTTGCCCGCCGCCTGCGCCGCGTCGTAGACGCCGTCCGGTCTGGCGCTGCGTGGGTCAGCCCCTGAGGTCCGCCGAGCACCCGGCGATGGCAGGGGCGGAGGACAACCACGTCACGGTCAGCCTGAATCTCGCCATGGCGCTGCGCCAGCACCTGCGCGATACGCCCTGCCGCACTTTCATGGCCGACATGCAGCCGCGAGGCGGGGCGCTGACCGGCGGACTCTCCACGAGCGTTGCAGCCACAGGGGCGGGCGGCGAGCGCGCCCCGCCCGAATCACCGGGTGACCGGCGCGGCGCGCTCACCAGCCGCAGCCAAGACCGCTACGGCTGCCACCCCCCCGCCAGCGCCTTGTACACGGCCACAACGGAGGTCGCCGCCGCCGTCTGCGCCTGCGCCAGCTGGTCGCTGGCCGACAGCCGCTCGCGCTCCGCATCGAGCACCGCCAGGAAGTCGACCGCCCCCGCGTCGAAGCGCGCGCGCGCGATCTCGGCGGCCTTGCCCGCCGCCTGCGCCGCGTCGTAGAGCCGCTCGGTCTGGCGCTGGGTGCGGGTGTAGCGGGCGAGCGCGCCTTCGGTTTCCTCCAGCGCGGTCAGCACGACGTTCTCGTAGCTGACGACGGCCGCCTCGCCGCGCGCCGAGGCAGCGGCGATCAGCTGCCGGTTGCGGCCGAAGTCGATCAGGCTCCAGGCCAGCGAGGCGCCGAGGTTGTAGGCGAAGGAGACGCTGTCGGTCAGGTCCGCGAAGCGGGTCGAGTTGAGGCCGATCGTCCCGCCCAGGGTCACGCGCGGGAAGAGCGCGCTGCGCGCGACGCCGACCCGCGCCGCCGCGGCTTCCACCTGCTGCTCGGCCGCCGCCACGTCGGGCCGGCGGCGCAGCAGCGTCTCGGGCGAGCCGATCTGGCCCAGCTCGATCGCCTGCAGGGCCGGCAGCGGCTTCTGCTCGACGAGCACCGCGTCGAGCGCGGTCGGCGCGCGCCCGCTCAGCACCGCGAGGCGGTAGCGGGTGGCGATCAGCGTGGCTTCCAGCGCCGGCAGCGTCGCCGCGGTCGATTCGACCAGGGCGCGCGCCCGCTCGGTGTCGAAGGCGGTGCCGCGCCCGACCGACTGCCGCGCCTGCACCAGCTTCAGCGCCTCGCGCTGCGTCTCGAGCGCGGCGGTGGCGACGCGCAGCTGCTCCTGCAGGCCGCGGAAGGCGAAGTAGTTGCGCGCCACCTCGGCCGCCACGCTCACCTGCGCGGCACGCACCTGCGCCTCGCTGGCCAGCACGTCGGCCCAGGCCGCACGGCGGTCGTTGCGCACGCGGCCGAACAGGTCGGCCTCCCAGGCGACGTCGAAACCGACCGCATAGCCGGTGTAGTTCTGCACCACGCCGAAGGCGTCGCGCTCGCGGATGCGGCCGACGTTCGAGTTCAGGCCGACGCTCGGGCCGAGCTGCGCGTCGGCCACGCCGGCCAGCGCGCGCGCCTCCTGCAGCGTCGCGCTGGCGATGCGCAGCTGCGCGTTGGCGCGCAGTGCCTCGTTGACCAGCGCGTCGAGCTCGCGGTCGTTGAATGCGCGCCAGAACTCGGCCTCGGGCTCGGCCGGGGTCGACGAGGCGTTGGCGAAGTCGGCGCCCAGCGGCGGCCGGTTGCGCGGCAGCTCGGGCGCGCTGGCGCAGCCGGCGGCCAGCAGCACGGCCGCCAGCCAGGGCAGCAGACGCGGCACGCCCGCGCCGCCCACGGCCAGCGGCCTCGTCGCCGGTGCTGCAGCCGCCCGGTGGGACGACATCGAACGCGCGCTCATCGTCCGCCCTCCTGCGGCTGCGGCTTGTGGGGGTCTTCTCCCGGGTGATACGGGTGGGCGGTGGCGTCGATCTCGGCGCGCCGCTCGGCCGCGCGCTCGCGCCGCCTGGCCGTGCCCTGGCGCAGCAGCGCATAGAACACCGGGGTCAGGAAGATGCCGAAGGTCGTCACGCCGAGCATCCCGGAGAACACCGCGATGCCCATCGCGCGCCGCATCTCGCTGCCCGCGCCGGAGCCGAGGATCAGCGGGATCACGCCGGCGCAGAACGCGATCGAGGTCATCAGGATCGGGCGCAAGCGCAGGCGGCAGGCCTCGATCACCGCGTCCCACATCGAGCGGCCGGCCTCCTCGAGGTCCTTCGCGAACTCGACGATCAGGATCGCGTTCTTGCACGCCAGCCCCACCAGCACCACCAATGCCACCTGGGTGAAGATGTTCAGGTCCCCCGGCTGCAGGAACGGCGGATGGCTCGAGAGCCAGACCCCGAACAGCGCCGAGAGCACACCCATCGGCACGATCAGGATGATCGCCAGCGGCAGCGTCCAGCTCTCGTACTGCGCGGCCAGCACCAGCACCACCAGCAGCACCGACAGCGCCAGCACCGCGGCCAGCGTCGGCACGCGCCAGGTGGTGCCCGGCAGCGTGAAGTCGCGCGTCAGCCGGTCCTGGTACGAGAGCTCGGTCCACTCGTAGGTCGTGCCGCGCGGCAGCTGCGTCAGCAGGCGCTCGATCTCGGCCTCGGCCTGGCCGCTCGAGAAGCCGGGGTTCGGCGCGCCGTTGATGTCGGCCGACGGGAAGCCGTTGTAGCGCGTCACGCGCGTCGGGCCGAAGGTCGGCTCGACGTTCATCACCGCGCCCAGGGGCACCAGCTCGCCGTGGTCGTTGCGCACCTTCAGCGCGGTGATCGCCTGCGCGTCGGCGCGGAACGGCGCGTCGGCCTGCACGATCACCTGGTAGGTCTTGCCGAAACGGCTGAAGTCGTTGACGTACAGCGAGCCGAGGTTGATCTGCAGCGTGTCGTAGATGTCGGTCAGCTGCACGCCCATCTGCTTGGCGCGGGTGCGGTCGACATTGGCCAGCAGCTGCGGCACGTTGATGTCGTAGGTCGAGTACGGCGTGCCGATCGACGACTTCGGGTTGCCGTAGACCTGCCCCAGCGCGCCCCAGACCGCCCCGTAGAGCGCCTGCTCGCCGAGCCCCGCGCGGTCCTGCACCTGCAGCTTGAAGCCGCCCGCGTTGCCCAGGCCGTCGACCGCCGGCGGCGGCACGACGAACATGCGCGCGCCCTGGATCTCCTGGATCGCGCCGTTGATCTTGCCGAGGATCGCGACCTTGCTCTTTTCGGCCTGGGTGCGCTCGCCGAAGTCTTCCAGGCCGAAGAAGACGATGCCCTCGTTCGGCGCCGCCGAGAAGCCGGCGATCGACAGGCCCGGGAAGGCGACCGAGTCGATGATGCCGGGCACCTCGAGGGCGATGGCGCTCATGCGGCGGATCACCTCCTCGGTGCGCTGCAGCGTGGCGCCGGCGGGCAGCTGGGCGATGCCGATCAGGTACTGCTTGTCGGGCGCCGGCACGAAGCCGCTGGGCAGGCGCGCGAAGAGCAGCATCGTCAGGGCGATCAGCCCCGCATAGACGACCAGCGCGACGCCCTTGTGGCGCAGCACCCCGGTCACGCCGCGCCCGTAGGCGTTGCTGCTGCGGCGGAAGAAGCGGTTGAAGGCCGCGAAGAAGCGGCCGAAGACGCGGTCCATGCCGCGCATCAGCGCGTCGCGCGGCGCGTCGTGCGGCCGCAGCAGGATCGAGGCGAGCGCCGGCGAGAGCGTCAGCGAGTTGAAGGCCGAGATCACCGTCGAGATCGCGATCGTCACCGCGAACTGCTGGTAGAAGAGGCCGGTCAGCCCCGGCACGAAGGCCAGCGGCACGAACACCGCGCAGAGCACGAGCGCGATCGCGACGATCGGGCCGCTGACCTCGCGCATCGCCTTCACGGTGGCGTCGTGGGCGGTCAGGCCCTCCTCGATGTTGCGCTCGACGTTCTCGACCACGACGATCGCGTCGTCGACGACGATGCCGATCGCCAGCACCAGGCCGAACAACGTCAGCGTGTTGATCGAGAAGCCGAGCAGCAGCAGCACCGAGAAGGTGCCGACGATCGACACCGGCACCGCCAGCAGCGGGATGATCGAGGCGCGCCAGGTCTGCAGGAAGATGATCACCACCAGCACGACGAGCAGCACCGCCTCGATCAGCGTCTCGACGACCTTCTCGATCGAGGTCTGCACGAAGCGCGTCGGGTCGTAGACGATGGAGTAGTCGACGCCGGGCGGAAAGTCCGGCTTCACGCGATCCATCACCGCCCGCACGTCGGACGACAGCGCCAGCGCGTTGCTGCCCGGCGCCTGGAAGACCGCCATCGCGGCGGCTTCCTTGTTGTTCAGCAGGCTGCGCAGCGAGTAGGTGCTGCCGCTCATCTCGACCCGGCCGACGTCCGACAGGCGCACCAGCGCGCCGCTGGCCGGGTCGCTGCGCACGATGATGTTGGCGAACTCCTCCTCGTTGACGAGGCGGCCCTGGGTGTTGATCTGCAGCTGGAACTCGGTGCCCTTCGGCGCCGGCGGCGCGCCGACCACGCCGGCGGCCACCTGCGCGTTCTGCTCGCGGATCGCGGCCACCACGTCGCCCGCCGTCATGCCGCGCGAGGCGAGGCGGTTCGGGTCGAGCCAGATGCGCATCGCGTAGTCGCCGGCACCGAACACCTGCACGCTGCCCATGCCCGGCACGCGCAGCAGCGAGTCGCGCACGTTGAGCTGCGCGTAGTTGTGCAGGTAGAGCGCGTCGCGGCTGCCGTCGGGGCTGACCAGGTGGACCACCATCGTCAGGTTCGACGACTGCTTCTCGGTCGTCACGCCGATCTGGCGCACGATCTCGGGCAGGCGCGGCTGGGCGCGGCTGACGCGGTTCTGCACCGCGGTCTCGGCCTCGTCCGGGTCGGTGCCGGTGCGGAAGGTGACGGTCAGCGTCATCTGGCCGTCGGCGGTGGCCTGGCTTTCGAAGTACAGCAGGTTCTCGACGCCGTTGATCACCTCCTCCAGCGGCGTCGCCACGGTCTCGGAGATCACCCGCGGGTTGGCGCCCGGGAACTGCGCGCGCACGACGATCTGCGGCGGCGCGACCTCCGGGTACTCCGAGATCGGCAGGCGGAAGATCGACAGCGTGCCGACCAGGAAGATGAAGATCGACAGCACCGCCGCGAAGCGCGGGCGGTCGATGAAGAAACGGGAGATGTCCATCGCGGCGCCTTTACTTGCGCTCGCCGCCAGGCGCGCTCGCCCCGGGCGCGGGGGCTGCATCGGCCGCCGGTGGCGCTGCGCCGCCCGGCCCGCCCTGCCCCGGCGGCGCGGCCGGGACCGGCATGCCGTTCTCGTCCACCTGCAGCAGCTGCGGCGTGACCGGCGTGCCGGGAATCGCGCGCTGCAGGCCTTCGACGATCACGTGCTCGCCGGCCTGCACGCCCTGCACCTCGCGCATGCCCTGGTGCAGCGCGCCGAGCGTGACCGGGCGGGGCTGCACGATGCCGTCGGCCCCCACCACCATCACCAGCTTGCGCGTCTGGTCGGTGGCGATCGCGCGCTCGGGCACCAGCACGGCGTCGTGCTTCGCGCTGCTCGGCAGGCGGATGCGCGCCGACAGGCCCGGCGTGTAGCGGCCCTCGGCGTTGTCGAACACCGCCCGCACGCGGATGCTGCCGGTGGCCGGGTTGAGCCGGTTGTCGACGAAGTCGAGCCGGCCCACGTGCGGAAAGCCCTGCTCGTTGCTCAGGCCCATCAGCACCGCGTTGGGCGCGGTCGCCGCGGCCGCCACGCCCGCGTTCGCGCGCGAGGTGTAGCGCAGGTACGCGGCCTCGCTGGCGTCGAAGTAGGCGTAGACGCGGTCGACCGAGACGATCGTCGTCAGCACCGGCTCGGAGACGCCGACCAGGTTGCCCGCCTGCACCTCGGCGCGCGAGATGCGCCCGGCGATCGGCGCGGTGATGCGGGTGAAGCCGAGGTCGAGCTGGGCGCTGGCGAGCGCCGCCTCGGCTGCCTTCACGTCGCTGGCGCCGTTGGCCTGCGCGGCACGCAGCTGGTCGATCTCCTGCAGCGAGACGGCCTGCAGCGACACCAGCTTCTCGGCCCGCGCCAACTCGGCGCGGGCGAGCTTCTGCTGGGTGCGCGCGCTGGTCACCTGCGCCTGCGCGCGCGCGACCGCGGCCGCGAAGGGCCGTGGGTCGATCGTCAGCAGCAGGTCACCCTTCTTGACGAGCTGGCCCTCCCGGAAGTGGACCTTGTCGAGCGTGCCGGCGACGCGGGCGCGCAGCTCGACGGTCTGCGCCGCCTCGAGGCGCGCGCTGAAGTCGTCGAACTCCTGCACCTGGCGCCGGGTGGCCGGCGCGACCGACACCGGCGGCGGGCCCATGCCGCCACCGCCGTGGCCGCTGGCGCCCTCGCCCCCGCCCTGGCCGCAGCCGGCCAGCAGGACCGCCAAGGCAAGCACCGGCGCCATCACGATCCCACCCCGCGGCAGGCTGCACAACGAGCAACGCATTCGAATCCTCCAGTCGTCGAGGCGGGACGCCCCTTTCCCATGCCGTGCGCGGCGGCGATGGCCGCGCATCCTTGTGCGGCGAAATGCGCCGGCGAGCCATCACTTCCACCGGCGAGCGCGGGAAGCTAGCACGACTCACGCCGCGAGACGACGACGGGGGCACCCGCCGCAGCTTCCCCGCGATACGACGAACGGCCCGCCAGCGAATCGACGGGCGCCGCCACCCGCCGGACATCGAGCGCAGCGCGGCCGGCGCCGGGCGGCCGCCTCCCTGCCCCGCCGCGGTCACAGCGCGCAGCTGCGGAAGCCGACGAAGACCTCGTCGCTGTCGGCGGCGCGGTAGCCGCGGAACTTCGGGTGACGCAGCCGGGGCGCGGTCGCGAAAGAACCACCACGCAGCACCTGGCGCGCGCCGAAGGCGGCCTGCAAGGTCTGCCGCAGCGGGCCTGGCCGATAGCCGGGATAGGGACGCAGGCGCGTCGCGGTCCATTCCCAGACCTCACCGGCGCGCCAGCCGCGCGTCGCGGCCTGCATCGCTGCCAGCTCCCACTCGACCTCGGTAGGCAGCCGGCGCCCGGCCCAGCGGCACCAGGCCTCGGCCTCGTGCAGGCTCAGGTGCATCACCGGCGCCGCGGGCGGCAGGCGCAGCGTGCGGCCGAAGCGGCGCGCGAGCACGCCGCCGCGCAGCTGCTCGACATGGCGCGGCACGCGTCGATTCGCACCACCGAGCCAGGCGAGGCCGGCCTCGCTCCACCAGCGCGGCTCGTCGTAGCCGCCGTCCTCGACGAACTCGCCGTAGGCGTCCCAGCTCACCGGCTGGGCGTCGATCTCGAACTCGGGGACCGCGACATCGTGCGCCGCAAGCTCGTGCTCGAAGGCGAAGCCGGCGTCGGCATCGCTGCCCAGGCGCCACTGGGTGGCCGGCATCCACAGCGGCTCGCGGGGCGCGAGGCGCGGAGCCGCATTGGCCAGCACCTGCAGCACCGGGTGCCCGACGTCCAGCGTCTGCGCCAGGCGCACCAGCGTCTCGCCGCACAGGTCCTCGTGGGCGAGCGCGAGGCGGAAGAAGTAGAGCCCGGCGGCGTCCTCCTGCGTGCCTTCGAGCAGCTCCAGCGTCGTCTCCAGCGTCGCGAGCAGGTACTGGCGGATGGCGTCCGGGGCGACCGGGGTCGCCGCCGGATCGGCCGCGCCGGCCGGGCGCGGCCGGCCGAACCAGGCGTCGGCATTCGGCTCGATCGAGGCCAGGCGCGGCAGCTGCGGGTCGGCCCGGACCCCGCGCAGGCGCTGCACGTTGCGCCCGATCCAGGCCTCCTGGCGCCAGCCGATGTGACCGCAGAGCCAGAGCGGCGGCGCGAACCCCGCGCGCAGCGCGCGGTCGGTGTCGGGCCGGGCCAGCATCTCCTCCCAGGCCGACATCAGGCGCAGCGTGTGGTTGCGCGCGTCGATCAGCGCCAGCGAGAGCCAGCCCCGCCCCGCCGTGCGCATCTGCGCACCGGCGGCGGCGTCGCCCGTGCGCAGCAGGCTCACCACCGCGGCCCTCGGCACGCGCGGACGGCTCCAGCCCGCCCGGCGCCGCCCGGCGCGCGCGTCGGCACGCTCATGTCGTGCGCGCCCGGCCAGGGGCCGCGCCGTCCGCCACATGGCCCAGGCCCCCGCGGTGGAAGCGGCGCCGCATCCACTGCACGATGTCGTCGACGTAGGTGAAGACGACCGGCACCACGAGCAGGCTGAGGAAGGTCGAGGTGATCAGCCCGCCGATGACGACGATCGCCATCGGTGCCCGGAAGCTCGGGTCGACGCCGATGCCGAGCGCGATCGGCATCATGCCGGCGCCCATCGCGATGGTCGTCATCACGATCGGCCGCGCCCGCTTGCGGCAGGCGTCGAGGATCGCCTCGCGCCGTTCCAGCCCGTGCTCGCGGCGAGCGAGCACCACGTAGTCGATGAGCAGGATCGAGTTCTTCGCCGCGATGCCCATCAGCATGATGAGCCCGATCATCGACGGCATCGACAGCGACGAGTGGGTGAGGAACAGCGCGAGGAAGGCGCCGGGGATCGACAGCACCAGCGCGACCAGGATCGTCGCCGGCTGCACGAAGTCCTTGAACAGCAGCACCAGCACGATGTAGATGCAGGCCACGCCGGTCAGCATCGCGAGGCCGAAGCTGTCGAACAGCTCGGCCATCGCCTCGGCGTCGCCGACCGAGGTCTGGATCACGCCCGGCGGCAGGTGCGCCAGGCTCGGCAGCGCGCGCGCCTGGCGCTCGACATCGCCCAGCGGCTGGCCGTTCAGCTCGATCTCGAAGTTGATGTTGCGCAGGCGGTCGTAGCGCGAGATCTGCGTCGGGCCGCTCTCGATCGACAGCGTCGCGACGTTCGACAGCGGCACCGGCCCGCGCGCGCCGGGCACCGGCAGCCGCTCGAGCAGCGCCAGGTCGGCGCGCGCGTCCTCGCGCAGGCGCACGACGATCGGCACCTGGCGCTGGCTCAGGTTGAGCTTGGCGAGGCCCTGGTCGTAGTCGCCGGAGGTGGCCACGCGCAGCGTGTCGGCGATCGCCGTCGCGCTGACGCCGAGGTCGGCCGCGCGGGCGAAGTCGGGCCGCACGATCAGCTCGGGGCGCACCAGGCTCGCCGACGAGGTGATGCCGCCGATGCCGGGGATCGTGCGCAGTTCGCGCTCGACCTGCTGCGCGTGCTGCGAGAGCACCCGCCCGTCCTCGCCGGCGAGCACGAGCACGTACTTCTCGTTCGAGGCGCCGAGCCCGACCTTGACCCGCGCGCCCGGCAGCGCCGCGAGCGCGTCGCGCATCTGCTGCTCGATCGCCTGCTTGGACACGCCGTGGCGCTCGTCGCGGTGGGTCATGTTGATCGTCAGCACCGCTGTGCGCACGTCGGCCAGGTTGGCGCCGGCGAACGGGTCGGCGCCGGCGCTGCCGCCGCCGATCGCGGTGTAGACGAGCTTGACGTGCGGGTTGCGCTGCACGATCTCGCGCGCGTGCTCGGCCGCGGCATAGGTCTGCGCGAAGGTGCCGCCGGGGGGCAGCGTGAGCGTCACCTGCGTCTGCGAGAGGTCATCGGGCGGGATGAAGCCGGTGGGTAGCAGCGGCACCAGCATGAAGGAGCCGACGAAGAACACCGCCGCGCCGAGCAGCGTCAGCACCCGGTGGTGCAGGCACCAGCGCGCCCAGCCGAGGTAGACCGTGATCCAGCCGGGCTCGTGCGCCTCGGCCTTCGGGGGCTTCAGCAGGTAGGCCGCCATCATCGGCGTCAGCATGCGCGCGACGACGAGCGAGAAGAAGACCGCGATCGCCGCCGTCCAGCCGAACTGGACGAAGAACTGGCCGACGATGCCGGCCATGAAGGCGGTCGGCAGGAAGACCGCGATCAGCGTGAAGGTGGTCGCGATCACCGCCAGGCCGATCTCGTCGGCGGCCTCCATCGCCGCCTGGAACGGCGTCTTGCCCATCCGCAGGTGCCGGATGATGTTCTCGATCTCGACGATGGCGTCGTCGACCAGGATCCCGACCACCAGCGACAGCGCGAGCAGCGTGATGACGTTGACCGTGAAGCCGAAGGCGTGCATCACCGCGAAGGCCGGGATCACCGACAGCGGCAGCGCGACCGCCGAGACGAGCGTCGCGCGCCAGTCGCGCAGGAAGAGCCACACCACCAGGACCGCGAGCAGCGCGCCCTCGTAGAGCAGGTGCAGCGAGCCGTCGTAGTTCTCCCGCACCGGGTCGACGAAGTTGAAGGCCTCGGTGATCGTGATGTCCGGGTGCTGCGCCTTGAGCGCGTCGAGCGCGATGCGCAGCCCCTCGGCCACCTCGATCTCGCCGGCGCGCAGCGCGCGCACGATCTCGAAGCCGACCACCGGCCTGCCGTTCAGCAGTGCGGCCGAGCGCCGCTCGGCGACGGTGTCGCGCACGCTGGCGATCTGGTCGAGACGCACGCTGCGGCCGTCGGCGAGCCAGACCTGCATCGCCGCCAGTTCTTCCGCCGAGCGCACCGTGGCCAGCGTGCGCACCGACTGCTCGGCCTGGCCGACGTCGGTGCGCCCGCCCGAGGCCTCGCGCTGTATCAGCTGCAGCTGGCGCGAGACGTCGGCCGCGCTTGCGTTCAGCGCGAGCAGGCGCGCCGGGTCGAGCTCGACCGCGACCTCGCGCGTGACGCCGCCGACGCGCGCCACCGAGCCGACGCCGCGCACCGCGAGCAGGGCCTTGGTCACCTCGTTGTCGACGAACCAGCTGAGCGCCTCGTCGTCCATGCGCGTCGACGACACGGTGTAGGTGAGGATCGGCGTCCCGGAGAGGTCGACCTTCTTGATCACCGGGTCGCGCAGGTCGACCGGCAGGTCGGAGCGCACGCGTGCCACGGCGTCGCGCACGTCGTCGAGCGCCTCCTGGGTGTTCTTCTCGAGACGGAACTCGACCGAGAGCACCGCCACGCCGTCCTGCAGCGAGGTGTAGATGTGCTTCAGGCCCTGGATCGTCGCCACCGAGTTCTCGATCTTGCGCGCGACGTCGGTCTCGAGCTGCGCGGGCGAGGCCCCGGGCAGCGACGCCGTCACCGTGACCATCGGCAGGTCGATGTCCGGGAAGTTCTGGATCTTCATCGCCCGGAAGCCCATCAGCCCGAGCAGCGTGAGCATCGCGAACAGCAGGATCGACGGGATCGGGTTGCGGATCGACCAGGCGGAGACGTTCATCGCGGGCTCCGCCTCACTTCGCCGCGACCGGCGCGCTGCCCGCGTCGACGATGCGCACGACGTCGCCGTCGGCGAGGAAGGCGCCGCCCTGCTCGACCACGCGCGCCGCCGCATCGAGCCCCTCGAGGACCTCGATGCGGTCGCCGACGCGGCGCCCGACCGCGAGCTTGACCTGCGAGACGCGGCCCTCGCCGTCGACGCGGAAGGCGTAGCTGAAGCCGTCGCGCAGCACCACCGCGCCCTGCGGCAGCGTGAGGCCGCGCGCGTGCCCCGTCTCGAACTCGCCGCGCGCGAACATGCCGGCCTTCGCGCCGCCGGGCTGCGGCAGGTCGACGTAGACGAGGCCGTTGCGCGTCGCCGGGTCCACCGTCGGCGCGACCTGGCGCACGGTGCCCACGACCGCTTCGCCGCCGGGCGGCACCAGCTTCACCGCCATGCCGGGGCGGATCCGCGCCAGTTCGGCCGACGGCACCTCGGCGCGCCATTCGAGGCGCTCGCGGCGGATCAGCCGGAACAGCTCCTGGCCCGGCGAGACGACCGCGCCGACCGTCGCCTCGCGCGCCGAGATCACGCCGTCGTCGGGCGCGACGATGCGCGTCTGCGCGAGCCGCACGTTGTCGGCGTCGAGCCGCGCCTTGAGGCCGACCAGGCGCGCGCGCGCGGTCTGCTCGGCGGTCGTGAACTCGTTGATCTGCTGGGCGCTCAGGGCGCCGGTCTTCTCGAGCTGGCGCGCGCGGTCGGCGTTGGCCCTGGCCTGCGCGAGCGCGGCCTCGGCCTCGACGATGCTGGCGCGGGTCACCGCGACCTCGGCGCCTGTGGTCTCGCTCTGCAGGCGCGCGAGCAGGTCGCCGCGGCGCACCCGGTCGCCGACCTGCACCCGCACCTCGACCAGGCGCAGACCCTGGGTCTCGGCGCCGATCACGGCCTCCTGCCAGGCCGCGACGCTGCCGTTGGCGGCGACGACGAGGGGCCACTCGCCGGCCGCCGGCGAGACCAGCGTGACGGTCAGCGCAGCACGCTCGGGGCCGGAGGCCGCCGACGCCGCCCCTTGCGCCCCGGGCAGCCCGGGCTCCGGCTGCGGCCGCAGCGCGAGGAAGGCGGCGAGCGCGCCGAGCAGCAACAGCGCGGCGACGATGCCGACGACGAGGAACCTGCGGGATCGGGGAGCGGACATCGTGTGCTCAGCGAGAGGTGGGGGCTGCGGGCGCGTCGGACAGCGGCGCGCGGGCGGACGTGGCGGTGGCCTCCTGGGTGGCCTGCGGGGTCGCGTCTGGCGCGAACGCTTGCGCGGACGCCCGGACGGTCTCCGGGGCGGCCTGCGACGGCGGGCGCGACGCGGGAAGGGGCGACAGGCCGGCCGCAACCTCGGGCAATCGGTCGTCGGCCGTCCAGCCGCCGCCGGCCGCGCGGTACAGGCCGACCCAGGCGTCCTCGCGCTCGAGCTGCACGCCGACCAGCGTGGCCTGCGCATCGAGCGCCAGGCGGCGCGCGTCTTCCATGTCGATCAGGCTGCCGGCCCCCGCGCGCCAGCTCGACTCGGCGGCGTCGAAGTACTCGCGAAAGCCCCGCGCCGCCCGCTCGGCGTCGTCCAGCCGGTCCTGCGCGGCGGCGACGCGCACCAGCGCCTCCTCGACCTCGCGCACCGCGCCGCGCAGGCGCTGCTCGAGCGCGGCGCGCGCCTCGTCGTAGCGCGCCAGCGCGGCGTCGCGCTGCGCGCGACGGCGCCCGGCGTCGAACAGCGGCAGCACCAGCGAGGGGCCGAAGCTCCAGGTCACCGCGTCCTGCGTCTCGCCGCCCAGGCGCACGACCCCGGCGCCGATGCCGCCGGCAAGCGTCAGGCGCGGGTAGCGGTCGGCCTCGGCGACGCCGACATCGGCCGCGGCGGCGAGCAGCTCGCGTTCGCCGGCGGCGATGTCGGGCCGCTGGGCAAGCACCGCGGCCGGCACGCCTTCGAGCGCGAAGCCGTCGGCGTGAGGCAGGCGCGCGCGGCGGCCGGCGAGGCGGTGGCGCAGCGAGGCCTCGTCGCTGCCGGTCAGCAGCACCAGGCCCTTGACCCCGATGTCGCACCGGGCCTGCTGCGCGACGCGGCGGTCGCGTGCGCGGGCCGAGGTGGCGTCGGCAAGCGCCGCATTCGCCGGCGACTCGAAGCCGACCTCGAGCTTCTGCCGCGTCAGCTCGGCGGTGCGGGCCTGCGAGGCCTCGCTCTGGCGGTAGACCTCGAGCAGGGCCTCGCAGCCGCGCAGGCCGAGGTAGCCGAGCGCGACGTCCGCGGCAAGCGAGACGCGCGCGTCATGCCAGCCGAGCACGGCGCTGTCCGCGCGTGCGCGGGCCGCGTCGATGCCGTGGCCCCGGCCGCCGAAGAGGTCGAGCTCCCAGCTCGCGTCGGCCGTGGCCGAGGCCTGGGAGGCGGGAACGAAGGAGGTGCCGGCGTTGGACGCCCGCGAGGCGCCCACCGTGCCGTCGACGCTCGGCCAGCGGCCGGCGTCGGCCACGCGCAGCGCGGCGCGCCCCTGGGCGACGCGGGCCAGGGCCTGTGCGAGCGTCGGGCTGGTCGCCTGCGCATCGGCGATCAGCGCGGGCAGCAGCGGGTCGTCGAATCGGCTCCACCAGTCGACCAGGGCGCCGGTCTCGCCACCATGCGGCAGCGCCGCCTGCCAGGCAGTGGCCGGGGCCGGGGGCGGCACCGCGTCGGGGCGCGGGGTCGCGCAGCCGGCCAGCAGGGCCAATGCCCAGGCGGCCAGGCCGAGCGCGACCAGCCGACCGGCCGGGTGTCGGTGGATCTCGTGGCGCGGCTCGCGGCGTGGAGTCGGGGTGGCAGGCACAGCGGATCGGCGGTCTGGGCTGAAAGCGGCGCGCGGCAGCGGCCGCAGCGCGCGTCGAATGGTGAGGGGCTTGGCTTCAGGCGTTCACACCGACGGGCGGTCCGGGTCGCTGCCGTCGGCCACACCGCCGACCTGGCAGAGGACGACGAAGCATCGACGATCGGATCGACAAGACCGGCCCTCGGCGTCGCGACGGCGGCTCGCGTGGCGTGCGCGTACCCCTTCCGACGGGGCCGGGCGACCAGCCAGACACCCCGAAGCGGGAGAGGCCCGCGTGAAGCGGGCGATTCTAGTGCGCAGCCCCAGGCCGCGTCGGACCCGGTGTCTTCCGGTGCAGCGCGGACGCGCCGGGTGACGACGCGGGCGCTGGGGCCGCTGGTCGCGCGGGGCGGCCGCGCGCGTTCAGGTGTCGACGGCCGCCGGCTGCACCGGCGCGACCAGCGCCGGGCGCGCACCGAAGCGCTGGATCACCGACTGCTCGATCCCCGCGGCGTCGAGGCCGCAGCCGGCGAGCAGCACCGCAGGGTCGCCGTGCTCGATGAAACGGTCCGGCAGGCCGAGCACCAGCACCGGGATCGCGATGCCGGCCTCCTGCAAGGCCTCGAGCACCGCGCTGCCGCCGCCGCCCATCGTGCAGCCCTCCTCGACCGTCACGAGCGCGTCGTGGCTGCGCGCCAGCTCGACCACCAGCGCGGTGTCGAGCGGCTTGACGAAGCGCATGTTGGCCACCGTTGCGTCGAGCGACTCGGCGGCCTCGAGCGCCGGGTACAGCAGCGTGCCGAAGGCCAGGATCGCGATCCGCGGCACGCGGTTGCGCGCGGCGGCCGGGGCGCCGGGCACGACCGCCGGCAGCGTCGACGTGCGACGGATCTCGCCGCGGCCCCAGGGCAGTTCGTCGAGCACGGCCTCGGGCACGGTGCCGACGCCGGCGCCGCGCGGATAGCGCACCGCGGTCGGCTGGTCGCGGCGGAAGGCCGTGGTCAGCGCGCGGCGGCATTCGGCCTCGTCGGCGGGGGTGAGCAGCGCCAGGTTCGGCACGCAGCGCAGGTAGGCGATGTCGTAGGCGCCGGCATGCGTGGCGCCGTCGGCGCCGACCAGGCCGGCGCGGTCGAGCGCGAAGACCACCGGCAGGTTCTGCAGCGCGACGTCGTGGATCAACTGGTCGTAGGCGCGCTGCAGGAAGGTCGAGTAGATCGCGACCACCGGCTTCAGCCCCTCGCAGGCGAGGCCGGCGGCGAAGGTCACCGCATGCTGCTCGGCGATGCCGACGTCGAAGTAGCGTGACGGGAAGCGCTTCTCGAACTCGACCATGCCCGAGCCTTCGCGCATCGCCGGCGTGATGCCGATCAGGCGCTCGTCGGCGGCGGCCATGTCGCACAGCCAGTGGCCGAAGACCTGGGTGAAGCTCGCGCGCGGCGGCGTGGCCGGCGGCTTCAGGCCGACCGCGGGGTCGAACTTGCCCGGCCCGTGGTAGGCGACCGGATCGGCCTCGGCGAGCTTGTAGCCGTAGCCCTTGCGGGTGATCACGTGGAGGAACTGCGGGCCGGACTTGCGGCGCAGGTTCTCCAGCGTCGGGATCAGCGTGTTCAGGTCGTGGCCGTCGATCGGCCCGACGTAGTTGAAGCCGAGCTCCTCGAAGATCGTGCCCGGGCCGACCATGCCCTTGGCGTGCTCCTCGAAGCGGCGCGCCAGCTCGTAGAGCGAGGGCGCGTTCTTCAGCACCTGCTTGGCGGTATCGCGCGCCGAGCCGTAGATGCGCCCGCTCAGCAGCCGCGCGAGGTAGCGGTTGAGCGCACCGACCGGCGGCGAGATCGACATGTCGTTGTCATTGAGGACCACGAGCATGTCGGCGTGCGAGACGCCGGCGTTGTTCAGCGCCTCGAAGGCCATGCCGGCGGTCATCGCGCCGTCGCCGATGATCGCCACCGCGCGCCGCGACTCGCCCTTCAGCTTGGCCGCCAGCGCCATGCCGAGCGCGGCCGAGATCGAGGTCGACGAGTGGGCGGTGCCGAAGGTGTCGTACGGGCTCTCCTCGCGGCGCGGGAAGCCGCTGATGCCGCCGTGCTGGCGCAGACGGGCCATGCCGTCGCGGCGGCCGGTGAGGATCTTGTGCGGATAGGTCTGGTGGCCGACGTCCCAGATCAGCCGGTCCTCCGGCGTGTGAAAGACGTGATGCAGCGCGATCGTCAGCTCGACCGTGCCGAGGTTGCTCGACAGGTGGCCGCCGGTGCGCGAGACGCTCTGCAGCAGGAAGTCGCGCAACTCGACCGCCAGCTGCTGCAGTTGCGGTCGCGACAGCAGCCGCAGGTCGGCCGGATCGTTGATCGTCTCCAGCAGGGTATGGCTCATCAGGAATCTCGCTCCACGACCTTGTCTGCCAGCGCCGACAGCCACGTGGCATCGGCCAGGCCGCTGCGTGCGAGCGCGGCCTGCGCCTCGTCCCGCAGCTCGGCGGCATGTCGCTGCGCGGCCTCGAGGCCGAGCACCGAGACATAGGTCGGCTTGTTGCTGTCGACATCCTTGCCCGCGGTCTTGCCGAGCGTCTCGGACACCTGCGTGACGTCGAGGATGTCGTCGACGACCTGGAACGCCAGGCCGACTGCGGCGCCGTAGTCGGACAAGGCCTGCCAGGCCACATGGTCGGTGCGGCCGCAGGCGGCGCCCATCAGCACGCTGGCCTCGAGCAGCGCGCCGGTCTTGCGGCGGTGCATGTCGCGCAGCCGGCGCTCGTCGAGCGCGCAGCCGATGCTCGCGAGATCGATCGCCTGCCCGCCGGCCATGCCGGCATGGCCGGCGGCACGCGCCAGCAGGCCGCACAGCCGTGCCTGCAGCGCAGGCTCGACCAGCGCCGGGGCGCCGTCGGCGGTCATCGGGGTCAGCACCTCGAAGGCCAGCGCCTGCATCGCGTCGCCGGCCAGCATCGCCTGCGCCTCCCCGTACTGCACGTGCACCGTGGGCTTGCCCCGGCGCAGCACGTCGTTGTCCATGCAGGGCATGTCGTCATGGACCAGCGAGTAGGCGTGGATCAGCTCGACCGCGACTGCGGCGCGCAACGAGGCCTCTCGCAGGCCGTCGACCGCCTGCGCCGCGGCGAGCACCAGCAACGGGCGCAGCCGCTTGCCGCCGTCGAGCACGCCGTAGCGCATCGCCAGGCCGAGCCCGGCGGGCGCGCCGGACGGCACCCAGTCGCCGAGCGCCGCCTCCACCGTGGCGAGCTCGTCGCGCACCCAGCCGTCGAAGTCGCTGCGATTCATGCGCCGTCGGCCCAGGGCTTGAGCTGCCCGTCCTCGAGGATGCGGACCTGCGCCTCGACCGCCTCGAGCCGCGCCCGGCAGTAGCCGAGCAGGTGCGCACCGCGCCGGTAGCCGGCGAGCATGCGCTCGAGCGGGAGCTGGCCGCCCTCCATCGCGACCACCAGGCGCTCCAGCTCGGCGAGCGCGTCTTCGTAGCTCGCCGGATCGGTGTCCTCGGCGGGCGCGACGGCGGCGGCGGCTTGGGCTTTGACCATTTCGAAAGATGAAACCGGGATTGTAGTTGGCAGCGGTCTCGAGGCCCCATTCGGCGGGACCGGAGCGGTTGTCCGACGTGACCGGCTGGCGATGACCCGCTGGGTAGAATCCGCGCCCCGGTCGACGCCCCGCCCCAATGGGGACCCACTCGGCCGGGCTCGGGCCGCCGGAGGCGTCCGGCCGGCAGGTTGACATCGGTTTTTGGAGATCCTGGGGATCATGTCCGACCTGAGCATCACCCTCGAAGCTCTGGAGCGCGCGCGCTCGCAACTGTCCGTCGCCGCCTACTTCGACGAGGCACTGTTCCGCGAGGAGCAGCGACTGATCTTCGAGTCCGGTCCGCGCTACGTCGGGCACGAGCTGTCGGTGCAGGAGATCGGCGACCACCACGCACTCGCGCAGGAACTCGAGGGACGGGCCCTGGTGCGCACCGCGGACGGCATCGAGCTGATCTCCAACGTGTGTCGCCATCGCCAGGCGATCATGTTGCGCGGTCGCGGCAATACCCGCGGTAACGTCGTGTGTCCGCTGCACCGCTGGACCTACGACCTGCACGGGCAGCTCGTCGGCGCGCCGCACTTCGCGAGCGATCCCTGCCTGCACCTGCGCAACTACCCGCTGCAGCGCTGGAACGGGCTGCTGTTCGAGAAGACGCCCGACGGCCCCGACGTCGCAGCCGACCTGGCCACGCTCGGGCCGCGTGCCGAGCTCGACTTCGCCGGCTACCAGCTCGACCGCGTGCACCTGCACGAGTGCGACTACAACTGGAAGACCTTCATCGAGGTCTACCTCGAGGACTACCACGTCGGCCCGTTCCACCCGGGGCTGGGCAACTTCGTCACCTGCGACGACCTGCGCTGGGACATGGGGCGCGAGTACTCGCTGCAGACGGTCGGCGTCGCGCGGCCCGGCGGCAAGGCGCTCGGCCGGCCTGGCTCGGACGTCTACCGCAAGTGGCACGAGGTGGTGTTGAGCTACCGCGACGGGCGCGCCCCGAAGCACGGCGCGATCTGGCTCACCTACTACCCGAACGTGATGGTCGAGTGGTATCCGCACGTGCTGGTGGTCTCGACGCTCTTCCCGCGCGGGCCGCGCAAGACGCTCAACCTGGTCGAGTTCTTCTACCCGGAGGAGATCGTCGCCTTCGAGCGCGAGTTCGTCGAGGCGCAGCAGGCCGCCTACATGGAGACCTGCGAGGAGGACGACGAGATCGCCTTGCGCATGGACGCGGGCCGCGAGGCCCTGCTCGCGCGCGGCGACGACGAGGTCGGCCCGTACCAGAGCCCGATGGAAGACGGCATGCAGCACTTCCACGAGTGGTACCGACGCCGCATGCGGCTCGGCCTGCGGCCGCTCGCCTGAGCGCGACGGCGGGCGCCGTGGCGCCCGCCGCTCGTCTGCTCACCGCGGGCCCGGGCCCGCTGCGCCACACCCGGAGGCCGGCAGCCCGGCACGCCGGGCGCGGCCTGGCGACGACGGAGCAAGGGCCCTGAAGGCCGTGGCCGTTCAGCCGCGCTTGATGCGGTCGGCGAGGTGGTCGGCCAGCCGCAGCGACAGCTGCACGATCGTCAGCGTCGGGTTCGCGTGCCCGCCGGTGGTGAATACCGACGAGCCGCCGATGTAGAGGTTGTCGACCTCGAAGACCTTGTTGTGCGCGTCGACGACGCCGCGCAGCGGCGAGTCGGCCATGCGCGTGCCGCCCATGTGGTGCGGGCCCGCGACCTGGGCGTCGAGCGGGTATTCGGCCTCCTCGGCGAGCCATTCGGCGATGCGCGCCCGGCCGAGCCCTTCGCGCACCAGCATCTCGCCGTAGAGCTCCACCGTCGCCATCGCGGTGCGTCGCTCCACCTCGGACTTGCGCCACATCAGGCGCGAGCGCGGCACGCCCAGGGCGTCGACCTCGCTGTCGAGCACGATGCGGTTTTCGGCGTGCGGCATCTGCTCCCACTCGAGCTGGAGGTCGAAGCCACAGTGGAGCCGGCGGTCCATCATGTCCATCACCGAGCCGAAAAACTCCGGCGCCACGCACATCGCCTCGCGCACCAGCGCGCTGGCGCGGTTCGAGGGCTTGGCCACCGCCCGCATGTAAAGGTGGGCGCCGCCGATCTTCAGCCGCTCCTTCGCCGCCGGCGACGGGGCATAGAAGTCGCGGCCAGTGCCGGTCGTGATCGGATCGGTCTTCAGCACCGCGTCGCCGACCGGGTAGACCGGATGGTCCATCCAGTAGCGCCCGAGCGTCTCGGGCTTCGGAACGACGCCGCCCTGGTGCTGCTGGTTCGACCACAACAGGATGCGGCTGTTCTCGATGCCGCCGGTACAGAGGCAGACCAGCTCGACCGGGAGCGTGCGCCGCTGGCCGTCGGCCTCGACCAGCACCACCGAGGCGATGCGCCCCTGCACCGGCACCAGCTCGACGACGGCGGTGTCGACCAGCAGGCCGATGCGGTCCGAGCCCTCGATGAAGGCGCGCCGATCGTGGCCCAGGCGCACCGGCGGGCTGAACGCATAGCCGATGCGGTCGAGGTCGCCCGTCACCGAGCGGTCCTCGGGAAGCGGCGTGGTGCGCAGGAAGCTCGAAGCCTCGGCCAGGAACGGGTCGAGGTCGCTGCGGCGTATCGGCCAGCCCGAGGCAGGCACGTCCGCGCGCGGCAGGAAGTCCTCCGCGTCGAGCGGGCGGCACCAGCCGCTCCAGCAGCCGGAAGAGCCGCCGAACACGCGCAGCCGGCAGGCATGGAGCTCCGGATAGTGGTCACCCTCGACCACGCCGCGGTAGATGTCCTGGGACTGCGCGCTGCCGTCGTAGCCGCCGCCCTCGATCAGCAGCGAGGGCACGCCGCGCGAGGCCAGGCGCTCGGCGATCGAGATGCCGGCAGGGCCGGTCCCGATGATGACGACCTTGGGCTTGAAGCCCGAGCGCTTCAGGTCTTCGAGTCTTGCAAATTTCATCAGTCGTCGCTCGAGACGATCCACCCCCCGCGCACCACGATGCGCGGCGACCTGAACGCCCTTTGCCGATGGGTCACAACGGCCGCCAGCAGGGCGACGCCGGCCCACAGCACGCTGCGGCGGCTCGGGGCGCCGCCGCGAACCGCCAGGCCGGCACCAACCCGCTTCTCGATCAACTTCAACATCTTGCGATCCACGCCATCCTCAATTCGATCTATCCAAGATCCTAAACGACGCACAGACCGCGCCGTCGCTGGGCGTCAGCGCAAGCGTGCGATTTCCCCCTTGCGCCGGAGCGGAAAAAGCCGCACGGCCGGGCGGCGATCGGCCGCGCCCGCGACGGGCACCGCGCCTTGCGCATACAGTGCCGACCCCTTCACCAAGACAGTGCACGCCCGCTTCGTCCGATGTCCGCCCCCGCGATGATGCTGCTCGCCACCCTGCTGTTCGCCGGCATGGGGGTCTGCGTCAAGGCGGCCTCGCTGCACTACGGCACCGGCGAGATCGTCTTCTACCGGGCCCTGATGGGCACCGCGCTGATGATCGGCATCGCCCGCGCGCGCGGCGTCTCGCTGCGCACCGCGGTGCCGGCGGCGCATTTCTGGCGCACGCTGACCGGCGTCTCGGCCCTGTCCTGCTGGTTCTATGCGATGGGCCAGCTGCCGCTGGCGACCGCGGTCACGCTGAACTACATGTCGTCGGTCTGGATGGCGCTGTTCCTCATCGGCGGCGCGGTGATGCTCGGCGCGGGTGCACGCGGGGCACCGGCGCGGGTCGACGGCCGGCTCGTCGCGACGGTGCTCGTCGGCTTCGTCGGCGTGGCGCTGGTGCTGCGCCCGACGGTCGACGAAGACCTGCTGCTGCCGGGCCTGGTCGGCCTGGCCTCCGGGATGCTGTCGGCCCTGGCCTACCTGCAGATCACCGCGCTCGGCCGCTCGGGCGAGCCCGAGACACGGGTGGTCTTCTACTTCTCGGTCGGCGGCATGGTGGCCGGCGCCATCCTGATGGCGATCGACGGCCACCGCCCGCACACGCTGGCGGGCGTGGCCTGGCTGGTGGCGCTCGGCCTGCAGGCGAGCGTCGCCCAACTGCTGATGACGCGGGCCTATGCGGTCGGCACCGTGCTGGTCAATGCGAGCCTGCAGTACCTGGGCATCGTCTGGGCGTTCGTCTTCGGCGTGCTGATCTTCGAGGACCCGGTGTCGTCGCCGGCGATCGCCGGTACCCTGCTGATCGTCGCGGCGGGGATCGCCGCCACCCTGCTGCGCACCCGCAGCGCACCCGCCGACACGGCCCGCAACACGCCCGAAGGCTGAGCCATGACCCATCGCACCCTGATCTCCGCGCCCGCGCTGCGCGCCCTGCTCGACGCCGGCACGCCGCTGCGGCTGCTCGACTGCAGCTTCGACCTCGCCGACACCGAGGCCGGCCGCCGCGCCTATGCGGCGGGCCACCTGCCGGGCGCGCACTACCTGCATCTCGACGAGGACCTCTCCGGGCCACGCCGGGGCGAGGACGGCCGCTTCCGCGGGCGCCACCCCCTGCCGGCGCGCGCGGTTTTCGCCCAGCGCATGGCGCGGCTCGGCATCGGCCCGGGGGTGCAGGCCATCGCCTACGACCGCCAGGGCGCGATGGTCGCCGGGCGCCTGTGGTGGATGCTGCGCTGGATCGGGCATGACGCGGTCGCGGTGCTCGACGGCGGCCTGGCGGCCTGGCAGGCCGCCGGCGGCGCGCTCTCGGGCGACACGCCGGCGCCGGCAGGCGCCGCGTCCGTTGCGGCAGCGCCGGGCGACCTGCCCTCGATGCCGATCATCGAGGCGGCGGCCCTGCTGCCGCGCCTGGGCCGTCAACCGCTGCTCGACGCCCGCGCGCCCGAGCGCTTCCGGGGCGATGTCGAGCCGCTCGATGCGCGCGCCGGCCACATCCCCGGCGCCCTGAACCGCTTCTTCAAGGACAACCTCCAGACCGACGGCCGCTTCAAACCCGCCGAGCAGCTGCGCGCCGAATTCCAGGCCCTGCTGGGCGACGCCGACCCCACCGAGGTCGTCCAGCAATGCGGTTCGGGCGTCACCGCCTGTCACAACCTGTTGGCCATGGAACACGCTGGGCTCACCGGATCGCGCCTCTACCCGGGCTCGTGGAGCGAGTGGTCGTCCGACCCGGCGCGGCCGGTCGCGGTGGGTGCCTGAGGCGGTTCAGCGCCTTCGGCCCGTAGGGGCTTCGCAGCCGCCGCACCGCTGTCGCGCCGGTCGCGACGGGGCCCTGACGGCTTGACCCACCCCTGCCCGCGGACTACGGTGTGCGTTCGACGGGACTTCGCCGGAAGTTCCTCTCGCCGGCCCGTTGCGCGCCGCGGATGGGCCGGATCACCGCGGAGTCAAGACCATGTACAAGCACATCCTCGTCCCCACCGACGGCTCTGACATCACGCAGAAGGCCGTCACCACCGCGATCAGCCTGGCGCGCGCCCTCGGCTCGGCGCTGCACGCGCTGAGCGTCAAGGAGCCGCTGGCCTACAGCGCGATCTCGGAGATGCAGCCGATGCCGCCGCAGGACTTCTTCGACACCCAGGACCGCATCGCCAGGCAGCGCCTGGACGCGGTGCTGGTGGCCTGCAAGGCCGCCGGGCTCGAGTGCGATGCCCAGAGCGTCGAGTCCGAGCACCCCTGGGAGGCGATCATCGAGCACGCCAAGCGCACCGGCTGTGACCTGATCGTGATGGCCTCGCACGGGCGGCGCGGCGTCTCGGCCCTGCTGCTCGGCAGCGAGACGCAGAAGGTGCTGACCCACTCGACGATCCCGGTGCTGATCGTCCGCTGACCCGCGAGGGCGCTGGCGGACGCTCAGTGGCCGTGGCGCAGCGCCACCGACAGCCCGGCGACCGCCAGCCCCAGCCCGAGCCAGGTGATCTGCATCAGCGTCTCGCGCCAGGCAAGCCGCCGCTGCAGTTGCGGGATCAGGTCGGCGACCGCCACGTAGACGAAGCTGCTCGAGGCGATCACCAGCAGGTACGGGAACAGGTCTTCCCAGGGCCCGATGACAAAGTAGCCCAGCAGGCCGCCGGCCACCGCGGCGAGGCCCGAGATCGCGTTGTAGACCAGTGCCCGCGCCCGTGAGAAGCCCGCGTTGATCAGCACGATGTAGTCGCCGACCTCCTGCGGGATCTCGTGCGCGACGATCGCCGCCGCGGTGACCACGCCCAGCGTGGTGTCGACGAGGAAGGCGCCGGCGATGATCACGCCGTCGCAGAAGTTGTGGATGCTGTCGCCCACCAGCACGCTCCAGCCGCCGCGGCCGGCCCGTTCGGCGTCGAAGCCGTGGTGGTGATGGTGGTGCGGGTGGTCGCCTTCGTGATGGTGGTCGTGGCGGTACAGCTCGGCCTTCTCGAGCAGGAAGAAGAAGAGCAGCCCGCCGAGCAGCGTGACGAACAGCGCGTGCACGTCGGCCCCGCTCTCGAAGGCCTCGGGCAGCACATGCAGCAGCGCGGTACCGAGCAGCACGCCGGCCGAGAGGCTCACCAGATGCGCGACGAGGCGGCTCAGCATGGTCAGCGTGAGCGCCGCGGCGATCGTCACTGACAGCAGGCCGCCGACGAAGGTCGAGACGAGGATGTAGAGGAGCGTCATGCGTGGCGGACAAACGAAAACCGCGCCTTGCGGCGCGGTCGCGGCGACGTCGGCTGACGCGAAGCTCAGCTGACGCCGTGTGACTCGAACCAGGCCAGGCAGCGCTTCCAGCCGTCCTCGGCATCGGCCTGGCGGTAGCTCGGGCGATAGTCCGCGTGGAAGGCGTGCGGCGCGTCCGGATAGACGACGAAGCGGGAGGCCTTCGCCGCCGCATTGCCGGTGGCCAGGGCCTGCTTCATCTTATCAACGCTGTCCAGGGGGATGCCCGTGTCCTGCCCGCCGTAGAGGCCGAGCACCGGGCCGTGCAGCGAGCCGGCGACGTCCAGCGGATGGCGCGGCTGCAGTTCGCTCGGCGCGCCGACGAGCCGGCCGTACCAGGCCACGCCTGCCTTCACCGCCGGGTTGTGCGCGTCGTAGAGCCAGGTGATGCGCCCGCCCCAGCAGAAGCCGGTGATGCCCAGCCGCTTCGTGTCGCCGCCGTTGGCGCCGGCCCAGGCGACGGTGGCATCCAGGTCGCCCAGCGCCTGCGCGTCGGGCACCTTCGAGATCACCTCGGAGATCAGGCGCGCGATGTCGGCGTGGGCCTTGGCGTCGCCCTGGCGCACGAAGAGCTCGGGCGCGACCGCGAGGTAGCCCTGCTTCGCAAGGCGGCGTGCGACGTCGGCGATGTACTCATGCACGCCGAAGATCTCGCTCACGACGAGCACCACCGGCAGTGCCGAGCGCCCCTCGGGCGCCGCGCGATAGGCCGGCATGCGGAAGTCCCCGACGGGGATCGTCACCGGCCCGGCGACGAGACCTGCGGTGTCGGTGGTGATCGTCTGCGCGCCCACCGGCAGCACCGCTGCCGCGAAACCGCCGCCGACGGCCGTGCGCGTGAAGGCACGGCGGCTCAACTCACCGCCGGGCACGAGGCTGTCGAAATCCTGCTTGTACATCGGGACCCTTTCCTGGCTGCGATGGACCACGAGGCCGCACGCGCATCCGTGCCGGCCGGGGAGCGAGTGTCGCGCAGCCGCCCGTGCGAACGAGAGTTCCCGCCTTTGCCCCCACAATTCGCCATGGACTTCAAAGCCCGGCCGAGCGCCGCCGACGACACCCCGGCCGCCCCTGCCGCCGGCGGCGACACCTTCGCCGCGATCGACATGGGCTCGAACAGCTTCCGCCTCGAGATCGGGCAGGTGCGCGGCGGCCGCTACCGGCGCGTCGACTACCTGAAGGAAACGGTGCGCCTGGGCGCCGGGCTCGACGGCGAAGGGCGGCTGACCGAAGAGGCGACGCTGCGCGGGCTGGCCTGCCTCGGCCGCTTCTCGCAGCGCCTGCGCGGCTTTCCGCTCGAACACCTGCGTGCCGTGGCGACGCAGACCCTGCGCGAGGCCCGCAACCGCGACGCCTTCCTCGCGCGCGCGCGGCCGGTGCTCGGCCTGCCGATCGAGGTGATCTCGGGCCGCGAGGAGGCGCGCCTGACCTATGCCGGCGTCGCGCGGCTGCAGCCTTCGAACGCCGCCAGGCTGGTGATCGACATCGGCGGCCGCTCGACCGAGATGATCCTCGGCCAGGGGCGCACGGCGCTGCGCGCCGAGTCTTTCCAGATCGGCTGCGTCAGCCTGTCGATGCGCTACTTCGGCGACGGCCGCTACAGCGAGGCCGCGTTCCGGGCCGCGCAGGTGGCCGCCGGCGCCGAGCTGGAGGAAGCCCTCGACCCCTTCGCCCCCTCGCAATGGCAGGAGGCGCTCGGCTCGTCGGGGACGATGGGCGCCGTCTCCGAGGTGCTCCGGGTCAACGGCCTGACCGACGGCCAGATCACCCCGGCCGGCCTGCAGTGGTGCATCGAGCAGTGCCTGCGGGCCGGGCGCGTCGAGCGGCTCTCGATCACGGGCCTCAAGCAGGACCGCAAGCCGGTGTTCCCCGGCGGGGTCGCGATCCTCTACACGCTGGCGACGCACTTCGGCATCCAGGCGCTGCAACCGGCGCGCGGGGCGCTGCGCCAGGGCGTGATCTTCGACCTCGTCGACCGCGTCGCCGCGAGCGAGGGCGAAGACCATGGCCGCGACCTGCGTGAAGACTCGGTCGAGGAGCTGCAGCGCCGCTTCGAGATCGACCTCGTGCAGGCGCGCCGGGTGCAGGTGCTGGCGCTCAGGCTGCACCAGACGCTGCAGCCGCTGGCCTCGCCCGACGCACGGCGCGAGCTGGGCTGGGCCGCGGCCCTGCACGAGCTGGGCATGATGGTCTCGCACCACGACCACCACCGCCACAGCGCCTACCTGCTGGCCAACGTCGATGCGGCCGGCTTCTCGCAATCCCAGCAGCGGCGCCTTGCGGCGCTGCTGCTCGGCCAGCGCGGCGGCCTGCGCAAGATCGAGATCGACCTGCGCGACGAGACCTTCGCCTGGCAGGCGCTCTCGCTGCGCCTGGCCGTGCTGCTCTGCCATGCACGCCAGACGCCCGACCTCGCGGGCCTCGAGTTGCGGCGCCATGGCCACGGCGCGAGCGTCAGCTACGACGCGGCCTGGGCCGAGCGCCACCCGCGCACCACCTACCTCCTCGCCGAGGAGCGCCAGGTCTGGGAACGCGCCGAGGCGCCGCTGCGGATCACGCTGCCGCCGGGCTGAACCCCGCGCGGCCGGCGCCACGCCAGAGGGCGCTAGAGCGAGTCCGGCGCCATCACGGCCTGCAGCAGCACCTGCGTCGCACCGTCGCGCTCGCGCTGGCGCAGCCACCAGACCGCGCCCTTCTTCACCGGCCATGCGGCGGCCTGGCCGCCGAGCAGCAGCGCGGCGACGCTGCCCAGGGTCGGCTGGTGGCCGACGACCAGCACCGGCTCGGCACTGCCCGGCCAGCGGGCCGCCTTCAGCACCGCATCGACCTCGGCGTCCGGCGCCAGCGCAGGCAGCGTCTTGAAGTTGCGGTCGAGCGCGCGCACCGTCTGCTGGCAGCGCACGGCCGGGCTGGCGAGCACGCGCGTCGTCTGAACGAGCCGCTGGTTGAGCCAGTCGGCCATGCGCTGCGCCTGGCGCTCGCCTTTCGCGGTCAGCGCGCGCTCCAGGTCATCCTGGCCTTCCTTGATCACATGCGCCTCTGCGTGGCGCCACAGAATCAGGTCCATCGTCTTCGTCGTCGCTCAGGTCAGGGCCGCGGCGCAGGCCCTCAGGTGTCGGGGCTGAAGCGCTCCATCAGCGCCTGCTGCGCGCTCGGGCCGTTGCCGCGCGACGCACGATAGCGGCCGTCGGGCTGCAGCGTCCAGGCGTCCTTGCCGTCGTGCAGGTAGGGCACCAGGCATTCGTCGATCACGCGCTGGCGCAGCCGCGGGTCGCGCACCGGCCAGGCCACCTCGATGCGGCGGAACATGTTGCGGCTCATCCAGTCGGCGCTCGACAGGAACAACGCCTCTTCGTCTTCGCGCTCGCCCCAGCGGAAGTACAGCACCCGCGAATGCTCGAGGAAGCGGCCGATCACCGAGCGCACGCGGATGCGCTCGGTGTGGCCGGGCACGCCGACCGGCAGCATGCAGGCCCCGCGCACGATGAGGTCTATTTCGGCGCCGGCGCGCGCGGCCGCGGCCAGCGCGAGGATCAGCGGCTCGTCGGTCAGCGCGTTGACCTTCAGCACGATGCGCGCCGGGCGCCCCTCGCGCGCCGCCTGCGCGACCCGGTCGGTGTGCAGCAGCATCTGGCGGTGCAGGCGGAACGGCGCGGTGAGCAGGTGGCGCGGCGGCTTGATGCGGGTGAGGCTCGCGAGCTGCTGGAAGATGCTGTCGGCATCCGCCGCGAAGTCGGCATCGGCCGTCAGGTAGCCGACGTCGGTGTAGAGCTTGGCCGAGCGCGGGTTGTAGTTGCCGGTCGACAGGTGGGCGTAGCGGCGCAGCTGGCCGCCCTCGCGCCGCGTGATCACCATCAGCTTGGCGTGCGTTTTCAGGCCGACGATGCCGTAGACGACCTGCGCGCCGACCGCCTCGAGCCGCTCGGCCCAGTTGATGTTGGCCTCCTCGTCGAAGCGCGCCTTCAGCTCGACGACGACCATCACCTCCTTGCCGCGCCGCACCGCCTCGATCAGCAGGTCCATCAGCACGGATTGCGCGCCGGTGCGGTAGATCGTCTGCTTGATCGCGAGCACGTCGGGGTCGTTGACCGCCTCGCGCAGGAACTGCACGACCGGCTCGAAACTCTCGAACGGGTGGTGCAGCAGCACGTCGCCGTGGTGGCGCAGGCGCTCGAAGATCGAGCGCCCGCGCGGCAGCCGGCCCGCCGGCCAGGCCGGCTCGAACGGGGCGAAGCGCAGCACCGGCGCGTCCGCCTGGTCGATCAGCTCGTTGAGCCGTACCAGGTTGACCGGCCCGTTGACGCGGTGCAGCGCCTCCTCGGGCAGGCCGAACTGGCGCAGCAGGAACTGCGACAGCTCGGCCGGGCAGGTGCTGACCACCTCGAGGCGGATCGCCTGCCCGAAGTGGCGCGTCGTGAGCCCGGTGCGCAGCGCCTGGCGCAGGTTGCGCACGTCCTGCTCGTCGATCGTCAGGTCCGAGTCTCGGGTGACGCGGAACTGCGCGAAAGCCTGCACCTCGCGCCCCGGGAAGAGCTCGTGCAGGTGGGCGCGGATCACGCTCGTCAGCAGCACGAAGAGCTGGCGCTTCGAGCCCGCCGGCGACGGCAGCTTGATGACCCGCGGCAGCACGCGCGGCACCTTGACGATCGCGATCGCGTTGTCGCGGCCGAAGGCGTCCTTGCCGCTCAGCTGGGCGATGAAGTTCAGGCTCTTGTTGGCCACCTGCGGGAAGGGGTGGGCCGGGTCCAGCCCGACCGGCACCAGCAGCGGCCTCACCTGGGTGCGGAAGAACTCGTCGACCCAGGCCCGCTGCGCCGGGTCGCGCTCCGCGTGGTTGACGATGTGGATGCCGCTGCGCTGGAGCGCCGGCATCACCTCGTCGTTGAAGATCGCGTACTGGTCCTCGATCAGCCGGTGGGCGGAGGCCGAGACCGCCTCCAGGTCGGCGCGCGTCACGCCGGTGCCCGGCTCGCGCACCGCCTCGATCACGTCGGCGAAGCGCACCTCGTAGAACTCGTCGAGGTTCGACGAGACGATGCAGATGTAGCGCAGCCGCTCGAGCAGCGGCACGTCGGCGCGCCGCGCCTGCGAGAGCACGCGGCGGTTGAAGTCGAGGATCGCCAGCTCGCGGTTGAGCAGTTTCAGTGCGGGCGGCGCCGGTTCGGCAGCGGCGGGCGTCGGCTCGGCGGGGGGTGCCGGCTCGCTCGTCTCCACCGTGCCCGCGGGCTGTGGCGGCTCGACGAGCGCGAGCACCTGCCCTGTGGTCTTCTGGGTCATGCGTGGAGTTTATGAAGCTTTTGCGACGGCTTCGTGACACCTCCCGCATGGCCGGCTCAGGCCTTTCAGGCGTCGGCCAGCGGCATCGCACCCGCCTCGTCGCGCTCGCCCTCCCGCGGCTCCAGGACCGGCGGCGCGGCGCCGGCGTCCCGACGGCGACGGCTCCAGTCGACGATCTCGAGCCGGCCGTCGGCATGCTCGACCAGCGCGGTCAGGCTCTCGACCCAGTCGCCGTCGTTGGCATAAAGCACGTCATCGATCATGCGCAGCTCGGCATGGTGGATGTGACCGCAGACCACGCCGTGCGCGCCGCGGCGCCGGGCCTCGCGAGCCAGCGCGCGCTCGAACTCGCCGACATAGCTCACCGCGCGCTTGACCTTGAGCTTCAGGTACTTCGACAGGCTCCAGTACGGCAGGCCGAGGCGCGCGCGCAGCCGGTTCAGGTGCCGGTTCAGCTTCAGCGAGCACTCGTAGGCGGCGTCGCCGACCAGCGCCAGCCAGCGCGCGCACTGCACCACGCCGTCGAACAGGTCGCCATGCGTCACCCACAGGCGCCGGCCGTCGGCGGTGGTGTGGATCGCCTCCTCGACCACCTCGATGCCGCCGAAGCGGTGGCCGATGTAGCGGCGTGCGAACTCGTCGTGATTGCCGGGCACGAAGATCACGCGCGTGCCCTTGCGCGCCTTGCGCAGCAGCTTCTGCACGACATCGTTGTGTGCCGACGGCCAGTACCAGTGGCGGCGCAGTTGCCAGCCATCGACGATGTCGCCCACGAGGTAGAGCGTCTCGCACTCGGTCGCGCGCAGGAACTCGAGCAGCGCGGCCGCCTGGCAACCGGGTGTGCCGAGGTGCAGGTCGGAGATCCAGACCGTGCGCAGGCGTACCGGGCCGGGTGGCGGCGCCGAGCCCTGGGGCTCGACGGCACCGGGCGGCCCGTCGGTCGGGATGGAGCGGCTCGGGCCTGATGCCCAGGCCGCCCGCTGGAGCACGTTGTGCCGGGCATCTCGCATGGGCCGGATCGTCGGCGGCGCGGGTGACGGGCCGGCGTCGGGTCGATGACGATGGCGTGAATCGGCACCGGCCGTTCGGGTCGACCCCTCGCGTCGGCCACTCGCATCGATCCTCGCACCGACCTGGCGCGCCCGCGAGCCCCGCGGATCACGCCCCGTTTCCCGCGACTGTTGCACGCGTGTTTCGCCCCGCCTTTCGTGTGTTGCGCCTCGCGGGCCGTCTGCTGCAGCCGCCGGCGAGGCGGCACGACAGGCGTCCTCCTGCGGGAGGACGCCTCGCCTCGAGGCGGGTACAGCGGCCTGTGGCCGCTGCGTACAAAGGCGCTTCCCCACCACGCACCGCCATGCGCAACTTCGCCCTCACCACCGACGGCCGGCCTCCACGAGAGGTCGAGCGCGCCCTGCACCATCTGCTGCCCCAGCTCGACGTGCGTCTGTGGCCCTACGGGGCGCGGCAGGCGATCATCCCGGCGCCCTTGCTGCGCGCGCTCGATTCCGGCTGCCCCGGCGGCGCCGGCCCGCTGCTGCGCCGCCTGGGCGTCGAGGAGATGCGGCCGCTGAGCGACGAGGCGACGCTCGAACTGCTCGCCGGGCGCGACGCGCTGCAGCTCTCGCCGCGCGACGCCGGCCCGCCTCAGGGCAGGCCCGATGCGCTCGACGCCCACCTGCAGCAGATGCGCATGGGCCCGGCCTGGGACCACCTGGGCGGGCCGGAGCGCATCGACTGGACCGGGGTGCGCGTCGGGCAGATCGACACCGGGTACACACCGCACCCGGCCCTGGGATTCCCCGGACGCAGCTGGGTCGATACCGAGGACGCGGCGAGCTTCGTCGAACGTCCGGAGGCCGGCGAATCCTCGCTGCTGGCGCCCGAGCCCGGCGCCGGGCTCGACAGCCTCGGCGCCGCCTCGCGCGGCCACGGCACGCGCATCGCCAGCGTGCTCTGCGGGCACGACCCAAAGGCGAACGGCGGCCGCTTCCTCGGCGCGGCGCCGCGTGTGCCGCTGGTGCCGGTGCGCATCGCCGACGTCACCTGGGTCAACCACGCCCAGCGCGAGCTGGCACAGGCGCTGCGCTACCTGGTCGATGGGGCGCGGGTGCAGGTCGTGTGCATCGGCCTGGGCATCTTCGGCGCCCCGGTGCGGCGCGAGGTGCGCGAGGCGGTGAGCCACGCCGTCGAGCGCGGCGTCATCCTGGTCTGCGCCGCGGGCAACCACGTCAACGGCGTCGTCGCGCCGGCACGCCTGCCGGGCACCGTCGCGGTGGGCGGCGTCACCCAGGCGGACCGGCCCTGGTCGGGCAGCGGCTTCGGCCGCCGGGTCGACGTCAGCGCGCCGGCCACCGGCGTGCGCCGCGCCGTCACGCACACCGCCGGCGACTACGACTACGGCCCCGACGGCGACGGCAGCTGCTACGCCGCCGCCCTCGCCGCCGGCGTCGCCGCGCTCTGGGTCGCCCACCACCGGTTGCAGCTCGACGCCTGCTATCCCGAACCCTGGCAGAAGCCGGCGGCCTTCGCCGCGTTGCTCGCCATGACCGCCCGCCGGCCGGCCGCTGGCTGGCCCGCCGAAGGCTATGGCGCGGGCGTGGTCGACGCCGCGGCGCTGCTGGCCGCACCGCTGCCGGCGGCGGCCAGACTGAGCGGCGCCGCGGTCGCCTGACCTGCCGGCGGCGCGCCGCCCCAGGGCCCGCCGCGGCCCGCCCGGGGCCGACGGCACGCCGGCATCGGCCTCAGTGCGCCTCTTCCCAGTTGCGCCCGACGCCGACCTCGGCGGTCAGCGGCACGTCGAGCGTCGCCACGCCCGTCATCAGGCGCGGCAGCTCGACGCGCGCCCAGTCGAGCTCGGCCTCGGGCACCTCGAAGACCAGTTCGTCGTGCACCTGCATCACGATGCGCGTGGCGCGCTGCTGCGCATCGAGCGCGGCCTGCACCGCGAGCATCGCGAGCTTGATCAGGTCGGCCGCGGTGCCCTGCATCGGCGCGTTGATCGCCTGCCGCTCGGCGGCGCTGCGCCGCGGCCCGCTGCCGCCGCGGATCTCCGGCAGCACGATGCGCCGCCCGTACATCGTCTCTACATAGCCGTGCGCGGCGGCGAAGGCCTTGGTCTCCTCCATGTAGCGCTTGACGCCGGCGAAGCGGGAAAAGTAGCGGTCGATGTAGTCGCGCGCCGCCTTCTGCTCGATGCCCAGCGCCTGCGCCAGGCCGAAGGCGCCCATGCCGTAGATGAGCCCGAAGTTGATCGTCTTCGCGTAGCGGCGCTGCTGCGCGGTCACCGCCTCGAGCGGGGTCGCGAACACCTCGCTGGCGGTCGCGCGGTGCACATCCAGGCCTTCGGTGAAGGCCTTGGTGAGGCCCGGGTCGCCGCTGATGTGCGCCATCAGGCGCAGCTCGATCTGCGAATAGTCGGCGCTGAGGATGAAGTGGCCCACTGGCGCGATGAAGGCCTCGCGCACGCGCCGGCCCTCGGCGGTGCGGATCGGGATGTTCTGCAGGTTCGGGTCGTTGCTCGACAGGCGCCCGGTCACCGCCACCGCCTGCGCGTAGTTGGTGTGCACGCGGCCGGTCTCGGGGTCGACCATCAGCGGCAGCTTGTCGGTGTAGGTGCCCTTCAGCTTCGCCAGGCTGCGGTGCTCGAGCAGCTTCGCCGGCAGCGGGTAGTCGGCGGCGAGCTCGGCCAGCACGTCCTCGTCGGTACTGGGCGCGCCGCTGGCCGTCTTCTTCTTCACCGGCAGGCCGAGCTTCTCGAACAGGATCTGGCCGATCTGCTTCGGGCTGCCGAGGTTGAACGGCTGGCCGGCGATCTCGTAGGCCTGCTGTTCGAGCGCGAGCATGCGCTCGGCCAGGTCGCGGCTCTGGCGTGCCAGCGCCTCGGTGTCGATCAGCACGCCGTGGCGCTCGATGCGCGCGAGCAGCGCGGAGACCGGCATCTCGATGTCCCGGTAGACGCGCGCCAGGCCCGGCTCGGCCTCGAGCTGCGGCCAGAGCCGCTGGTGCACCTCGAGGCACATCTCGCTGTCTTCGCAGGCGTACTCGGCGGCGCGCTCGATGTCGACCTGCGAGAACGGGATCTGGTTCGCCCCCTTGCCGCAGACGTCCTCGTAGCTCAGGCCGCGCCGGTCGAGGTGGCGCGCGGCCAGACTCTCGAGGCCATGCGGCCTGTGCGACTCGAGCACGTAGCTTTCGAGCATCGTGTCGTGGCGTACGCCGCGCAGCGTGATGCCGGCATTGGCGAAGACGTGGGTGTCGTACTTCGCGTGCTGGCCGAGCTTGGCCTGGCGTTCGTCCTCGAGCCAGGGCGCGAGGCGCGCCAGCACGCCGTCGAAATCGAGCTGCGCCGGCGCGCCGGCGTAGTCGTGGCGCAGCGGGATGTAGGCCGCCTCGCCCGGCGCGGTGCTGAGCGAGATGCCGACGATGCGCGCCTGCACCGGGTCGAGCGAATCGGTCTCGGTGTCGATCGCGGTCAGCTCGGCGGCGGCGATCTTCTCGAGCCAGCGGTCCAGCGAGGCCTCGTCGAGCAGCGTTTCGTAGTGGCGCTCGGGGGCCGGCGCCGCGGCCGCTGCGTCGGGGCCCGCGCTGTTGTCCGGGCCGGGCGGAGCCGCCGCGTCGGCCGTGCCGGCCTCGACGCCGCCTTCGACCTTGCCCTCGTCGAGCTCGCGCTTCCAACTCTTGAAGCCGTAGCGGTCGTAGAAGGCGCGCAGCGCCTCGCGGTCGACCGGCCGCAGCGCGAGCGCATCGAGCGCCGGCCAGCCGGGCAGCTGCGCCGTCAGGTCGCAGTGCGTGTCGACCGTCACCAGCCGCCTGGCCTGCGGCAGCCAGTCGAGCGCGCGCCGGAGGTTCTCGCCGGCGGCGCCCTTCATCGCCGGCGCCGCGGCGATCACGCCGTCGAGCGAGCCGTGCTCGGCGATCCACTTGGCGGCGGTCTTCGGGCCGACCTTGTCGACGCCCGGCACGTTGTCGACCGCGTCGCCGACGAGCGTCAGGTAGTCGACGATGCGCTCGGGCGGCACGCCGAACTTGGCGGCCACCGCGGCCGCGTCCAGCGTCTCGTTGCTCATCGTGTTGACCAGCGTGACCTGCGGCGTGACGAGCTGGGCCATGTCCTTGTCGCCGGTCGAGACGACGACGCGCCGGCCCTCGGTGGCGGCGACCCGCGCTAGGGTGCCGATCGCGTCGTCGGCCTCGATGCCGGGCACGACCAGCACCGGCCAGCCGAGCAGGCGCAGCACCTCGTGGATCGGCTCGATCTGTTGCGCCAGCGGCTCGGGCATCGGCGAACGGTTGGCCTTGTACTGGTCGTACCAGTCGTCGCGGAAGGTGCGGCCCGGGGCGTCGAAGACGCAGGCGGCGAGCGCCGGGCGCACGTCGTTCAGGCCGCGGCGCAGCATCGCGACGATGCCGTGGACCGCCCCCGTCGGGAAGCCGTCCGGCGCCCGCAGGTCGGGCAGCGCGTGGTAGGCGCGGTAGAGGTAGCTGGAGCCGTCGACCAGCAGCAACGTCGAGGCGGCGGCGTTCAACGCGCAGGCACCCAGGTCGTCAGGCGCGGCAGCAGCACGCGGTACGGCGCCAGCAGCAGCAGTGCCATCAGCCACTTGACGCCCAGGTCGCCGGCAGCGAGCGTGCGCCAGTCGAGCCCGGTGCCGGCAAAGGCGATGTAGAAGAACACGAGCGTGTCGACCACCGACGCGGCGACCGAGCCGAGCAGCGGCGCACGCCACCAGCTCTGCGCACGCAGCTGGTTGAACACCGAGATGTCGAGCAGCTGGGCGACGATGAAGGCGGTGCCGGAGGCGACCGCGATGCGCCAGGGCGCGAGCCCGAGGGAGACCGCGACCGCGATCGCGAAGCCGATCCAGGCCACGCGACGCGCCACGCGGGGGCCGAGGGCGCGGTTGGTCAGGTCGGTGACGAGGAAGACGACCGGATAGGTGAAGGCGCCCCAGGTGAGCCAGTCGTTGATCGTGTACTGCACCAGCACGTTGGACAGCACGATAACGAGCGCCATCGCGAGCACGGCCTGCCAGGGCACGGCCCGGGCGTTCGCGGCATCTTTCGTAGAGACGGCAGGGTCATTCATGGCAGCGATTGTCACCCCAAGCACCCGCCTAGAATGGCGCGCATGGCCGCTTCCGCTGTCCGCAGGCTCCTCTTCTGCCCCCGTGGGCGCGCCTTGGCGTGCCCGGCGTCGGTCCGCTTGGCGACCTTCGCCTGCGCTGCCGCGTTGCTCGGCGCAGCGGGCGGGCCCGCGATGGCGGCCGACACGGCGCCAGACGCAGGCGCCATCGAAGCGCCGATGCCGGTCCGTCCGGCCGCCGACGCTGGATCCGCCCTCGCGCCGCTCGCCGCGGACGCTGTCGCCCCGCCCGCACCCGGCGAGCCGCAGGTGCGCCACATCGTCGTCGAGGACCAGCGCGCACGCATCGACGAGCTGCGCATCCGCGGCGTGACGACGCGCATCCACGTGCAGCCCAAGACCCCCGGCACCGCGGCCTACGAGATCCTCCCGCCCGACAGTTCCCAGCAGGTGAACGACGGCTGGCCGGCCACGCGCGGCGCGCGCGGCCAGCGGGTCTGGAACGTGCTGGCCTTCTGATCGTGGCGGTCTTCACCGAAGTCTCGTTCGACGAGGCGGCGCAGCTTGTCGATCGCCTGGACATCGGCGAGCTGACCGCGCTGCAGGGCATCGTCTCGGGCATCGAGAACACCAACTACTTCGCCGACACGACGCGCGGCCGCTTCGTGCTGACGCTGTTCGAGCGCCTGAGCTTCGAGCAGCTGCCCTTCTACCTGCACCTGATGAAGCACCTGGCCGCACGCGGCATCCCGGTGCCCGACCCGCGCGCCGACGAGACCGGCGAGATCCTGCACCGCGTGTGCGACAAGCCGGCGGCCATCGTCGACCGCCTGCGCGGCCGCCACGAGATGGCCCCCGACCTCACGCACTGCGCGCTCGTCGGCGCGATGCTCGCGCGCATGCACCTGGCGGGCGCCGACTATCCGCGCCGCCAGCCGAATTTGCGCGGCCTCGCCTGGTGGGTCGAGACGGTGCCGCTGGTGCTGCCCTTCCTCGACGACGCGCAGCGCGAGCTGATCGAGGGCGAACTCGCCTTCCAGCAGGCGCTCGACGCGTCGCCGGCCGGCCACGAGCTGCCGCGCGGGCCGATCCACGCCGACCTCTTCCGCGACAACGTGATGTTCGAGGCGGCGCCCGATGGCACGCCGCGCCTGACCGGCTTCTTCGACTTCTACTTCGCCGGCGTCGACCATTTCGTCTACGACCTGGCGATCTGCCTGAACGACTGGTGCATCGACGTCGCGAGCGGCCGCCTCGACGAGGCGCGCGCCCAGGCCTTCGTCGCCGCCTACGACGAGGAACGCCCGCTCGGCGGCAGCGAGCTGCGCCTGCTGCCGGCGATGATGCGCGCCGGCGCGCTGCGCTTCTGGGTCTCGCGCCTCTGGGACCTGCACCTGCCGCGCGGCGCCACGATGCTCAAGCCGCACGACCCGCGCCACTTCGAGCGCGTGCTGCGCGAGCGCGTCGCCGACCCCTGGCATTACCTGCGCGCCTGACCTCGATGACCCTGAAACTGCGCAACGTCCCGGCCGCCAGCGGGTGGCGCTGGCTGCGCAACGGCTTCGCCGTGATGTTCCGCCAGCCGCTGCCCTATGTCGCGATGTTCGGCAGCTTCCTGCTCGGCTCGGTCGTGCTGCTGATGGTGCCGTGGGTGGGCAGCCTGCTGATGATGGCCTGGCTGCCGCTCGTCACGCTCGCCTTCATGCTGGCCACGCACCAGGTGCTGCAGCGGCGCATGCCGACCCCGATGCTGCTGTTGCGCCCGTTGCAGCACAACGGGCGGCGCCGCGCGGCGCTGATCCGCCTGGGGCTGGTCTACGCCGTCGCGACGCTGGTGATCGTGCTGCTCGGCGAATGGGCCGACGGCGGCAAGTTCGCCCGCCTGCAGGAGCTGGTGGTCGACCCCGACAAGCACCGCGAGGAGATCGCCGCGCTGCTCGAGGACGGGCAGTTGCGCTTCGGCATCCTGATGCGGCTGGTGCTCGCCGCGCTGCTGTCGATCCCGTTCTGGCACGCCCCGGCGCTCGTCTACTGGGACCGCCAGGGGCCGGCGCAGGCGCTGTTCTCGAGCACGCTGGCCGTTTGGCGCGCGCGCAACGCCTTCTTCGTCTACGGGCTCGCCTGGGCCCTGACGATCCTGGTGTTCTCGGTCGTCACGAACCTGGCCTTCGCGCTGCTGGGCGTGCCGCAGCTCGCCGGCCTGACCGCGCTGGCGGCCGGGCTGACCTTCTCGACCGCGTTCTACGCCTCGCTGTACTTCACCTTCGCCGACAGCTTCGAGATCTCGGAGCACGGGGTGATCGGGCAGCCGCCCCCCGGCGATGCGGCGCCTGCGCCGGTCGAGCCGACAGGTGGGCAGGAGCCGCCCGCGAGCTGACGACCTGCGGCGAAGCGGTGCACCCGCCCGGCGCGCTGCCTGCCCAGCCGCCCGCCCCCCACACCATGCCCAGCCCGAACATCGCGCCACAGCCTGCACGCCCGGTGGCGTTGAGGCAGCGCCCCCTGCGCAGCGGCACCGTCCTGGTGGCGGCCGCGGTGGCGCTGCTGTCCGGTTGCGCGGTCGTCACGGTCGCGGGCGCCGTTGTCGGTGCTGCGGTCTCGGTCGGTGGCGCGGTCATCAGCACCGGTGTCAAGGTGACCGGCAAGGCGGTGGGGGCGGCGATCGACGCGGCGACGCCGGACAAGGCGCCCGCCGAGGCCGTGCCTGCCGCATCCGCCGAGGCGGCCGCCCCGACGGCGTCGGCACCCTTGCCCGCGCCCGCCGCACCGCCCGAACCCGCCACGGAACCACCCGTCGTGCCGGTGGCCGACGAGGGTGCCAGCCCCACGCCGATTCGCCCCTGAGTTGGCGCGCGGGCCTCTACGGAGGTGGCAACTGCCTGAGCGCGGACAGGCCAGGACCGCGCCCCCGCGAGGCGGGGTGGACATGCTGCAGGGCGCAGCGACTGCCGGCCGAGGGGCTGCGGCCAGGGCTTGACGTCAATCCACCGGCGTCAGCTTCGCCACCGCCAGCGCCAGCCACTTGACGCCATGCCGCCCGAAGTTGACCTGCGCCCGCGCGTCGGCGCCGGCGCCTTCGAGCGTCATCACGACGCCCTCGCCGAACTTCGTGTGGAACACCGAGCGCCCGACGCGCAACCCGTTCGGCGCGGCCGGCGTCGGCCCGGCGCCGAAGCCGCCCGGCACCGGGCGCGGGCCAGCGGCGCGCGACGAGTCGATGCGGCCGGCGCCGACCATCGAGCCCAGGCCAGAGTCACGCTGCCAGGCCTGCTGGTAGTCGCGCGCATAGCCCGAGCCGAAGCCCTGGTTGCGCGGGGTGATCCACTTCAGCGTCGATTCGGGCAGCTCGTCGAAAAAGCGGCTCTTGACGTTGTAGCGGGTCTGCCCGTGCAGCATCCGCGTCTGGCTGAAGCTCAGGTAGAGCCTGCGGCGCGCGCGCGTGATCGCGACGTACATCAGGCGCCTTTCCTCCTCCAGCCCGTCGCGGTCGTTCAGCGCCCGCTCGTTCGGGAAGAGGCCCTCTTCGAGCCCGGTGATGAAGACGCCGTCGAACTCCAGCCCTTTGGCGCTGTGCACGGTCATCAGCTGGATCGCGTCCTCGCCGGCCTGGGCCTGGTTATCGCCGGCCTCGAGCGCGGCGTGGGTCAGGAAGGCGGCGAGCGGCGACTGGATCTCACCGGTCTCGGCGTCGGGCACCGTCGCGACGTCCGCCACCGCCTCAGGCGCGCCGGCGGCGATCGCACCCGGCCGCTGCTCGTCGATCGGCAGCGCGACCGCGTCCTTGCCGAAGCCCTCCTGGGTGACGAAGGACTCGGCCGCGTTGACCAGCTCGGCCAGGTTCTCGAGCCGCTCCTGGCCTTCGCGCTCGGCACGATAGAAGTCGGCCAGGCCGGTGGCCTCGATGACGTGCTCGATGATCTGGCGCAGTGTCAGGCCCAGCGTCGCGCTGCGCATCGCCTCGACCAGCGCCGCGAAGGCACGCAGGTTCGTGCCCGCCTTGCCGGCGACCGCGTCGACGCTCTGCATCAGGCTGCGGCCGCTCGCGCGCGCCGCGTCCTGCAACTGCTCGATGCTGCGCGCGCCGATGCCGCGGGCGGGGAAGTTGACGACGCGCAGGAAGCTGGTGTCGTCGTTGCCGTTCTCGATCAGCCGCAGGTAGGCCAGCGCATGTTTGATCTCGGCGCGCTCGAAGAAGCGCAGCCCGCCGTAGACGCGATACGGAATGCCGGCGTTGAACAGCGCCGACTCCAGTACGCGCGACTGCGCATTGCTGCGATAGAGCAGCGCGATCTCGCGCCTCGCCATGCCCTCGCGGTGCAGCTGCTGCGCCTCCTCGACGAACCACTGCGCCTCGCCGAAGTCGCTCGTCGCCTCGTGCACGCGCACCGGCTCGCCGGCGCCGGCGTCGGTGCGCAGGGTCTTGCCCAGGCGGCGCTGGTTGCGCGAGATCAGCTCGTTCGCGGTGTCGAGGATGTTGCTGTGGCTGCGGTAGTTCTGCTCCAGCTTGATCACCTGCTCGACGCGGAACTCGCGCTCGAAGTCGGCCATGTTGCCGACCTGCGCGCCGCGGAAGGCGTAGATGCTCTGGTCGTCGTCGCCGACCGCCATCACCGCGCTGCGCGGCCCGGCGAACACCTTGAGCCACTGGTACTGCAGCCGGTTCGTGTCCTGGAACTCGTCGACCAGGATGTGGCGGAAGCGGTGCTGGTAGTGCTCGCGCAGCGGCGCGTTGTCGCGCATCAGCTCGTAGGTGCGCAGCATCAGCTCGGCGAAGTCGACCACGCCCTCGCGGTGGCACTGGTCCTCGTAAGCGCGGTAGATCTCGATGCGCCGGCGGGTGTGCTCATCGTGCGCCTCGATGTCGCCGGGGCGCAGGCCGTCCTCCTTCGCGCCGGCAATGAACCAGGTCACCTCCTTCGGCACGTAGCGCTCCTCGTCGAGCTTCATCGCCTTGATGACGCGCTTGACGGCCGAGAGCTGGTCGGCGCTGTCGAGGATCTGGAACGACTGCGGCAGCCCGGCGAGCTTCCAGTGCGCGCGCAGGAAGCGGTTGCACAGCCCGTGGAAGGTGCCGACCCACATGCCGCGCACGGGGATCGGCAGCATCGCCGCGAGCCGCGTGAGCATCTCCTTGGCGGCCTTGTTGGTGAAGGTCACCGCCATCACGCCGCCCGGCGAGACCTGGCCGGTGGTGATCAGCCAGGCGATGCGGGTGGTCAGCACCCGCGTCTTGCCCGAGCCGGCGCCGGCGAGGATCAGCGCGGGCTGCGGCGGCAGCGTCACCGCGGCGAGCTGCTCGGGGTTCAGGCCGCGCAGCAGGCCCGCGTCGCCCCCTGGTGCGGCCGGAGGCTCGGGCCGGGACGCGGACGGCGGGCGGGCAGCAGATGACGGCAGACTCATCGCCGGATTCTAGGAGCCGCCCCTGTACCCCTTGCCCGACCCGGCCCGGCCCTGCCCGGGCGGCGAGGGGCCGCCGACCCGGCGGCCGGCGCGCCCTCGCGTGCCGCGCGGCCTCAGGCCGCGGCCATCATCGCCTCGAGCGGGCCGAAGAACTCGTAGCGCAGCCGGTCCTTCGGCACCCCGAGCGCGATCGCGTCGGCGTAGACGCCGCGCATGAACAGCGTCGGCCCGATCAGGTAGATGTCGGCCTGCCGGTCGGCCGGCAGCTGCTCGGCCAGCAGCGCGCGCGTCACCCGGCCCGGCCGGTGCGGCGGGTCGCCCGGCCGCGGCTCGTCGTATAGGAACTGCACCGAGACGTTCGGGTACTCCGCGGCCAGCGCCTCGACGCGCTCGCGGAAGGCATGCACGCCGGCATGCCGGGCCGCGTGCAGGAAGCGGATCGGCCGCCCGGTCGGCGCCGACGCCTCCAGGATGCTGATCGCCGGCGTGATGCCGACGCCGCCGGTCACCAGCAGCATCGGGCCGGTGGCCAGCAGGTCCAGGTGCAGGTCGCCGCAGGGCGCAAGCGCCTGCAGCTCGGTGCCGGGCTGGGCATGCGCGTGCAGCCAGTTCGAGACCCGCCCGTCCGGCTCGCGCTTGACGCTGATGCGGTAGTGCGGCTTGCCCGGGGCGTCCGACAGCGAGTAGTTGCGCCGCACCGAGTCGCCGTCGATGTTCAGCACGATGGTCAGGTACTGGCCGGGCTTGAAGGCCATCAGCGGCTGGCCGTCGACCGGCTCCAGGTAGAACGAGGTGATGGCCTCGCTTTCGTCCTTGCGCCGCGCGACGCGCAGGCGGCGCTCGCCGCGCCAGCCGCCGGGCCGGGCCGCGTTGTCGGCATAGACCGCTTCCTCCGCCTCGATCAGGATCTGGGCCAGCGCGCCGTAGGCCTCGCCCCAGGCGCCGATGACCTCGTCGGTGGCGGCCTCGCCGAGCACCTCGCGGATTGCCTGCAGCAGGCACTTGCCGACGATCGGGTAGTGCTCGGGCAGCACGCCGAGCGCCGCGTGCTTCTGCACGATCAGCGGCAGTGCCGGCGCGATCGCCTCCAGGCGGTCGATGTGCATCGCGTAGGCGAGCACCGCGTTGGCGAGCGCACGCGCCTGCAGGCCGGCCGCCTGGTGGGCCTCGTTGAAGAAGGCCTTCACCTCCGGATGCTCACGGAACATCAGCTGGTAGAAGTGGCGCGTGATGTCTTCGCCGCGCGCCTGCAGCACGGGGACGGTGGCCTTCACGGTGGCGATGGTCTGCGGGGTCAACGCGTTTCTCCTTGTCGGTGGTGGTACCCGATCAAATCAAGCGCCGTGCCAACGGACCCGCGCGGCACAGCAGCGCCAAGTGGTTGATTTGTAGAGGTCGATGCAGACTTGAGGTCAAATCGACCTGGTCACCCGCGCGGTCGAACCCACCTGTCGATGTCCGAATGACCTCAACCCCTGTCGGCCTTGCCCCTGAGCCCCGGCTTGCCGTGGAGCGCCCGCTCGACCTCGGCCCCGATGCTGCGCTGGCACCGCCGCCGTCCGACGACGAGTCGCCGGCGCCCTTCGGCCCGCTGCTGCAGGCGGTGCGGCAGCTGGTGCGCTGCGACGCGGTGGCGCTGCTGCAGCTCGACGGCGAGGTGCTGGTGCCGGTGGCCACCGACGGCCTGAGCGAGGAGATCCTCGGCCGTCGGCTGCCGGTGGCCGCCCACCCGCGGCTGGCGGCGATCCTGGCCCGCCGCGAGGGCCTGCGCTTCGAGCCGGACTGCGACCTGCCCGACCCGTTCGACGGCCTGGTCGACGGCTTCGCCGACAGCCGGGCGGACGCCCGCGCAGGCCACCGGACCGACGCTCGCGTCGGGGCCCTCCCCGGGCCGGCCGCCGTGCACGACTGTGCCGGCACGCCGCTGTACCACGACGGCCGGCCCTGGGGGCTGCTGACGCTCGACGCGCTCGATACCGACGCCTTCGCGCACCTGCCGGCACAGCAGCTGCCGGCGCTGGCGCGGCTGGTCGAGTCGAGCATCGCCTCGCACGCGCGGCAGCGCGCGCTGGCCGAGCGCGCCGAGCGCGAGCGCCTGCGCGGCCGGGCGCTGCACCTCGACGCCTCGCGGCGCGAGCTGCTCGTGCGCAGCGCGGCGATGCGCGCGCTGGCGCACGAGATCGACGCCGTCGCCGGCACCGACCTGACGACGCTGATCCAGGGCGAGACCGGCACCGGCAAGGAGCTCGTCGCGCGCCGGCTGCACGCCCGCTCGCGGCGGCGTGCGCAGCCGCTGGTGACGGTCAACTGCGCCGCGTTGCCCGAGGGCCTGGCCGAGAGCGAGCTCTTCGGCCACAAACGCGGTGCCTTCACCGGGGCGCTGGCCGACCGCCCCGGCCGCTTCGAGCTCGCCGACGGCGGCACGCTGCTACTCGACGAGGTCGGCGAGCTGCCGCTGCCGCTGCAGGCCAAGCTGCTGCGCGTGTTGCAGGAGGGCGAGCTGCAACGCCCCGGCAGCGACCGGCCGGTGCGGGTCGACGTGCGGGTGATCGCGGCCACCAACCGCGACCTGCTCGACGAGGTCGAGCGCCGCCGCTTCCGCGCCGACCTCTACCACCGCCTGGCCGCCTACCCGCTGCGCGTGCCGCCGCTGCGCGAGCGCGGCGCCGACGTGCTGGCCCTGGCCGGCGGCTTCCTCGAGGAGAACCAACACCAGCTGGGCAGCGGCAACCTGCGCCTCAGCCCGGCCGCCCGCCTCGCCCTGCGGGGCTACGACTGGCCGGGCAACGTCCGCGAGCTCGAGCACGTGATCGCCAGGGCCGCGCTGCGGGCCGTCGTCGAGCAGGGGCGCTCGGCGCGCTGGATCGCGATCGACATTGGGCACCTCGGCCTGGCCGCTTCGGCCGCGGCCCGCACGCCGGCCGCCATCGCGCCTGGCGCGGTGTCGCTGCCGCCAGCCGACGGGTCCGTGCCCGACGATCCGACGGCGTCGGAAGGCGGCGGCCTGCGCGAGGCCACCGACGCTTTCCAGCGCGCCTGGATCGTCGCCGCGCTGCAGCGCCACGAGGGCTCGGTCGCGCAGGCCGCCCGCGATGCGGCGATGGACCGCAGCAACTTCCAGCGCCTCGCGCGGCGACTCGGCGTGCCGACCGCGGGCCGACCGTAGGCGCCCGGGTCACCCCGGGGCGGTCGGTCGCGCGACCGAGGGCGCGCCCGGCGGCCTGCCGGCGCCGCGGCGCGAGGCGGGCCGGTCAGGCGTCGGTGTCGTGCACCTTCGCCCGCCCCGCCGGCGCCTCCGCGCGGCCGAGCTGCCAGAAGATCGTCGCCGCGACCATCGTCATCAGACCGACGCAGACGAAGGTGGCTTGGAAGTCGCCCAGATTCGCCGGGCCGTGGCCGCCGTCCGCCGGATCGCCCCCCGTGCCGGCGAAGACGCCGAGCAGCGCGCCGGCGGCGCCGACGCCCAGGCTCATCGACAGCTGCATCACCACCGACAGCAGGCCGTTGCCGCCGGAGGCGCTGCGCTCGTCGAGGTCGCCGAGGGTGAGCGTGTTCATCGAGGTGAACTGCAGCGAGTTCAGCACGCCGAAGACGCCCAGCATCACGAGCAGCACCACGTCCGGCGTGCCCGGGCCGACGGTCGCGAAGCTCGCCATCATCAGCCCGAGCGCCAGCGTGTTGGCGACCAGCAGGTGCCGGTAGCCGAGGGCGCCGATCAGGCGCTCGGCAAAGAACTTCGAGAGCATCGCGCCGGCGGCGGTCGGGATCATGCTCATGCCGGCCTGCGTCGGCGTGCGACCCAGCCCGAGCTGCAGGAAGAGCGGGATCAGGAAGGGCATCGCCCCGCTGCCCAGGCGCGAGAACAGGTTGCCCGCCAGACCGATCGCGAAGGTCGGGATGCGGAACAGCGCCGGGCTGAACAGCGGGTGCGGCGCGCGCGCCGCGTGCAGCCAGTAGCCGATGCTGGCGGCGAGCCCCGCCACCAGCATCAGCAGAGCGACCGCCGGGCTGATCGCGTGCTCGCCGAAGCCCTGCATCGCCAGCGACACGAGCACCAGCCCGAGCGCGAAGACGGCGTAGCCGCGGGCGTCGAAGGCATCGGCATGCGACAAGCGCAGATCGGGCATCACGCGCCGCGCCGCGACCAGGCCCAGAAGGCCGACCGGCAGGTTGATCAGGAACACCCAGTGCCAGGACGCGACCTCGACCAGCCAGCCGCCGAGCGTCGGGCCGACCAGCGGGCCGAGCAGCCCCGGCAGCGTGACGAAGGTCAGCGCGCGGATCAGCTCCGGCTTGGGGAACACGCGCAGGATCGCGAGCCGGCCGACCGGCAGCAGCAGCGCGCCGCCGACCCCCTGCACCACCCGGGCCGCGATCAGTGCCGGCAGCGACGGCGACATCGCGCACAGCAGCGAGCCGAGCGTGAAGAGGCCGATCGCCCAGGTGAAGGTGCGACGCGTGCCGAAGCGGTCGGCGATCCAGCCCGAGGCCGGGATCAGCAGCGCCACCGTCAGCATGTAGGCGACGACCACCGCCTGCAGGCGCAGCGGGCGCTCGCCGAGGTCGGCCGCCATCGCCGGCAGGGCGGTGTTGAGGATCGTGCCGTCGAGCGTCTGCATGAAGAAGGCGACGGCGACCAGCCAGGGCAGCAGGCGGGACGTCGTCTGGTCGGCCGGCGGAGCGCCCTGGGGCGCGGTGTTCGGGGAAACGCTCATGGGGCGCGATTCTGTCCGGGCCCTGTCGGCTGACGGGCGGGGCTTCCACGCGGGGGCCGGCACGCCCCGCGCGACAATCGTCGAACCACCGGTGCGCCGCGACCCGCGCCCGGCACCGCAGCCCGCCCGACGGGATGCGCCCGAGAGGACCCGCCCGATGCCGACGAACCACCGGGACCCGACGCCCCCGCCCTGCCCCGCACCGATGCGCCGATGCCTCGCCACCGTCGCGCTGCTGCTCGGCGCGGCGCCGCTGGCCGGGGCCGCCGACGCGCTCGACTGCGGCGTGCCGGGCTCGCTGAACGAGCGCTTCATGTCCGCCGACTGCGCCGGCTGCTGGCAGGCCACCCCTCCCGCCGTGCCCGGCGACCGCCGCGAGCCGGTGCTCGACCTCGACTGGGTCGTGCCCGGCCGCCAGGGTGCCTCGGCACCGCTGGCCATCGCGGCGCTGCCGGAGGCGACCGCGCGCGCGACACGCGCCGGCCCGCTCTCGCCGGACGAGACCCTGGTCCACCTGCAGCCGCTGCGCGTCCAGCGTTCGCTGCGCGTCACGGTCGAGGACGGCCCGGGCTGGAACGGCTATCTCGCCGCGCAGCTGCGCATCGAGGTCGACGCCCGCCTGGCGCCCGGCCGCCTCGCGGCCTACCTCGCGCTGGCCGAGGAAATCCCGGCCGGCGAGGACGGCTCGCCGGTCGCGCGCCGGCTCGTGCGCAGCGTGGTCGGCCCCTTGCCGCTGGACGGGCTCGCGCCGGGCCACCCGGCTGAGTTCCTGCGCGCGATGCGCCTGCCCGAGACGCCGCGGCCGGAGCGACTGCGCGCCGTCGGCTGGGTCGAGTCGGAGGCCGGCCGGCCGATCGCGGCGGCCTTGCGCCGGCTGCCGGCCTGCGGCGCTGCGCGGCCGGGCCGCGCGCGGCCGGCCGGTGGCCGCAAAGGCCCGCCCGGCGGGCCACCGGGGCCGACCGCGTAGAATCAGTCACCGGGCCCAGAAGTTGGTGCCCGGTTCGTTTTTGTGCGGCACCACCGGCCTGTCGAAGGCCGCACCGCCACGCCGGGTCACCAGGTCGAGCGCTCGCCCCCTTTCGCGCTCATCGTCCTGCCGGAGGCCTCGCGCCATGGAAATATTCGACTACGACAACATCCTGCTGCTGCCGCGCAAGTGCCGCGTCGACAGCCGCAGCGAGTGCGACCCCTCGGTCGAGTTCGGCCCGCGCCGCTTCAGGCTGCCCGCCGTGCCGGCCAACATGCGCACGGTGGTCGACGAGCGCATCGCCGAGAGCCTGGCGGCCAGCGGCCACTTCTACGTGATGCACCGCTTCGACCTGGACAACCTGGCTTTCGCGCGGCGCATGCGCGAGAAGGACCTCTACGTCTCGATCAGCTCCGGCGTGCGCCCGGCCGACCACGAGATGATCGACCGCCTCGCCGCCGAGGGCATCGGCGCCGACTACGTGACGATCGACATCGCCCACGGCCATGCCGACAGCGTGCGGCGCACGATCGACCACCTCAAGCACCGGCTGCCGCAGACCTTCGTGATCGCCGGCAACGTCGGCACGCCGGAGGGCGTGATCGACCTCGAGAACTGGGGCGCTGACGCGACCAAGGTCGGCATCGGGCCGGGCAAGGTCTGCATCACGCGCTTGAAGACGGGCTTCGGCACCGGCGGCTGGCAGCTCTCGGCGCTCAAGTGGTGTGCGCGGGTGGCCAACAAGCCGATCGTTGCCGACGGCGGCATCCGCCACCACGGCGACATCGCCAAGAGCGTGCGCTTCGGCGCGACGATGGTGATGATCGGCTCGCTGTTCGCCGGCCACGAGGAGAGCCCGGGCGCGACTGTCGAGCTCGACGGCAAGCGCTACAAGGAGTACTACGGCTCGGCCTCGGACTTCAACAAGGGCGAGTACAAGCACGTCGAGGGCAAGCGCATCCTCGAGCCGATCAAGGGCCACCTCGACGACACGCTGCGCGAGATGCGCGAGGACCTGCAGAGCTCGATCAGCTACGCCGGCGGGCGCGCACTGGCCGACCTGAAGAAGGTCAACTACGTGATCCTCGGCGGCGAGAACGCGGGCGAGCACCTGTTCATGTGACGGGCGCGACGGGCCGAGCGCCGGGCCGCTCCCGAGCCGGCCCGCCCCCCCCCCGGAGACCGCTTGGCGTACCCGCCGGGCGAGGGCCTCAATACTCGAACATGCCGCGCGGCTCGGCCGGCTCCGGCAGCGGCCCGCTGCGCAGCACGCGGTGGCGCACCTGGGCCGCGGCCTCGCGCCCGGCCGCCAGCGGGCAGGCGCCGGTGTCGGCATGCGAGAGCGCCGCGGCCGTCAGCGCCTCGGCCGGGTCGCCCAGCGCATGGTCGAGGTCGTCGAGCACCGGGCAGGCAGGCGCGAGACCGTCGAAGTAGCGGCCCTGGCCGTCGGCGTTGAGCGACTCGAAGTTGACCGCGCTGTAGGTCGTGCCGCACTGGCTCTCGGGCACGAAGCCGACCGGCTTGCCGCAGCTGCTGCCGCCGATCTGCACCACCTCGACGAAAGGCCGCAGGCCGTTGATGACGAGCTCGGCGGCCGAGCAGGTGCGTTCGCCGGCCAGCACGTAGACGCGCGACAGGCCGAGCGCCGAAGGCTGGTCGACGAAGGTCGAGCGGCTGTCGGCGGCGCGGTGCCGCTCGTTGTAGCGCAGGCTCGTGAAGGTCTCGCCGACGGCGCTGCTGGCGACGACGTAGCTCGCGAGGTCGCGCGACACCGAGACGAGGCCGCCGCCGTTGTAGCGCAGGTCGACCACCAGGTCCTGCACGCCGGCCGCGCGGAAGGCGGCGAAGGCGGCTTCGAGCGGCGCGCGTGCCTGCGAGACGAAGTCCTTCAGCACCAGGTAGCCGACGCGGCGACCGTCCCGGCTGGTTAGCACGTGCTGCGCGGACACCGGCGTGAGCGCGTAGGCGCTGGCCACCAGCTCGACGTTGCGCTCGACCCCGCCGCGGCGCACGACGAGCTGCAGGCGGTCGCCCTCGGCCTGGGGCGTCAGCGCCGTGTAGTCGTTGGTCGCGATCAGCTCGGACGCTGCCAGGCCGTTGACCGACACCAGGGTGTCGCCGCGCTGCAGCTGGCTGCCGGCGGCGGAACCCGGCTCGACATAGCGCACGCGCAGCGGCAGGTCGGGCCGCCCTTCGACCTCGAGGCCGGCCACGAAGAGGCCGTAGCCGAGCGATCGGCCCGCGCCGAAGAACTGGTCGAAGGCGGCCGTCGGCTGCAGGTAGCTCCAGCGGTCGGCGGGAAAGGCTGCGTCGCCGCCGGTGTAGAGGAGCGCCTCGAAGAGCGGCCCGACGGCGCCATACGCGGTCGGGTCGGGCCGCGGGTTGCGCCCGGCCCAGAAGTACCAGTCGCCCATGTAGTCGGCGAGCCAGGTCTTCTGGTCGGCGAGGCTGCAACTGGCCGGGTCGGGCGGGCCGCCGCCATCGCCGCCGCCGCAGGACGACAGCATCGCCGCCCCCGCCAGGCAGCCCACCGCGGCCAGCGCGCGCCGGCCCTGCCGGCGCAGGTCGAAGCGCGGCCGCGCGGAAGACAGATGACCCGGCGCGGCGGCGTCGCGCCGACCTTCCGGCGCGGCGGTCGTAAGGATTCGCGGCATGTCGGGAGCGGCTTCGGCGAGGCCGCGCGGGGGCTGGCGCGGCGGGCTCGGACCCACGGCAGACGAAGGGCCGCGACGGTACCACGGCCTACAATTCCGGCCCCTTGCCAGGCCCCCGCCCGGCCCCTTGCGTCGACGCCACCGGCGCCGCCGCCCGGCACGGCCCGGTCGCACGCCAGTCGCAAGCCCTCGCCCGCTTCCCCGCCCCTATGAACGATCTCGCCAAGTCCTTCGAACCCGCGGCCATCGAGGCGCGCTGGGCGCCCCTCTGGGAGGCCAGCGGCGCCTACGGCCCGACGCTGGACCCGGCCAAGCCCTCGTTCTCGATCCAGCTGCCGCCGCCGAACGTGACCGGCACGCTGCACATGGGCCACGCGTTCAACCAGACGATCATGGACGCGCTGACGCGCTACCACCGGATGCGCGGCGACAACACGCTGTGGGTGCCCGGCACCGACCATGCCGGGATCGCGACGCAGATCGTCGTCGAGCGCCAGCTCGAGCAGGCCAAGACCAGCCGCCACGACCTGGGCCGCGAGGCCTTCGTCGAGCGCGTCTGGCAATGGAAGGAGCAGTCCGGCTCGACGATCACGCAGCAGATGCGGCGCATCGGCGCCAGCGTCAGCTGGCCGCACGAGTACTTCACGATGGACGAGAAGCTCTCGGCCATCGTCGCCGACACATTCGTGCGCCTCTACGAAGACGGCCTGATCTACCGTGGCAAGCGCCTGGTGAGCTGGGACCCGGTGCTGAAGTCGGCGGTGTCCGACCTCGAGGTCGAGAGCGAGGAGGAAGACGGCTTCCTCTGGCTGATCCGCTACCCGCTGGCCGACGGGAGCGGGTCGCTGGTGGTGGCGACGACGCGGCCCGAGACGATGCTCGGCGACACCGCGGTGATGGTGCACCCCGACGACGAGCGCTACACCGCCTTCCACGGCAAGGAGGTGCTGCTGCCGCTGACCGGCCGGCGCATCCCGGTGATCACCGACGCCTATGTCGACCGCGAATTCGGCACCGGCGTCGTCAAGGTCACGCCGGCGCACGACGCCAACGACTACGCGGTCGGCCAGCGCCACGGGCTGCCGGTGATCGGCATCCTGACCCTCGACGCGAAGGTCAACGACCAGGCGCCCGAGGCCTACCGCGGGCTTGACCGCTTCGTCGCGCGCAAGCGGGTGGTCGCCGACCTCGACGCGCAGGGCCTGCTGGTCGAGACGCGCAAGCACAAGCTGATGGTGCCGCGCTGCGCCCGCACCGGCGCGGTGATCGAGCCGATGCTCACCGACCAGTGGTTCGTCGCCGTCGGCAAGCCGGCGCCGGACGGCCGCAGCATCGCGCAGAAGGCGGTCGACGCGGTGGCCTCGGGCGAGGTGCGCTTCGTGCCCGAGAACTGGGTCAACACCTACGACCAGTGGATGAAGAACATCCAGGACTGGTGCATCAGCCGCCAGCTCTGGTGGGGCCACCAGATCCCGGCCTGGTATGGCGCCGGTGGCGAGCTGTTCGTCGCCCGCGACGAAGCCGAGGCCCGCGCCAAGGCCGCCGCCGCCGGGTACACGGGCCCGCTGACGCGCGACGAGGACGTGCTGGACACGTGGTATTCCTCGGCGCTGGTGCCCTTCTCCACGCTGGGCTGGCCAGCCAAGACCGTGGAGCAGGACCTGTTCCTGCCCAGCAGCGTGCTGGTCTCCGGCTACGACATCATCTTCTTCTGGGTCGCCCGGATGATCATGATGACCAAGCACTTCACCGGCACCGTGCCGTTCAGGCACGTGTACTTCCACGGCCTGGTGCTCGACGCCCAGGG